>NZ_JADKRW010000004.1 GCF_015350995.1 Curtobacterium sp. VKM Ac-1393
ACAACAATGACCGGATCCACTCGAGCCACGGACTCACGCCCGCAGCCCGAGTGTCACCAACCTCATGACTCAGTACATCTAGGCGCGCGGGCGGGCGGCGCCCGGGTCCGCGACCCTCGGGTCCGCCGCGCTCGGCCGCACCAGGTCGAGCACCTGCCCGCACTTCGCGCCGAACGTCGCGCGGAGCAAGTCCGCCGCGTCGCGGTCCTCGTCGAACCGCGCCGGCATGTCGATCGCGAGCATGATCGCGAAGATCATCCCGCTGCCCAAGAAGCCCTGCACCTGGTCGTCCGGGATCCCCGCCTCGTCCCGCAGGAACCGGTAGATCTCAAGGAAACCGTCGCGTGCGGCCGCACCGATCGCGGGCTCGGCACCGGAGACGAACCCCTGCAGCAGCACGGTGTGCAGGCCCTGCTCGGCAGCGAGGTCGACGAACTGCTCACCGATGACGTGCGCCGGCACGTCGTCCGGGCCGAGGGTCGTCAAGGTCTCGCGCCAAGCGTCGAGCAGGATGCCGAGGGTGTCGCGGAAGACCTCGAGGAACAGCGCTTCCTTCGACCCGAACATCCGGACGACGTACGGCTGGCTGATGCCCGCCGCCGAGGCGATCTGGTCGGTGGTGGTGCCGTGGTACCCCTGGCGGCCGAACACCCCGCGTGCGGCTTCGAGGATCATCGCGCGACGCTGCGCTGCCGGCATCCGGACGGCTGTCTCCGTGCTCATGGTTGACATGTTATCAGTCGATTACTACAGTCCGTCGAAGCAAGTAATCATCGGATTACCAACGACTGGAGACAGCATGTCCCGACGCATCCCCGTGTGGCTCGCGATCGCCGCCGCATCCCTCCCGATGTTCATGGCGACGCTCGACAACCTCGTCGTCACCAGCGCACTCCCCGCCGTGCACGCCGACCTCGGCGCCTCGGTCGAGGAGCTGCAGTGGATCACCAACGCCTACACGCTCGCCTTCGCCGCCCTGATGCTGCTGGCCGTCGGCCTCGGCGACCGCATCGGCCGCCGCCACCTGTTCATCGCCGGCATCGGCGTCTTCACCGTCTCGTCGGCCTTCGCGGCGATGAGCACTGACCCGACCGCCCTCATCGTCTGGCGCGCGGTCGAGGGGGCCGGCGCCGCGGCGATCATGCCACTGTCGCTGACCCTGCTCGTCGGCAGCGTCCCGGACCGCCTGCGCACCGTGGGCATCGGCGTCTGGGGCGGTATCTCGGGCCTCGGTGTCGCTCTCGGCCCGCTCATCGGCGGAGCCGTCGTCGAGAGCTGGAGCTGGGAGGCGATCTTCTGGCTCAACGTCCCCGTCGGCGTGATCGCGATCCCGCTCGCCCTGTTCGCCCTGCCGAACACCCGAGGTGCCCGGGTCCGGACCGACGTCCTCGGCGTCGTGTTCGCGGGCCTCGGAGTGCTCGGTGTCGTGTTCGGGATCGTCCGCGGCAACGACGCAGGATGGACGAGCACCGAGGTGCTGGCCGGGCTCATCGGTGGCGGCGCACTGCTCGTCGCGTTCGTCGTCCGCCAGGCCACGACGGCCGCACCGCTCCTGCCGCTCCGGTTCTTCCGCGACCGCAGCTTCACCCTCGCCAACCTCGTCGCCATGACGTTCTCGTTCGGCGCGTTCGGGTCAGTCTTCATCCTGATCCAGTTCCTGCAGGTGGTGCAGGGCCGGTCACCGCTCGAGGCCGGCGTCTGGACGATGCCGTGGACCCTCGCACCGATGATCGTCGCGCCGCTCGCCGGGATCATCGCACCACGGGTCGGCACCCGGGTGCTCATCGCCGGCGGCATGGCGTTCCTGTCCGCCGGTCTGTTCTGGATCGCCGCCACGATGTCCGCCGACGTCACCTTCACCGGCCTCCTGCCCGGCTTCCTGCTCGCCGGCATCGGGATGGGCGCCGTGTTCGGGCCGATCTCGACCGCGGTGCTCGCGCGGATGCCCCAGGACGACCACGCGAAGGCCTCCGGCGCGAACTCCACCCTGCGCGAGATCGGGGTCGCGCTCGGCATCGCGGTGCTCACCGCCGTGTTCACCGGGGCCGGCGGCCAGCTCACCCCCACCGGCTACGTCGACGCGGCCCAGCCCGCCGTGCTGGTCGGAGCCGCCGTCGTCGCCGCCTCGGCACTGGTCGCCGTGTTCCTGCCGGCAGGTCGCGGATCCCACGTCCCCGACGTGGTCGCCGATGATGACCGGGAGGCGCGGCTCCTGTCGCCGACGCCGGCTCCCGTCGCGTAGTCGCCCGGTCTGGTCCTAGGCGTGGACGCGGGAGAGGAACTCGACCAGGGCCGGGTGCTGCGGTGCGTCGAGCACGTCCCCGGGGACGCCCTGCTCGACGACCTCGCCCCGGTGCAGGAACACGATCCGATCGGCCACGTTCCGCGCGAAGTGCATCTCGTGCGTGGTCATCAGGATCGTCGACCCCTGCCGCTTCAGCTCGGTGACCAGGTCGAGCACCTCGCCGACGAGCTGGGGGTCGAGGGCACTCGTGACCTCGTCGAGCAGTAGGAGCTCGGGGTCCGACGCGATCGCCCGGACGATGGCCACGCGCTGCTGCTGCCCGCCGGACAGGCGGTCCGGGTACGCATCAGCGAACTCCGACAGGCCGATCCGTTCGAGCAGCCGACGCGCGGTCGCCTCTGCTTCAGCCCGGCCGACGCCGTGCACCTGCCGCGAGGCGAGCGTCACGTTGTCGAGCACGGTCATGTGCGGGAACAGGTTGAACTGCTGGAAGACCACGCCGATCCGTGCCCGGACCCCGTCGACGGCGATGCGGGGATCGGCGATGTCAGTCCCCTGCAGCAGGATCTCGCCGTCGTCGATGCCCTCGAGCAGGTTCACCGTCTTGAGCAGGGTCGACTTGCCCGAGCCAGATGCCCCGATGACGCAGATGACCTCGTGGCGGTGCAGCGTCAGGTCGATGCCACGCAGGACCTCGTGCTCGCCGAAGGCCTTGCGCAACCCGCGCAGTTCGAGAACCGCAGCGTCCGCACCCGACGCACCACGGGCCTCCTGGCCGACCTCGCTCATACGGTCCCTCCGATCTGCTCGCGCCGCTGCTGGCGGCGCGCGATCGCGTCCGTGACGCGGATCAGCGGCAGGCTGATCACCACGAACAGCAGCCCCGCGACGAAGTACGGCGTGAAGTTGTAGGTCTCCGCCTGGGCGATCTGCGCCGAGCGGACCGCGTCGACGGCGCCGAGGATCGACACCAGGCCGACGTCCTTCTGCATCGACACGAAGTCGTTCATGAGCGCCGGCGTGACCTTGCGGATCGCCTGCGGCAGCACCACGAGCCGCAGCGTCTTGGCGTGCGAGAGCCCGAGCGACCGCGCGGCCAGACGTTGCGAGGGGTGCACGGCCTCCATGCCGGCGCGCAGGACTTCCGCGATGTACGACGAGTACGTCAGGACGATCGCGATGGTGCCCCAGACCTCGGCGGGCAGCCGCGGGAACACCCCGAGCCCGGGGATCCCGTAGCCGACCAGGTACAGCACGATGATGAGCGGCAGGCCGCGGAACAGGTCCGTGTAGCCGGTCGCCAGCATCCGCAGCGGGAAGAACACCGGGTTCCGCAGACCACGCACCACCGCGAGCAGGGTGCCGAACACGGCGACCCCGATGGCGCTGAAGAACAGGATGCGGACGTTGAGCCAGAGCCCCAGCAGGATGTCCGGGAAGCTGTCGATCGCGGTCTGCGGGTCGAAGAACGACTGCTGGACCGCAGCCCAGCCCGGAGTGTTCACGACGCCGAAGTAGACGACCGCGATCACGACGAGCGTCGATGCCACCGACACCACGATCGACCGGCGTCCGCGCTGCCGGCGGTAGAGCCGACGTTCGAGCTCGACCTGGCTCGGCGCTGCTGCGGCAACCGGGGTGCCGGCGCCTGCTGGCACGGTCATGCGGTTACTTCAGGACCGGGGTGTTGGTCTCCGAGGAGAGCCACTTCGTCTGCAGGTCCTCGAGCGTGCCGTCGTCCTCGAGCGTCTTGAGCGCCTTGTCGACCTTGCTCGTGAGCGCCGAGCCCTTGGGCAGCACGAAGCCGAACTGGTCGCCCGAGCCGTCCGCCGGGAACTGCGCCGAGACCGTGCCGTCGTCGAGCTGCGCAGCGGCCATGTAGAACGCCGTCGGCAGGTCGGTGACGATCGCGTCGATCTGGCCCGACTTCAGTGCGAGCACGGCGTCGTCGTTCGAGTTGAAGACCTGTGGGGTGATCCCCAGCACGCTCTTCACGCTGGCGATCGACGTGGACCCGGTGGCGACACCGATCGCGTCCTTCTTGAGCGCGGCGATGCTCGTGTCGTCGACGGCCTTCGAGGTGCTCGTCGTCACCACGGCCTGCGTCGTCGTGTAGTACGCGCTCGACATGTCGACGGCCTTCTTGCGCTTCGCGTCGATCGAGAACTGCTGGACGTTGAGGTCCCAGTCCTTCGGGCCCGGTGCGATCGCACTGTCGAAGGTGCTGCGCTTCCAGACGACGTCGGACTTGCTGTAGCCCATCTCCTTCGCGACCGCGTAGGCCACGGCGGACTCGAAGCCCTTGCCGGACTGCGGCTTGTTGTCCTCGATCCACGGCGAGTACGCCGGCTCACCGGTGGCGATCGTCAACTTGCCGTCGGTGACGGTGCCGTCCGATCCGGAGCTGCTGCCCCCGGCGGAGCACGCCGACAGGGCGAGGGCGGCGACCGCGGCTGTTGCGACGGCGAGGGTGAAGCGGAGGGATCGGGTCACGGTCGGGCCTTCGTGCGAGGGGGTGGGGGCAGGTCGAAGTGTACTTCGCGGTGGGATACCAACGCGAAACCGTGTCGCGGTACTACTCGGCCTCGTCGGCCATCGTGAAGTCGTCGAACGAGAAGCCCGGCGACACCAGGCAGCTCAGCAGCACCTCGCCGTCGTTCGGGATCGTCCGCTGCCACACGCCACCGCGCACGAACGCCTGCGCGTCGTTCACCCGGTCACGTCCGGCGTCGGGCCCGAGGGTGATCCGCGCACCGGGCTCGGGAGCATCGCCGGAACCGCCGAGTTCGAGCTCGACGGTGTCCGGGCCGTGCCACATCCAGATCTCGTCGCTCGTGACCCGGTGCCAGGCCGAGGCCTCGCCCGGCGGCAGCAGGAAGTGGATCAGGGTGGCGGCGGGGCGGTCCCCCGCGGGCGTCGTCACCGTGGCCGGTGAGGTCCAGGTGCGGACGTACCAACCACCTTCGGGGTGCGGCTCCATGCCGAGGGCGATGGCACGCTTCGGCACGTCGAGCCACTCGATCAGCTCGCCGTCGACGGTGCGACGGGCGGCCATGCCGGGGCGGGGTGCGGTCTCGGTCATGATTCCTCCACAGGGATGACAGGGCGGGCAGGGCGGCCGGGCGACGACGTCGGCTCGCCGGTCAGCGCTCCGTCGACGGCGCGGACCACGCCACGGATGACGGTGGCGGATGCACGCCCGGCGCCGTCCTCGACGAGCTCGGCGAGTGCGTCGGGCACGGTGCGGGCATCGACGTCGAACACGGCCAGGTCGGCGCGGGCCCCCACGGCGAGGTGGCCGATGCGGTCCGGACCGACGGCGAGCCCCATCGCGTGCGCGCCACCGAGGGTCGCAGCCGCCAGGAGCCGCTCGTGCAGGTCGCGGTGGCCGTAGCCCTGGGCGCGGGCGATGCGGTGGAGCGCGGTGACGTCGGCCATCAGGTCGAGGGACGGCGACGACGACAGCGAGTCGGTGCCGATGGCGATCGGGCTGCCCTCGCGCAGGTAGTCGGCGACGGGCGGCGGGTCGAGGCCGATGACGGCGTTCGACCGCGGGCACAGTGCGACGGCGGTGCCGCGTGCGCGCAGGAGCGCCCGGTCGGCGGCCGTCATGTAGACACCGTGCGCGATGTGGCAGTCCGGACCGAGCACCCCGAGCCGGTCGACGAACGCGGTGGCGCTCGCCCCGAACCCGAGGGCCCGGAGCGCCCGGAACGAGGGCACGTTCGCCAGGTGCCAGTCGTTGCCGTGGCCGACGCCGTCGACACCGTCGAGTCCGGGAACGGGTCCGAGGGCGATGCGCTCCCCCTCGAAGGCGGCCTCGCCGAGGTGCAGGTGCAGCCGGAGCCCACGCTGCCGGACGATGTCGGGGAGTTCGAGCAGGGGTGCGACCTCGAGCGAGTACGGCGCGTGCGGTGACAGGCCGGCTCCGGGGGTGGTCGGGATCCGGGCGAGTTCGTCGAGCACCTGGTCGCGGCCGTGCGACTGCCAGGCGTCGTTCTCCCAGTCCATCACCTCCCAGTAGGCGATGCCGCCGAGCCCGGCGTCCTCGAGCGCGGTGGCGGCCTCGATGTCGGTGACGATGTCCGCGATGCTCGTCACGCCGGCACGGATCGAGGCCGCGGCGCCAGCGGCCGCTTCGGCCCGCCAGTCGTGCGGTTCGGCGTAGACCTCGTTGAAGGCAGCCGCCCAGTCCTCGAATCCGCTGTACTGCCGGGTGCCGACACTGGCCATGCCGGTGTACTGCAGGTGCGAGTGCGCGTTGACGAGGCCCGGCAGGAGGGCTCCGCGCCACTGCCGTTCGGTGAACGTCGCACCCGTTCCGGCGAGCTGGTCGACGACCCACGACCGGTCGCCGACGTGCAGGATGCGGCCGTCCTGCACGGCAACCGCGCCGTCGGCGATCGGCGGCGCGGTCATCGGCACGACGACGCGCGCCGAGTGCACGACCACGGGGTGGTCGGCACGCGGGCGCGCGGCGCTCGGGTGCGAGTCGCTCGGGTGCGCAGCGCTCATGCGGGGTCTCCGAAACGACGCGTCCGGACGTCCGGCTCGCGGTCCGCCGGGTGTTCGGCTGGAAGGCCGGGAGGAACGGGGTGCGCTCCGAAGGCGGCGAGCGCCACGCGGGCGGTCGCGTCGTCGACCGCGGGGTCGATCGGCACGACGGCTCGCTCCAGTTCGTCGCCCCGCTCGAGCAGCATGCGGACGGCCCCGAGCTGCACGGCGAAGGACAGGTCCATGATCTCGATCGGGTTGCCCTCGGCCGCGGTGATGTTGATGCAGCCGCCACGGTCGAGCACGACCGGCCCGCCCTCGGCGTCGGGGAACACGAGGCGTTCGGCCTTCGGACCCACTGGCCGCAGTTCGGCTCCGGCGGCGCGGGCGTCGTCGAGCGCGACCTCGTGGTCGACCCCACCGGCGACGGCGACGACGGCCCCGTCCGCGCACGAGCGCAGCACCCGAAGGTCGATCGTGTCGGCGACCCCCGTGGCGCTCACCACGAGGTCGGCGTCCTGCACGGCATCGGCGAGCGGCGCGACGGCGTGGCCGGCGAACAGCGCCTGCAGGGCGCGCACCGGATCGGTCTCGGCGACCGTGACCCGGAACCCGAGGGCGGTGAGCACCAGCGCGACCCCTTCGCCGACGTGCCCGAACCCGGCGACGACCGCCGCGCCTCCCCCCACCGGCACGGCCGACCCGCCGCTGGCGCGTCGGTCCGGAACCGGCGGCGTGGGCCCAGGCCGGACCCGGTGCGTGCCGGACGCGAGTCCGTCGACCAGGTCGAGCACGGCGAACACCGTCGACTGCCCGGTGCCGTACCGGTTGTCGAAGAACGTCTTGGTGCGGGCGTCGTTGACGGCGACCACGGGGATGCCGAGCTCGCCCCGCGACGCCATCACGCGCAAGGGCCGGAGACCGCTCGTGGTCTCCTCAGCCGCGCCGAGCATCGTCGGCAGCAGGTCCGGTCGCTCCCGGTGGGCGAGCCGGATGACGTGGGAGCCGTCGTCGAGCAGGATGTGCGGCCGGGTGTCGAGCATCGCGAGGGCGAGCGCCTTCTGCTCCGGCAGCGACGCGGTGCTGCTCGCGTGCACCGTGAGACCCGCTGCCCGGAGCGACGCGGCCACGGCGTCGTCGGTCTCGTCGGCGTGCGCGTAGACGACGACCTCTGCCCCGGCGTCCCGCAGCAACAGGCTCAGCACCGCCGTCTTCGGCTCGAGGAACATCGCGACGCCGATGCGGGTGCCACGGAGCAGTCCGCCGTCGCGGAGTTCCGCGGCGACCTCGCGTGCGACGGGCATCGAGCGTCGTGCCCAGCGCAGGCGGGCGTCGGCGGCCGGGTCGCCCTCGGGGTCGCGGCCGGTCGAGACGAGGAAGACGTCGTCGGAGAGCATCGGGACGCCGAGCACACCGGGGCGGGCGGTCACGACGGGGCCGAAAGCGTCCTCGTCGACGGCGGGCAGGTGCCGGCCGGCGTCGATCACGATGAGCGTCGCGCCACGAGGGCGGTCCGCCTCGCGCTCGATGACTGGGGTCGACTCCTCGGGGGAACCGAGGCACCAGAGCTGGTCGATCGGTTCGTGGTCGGCGGCCGGGCGAGCGCCGAGACCGGTCAACAGACCGTGCAGCGCCGAGGCATCGCGGGGGTCGCCGCCGACGATGCGGAACCGGCGGGCCGCCACGAGCAGGTTCGTGACCGCGGCGAAGCGTCGGACGGCCGCTGACGCCCAGGATCGCGTCTCGGGGTCGGGTCCTGGCGGCATGCTCCAATCGTAGGGAATGGACGGGGGCGCGCAGACGTACTCTCTGGGCATGAGCGATGAAGTGTTCGACAAGGTGACGATGTTCGGCGCGGACTGGTGCCGCGACTGCCGCCGGTCCAAGGCGCTGCTCGACACCCTGGGCGTCGACTACGAGTACGTGGACGTCGAGCAGGATCTGTCGGCGGCCGACCGTGCCGAGGCGATCAGCGGGCGGAAGAACATCCCCGTCGTGGTGCTGCCGAACGGCAAGCACTTCGTCGAGCCGTCCGACGCGGAGCTGCGGGCCGAGCTCGAGGCCTCCGGCGCGGTCTGAGGGCGCGAACTTTCGCGCCCAGCGACACGTCACGCCGGCAGACACCCGTGACGTGTCGCCCAGCGCGAGAAGTCGTCGGACGGACACCCGCGCGGACATCGGATGAATCGGGCATCATGAGGGCGTGATCATCGATGCTCACCACCACCTCTGGGACCCCGCCGACCGGCCGTACCCCTGGATGGACGACTCCGTCGCCCCGATCCGCCGCCGGTTTGACGTGGACGACCTCCGCGCGGCGACGCAGGACACCGGCGTCACCCGGACCATCGTCGTGCAGGCCGTGCACGATCCCGACGAGACCGCGTGGCTGCTCGAGCAGCCCGGACCCGTCGCGGGTGTCGTCGGCTGGGTGGACCTGACCGCTGCCGACGTGGTCGACCGGATCGCAGCCGTCCGGGCGCGCCCCGGCGGCGAACGCCTGGTCGGCATCCGGCACCTGGTGCAGGACGAACCGGACCCGTACTGGCTCGCCCGGCCCGACGTCGCGCGTGGGGTGCGCGCCCTCGCCGATGCCGGCCTGGTGTTCGACGTCCTGGTCCGGGCGCGCGAGCACGCTGCTGCCCTGGCGCTGATCGACGCCGTGCCCGGTGCGTCGTTCGTGCTGGACCACGCCGGCAAGCCGTCCATCGACTCCGGCGACCCGGCCTGGCGAGGACGGATGGCCGACTTCGCCGCACGCCCGAACGTCGTCGGCAAGGTCTCCGGCCTGTTCACCGAGGCCGGCCAGGACTGGCAGGACCGCCCCGTCGCCCGCTACATCCGCGAGGTCGTGGAGCAGTTCGGCCCCGAACGGTCGCTGTTCGGCTCGGACTGGCCGGTGTCGACCCTGGCGACCGGGTACGCCGACGTCGTGCAGCGGACGACGGCAGCTCTCGCCGACCTGACGGCGGACGAGCGTGACGCCGTCTTCCGCCGCACCGCGGAACGCATCTACCTTGTCCGTGAAGTCGAGCAGACATAGGATGTTTCTGGCTGCATCGGCGCAGCCGGAGAGCGAGGAACGATGCAGTTCGCACGACTCGGCCCGGCGGGGAGCGAGATCCCCGTGGCCATCGACACCGACGGCGAGGTCTTCGACCTCCGCTCGATCACCAGTGACATCGGCGGGGCCTTCCTGGCCTCGGACCCGGTCGGCCGCGTCGACCACGCGCGCAGCGCCGGTGACCTGACGAGCATCGGCCGAGACCGGGCCGACGGCATGCGCCGTGGGGCCCCGATCGCCCGCCCCGGCAAGGTCGTGTGCATCGGCCTGAACTACCGCGACCACGCAGCGGAGACCGGCGCCGACATCCCCACCGAACCGATCGTGTTCATGAAGGACCCGATGACGGTGATCGGTCCCGACGACCAGGTGCTGATCCCCCGGAACAGCACGAAGACCGACTGGGAGATCGAGCTCGCGATCGTCATCGGCCGCACCGCTCGGTACTGCGAGACCGATGCGGACGCCGAGGCCTCCATCGCCGGCTACGCCATCGCGAACGACGTGTCCGAGCGGGAGTTCCAGCTCGAGCGCGGCGGGCAGTGGGACAAGGGAAAGTCCTGCGAGACCTTCAACCCGCTCGGACCGTGGCTCGTCACCCCCGGGTCACTCGCTGCCGCCGGCCTCGACCCCGCGGCGCTCGCGCTCCGGCTGACCGTCAACGGCGAGGTCCGGCAGGACGGCACCACCGCCGACATGATCTTCCGGCCTGTGGAGATCGTCCGGTACCTGTCCCAGTTCATGGTGCTGTACCCCGGGGACGTCATCAGCACGGGGACCCCGGCGGGCGTCGCGCTGGCCGGACACGCGCCCTACCTGCAGCCCGGGGACGTCGTCGAGCTCACCGCTGACGGGCTCGGCTCGCAGCGCCAGACGGTCGGAGCAGCCTGATGGCGGACGCAACCGGCGGCGCCGGCAGCCACGACGGCGTCCGGGCCATCGTCACCGGGGGTGCTTCCGGCATCGGCGCAGCGATCGCCGCCGCCTTGCAGGACCGCGGTGCGACGGTCGCCGTCCTCGACCTCCAGCCGTCCACCGCCGACGGCGTCGTGTCGATCACGTGCGACGTCAGCGACGATGCGTCCGTCCGCGCAGCCGTCGCCTCCGCCGTCGAGCAGCTCGGCGGACTCGACGTCCTGGTGAACAACGCCGGCATCGGCGCACAGGGAACGGTCGAGGACAACGACGACGACGAGTGGCGACGGGTGTACGAGGTCAACGTGCTCGGCGCCGTCCGGCTGTCCCGCGCCGCACTCCCCCACCTGCGGGCGTCGGGCAACGCGAGCATCGTGAACACCTGCTCCATCGCCGCCACCGCTGGACTGCCCCAGCGGGCGCTCTACTCGGCGACGAAGGGCGCCATCGCAGCCCTGACCCGCGCGATGGCCGCTGACCACATCCGCGAGGGCATCCGCGTCAACGCCGTCAACCCCGGCACCGCCGACACCCCGTGGGTCGCGCGGCTGTTGTCGGCCGCGGGCGACCCGGCCGCCGAACGTGCCGCCCTCGAGGCCCGCCAACCGCACGGCCGGCTCGTGCAGGCGGAGGAGGTCGCCGAGGCGGTCGCCTACCTGACGAGCCCGCTCGCACGGTCCACGACGGGCGTCGACCTGGCCGTCGACGGCGGGATGCAGGCCCTCCGGTTGCGGCCCGCCTGATGGTCGGGCCGTGACGACCGGGAGGCCCGGCTATCGTCGACCTGTCGGCTCGCGTCCGCGAGTGGGCCGGGATCAGGAGGTGGTGACGTGGCGTCGCTGACCGACGATGCGATCGCACGCATCCAGCAGATGATCGTGAGCGGTGAGCTCCAACCGGGGCAGCGCCTGCCGCCCGAGAAGGAACTGAGCGAGTCGCTCGGGCTGTCGCGGAACAGCCTGCGTGAAGCGGTGAAGGCCCTCGAGCTCATCCGCGTGCTCGACGTCCGACGCGGCGACGGCACCTACGTGACGTCGCTCGAACCCGGCGTCCTGCTCGAGGCCGTGTCGTTCGTCGTCGACATGCACCACGACCGGTCCCTCGTCGACCTGCTCGAGGTCCGCCGCATCCTCGAGCCCGCGTCCGCCGTCCTGGCGACCGCGCGGGCTTCCGAGCAGCAGATCGACGAGCTCGCCACGCTGATGCAGTCCGTCGGCGAGGACACAGGCGTCGAAGACCTCGTCGCGCACGACCTGCTGTTCCACTCGACCATCGCGGGCATCGGTGGCAACCAGTACCTGTCCGGACTGCTCGACGCGCTGTCGAGCAAGACCGTGCGGGTCCGCGTCTGGCGCGGGCTCACGCAGAACGGGTCCGTGCAGCGCACCCTCGACGAGCACGCCGCGATCGTGGACGCCATCCGACGCCGTGATCCGCAGCTCGTGCAGGCGCTCGTGGTGTCGCACGTCGAGGGCGTCGAGCGCTGGTTGCGGCGCTCCCTCGACTGACCGCGCGAACCGCCACGAATCCGCGATACTGCTCGACGTGCCGTTGACCCCGAACGAGGAGCGCGAGGCCGCGAGCATCGTCGCTGAGCTCCACGCCGTCGGCGTCGACGTCCGGCGGCTCCACGACGTCGCGGACCGCCAAGACCGGTACCGTCCTGCACTCCCGGTGCTCCTGGACTGGTTGCCGCGGGTGGAGTCCGATCGCAACCGCGAGAGCATCGTCCGCGCGCTCGGGAAGGCCTGGGCACGCCCGACGGTCAACCAGGCACTCGTCGACGCCTTCCGCACCACCTCGGACGACGGCCTGCGCTGGGTCATCGGGCTCGCCATCGAAGCGACGTGGCACGATCGGTGGTTCGACGACGTGGTCGCGCTGGTGCAGGATGCGGGGAACGGGTCCGGACGCCGGATGGCCGTGTCGGGACTCGGCAAGTCGAAACGCCCCGACGCCGTCCAGGTCCTGCTTGGGCTCACTGACGACGATGACGTCCGGAACCACGCGATCACCGCGCTGGCACGGCTCCGCGCACCCGCCGCGATCTCGGTGTTCCTCGACGCCGCCGAGAACGGGCCGCCGTGGGTGCGGACCGCGTCGCGGCGAGCGCTGGGGCGGCTCGATGCGCTGCCGCCCGAGGAACCGACAGCATCGAAGCCCACGAAACGGCTCCGGCCGAGGCGTGGTGACGACTGGTACCGATCGGCAGAGTGGAACGACACGATCGCAGCGGCGTTCGAGGCCGAACTCGCGCGGTCACGATCGTCGCGCCGGGAGTACCTGCGCATCCAGGGTGGGACCCTCGCGCTCCGTGCTGATGCGGACGAAGCGATACGGGAGGCCGGACGGACGCTGCTCCGTCGGTACATGGCGGAGTGCGCCGAGGTCGGCCAGTCCCCGGCGCTCGTGAACGGCGGCGGCGAAGCGCTCGCCACGTCGCTCGCTCTGTCTGGCCGTCTGCACGAGGCCGTCGACGAGTACCGACACGTGCTCCGCCGTGTCGATGAGGATGGAAGCGACTCGTTCACCACCGGCATGGCCGAGGTGCTGCTCGCCGAGGTGCTCATCCGCCTCGGCGACGACGCGTCCCTCGCGGAGGCCGACGTACTCCTGACCGGGTTCGAGCCCGAGATGCGACGCACCGCGTTCTTCCGTGATCGTGTTGTCCGTTACCTGACGGCTCGTGCCCGCGTGGCGAGCCGTCAGGGGCGGGCCGAGGACGCTGCTGACCATGCTCGGCGGGCCCTGGCGGTCCTCGCCGTCGAGGAGGCGCCGCTGCCTCGGCACCCGGGTGTCGGCGTCCCGGCCGACGATCCCGAACGTGATACTGAACTGCACGCGCTCGCTGAACCCCGACCATCCACGGCGAAGGCCCGCCGTCGCGTCCGGTCGCCGTTCCGACGGATGCGGCCCTGACATCGACTGAAACCGAGAACGCGTGCAGGCGGTTGGGTCCAGAGTCTGACGTCGGCCCTGACTCCGGCAACCCATGCCGCGGCAACCGCACCCACGAGGAGGAAACCGTGCTCGGTCTCATCATCAGCTTGATCATCGTCGGACTCATCGCCGGCGCCATCGCCCGGCTCGTCGTCCCCGGCAAGCAGAACATCTCGATCCCCATGACCATCCTGCTGGGCATCATCGGCTCGTTCGTGGGCGGGTTCCTCGGGTTCCTGATCTTCCAGCACGACCCGATGGACGGCTTCTTCCAGCCGGCCGGCATCATCGGCTCGATCATCGGCGCCATCATCGTGCTGCTCATCTACATCCGCTTCTCGGGTCGCAGCGCCAAGACCCGCTAGGCAGGTCTCGCCGGGCACGACCCGGCGCACAACCAAAGTCACCCCGAACCACGCATCCGTGCGGTTCGGGGTGATTTTGGTTGTGCGGGGCTCAGGCGGTGAGCAGGCCCCCTGCGCGCAGGTCCTCCCACAGGGACTCGGGCACGACGGCCGCGGCCCGAGCCACGTTGGAGCGCACCTGCTCGGCGGACTGCGCTCCGAGGGCGATCGCGCGGACGGCAGCAGCACGGCGCGGGAACGCCAGCGCGGCCTCGGGCAGCGTGACACCGTGCCGCTCGCAGACGTCGGCGATCGCGTTCGCCCGCGCCACGAGCGCCGCCGGAGCCGCCGCGTAGTCGTAGGTCGCCGTGGCGTTCGGCCGCTCCTGCCCGAGCAGCCCCGAGTTGTAGACGCCGACCGCGACGACCGCGACCCCGAGCGCGGCGCACCGGGCGACGAGGTCCGCCGCCGGCTGCTCCAGGAGCGTGTACCGCCCCGCGAGCATGACCACGTCGCAGAGCCCGGTCGACACTGCGGCGTCGAGGGCCTCGACCGAGTTCGATCCGACGCCGACCGCACAGACCACGCCTTCGTCCCGCAGCTCGGCGAGCGTCGGCAGCGCCTGCGTCAGGCCGTCCTCGAGCGAGTACACGTCGGGGTCGTGCAGGTAGGCGATGTCGACGTGGTCGAGGCCGAGCCGTCCGAGCGACGCGTCGAGGGACCGCCGGACGCCCGACGGCGACGGGTCCCACTGCCGCACGGTGTCGTTCGGCACCGCGAACCCGCCGGAGGCCAGGTCGTCGCCGCCGCCACGGCCGGGGACGAGCAGCCGTCCGACCTTCGTCGACACCAGGAATGAGTCACGCTGGCGGTCGGCGAGCGCCGCCCCGAGCCGTCGTTCGGACAACCCGAGGCCGTAGTGCGGCGCGGTGTCGAAGCCGCGCACGCCGGCGTCCCACGCGGCATCGACGGTGGCACGGGCGTCGTCGTCGGACACGGTGCGCAGCAGGTTGCCGATGCCGGCGCCGCCGAACCAGAACGGGCCGCGGTCGAGGTCGGGGGCCGTCATGCGTCCACCTGGTCCGCGAGCGACCAGACCCGCGGCACGCCGTCGTCGTTCCCCGAGTAGTCGTCGTCGGCCTCGAGCAGGGGGTTGATCGTCTCCTGCCACTCCGCGTTGACCGGGTCGTCGGCGAGCGCCCGGCGCATCGCGCGGTAGTCCTCGACCTCGATCAGGTGGACCAGGTCCTGCCCGTCCCGCCACACCGTCCAGTCGTGCACGCCGGCGTCACGCAGTCGGGCCGCGAGCGCGGGCGGGATCGAAGCGTGCACGGAGTCGTACGCGGCCTCGTTCCCCGCCCGCAGTCGGGTCCTCGACAGGATGCGCTGCATCAGTCGCGCAGGAACAGTTCGACCACCGGCACGGCGACGTCGGGTCGCACGATCGGCAGCGTGAGCGTCAGCGTCCCCGCCGGCTGCCCGCCGAGCCCGGTGTTCTGCGCACGGGTCCCGGGCGGGATCTCGCGGAAGTGCAGCTCCGACGCGTCGTTGAGCAGCTGGGCGTAGGCGACCCGGCCGGCGAGGTCGGGCAGGTGCACGTGCTCGAACGGCCACGCGAACAGGTGCAGGTACAGGCGGTTGCCGTTCTGCGTGTACACGGTGTTGCGCGGCGCGACGAACGACGACGGTCCGGCGCCGTAGACGGAGCGGGCGTGCTGGTGCATCCACGTGCCGATGCCGTCGAGGGTCTGGCGTGAGACCCCGTCGAACTCGCCACGGCCGGTGGGGCCGATGTTGAGCAGCATGTTCCCGTTGTTCGAGACGCCGTCGACGAGCATGCGGACGAGCAGGTCGACGGGCTTGAGGTTCACGTTGTCGCGGTCGTAGCCCCACGACCCGTTGAGCGTCTGGCAGGCCTCCCACGGCACCTGGGCGCCGTCGACCTCCATCGGCTTGTCCGGCTGGTACTGCTCGGGGGTGACGATGTCGCCCGGCAGGTCGAGCCGGTCGTTGACGATGATGCCTGGCTGGAGCCGCCTGGTCAGTTCGAGCAGCTCCGAGGATCCCCAGTCGTCGCGACCCTTGCCGCCCCAGATGTCCTCGTGGTCGTTGTCCCGGTACGAGAAGTCGTAGAACAGGTAGTCGACCTGCCCGTAGTCGGTGAGCAGCTCCTCGATCTGCCCGTGCAGGTAGTCGCGGTAGCGCGACATGTCACGGCCTTCGTTGAACGCCTCGATCTCCTCGGGCGAGTCATCGCGCCTCGGGTGCACGCCGTCGACGGTGAAGTCCGGGTGGTGCCAGTCGATGAGCGAGTGGTAGAAGCCGACCCGCAGCCCCTCGGCCCGGACGGCGTCGACGAACTCGCGCACGATGTCGCGGCCGAACGGGGTGTTCGTTGACTTGTAGTCGGTGAGCTTGCTGTCCCAGAGGCAGAAGCCCTCGTGGTGCTTCGTGGTGAGCACGACGTACTTCATGCCGGCTTCGCGAGCACGGCGGGCCCAGTCGGCGGCGTCGAACAGGTCGGGGTCGAAGTGGTCGAAGTACTTCTGGTAGTCGGCGTCGGTGATCCGCTCGCGGTTCTTCACCCACTCGTGCCGTGCCGGCAGGGCGTAGAGCCCCCAGTGGATGAACATGCCGAACCGGTCGTGGGTGAACCACGCGGGCAGGCCGCTCGCGTCGGTCGCGGTCTGCGGCGCTGCAGGTGCGGTGATGGTCATGAGGCCAGTGTTCCTTTCAGAGGGGGAAGGGGTGTCACCGGCCGCCGAGGCCGCTGGTGACGATGCCCTTGATGAGGTGCTTCTGCAGCAGGACGAGCAGGATCACGGTGGGCAGCATCGAGATCACGGACGCCGCCATCACGAGGTTCCACTCGGAGCCCTGCTGGCCGAAGAACTGCTGCAGGCCGAGCGGGATCGTGCCGTGGGCCTCGACGTCGTTCACGACGACGAGCGGCCAGAGGAACGAGTTCCAGTACGAGATGAACGAGAACACGGCCAGGACGGCCATGGTCGGTCGGGCGAGCGGCAGCATCACGGAGAAGAACGTCCGGATGGCACCGGCTCCGTCGACCCGGGCGGCGTCGTCGAGCTCCTGCGGCACGGTGAGGAAGAACTGCCGCACCAGGAACGCACCGAGGGCTGTGAACGCCCACGGGACGATGAGCGCTTGGAACGTGTCGACCCAGCCGAAGCCCTGCATCATCACGTACATCGGGATGACGAGGACGTCCTGCGGGATCATCAGCGTGACGAGGAACAGCAGGAACACCGTGTTCCGTCCGCGCCAGCGCAGTCGCGAGAACGCGTACCCGGACAGCACCGCGACGGCGACGTTGATCACGGTGCCGGCCGCGGCGACGAACACCCCGTTGAGGATGAACCGCGCGAACGGCAGGTAGGTGAACGCCTGCACGTAGTTGTCCCACTCGAGTGAGCGGCCCCAGAGCGTCGGCGGGGTGGTGAACACCTGGTCGGCGGGCTTGAGGCTCGTCGCGACCATGTAGATGAGCGGTGAGACGAACAGCAGTGTGACGAGGCAGAGCAGGGCGTACCCGATCGCGTGTCGCACTCGTCCGGGTCGCGGCGCCGACCGGGTCCTGGCGACGGCGCGGGGGTTGACCGTCCGGTTCGACGTGGTGGCGCCGACGTGCCCGCGGACCGCTTCACTCATAGTGCACCCACCGCTTCTGCCCGAGGAACTGGACGGCCGTGATCCCGAGGATGATGACGAACAGCACCCAGGCGCCAGCGGATGCCAGACCGAGCTGCTGGTTCTGGAACCCGGTGTTGTAGATGTACTGCACGAGGGTCTCGGTCGCGGTGCCCGGTCCGCCCTTGGTGAGGACGAACGGCTGCACGAACACCTGGAACGAGGTGATCAGCGTCATCATCGTCGCGAAGAACACCGACGGCGAGATGAGCGGGAACTTGATGGCCCAGAAGGTCTGCCAGGCGTTCGCGCCGTCGAGCTGCGAGGCCTCGATCTGGTTCTCCGGCACGGCGTCGAGCGCCGCCGAGAAGATCAGCATGTTGTAGCCGAACCCCTGCCAGACGCTCATCGCGACGATGGCGAGCATCGCCCAGTGCTGGTCGGCGAGGAAGTTCGGCGCGTGCACCCCGACGGTCGACTGCAGCGACGCGTCGATCGCCCCACCGGGCTGGTACAGCATCCGCCACACCACGACGTTCGCGACGATCGGCGTGATGGTCGGGATGAAGAACAGGACACGGAAGACGTGCCGTCCGGCGATCCGTGGCGTCAGCCAGGCTGCGAGCCCGAGCGACACGACGAGGTTGAGCGGCACGTAGAGCACCACGAACAGCGCCGTGTTGAGGGCGACGGTGCGGAAGACCGGGTCGGCGACGAGCCGGGCGTAGTTCTCGATGCCGGCCCAACTGCGCTCGCCGAGCATGGGCCAGTTCATGAAGCTGACGACGAGTGAGGCGATGATCGGGAACGCCGTGAAGACGACGAGCCCGATCGAGTGCGGTGCCGCGAACGCAGCGCCCCACCAGGAGCGGCGCCCGAGCGCACTCGTGTCCTCGCTCCCCTTCCGCCGCGGGGTGGCGGCTCCGACCGCGACCGCGGTCGCGACCGCGGGGACGGCCGCTTCGGCCGGTGGGTCCTGGATGGTGGTCATGCGACGACCTCCTCGTCGTTCGCGCGGTCCTGAACAGGGGATGGATCGGACGGGAGGCGCGGGGCGGGGTCGACCCGCGCCTCCAGTCCGTCAGACGGTCGCGTCCGTCACTGCGTACCGAGCTGTCCGGCGATGGAGGACATGGTGTCCTTGCCCGAGGTCTGCCCGTTGACGGCCTGCAGCGCGTACTGCGTGAACAGCTGCGAGAGCTGGTCGCTCTGCTTGTTCCCGAGGAGCGGTGACGACTTCGCGAGCCCTGCCTTGAGCGCAGCCTCGGCCCCGTCGATGTCCGCACTCGAGTACCACGCGGCCTGGGCGGCGGTGCGACCGGGGAAGGCGCGTCCCGCTTCGGCGAGTGAGGTCAGGACCTTCTCGCTGGTCATCGTCTGGACGGCCTTGAACGCTTGCTCCGGGTACTTGCACTGCTTCGACACCCCGAAGCCGGACCCGGCGGCGAAGGTCGACGGGCCGGAGGTGCCCGCGGGGAGCGTCGTGACGCCGAGGTCGAACTTCACCTTGGCCTTCTGGCTGATGAGCGACCACGGACCGTCGGTGTACATCGCGACCTTGCCGGCGGCGAAGTCGTTGCCGGGTGTCGAGGCGTCGGACGACGCCTGCGTGGCGTAGCCCTTCTTCACCAGGCTCGCCATCCAGTCGAGGCCGTCCGCGAAC
This sequence comes from Curtobacterium sp. VKM Ac-1393, assembly GCF_015350995.1. GTDB lineage: Bacteria > Actinomycetota > Actinomycetes > Actinomycetales > Microbacteriaceae > Curtobacterium. The sequence goes on from NZ_JADKRW010000004.1 coordinate 19,314, forward strand.
TTCGTGTCCGTGGCGTCGACCCCGCCGGACTCCGTGATCACGCGGCCGCCGTTGTAGCCGTAGATCATCGACTCGAGGTTCAGGTCGCCCACCGTCGAACCGAACATCGTGATGCCCTTCGCCTTGAGCGCGGCACCCGCGGCTTCGAAGTCGTCGACCGTCCAGCCGGGCTTCGGCTCGGCCACGCCGGCCTTCGTGAAGACGTCCTTGTTGTAGAACATCATGATGGGCCCGGTGTCGTACGGCAGCCCGTAGAGCTTGCCGTCGACCTTCATGCCGTCGAGCGCGGTGCTGTCGAACGCCGACAGGTCGGTGCCGTCCTTCTTCGCGAGGTCGTCGAGCGGCAGCAGCGACGACGTGTAGTTCGCGGTGCGGAGCGACTGCATGCTCACGACGCACTGGGCGCCTCCGGCACTCAACTGCGTGCTGAGCTTCGTGAAGTAGTTCTCGAACGGCGCACCCTGGATCGACAGGGTGATGCCGTCCTCGCTCTTCACGGTGTCGGCGACCTTCTGCCAGGCGGCCTTGTCCTCTTTCCCGGCGATCCACATGGACCAGGTGAGGGCGTCCTTCGACTGGTTGCCCCCGGCGCTGCTGCCGGAGGAACAGCCGGTCAGCACGAGGGCCACGGCAGCTGCTGCCGCGAGCCCGGCGGTGATTCGTCGTCGTTGCATCGGTGTCTCCACTTCGTCGTGGTGATGGGGTGTGTGGGATGGGTTGCTGGCGTGCTGTGTCAGGCGACGCGGACCGCGTCGGGGACCGCCTCGGTGTCCCCGGCGGCCCAGGCGGGTCCGTCCGGGAACGCGTAGGCGTCGAGGGAGCCGGCGAGCATCTCGGTGCCGGCTCCGGGGGCGGTCGGCGGCCAGTAGCGGCCGTCGTGGACGTCCACCGGGGTCACGAAGTGCTCGTGCAGGTGGTCGACGAACTCGATGCAGCGGGTGTCGAGGTCGCCGGTCAGCGCGACGGCGTCGAACATCGACAGGTGCTGCACCGCCTCGCACAGGCCGACCCCGCCGGCGTGCGGGCACACTCGGATGCCGTACTTCGCGGCGAGGAGCAGGATCGCCAGGTTCTCGTTCACGCCCGCGACCCGGGTCGCGTCGATCTGCAGGACGCTCATCGCACCCGCCTGGATGAGCTGCTTCGCGATCACCCGGTTCGCCATGTGCTCGCCGGTCGCGACCGGGATCGGCGCGATGCGTCTGGCGATCTCGGCGTGCCCGAGGACGTCGTCGGGGCTCGTGGGTTCCTCGACCCAGGCGAGGTCGAACGGGCTCAGCCGCTCGATCCACGTGACGGCCTCGTCGACGTCCCACCGCTGGTTCGCGTCGACCGCGATGCGGATGTCGGGGCCGACGGTGGCGCGGGCGATGCCCATCCGGCGGACGTCCTCGTCGATGTCGCCGCCGACCTTGAGCTTGATCTGCTCGAAGCCCTCGTCGACGGCCTCGCGGCAGAGCCGGGCGAGCTTCTCGTCGTCGTAGCCGAGCCAGCCCGGGGTCGTCGTGTACGCCTGGTAGCCCTGCGCTTCGAGCCGGGCCCGACGGGTCGCACGGTGCGGTTCGGCGGCCCGGAACAGCTCGAGCGCCTCGTCCGGGGTGATCGCGTCGGTGAGGTACCGGAAGTCCACCAGGTCGACGAGCTCCTCGGGACTCAGGTCCGCCAGCAGCGCCCACAGCGGCTGTCCCGCGCGCTTCGCCCGGAGGTCCCAGAGCGCGTTCACCACGGCGCCGATCGCCATGTGCATGACGCCCTTCTCCGGGCCGAGCCAGCGCAGCTGCGAGTCGTGGACCATCGCGCGCCAGGTGCCGCCCATGTCGGCGAGGACCGCTTCGGCGTCGGCGCCGACCACGTGCCCGCGCAGGGCGGCGATCGCGGCTTCCTGCACCTCGTTGCCGCGGCCGATCGTGAACACGAAGCCGGTGCCGACGTGCCCGTCCAGGGCGTCGGTCGTGATCTCGACGTACGCGGCGGAGTAGTCGGGCGCGGGGTTCATGGCGTCGGATCCGTCGTGCTCCCGAGAGGTCGGGAACCGGATGTCGCGCACGTGCAGACCGGTGATGCGGCTCATTCGTGTCTCCTGCCGTCCGGTCTCCGTCGACCGAACGAGGCAATCAAAACATCGGATGTCTCGCGCGTCAAGAGAACGCTTCGTCTGTTTTTGATCTCGAACGGGGCCGAGTCGTCGGATGGCTGCGCGGCTTGCGCTTGCGTGGCCGATCCGCGAAAGCGACAGATCCCCGCCAACTGTTCGCGGGGATCTGTCGCGCTCGCGGCACCGTCGACAGCGGAGCACGCGCATCTGTCGCTTCGGCGGGGGCGACCGGACCATGGACGGGAGGCACGGTGCGGGTCGGACCCGCACCGCGCCTCCCGTCCGTGGTCGCGTCTCAGGCGGAGGCGAGTCGGCCCATCTCGGCCACCACGCCGCGGAGGCGGTCCGCCAGCTCGTCGCGCGAGCCGTCGGCGAAGCGGTGTGCCGACTCGATGAGCGCCGCCATGACGAGCGTCACCGCGGTCCGTGCGGAGTCGACGTCGGTGCGCTCGGCGGCGACCGTGAACACGGCGAGCCGGGCACGCGCCATCCACTGCAGCATCGCGGGCACCATCTCCGGTCGCGCCTGCACGAGTTCCTTCATCCGACGGCGGTCCGCTGGCAGTGTCACCGTGCGGGCGACGAGGTCGCAGAGATCCGACACGAGCGGGCCCTCCGCGGTCAGGAACGCCTGTCGTGCCGCCTCGGGCACCGAGCTCTCGGGGAGCCCGAGTGCCGCGTCGCCCTTCGACGGGAAGTAGTTGAAGAAGGTGCGGGGCGAGACGCCGGCGTCGGCGCAGATCTCCTCGACCGTGACGCCGGCCAGGCCCCGGTCGGAGACCAGGGCCAGCGCGGCCTGGTGGATCGCGTGCCGGGTCTGCTGCTTCTTGCGTTCCCGCAGGCCACTCTCGCCTGGCGGGTGCGATTCGATCGTGGTCACTGCTGCTCCTGGTGCGGGTCGGGGCCTCCCGTCTGGTGACGAGAGGCCCCGGTGGCCGGTCCTACGCGCGGTCCCGCTGCACGGGGATCGATCCGGTGACGGGCGCCGTGGGCGACCCCATCGTGTCGGCCGCCTTGACGGCCTGCACCTCGAGGTCGTCGGCGGTGCCGGCCTGGTCGGCCTGCTCCTGCAGGGCCGAGCTCTTGCGGAGCGGCGGCGCCTTGAAGAACCAGCTGAGGATGAACGCCAGCAGGATCACGGCGAAGCCGACCCAGTAGACGGTCACGGCCGACGCGTTGAAGCCGGTCATGAACGGCTTGGTCAGCGCCGAGTCCGCACCGTTGAGGTAGGACGTGTCGCTCGTCTCGCTGCTCGCGCCGCTGCTGTCGCCAGCGGTCTTGTCGATCTGCTTCGACAGCGCCGGGGTGAGCTCGTCGACCCAGTACGAACGCTGCGCAGCATCCGACCAGTCGACCACGAGCTTGCCGTCCTGCACGCTGGCGTGCGCCTTGTCGGCTGCGGCGGTGAGGGCCTGCTGCTGCACGGCCTCCGGCGCACCGGCCGTGGCCGTGGTGACCTGCGCCGTGGCCTGGTCGAGACCGGACTGCACCTGCGACTTGACCGGGGTGACGATCGGGTTCCAGATCTGCTCCATGACGCCGGCGTTCGCCTTCGCCGTGGCGACGGTCGGGTTCAGGGCAGCGTCGAGCGCGCCGGACAGGTTCTTCTGGTCAGCGGTGGCGTGCAGGATGTTCGCCGGCATGATCGAGAACAGGATGGAGAGCAGCACCGCGGTGCCGAGCGTGCCACCGATCTGGCGGAAGAACGTGGCGGACGACGTCGCCACACCCATGTCGCGCGGCTGCACGGAGTTCTGCGAGGCGAGGGTGATGCTCTGCATGAGCTGGCCGAGGCCGAGGCCGATCAGGAACATGCCGATCATCAGGAACCAGAGCGGCTTGTCGATCGACATGAACGTCAGGACGACGTAGCCGCACGAGACCAGGGCCGTGCCGATCACCGGGAAGATCCGGTAGCGGCCGGTGCGCGCGACGATCTGACCGGAGGCGATCGAGGCGATCATCAGACCACCGATCATCGGCAGGGTCGCGAAGCCGGATTCGGTCGGGGTCAACCCGGTCACGATCTGCAGGTAGAGCGGGATGGTCAGCATGGCGCCGAACATCGCGAAGCCGACCAGGAACCCGAGGATCGTGGCCATCGAGAACGTGCCCGAGCGGAAGAGCTTGAGCGGGATGATCGCATCGTCCTTCATGAGGGTCTCGATCACCAGGAAGGCGACGAGCCCGAGTGCGCCGATCACGTAGCAGGCGATCGCACCGGCCGAGCCCCAACCCCAGGTGCGGCCCTGTTCGGCCACGAGCAGGAGCGGCACGAGGGTCGCGATGACCGAGGTGGCACCCCACCAGTCGATGCGCGGCTTCGTCTTGGCGTCGCCGAACTTCGGCAGGTGCAGGAAGGCGATGACCATCAGGAGCGCGGCGACGCCGATCGGCACGTTGATCAGGAAGACCCAGCGCCAGCCGGTGACACCGAGGATCGTGCTCGCTCCGGCGAACAGGCCACCGATGAGCGGGCCGATGACGGACGAGATGCCGAAGACGGCGAGGAAGTAGCCCTGGTACTTGGCCCGTTCGCGCGGGGCGAGGATGTCACCCATGATCGCCAGCGGCAGCGACATGAGCGCACCGGCACCGATGCCCTGGAAGGCACGGAACGCGGCGAGCATGATCATCGAGGTCGACATCGTCGAGAGCAGCGAGCCGAGGATGAAGACCGCGATGCCGAAGATGTAGAGCGGGCGGCGACCGAAGACGTCGGAGAGCTTGCCGTAGATCGGCGTCGTGATGGTGCTCGCGATGAGGTACGCGGTCGTGACCCACGCCTGCTGGTCGAGACCGTGCAGGTCGTCGCCGATGGTGCGGATCGCGGTACCGACGATGGTCTGGTCGAGGGACGACAGGAACATGCCGGCCATCAGGCCGTAGATGACGAGCAGGATCTGGCGGTGCGACATGATCGGCTTGCCCGGCGTGTTCGCCGGGGACGCCTGTCGTCCGCGCGACACCTCGACGGGTGCGGTGGCAGTAGACATGGGGGTCCTTCAGGGGTGCGTGGTGGACGTCGTGCGGGCAAGGGACGCCGGAGCGTGGCGGCGGGCCGTCGGACGGCGGGTCAACCTTGCAGACTCTGCAACTTTACACCACGGGCACGTTTGCTGCCAACGCAAATTTGCCGTCTGTGCACGTCCGTGAACGGCTTCTCAGGTACCGTCGTCGTGCATGGGGCGAACAGCGTGGACGGACGTGCCGGCGATCCTGCGCCGACGGGTGGAGCAGACCCTCGGCGGACCGGTGTCCACCACCGAGTCCCAGGCGGCCGGTTGGTCACCGGGCAGCGCCGACCGGGTGGGTACCGCGTCCGGACGGAGGGCGTTCGTCAAGACGGTCTCGCGGTCACGGAACGTCGACGCCCTCGACCTGCACCGGCGAGAAGCCGACGTCATGGCGCACCTGCCGTCGATCGTCCAGGCGCCGCGCCTGCTGGACGCGTTCGACACCACCGTCGACGGTGACGAGTGGGTCGTGCTCGTGCTCGACGACGTCGCCGGCAGGCCCCCCGGGGCATCGCTCGACGGCTCCGACACCGCGGCGGTGCTCGATGCCCTCGACACACTGCCGGCGGCGACCGGGGATCTCGGTGCCCTCCCACGGATCGCCGACGACCTGCGCCACGAGTTCGGCGCCTGGGACCGGATGCTCGGCGACGCGTCCCTGGCCGACCGGGTGGCCGACGTCGTACCGGCGCACGTGCTCGCCGCCGGACCCGCGTTCGCCCGCGCGGCCGCCCGGGCAGCGACCCTCGTCGACGGCGAGCACCTCGTGCACGCCGACTGCCGCGCCGACAACCTGCTCGTCGACGGCTCCGGCGTCGTCTGGATCGTGGACTGGCCGTGGGCGAGCATCGGTGCGCACTGGCTCGACCCGCTGACCTACCTGCTCGACACGCTCGTCCGCGGTGAGGACGTCGACGTGGAGCACCACCTCGCCACCCACGCGGTGTTCGCCGGGTTGCCCGCCACCACGGTCGACGCCGTGCTCGCCGGACTCGCCGGGCTGTTCTTCGAGCACGCGCTGCCGCCAGCGCCGCCGAACATGCCGACCATCCGCGACTTCCAGCGACGCGAGGGACTGGCTGCGGCGGAGTGGCTCCTCCGACGGTGGGACAGGGCGACGCACTGACGCGGACGACGGGTGTCGGGTACCCCGTCTGTCCAGCAAGCGCGGGACCGCGGAGCGTACGGTCCCCCGCATGACTGATGAGCACCGCACCCCGCGTCCCGAAGACGACGCCGCGCGCCTCGGTCTCGTCGTCGTCGGAGAGGCAGCCGCGCTGCACTCCGGTGACGAGGCGGCACTGGACGCGAGCGAGCAGAACATCCGCGACACCATCGACGAGATGATCGACGAACCGCTGACCGCCCGCCAGGAACAGGTGGTCGAACGGCTGGTCTCGGCCGGCGGGACGCTGACCGCGGGACTCAGCGGTGCGCTCGCCGCACAGGCAGGTCGGAGCGTCGACGAGGTGCTCGAGGGCGCAGCGCGCAGCGTCGTCTGGCAGCAGCGACTTGCGGACGAGCGTGACGACGCCGGGAACCAGGGCGGCGGCGGTCAGCGCGAGGACGCCGGCGGCCAGCAGCGCGATCAGCGGGACGAGAACGGGCGCGACGAGGACTGATCCTCGCCACGCCCGCTGCGCGTCCGGCGCCGTCGTTCTTGACCTTGCGCGAGCGCTTGCCGGTGATGACGAGTGCCTCGTCCGGGCCGGCGTTCCGGTACACGACCTTGACAACAGATGCCACGGCCGAACTGACGTGATTCCTGCCTATTGTCGCGGTTTGTGGCAGAATTTCCTGCCAGGAGGTCACATGGTCCAGCGATCGTCACCACGCCGCAGGCAGCAGCTTGCCGCGTTCGGCGAGAACATCCGGCGATGGCGGTCCGTCAACGCCATGTCCGCCGCGGAGCTGGCAGACCGCGCTGCCGTGACGCGGGAGACGCTGCGGGCGATCGAGAGCGGCACCGGCGGGCGCATCGACTCCCTCTTCGCCGTCCTCGGAGCACTCGGGATCGCGGACACCGCGATCGAGGCGATCGACCCGTTCCGCAGCGAGACCGCGCGCGCCCGGATCGATGACATCCTGCGCGGCGGCGGGTCACTGTGAACGACGAGACGGTCGAGGTCTGGAGCGGTGAGGCGTCCGGACCCCGCCGCGTCGGGACGCTGCGCCCGTCGTTCCAGGGACTCCGGACCCTCGCCTCGTCGTCGTTCGAGTACGACCCGGAGTTCCTCCGCGACGGTTGGCAGGTCTCGCCCGATCTCCCGCTCCGGCCCGGCCGGACGTACACGGCCGACAACCAGACCCTCCCCGGCGCCTTCAGCGACGCCGCACCGGACGACTGGGGGCAGAAGCTGATCCGGGCGGACCACGCCCTCCGGCGACAGCACGATACGTCGCTCCCCGCTCGGCTCGGCGAGTTCGACTACCTGCTCGGCGTCGCGGACCACACCAGGATCGGAGCGCTGCGTTTCCGTGTGGGCGGTTCGTGGTCGCCCTCCGAGACGGGAGTCGCGAACCTGCACGAACTCGATCGGATCCTCGCTGCAGCCGCGCGGTACGAGGACGACGAGGCAACCGACGAGGACATCGCCTACCTCGGTGACGTCGCGACCTCTCCCGGGGGTGCTCGGCCGAAGGCGAACGTCCGCACCACGCGAGGAACACTGGCGATCGCGAAGCTGCCGCACTCGAAGGACGGCCGCTTCGACGTCGAGCGCTGGGAAGCCGTTGCACTGACACTCGCATCGGATGCCGGACTCAGGACACCGGCGTGGTCACTCGTACCGCCGAGGTCCGGGCGCGCCGTCCTGCTCTCCGAACGCTTCGATCGAGACGCCGCTGGCGACCGGCTCGGGTACATGTCGGCACGGACCGCCCTCGAGCTCGGAGCGCACGACGACGGGTCACACCTGACCTACGAGGACCTCAGTGACGTCATCGACCATCAGAGCACGGCGCCCGCGGACGACCTGCGGGAGATGTTCGGCCGGATCGCGCTCTCGGTCCTCGTCAACAACGTCGACGACCACTGGCGGAACCACGCGTTCCTCCACACACCTGCGGGCTGGCGGCTCTCGCCGGTCTTCGACGTCAACCCGAGTCGGCAGCGCGGAGTGATCGACTCACGGGCGATCTCGCCGAGCGACGACCCGAGGTCCCGCGACCTGCGGAACCTGCTCGACATCGCCGGCGCGTTCCGGCTCCGGCGCCCGGACGCGGAGCAGGTGCTCCAGCGTGTGGCGGGCGCCGTCGCGGGATGGGACCGGGTCGCGGCGGGCGTCGGGATCGCAGCGGACGAGCGCGACGCGATGCGCGTGGCCTTCGACACCCCCCAGCTCGACTGGGCGCTGGGGCTCTAGACCGGAACGGACAGGTCGCGTCAGCGCCTACGCGCCCGCACGCCACCAGTCGTCGAACGGCGTCGCCGGCACCTGGCGCTTGTGCTCGGTCGCGCGGTACCGCGACTCGATCGCCTCGGCGACCTCGAGCGGCACGTCGTGCCCCTGCAGGTAGGCGTCGATCTCGGCGTAGGACAGGCCGAGGTTCGCCTCGTCGGTCTGACCGGGCGTCTCGTCGAGCAGGTCCGCGGTCGGAGCCTTCTCGTACAGGCGGGCCGGGGCGCCGAGGTACTCGAGGAGCTGGCGGCCCTGGCTCTTCGACAGGCCGGTGAGTGGCGTGAGGTCGACGCCGCCGTCGCCGTACTTCGTGAAGAAGCCGGTCACGGCCTCGGCCGCGTGGTCCGTGCCGACGACGAGGAGCCCGCGCTGGCCGGCGACGGCGTACTGGGCGACCATCCGCATCCGGGCCTTGACGTTCCCCTTGACGAAGTCGCTCAGCTCGACGCCCGAGGCAGCGGTGTCCTGCATGACCCCGTCGACACCGTGCTCGATGTTGACGGTGATGCCCGGGTCGGCCGCGATGAACTGCAGGGCGAGCTGGGCGTCGTCCTCGTCGGCCTGCACGCGGTAGGGCATGCGGACGGTGGTGAACTCGGCAGGGTGCCCGTCGGCGCGGAGCGACTCGACCGCGAGCTGGGTCAGACGCCCGGCGAGCGTGGAGTCCTGACCGCCGCTGATCGCGAGCAGGAACCCCTTCGCGCCGGTCGTGAGCAGGTAGTCGCGGAGGAAGTCGACGCGACGCGCGACCTCGTGCTCCGGCTCGATGGTCGGCTGGACGTTGAGGTCCGCTGCGATGGCGGCTTGGAGTTCACGCACCACTCCAGTATCCCGCTGCACCGGCCCCGTGCACAGGGTTCAGCGGACGGGTTCTGCCGGCACGGGTCTGATGGTGTTGTCATGGTCGGCGCCGATCGCGCACGTGCAGACGACCCCGAGGGTCTCGTCGCTCTGGGTCAGGCGGAAGCGCTCGACGTGCGGGGGTCCGACGTGCCGGTCGAGCGGGTGGGTGTCGTGATCGTGCACGGTGGTGTCCTGATCCTCGAGTGACTCCCGGCACGGGCACCGGGTCCGACAGGCGGGTGGTGAGTCCGCTCAGGTGCAATCTACTCGCCCGAACGGCCGCACCAGCACACCCGTCCGGGGGGCATTCGCGAACCCGGCTCGACCGCGTTGACAGTTAGAACTCGAACAGTTAGAGTTCTGATCATGCAGGTACCGGATCTCACCACCCCGCTCGAACTCATGCGGTGGATCGGATGGGCACAGCGCAAGGCAGCCGACGAGTGGGTCCGTGATCGGGACCTCACCCGCGAGCAGAGCTTCGTGCTCGGGTACCTGCAGCAGAACCCCGGTGCGATCCAGCGCGACATCGCCGAGATCACCCGGACCAGCGCGGCCAGCGTCTCGAGTCTCCTGCAGGGCCTCGAGCGGCGCGGCCTCGTCGAACGACGACCCGACGCCACGAACGGTCGGACCAAGACGGTGCACGCCACCCCGGCGGGCATCGAGCTCATCGCGGGCTTCACCGACGCGATGGTCGCCCTCGACGACACCCTGCTCGCACCGCTCGACACCGACGAACGGGCCACCCTGCAGCGCCTGCTGCAGAAGGTGACCGCCGAGCTCGCACCGCCGACACGGTAGCGCCGCCGACGCGGTAGCGCCGCCCCGGCACCGACGTCACCAGCGCGCTCGACGCGCCACGGGCCTCCCGGCCCCACCCCCGCACGCGACGACACCTCGTCGCGCCCTCAGCCCTGCCCACGAGGAGGCAGTCATGACCACCACCACCCCCGAGAACACCGCCGCGGCCACCAACCGCTGGTACCTCTCCGCCGCCCCGATCGCCCGGGCCCTCGTGCACCTGTGTGTGCCGATGGCCGCTGCGATGGTCGTCAGCGCCCTGTACAACGTCATCAACGCGGGCTTCATCGGATCCCAGCACGACACGTCGCTGCTCGCCGCGATCACCTTCGGTACCCCGCTGCTCGGCATCGTGATGGCCGTCGGCGGCGTGTTCGGCGTCGGCGGCAGCGCCCTGATGTCCCGCCTGCTCGGTGCCTCGGAACACGACCCCGCCAAGGCGCAGGACATCAAGCACGTCGCCTCGTTCGCGCTGTGGGGAGCCGTCGTCACCGGCGCGGTCCTGGCCGTCGTCGGGCTCGTGTTCCTGCGCCCCCTCGTCGCCGTGCTCGGCGCCGACGCCGCGGCCGTGCCCGCCACGAGCGAGTACGTCGCCGTGATGCTAGCGTTCGTGCCGGTCCTCGCCTCGTCGTTCGCGCTCGAGCAGATCGTCCGCTCCGAGGGGGCGGCGCGCCAGGCGATGATCGGCCTGCTCCTGTCGACCATCGGGAACCTGGTGTTCGACGTCCTCTTCATCCTCGTGCTGCACTGGGGTGTCGGCGGTGCCGCCCTCGCAGTCGGTCTCGCGAACGTCGTGTCCATCGCATACTGGGTGACCTGGCTGCAGCGGAACAGCGAGAACGTCAGCTTCGCCCCGAAGTGGTTCACGCTCCGCGCCGACATCCTGAAGCCCGTGTTCGGCATCGGCGTCGGCGAGCTGCTGCAGTCGGCCTTCTTGATCGTCACCACGCTCGTGCTCAACAACCTCGCCGCGGCCTACGGCGACGACCCACTCGCCGCGATGGGCGTCGCGGTCCGCATCGCCCAGGTGCCCGAGTTCCTGGTGATGGGCGTCACGATCGGCGTGCTGCCGCTGCTGGCCTACGCCTACGGCAAGGGCGACGCCGCACGGCTCCGGGCCGCCCTGCGGGGCGCCGCGTTCACCGTCGGCGCGATCGTGCTCGTGTTCTCCGGCGCGGTCTTCACGTTCCGCGAGCAGGTCTTCACGATCTTCTCCGGTGACCACTCGGTGCTCGCGATCGGTCTGACGATCCTGACGGCGCAGCTCGTCGCCGCGATCGTGAACGGGTTCACGGGGTTGCTCACCTCGCTGTTCCAGGCGACCGGCATGGTGCTGCCCGCGATGGTGCTGTCGCTGGCGCAGGGCGTGCTGTTCATCCCCATCGTGATCCTCGGCAACCTGTGGTTCGGCCTCGCCGGCATCATCTGGGCACTCACCGTCACCGAGGTGATCGTGTTCGTCGCCGCGGTGGCGCTGTGGCTGGCGTCGCGCGGGAAGATCGCGCGCGGCCTGGCCGAGGGCAGTGAGGAGCGGGCGGACGCCGCGCTCGAGGAGACGCCGGCCGCCGCGTAGCGCGGCGCGCTCGCATGGCGAGCAGAAGAGGTCGGGTCCCGTTCCAGGACCTGACCTCTCCTGCGCACGATGCGGGGGTGAACGCGGCCAGCGTCGGACGGGAGGCCCGTGGCGGCCTGGCACCGGGCCTCCCGTCCGGCGCGTGTCCGGGTCGCAGGCAGGAACGGTCGGGTCGCGGAAGGCGACCCGACACATTCTGCTCATGAAGTGGGGGGGGGCGGGACGCGCGCTACGGCCGGCCGCGTCCGCCGCGTCGGAGGAGGAGCACGACGACGGCAGCAGCGGCGAGGACCGTGCCGGCTGCGAGCGCGACCCAGACGCCCGGGGCGATGCCGGGTGGCGAATCGGGAGCGCCGTCGGAGGCCCCGGTTGCCGTCGCGGACGACGTCGGGGTGGGGGTGACGGGTGGCGAGCTCGACGGAGTGGTCGACGGGGTCGTCGCCGGAGCCGTTGCGACCGCGGCCCGGTACTCGAACCCGAACGAGCCGTCGATCGGGTGCCCGTCCGGCGAGACGTACCGCCAGAGCACCGTGTAGGCGCCGTTCTCGAGGTCGACGGCCTTGCCCATCGTCATGCCGGACACCGTCACTTCGCCCGTCGACACATCGGTGCCGTCGGCGTCGGTGACCTGGATCCGCAGCCCGGCGTCGAGGCCGGTGAGCGGCGCCTCGCTGAACGTCAGGTCGACCCGGTCGAGCGGTTCGGTGACGACCGCGCCGTCTGCGGGCGTGCTACCGGTGAGCGCCGAGTGCGCCATCGCGGGCTGGACCCCGAGGATCGCGAACAACCCGCCGAGGACGATCGCGAGGGAAGCTGCCGTCGTTCGTCCTGTCCGCATGCACAGACTCTACAAGCCGTAGAGCAGCGGACGGAGCAGCGTCAGATCTGTTCGCCGAGGAAGTCGGCGTAGGACGGCTCGCGCCGAACGTCGCCCGTGCTGGTGGAGGCGTGGCCGGTTCCTTCGAGACGCTCGGCCACGAGGGCTTCGAGGTCCTCGGGCGACCGGAGACCGTGGCGGTGCCAGTCGTGCTGCATTCTGGCGGTCATGACGACCAGCCCTTCGTCGAGATGATGCGCATCTCGGATTCGTCCGGATCGACCCGCTGTGCCAGACCCCACATCTGTGAGGTGCATCGTGACGACGGGTCCCTGATGACCGATCCGGTACGCCCACGCTATTGCTTCGGCTGTCCGCGGTCGAGCGCAGTGCGCTTCTCGGCCGACCGCGCGCTGTCGGCCGGCCCGCCGTAGCGTCGAGGCATGGAGATCCTCTTCGTCCACGGCGCCCTCGTCCGCGACGGCGCCTGGTGGTGGCAGCCCACCGCCGACCTGCTGTCCGAGCGCACCGGCATCCGCAGTCGAGCGGTCGCGCTGCCGTCCTGCGGTGAGTGCCCGTCGGGTCGCCCCGACGGCGGACTCGTCGAGGACGCCGCCGCCCTGCGCAGCGCCCTCGACGACAGCGACGGAGCGGTCGTCGTCGGGCACTCGTACGGTGGCACCGTGATCGCCGAGGCCGGGCAGCACGACGCGGTCGCACATCTGCTGTTCGTGTCTTCGTACCTGCCCGACATCGGTTCCGCGCAGGCCGCGATCATGAGCGACGAGCCCGACCCCGTGTCGATCGGTCCAGCCGGGGACGGTGTCCTCGCCGTCGCCGGGTACGACGCCGAGTCCTTCGGTGCACGGTTCCTGCAGGATGCTGACCGGGACACACAGCGGGCTGCCTGGGAGCGGGTGACTGAGCAGTCTGCGGGGGCGTTCGTGACGCCGACGACGGCGGCCGCGTGGCAGGGCGTCGACTCGACCTCCCTCGTCTGCACCGAGGACCGCAGCACCACCGTGGGGCTGCAGCGCCGGCACGCGGCGCGTGCGACGCGGAGCGTCGACGTGCCGACCGGGCACCACCCGTTCATCACGCGGCCCGACCTGGTCGTCGAGCAGCTGGAACTGCTGCTCGGAAGTGCCACGGCCTGAGTCGGGGCAGGACGACGGACGGGAGGCGCGGTGCCAGCTGGCACCTGGGCCCACGCCGGCCGGTCCCGGGCCGACGCGCCAGCGGCGGACCGGCCGTGCCCGGTGGGGAGCCTCCCGTCAGGATGTTCGCGCGTTCACGGCACGTGACCGGTCGCGTGGTCTCGCTCTGGTCAGTCGGTGCCGGAGTCGAAGGCCGCGCCTTCGGAGGCGAGGTCCGTCCGGCGGCCGCGTGCGTCCTCGGCATCAGTGGCGATGACGGCACCGCCGAGGATCTCCTCGGACTCGCCCGCCTCGAGCTCACCGACGAGCTCGGCCGTCGCCCCGCCGATGAGACCGGCTGCGGCGTACTGCTCGAGCCGCGCACGGGAGTCCGCGATGTCGAGGTTGCGCATCGTGAGCTGACCGATGCGGTCGTCCGGGCCGAATGCGGCATCGCCGACGCGCTCCATCGAGAGCTTGTCCGGGTGGTACGACAGCGCGGGGCCCGTGGTGTCGAGGATCGTGTAGTCGTCGCCGCGACGCAGGCGCAACGTGACCTCGCCGGTGACGGCCGAGGCGACCCAACGCTGCAGGGACTCGCGGAGCATGAGCGACTGCGGGTCGAGCCAACGGCCCTCGTACATCAGACGCCCGAGGCGGCGGCCCTCGTTGTGGTACGACGCCACGGTGTCCTCGTTGTGGATCGCGTTGAGCAGACGCTCGTAGGCGATGTGCAGCAGGGCCATGCCCGGTGCCTCGTAGATGCCGCGGCTCTTCGCCTCGATGATGCGGTTCTCGATCTGGTCGGACGCACCGAGACCGTGCCGGCCACCGATCGCGTTCGCCTCGTAGACCAGGGCGACGGCGTCGGTGAACTCCTGGCCGTTGATCGCGACGGGACGACCAGCCTCGAACCGGACGCTCACGATCTCGGTGGCGACGTCGACGTCGTCACGCCAGGCGGCGACGCCCATGATCGGCTCGACGATGTCCAGGCCGCTCGAGAGCTCTTCGAGGCTCTTCGCCTCGTGCGTGGCACCCCAGATGTTGGCGTCGGTCGAGTACGCCTTCTCGGTGGAGTCGCGGTACGGGAACCCACGGGCGACGAGCCACTCGCTCATCTCCTTGCGGCCGCCGAGCTCCTCGACGAACTCGGAGTCCAGCCACGGCTTGTAGACGCGCAGCCGCGGGTTGGCCATCAGGCCGTAGCGGTAGAACCGCTCGATGTCGTTGCCCTTGTAGGTGGAGCCGTCGCCCCAGATGTCGACGCCGTCCTCCTTCATAGCGCGGACGAGCATCGTGCCCGTCACCGCGCGACCGAGGGGCGTCGTGTTGAAGTACGTCTTGCCGCCGGAGCGGATGTGGAACGCGCCGGTCTGCAGGGCGACGATGCCCTCTTCCACCAGGGCACTCTTCGCGTCGACCAGGCGGGCGATCTCCGCGCCGTACTCGTGGGCGCGGCTCGGGACGGCGTCGATGTCCGGTTCGTCGTACTGACCGATGTCGGCCGTGTACGTGCAGGGGATCGCCCCCTTCTCGCGCATCCAGGCAACGGCGCAGGAGGTGTCGAGACCCCCTGAGAACGCGATGCCGACTCGTTCGCCGACGGGGAGACTGCTCAGGACCTTGGACACGGGATCAATCGTACGGGGAGTCCAAGCGGTACAACGACTGGTGCCGCTGGAAGGCGCTGCAGGGACTCGAACCCCTTCGACCTGCTGGTGCCCCTGGAAGGCGCTGCAGGGACTCGAACCCCTTCGACCTGCTGGTGCCCCTGGAGGGACTCGAACCCCCAACCGTTTCCTTAGGACGGAACTGCTCTTCCATTGAGCTACAGAGGCTGGCCCGTCCACTCTAGCGGCGGAACGGCTCCAGGAAGGTCGTGAGCTCGTCGGCGTACAGGGCCGGCTGCTCGAACGGCGCGAAGTGCCCGCCGCGCGGCATCATCCGGTACGACACCAGGTTCGTCGTCCGCTCCAGCCACGCCCGCGGCGGCTCCACCAGGTCGCCGGGGAACAGCGAGAACCCGGACGGCACCTCGACCCGTCGGGCGAGCTGGTCCGCCGGGATCACGGAGTTCGCGTGGTACATCCGCATCGCCGAGCCGATCGTCGCGGTCGCCCAGTACTCGGTCAGCAGCGCGAGCACCTCGTCGCGCGTGTACACGGACCACAGGTCACCGCCGCAGTCGCTCCACGACCGGAGCTTCTCGACGATCCACGCCGCGAGCCCGGCGGGTGAGTCGTTCAGGCCGACCGCGGCGGTCTGCGGCTTGGTGCGGTGCATCATCGCGTAGGCACCCTCGGCGTCCCGCCAGCGGGCGGTCGCGGCGACGAACTCTCGCTCCTCCGGCGACAACGTGTCGAGGTCGATGCCCGGCCAGGCCAGGCCGCCGTCGATGCGGTGCACGGCGACCACCCGGTCGGCGTGGTCGAGCGCGAGGTACCGAGCGACGTGCGTGCCGATGTCCCCGCCGGCGACCGCGAACCGCTCGTACCCCAGCTCGGTCATCAGCTCCGCCCACATGCCGGCGACCGCTCGGGCGTCGATCGGTTGCGGCGGGGCCTCGGAGAAGCCGTACCGGGGCATGTCCGGCACGACCACGTCGAACCCGGCCTCGACGAGCATCGGCAGGACCTTGCGGTACCGCCACCCGGAGTCCGGCCAGCCGTGGGCGAGCAGGAGCGGCAGTGCGTCCTCGGTGTCGGCCCGGGCGTGCAGCACGTGGATCCCGACGCCGTCGATCGTCACCCGCCGGCTGGGCAGTGCGGCGAGCTGTGCCCGGTGCGCGTCGAAGTCGAACCCGTCGGCCCAGTACTCGATGAGCGACCGGAGTTCGTCGACGTCCGCCCCGAGCGACCACCCGGCACCGGCGGGCACGTCCGGCCAGCGCGTCGCCCGCAGCCGGGCGCGGAGGTCCTCGATGGTCGCGTCGTCGATCTGCGGTGCGTCGCCCATGCCCGCGACGCTACTCAGCGCCTCCGACACCTGGACCGCAGTCACCGAGTGCGCACAAGACGACGGGTCGCCACCCGCGACCCGTCGTCTTGTGCACACTCGACGCCTGCGGCGCCCGGAGGCGTCGCCGCGCCAGGCCTCGAGCCCCTCGCCAACCCCACACAGCGACTAGCGCACCGGTGGGGCGTCCCAGTAGTTTCTGGTGCAGCGCGGGAACAGGGTCCGGCGCTGATCGAGTCAGGGGCCACAGGATGTCGGAGTCGAGCACCACCACCGCGCTGTCCGGGGCCGGCGGACAACGGTTCGGTCGGACGGTCGAACGCCAGGACGGCCAGGACGGCCAGGACGGCCAGGACTTCCCCTACTACGACGGCGATCCGATCCCGTTGCCCGTGTGGCAGTGGGTCCTGGTCATCGTCGCGTGCGCCGCGGGGTTCGTCACCCTGAGCTTCTTCCCGGCGGCGAACAACGTGCAGTCGCTCGTTCCCCGGTTCCTGTTCACCGCGATCCCCCTCGCCGTCTTCATCGTCTTCACCCGTCGTCACTGGAGCCGCATCTTCCGCCGCGTCACCGGCCGTGACGTCCGCGACATCGTGCTCTTCGGCGTCGCGAACCTCATCGTCTCCTCGGTCATGGGGCTCATCGTCAGCGTCGTCTTCGGTGCCAACGCGAACGCGGCGACCGACAACGTCGAGGGCGCAGGAGAGATCCTGTCGTTCTACCTCGGTACCGCGATCCAGCTGCTGGGCGAGGAGCTGTTCACGATCTTGCCGTTCCTCGCGGTCATGTCCTTCTGCATCCGAGGCGGGGCCACCCGGAACCGAGCCGTCGTGATCGCCTGGCTCGTCACCGCGGTGTGGTTCGGCGCTGCGCACCTTCCCACTTACGGGTGGAACGTGGCCCAGGCGTTCCTCGTGATCGGTGTCGCGCGCCTGGTCCTCACCCTCGCCTACATCCGCACCAAGAACATCGCGGTCTCCACCGGGGCACACATCCTGAACGACTGGGTGCTGTTCACCGTCGCCATCCTGACGGCCGGAGCTGCGGCCGCCGCGTGATCGCGCACCCCTGACGGACGGGAGGCCCGTGGCGGCGTCCCCACGGGCCTCCCGACCGTCACCGAGTGCGCAGAAGGCGACGGGTCGCCACCCGCGACCCGTCGCCTTCTGCTCACTGGGTGCCTGCGGCGCATGCCGCTACGCGGCCACGAGGTACTCGTCCCACTCCGCCTGCGGACGCTCGATGCCGCGCACGACCCACGACGAACCGTGCGGGATCTTGGGACGGAAGCGCAGCCGCCACCCCATCTCCTGCGGGGTGCGGTCACCCTTCTCGTTGTTGCAGGCGAGACAGCAGGCCACGAGGTTCTCCCACGAGTCCTGCCCACCGCGCGACTTCGGCTGCACGTGGTCGATGGTCGTCGCGTGCCGGTCGCAGTAGGCACACCGGTTGACGTCACGGCGCAGGACTCCGCGGCGTGACACCGGCACGAGTCTCGAGTGCGGGATCCGCACGTACCGAGTCAAGATGATGACGGACGGTCGGTCGTAGCTCGACGTCGACCCGGTGACCGGGTGTTCGAGATCAGCGGCGACGACGGAGGCCTTCTGGTTCATGACCAGCACGAGGGCGCGTCGGAACGAGATCACCGCGAGGGGCTCGTAACCGGCGTTGAGGACGAGAGTGCGCATTGGTTCCCTTCCGACGTGCCTGGACGGCTTCCAGGCGCTGCGGGTGCGTCGGACCGGGGACCGAGCAGGTGACCGTCGCTCGCGCACACGTCCCCTGAACCACGAAGAGCACCACCCCGAGGGGCAGTGCTCTGGTCATGCAGGGGCGTGCTCGTGCACGCAGGCGGTGGTCGACCATATGTCGACACGCGCGCGCCGACCCATGGTGCGGGTCGTGCGGAACGTCGACATGGAGTCTCCCTGCTCGGGGCCTTGCGGACCGGTGCAGCGCCAGGCTACGTCAGAAACCGGCCCGGCACGAGGGTGTGCGGGCCGGTTTCGGCGATGTTCACGGGTTCGATGCCCCGCGGTCGGGTCGGATGGCTCAGATGCCGAAGCGGACGATGTGGTAGTCGCTGGTCCAGATGGGGCGGATCGACACCGAACCACCGGGCTTCGGGGCGTCCATGATCATGCCGTTGCCCATGTAGAAGCCGTCGTGCGCCTCGTTGTTGAAGATGACGACGTCGCCCGGCTGCGCCTCGGACTCGGGGATCGTCGTGCCGGCCTGATCCTGCAGCGGCACGGAGTGCGCGAGGTTGATGCCGTATTGCGCGTAGACGAACATGACGTAGCCGGAGCAGTCGAAGCCCGACGGGTCGGCGCCGCCGAAGACGTACGGGGTGCCGATGTACTGCTTGGCGGTGGCGACCACGGCCGGCAGCGAGAACGGGGTGGCCGCGGCAGTGGAGCTGGCCACGTAGTCGGCAGCAGACGGGCCGGTGTACGACGCGTACTGCGCGGCGGTCTGCGCGCGAGCGGTCTGCGTGGCCGACGCTGCCTGCTCGGCCTGTGCTGCAGCTTCCTTGGTCGCCTCGGCCTGGTCGGCTGCGGCCTGCTTGGCCTCGGCACGGGCATCGAGCGTCGCGGTCGAGGTCGCGCCGTAGCCGTCGCGGCTCGTGCCGGCCAGTGCCACGGCGTCGGACACCGAGAACTCCTGGCTCTCGGTCGCGCGGACCTGGCGCTGCGCGTTCGCTGCGTCGGTGCCGGTGGAGGTCTGCGCAGCGAAGGCCGGTGCGACCGCGACGGTGCCGAACATGCCGGCGGCGACCGTCAGGACGATGGGCGCGAGGAACTTGCGCTTGCGCGACGACGAGCTCGCCTTGGCGGCGGTCGCGGTGGCTGCGGCCTGCGCGGCACGTCGGCCGCCGGGCAGCGGCGCGGTGCGCACGGGGACGACCTTGCGGGTCGGTCGTCCGTCGACCTGCCGGATCGCACGGCGGGTCAGCGGTGCGTCGGTGGCGTTCTCGGTGTTCGTCGGGTTGGCGGGCGTCTGGTCGTCCGCGGCGGAACCGGTCTGCGTCAAGGGTGTGGTCTCCGGCGTCTCGTCATCACGCAGCCGTGGGTACCCGGCAACGTGCAACCCCATCCGTTCGTCATCGTTTCCGATCGAGGCAGGAGACGGGTTCGAGACGTCCTGCCACGGGTCTCCGGCTCAGGCGCAGCGCGGGGACTCGACGAGTGTACGGGGCCGTCGTTACCTTGTCGAGATGAAAACGCCCGTTTGTAACGAAACGGTAAAGAAGCCCTGGTCAGGGCCGCAGAACTAGTCTCGCTCGATGTAGACGTGCTGGGCGACCTCGATGGGGAGCTCGATACCCGAGTCCTCACCCTCGACACGCACGGCGACGTAGGCACCGGCGCGCTGCACGCTCGCCAACCGACCGGGCATGACACCGGCGGTCCGGAGCTGGTGCAGGAGCTCGGGTTCGAACTGCACGGGTTCGCCGAGCCGGCGGATCAGGCCGGTCGCGACGGCGTCGGTGCCCTCGGTGGCGGCGACGATGTTCTGCACGCCGTCGAGGAAGCCCGCGGCTGCAGGGCCGCCGATCTCGGCCAGGCCGGGGATCGGGTTGCCGTACGGCGACTCGGTCGGGTTGCCGAGCATCTCGAGCAGGCGGACCTCGACCTGCTCGCTCATGACGTGCTCCCACCGACAGGCTTCGTCGTGGACGAACGCCCAGTCGAGCCCGATGACGTCGGCGAGCAGGCGCTCCGCCAGGCGGTGCTTGCGCATCACGTGGGTGGCGCGTGAGCGGCCTTCGTCGGTGAGCTCCAGGTGACGGTCGCCGGAAACGACGACCAGGCCGTCACGCTCCATGCGGGCGATGGTCTGCGAGACCGTCGGGCCCGAGTGACCGAGGCGCTCCGAGATGCGAGCGCGCAGCGGAACGATCGCCTCCTCCTCCAAGTCGAGGATGGTGCGAAGGTACATCTCCGTGGTGTCGACGAGATCGGTCACGGTCCGCCTCTCATGTCTGGGCCCAGCGGCCACCACCCTACTTGTTCGGACCGACGAACTCCGCCCGACACTTGCACGGCACAAGAAGCGGGGCGCAGCGGCAGCGGTCGGGGCGGTCCCGTCCGGTCGGTACAGGCGCACCAGCACTGGGATCGGCCTCGTTAGGATCGGTGCATGGCAGACATCGTCATCCCCGCCGACCTCCTCCCCACCGACGGCCGCTTCGGCTGCGGACCGTCCAAGATCCGCGGCGCGCAGCTCGAGTCCCTCGTGACGCGCGGGGCCACGATCCTCGGCACGTCCCACCGCCAGAAGCCCGTGAAGGACCTGGTCGGCAGCGTCCGCTCCGGTCTCGCCGACCTGTTCCAGGTCCCCGAGGGCTACGAGGTCGTCCTCGGCAACGGCGGCTCGACCGCGTTCTGGGACGCCGCCGCGTTCGGCCTCATCGAGCGCCGCGCCGAGAACCTGTCGTTCGGCGAGTTCGGATCCAAGTTCGCCAAGGCCGCCGGTGCCCCGTGGCTCGAGGCACCGCACGTCGTCGAGGCCCCCGGCGGCTCCCTCGCCGCCATCGAGCCCGTCGACGGCGTGGACGTCTACGCCTACCCGCACAACGAGACCTCCACGGGCGTCATGGCACCGGTGGTCCGCGCAACCGGTGACGCCGGAGCCCTCACCGTCGTCGACGCCACGAGTGCGGCCGGCGGAGCGGCGTTCGACGTCGACGCCACAGACGTGTACTACTTCGCGCCGCAGAAGAACTTCGCGTCGGACGGCGGCCTGTGGCTCGCACTGTTCTCGCCCGCCGCGATCGAGCGCGTCGAGCGGATCGCCGCGAGCGGTCGGTACATCCCCGAGTTCCTGTCGCTCAAGAACGCCGTGGACAACTCGCGTCTGAACCAGACGCTGAACACCCCGGCGATCTCGACGCTGCTGCTGCTCGACGACCAGGTCCGGTGGATGAACGAGTCCGGCGGCCTGGCGTGGGCGGACACCCGCACGAAGACCTCGTCGTCGACGCTGTACGACTGGGCCGAGTCGGTCGACTACGCGACGCCGTTCGTGACCGACCCCGCGGCCCGCTCGCAGGTCGTCGCCACGATCGACCTCGACGACTCCATCGACGCCAAGGCCGTCGCGGCGACCCTGCGCGCGAACGGCATCGTCGACACCGAGCCGTACCGGAAGCTCGGACGCAACCAGCTGCGCGTCGCGACCTTCACCGCGATCGACCCGGACGACGTCGCCAAGCTCGTGCAGGCGATCGACTTCACGGTGGACGCCCTGCGCTGACCCGGCGGTCGGCCGCTCGGTCGGCGGACACCCGAGAAACGACGAAGCACCACGGGGAACCGTGGTGCTTCGTCGTTCTCGTGCTGCGTGTCAGGAGCGGTGGAAGTCCGGGTCGACCTCACCCGCATCGAGCTGGGCGCCGTCGAGGTCGGCGTCCGGATCGACGGGCTGCACGCGCTGCGCGCGACGGCGGCGAGGAGGCTGCGGGGCCTCGTCGACTGCGTCGGCGAGCGCGTCGACGTCCACACCGTCGATGTCGTCGTCGTCCGGCTCGTCGAGGTCGTCCTCGTCCGCTTCGAACTCGTCGTCCTCGTCGTCGTCCGACTCGTCGTCGGTGTCGTCGTCGGTGTCGTCGTCGTCCGAGTCGTCGTAGTCGGCGTCCTCGTCGTCATCCGACTCGTCGTCGAAGTCGTCGTCCTCGTCGTCGTCGTCCTCGTCATCGGAGTCGGACTCGTCGTCGGAGTCGTCTGATTCCTCCGACTCGTGGTCCTGCGCCGCCCGGTACTCGGCGAGCCGCTCGGACCACGGCACCCACTCGGGCGCGACGAGCGAGCCGTCGCCGGGCATCAGCTCGACCTCGAGCACGGTCGGGTCCTCGTCGCCGACCTTGGCGACGCTGACGGTCCACCGCCAGCCCGGGTAACCGGGCAGCCGGTTGGCGAACAGGACGGAGACGACGCCGTCGCCCTCGTCCACGGTGCCGACGGGTGCACCGAGGGTCGATTCGGGCGTCACCTCGAGCAGCGCGGTCCGCGCCAGGTCGGTGAAGTCCATGGGCGCTGCGTCAGCAGGTACTGCGTCAGGATCTGTCATGGGGTCACGCCTCCAACTGGTCTGCGACGTGCCGCAGGATGGCGGCGAGTCGATCGCCGTTCTTCGGGTAGCGGCCGTGGCGGAGGTCTCCGCTGATCCGGTCGAGTTCCTTCACCAGGTCCTCGACGATCACGGCCATGTCGTCCGCGGAGCGACGGGTCATCCGCGACAGCGACGGCTGCGGGTCGAGGAGTCGCACGGACAGCGCCTGCGACCCCTTCTTCCCCTGCACGACGCCGTACTCGAGCCGCGATCCCGCCTTCACGGTCACGACGCCGTCGGGCAGCGACGACGCGTGCAGGAACACCTGGTCGCCGTCGTCTCCGGTGATGAAGCCGAAGCCCTTGTCGTCGTCGTAGAACTTGACCTTGCCGGTGGGCATGCGTGGACTCCTCGAGGTCGTGGTGCGGCCGTGGTGCGTCGGATATCCTGGGTCGATGGCCAATCCGACCCGATCAACCGGGAACCCGCAGGATTCCGCAGAACCCCCGGTGACGTTCAATCGTACCGAACGCGCTCTGGCGTTCATGGTCGGTGGCATCTTCATCGCCGCGTTCCTCTGCATGGCGGCGATGATCGTCATGTGGCTGACGGTCCCGAGCGCGCAGGGCTCGATGCCGTGGCCGGTGATCATGGCGATCCCGCTCATCGGCTTCCCGATCGGGATGGTCCTCGTCTTCACCCTCCTCGCCATCACCTGGACGCGTCGCGCACGAGCCAACCGGACGGCGCACTGACGTCCGCCCCGGACGCTGGCACCGGACGATGACGACCACCGCCGACCTGGCCGCCCGACTCCGGGCGTTGCCGGACGACTCCCTCGAACGACTCATCGCTGCGCGGAGCCTGCCCCCGGCCACCCTCGGTGAAACCGGTCCACAACGCATCACCGACTTCTTCGACCTGGCCGAGGCGCTCCGCACCGACGACGCCGTCGACGCGGCGGTCGAGCACCTGCCCCGCGCCACGATCCTCGCCCTGCGCGACGGCGGCGACGCCGACACGCTCGGCCCGGCGATCGCGCTCGGCCTCGCCGACGAGGACGGCGCCGTCGACGACGCGGTCGCCGCTCGCGTAGCCGCCCACCCCGACCTCGTGGCACTGGGGCGGACGGGAGGCCCGGATCGCCCCCGCCCCGCGGCCTCCGCCGACGACGCGGCCGTCCAGGACCGCGCGCGCACCACCGGCGCGGAGCAGGCGTTCTCGAGCATGACCGTGCTCGCCGAACTGCTGCGCGCGGTCGACGCCGGCACGGTCCGCGAGCTCGTCAAGGGCGGTATCGGCACCCCGCTCGCCAAGACCCTGGCCGAGCGCATCGGCACCGACGCCGACGTCGTGCCCGGCCGACTCGCACTGCTCGACCGGGTCGGGTTCGCCGACCCGGGGTCCGGCCGGTGGACCGTCACCGACACCGGACAGGACTGGTTGGTCGCCGACTGGCCGGATCGCTGGGCGACGCTCGTGTCGGCGTGGTCCGACACCCTCGGCACCCCGGTGCACGAGGTCCTCACGCTCGCCGACGACGACCTGCGCGACCTCGTGGCGCTCGGACGCTGGGCGTACCCGGCGGGCTCCCGCTGGCTCGACGCCGTGCTGCTCGACGCGGCCGGCACCGCCGCGTCGCTCGGACTCGCGGTCGACGGCATCGTCACGAGCACCGGCCGAGCACTGCTGGACGGTGACGCGGGGCCCGCGGCGGACGACCTGCCCGGCACCGTCAGCCAGGTCTACCTGCAGCACGACCTGACGGTGATCGCCCCCGGCCCCCTCGCCCCGGTCGACGACGCGGCCCTGCGCACCGTCGCCGTGCTCGAGGCCCCCGGGTTGGCCGCCCGCTACCGGATCTCCGAGGAGACCCTGCGCAGCGCGTTCCGGGCCGGGCACTCGCGCGACGAGATCCTGGCGCTGCTCACGCGCCTGTCGTCGACCGGTGTGCCGCAGCCGCTCGCCTACCTGCTCGACCAGGTCGCCGGCCGCGACGGCAGCATCGTCGTCGACCGCGGCGAGGGCGGGGTCGGCACCGTGGTGCGCGGGACGGCGGACCAGCTCGACCTGATCGGGGTGGACGCCGAGCTCCGGCAGATGGCGTGGGAGCGCAGCGACCTGACGACGCTGACCACCCGCTACCCGGCGCACGTCGTGCACACCGCGCTCGAGGACCAGCGCTACCCGGCCGTCCTGACGACCGCGGCCCGCCCCGAGACGCACCACGGGCCTCCCGGTCGGCGGAGCCCCACCGGACGCTCGCCGGAGCAGGCGGCGCACGCACTCGTGGAACGACTCCGCCTGACGACGCAACGCGGCGACGCGGAGCCGGAACAGGAGTGGCTCGGACGGCAGATCGACCTGGCCGTGCGCGGTCGCACGCCGATCCGGCTGACGGTGCGGATGCCGGACGGCTCCGAACGGCCGTTCTCGATCGTGCCGACGTCGGTCGCGGCAGGGCGTGTGCGCGGACGTGACACCAGCGTCGACGTCGAACGCACCCTGCCGCTGTCGCTCGTCGTGTCGGTCGAGAGCGACGCCTGACGGGCGACGCCCAGGGGACACGGTCACCCGAACGCAGGGGACGACGGCTAGGCTGGCCGGTCATGAACGGACCGCTGATCGTGCAGAGCGACCGCACCGTGCTCCTCGAGGTCGCACACCCCGACGCCGAGGACGCACGCCACGAGCTCGCGGCCTTCGCCGAACTCGAACGCGCTCCCGAGCACGTGCACACCTACCGCATCACCCGCCTCGGCCTGTGGAACGCCCGCGCCGCCGGACACGACGCCGAGGCGATGATCGACACGCTCGAGCGCTTCGCGAAGTTCCCGGTGCCGCAGAGCGTGACCGTCGACATCCGCGACACGGTGTCGCGCTACGGCCGACTCGTCATCCGGCGTGAGGAACGCCCCGACGCCCCCGTCATCGCGAACTCCCCCACCGAGGAACTCGAGCGCCTGCCCGTGCTGCTGCTGACGGCCGAGGACCCTGCGGTGCTGGCCGAGGTGATCCGGTCGAAGCGGATCAAGCCGTTGCTCGGCGACATGCGGAACCCGTCCGAGGTGGAGCTGCAGCCGTGGGCGCGCGGGCAGATCAAGCAGGAGCTCGTGAAGCTCGGCTGGCCGGCCGAGGACCTGGCGGGCTACACCCCCGGGCAGCCGCACCCGATCGACCTGGACACCACCGAGTGGCAGATGCGGCCGTACCAGGAGCAGGCCGTCGACACGTTCTTCGCACAGGGCTCCGGGGTCGTCGTGCTGCCCTGTGGCGCCGGCAAGACCCTGGTGGGCGCCGGCGCGATGGCGACCGCGAAGGCGACCACGCTCATCCTGGTGACGAACACCGTCTCGGCCCGCCAGTGGCGGAACGAACTGCTGAAGCGCACGACGTTGCAGCCCGAGGACATCGGCGAGTACTCGGGCAGCGTCAAGGAGATCCGGCCGGTCACGATCGCGACTTACCAGATCCTCACCGCGCGCCGGAAGGGCGAGTACACGCACCTGTCGCTCCTCGACGCCCTCGACTGGGGGCTGATCGTGTACGACGAGGTACACCTGCTGCCGGCGCCGGTGTTCAAGCTCACCGCCGACCTGCAGGCACGCCGGCGCCTGGGCCTGACCGCGACGCTCGTGCGCGAGGACGGCCGCGAGGGCGACGTGTTCTCCCTGATCGGCCCGAAGCGTTACGACGCCCCGTGGAAGGAGATCGAGGCGCAGGGCTACATCTCGCCCGCCGAGTGCTACGAGGTGCGCATCGACCTGCCGCACCAGGACCGCCTGGAGTACGCGGCGTCGAGCGACGACGAGCGCTACCGGCTCGCCGCGACGTCACCGGCCAAGATCCCCGTCGTCCGCGAGCTCATCGAGAAGCACCGCGGCGAGCAGATCCTGGTGATCGGGCAGTACATCGACCAGCTCGACGCGCTCGCGGAGTCATTGGACGCGGCCGAGATCACGGGTTCGACCCCGGTCGACGAGCGCGAACGGCTCTACGACGCGTTCCGCGCCGGCGAGGTGGACGTGCTCGTGGTGTCGAAGGTGGCGAACTTCTCGATCGACCTGCCCGACGCGACCGTGGCGATCCAGGTCTCCGGCTCGTTCGGATCCCGGCAAGAAGAGGCGCAGCGCCTCGGCCGGCTGCTCCGCCCGAACAAGGACGGCTTGCCGGCGTCGTTCTACACGCTCGTGGCACGGGACACCGTCGACCAGGACTTCGCGCAGAACCGGCAGCGGTTCCTCGCCGAGCAGGGTTACTCCTACACGATCCTCGATGCTGACCAGGTCCAGGCGCCCGTGGGCTGACGTACGCACCCCTCTCAGGAAACCATTAGGGAACGGTCAGATGATAGGACCATGAGCGATGGCCCCAAGATCCTGATCGTCGACGACGAACCGAACATCCGCGACCTCCTGACGACCTCGTTGCGCTTCGCCGGGTTCGCCGTCCGTGCCGTCGGCAACGGCGCCCAGGCGATCTCGGCCGTGCTCGAGGAAGAACCCGACCTGATCATCCTCGACGTGATGCTCCCCGACATGAACGGCTTCGGCGTCACCAAGCGCCTGCGGTCGTCGGGCTACACCTCGCCGATCCTGTTCCTCACCGCGAAGGACGACACCGAGGACAAGATCACCGGTCTCACCGTCGGTGGCGACGACTACGTCACCAAGCCGTTCTCGCTCGACGAGATCGTCGCCCGCATCAAGGCGATCCTGCGCCGCACCATGAACGACGAGGAAGACGCGATCATCCGCGCCGGCGAGCTCACGATGGACCAGGACACGCACGAGGTCACGATCGGCGACGCGCAGATCGAGCTCTCCCCCACCGAGTTCAAGCTGCTCCGCTACCTCATGCTCAACCCCAACCGCGTGCTGTCGAAGGCGCAGATCCTCGACCACGTGTGGGAGTACGACTTCAACGGCGACGCCGGCATCGTCGAGAGCTACATCTCGTACCTGCGTCGCAAGCTCGACCAGTACTCGGCCGAGCCGATCATCCAGACCAAGCGCGGCTTCGGCTACATGCTCAAGGCGTCCAAGGCCTCGTAGCCCGTTCCGTTCTTCACGGCGGTCGTCCGGTTTCACCGGGCGGCCGCTGTCTATCGTTGGGGCAGCATGCACACGCGAATGAGCCACTGGTGGGACGGGATCTCCCTGCGCACCAAAATCACCGGGATCACGGTGCTCCTGGTGGCGCTCGGACTGCTCGTCGCCGGGCTCGGCACGATGACCGTTCTGTCGACCTACCTGATGGCGCAGCTCGACAACAACGTCAAGGGCACCACGGAGCAGCTCGAGGGCCAGAACATCAGCGACGGCGAGCAGTACTGCAAGCTGTCGGTCGTGCTGTCGCAGAGCGCCTACGTGGCCGCCTACGACGCCGACGGCGACAAGATCTGCCAGACGAAGGCGTCGAGCCGTCCGGACATCCGCGAACTCGACTTCGCCGCAGCGGCCCAGAACGGTTCGCGGTTCTCGCTCTACGACAGCCAGCACAACCACGAGTGGCGCGCCCAGGTCATCCCGGCGTCGCTGCAGAACCAGACGAGCGGCTCCACCGAAACGGGCTTCGTGCTCGTCGCGGTGTCGAGCGCCGACACCGACCAGACGATCCTGCGGTTCACCGCGATCTTCCTGAGCTTCGGTGCCTCGGTGATCCTGCTCGGTGCCATGCTCACCCGCCTGCTCGTCACCGCCACCTTCGACCCGCTGCGTGACGTGGAGGACACCGCCGCACGGTTCGCCGCCGGTGACTTCAACCAGCGCCTCGAGGCCGACACGCCCAACACCGAGGTCGGGCGTCTGAACCGCTCCCTCAACGTCATGCTCGAGCGCATCGACACCGCGTTCGAGGACCGCCAGCGCACCATCGACCAGATGCGCCGGTTCGTCGGCGACGCCTCGCACGAACTCCGCACGCCGCTGGTGTCCCTGCGCGGCTACGCCGAGCTGTACCGGATGGGCGCCCTGCGCAAGGAAGAGGACGTCGCGCAGGCGATGGAGCGCATCGAGAAGGAAGCGAAGCGCATGGGGCTGCTCGTGCAGGACCTGCTCCAGCTCGCCCGCATCGACGAGTCGAAGCCGCTCGAGCTCGGCCCGGTCGACCTCGTCGCGATCGCCCGCGACTCGGCGCTCGACACCATGGCCTCCAACCCGGACCGCGAGATCCAGGTGCTCGTCGAGGACGCCACGACCGGCGAGAGCGTCCCGCAGGCCGTCCGACCGAAGGCCTCGGCGTCGTCGGTGTCGTCTGCGGACACCGGGGAGCTCCCGCCCACGTCGCCCACCTCGGCGAACACCACCGGCCCGATCGCGTTCTCGCGGCAGACGATCGCCCGCCTCCGTGCGCGGCGGACCCGTGCGATGGACATCGAGGCCGGCGCAGCCCCCACCGACGAGACGACACCGCTGCCCACCGTCGTGATGCCGAAGCGGCCCCCGATCGTGCTGGCGGAGGAGAACAAGATCCGTCAGATCGTCACGAACCTGATGGGCAACGCCATGCGGTTCACCGAGCACGACGACCCGATCGAGATCGGCATCGGCGTGGACGACGACCGCGGCATGGCCCACATCGACGTCATCGACCACGGCGAGGGGATCCCGGCGCAGCTCCGCGACAAGATCTTCCAGCGGTTCTGGCGTGCCGACACCTCGCGCGCGCGGGACACCGGCGGCTCGGGCCTCGGTCTCGCGATCGTGTCGGGCATCGTCGCCGCGCACCACGGTTCCGTCGAGGTCTTCGACACCCAGGGCGGTGGCGCGACCTTCCGCGTCTGGCTGCCGCTCCTGCCGCGCGACTACGCCGCCTGACGCGCGCCCGCGGCCCGGCCCGGCCCTGGCCGCGGGCCTCGGGCCGCCGGGCCATCCCGCCCCGTCCCGCCGGGCCATCCCGCCCGCCCGTCCCGCCGGGCCATCCCGCCCGGTCACAACACCCCGCTCGACACCGCCGAGCGGTCACGATCTGTCGTCTGCGCGCTCGGCGGCCGACAGTTCGTGACCGCCCGACGACCGGCTGACGACGCGTCGTGACCGCGCGACGAGCCGTTTCCCTGCGCGGCGATCGCGACGATCACGCTGACAGCCGACGACTTCTGACCGCTCGGACCTCGAACGCCTGGCGAAGTCGCTCGAACAACACCGCGGGTCGGTGCGCATCCGATGCCGTCGCGTGGATCACGAGCCAGTCGTTCACCACGAACCCGTTGTCCCTCCGCTGATCGTGTCGGAAGGTGTCGCGCTCGCGGTGGTGATCGCCGTCGTACTCCAACGCGATGCCGAACTCCGACCACGCCATGTCGACACGGCCGAGGAACTTCCCCGCACCGTCGTGCACGTCGATGTTCAGCTCCGGCTCGGGGAACCCCGCATCGACGACTGCCAGGCGGAGCCACGTCTCCTGAGGGGACTCCGCGCCGGGCCGGACGAGGTCCAGCGCACGCCGAGCAGCGAGCGCGAAGCGTGTTCCAGCTCGGATCGACGCGCGGAGGTCGTCCGCCGTCGCCAGCCCGGCAGGTCCGACGAGGTGGTCCCCGATCGCGACCAGCGCGTCACGTTGGAGCACTCCGGCGCACTCGAACCACATCTGTGCGGGGACGCTGACCGGGAGCCCGCGGTGTTCGACGGTCCTTGGTCGGTCCAGGCGGTGTGCGGCCACGCCGGGCCGCCGCATCCTGTACCCGTCCCTCGTGGTCGAGACGTGCACCGGGCTGACCGAGCGCACCGACTGCGGCAGTGGCGCGCCCCATATCTCGGCGGCGGTCGTGTGACTGAAGAACTGGTCGGGACGCATGACCAGGGCGACGGCGTCGATGAAGTCCACCGAGTCGATCTGGGCACGCACACCGTGGACCGGGGCTGCCAGGTCGGCGCGTCGAAGTCGTTCCCGATCGATGCCGTGCTCCACCGCATCGGCCACGCGGAAGGTGGAACGGTCGAACGGAGCGGGAAGGCGACGGGCAGCTGGCATGCCGTCATGGTCGCTGCCGGGGACGCAAACCGACCTCGCGCGCTCGGAACCTGTGGAGGACAAGGTGATCCGGGCCTCCTGTGTGGGAGAGACGGCCCCAGACACCCGCAAGCCGCACGCACGAGCCGGCCAGGACTCCCCTCTGCTGCGCCGCCGAGCGGTCACAATGTGTCGACTGGAACGGGCCGAACCGACGGTTTGTGACCGCTCGGCGAACTTGAGCGGGGTGTTGTGACCTCCCGCCCCGCCCGCCCCACCCGCACCCCTGCCAACCCGCACGCAGAAGGGCCCCGCACGCTGCGCGTGCGGGGCCCTTCGAGCAGGACTGCTTAGAAGTCCATGCCACCCGTCGGGTCGCCGGCCGGAGCGGCCGCGGCGCGCTCGGGCTTGTCGGCGACGACGACCTCGGTCGTCAGGAACAGACCAGCGATCGACGCAGCGTTCTGCAGCGCCGAACGCGTGACCTTGGCCGGGTCGATGATGCCCGCGGCGATGAGGTCGACGTACTCGCCGGTCGCGGCGTTGAGGCCCCAACCTGCTTCGAGCTCGCGGACCTTGGCGGCCACGACACCCGGCTCGAGACCGGCGTTCAGCGCGATCTGCTTGAGCGGTGCGTCGATGGCGACGCGGACGATGTTCGCACCCGTCGCCTCGTCGCCCTCGAGGGTGAGTGCGTCGAGCGCGACCTTGCCGGCCTGGATGAGGGCGACGCCACCGCCGGCGACGATGCCCTCTTCGACGGCAGCCTTCGCGTTGCGGACGGCGTCCTCGATGCGGTGCTTGCGCTCCTTGAGCTCGACCTCGGTCGCGGCACCCGCCTTGATGACGGCGACGCCACCGGCGAGCTTCGCGAGGCGCTCCTGGAGCTTCTCGCGGTCGTAGTCGGAGTCGGTCGCGTCGATCTCGGCGCGGATCTGACGGACGCGGCCGGCGATCTGCTCGGCGTCGCCGGCACCCTCGACGATCGTGGTCTCGTCCTTGGTGATGACGACCTTGCGGGCACGACCGAGCAGGTCGAGCGTCGCGTTCTCGAGCTTGAGGCCGACCTCTTCGGAGATGACCTGGCCACCGGTCAGGATCGCGATGTCCTGCAGCATGGCCTTGCGGCGGTCACCGAAGCCCGGGGCCTTGACGGCGA
Source organism: Curtobacterium sp. VKM Ac-1393 (assembly GCF_015350995.1). GTDB lineage: Bacteria > Actinomycetota > Actinomycetes > Actinomycetales > Microbacteriaceae > Curtobacterium. The sequence continues at coordinate 51,127 of NZ_JADKRW010000004.1, forward strand.
CGGACTTGAAGATGCCGCGGATCTTGTTCACGACGAGCGTGGCCAGGGCCTCGCCGTCGACGTCCTCGGCGATGATCAGGAGCTGCTTGCCCGCCTGGATCACCTTGTCGACGACCGGCAGGAGGTCCTTGATGTTCGAGATCTTCGAGTTGACGATCAGGATGTAGGCGTCCTCGAAGACGGCTTCCTGACGCTCGGGGTCGGTGACGAAGTACTGCGACAGGTAACCCTTGTCGAAGCGCATGCCCTCGGTGAGCTCGAGCTCGGTGCCGAAGGTGTTCGACTCCTCGACGGTGACGACGCCTTCCTTGCCGACCTTGTCGATGGCCTCGGCGATGAGCGCGCCGATGGTCGGGTCCGCAGCCGAGATCGACGCGGTCGCGGCGATCTGGTCCTTGGTCTCGATGTCCTTCGCGTTGGCGAGGAGCTGGTCGGAGACGGCGGAGACGGCCTTCTCGATGCCGCGCTTGAGCGACACGGGGTCGGCGCCGGCGGCGACGTTGCGGAGGCCCTCGCGGACGAGTGCCTGGGCGAGGACGGTCGCGGTGGTCGTACCGTCACCGGCGACGTCGTCGGTCTTCTTGGCGACCTCCTTGACGAGCTCCGCACCGATCTTCTCGTACGGGTCGTCGAGCTCGATCTCCTTGGCGATGGAGACACCGTCGTTCGTGATCGTGGGGGCGCCCCACTTCTTCTCGAGGACGACGTTGCGGCCGCGCGGGCCGAGCGTCACCTTCACGGCGTCAGCCAGCTGGTTCAGGCCGCGCTCGAGGCCACGGCGGGCCTCTTCGTCGAAAGCAATGATCTTAGCCATGTGAGTTCTCGTCCCTCCCGGACGTCGTGGGGTCGTGCTGGCACTCAACGTGAGCGAGTGCCAACGCCGATTCTGGCACTCGACCGGGTCGAGTGCAACACGATCGGGAGGCTCGTGACGTCTTCCCAGGACACGCCCCGCCAACAGCACACCTCGACCACCGCCGCGGGCCGCCCGCAAAGGCACGCTGCGCACCGCGGGCCGCACACGACGAACGCGCCGCCCCTGACGGGACGGCGCGTTCAGACGAAGTGTCGCTGCTCAGGCGGGTCGGACTGCCTCCGCCTGCGGGCCCTTCGACCCGGTGCCGACGTCGAACACCACTGCCTGACCCTCCTCGAGGACCTTGTAACCCGACATGTCGATGGCCGAGTAGTGCACGAACACGTCCTGACCGCCTCCATCCACGGTGATGAAGCCGAAGCCCTTTTCAGCGTTGAACCACTTCACGGTTCCGTTGGCCATGATCTCTTGCTCCCTGGTACTGCTGTGCGAACGACGTGTTCGTCGTCTGCATGGGACTCTGACCGAACAGACCCGATCAGGCAAGAGGTATGACGTTGTTTCACGTCGATGCCGTCAGAAATCAACGTGCCTGAAACACAGCCGTCACACAATGCGCGAAAAACGCGGCGCGGCGGGTCAGCCCAGGGTCAGCCCAGGGTCAGCCCGTGTAGTCGGCACCGAGCACGACGCTCACGTCAGCGTTCGGGAACGCCGTCGACTGCTGCACGGCGGTGACCCCGAGCTGCTTCGCGATGCCCTGGGCGACCGCTGCCTGCGCGGCCTGCTGGTAGTACACGATCGTCGAGGTCGACCCGGTCGTGCCGGCGTCCCCCGTCGAGGCGACCTGCCAGCCGGCACCGGTCAGCGTCGCACTGGCGCGGGCGGCGAGGCCGGAGGTCGTCGTGCCGTTCAGGACGACGACGGTGGTGGTGCCCTGCTGGGCCGGTGTCGCGGCGGCGGCACCCGAATCGGCACCCGTCCCGGCCGACGACGACGCGGACGGCTTCGGGGTGGCGGACGCCGACGGCCTCGACGTCGCCGACGAGCTCGCCGACCCCGTGGGCGAGTCCGACCCGTTGAACGAGTAGCTGCCGTTCAGCAGCGCGAGGACGAGCACACCGACCCCGACGAGCACGCCGGTGGCCAGGGCCGCCCAGGCGAACGCGATCCAGCCACGACCGCGACGCTGGGCACCGCGGTGCGCGCCGACCCGTGGGCCGTCGGCGACGTCGTCGAACCGGTCTCGGGGGAATCTGGTGCTCATCGTTCCTCTTCACGTCCTTCGGGGGCCGCTCCGGGCGCGACGAAGCTGCGCGTGGCACGGGCGCTGGTGCGCGCGTGCCGGAGCCGCTGCAGCCTGGTGACGAGCTGCGGGTCGTAGGCCAGTGCCGCGGGCGAGTCGATCACGCGGTTCAGCACCTGGTAGTAGCGCGCCGCCGACATCTCGAACTCGACCCGGATCTCCGCTTCCTTCGTGCGGTCGTGCCGCGCCCGGTCGTGCTCGAACGACAGCACGTGCTTGGCGAGCTCACTGAGTTCGTCGACGCTGCGCTGCTCGTCGGTGGGGCTGGCGGTCACGGCGGTTCCGATCACGGTCGGGTAACGGGTCTCGCACATCGTAGGGGTGGAGAGCATCACGACCCTGGCACGGTGCTGGACTGTCGCCAACACCGGTCACAGGTTCGGATCGCGCAGCCACCGCACGCGCACGCCGAACGGGTCGGAGACGGCCACGGCGACACCGTCGAGCGAGGCCGTCGCGAACGCGTCCGGGTCGGCGGCGTCGACGTCGTCCGGCAGCGTCGCCGCCACCCCGCGCAGGATCCCGGTCCGCTCGAGCGCGATCCAGTGCACGCCGCGTTCACGCACGCGGTCCACGAACCGCTGGCGGTCGGCGCCCGGCACGTAGACCAGGGTGCCCGTGGTCAGGACAACCGGCTCCACGTCGTCCGGCAGGGCGTCCAGTGCGCGGTCGAGGTCACCCGGCAACGTGCCGACGAGCCGGACGGGAGGCACGGCGAGCGTCGCGCGCGCCGCCTGACGCATCAGGGCGGTCCGGTCCAGGGCCTCTGGCGGGACCGCCTCGACGAGACGGTCGAACGCGCCGTCGGCTGCGAGGTCGATCGGGTTCGGGTCGAGCGCGACCCGTGCGCCGATCGATATCGGCGAGTTCGCCGGCGCGGGGGTGTCGCCGGTGACGTCGACGACCAGTCGGATCGAGGGGTCGGCCACCGCCGTGTGCATCCGCACGAGGTCGGCCCCAGGTCCCGTCCGGTGGTCCACGGTCACCCGGTCCGGGATCGAGCACAGGCCGGCCGCAGCGCCGGCGTCGACCAGGCCGAGCGGCCGCGAGGCCCGCGCGGCGAGCGCCGCGAACAGCGGGACGACGGGGCCGAGCCGTCGCGGGTCGTTGGCCTGCACCGTGGCGGAGGCGAGCGCCGCGACCAGGGCGGGGCGGGCCTCCCGTCCGATCGCGCGCAGCGCACCGGGGTCCGACGGGTCCGCGCCCAGCCGCCGCGCGACCGCGAAGAACAGCTCCGGCTGCCGCTGCTGCTCGGGGACCTCGGCGAGGAGCGCGACCAGCGCGGCGTCGATGGAACGTGCCCACGCGGCGTAGGACGGCGAGACCGGCTCGATGCGGTCGGCGTACGCGGCGTACCGGGCTCGCGTGTCCGTCACCGCGCGGGCCGGTGCATGCCGACGTGACGGATGCCGGCCTCGTCGTAGGGCTCCCCGAACCGGACGAAGCCGTGCCGTTCGTAGAGTGCGGCGACGTACTCCTGCGCGTGCAGGACGAAGGGGTCGTGTCCGTGGGCCGCGAGCACGGCGCCGACGAGCCGGCCGGCGATGCCCTGCCCACGGTGGTCCGGGTGCGTCACGACCCGGCCGATCACCCACGCCGGGGGCGCCGCCTCGGCCGGGTGGACCTCGTCCGCAGCCGGACGGATCAGCCGCAGGTACCCAACCGCATCGGTGTCGGTACCGAACCACCAGTGCTCGGTCTCGGGCTCGCGGTCTCGGCCGTCGTAGTCCTCGGCCGTCACCCGTTGTTCGAGTGCGAAGACGCGGTTCCGGAGCACCACGATGCCGTACAGTTCGTCCGTCGTCAGACGGGTCCAGCGGGCACGGTGCACGGAATGCTCGGACATCGCAGCGAGTTTAGTGAAGTGGTCGGGAGTGCCCGGAAGAACCCGACCGGAAGCAGGAGGAAACCATGGCATACAACGTCGACAAGTCCGACGCCCAGTGGCGCGAGGAGCTCTCACCGGACCAGTACGCCGTCCTGCGTCAGGCGGGGACCGAACGACCGTGGACCGGTGAGCTCCTCGACGAGGAGCGTGCCGGCGTCTACACCTGTGCGGCCTGCGGCGCGGAGCTGTTCAAGAGCGGCACGAAGTTCGACTCCAACTGCGGCTGGCCGTCGTTCTACGAGTCCGTGAACCCCGACGCCGTGCAGCTGATCGACGACAAGTCGCTCGGCATGGTGCGCACCGAGGTCCGTTGCGCGAACTGCGGCTCGCACCTGGGCCACGTGTTCCCCGACGGCTTCGGTACCCCCACGGGCGACCGGTACTGCATGAACTCGATCTCGCTGAACTTCTCGGAGAAGCCGGCCGAGTGAGATCCCGACGCCCGCTTCGGTAAGATGAGCGGCGTCAGCCGGCATGGCGCAATTGGTAGCGCACCGTACTTGTAATACGGGGGTTGCGGGTTCAAGTCCCGCTGCCGGCCCCATATACTGGATTCGCAGGCCGCGACCTCTTCGCCGCCCGCACCGCCTTCAGCCCCGCCGCGCGCGGGGCTGTCGTGCGTCTGGGGCGCGTCCACCACTCCGCCCTCGTCAGGGCCAGGCCCCCGCGCCGTACGCGCAGCGTTCGATGTCTGAGACGAGTGCGGCGAGAACCCGCGCCTGACGATGGTCGCGTTCGTCGACGGTCTGGGACCTCACCCAGACGAACGCTACGAGATCAGCGATCTGCAGCATCCGCGAGTAGTGACTCGGCGCGAAGTGCACCGTGTCGAGAAGCCGTTCGAGCCGGGTCTGCATGTACGTTCCCGGCGTCCCGTAGGCCTGGTACACCGCGAAGCGCTCACGATGGCGGTCCCGATCCGACCGTTCGTCGGCGATGACCAGGGCGTGCATCTCCAGGTCGCCCGCTCTCCTGTCCACCCGCTGCAGCAGGTGCTGGAACGCAACCTGCTCCGGAGCATGCCGATCACGGAAACCACGCGCGTCCTGGTAGCGACGGAGTTGCTCCGGCCGAGCGCCGCGGAGCAACACCGTCGCGCCGGAAGCAACCACGGCTTCGACGACGTCGAGGAACACCTTCACGCGCACGCGCGGCGGCACCCCGCTCCACTCCCCCTTCCCGTGGAAGATCGGATGGGCATGGAGCTCCGTCTGCGCTTCGACGCCGTACTCCTGGAGCGCGGCGACGATCTCGTGCATGCGCTGTGTGAGCCAGCGGGTCTGCGCTGCATCCGCCATCACTGCACCGAACCCGTAGAGGTCTGGCTTGAAGGATTCGTCGACGAAACAGAGCAGCACGCTGGAATACTGCCGTACAGGATGCACCGGAGGGATCGCGACGCTCTGTCGACCACGAAGCGATGCCCCGGGTGATCACTCACCCGGGGCATCGGCGCATCGTGAACACGGATCAGGGAGTGTTCCGGGCGCTGGACGCGGTAACCAGCCGGTCGTGCGACGAGGATGACACCTCACCCAACCGTGCGTCCACACGGGGACGCCACATCAGCGCGAATCCGCACGAACGTGCACGGATCCTCAGCGTCCGCCGGTGATCTTGCGCACGCGCTGAGCGACACCTGCCGTGCCGTACGGGTAGTCGTCGATGCGCGGAGCGCTGGCGTCGGTGAGCTGCGTGAGCTCCGCGTCGGTCAGCACGAGGTCCGCCGCACCGAGGTTGTCCTCGAGCTGGGACACCGTCCGGGCGCCGAGGATGACGCTCGTGACAGCCGGTCGGGCGAGCAGCCAGGCGAGGGCGACCTGCGAGCGCGAGGCGTCGTGCGCCTCGGCGACCGCGGACACCGCGTCGAGGACGGCCCAGGTGCGCTCGTCACCGTTCCGCGCCTCCCACGCCTCCATCCCACGCGACGGGTTCTCGCCGAGACGGGTGGAGCCGCTGGGTGCTTCGTCTCGCTGGTACTTGCCGGACAACCAGCCGCCGGCCAGGGGCGACCAGGGCAGCAGGCCGATCCCCGCGTCGAGGCTGGCGGGGACGATCTCGTGCTCGATGTCGCGGACGAGCAGGTTGTACTGCGGCTGCAGCGTGACCGGCGGCGCCCAACCGTGCGCCTTGGCCTCGTACACGGCCTTGGTGATCTGGTGGCCGAGGTAGTTCGAGAAGCCGTACGAACCGATCTTGCCCGCGGAGACCGCATCGTCGAGGAACCGGAGTGTCTCCTCGATCGGCGTCAGGGCGTCCCACGCGTGCATCTGGTACAGGTCGATGTGGTCGACCCCGAGGCGCTCGAGCGAGGCGTCGAGGGCGACCCGGAGGTGCCGGCGCGACAGGCCGACGTCGTTCGGACCGTCGCCCTGCGGGAAGCGGCCCTTCGTGGCGAGGACGACCTGCTGCGCCTCGGTGGGGTGTGCCGCGAGCCAGCGACCGATGATCCGCTCGGACTCGTTGCCCGAGTAGACGTCGGCCGTGTCGATCAGGGTGCCGCCGGCGGCGACGAACGTGTCGATGATGGTGTGGGAGGTGGGTTCGTCGGCTTCGCTGCCGAACGTCATGGTGCCGAGGGTCAGCGTCGACACCGATGTCCCGCTGTTGCCGAGGAGTCTGTAGTCCATGGCCGGGACGGTACGCGCGCCGACCCGGGACAACGAGGACCTGGCAGTACCCGTCAGCGTGGGGCGGACAGTCTTCCGCCCTGCAGGAACGCCAGCGCCGCCTCGCGGAACGCCCGCGACGTCGGGGCGTTGAAGTGGTTCCGCCCCGGGATCTCGAAGAACGACGCGTCCGGAGCCGCCTGCGCCAACCGCACGGCGCTGTCGCGGATGCCGTCTTCGCTGCCAGCGGCCATCAGGATCGGCTGCGCGGGGGCGTTGTCCGGCGTCGGCTCGATGCTGTTCCGCATTCCCTCGACCATCGCCACGAGCGCCGCGAGGTCGTTCCCCTCGACGTTCCCCGCCATGGTCAGGTAGCCGTTCGTCACCCGGTCCTCGATCGGCGTGCCGTCCGCCAGGTACGCCTTCGCCTGGTCGACCCGCACGCGGCGCATCGGGTCGGCGTCGGGGATCCCGCCGAACACGGCACGGGTGATGCGGTCCGGCAGCCGTTCGGCGGTGTGCCAGCCGACGCGGGCGCCGAGGGAGTACCCGAGGAACGCGACCTCGTCGAGCAGGTAGGTGTCGATGACGGTGGTGACGTCGGCGACGAGCAGGTCCATCGAGTACGCACCGGGGTCGCGCGGCTTCGCGCTCGCGCCGTGCCCGCGCTGGTCGAACGCCAGCACCCGGTACCCGGCGCGGACGAGGTCGCGGGTCCAGCCGGAGGCGTGCCAGTTCAGCACCGCACCGGAGGCGAACCCGTGCACCGCGACGACCGCGGGGGCGTCGGGGTCGCCGAAGTCGTAGGTCGCGAGGCGCAGGCCGTCGGGCGACATCACGATGCGGGGACGGGGCGCTTCGGGGACGAGTGACATGTCCCCTCCAGGCTACCGGGGCACTGTGGTCGTCATGGACGGCTACGGCGGTGACCAGATCCGGGCGGCGGAGCGGCCGCACCTCGACGCGGGTGAGCCCCTCATGCAGCGCGCGGCCGACGGGCTGGCTCGCATCGTCGGCGACCTGCTGGACGACCCGGCCGTCCGGCCGGGTGACGGACCGGGGTCCGTCCTCCTGCTGGTGGGCAGTGGCGACAACGGTGGTGACGCCCTGTTCGCGGGTGCGCGGCTGGCGGCGGCCGGGAGGCACGTGGCGATCCTGCGCGTCGGCTCACGTGTCCACGAGGCGGGCCTGGCAGCGGCGCTGGAAGGCGGGGCGCGCCTGCTGGACGACGCTGCCGGCCCCGAGGCGGTCGTGACGGACGCTGCGCTCGATGCCGACCTGGTGCTGGACGCGATCCTCGGGATCGGGGTGCGGGGGCCTGCGGCCCTCCGCTCCCCCGCCCGCGAGGTCGTCGACGCGATCCGCGAACTCGCCCGCGACCAACGCGCGCCGTTCGTCGTCGCCGTCGACGTGCCGAGCGGCATCGACGTCGACACCGGCGGCATCGCCGACGAGCACGTCCTGCACGCCGACGTCACGGTGACGTTCGGCGGGGTGAAGGCCGGATTGCTGATGGGTCCGGCCGCCACCCTCGCCGGGCGGATCGAACTGGTGGACGTCGGGATCGGCGCGGACCTGGCGACCGTGGAGCCGCTGGTCCGCACCTGACCCCGATCCGGTCAGCGCAGCCGTCCCTCAGCGGTGCTGGTACAGGACCGGCTCCGGCAGGCCGTGCTCGGCACGGATGCTGCGTGCGATGCCCTCGACGGCGATGAGGGCGTCCACCACGAGCTCCGGCGTGACCGGGAACGGCATGTTGTGGATGGTCTCGCCCTCGACCGTCGCGGCCTCGGCGACGGCGCGGAGTTCCGTCGTGTCGTCGACGGTCAGCCCGATCTCGGTCAGGGTGTTCGGCAGGCCGACCTTCGTGGTGAAGACGACGAAGTCCTCGATCTCCTCGGCCGGGGCCCCCTCGAGCACGAGCTGCGCGATCGTGCCGATGTTGACCTTCTGACCGTGCGCCAGGCCGTGCGCCTGCGGGGCCGCGGTCAGTCCGTTGTGGATGGCGTGCGCGGCCGCGAGCCCGCCGGACTCGAAGCCGAGGCCCGACAGCAGGGTGTTCGCCTCGACGACCTTCTCGAGCGCGGGCGTGACCACCTTGGCCTTCACGGCCTCGATGGCCTGCAGGGCGTTCTCGTGCAGCAGCTTCCAGGACAGCTCGGCGAGCGCGACGCCGGTCTCGGTCTGCAGCCCGCCGGCCATGGTGTCGGCGTTCGCACGCTTGGCGGCACGGGCCTCGACCCAGGTGGCCAGGGCGTCGCCGATGCCCGCGACCAGGAACTGGACGGGCGCGTTCGCGACGAGCTTCGTGTCGATGAGGACGAGGTCGGGGTTGTGCGGGAAGAACCGGTACTCGATGAACTCTCCTTCTTCGGAGTAGATCACCGCGAGCGCCGAGGTCGGGGCGTCGGTGCTCGCCGCCGTCGGGACGCTCGCCCAGCGGATGCCGGCGAGGTGCCCGGAGGCCTTCGCGGCGTCGATCGCCGAACCGCCGCCGAGCCCGACGATGACGTCCGCCTCGGTCGACCGGATCTGCTCGACGAGGTCGTCGACCGCCTTCGGGGTGGCGAACCGGCCGAACCCGACCCGCTCGACCCGCAGGTCGGCTGCTTCGAAGCTCGCCGTGACCGCCGCTTCGACGATGCCCCACACGACGTCGTCGGCGACGATCAGGGGACGCTTGCCGATGGGGGCGACGAACTCGCCGACGCGGGTGATCGCGTCCTTGCCCTGCACGTAGCGGGCGGGGCTCATCACGGTGCTGATGGGAGTGGCCATGGTGTGGTTCCTTCCGGTTGGACGACACGTGTCGGGGTCGCCGACGATCCCGACGGTACGCCCGGGGCATGCGTGCGGCGTGCGAGTCCGGTGAGCCGTACATTCGGGGCATGACGTTCAACGACGATTCGCAGCTCAAGGGCGGCCGGGTGAAGCGCCGGGGTCGGACAGCCGCGGTCGGCGGCGGAGCGGTCGGCGTCACGGCCATCATCGTGTTCCTGGTCGCGCAGTTCACCGGTTTCGATCTCAGTGGGCTGGTCGGCGACGGGGGCACGACGCAGATCCAACAACAGGGGGAAACCGTAGACGCCGCACCGGAGTGCCGCACCGGCCGTGACGCCAACCTGAAGGTCGAATGCCGGATGGAGGGCGCCGCGGAGTCCCTCGACGGCTACTGGACGGCCGAGGCACGGGCGCTGGGGATCGCGTACACGGCGCCGGACTTCTTCCTGTTCGACGGCTCGACCGACACGTCGTGCGGCCAGGCGTCGGCCGCCACCGGACCCTTCTACTGCCCGCCGGACCGCGCGGTCTACCTCGACACCGCGTTCTACGACGACCTGCAGTCGACGTACGGGTCGTCGGGCGGACCGCTCGCGCAGATGTACGTCGTCGCGCACGAGTGGGGCCACCACATCCAGCAGCTGCAGGGCGCGTTCGCCAGCACGGACCGCTCGGGCACCGGGGCGTCGTCCGGCAGTGTCCGCGTCGAGCTGCAGGCCGACTGCTACGCCGGCGCGTGGGTCGGCGACGCCGCGAACACCGAGGACGCGAACGGCGAGACCTTCTTCGAGCCGATCAGCCGCTCCGAGATCGCCGACGCCCTGTCCGCCGCGAGTGCGGTGGGCGACGACAGCATCCAGGAGCGCTCGAGCGGCCGTGTCGACCCGGACTCGTTCACGCACGGGTCGAGCGAACAGCGCCAGAAGTGGTTCATCCGCGGCTACCAGCAGGGCGCGACGAGCTGCGACACGTTCAGCGTTCCGGGCTCGTCCCTGTAGGCGACAGCGACGCTCAGCGGCGCATCACCCCTTCGACGGCGTCGCGCTCGGGGTGGGCGTCGGCGTCGGGGTGGCCTCGGTGGCTCCGGCCGCCGTCACCACGAAGGTGCGGAAGTCGTCGTTCGTGATCGGCGAGGTCAGCTCGTACTGCTGCCCGTTCACGAGCACCAGCGGTGTGCCGGGGAACTCGGTGAGCGTCGACCCGGGGATGTCCCCGCCGGACACCGCGGTGGTCTGCTCGTCGACCCACTTGCTGTAGTCCTGGTCGGCGATGCAGCTCGTCACGGCGCGGCGGTCCTGCAGCCCCGAGACGCCCGTGACGACCTTGGTGAGCTGCGCGTCGGTGAGCCCCGGGGTGCCCTCTTCCGGCTGCTCGGCGTAGAGCGCCTTGTTCACCGCGTAGAACTGGTTCGGCGAGCGCTCGGCGACACAGGCGGCAGCGTTCGCGGCGCGGAGCGAGTACTTCGTCCCCTGCGACCGGTTCGACAGGATCGCGACGGGGTGGATGTCGACGGTGGCCGCCCCGGAGTCGACCAGGCTCTCGATGTAGTCGCCGTTGGCCTGCTCGAACTCGCCGCAGGTCGGGCAGAGGTAGTCGACGTACAGGGTGATGCGCACGGTGCCGGCACCTGCGGTGGCCGAGGCGCTCGGCGACGCACTGCTCGAGGCGGTCACCGGCTTCAGACCCTGGCCGAGCGTGATGCCGCCCTGCGACATGGTCGACGGACCGGGGCCGGCGGGCTTCACGGAGTCGACGAGGACGAGCGTCACGATCGTGGCCGCGGCGAGGAGCACGACACCGATCCCGATCTGCAGTCCGAGCCGGGTTCCGCGCTGACGGCGCTTCTGCTGTGTCCTGTGGCGCTGCGCTCGCTGTCGGGCGGCTTCGCGGCGCTCGTTCCGCGCGGCGCGGGCGTCACCCTCGGGGCGGTTGGTCATCGGTGCGTCGTCCTCCTGATCGGCGTCCGCACGACCTACCCCCGCTCGGCGGACGGACCCGGCGATTGTAGTAGGCCGCTCTGGGAACCACCCAACCACGCTCTGGGAACGGCCCGGCCGGGTGGAAAACACTGGCGCAGCCGCGAGAACTCGTGTTGTATGAAGCTCGATGGTCGACGACGACCATCCGGGGCCCTCGCGGGCTGACCGCTTCACTCGGATCGTCCGGCACGTACCTGCCGGTGAAGAAAGGACCGAACGCTCATGGCGTCCGTCACCTATGACAAGGCAACCCGTCTCTACCCCGGAGGCAACCGTCCTGCGGTCGACTCCCTCGACCTGGACGTCGCCGACGGCGAGTTCCTCGTCCTCGTCGGCCCCTCGGGTTGCGGCAAGTCCACCTCCCTCCGCATGCTGGCCGGCCTCGAAGAGGTCAACTCCGGTCAGATCCGCATCGGCGACCGCGACGTCACGGACGTCCCGCCGAAGGACCGCGACATCGCGATGGTCTTCCAGAACTACGCGCTGTACCCGCACATGACCGTCGCCGAGAACATGGGCTTCGCGCTCAAGATCGCCGGCGTCGGCAAGGACGAGCGCGCCACCCGCGTGCAGGAGGCCGCCAAGCTCCTCGACCTCGAGGACTACCTCGGCCGCAAGCCGAAGGCGCTCTCCGGTGGTCAGCGACAGCGCGTCGCGATGGGCCGTGCGATCGTCCGTCAGCCGCAGGTGTTCCTCATGGACGAGCCGCTGTCGAACCTCGACGCCAAGCTCCGCGTCCAGACCCGTACGCAGATCGCATCGCTGCAGCGTCGTCTCGGCGTCACCACGGTCTACGTCACGCACGACCAGACCGAGGCCCTCACCATGGGTGACCGCATCGCGGTGCTCAAGGACGGCATCCTGCAGCAGGTCGGCACGCCGCGCGACCTGTACGAGAAGCCGAACAACGTCTTCGTCGCGGGCTTCATCGGCTCGCCGGCGATGAACCTGCTGCCCGCCGACGTCGTCGAGGGCGGCATCAAGTTCGGCTCGCTCAACCACGCGATCGACCGTGACACGCTCTCCAACGCGCGTTCCGCCCAGATCACCGTGGGCATCCGCCCCGAGGACGTCGTCGTGGCGCAGTCGGGCGAGGGCCTGCCGGTCACGGTCGACGTGGTCGAGGAACTCGGCGCCGACGGCTACCTCTACGGTCACGCCGACGTCAAGGGCACGCGCGTCGACATCGTCGCCCGCGTGGACGGCCGTTCGCACCCGTCGATCGGTGACACCATCGTGGTGACGCCGAAGTCGGGCCACGTGCACGCCTTCGACACCGAGTCGGGCGAGCGCCTGGACGACAAGGCCGTCGTCAGCGCGTAACCGAAGCGCACTCCCCGAGAGCCCGCGCCGCCTCACAAGGGCGGGTCGCGGGCTCTCGGCTGTCCCCCACGACACCGAAGGATCCACCGTGCCCGACTCGATGTCCATCACCGCAGCCACCGTCGACCCCGGCCTGCTCGACCTGCCGTGGGACCTGCCGCTCGCGGACTGGCCGGACGAGACCATCGTCGCCCTGCCGAAGGGCATCTCGCGGCACCTCGTGCGGTTCGTGCACCTGAGCGGCTACGTCGCAGCGGTCAAGGAGACCGGCGAAGAGGTCGCCCGGTCCGAGTACGACATGCTCCGCACACTGCAGCGGATGGACGTGCCGTGCGTGGACCCCGTCGCCGTGATCACGAACCGGGTGGACGCCGACGGCGAGCAGCTGCACCCCGTGCTCGTGACGCGGCACCTGCGCTTCTCGCTGCCCTACCGCGCGCTGTACTCGCAGACGCTGCGCCCGGAGACCGCGACCCGACTCGTCGACGCCCTCGCACTGCTGCTGGTCCGACTGCACGTCATCGGCTTCTACTGGGGCGACGTCTCGCTCTCGAACACGCTGTTCCGGCGCGACGCCGGCTCGTTCGCCGCGTACCTGGTCGACGCCGAGACCGGCAAGCTCTACCCCGGCGGCCTCTCGAACGGGCAGCGCGAGAACGACCTCGAGGTCGCACGCGTGAACATCGCCGGCGAACTCCTCGACCTCGAGGCGGGCGGCCGGCTGGACGAGAACGCCGACCCCGTCGACGTCTCGAACCGCATCGTGGCGCAGTACCGGACGCTCTGGACGGAGCTCACCGGCACCGAGCAGTTCGACATCAAGGAACGCTGGCGCATCAACGACCGCGTCGAGCGACTCAACGAGCTCGGCTTCGACATCGAGGAGCTCTCGATCCACACGACCGAGGGTGGTTCGCAGGTGCGGATCCAGCCGAAGGTCGTCGACGCCGGACACCACCAGCGTCGTCTGCTCCGGCTCACCGGCCTGGACGCCGGCGAGAACCAGGCCCGACGCCTGCTCAACGACCTCGACTCGTACCGCGCACGCAACGGGCGCGACGAACTCGACGAGGAGATGGTGGCGCACGAGTGGGTCTCGCGGGTGTTCGAGCCCGTCGTCCGCTCGATCCCCCGCGACCTGCGCGGCCGGCTCGAGCCCGCCGAGGTGTTCCACGAGCTGCTCGAGCATCGCTGGTTCATGTCGCAGGAAGAGGAGCGCTCGGTCTCGCTGCCCGAGGCCACGACCGCGTACATCAACGACGTGCTGCGACACCGTCGTGACGAGCGCCTGCTCATCAACCCGCCGACCTCGTCGATGACGCTGCCGATCCCCGTCGTCGACGACGCCGAGCCCGCAGCCGACGAGTCCGACGACGTCGAGGACTGGCGCGCCACCGTCTGACCCGCGCGCGCAGCCCCGCCAGCCCGCGCCCCGCCCCGCCCCGTCGAGGTTCCGAAATCTCGGAACCTCGGCGCACCGAACGTCCGTCTGTGGAACCTCGGCACGACGCACGCGGCATGTCGTGGAACCCCACGGACGCACAGGAGGCCCGGTGCCGGTCTCGCGGACCGGCCCCGGGCCTCCAGGGTGGTGGCGTCTACTCGGCGCGACGGCGCCGGGCGACCTCCCACAGGGTGACACTCGCGGCGATGCCGGCGTTGAGGGACTCGGTCGCGCTCGAGATCGGGATCGACACGATCGCGTCGCACGTCTCGGTGACCAGGCGCGACAGGCCCTTGCCCTCGGAACCCACGACGATCACGATCGGCCGGTCGGCGAGCGCGAGGCCGTCGAGCTCCACGTCGCCGTCGCCGTCCAGCCCGAGGACGAACAGGCCCATCGACTTGAGGGACTTCAGCGTCTGGGTGAGGTTCGGGGCCATCGCGACGGGCGTGCGGGCCGCGGCACCGGCCGAGGTCTTCCATGCCGAGGCCGTCACGCCGACCGAGCGACGCTGCGGCACGATGACGCCGTGCCCACCGAAGGCCGCAGTCGAGCGGATGATCGCACCGAGGTTGCGCGGGTCGGTGATGCCGTCGAGTGCGACGAGCAGCGGGACCTGGTCGCGCGAGAAGGCCTGCTCGACGATGTCCTCGGACACGGCGTACTCGTACGCCGGCACCTTGAGCGCGACGCCCTGGTGCACGCTGTCGTGGCCGGTGATGCGGTCGAGCTCGGGACGCATGAGCTCGATGATCGGCACGCTGCGGTGGTTCGCGAGCGTCAGGATCTCCTTGACGCGGTCGTCGACCTCGATGCGCGACGCGATGTAGAGCGTCGTCGACGGGGTCTTCGTGCGCAGCGCCTCGAGCACGGAGTTGCGTCCGGTCACCAGCTCGGAGTCGTCGGTCTTCCGAGCAGGCGGACGACCGGTGCGGCCCTGCGAGCTGCTCGAGGAACCGTGCCGGCCCTTGGCCGCCTCGAAGCGGTCCTTCGCGGCCTTGCGCTTGCCGGCGGGGTGGTACGGCCGGTCCTCGGCCTTCGGGGTCGGCTTGCGACCCTCGAGCGCCTGGGCACCCTGACCACCGGAGCCGACCTGCTTGTTGCCCTTGCGACCGGCGCGGACGGCGCCGGGCCGACCCTTCTTGCTTCCCGAGACGTTCTTCATGCGTAGCTCCTGTTCGGCACTGCCGTGTTCAGGCGATGCTCCAGCGTGTTCCGGACGGCGTGTCCTCGATCGTGATGCCCGCGGCTGCGAGGTCGTCGCGCACGCGGTCGGCCGCAGCGAAGTCCCGTGCTGCCCTTGCGTCCGCGCGCTCCTGCACGAGGCGTTCGACGAGAGCGGCGAGCGGGCCTGCCGAGGTGTCCTGGCCGCCCCCCGACCAGTGGGCGGCTCGCGGGTCGATGCCGAGGACCTCTACCATCGCGGCCACCTGATGGTACGCGACGCCGAGCGTTTCCGCATTGTCGGCGTCCAGCGCTGCGTTGCCGGCCCGGACGGTCTCGTGCAGGACGGCCAGCGCCTGGGGCACGGCGAGGTCGTCGTCCATGGCCGCAGCGAAGGCATCCGGTACGGCCGGGGCGTCGGCGAGGTGCACGCCCTCGAGCCGCTTCTCGCCCCGCGCCAGGAACCCGTCGATGCGGTCGTAGGCGGCCTCGGCCTCGGCCAACGAGCCGTCGTGGTGGTCGATCGAGGAACGGTAGTGCGCGGCGCCGAGGAAGTACCGCACGACGGCGGGCCGGGCCGCGGCGAGGAAGTCGGCGGCGAAGATCGAGTTGCCGAGCGACTTCGACATCTTCTGGCCCTCGACCGTGACGAGGCCGTTGTGCAGCCAGTACGACGCGAACGGGTCACCCGCGGCGGTCGACTGCGCGAGCTCGTTCTCGTGGTGCGGGAAGCGCAGGTCGAGGCCACCGCCGTGGATGTCGAACGCCGGGCCGAGGTAGCGCCGGGACATCGCGGAGCACTCGATGTGCCAGCCCGGACGGCCGGGTCCCCACGGGGAGTCCCACGACGCGGTCGACGGCTCACCGGGCTTCGCGCCCTTCCAGAGGGCGAAGTCGCGGGCGTCGCGCTTGCCGCGGGGGTCGGCGTCGGCGGCTTCGACCATGTCCTCGCGACGCTGTCGGGTGAGCGCCCCGTAGGACTCCCAGCTGCCGGTGTCGAAGTAGACGTCACCCGAGTCGTCGGCGGCGACGTAGGCGTGGCCACGCTCGAGGAGCTTCGTGATGATGTCGTGCATCTGCGGCACGCTCGCGGTGGCACGCGGCTCGTACGTCGGGGGCAGGATGCCGAGGGCGTTGTACGCGGCGGTGAACTCGAGTTCGACGCGGTACGCGCGGGCGAACCACGCTTCGTCGGTGCCGGCGGCCAGGTCGAGCACCTTGTCGTCGATGTCGGTGACGTTCCGCACGAGGGTGACGCGCAGGCCGCGGTACGTCAGCCAGCGCCGCCAGATGTCGTAGACCAGTGCCGAGCGCAGGTGCCCGATGTGCGGCGACGACTGCACCGTCGGACCGCAGACGTAGACGCTGACCTGTCCGTCGACCAGGGGGACGAGGTCGACGACGGCTGCGGCGCGGGAGTCGTAGAGGCGAACGGTCACGATCCCCAGCCTAGGACGTCAGACCGGACGGATGACGGCCGTGGCGATCGCGGCGAGCCCCTCGCCCCGGCCGGTGAACCCGAGGCCGTCGGTCGTCGTGCCGGACACCGCGACCGGGGCACCGACGGCGGCGGACAGGGCGTCCTGCATCTCGGCGCGACGGGCCCCGATGCGCGGTCGGTTCCCGATCACCTGGACCGTGACCGACACGGGCACGAGCCCGGCGTCGGCGAGCAGCCCGACGGCGCCGCGGACGAAGACGTCCCCGGCGGCACCGGCGTAGGCGGGGTCGGACGTGCCGAACGTCCCGCCGATGTCACCGAGTCCGCCGGCGGACAGCAGCGCGTCGCACACGGCGTGGGCCACCGCGTCGCCGTCGCTGTGGCCGGAGAGCCCGGGTTCGCCGGGGAAGTCGAGCAGGCCGACGCGGCAGGGCGACTCGGCGTCGAAGGCGTGGACGTCGACCCCCAGGCCGAAGCGGACGGGCGCGGCGGGATCGGCAGCACCCCCGGCCCCGGAACCGGACCGCGACCGGACGATCGACTCTGCTCGTCCGAGGTCCCACGGCGTCGTGATCTTGAACGCATCGGCGTCGCCGGGCACGAAGCGCACCGTGCCACCGGCAGCCTGGAACACGCCGGCGTCGTCGGTCTCGGACTGCGCCGACAGCGCGTACGCCCGTCGGAGCGCGTCGAGCGGGAAGCCCTGCGGCGTCTGGACCCCGACGAGTGCGGCGCGGTCGACGGTCTCGACGACCACGTCGCCGGACACCCGCTTGATCGTGTCCGTCACCGGGAGCGCGGGCACGAAGCCGACAACACCACCGACGTCGACGTCGACGCCGGCGCCCGCGCCCGCGCCCGCGCCCGCGCCCGCGCCCGCGTCGAGCGAACCCGCGTCGAGCGCACCCGCGTCGAGCGCACCCGCGACAGCGTCGAACACCCGCGCGAACTGCGCAGCGGGCGTCAGGCACCGCGCCGCGTCGTGCACCAGCACCGAGGTGACGGAGTCCGGCAGCACGGCCAGGCCGGCCTGGACCGAACCATGGCGATCCGTGCCTCCCGGCACCACCGCCGTGTACGCGACCGCAGCGCCCGCGACCGAGGCGACCACCTGGCGGCAGTCCTCGAGCAAGGCCGAGGGCGCGACCACGACGACCAGCGTCGGGGACGCCAGCGTGAACAGCGGCGCGAGCGCCCGTGCGAGCATCAGCTGCCCCGCGACGGGGACGAACGCCTTCGCGGTGCCGATGCCGAGTCGGGTCCCGGAACCCGCTGCAACGACGACGACCGCCCGGTCCACCCCTTCGGGGAACCGCGCGGTCGTGGTCGTTGCGTGCAGTGCGCTCAGGACGCGAGGACTTCGTCGAGGACGGTCGATGCCTTGTCCTCGTCGGTCTTCTCGGCCAGGGCCAGCTCGGAGATCAGGATCTGGCGCGCCTTGGCCAACATCCGCTTCTCGCCGGCGGACAGGCCGCGGTCCTGGTCTCGTCGCCAGAGGTCGCGGACGACCTCGGACACCTTGATGACGTCCCCGGAAGCGAGCTTCTCGAGGTTCGCCTTGTACCGGCGCGACCAGTTGGTGGGCTCTTCGGTGAACGGAGCCCGGAGGACCTCGAACACCTTGTCGAGCCCTTCCTTGCCGATCACGTCGCGGACCCCGACCAGGTCGACGTTGTCCGCCGGTACCTCGATCGTCAGGTCGCCCTGCGTGACCCGCAGTTTCAGGTAGACCTTTTCCTCACCCTTGATGACGCGCGTCTTGACTTCAGAGATGGTTGCCGCCCCGTGGTGGGGGTAGACGACGGTCTCGCCGACCTCGAATTGCATGTATCAGGCTCCGTTCCCAGACTTCCAGTTTACCACAAGGGGTGTTCGGGTAAGGGGACCCTCAGCACTCGGGCTTCCCGGTGATCGCTAAGATGGAGCGGGACCGTCTGGTCCTCATCGTCTTACGGAGGAATATCTTGCGAGCTCGGGTACTCGTGTCCGTCGCCGTTGCGGCAACCATCGCGCTGGGCGCCACCGGGTGCGAGTTCATGTCGCCCGCGCACACCGTCGACATCAAGCAGATCACCGACGGCGTGAACGTGACGACCGGCAAGGTCGACGTCCGCAACGCGATCCTGATCTCGGACGACGGCGAGGGTGCACGCTTCATCGGCACGTTGGTGAACAACTCGGACACCGACGGCATCACCGTCTCCGTCGAGATCGGCGGCGACACCGAGACCGTGCTGCTGCCGGCGAACTCGACCGTCGACCTGGCGAACGACTCGCAGCACGCCACCCTCGACTTCGACAGCGCGGACGCGAAGCCCGGCTCGCTCGTCAAGGTGTACTTCTCGTACCCCGACGCCGAGGGCGTCTCGGCCAACGTCCCGGTGCTGACCACCTCGCAAGAGGAGTACGCCACCCTCGCGCCGACCTCGACCCCCGAGCCGACCGGCGGGGTCACGCTGCCCGTCGAGACCCCGTCGGCCACGCCGACGGACGGCGAGTAGCCGCTCCGCGCACGCGCGAGCGCACGCGCTTCAGACCGGGAGGCCCGGTGCGAGTCCCTGGGACTCGCACCGGGCCTCCTGTCCGTGCGTCTCAGGCCTCGATGCGGTACCCGAGTCCGCGCACCGTCACCAGGATCTCCGGGGTGGAGGGCACCCGCTCGATCTTCGAGCGAATGCGCTTGATGTGCACGTCGAGCGTCTTCGTGTCGCCGAAGTAGTCGGAGCCCCACACCCGGTCGATGAGCTGGCCGCGGGTCAGCACCCGGCCAGCGTTGCGGAGCAGCAGCTCGAGCAGCTCGAACTCCTTGAGCGGCATCGCCGTCTCCGACCCGTCCACCGACACGGTGTGCCGCTCGACGTCCATGCGGATGCCGCCGACCTGCAGGATCCCGCTGTCCGCCGGGTCGTCCTCGGTGCGGCGACGCAGGACCGCACGGATCCGAGCCAGCAGCTCCCGGGTCGAGTACGGCTTCGTCACGTAGTCGTCGGCGCCGAGCTCGAGCCCGACCACGATGTCGACCTCGGAGTCCTTCGCCGTCAACATGATGATCGGTGCGTTCGACCTGGTGCGGATCTGACGGCAGACCTCGGTGCCGGACAACCCCGGCAGCATGAGGTCGAGGAGCACCAGGTCCGGGTTCTCCGAGTCGAACTTCGACAGCGCGGTCACGCCGTCGGCGGCGACGGAGGTCTCGTACCCTTCGCGCTGCAGCAGGAACTCCAGGGGCTCGCTCAGGGCCGGCTCGTCGTCGACGATGAGGATCTTGGTCACGATGGCTGCTCTTCCAGTTGCTCTTCGAGTGCGGTGGTCAGTTCGGTGTCCGCCTCGGGCAGGCGGATGGTGAAGGTCGAGCCCTTGCCGGGCTGCGACCACACACGGACGTCGCCGCCGTGGTTGCCCACGACGTGCTTGACGATGGCGAGGCCCAGGCCGGTGCCACCGGTGGCCCGCGAGCGCGCCGGATCGACACGGTAGAACCGCTCGAACACGCGGTCCAGGTCGGCCTCGGGGATACCGACGCCCTGGTCGGTGATCGCGATCTCGACGAACCCCTTGGCGGAGCGGACACCCACGCCGACACGGGTGTTGTCCGGCGAGTACTTCACCGCGTTGGCGATGAGGTTCGACACGGCGACCTGCAGCAGGCCGGGGTCGCCCATCACCCGGAGCTTGGACTTCTTCGCCCGGATGATCTCGATCGAACGGGCCCGGGCGACCACCTCGTTGGCGTCGATCGCGGCCTGCACGATCTTGTCGATGCCGGTCTCCTCGCTGTTCTCCAACGTGTCGACCGACTGCAGCCGGGACAGCTCGATGATGTCCTTCGTCAGCGCGCCGAGTCGTTCGGACTCGGTGATGAGCTGCGCGGCGAACTTCTTGACGTGTTCCGGGTCGTCGGCCGCGATCACGAGCGTCTCGGACAGCAGGCCGATGGCGCCGATCGGGGTCTTCAGCTCGTGCGAGATGTTGGCGACGAAGTCACGGCGGACCTCGTCGATGCGCCGGCTCTCGGTCAGGTCGTCCGCGGTGATGAGCACGTACCGGTTGCCGAGCTGCGCGGCCCGGAAGCTGAGGTACCCGATGAGCTCGCCGTGCCGACCACGTGGGAGTTCGAGGTCCTCCGCCCCCATCTCACCGCTCTTGCGGACCCGGTCGACCAGGTCGAGGAGCTCCTGGTGGGCGAGCCGGCGGCGCACGACCAGTCCGACGGTCAGTGCCTGCGGGGAGGCGGCGACGACGGTGTTCGACGGGTCGATGACCACCGCCGGGTTGTGCATCGTCGCGATCACCGCGGCGACGCCGTCCGGCAGGGTCCGCTCCGCCACGTCGGCAGCACGTGCCGTGCGCTCGGCGGTGATGATCAGCACCACGACGCCCGCGCCGAAGACCCCGCCGAGGAGCATCGACAGTGGCACGAGCCACGCGTTGTCCATGTCGCCAGTGTAGGGATGGTCATGCGGGGTTCCGGTACCGTTCACCCGCCCCGGAAGGCCGGATCGCGAAGCGTTCAGCCCCACGTCACCGTTCGTTCACCTGGGCTGACGACACTCGTCCGGTACGCAGAGAGAGGTACTCCCCCATGCGCGAAGTCTTCCAGCAGGAACTCCAGGACGTCCAGGAGCGACTGACCGAGATCGCAGGACTCGTCGAGTCCGCCATCACCCGGGCCACCCAGGCCTTCAGCGACTCCGACGTCGCCCTCGCCGAGGAGGTGATCGCCGACGACCAGAAGATCGACGAGGCCGCCAACAGCCTCGACGAGATCGCCATCGACATCCTGGCCCGCCAGGCACCGGTCGCCCGCGACCTGCGCGTCGTCGTCACCGCCCTGCGCGTGAGCTCCTCGCTCGAGCGCATGGGTGACATGGCCGAGCACATCGCGCAGCTCGCCCGCCAGCGCTTCCCCGAGAAGGTGGTGCCGAAGGGCCTCCGCGGCACCTTCAAGGAGATGGGTCGACACGACGTCGCGATGTCGCAGAAGCTCACGCGGCTGCTCGCGACCGAGGACATCGCCCTGGCGGCCGAGATCCGCGACGAGGACGACGCCGTCGACGAACTGCACGCGAGCGTTTTCGACTTCGTGCTCGGCGAGGCCTGGAAGGGCGGGCCGATCGACACGGTCGACGCCACCCTGGCCTCGCGGTACCACGAGCGCTTCGCCGACCACGCGGTGTCGATCGCCAAGAAGGTCGAGTACCTGGCGACCGGCGACTGGACCGGCGCCTCGAACTCGACCGCCGCGGTCTGACCCGGTTCGGGCCGCTCGGTCCGTCCGGGCCGCTCGGTTCTGCGAGGATCGTGACATGGCCCAGGTCGCGATCATCGTCAACGGCATGCCCGGTTCCGGCAAGAGCACGATCGGCACGGCGCTGGCCGAGGTGCTCGGGTGTCCCTTCCTGTCGAAGGACCGGATCAAAGAACCCCTCGCCGACATCGTCGGGCCGATGATCGCGTCGCGTCCCCTCGGTGGCATCGCCATGGACACCATGTGGTCCATGACGCGGGCCGTCGAGAACGGGGTCGTCCTCGACGCCGTCTGGCTGCCGTCACGTGATCGCGCCCTCCTGGAGGCTGGGCTCGCGTCCGCGGGATCGCCTCGCGCCGTCGAGGTGTGGTGCGACACGGACCGCGCCACCGCCGAGGACCGGCTGCACGACCGCTACGACCCGGGCACCGTCCCGGTGCGGCACGAGGTGCACGGGGACCTGGCCGACGTGCTGGCCTTCTGGGACGAGCACGGCGACGCCGCGCAGCCGGTCGGTCTGCCGGGTGTCCCGGTGGTCCGCGTCGACACGACGAAGCCCTACGACGTCGGAGCCCTCGTGCAGGAGATCGCGTCGCACTTCGTCTGACCAGCTGGAACCACGAACGCCCCGTCCGGACTCGGACGGGGCGTTCGCGTTTGCCGTGCTACTTCTTGGCGCCCTGGGCGGCCACGGCGGCAGCGCCGGCGGCAGCGGCCTCGGGGTCGAGGTAGTACGCCGGCTTCGTCGGACGGAAGTCGTCGTCGAGCTCGTACACCAGCGGGATGCCCGTCGGGATGTTCAGCCCGGCGATGTCGTCGTCGGAGATGTCGTCGAGGTGCTTGACGAGCGCGCGGAGCGAGTTGCCGTGCGCCGTGACCAGCACGGTCTTGCCCTCGCCGAGGTCCTTCGTGATGTCGGACTCCCAGTACGGCAGCAGGCGGTCGATCACGAGCTTGAGCGACTCGGTGCGGGGCAGCTGGTCACCGAGGTCGGCGTAGCGGCGGTCGCCGGCCTGCGACCACTCGGCGCCGTCGGCGATGGGGGGCGGCGGGACGTCGAACGAGCGGCGCCACTCCATGAACTGCTGCTCGCCGTACTCGGCCAGCGTCTGGGCCTTGTCCTTGCCCTGCAGGGCGCCGTAGTGGCGCTCGTTGAGTCGCCAGTCACGCTTCACCGGCAGCCACGCCAGGTCGGCCTGCAGCAGCGCGATGTCCGCCGTCTGGATCGCGCGGGTCAGGAGCGAGGTGTACAGGACGTCCGGGACGATGCCCGACTCGGCGATGAGGTCGCCGGCGCGCTTCGCCTCCTTCTCGCCCAGCTCGCTGAGCCGGACGTCGACCCAACCGGTGAACAGGTTCTTCTGGTTCCAGTCACTGTTTCCGTGACGGAGCAGGACGAGCGTGGAGGTCATGGTCACGAGTCTACCGAGCGTCGGCAGGCCCGTACCCTTGACGTCATGCCCATCGGGAACGTGACGCGCGGGACGACCGGGTACAACCGGCTCCGCCGTGTCGACCGGTGGATCGCGTCGCTGCCGGCGCTCCGCAGGGCCGACGATCCGCTGGTCGCCGACGTCGGGTACGGGGCTTCTCCGACGACGACGCTCGAGCTGCGCGACCGCCTGGCCCGGGGGCGTCCGGACGTCGAGGTCACCGGCATCGAGATCGAGCCGGCACGCGTGGCGTTCGCGAACGCTGGTGCCCGCGACGGGGTGACGTTCCGGCTCGGCGGCTTCGAGACCCCGACGCCCGGGCAGCGCCGGCCCGCCGTGATCCGGGCGTTCAACGTGCTGCGGCAGTACGACGAGTCCGCGGTGGTCGGGTCGTGGCGGATCATGCAGGACCGGTTGCAGCCCGGCGGCGCACTCGTCGAGGGGACGTGCAACGAGGTCGGACGGGTGGCCTCGTGGGTGACGCTCGACGCGTTCGCGCCGGTGACCTTCACGGTGTCACTGCGGCTCGCCGGACTCGACGTGCCCTCGATCGTCGCGGAACGGCTGCCCAAGGCGCTCATCCACCGGAACGTGCCCGGCGAGCGGGTGCACGCGTTCCTGCGCGACCTCGACCTGTCGTGGGCGGTCGCGGCGCCGCTCGGCACGTACGGACCCCGGCAGCGGTGGATCGCCACGGTGCGGGGCATGCGCGACCGCGGGTGGCCGGTGCTGCACGGGCCGACCAGGTGGCGACTCGGGGAGCTCAGCGTGCCGTGGTCCGCGGTCGCACCGGCCTGACGGCGGACCTAGGAGCGCTTGACGGCTCCGAGGCGGGGCAGCCGCGGGACGTTCGCCGTGGCGCCGGCCTCCGGCGGGACGATGGTCTCCTGCGCCGCCGTCACCACGACGTCGTCGGCGGTGAGCGTCAGCGTCGCGGTGGGGTCGAGGGACCGCTTGACCACGGCGAGCCCGATCGGTCCGAGTTCGTGGTGGACCGCCGAGGCCGACAGGCGCCCGACTTCCTTGTCACCGAGCATGACCGGCGTTCCCGGAGCGGGCAGCACCGCGTCGGACCCGTCGAGGTGCAGCTGCACGACACGACGCGGTGGGTGGCCCAGGTTGTGCACCTTCGCGACGGTCTCCTGCCCGCGGTAGCAGCCCTTCGACAGGTGCACGGCGGAGCGGAGCCAGTCGAGCTCGTGCGGGATGGTGCGCTCGTCGGCGTCGGACAGCGTCGGCCGCCAGGCGGCGATGCGCAGCGCCTCGAACGCCAGCAGCCCCGCGACGGACCGGTCGGACGCTGCCAGACCGGCCGCGGCCTCGGGCGTGAGCACCGCGATCCGGAGGGTCCAGTCGGAGCCGGGGTGGGCCTCCAGGCTGGCGTAGCTCCACCCACCGGGCGTGACGGACGCCCACGGGTCGACCCACTCGACGACCGCGTCGGTGACGGCACCGGTTTCGGTGAAGGAGCCGACGGTGACGAAGTCGGCGCTGCGGTCCGTGACCTCGACCCGGAGCATGAAGCGCATCGAGTCGAGCCAGGCGGCGAGCGGCGCCGCATCGGCACGCTCGGCCAGGAGCCAGACCGTCGCGCCGTCGTCGACCACGCGGGCCGCGTGCTCGACGCGACCGGACTGGTCGAGCACGAGGGTCTCGGTGCTGACCCCCGTCGGCAGGCCGCTCAGCTGCTGCGAGGTGATCGAGTTGAGCCACGACAGGCGGTCCGGGCCGGAGACGGTGACGACGCCCAGGCCGAGATCGACGACGGCCGAGCCACGTTCGAGCAGTCGCTGCTCGCCGATGGGGTTCCCGAAGTGCGCAGCAGGGCCGCTCGCGGAGGCGACGAAGCCGTCGCGCGCGCCGAAGACGGCCATCAGTCGACCTTCGCGAGCTGCCCCGAGGCGTGCGAGGTGAGTTCGCGGCCGAGCGCCGCGATGTCCCAGGCCCAGAAGAGCTTGCCCTCGACCAAGCCGTACAGGCGGGTCGCGGCGGAGTAGTCCTTGGCGTTCGGCGAGCGCATCACGGCGTCGGTGGCCAGGTCGATGCGGCCCTTCAGCACGCGACCGACGTAGAGCTCGTTGACGCCCGTCGGGTGCACGATCGCCGCTTCGACGTCGAAGCCGTCGGTGGCGTTGCGCAGCGCCTCGACGCTCTCGACGGTGCTGAACGGGGTCGGCCCCTCGCCCAGGAGCATCGCGGGGCCGCGGTCACCGGGTTCGGTCGGCCGGTCGATCCGCCAGTAGCCCATCTCGGCGGCGAGCGGGGTGTGGTCGTCGTCGAGCAGCCAGGTGGTGGACGAGTAGTTGAGGTAGGGCAGGCCGTCGTGGCTGAAGCTCACGCGCTGGCCGAACTCGTGCGTCCGGACCTCGTCGTCGGCACCGACGGGGTACTCCACGACGCCGGTTCCCTCCCAGACGCCGACGAGCCACGACAGCGGCACGAGTTCGGGCGCGAGGCCTTCGGGGAGCTCGATCAACGCTGACCCTTGAACAGCTTCACGACGACGACGACCGAGACGAACGCGATCGCGAGCGACGCCAGGCCGAGGAGGCCCACGTAGAACAGCTCGAGCGCTAGCAGCGAATCCATGCTGCGGAGTCTACGCGGCTCGGCTCAACGCGCCAGGAGCACCACCGCGGTGACGAGCACGACGACGAAGGCGCCGGACGACGCGATGCTGATCCGTTCGACCAGCCCGTCCTTGGTTGCGGTGATCAGCTGGAGCACGAAGCTCACCATCACGCAGGCGACGAACACGAGCAGCAGCCAGGCGAACGCGTCGCGCTCGGCGAGCGCCAGCACGAGCACCGCTCCGACGACGCTGAGGATCCAGACCGGCAGGACGGACGTCAGCTTGAGACGCCGCTGGTCGGTGGGCTGCACTGGCTGGGTCACGCGTTCCATCATGACAGGGGTCGCGCCCGGCGCTTGCGGCTTCACGCGCAAACCGTCCGGCCGGATGAGGACTTCCCGAGCATCACTAGGATGTGTCCACGACGTCATCCACCTGCGGAGGTCCTGTGGCACAGCTCCTGGTACTCACCTCGACCGCGCCCGGCGACGTCCTGCCGAGCCTGGGTCTCCTGAGCCACCGGATCCGTCACGTGCCGGCCGAGGCCGCACAGCTCGTCAACGCGCCGCAGAGCGACCTGATGTTCGTGGACGCCCGCACCGACCTGGTCAGCGCGAAGGCCCTGTGCAAGATCCTCGCCTCGTCCGGGTCGACGACGCCCATCGTGCTCGTCGTCACCGAGGGCGGCCTGACCGCCGTCAACAGCGAGTGGAACGTCGACGACGTGGTGCTCGAGAGCGCCGGGCCGGCCGAGATCGACGCTCGCATCCGGCTGTCCGCCGGCCGTGCGGCCAAGGGGCAGTCCAGCTCGAAGATCCAGGCCTCGGGTGTCGTCATCGACGAGGCCAGCTACTCGGCGAAGGTCCGTGGCCGGCCGCTCGACCTGACCTTCAAGGAGTTCGAGCTCCTCCGCTTCTTCGCCACGCACCCCTCCCGGGTCTTCACGCGCGAGCAGCTGCTCAGCGAGGTCTGGGGCTACGACTACTTCGGTGGCACCCGGACCGTCGACGTGCACGTCCGTCGTCTCCGCGCGAAGCTCGGCGACCTCGAGTCGCTCATCGGCACCGTCCGCAACGTCGGCTACCGCTTCAACGTCTACGACGACGAGGCCGAGCGCCTGATGGGTCAGTAGTGCCGGACCTCGCACGGTTCGTCGTGCCCGGTGAAGCACCGCCGTTCTCCGACCAGACCCTGGTCGACGTCCGCGCGGGGCGCGCGACCGTCCTCGAGGCCGACGACGGGGTCGCCGTGGTCCGCGACCGTGAGCTGGAACTCGTGGTCGACCGGGAGGCCCGTGGCCGCGGCACCGGGACCGCCCTCGTCACGCGGGCCCTCGCGCTGGGCGGCGGGGCCGCGCCCTTGCTCGCCTGGGCGCACGGGGACCACCCCGCAGCGCGGGCCCTGGCCGACCGGTTCGGCTGGCGCGCGACCCGCACCCTGCTGCAGCTCCGGGCGCCGATCGACCGGGCCGGGCCTTCTCCGGACGCGGCTCCTGCCGACGTGCCGGTCGGGTTCCGCCTGTCCGCGTTCCGGCCCGGCACCGAGGACGAGGCCGACTGGCTCGCCCTGAACGCCGCCGCGTTCGCGCACCACCCCGAGCAGGGGCGGATGACACTCGACGACCTGCACGCCCGCGAAGCGGACGCCTGGTTCTCCGGCGACGACCTCCTGCTGCTCCGCGACGCCTCCGGGCAGCTCGCGGGCTCGTGCTGGCTCAAGGTCGAGGACGGCATCGGCGAGTTCTACGCCGTCGCAGTCCGACCCGACCTGCAGGGACAGCGCCTCGGCGGGGTGCTCATGCGTGCCGGGACCGCTCGGTTGACCGGGCGTGGGCTGACCGCCGCCGCCCTGTACGTCGAGGGGGACAACGAGCCCGCACTGGCGTTGTACCGGCGGTCCGGATTCGTGCAGTACGCGATCGACGTGCAGTACGCGGCTCCGGGGCACGCCGAGCCGCCGTCCGGCCGGTAACATTGCGTGGTCGGCGAGGGGTCGGCCAGCGGGGCAATCGGGAAGTCGGGGGACACAGTGGCGCAGTACGGTCAGGGTGAGCCGCTCGGCGCGTCCTACCGGTTGGTCGAGTTGCTCGGCACCGGTGCGACCGGTGAGGTCTGGCGGACCGAGCACGTTGCGACGGGTGAGCAGTTCGCCGCGAAGCTGCTCCGTGCCGAGCTCGCCGCCGATCCGCAGATCGTCGAACGCTTCGTCCGCGAACGCTCGGTGCTCCTCGCGCTGCAGCACCCCTCGATCGTGCGGGTACGGGACCTCGTCGTCGAGGGCGACCGGCTCGCGATCGTCATGGACCTGGTGCCCGGCGGGTCCGCGCGCGATCTGCTCGCCTCGAACGGTCCACTGACCCCGCGGGACGCCCTCACGATCACCGCCGAGACCCTCGACGCCCTCGCCGCGGCACACGAGCGCGACGTGACCCACCGCGACGTCAAGCCCGACAACGTGCTGCTCCAGACCCCCTGGGTCCCCGGTGCGACGGGCGACGTCCGGGTCACCGACTTCGGCATCGCGTCGGTGGTCGCCGAGCGGGAGCGCACCACCACGGGGCTCCTCGGTACGCCGCAGTACATGGCCCCCGAGTCGATCAGCCACGGTCGCGCGGGTCCTGCTGCGGACGTCTACGGCGCCGGCGTGATGCTCTACGAGCTGCTGTCCGGTCGGACGCCCTTCGCCGGCCCCGGCACGGACTTCGCCGTCGCGTACCGGCACGTCACCTCGAACCCGCCCCGGCTCGAGGTGCCGGACGCCCTGTGGACCGCACTGTCCGCGCTGCTCGCGAAGGACCCGGCCGTTCGCCCCTCGGCAGTGGACGCGTCCGCGACCCTTCGTCGTCTGGCGCGCGCACTCGCCTCGACCCCTGCGCTCGCCGCGACGAGCGACCCGGATGCGTTCGACGAGGTCGAGCGGCCCGCCACCGTGGTCCGCGGGCTCCGGCCGGACGGCGACGCCCCCGGCTCCCCCGCGGACGGCGACGACGACGCGGCGGACTCCGCCGGGCCGGTGCCGGAACTCGGGCCCGCGGGATCCCAGACCGTCATCCGCCCGATGGTCCGACAGCCGCTGCCCACCGCCCCCGCTGCCGAGCCGACACCGCCGCGTCGGTTCGGACGCCCCGAGTGGCTGACGAACCGAGCCCTGCTGTTCGGCGGCATCGGCGTCGTGCTCGTGGCCGTGCTCGTCGTCGCCGGGGTCGTCTGGCTGCCCGGTGCCCTGCGGAAGACACCGGGGCCCGGCACCGCGACCGCGCAGGCTGCCACCGCGTACCAGCAGGACCGCCCGCTGCCCACCGGCCTCGCCACCACCCGCCGCGCGACCATCGACCCGGCGAAGGGAACCGTCGACCTGCGCGTCACGTACGCGGCGCAGGCATCGGCCCTGACCGGTCCGTTCCTCGAGGTCGTCCCCGGTGCCCGCTCGGGTGCCTCGTGCCCCGCAGTCACCTGGACCGGTGAGGGCATCTCGGCGAAGCGCAACCAGCCCTCGCTGACGGGTGTCGACACCGCGTGCGCCTGGGCCCTGTCCGGCGTCGAAGTCCCCGCCGGCGGTGACGTCACGGTCGAGGCCTCGGTGCCGCTCGCATCCGTCACGGACGGCGCGGCGCTGCAGACGTGGCTCGACGGCGTCGGCGAGGCCACCACCGCTTCCGTGACCAACGACGCCGTCCGCGGGACCGCCTACCCGGTGCAGCGGTTGCAGGGCATCGAGGTCCGGACGCCCGACCGCACGGTCAGCCAGACGGCGCTGCCGGTGACGCTCGTGCCGGTGTGGCCGAGCGGCGCGGACGAGCTCAACCCGCTCTACCGCAGTCCCGCCACGGGGCGCCCGTCACAGATGCTCGTCGACGTGGCCGGCGGAGAGTCCGGCGTGCGGTTCGCCGACGGTTGCTCGGGAGCGCTGGCGGTGTCGTCCGACGGGCTGGTCGTCACGGCGCTGTCGGTCGCGCCGTCGTGCACGGTGCGGGCGACGGTGGGGAACTTCACGAACCTCGAGAGCTCGCCGTTCGGGATCACGACGCGCGACTGAGCGCGCTGTTCCGGACACCGAGCGGCCGCGCTCGTGCGCCCGTGTGCCCTGGTCGCGACCACCGTGCGGACTGGAGGCGCGTGGCCGTGCCCGCCACGGGCCTCCCGTCCGTCTGTTCGTGCGTTCCAGTCAGCTGCCGGCAGACGCGGTCTGCACGAGACGGACGGTCCCGCCTGAAGCGGCGTAGCCGCGACCGACGGTCAGCGCGACCGGTGCGCGACGCGGCAGCGTGACGCCGAGGAGCTCGCCGTCGTAGTCGACGTCCGGCTGCAGCAGGACACCGCAACGGGACTTCCGGACCGATCGGGTCCAGTGGCTGTACAGCGACCGGAGGTCAGCTGACCGGCCAGCCGCCACGACGCACAGTCCGGGGCGCTCGGTCGTGAGCAGCGTCGCGATGGCCTGGTCGCCGTCGTCGAACCGCTCCGCGTCGTCGATGAGCAGCAGGACCGGGCCGCGCTCGAGGCGGAGTCCGGCGAGGAGCGCCGGCACCTCGTCCGCACCGACCGCGATCCGGTCGAACGCTCCCGAGGCGAGCGGGGAACGGCGGTCACAGATCGCCCAGACCGCCGGACGGACACCCTCGGCTGTCCGTGCGAGCTCGGCGACGGCGAGGAGCACGCTCGACTTGCCGGACCGCGCCGGGCCGGCGACGAGCACGTGTTCGCCGTCGTAGACCTCGACGGACGCCGGCTGCAGGTCGTCCTCGGCGATGCCGATCGGGATCCGCCAGGGCTCACCCGCGAACACGGCTCCGGTGCCGAGCTCGTCCACGAGCACGGCATCGGGCAGCCGACCGACGGCGCTCGCCTTCCTGCTGCTGCCCGAACGGCTCTCCGCGATCCGGGTGACGGCCTCGGCGAGCGGGACGTCCGGTGTCGCGACGTGCGACTGCAGCCGCTTGGTGGAGTCGATGAAGCGGCCGGGCACCGGCGGCGGGACGTCCTTCGGGCGGACCCCGATGGACGCGTAGTCGTAGGGGTCCGCGAGACGGAACATCCACTTCTGCGTGGTGACCTCGTCCATCGCCGACGGCACGGCCTTCGCGCGGGTCGTGGAGACCGCGAAGGAGATGCCGAGCGCTGGACCCTCGGCGTACACCCGGTAGAGCGCGTCGAGCAGCTGCTGCCCCTCGAAGTCCTGGTACTCGTCGCGCAGGGCGGCGAGGCCGTCGATGAGCACCACGGCACGGCGCCCACCGGGTGCCGCACGACGCCGCTCGAGCTCGACACGGAGGTGCCGCAGGAAGCGGGTCTGCAGCTCACCCGCACCCGCACCGGAGCCGACGTAGGCCGTCGTGTGCGGCAGCTGCGTGAGCGGAGCGAGGTCCCCCGGACCCATGTCGAGCACCAGGAGGTCGAGTTCGTCGGGGCTCGATGCTGCGGCGAGCTGCAGCGCGATCGTGGCGAGGGCGGTGCTCGTCCCGCTGCCGGGGATGCCCATGAGCATGAGGTTGCCCTCGTCGAGGTCCCAGCCGCTGGTGACCTGGCGTTGGTGGTCCGGGTCGTCGGCGAGCGCGACGGGCACCGTCCTGGGTCGCCCGTCGGTCAGTGCGGCGAGCTCGACGCGGTCGCCGAGCGCCTCGGGCCAGATCGGACGCGGCGGGGCGTACCCGGCGGCTTCGTTCGCCTGCCCGATCGCCTCGATCAGCTGGTCGAGGTCGGTGACGTCCGACGCGGTCGGGGCCGGTGCCGGCATCGGCGCGGGGACACCGAACACGTCGGTCGGCCGGACCGAGACCGGCTGCTCGGCACGCTCGTCACGGGCTCGGCCGGTGACCAGGGCGGTCTGCACCGGGGTGATGTCGTCCTGCCCGAGCTTCACGTAAGCGCGGCCGGTCTGCTGTCGCCCGATGCCGGCTGCCGCGGGGACGCCGATGACGTTCGTCGAGTCCTCGCGGCTCTGCACCCGCAGGGCGACCCGCATGTTCGTGTTCGCGAGGATGTCCTCGCTCACCACACCGGCCGGCCGCTGGGTCGCCAGGATCATGTGGACGCCGAGCGTGCGACCGACGGCCGCGATGCTGACGAGCGACGTCAGGACGTCCGGGAAGTCCTTCGCGAGCATCGCGAACTCGTCGACGACCAGCAGCAGACGCGGCATCGGCTCGACCGGCTTCGTCGCCAGGTAGGCATCGAGGTTGTCGATGTCGGCTCCGGCTGCGGCGAACACCCGCTGGCGTCGTTCGAGTTCGGCTTCGAGCGCCCGGATCGCACGGTCGGCGAGTTGTTCGTCGAGGTTGCTGATCGTGCCGATGGTGTGCGGGAGGCGCTCACACGCCGCGAAGGCCGCCCCGCCCTTGAAGTCGACGAGCAGGAAGTTCAGACGCGTCGGGTCGTTCCGCGCGGCGAGCCCGGCCACGAGGGACCGGAGGAACTCGCTCTTGCCGGAACCGGTGGTGCCGCCGACCAGGCCGTGGGGGCCGTCGCGGACCAGGTCGATCTCGAGGACACCGCTCTCCGACGAGCCGATCGGGGTCGAGAAGCCGGTGTGGGTGTCCCACGCCGCGCGGATCCCGTCGCTCGACAGCAGCTCGGGCAGGCGGACGAGCGAGGGCAAGGACGCCCCCGGCACCAGCAGTTCAGGATCGTCGAAGTGGGCGACGCTCCGTGCACTGCGCTCGGCGGTCTCGACGCTGAGGCCGGCGAGCACGACGTCCTCGACACGGGTGCGGTCTTCTGGCCGGTACACGGTGGCTGCGGCGTCCGCACCCACGGTGATGATCGACGTGCACGCGGCGGGCAGCTGCTGCTCGTTCGTCGCGATGACGATGCCGCTCACCTTCCGCGGTCGCTCGCCGGGGCGGTGGGACTGCCCTGGCACGGTGCGGCCCTGGCCGAGCAGGTTGCGGGCGGGGGCGTCCCGCCCCTCGGTGAGCACCTCGGAGTCGACCACGACGAGCAGGTTCGGCGTCGGCAGCTCGTCGAGCGACTCCCGCAGGCCACGCAGCATCGCCGCGCTCTGGTCGCGTTGTGCCGACATCCAGCGGGCGCCAGTGCTGCTCCCCGCCACACGCGCGTGCGGCAGCCAGGAGGCCCACCCCCAGTCGTCCGCGCGGCCTGCGTCGCAGAAGACGCCCAGCGTCAGGTCCGCGGGACCGCAGTGCACGGTGGCTTGCGTGAGCAGGCTGCGCGCCAGGGCGAGGGCACCCTGACGATCACCGACGATCCCGACCACGCCGGCGTCCGACAGGTCGGCCACCACCGGAGCGGCCGTCAGGCGGCTGTCAGCGATGGCGGCCTTCGCCGCGTCCTCGATCTTCGCGGACGCAGCGCGCTGGTCGACCTCGGGCCGCCATGGAGCGTCCCCGGTGCCGGCGTGCAGGCTCAGGAAGTCCTCGTCGTCCGAGCGACGCTGCCACAGCAGGGTGGTCGGCAGTTCGGCTCGCCGCACCACGGTCGCCGGATCCGGCACGAGCTCCTGGCGGCGGGCAGCTTCGACGGCCGCGGTTTCGGAGATCTCACCGCGGAAGGACTCCACGGCCTCGGCGAAGCGGGTGTCCTCCTCTTTCAGGTTCTTGGCGCGGCGGTGCTTCTGCTCGAACCACATGCCGATCGCGGTGACCGGGGAGAGCAGGGCGAAGAGCGCGAACCGTGCGTCGCCGAGCAGGAGCACCATCGCCCCGGCGAGCACCAGCGGCGCGGCGACGGTGATCCAGCTGAACTTCGACGCCGGTGGCACGTCCTTGCGCCCCGGTGGCACGACCGTCTCGGCGTCGGAGGTCCGTCCGGCGCGCGGCGGACGGTTGAACGGCGCCGTCGCCGCCGGGGTCAGGTTCGCCAGCGAGCCGGCCGCGGGAACTGGCACCTCGTCGAGCGCCGGCCGGACGAGCAGCACGGCCCCACCCACGATGACGCTCGTCGTCCCGGTGAGCAGGACGCCCTCGGGATCGATGCGTTCCCCGGCGATGACGGTGCCGTTCGTCGATCCTGCGTCGCGCACCCGGACGCCGTCGTCTTCGCGCTCGACGGTGCAGTGCTCCCACGACGCGCTCTCGGTGGGGAGCACGACGTCGGCCTGCGGCGCCCTTCCGACCACGAGCTTCCGCCCGAGCGGGACCGGCACCACGAGGCCGGCTTCGAGCCCGCCCGCGAGCGTGACGGTCCAGCCGTCGGTGCCGAGCGGACGTCCCGCGGGCGTCCGGCCGATGCGGGAGCCCTCGAGCAGCACCAGGTCACGGAGCGGGGTGTCGACGCTGGTGCGGTGCCCGTCGACGGCCAGGGTGGTGCCGGGTTCGAGCGTGACGCCGATGGCCGCGACGACGAGCTCCCCGAGCGAGGATGCGCCGGACCACCCGTCGACCTCGACCGCATCACGTCGGTCGTCGAGCTCGATCAGCAGGCGCATGCTCGCGTTCCTCTTCCGGGTCGGTGCGTGGGTGGGTCAGTCCGTGCTGGAGTCGTCGAACCAGACGAGCGACGCGGTCTGGGCAGCGTCGGTTCCGCTGCCGGTGCCGTCGCCGTCGCCGGACACGGTGCTGGCCGGACGGAGACCGAGCTGCTGCGCAGACGCCGCGAGCACCGTCGCGTGTGCGCCGAGTGCCTGCTGCCGCGTGAAGTCGAGCGCGGGACCGGCGATGCCCGCATCGGCGTCGACATCGAGCGCGGCGAGGGCTTCCGTGACGTCCGCCGGGTCGACGCTCCGCGCCGCACCGACCGCGCGGACCAGGGCGATGACGGCGTCGTGGCTGCGCGAGTCCGCCGCGCCCGCGACCGCCGAGAACGGCTGGTCGCCCGTGAGGTTCTCGGCGTCCTGATCACCGGCGAGCACCCGGACACCGCCGAGGAAGGCGGACATCGCGCGGCCCCCGGCGTCGGAGGCGAGTGCTCGGGCGTCGTCGGTGGCGACGCCCACGGTCCGGAAGGCACCGCTCAGGCTGCCGCCGGCCTCGACGAGTGCGGCGCCGAACGCCGGGCTCGTCGCATCCGGCGTGAGGACGACCGGCACCGTGACGTTCTCAGCCTGGAGCGCGGCGACGAAGGCACCCTGGCGTTCCGCGGAGCCGCTGACGACGACGGCGTCGGAGTCCGGCGTCACGGTCTTCGCGTCGGTGTCGGCATCGGCGTCTTGCTCGTTGTTCGTCGCGCCGGTGCGCTCGGCGACGGTCGTCGCGAGCGCTGCGGTGTCCGCGGTGTCGTCACCGTCCAGGACGTGTGCCACCCGCAGGCCCGCCGGAGCGCCGCCGCCCAGGTCGACCAGCAGTGGATCGTCGGCGTCGCCGAGTGCCGTGGTCATCGCCTTGCTGATCGAGCCAGCCGCCGGTGCAGTCGACCAGGAGTCCTTCTCCGCCGGAGCGTAGGGCAGGACGACCGGGATGCCCTTCGCCGCAGCTGCAGTGAGGGCACCCGACACGTGGCTGCCCGACGAGGCGACGACGATGCCCGCGACACCGCTCTTCGCGAGGGCGTCGACCGCGGCCTTGCCCCCGGCAGCGGTCCCGCCGTCGTTCTTCGTGACGAGCGCGACGTCCGTGCCACCGAGTGCGAGCCGACGCTCCGCAACCAACGCGCCCTGCGCCGCTTCGTTCCACTCGGATCCCTCGCTGTCACCGAGGGTGACGATGATGCCGATCTTCGTCTTCGCCGGGACGTGCGCCACCGTGATCTTCACCGGCACGGTCGCCGACACCGCTTCGGCCGGGGTACTGCTGCCGAACGCCCGGAACGTCAGGACGGCGGCGACCACCGCGGCCACGAGCA
This sequence comes from Curtobacterium sp. VKM Ac-1393, assembly GCF_015350995.1. Lineage (GTDB taxonomy): Bacteria > Actinomycetota > Actinomycetes > Actinomycetales > Microbacteriaceae > Curtobacterium. Next base: position 86,866 of record NZ_JADKRW010000004.1, read on the forward strand.
GCACCGCGATGCCGACGAGGACGAGCGGACGACGGCTGCGTGGACGCGTGCCGTCGGGGCCCTCGGTCTCGGTGGCCTCGGTCGTCTGGTCGCTCATCGGTCCGCCCCGATCCGGAAGGTGTACAGCGTGGTCGAGGTCGCGCTGGCCGGGACCTTCAGCTGGAACGCCGGCAGCGTCGTCGCCGCATCGAGCGACGCGCGGAACTGCTCCTGCTGGAGCAGGATGCCGGCGACGTCCTCGGCGCGGACGTTCGCGTAGCCCGCGGCGTTCTGCGACGCCAGGGCCAGCTGGTAGTCGGCGGAGTCGGACTTGGCCGCGCTCGTGGCCATCGCGCCGAGGATGCCGGAGCCGTTGACCTTGCGGTCGCCCAGGTCGAGCATCACCCGGTTGAGGTCGCCGGTCAGCAGCGTCGAAGCGCCCTGCACGTCACGCGTCGAGGCGCTCGTGCTGGCCGCGATGCGCTCGAGGCTGGACGCCGTCTGCCGGTCGACGGCCGAGGAGAGCGCCGAACCCTCTTGCTCGAGCGTGCCCTTCTGCTCGTCGATCGTGCCCTTCGAGTCCTTCGTGACCTCGCCCGAGGTCGACCGGAGGCCGGCGATCGACTTGTCGAAGGCGTCGCGGACGGCCTGGTTGCTCTCGGACGCCGTGGTCGAGACCTTCCGCACCTGCGCGTCGATGGCCTTCTTGAAGGTCTCCGACGACTGGTCAGAGGCATCCTTGAAGGTCTTCTCGACCTCGGCAGCCAGGTCGATCTGCGTCTGGCGGACCGTCCCGAGCTGCGTCGCGATGACCGCCTGCGACCCGTCAGCCTTCGTGAGAGCCGCGCGAAGGCTCTCGATCGTGGAACCCACGTCGTCGCTCCCACCACGGACAGCCTGTCGGACAGCGCGGATGCTGTCGTCGAGCGCGGTCAGATCGGTCCGCAGGCCGGCGATGGCGCTGCCGATGGAGCCCTCGGTCGTCGCGTCGGCGCTGGTCGAGTCGACGACCTCTTGCCAGCGCGCCGTCTGGTCGTCCAGTCGTTCGTCCATCGGGTCGGTGAACCCGAGGCCGGGCTGGAGCACGGTTCCCTCAGGCGCACCGGCGCAGGGCTCGGCCGTCAGGTAGCCGCGGAGGCGATCGGCGTCGGCCTGGTCGAGCTGTCCGAGCGTCGCGAGGGTGCAGAGCTGGTCCGCGACCGCTGAGTTCTGGCGTTGCATCGACAGCGGGAACCCTGCGCCGTCGACCAGGTCACGTGCAGCCTCGGCCCGGTCGTGCGTGGTCTGCACGGCCGTCGCCAGGGCGTCGAGTCGCTTGCCGATCTGGTCTGCGCTCGCCGACAGCGCGCGCAATGCGTCACCGGTGCCGCCGTCCCCACCGTTCTCGTACTCGTCCAGGGCATCGGAGATGCTGGTCAGCTGCGTGTCGAGGTCGGCGGCGCTCGCGATCGCGGCGTCGACCGTCTCCGGCTGCAAGCGCGCGGCGAGCGCCTGCCCGGTGCTCACCAGTCCGATCAGCGAACCGTTGATCGCGGTGGACGACTCGTAGAGCGTGCAGGTCAGCGTGTCTCGTGCTTCCGTCGCAGCGCAGGTCGTCGCGTCCGGGGCCTTCGGGCCGACGGCAGCGGCGAGCTGCGCGCTCACCTGCTGCTTGCACGCCTCGCTCGCGTCGGCGTAGCCCTGGAGCTGCGACGAGACGCGGAGCAAGTTGCCGTAGACGCTGCCGCCCGCGGTCGAGGTCTTCGGCGTCGCCGCACATCCGTTGCCGTCGAGCACCGTGGCCGGTGCCGTGGCCGAGGTGTCGCCGAGCAGGCTGTCGAGGCTGGTCGTGGTCTGCTGGAGCTGCTGCAACACCGTCGACTGTGTCGCCTTGACGGTCGTGCCGAGGTCCCCGTTCAAGGAACCGAGCTCGCCGGACAGCGACCGCATGGTGCCCGCGAGGGACGAGCTGCTCTCCTTGAGCCGCTCGGCCGTGCTGACGCCGAGGGTCTTCGACGTGGTCTCGAGGTTCGACCGGACCTCGGTGATCGTGCCGCCCGCTCGTGCGAGCACCTCGTTGACCTGCGAGATGAGGTCGATGGTGCGGCGCTGGAGCGCGAGTTCGGAGTCGCTGTCGGACCCGAACGCGGCGTTCACCACGCCGGTCGAGGACAGGTCCGTGGACAGCCCGGGCTGCGCGGCAACGTCGAACGTCGGCGCCGTGAAGTCCTTGACGTCGGCGACGAGGTGCAGCGTGCTGCTCGCGCCGGACGTCGGCGGTGCCAGCAGGCGGCCCCACTGGACGACCGCGTCGCCGTCCTCGTTGGTGCTGACAACACCGTCGGTGGACGAACCGGAGTCGGCGGCATCCGTGACGATGCGGTCGGCCGCGGTGCCGGCGAGCACGGTCGAGGCCGCGACGCTGAAGGGCGCACCCACGAGCGCCGGCGTCGACCGAGAGGTGCCGGCGACGTCGTAGGTCAGGTTCTTCGACGTGACCGTGAGGTTCTCGATCGTCAGGTCGATCGCGATCCGGCCCGAGTACCCGTCGAGGTCCGCGAGGTCGGTACCGGTCTTCTTCGACGTCGAGTACTGCGTCGTGATGCGGAGCGGGAGGTCGCCAGCCGCCTTCGCCGGATCGTGGTCGGTCGTCGCGGACGATGAGTCCTTGCCCGCGACGGAGATCGCGGTGTCGGAGATCGACGTGATCGAGCCGTCTGCGGCCAGACGGGTGTCGACCGTCTGCAGGATCCGAGACGGGTCAGCCACCGGCTTGTCGTCGGACGTGCACCCGGCGAGCACCAGCGCGGCGACGCCGGTGACGGCGACCGCCCCCACGAGCCGTCGAGTGGCACTTCGTGCTCCGGTGTTCCCGGCACGCTGGTTGATCACGGTCTTCCCCCCAAGAGAATCGTCGAGCACATCGATGCTAGTTGCTCGATGGCGTCGGGTCCGCGTCGATCGGCCGCCCTGACCGCCCCCGTTCGGGCCACACGCCCCGACTGGAATACAACGTATCGCATCCGGCGAGCTGCGCGATCGCCGTCCACAGCCGCGCTGATACTCTGCACGCATGATCCAGGGGGACCGGGGCTGTCAGCCCGTTCGACGTCGACGTCCAACAGCACGATCGAGGGGCGACCGGTGAACATCAACCTCTCGCCGGTGCTCATCGCCGTTCTCGTGATGATCGCCATCCCGGCCGTCGTCAGCGCGCTCGTCCGCCAGAGCGACCGGAAGCGACCGCCGTCCACCGTCGTCGGGGACGAGGCGAACGGGGTGCTCTTCACCGTCCGTGCACGCCGGTGGAGCTACCTCCTGCTCCGGATCATCGGGATCGTGTTCATCGTCGTGGGAGGGTTCTTCTTGCTCGTCACGCTGACGCTGCTCGACGAGCCTGACGCGATCGGGATGCTCATCACGGCCGTCGGCCTGGTGCTGTTCGGGACCTTGTTCGTCTACCTCGGCATCGGGCAGAAACGTCGCCGGGTCGAGGCGTACGACGACCAGCTCGTCGTCACACCGATGTTCCGCGCCGCTGGCGCCGTCGGCCCGGGCGCGATCACACGCATCAGTCCGACCACCAACCGGTTCGGTGGACTGGACATCAGGGCGAAGGGCCGGCGAGGCGTGATCAGCGTCCTGGCGATCGATGCCGCCTACCCCGAGCTGTGTGCCTGGCTCGAGCAGCGGGCGCCGGGACCGTGGGGTGAGTTCGCGCGCTGAGCGCGCGCCACCGCCCGACAGTTGGTGCAAATTGGAGCTATTCACCGTCGGACGTCGCACAGACAGCGCCGTGTCGCGGTCCCGCCCAGAACCGTCGCCCCGTTCGTGCGTCGGCAAAGGCGACGCTCGGCCCGTTCCACCGCCGACGATCTACGCGCTATCCGGACACTCTGTGTAGTGGTAGATCGACGGGACCACTTTCACCAGCTTGAGTACGTTCCGCAACTTGAACGAGCCGGCACCGAGTTCGAACCGGTACTCTTCACCCGCGCTCACCGCCGCGGCCACACTCTCCATGGTCGAGCGATCCACCTCACCCCAGAGCAGATTCCCGCAGTCGGTGTGAAAGTTGACTTGAGCCTGCGAAACACCTCTTGACGCATGGATCTCCGCCGCCGCTGAACGAACCCGACAGACGACGTCCACGCGGTGCTGATCGTCGTACCGTCCCAGTAGCCACGGGCCGAATCCGATTGCCATCAGGGGGACCACCACCACACCCATGAGAATGACGATCGCGATCGCGCGGTCACGAAGAACACGAGCACGCGAACCCCGGATGTGCCGCGCAGCCCGTCGGCCGTGCTCCTTGCTGTGTTCTGCACGTTGCACGATCACTCCTGCCTCGTTCGCTCGTATCGGCTGCGCATCGAGAAGCGGACGCCAATCCCCGACTTCATCCTGAGAATGCGACCGCTTCGCTCATCGGGTAAGTTCGCCTCAGCTCAACCGACGAGCCTGCTTCCGAGCGGTCTCGATCAGCTTGACGAAACGGTCCGACCGTTCGACGTCGGGCCTGCCTTCGCTGTCAACGAAGTACTGATCAGAAAGTGACCCAGGACCCGCGCGCAACAATCGCAAGATGTTCTCACGCGTTTTCTCGATCGCAGGCCCCGGTGCGACGACCCTCACCTCCGCCGCGTACTCCGCGAGGGCTGCCGCAGCCTTGCCTTCGGGCAACTCAGCGGTGAGCCGAGCGAGTTCCTCGAGCACCGCAGGCAAGCGGATGATCTCCTGCTGAACAGCACGCTTCAATGATCTCTCCCCTCCTCTCGAAGGTCTCGATGTGAGCGACCGGTAACTCCTGATGCCGACTAGATCGTGCACGCGGAGTTCATGTCTGGGCCATCCCGCCCCCAGGCAGAAAAGGCCCCTTCGAAACCAAGTGGGAGCGTTCCCCATCGACAGCGATTGCCTCCGCGGCTGCTCATCCGAAGTGACGTCAACCGCGGCGCGCTGTCAACTCGCCTTCCGGAATTCCTTCACGAAGACCGCTTGACGCATTGCCTGCAGCAAACCTCGAAGGTTGTACGAACCGGCCCCGATCTGAAATTCGTATCGCTGGCCCGACTCCACCGTCGAGGCGAGCCGGTCTTCATTTGCAGGCGTGACTCCCCACCGGAGAACGAGCGTCCCACAATTCGACGATTCGAACACGACCTGTGACGACGACGTGCCGACTCCTTTCAACGAGTGCGAGGACGCGGTCCCGCTGTGGGCGGACGTCACTGTACAAGTCACAGAGGTCTGGTGGGCCGCATCGTAGGCTTTCAGCGTGAGCGGACCGATGAATATGACGAGCAGAGGGACGAGGACGACAACGGCGAGTACGGAGATGGCCTTGACGCGATCGCGCCGAACCGACCGCGGGCCCTTCGTCCCACTTCTTGTTCTGCTGTCGTTCAAGTCGTCCCCTTTTCGATCCACCGGTGGCTCAATCAGTGCACCTCGACGGTCGGCCCACTCGCGCCCGAGATGGCACCGTTGATGCCGTCCTGGAGGTAGTCGCTCGGGTCCTTGCCCACGATGACGTCGTTTGTCACGGCACCGACCGCGCCCGCAAGGCGGTCGACTGTACCAGTGGCGATCGTGTTCCAGGCAGCAACGTTCGGCGCCAACGCGTGCTCGGGCACGAAGACATGCCGACCCGTCGGGACAGGGAAGCGTGGGGTGATGTGGAGATTGTCCACGACGTAGTCACCGAGCTTCCCCGACCCTGCACTGAACACTGTTCCGGTTCCGAAGCCCACTGCCGCCGTCTGGGCGAAGCCGCCGATCGTCTGGTCCTTGCCGTTCAGCGCGTAGTCAGTCATGTTCGAGGCGGCACCGGACGCTCCTGCGGCCAGGGCAGAACGGCCTGTCGAGCCGAGCAGAGGAGCGGCAGCACGCTGCACAACGTTGGTGGCGACCTGACCCGTCGCCGGAGCCAGCTTCGCGAGGCCGGTCGCAGCGGCTCCTCCCGCTGCGCCACCGGCGGCACCGATGACGGCGTCAACTCCGACCTTGTTCCAGTCCACTGTGCCGTTCTGCACCTTCTGAGTGGCGACTGACACACCGCCGGAGATCAGGGCACCCGAGGCCGCCATGAGGGCGATTCCAGCAGGACCGCCCACGCCGGTGAACATCAAGGCGACACCGACCACGATCGCGGCCCCTGCTACGACGTAATCACCGTATTCGTTCCACCAGCTCCCTACAGCAGCGATCGCACCCTGGTTCGCATCCCGGTACGCCTGCAGGTCCTTGTCCGTCGCCGGTCGCAACCCGAGCGGGTCGACGGCCTGCAACGGGTCGTTGCCCGCGTACGAGTAGGGGTTCCCCGACCACGCCGCACCCAGGATCGGCGCAAGCGGGTCGACCGACAGGAAGCCTCGCGCCGCCGGGTCGTACACACGGGCGCCGAGCCACTCCAGCCCGGCGACGGACACTCCCCCGGAGCCGGTCAGGGACACGCCCGCGGGCAGTCCGAGGTCGGTGACGGCGGCGAGCGCCGCCCAGGGGTCGGCAGCATCGGTGGCACGAGCGCTGCGCCACGCAGGCTGTGTGACGGACTCGCCGATCGCGGTGACCCCACCGGGCAGGTCGAGCAACGACGTGTCGGCGATGCTGATGAGCGACGGCACGACCGCGGCGGAGTCCCACCACGCGGCGACCCCAGCTGCCTCGGCGAGTTCACCGAGGGCATCGACCCAGACATCGAGTCGGCCGGTCTCGGCGTACGAGGCGTCGCGCTCGACGACGGTTGCGAGGTACCCCAGGTCGGACCACGCGTACTCGGTGGTGGATCCGTCAGCGCCGGTCCGTCGGATGCGTCGGCCGAGACCGTCGTGGACGTACTCGATCCGGCCGGCTTCGGTCGTCGTCGCGAGCAGCTGGGCCGCGGCGTCGTACTCGTGTCGGGTCTCGGTGCCGCCGATCACCTCGGCCACGAGTCGGCCACCGTCGTCGTAGGTCCAGGTCGAGTCCCCGGCGCGGACGAGCTGCCCGGCTGCGTCGTACGCGTACGACACCCGCCCGGAGGGTCCGTCGACGGCGGTGATCCGGGCATCGGCGTCGCGCTCGATGCGGGTGGTGGCGGCACCGTCGAGGCTGGTCGAGACGTGGGCGACGAGGGCACCGCCCTCGTACGACCACGACTGCACCAGGTCGCCGGTGGCCGACTGGAGGATCCGACCCGAAGCGTCGTACGAGAAGGAGCCGGCGGCGGCACCGTCACGGTCCACACCCACGACCCGGCCGGCGACGTCGCGTCGGTAGGTGGTCCGCGTGCCGTTCGGGTCGACCCGCGCGGTCCGGTTGCCGTCGGCGTCGTACTCCCACACAACGGACTGGCCACCCCGGGCACGCCGGACGAGCAGCCCCCGACGGTCGCACTGGAGCTCGTGTTCGATCGTGCGTCCGGCGCCACGGCCGTGGTCGGTCACGACGAGCGTGCGGTGGACGGCGTCGCGGGCGATCTCCGACTGCGCCGCACCGTCGACGAGCACGGCCCGCTGCCGACCGGCGGCGTCGTACGTCCACTCGGTGGTGCGGCCGTCGGGATCTGTCTGACGGACCTGGCGCCCGGCCTGGTCGTAGGACGCCGCAGTGGTCCGGCCGAGTGGGTCGGCGACGGCGATCAGACGGTCGGCGGCGTCGTACTCGCGCCGGGTGACCCCGCCCGCGGGGTCGGTGACGGCCACGAGCCGTCCGCGGTCGTCGTACTCGAACGTGGTGACCCCGTCGAGACCGTTGACGACCTGGATCAACTGCCCCGCGGGGTCGTAGCGGAACCGACGACGGCCGAAGCGTGCGTCGTGGCTGGAGACGAGCCTCCCGGCCTGGTCGTACCGGAACCGCGCGGTGCCGGAACCCGGAGTCGTCTGCGTGACCACGCGTCCGACAGCGTCGTACGCGACTTCTTCGACCTCGCCGGTGGGCAGGGTCCGGGCGACGACACGGGAGTCCGCGTCGTAGGTGAGGGTCGTCCGTGCCCCGGCGGCGTCGGTCGCCGCGGCGGGCCGACCGCAGGCGTCGTAATCGTAGGTCGAGCGCGCTCCCGAGGGGGCGACCAGCGCGACGACACGGCCGGCGAGGTCGCGCTCGAGTCGGGTCAGGCCGCCTTCGCCGTCGACCAGCTCGACGGGTCGGCCGGCGGCGTCGTAGGTGATGAGTTCGGAACCGGTGTCGTCAGAGGTCGATTCGACGGGTCGGCCGTACTCGTCGAACCGGACGGTCGCCGAGTCGAAGGCGTCACGCAGGGTCGCGACGCCGGTCGCGACGTCGTCCGAGAACTCCCGGCGGACGCCCGTCGGGTCGACGGTCGCCGTCAGCTCGCCGACGACGTCGTACTCACGACGCCAGGTCGCGCCCGCTGGGTCGGTGACGGCCTGGAGGCGCGACAAGGCGTCGTGCGCGAACGTCCAGACCGCGCCGCCCGGCAGTGCGAGCTCCGCCAGGTTCCCCTGGTCGTCGAACGTCCGCGAGACACGCCGACCCAGCGGATCGGTGGTCGTCGCCAGTTCGCCGTTCGGTGCGTACTCGAAGGCCGTGCGGGCTCCGAGTGGGTCCGTGATCGCGGCGATGCGGGCGCCCGGGGTGTACTCGAAGCGCCAGACCGCACCGTCGGCGTCATGGCGTGCGACGAGCAGCCCGGCGGCGTCGTAGCGGTACTCGCTCCGTGCGCCGGAGGGGCTGACCGCGGCGACCGGGCGGCCGGCGGCATCACGCTCGATCCGAGCGGTGTCGCCGACGGCGTTCGTGGTCGCGACGAGCTCGCCGAACGCGTCGTGGTCGAGGGTCAGGACCACACCGGTCGGGTCGACGACGTGGGTGAGGGCGCCGTCCTGCCAGGTCAGCTCCGTCCGGCCGCCGACCGGGTCGGTGATCACCGACGGGTCGCGGTCGTCGCCCGCGTACTCGGAGGTGACGACGGCACCGGCCTCGGTGACGACGGTCGTGACGCGGTCCTGCTCGTCGTACCCGAAGGTCAGGTCGCCGCCGGACGGCGTGACGGTACGGGTCTTCCGGCCGCGGTCGTCGTACGCGTGCACGGTGACGGACCCGTCGCGCTCGGTCGCCGACACCAGGTTGCCGTACCGGTCGTAGCTCATCGACTGGCGTCGGTCGTCGGAGTCGATGACCCCGACCAGACGCCCCTTGGCATCGGCGATGTAGGAGTTCGACCGCGACCCGTCGTGGTCGGACACCACCGTGACCCGGCCGGGCAGGTAGGCGAAGCGCACCGTGCGGCCGTGTGGACTGACCTGCTCGGCCACGCGGCGCTGGTCGTCGTAGGTGTTGTCGACCTCGACGACACCGGACGCGCTCGTGACCGTCGTGATGAGGTCGTCGTCGTTCCAGCCGTAGCGCCGGGTGCCGACGGCGTCGGTCGCCGAGACGAGGCGGCCCCGGTCGTCGTACCCGTACTCGACCCGGCGGCCGTCGGACGCGCGGAGGACCGCGACCCGGCCCTCGACGTGGTCGACGTCGATCGAGCGGCCTCGTTCGTGCACCAGACGGACGACGACGTCGTCGCTGTCCCGTTCGACACGGACCGCCGTGCCGGCACCGCCGCGCTGTCCGAGCCACTGGCCCGACGGCGAGAACTCGATGCGCTCGCCCTGGTTGTCACGGACGACGAGCCGGTCGCCCTCGACCGAGAGCCAGCGGTTCTCACCGACTCCGCGCGCCCAGCCCTCGCCGTCGCGCGGGAACCGGACCTGACGACCGTCGGCGCCGACGAAGGATGCGCCCTCGTCGTCGAGGAGCAGCCGGGTCTCGAGGATCGATGCCCAGCCCGGGCCGAAGAGCCCGAGGTGCTGGTCGAGGGAGTTGTACATGCGGGTGACCTGCAGTGCCGCGGATGCACCGGTGAACCCGAGGTCGAGCTCGGGCTCGAGGAAGTTGCCCGTCGTGGTGTTGACCGGGTCCATGGAGTAGCCGGTCGTCGGCTGGGCACCGTAGGCCGACGGCGGATCGAACTGCAGGTCGGTTCGGGACTGCGAGACCCCGGCGGCAGCCAGGGCTGCGGCGAGCGCCGAGTCCGCGACGGTGGAGACCGATCCCTCACCCCCGGCAGCAGCGAACGCGTCGGCGATGGTGTTCGCCCACGTGACGTCCTGCTCGTTGGCGGCGAGCCACTTGTCGAACGCCGACACGAGCCCGTCGGCGTTGATCGTGCCCCACGAGCACTTCGTCGCGAAGTCGTCGAGCTTGCCGCGGAGCCCCGCGGGCTTGCCGGCGAGGTCGCTGTTGAGCGAGGCCGATCCGGTGGCGAAGGAACGCAGGTCCTCCGGCTTCGCCGACGACGTCCCGCCACCACCGCCGCCACCGGCGCCGGGGTTGGGCGTCTGACGCGTCGTCGACTTCGCACTGGCAGGCGCGAAGGTCGGAGCATCCTCGTGCTTGACCTCGGGCGGGTTGTCGTTGCCGCTGGCCCAGTCGACGGCGACCTCGATGAAGTTGCGGTTCTCGTGGTGTTCGTACCAGTCGCTCGCCGTCTTGCGGCGAGCGTTCTCGCTCTTGGCGGCTGCCTTCATCTGGTCGACCCACCCCGCGACGGTGCGCAGGTTCGTGGCGATGTCCTCGGCGTCGCTCTTCGCGGTGCCGGCGTTCTCGGCGAAGAGCTCGGAGAAGTGCCCGCGGAACTCCTGCGATGCGGTGGTGACGTAGGACTGCCGCGAGCCGGCCTGTCCCTCGATCGATTCGGCCGCGCCGTTCAGCGCCGTGCTGAGTGCGTCGGCCGTCGCGTTGTCGAACTCGACCGGCTCATTGCCGTGCAGGTCAGCCATGGTTCATCCCCCGAAGTCGTACTGATCGTGCTGGTGACGCGGCCCCACCGACCGCGAACGCCCGGACCGCCGCGAGTGCGACGGTCCGGGCGGAACGAGTGTGGCTGCTTACGCGCCGCCACCCGCGGTGAAGATGTCCTGCGAGATCTTGTCGAGCTGTGTGCGGAGCTGCTCGAGTTCGGTCTTCGCCTTGTCCAGCGCCGCCTTGGTCTCGGGCCAGGTGGACCCGCGGAAGGTCGAGGCGAGCGGGCCGTCCCAGACGTTGGAGTCGGACAGGATCCGGCCCTGGGCGTCGAGCTGCGAGATCTGGTCGGTGAAACCGCCGTTGATGATCGACTGGACCTGACGGATGGCGGTCTTGGCCTGCTCGGTCGAAAGGACACGCGACATGATGAACCTCTTTCATTCGTAGCTGCACCCCCGCGCAGTGGAATCCCCCCGGAGGCTCTGACAGGACCCACCATACCCACAATCCGGCGCAGATGTCACCGTTCGTATATCGTGATCGTTCCTCCAGATACGCTCCGTTCACCGCGGGTTTCCACAGGCGACACCGGAGCCCCTCCGACCATGGGAGCCGGGTGGCAGGATGTGGACATGGACACCGAACCGCAGCTCGACGGCGAATCCGTCGCACCCGACCTCGACGACTTCGACGAGGTCGTCGAGATCGAGCACGAGTCGCTGCCGTCGGACCGCTACTTCGACCGAGAGCTGAGCTGGCTGCGCTTCAACCAGCGGGTGCTCGAACTGGGCGAGGACCGCACGCAGCCCCTGCTCGAGCGGGCGAACTTCCTCGCGATCTTCGCGTCCAACCTCGACGAGTTCTTCATGGTCCGGGTCGCCGGGCTCAAGCGCCGCATCGACACCGGCATCGCCGTGCCGACCAACGTCGGCCGCGCACCGAGCGACGTCCTGCGCGACATCGCCAAGAAGGCCCACGAGCTGCAGGACCGCCACGCCCAGGCGTTCATCGGCTCGCTCAAGCCCGACCTCGACGCAGCCGGCATCCACATCGAGCACTGGTCCGACCTCGACGAGGCCGACCGGCTGCGGATGCGCGAGTACTTCAACGAGCAGATCTTCCCGGTGCTCATGCCGCTGGCCGTCGACCCGGCGCATCCGTTCCCCTACATCTCCGGGCTCTCGCTCAACCTGGCGGTCCGGGTCCGCAACCCGAAGTCGCAGCGTCAGGAGTTCGCGCGCCTCAAGGTGCCGCAGAACTTCTCCCGCTTCATCAAGCTGCCGGACGACAACTCCGGCCGGATGCGGTTCATCCCGCTCGAAGACCTCATCGCGAACCACCTCGACGACCTGTTCCCGGGGATGGAGGTGCTCGAGCACCACGTGTTCCGGGTCACCCGCAACGAGGACGTCGAGATCGAGGAGGACGAGGCCGAGAACCTCATCCAGGCCCTCGAACGCGAACTGCTGCGCCGCCGGTTCGGTCCGCCCATCCGCCTCGAGATCACCGAGGACATGGACCCGGTGACCCTCGACCTGCTCGTCCGCGAGCTCGACATCACCGAGCAAGAGGTCTTCCGGCTGCCGTCGCCGCTCGACCTCGGCGGCCTGTTCGAGATCTCGAAGATCAACCGTCCGGACCTGCACTACCCGAAGCACGTGCCGACGACCCCGGTGCAGTTCCAGCCCGGCGAACCGAACACGAAGCCCGACCTGTTCCGCGCGATCAAGGCGAATGACGTCCTCGTGCACCACCCGTACGAGTCCTTCGCGACGAGCGTGCAGGCGTTCCTCGAGCAGGCCGCCGCCGACCCGCACGTGCTCGCGATCAAGCAGACGCTTTACCGCACCTCTGGTGACAGCCCCATCGTCGAGGCCTTGATCGACGCCGCGGCGGCCGGCAAGCAGGTCCTGGCCCTCGTCGAGATCAAGGCGCGCTTCGACGAGCAGAACAACATCACGTGGGCCCGCAAGCTCGAGAAGGCCGGCGTGCACGTCGTCTACGGCCTGGTCGGGCTGAAGACCCACTCCAAGCTCGTCCTCGTCATCCGGCAAGAGGGCGGCACGCTCAAGCACTACAGCCACATCGGCACGGGCAACTACAACCCGAAGACCTCGCGGATCTACGAGGACATGGGCCTGTTCACGTCGGACGACACCGTGGGCAAGGACCTCACGCGCCTGTTCAACGAGCTGTCCGGCTACGCGATCGAGAAGAAGTTCAAGCGGCTGCTCGTCGCGCCGTTGCACCTGCGCAAGGGCCTGCTCAAGCGGATCCAGACCGAGGCCGACAACGCCCGCGCCGGCAAGCCCTCCGGCATCCGGATCAAGGTCAACTCGATGGTCGACGAACAGATCATCGACGCGCTGTACCTGGCCAGCCAGGCCGGCGTGCCGGTCGATGTGTGGGTCCGCGGCATCTGCTCGCTCAAGCCGGGCATGGAGGGTGTCAGCGACACCATCCGGGTGCGGAGCATCGTCGGCAGGTACCTCGAGCACTCACGTGCGTTCGCGTTCCACAACGAGGGCGACCCGGCCGTGTTCATCGGCAGCGCCGACATGATGCACCGCAACCTCGACCGTCGCGTCGAAGCGCTCGTGCGGCTGACGGCGCCGGACCACATCACCGAGGTGCTCGACATGTTCGACCTGGCGATGGCCGACACCGCGAGTTCGTGGCACCTCGAGTCCGACGGCGAGTGGACGCGGCACTCGACCGACGATGACGGCCGCCCGCTCGAAGACGTGCAGAATGTGACCATGCGGAAGATCTCGGCTCGGAAGCGCTCCACTCGGTGAGCGGCGGTCCCTCGGGCCCCGTCCTCGCCGCCGGCGCAGTCGTCTGGCGCGAACAGGACGGCACGCCCCTCGTGCTGCTCATCCACCGCGACCACCACAAGGACGTCTCCCTGCCCAAGGGGAAGGTCGACCCGGGCGAGGCCGTCCCGACGACCGCCGTGCGCGAGATCGACGAGGAGACCGGGTACCGCGTGCACCTCGGCGCCCCGCTCGGCACCGCGGAGTACGTGCTGCCGAACGGTCGCGACAAGGTCGTGCACTACTGGGCCGCCCGCGTCTCGTCGAAGGAGTACGCCAGAGCCGGTGACTTCACCCCGAACCACGAGGTCGCCGCGCTCGAGTGGGTCACGATCGACGACGCCCGCAACCGCCTGACGTACGAGCGCGACGTGGCGATCCTCGACCGGTTCGCCGCGCGTGCCGCCGCCGGCCACCATCGGACGTTCGCCCTGATCGCCCTGCGGCACGCGAAGACCGTGCCAGGCTCGGACTGGAACGGCCCGGACGCCACCCGCCCGCTCCTGCCCGTCGGTCGTTCGCAGGCCAAGGCAGCAGCATCGCCCGTCGCCGCGTTCGGCCCGAAGAAGATCGTCAGCAGCACGGCGGCACGGTGCCTCGCGACCGTCGAACCGCTGTCGGCCACGACGAAGCTCGGCGTCTCGAGCACCGCCGACATCAGCCAGGACGCCCACGACCGCGGCGCCGCCGACGTCAAGGGCGTCGTGCGCCGCCGGCTCGACAAGGGCAAGAGCGCAGTGCTGTGCTCGCACGGCCCGGTGCTCCCCGACATCATCGCCCGGATCGCCACCGCGACCGCCGACGAGTCCGGCCGGTTCGACCTGCGCCGCGCCGCGATGCTGTCGGTCGGTGACTTCTCGGTCATGCACATCGCCGGCGAGACCCTCGTCGCCGTCGAGACGCACCGCAACACGATCCCGGCATAGCGACCGCACGCCCTGCACCCGGCCACGCGCCGGGCGTGCGCCGTGCCCGCAGAACGTGATCCGGGCCTCCCGGCCAGCGCCCTTCGGAACATGCATCTGCATCTTCCGCGCGCACGCACAATGCTCCCGATCCTGCTCCCCGCGCAGAGGCGGCGCACGCCGCCCCGTCCAGGACAACCCCTCGTTCACCTCCCGTTCACCAACGCGCGTGATCCCCGTCACCTCGCGTCCCTACAGTCGCTCCCGGGTCGGCACCGGCCCAGGGACCGCAGTGGTCCCACTGCATTCCATTCCCGAAGGGACCCCTGTGAACATCAAGCGAATCGGTTCGATCGCAGCAATCGCGATCGCCGGCGCCGTCGTGCTCTCCTCCTGCGCGGCGAACGAGGACGCGGGCAGCACCGAGTCCTCCTCGAGCAACACCGGCTCCTCGAGCCTCACCGGCACCCTGACCGGCTCCGGCTCGTCCGCCCAGCAGACCGCGCAGGCCACCTGGGCCGCCGGTTTCCAGGACGTCGCCAAGGGCGTCACGGTGAACTACTCGCCCGACGGCTCGGGCGCTGGTCGCAAGAACTTCATCTCGGGCGCCGCGGACTTCGCCGGCTCCGATGCAGCACTGAACGACGAGGAGCTCTCGGGCTCCTTCGACCTGTGCAAGGCCGACACCAAGGCCATCGACATCCCGGTCTACATCTCCCCGATCGCGATCGCCTACAAGGTCGACGGCGTCAGCGACCTGACCCTCGACGCGAAGACCATCGCGGGCATCTTCTCGGGCAAGATCACCAAGTGGAACGACTCGGAGATCGCCGCCCTGAACAAGGACGCGAAGCTGCCGTCCGCGAACATCACGGTCGTGCACCGCTCCGACGACTCGGGCACCACGCAGAACTTCTCGGAGTACCTCTCGGCGAACGCCGGTGACGTCTGGACCGAAGCGCCGAGCCAGACCTTCCCGTACTCCGTGGGCGACAGCGCCAAGGGCGGCTCGGGTGTGGCCTCCGCGATGGGCAGCGCCACCAACGCGATCACCTACATCGACGACTCCGGTGCGGGCGACCTCGACAAGGCGAAGCTCATGGTCGGCGACAAGGCCACCGAGATCTCCGCCGACGGCGCCGCACAGGTCGTCGCCGACTCGAAGGTCGCCACCGGCCGCGAGGACAACGACCTCGCGATCGACATCGACCGCAAGGACACCGCTGACGGCGCCTGGCCGCTCGTCCTCGTCTCCTACGCCATCGCGTGCCAGGAGTACAAGGACTCCGACAAGGCCGACCTGGTCAAGGGCTTCCTGAACTACGTCGTCTCCGGCGACGCACAGGACGCCGCGGCGAAGGAGGCCAAGTCGGCCGCCCTGTCGTCCGACCTGGCGAAGAAGGCCGCAGCAGCGGTCGACTCCATCAAGTAGCACTCCTCGAGCGCCCGGACGCCGGTCCCACCCACACGACCGGCGTCCGGGCTCTTCGCCCGTCCGGGCGCCCCGCACCACGCACCACCCCCGAACCCGTCGCCTCCCCCGGCGTTCCTCCGACAGGAGTCCCATGACGACCGCACCGGCCCAGCCAGGGGCCACCGTCACCCCGACCAAGCCGAAGGCCGTCGTCCGCGTCGGCGACCGGGTCTTCTCCGCCGCATCGGTCATCGCCGGCGGACTCATCCTCTTCGTGCTCGTGCTCGTCGCAGCCTTCCTCGTCTGGCAGAGCATCCCGGCGTTCTCCGCCAAGGTCGGTGAGCTGCCGAACAACGCCACCAACTTCTGGGACTACGTCGGCCCCCTGGTCTTCGGCACCGTCTGGTCCGCGCTCATCGCGCTCGTGATCTCCGTGCCGCTCGCCCTCGGGATCGCGCTGTTCATCTCGCACTACGCACCGCGGCGACTCGCCCCGGTGCTCGGCTACGTCATCGACCTGCTCGCCGCGGTGCCGTCGGTCGTCTACGGCCTCTGGGGCATCGTGGTCCTGGCGCCGTTCGTGAAGCCGTTCTACGGCTTCCTGAACGAGTACCTCGGCTGGTTCCCGCTCTTCTCCGGCCAGGTCTCCGGTACCGGCCGCACCATCCTGACCGCGTCGATCGTGCTCGCCGTGATGGCGATCCCGATCATGACGGCCGTGATGCGCGAGATCTTCCTGCAGGCCCCGACGCTCAACGAAGAGGCCGCCCTGGCCCTCGGCGCGACGCGCTGGGAGATGATCCGCCTGTCGGTGCTGCCGTTCGCCAAGTCCGGCATCGTGTCCGCGATCATGCTCGGGCTCGGACGTGCCCTCGGCGAGACGATGGCGATCGCCCTGGTGCTGTCGGTGTCGACGAACGTCACCTTCCAGATGCTGACCTCGCAGAACCCCTCCACGATCGCGGCGAACATCGCGCTGCAGTTCGCCGAGGCATCGGGGACCGCCCTGAACGCCCTGATCGCGTCGGGTCTGATCCTGTTCGTCATCACCCTGGTCATCAACATGCTCGCGCGGTACATCGTCCGCACGCGAGTCAGCTGAGAGGTCCACCCGATGTCCCTCGCTCTCCGTCAGACCGGCACCGCCGGCAACGTCTACGCCAACGGCAAGCTGCACCGCTCGGTGCCGTGGCTGCTGCTGGTCGGCAGCTGGGTCGCCCTGGTGGCCGTGTTCGCCCTGCTCAACGCCGGTGGCTCGGTCAAGGACTTCAACGTCGTCGCCGCGCTGTTCCTCGGCACGGTCCTGTTCGACGTCCTCATCGTGGTCGTCTCGCGCATCGTCGAGGGTGGCCGCCAGGCAGTCGACCGGCTGATCACCTCGCTCGTCATCACCGCGTTCGTCGTCGCGGTCCTGCCGCTGGTGTCGCTGCTCTGGACCGTCCTGGCCGACGGTCTCGCCCGCTTCGACGCGAACTTCTTCTCGTACTCGATGCGCGGCGTGATCTCCGAGGGCGGCGGCGCGGTCCACGCCCTGGTCGGCACGCTCGAGATCACCCTGTTCGCCGCGCTCATCTCGGTGCCGATCGGTCTGCTCACCTCGATCTACCTGGTCGAGTACGGCCGCGGTGCACTGGCCAAGGGCATCACGTTCTTCGTCGACGTCATGACGGGCATCCCGTCCATCGTGGCCGGCCTGTTCGCCTACTCGCTCTTCGCCCTGTTCCTCGGCCCCGGCGCCCGCTTCGGCCTCGTCGGCTCGGTCGCCCTGTCGGTACTGATGATCCCGATCGTCGTGCGCTCCACCGAAGAGGTGCTGAAGATCGTGCCGATGGAACTCCGCGAAGCGTCCTACGCCCTCGGGGTGCCGAAGTACCTCACGATCCTCAAGGTCGTGCTCCCCACGTCGCTCGCCGGCATCACCACCGGCGTCATGCTCTCCATCGCCCGCGTCATCGGCGAGACGGCACCACTGCTCGTCACGGCCGGGTTCACCGCGAGCATGAACTACGACCTGTTCCGCGACCCGATGATGACCCTGCCGGTGTACGCGTACACGCAGTACTCGCAGCAGGGCGCCAACCCGATGCCGTTCATCGACCGTGCCTGGACCGCAGCCCTGGTGCTCATCCTCATCGTGATGGCCCTCAACCTGCTCGCCCGGTTCGTCACCCGACTCTTCGCCCCCAAGCTCTCGCGCTAGCGAATCCGCTTCCCCACCCACAAGAAGGATCAACGTGTCCAAGCGCATCGAGGTCGACGGCCTCAACGTCTACTACTCGAAGTTCAAGGCGGTCGAGGGTGTCGACATCACCATCGAACCCCGCACCGTCACGGCCTTCATCGGCCCGTCGGGCTGCGGCAAGTCCACCTTCCTCCGCACCCTGAACCGCATGCACGAGGTCATCCCCGGCGCATGGGTCGAGGGCTCGGTCAAGATCGACGGCGACGACCTGTATGGTGCCGGCGTCGACCCCGTGCTCGTCCGTCGACAGGTCGGCATGGTCTTCCAGCGTCCGAACCCGTTCCCGACGATGTCCATCAAGGACAACGTGCTCGCGGGCGTGAAGCTCAACAACAAGCGCGTCTCGAAGTCCGAGGCGGACGACATCGTCGAGCGGTCCCTGCAGGGCGCGAACCTGTGGAACGAGGTCAAGGACCGCCTCGACAAGCCCGGCATGGGCCTGTCCGGTGGGCAGCAGCAGCGTCTCTGCATCGCCCGCGCCATCGCGGTGCAGCCGGACGTGCTCCTGATGGACGAGCCCTGCTCGGCGCTCGACCCCATCTCGACCCTGGCCATCGAGGACCTGATCGGCGAGCTCAAGAAGGAGTTCACGATCGTCATCGTCACGCACAACATGCAGCAGGCGTCGCGCGTCAGCGACAGGACGGCCTTCTTCAACATCGCGGGCACCGGTGCGCCGGGCAAGCTCATCGAGTTCGACGACACCGCCACGATCTTCTCGAACCCGTCCGTCCAGGCCACCGAGGACTACGTCTCGGGTCGCTTCGGTTGATCGCTGTCCGTCCGTCGTGCTGACGGACGACCGGGAGGCCCGGTGCACGTCCGCCACGGACGCGCACCGGGCCTTCGTGGTTGCGCCGGCCGCGGGGCGGGCGTGGGGCGGGCGTGGGGCGGGCGCGCCGACTCGGAACGACAGTCGCGACGTCGTGCGACGTCGACCTCGTCGCTCGTTGCAGGCGCTTCCCGTTGCAGGCGCGCAAGAACGACGAAACCGCTGTCGTGTGACAGCGGTTTCGTCGTTCTGCGTCGGAGCCCGGCCCGAGCGGATCAGACCGAGGTGGTCGGCACCGCCATGATCGGCGTCGTCGTCGGCTGCTTCGAACCACCGGCGGGCTCGACGGTCATGCCGATCGTCGCACCGTCGGACATCGAGCCCTCCAGCACGGCGGAGTGCACACCGTCGGCAGCCCCGTCGACCAGGCCGGCCGACTTGATGGTGCCGCCCTCGTTCTCGGAGCCGATGTACCAGAGCTCGTACGTCTTGCCCTTCGGCGCCTGGGCGACACCGTCGAGGATCACCGCGGACTTGCCGAGGTCGCTCGACCACACGACCGTGGCCGTGCCGCCGCCCTCGACCTTGGTCGTGCTGCGCTGGAAGTCCGACGCGGCGTAGATGCGGTCGAGGCCACTGGAGGCCTGCGTCGTACCGGTGCCCGGTCCGTCAGCCGGACCGTTCACGGCGCCGACACCGAGGCCGACGCCCATGAACACCACGGCCACCGCAGCGGCACTGGCGAGCATGGCCGCCGGACGCTGGAACCAGCGGCGGCGGGCCTCACCGGAAGCCCGGCCACCGGCGGTGGAGCCGTCGGCGATCGAGGCGACGTGCCTGGCGGGCTCGGGACGGGCCTCCTGGACGGAAGCGGTCTCGGCGACCGGGGTCTCGTCGACGGTCGTGTCGGCCAGTGGTGCAGCCTGCGGGGTCGTCGCGATCTGGGCCAGCAGCGATGCCCGGAGGGACGTCGGCGGCTCGATCGGAGCGGCGGCGAAGGCGAGCTGCAGCGCGGTCTCGCGCAGCGAGTCGGCCTCGGCCTGGAGTTCTGGGGACGTCGTGAGGACGTCCTCGAGGAGCTGGCGCTCGTCATCGGACAGTGCGTCGACTGCGTAGGAGCCCGTCAACAGGGCCAGGTCGTCGTATCGGTCGTTCATGAGGTCACCCCCATCTCGTCTCGGAGTCGGATCATCCCGTCACGGAGACGGGTCTTGACGGTGCCGATGGGGACACCGAGTTGTTCGGCCATCTCGCTGTGCGAGAAGCCTCCGTAGTACGCGAGCTGCACGGCCTGCCGTTGGAACTCGGTCAGCTTGCCGAGGGCCCGGCCGACCCGTTCGTGCTCGATGCGGATCTCGACCGACTCGGACACCTGGTCGAAACCGGCCTCGAGGTCGCGGATGCCGATCTTGGTGTCGCGGTCGTGCGATGCCTGCGAGGCCCGGACCCGGTCCACCGCTCGGCGGTGCGCCATGGTGAGGACCCAGCTGGAGGCGGTTCCGCGCTTCCGGTCGAATCGGGTGGCCTGCTGCCAGACTTCGAGGAAGACCTCTTGCGTGACCTCTTCGGACTGGGCGCGATCCCGCAGGAGACGCGTCACGAGTCCGAGGACCCGGCCGGAGAGGACGTCGTAGAGGTCCGCGAAGGCGGCCTGGTCACCGGAGGCAACCCGCGCCAAGAGGTCGTCCGGCGATGCCTGAGCCGGCTCTGACGAGCTCCAGCGTTCGGTGTCGCTATCCACGAGGGCAAGCATTGCAGGTTTCCCTCCTTCCGGGTGCGTCGGCGGCCGGTTGTGGCCGTTCTGTCAGGGGCGGTGCTGGTGATGCCGTGCGGTGCTTCGAGACGAGAGGCCGGCGTGACCCACAGGGAATTGACCGGCTGACGCCGATCCGGGTCACGCCGGGCCTCTCGCGTTCGTGACGGTCATCAAGTCCGTCACGCTGATGATTCGGCGCGGGGCCCGTGATGGATTGGATCAGTCGCCGAGAACTTGTGGGCGGGTCGTCGCCGGACTGGCACGCCCGGGTCCGGTTCTGTCCACCGAGAGTGAACAGGGCAGCGGACACAGCTCGCGTCTCGTAGACTGAGCCTCGCCGGGCCGCAGCAAGCCCCGGGCTCCAAAATTCGCCGCTTCGAGCGGCCTCGCGCCGAGAGGCGCTTCTGCGGCCCGGTTTTTCTGTGCCCGGTTCGCCTGTGTCCGGTTTGTCGGTGCGCGGTTCGTCTGTGCCCGGTTACGGGTGCGCGGCTGTCGCCGTTCGGCCGGGAGGCCCGGTGCGGGTCCGGCGCGTTCGCTCGCTAGTCCAGGCTCTCGCGACGCCAGAGCGCCGCAGCCTCGGTCAGGTCGGCCGCCAGCTCCGTGAGCCGGAGGGCCCGCCGCGTCAGCTCGCTCGCGCGGCCGGTCGCGGTCAGGTCGGAGTCGTCCGCCACCGCCGTCGCGCCGGCCGCGGTCAGCCGGCAGAACGCCGCCCCACGGTCGAGCGCCACCGCGAAGTCACCCGTGTACAGCCCGTGCAGGATGCGGTCCGCCAGCGTCAGGATCTCGGCGGGCCCCGTCGGCTGCTCGGCCCCCGCGACGGCCTGGTCGATGGTGCCGATGCGCTCGGTGCCGCGCTGGAAGAAGAACGCGATCTCCTCCGGGTTCTGCCGGATCACGGTGCGGACGAGGTACACCCGCCACAACGCACCCGGCAGCGTGTGCGCACCGACGCGGGCCCAGAGTTCGGCGATCGCGTCGATGCCGTGCACGTCCGTGTAGGTCACGAGCCGCTCGACCACCGCGGGGTCGGGGTCCTCGCGCACCCGGTGCAGCAGTGCGTTCGCGGTCTCGTGCGCGACACGGTTCACGACGGCAGGGTCCTCGCCGCCCTGGATCGCGGCGAACTCGGCATCGGTGAAGTGGACAGGACGGTGGTGATCGCGAGGCACCGCGTCAGTGTAGGCACGGCCGGTGACAGGACCTGCTTCCGTTCGCCCAGAACGCAACCGCCCCGTCGCGCGTACGGTGTCTGGTCGGGAGGCGCTCCTCCCGCACGCGAAGGAAGAGGACTCCCATGAACCCCCTGCTCATCATCCTGGCCGTGATCGCGGTCGTCCTGCTGTTCGTCGGTGGCTTCACCGCGAGCCTGAAGTTCCTGCTCTGGGTCGGCTTCGTGCTGCTCATCGTCGCGGTCATCCTGTGGCTGCTCCGCACGCTCACCGGACGCCGCGGCTGACCCGCACACTTGGTTCTTCCCAGAGGCCCTCACCCGCTAATCTTGCGGGTGAGGGCCTCTAGCTCAGTTGGTAGAGCACCGGACTTTTAATCCGAGGGTCGTGGGTTCGAGCCCCACGGGGCCCACTCCTCAGTCGTGGTCACGTCTCCGTTGTCTAAGATGTGGCGGATGGCACGACGACTCCTCCCCGGCATCGCGCTCGGAGCAATGGCTCTCGGCGTGAGCGGGCTGCTCGTCATCCTGCCGACGGTGTCGAACGCCTGCCAGCCCGCGACCACGTCGTCGAGCGTCTCGTCCGCCGAGGTCGCCGACGCCATCGCCCCCGGTGCAAGCGTCCTGATCGTCGGTGACTCGTACACGTCGGGCCGCGGGTCGACCAGCGAGGACACCGGCTGGGCGCAGGACCTCGTCGCCGACCGCCACTGGAAGGCCACCATCGACGGCTACCCCGGCACGGGCTACGTCGACACCGGCCGCACCGGGTCGTCGCACTACACCTTCGGGCCGCGCCTCGAGCGGCATGCCGAGGATCTCGACCCCCAGCTCGTCATCGTGCAGGGCAGCCAGAACGACTGGCTCGTCGACTCCTCGACCCTGCAGGAGCGGGTCGAACGCACGCTCCGGAACGCCGAGCAGACCTGGCCGGACGCCGTCGTCGTGGCCCTCGGCCCGTCGGCGCCGCTGCCGTGGGCGAACGCCACGGTCGGGGTCGCCGCCTCGGTCTCGGCGGGCGCCGCCGCAGCGGGTGTGCCGTACATCGACGCGCTGGCGGGTCAGTGGTTCACGACGGCGAACAGCCCCGGGTACGCGGCCATCGACGGCGGACACCTCAACGACGCGGGCTACCAGTACCTGGCGGACCGGGTCGGCGAGTCCCTCGATGCCCTCGCCGCGCCGGACGACGGCGACCGCTGCGCCTGATCGCCTCCGAGCGGGCCACGTCGCCGCTCGACCGGGGTACAAGTCGTCCCCAGCTGGCTCATGGCAGATCCCCTGCACACCTCAGCCGGCGCACAGCCGACTGGTGGGCTGCCGCCGATAGTGTCGTTCCCGGATCCGATCACCGGATCCTGCAGCACCGCACCACCACGAACGAACGGGGTACACCGTGATCGAGCCCATCGAAGCCACGCAGACCAGCAGCACCGGGGACGCGCGCCGCATCGTCGAGCTCGCCGCAGCGACCAACACGACGATGAGCAACGAGCTCCTGCTCGACACGCTCCGCCGCAACGCGAAGGTCACGACCCGGCACATCCGCAAGGACTTCATCGAGGTCGCGACGGCCACCGCCGTGCTCGGCTACGTGTGCCGGCAGCGCAAGGACTTCATCGCCCTGCGCGGCGACGACCCGGCGTGGGCGCACGAGGTCGGTCGGTACGCCAGCGAGTCCCTCGCGGTCGAGGCCCTGCGCATGCGCCGCGGCTGACCACAAACGCCCCAGCTGAACGAGGAAGGCCCCGCCGGACGTCCGGCGGGGCCTT
This sequence comes from Curtobacterium sp. VKM Ac-1393, assembly GCF_015350995.1. Classification (GTDB taxonomy): domain Bacteria; phylum Actinomycetota; class Actinomycetes; order Actinomycetales; family Microbacteriaceae; genus Curtobacterium. Next base: position 110,412 of record NZ_JADKRW010000004.1, read on the forward strand.
CGTCGTGCGGTGCGGCGGTCAGGACCAGACGCGGCGGATGCCCCAGGTACCGGTCCAGGTCTCGTCGGGCTCGAGCCAGCGCAGGCCCTCACCGGAGTTCAGCGCGTTGGCCGGAGCGGTCATCGGCTCGACCGCCACGGCCAGGCCCTTGCCGTCACCGCGCGGGTACTCCCGCGAGGTGAACACCTGCACGTACGGGAACGACGCGTCCTGCCAGAGCTGGACTCCGTCGCCCTCGGGGCCGTGCAGCGTGGTGTGACGGACCCCGTCGGCGTCGGGCGTGATGTCCGAGTACGCGGTGTCGAGGTCCGAGTCGCCCGCTCGGCGTCCCGGTCGCAGGTCGAACGGCGTGCCCTCGACCGGCACCGACCCGTTCGGCACCTTCTGCTCGTCCGTGGTGAACGCGGTCGCGGCGTCGAGCGTGACGACGAGGTCGTCGGCCGGGGTGTCGCCGGCGCGCAGGTACGGGTGCGCACCCACGGCGAAGGGAGCCCGGACGCCGGAGCGGTTCGTGATCTCGTGCGTCACCCGGATGCCGTCGTCGACGAGCTCGTGGTGCACGCGGGTCTCGAGGGTGAACGGCCAGCCGTGCTGCGGGTGGATCGTGGCTTCCTGCACGATGCCCGTCTCGGTCTGCGACACCAGGCGGTACGGCGCGAAGCGGAGCAGGCCGTGCGAGGCGTTGCCGTACTTCGGCTCCGAGACGTCCAGCTGCTGGCGCTTGCCGTCGAGCTCCCAGACGCCACCGGCGACGCGGTTCGGCCACGGCACGAGCACGATCCCGTTCGCGCCCGGCGGCTGCTCGGTGACGGGGAACGGCTCGGTCAGGTCGAAGCCGGCGACGCGGAGTTCACGGATGCCGGCGGCGACCTCGGTCACGACGGCCTCGACGACGCCGTCGGGTCCGGCGTGGTGCAGGCGGTACTGGCCACCGGTGGGTGCTGCGGTCATGGGGTGTGGTTCCTTCCGGCTGTGTCCTCGCCGTCCGCGACGACGACCTCGACGCCGGCCGCACGGATCGTGGCGACCGCATCGGCCTCGGCCTCGGCGGTGACGACGACGTCGATGTCCTCGAGCGCGCGGACGACCCCGATGTGGGCTCGGCCGAACTTCGACCCGTCCGCGACGACGACGGTACGCCGAGCCGTGGCCGCGAGCATGCGCTTCGCCTCGGTCTCGGGCAGGTTCACGTTGGTCAGACCGTGCGCTTCGTCGACGCCGGTGCCGCCGAGGAACACGATGTCAGCGGCGATCATCGGCAGGATCGATCCGTTGAACGGTGCGACCAGGGAGTGCTGCAGGGGGCGGAGCGTCCCGCCCGTGACGATCACGGTGAAGCGCGGCACAGCGCGCTCGAGGGCCAGGGCCGTGGTCAACGAGTTCGTGACGACGGTGACGTCGGACAGCTCCGTTCGGGCGACGAGCGCCTCGGCGACCGCGGCGGGGGTCGTGCCGACGTCGAGCACCACGCACTCGCCGGAGCGCACGAGCGCCGCGGCCGCACGGCCGATGGCGGCCTTGGCCACCTGGTGTTCGACGGCGGTCTCCTCGAAGGGACGCTCGGTGGACCCGGCCCCGAGGCGGACCGCGCCGCCGTGCACCCGACGGATCCGGGCCTCCTGGTCGAGGACCGCGAGGTCCTGCCGGACCGTCACCTCACTCGTGCCGAGCGACGCGGCCAACGCGGCGGTCCGGACCATGCCGGGCGCGCCCTCGACGATGGAGACGATGCGGTCCTGCCGCAGCGGCGCGGGCAGCGATCCGGCCAGGAAGGAGATGTCGTCGTCGGTCACGACCCTAGTTTCGCTTGCTTCCGAAGACTTTCGCAACGCTTCGGATCGGCACTAGGCTGTTCCGGTGATCACCAAGCGCGTGACGAAGCTCGCGGACGGCCGCGACCTGTTCTACTTCGACGATGCGGACAGCACCCTGCCCGCTGACCGTGCCATCGACGAGCGTGCGCTCGACCCCCGGCCCGACACCGCGCGGATGCGCCAGGACGTCCTGACCGGCGAGTGGGTCTCCATCGCCGCGAGTCGCCAGAACCGCGCGTTCCTGCCCCCGGCCGACCAGGACCCACTCGCGCCGCAGACGCCGCAGAACCCTTCCGAGATCCCCAGCACCTACGACGTCGCCGTGTTCGAGAACCGCTCGCCGTCGTTCGGTCCCCTGCTCGAGGCCGAGGACGCCCCCGGGTCGCTCGACGCCCTGACCGACGTCGGTCTGAACCGCCAGCTCCGGTCCGTCGGCCGTTGCGAGGTCGTGTGCTTCTCCCCCGCGACCGAGGGCTCGTTCGCGTCGATCTCCGAGTCGCGCGCCCGCACCGTGGTCGAGGCATGGGCGGACCGCACCGCCGCGCTCTCCGCGATGCCCGGCATCCAGCAGGTCTTCCCGTTCGAGAACCGCGGCGAGGCGATCGGCGTCACGCTGCACCACCCGCACGGGCAGATCTACTCGTACCCGTACATCACGCCCCGCACGCAGCGCCTGCTCGACTCCATCGAGCGCTTCGGGCCGGACCTGTTCGAGCAGCACCTGGCGAACGAGCGAGCCTCGGACCGGGTCGTGCTGCAGGGCGAGCACTTCACGGCGTTCGTCCCGTTCGCCGCGCGCTGGCCCATCGAGATCCACATGCTGCCGCACCGACACGTCCCCGACTTCGCCGGTCTGACCGACGCCGAGAAGGACGAGCTGGCGCACATGCACCTGCGGCTGACCCGCGGCATCGACAAGCTCTACGACGACCCGACTCCGTACATCGCCGCGTGGCACCAGGCGCCGGTGCACGTCGGTCGCGACACCGTGCGGCTCATGCTGCAGATCACCTCGCCGCGTCGGGCGGCGGACAAGTTGAAGTTCCTGGCCGGCAGCGAAGCCGCCATGGGCGCCTGGATCGGGGACCTCGTGCCCGAGAAGGCGGCCGAGTTCATCCGAGGAGGGATCGAGCGCGCATGACGTTCCAGCAGGTCTACGGGTACGAGCCGACGGTGCACTACTCCGCACCCGGCCGGGTCAACCTGATCGGTGAGCACACCGACTACAACGACGGTTTCGTCCTGCCGTTCGCCATCGACCGGCGCACCACGGCATCCATCGCGCAGCGCGACGACCGTGTCCTGCGCGTCGCCTCGGCGTTCGACGCCGCGGCCGAACCGATCACGCTGACGCTCGACGCGCTGTCCCCGGAGCACATGGACGGCTGGTCGGCCTACGTGCTCGGCATCGCCTGGGCGCTCCGTGAGCAGGCCGGCATCGACCTCGCCGACAAGACCGGGTTCGACGTCTTCATCGAGTCCGAGGTGCCGGTGGGCGCCGGGCTGTCCTCCAGTGCGGCGATCGAGTGCGGTGTCGCACTCGCCTTCAACGACCTGTGGGAGCTCGGCCTCGACCGCAAGACCCTGGCGCGCGTCGGTCAGTACTCCGAGAACCACGCGGTCGGTGCCCCCACGGGGATCATGGACCAGTCCGCCTCGCTGCTCGGCGAGCAGGACGCCGTCGTCTTCCTCGACTGTCGCACGCTCGACACCGCCGTCGTCGACCTCGCACTCGAGGCAAACGGACTCGAGGTCCTGGTCGTCGACACCCGCGTCGAGCACGCGCACGCCACGGGTGGGTACAAGGCCCGACGCGAATCGTGTGAGCGTGGCGCGCAGGTGCTCGGCGTCGAAGCGCTGCGGGACGTCGGCGTCGACGACCTTCCTCGTGCGCAAGAGCTGCTCGACGACGAGACCTTCCGTCGTGTGCGCCACATCGTGACCGAGAACCAGCGCGTCCTCGACACCGTCCGGACGCTGCGCGAGCAGGGTCCGCGGGCCATCGGGTCCCTGCTCGTCGCATCGCACGAGTCGATGCGCGACGACTTCGAGATCTCCGTACCGGAACTCGACCTGGCCGTCGCGACCACCGTCGAGCACGGCGCTGTCGGTGCTCGGATGACCGGTGGCGGGTTCGGCGGCGCGGCGATCGCTTTGGTCGACCAGGAATCGCGTGGTGCGATCACCGAGGCCGTCACCGCCGCGTTCGCAGCCGCCGGGTACCGCGAGCCGAACGTCTTCACGGTGCACGCCGCACAGGGCGCCCGCCGCGACTGAGCCTGACCGGCGGAGTTTCGCGCTCAGCGACACGTCACGCGGCGATCAGCCCGTGAACTGTCGCTGACCGCGAAAACTCGGTGGAAGCCGCCGGGCGGCACGAACGGACGAACCGACCGGACGGCAGCACGCCCGGACGAACCGGCGGCACGGCCCGCGCGCCTACTTCAGGTGGCGCTCCGCAGCCTCGACGACGTTCTTCATGAGCATCGCGCGCGTCATCGGCCCGACGCCTCCGGGCACCGGCGACATGAACCCGGCGACGGACGCGACCGCCGGGTCGACGTCGCCGTGCAGCTTGGCCTTGCCGGTCTCCGGGGAGACCACGCGCGTGATGCCCACGTCGATCACGGCCGCACCGGGCTGGATCCAGTCCGGCTTGACGAGCCCGGCGACCCCGGCGGCCGCGACGACGATGTCGGCGCGACGGCACTCCGCGGCGACGTCGGCCGTCAAGGAGTGGGTGAGGGTGGCGGTGGCCTCGAGGCGGGTGAGCAGCAGCCCGAGCGGGCGACCGACCGTCAGACCCTGCCCGATGATCGTGACGTGCGCGCCGCGGATCGGGATGTCGTACGCCTCGAGCATCGCGACGATGCCCCGCGGGGTGCAGGGCAGCGGTGCGTCGATCGTGCCGGCCCCACCGGGCACGGCGAGCACGAGCTCACCGAGGTTCGTCGGGTGCAGGCCGTCGGCGTCCTTCGACGGGTCCATGAGCTCGAGCATCGGCGTCGGGTCGATGCCCTCCGGCAGGGGCAGCTGCACGATGAACGCGGTGACCCGGGGGTCGTCGTTCATCTGCAGGATCGCGGCGCGGATGTCCGCGGCGGACGCCGTCGCTGGCAGGTCGATGCGGTGCGAGTCGAGCCCGATCTGCGCCGAGTCGCGGTGCTTTCCCGCGACGTAGGACAGCGAACCCGGGTTCTCACCGACCAGGATCGTGCCGAGCCCCGGGCGGATGCCGTGCTCGTGCAACCGGTCGATGCGGACACGCAGTTCGTCGAGCGTCCGGGCGGCGAGTGCGGTGCCGTCGATGCGGACGGCACTGCCCTCACCAGCCCAGTGCTCGCGAGCCAGCGGAGCAGCCACGAAACCGCTCACGCGTACAGCGGGAACGCGTCGGTCAGGGTCTTCACCCGGGCCGAGAGCGCTGCGATGTCCGGGTTCGGCATGAGGGTCAGCGCGATGATGTCCGCGACCTCGGTGAACTCGGCGTCGCCGAAACCACGCGTGGCCAGCGCCGACGTGCCGATGCGGACACCCGAGGTGACCATCGGCGGACGCGGGTCGAACGGCACGGAGTTGCGGTTCACGGTGATGCCGACCTCGTGCAGCAGGTCTTCGGCCTGCTTGCCGTCGACCTCGGAGGTGCGGAGGTCGACCAGCACCAGGTGCACGTCGGTGCCGCCGGTGAGGACGTCGACGCCGGCCGCGCGGGCATCCGGCTGCGTGAGCCGATCCGCGAGCAGGCGGGCACCGCGGATGGTGCGCTCCTGACGGGCCTTGAACTCGGGGGTGCCGGCGAGCAGGAACGCGGTGGCCTTGGCGGCGATCACGTGCATGAGCGGGCCGCCCTGCTGGCCCGGGAAGACCGCGGAGTTCAGCTTCTTGAACAGGGTCTCGTCGTTGGACAGGATGATGCCCGACCGGGGGCCGCCGAGGGTCTTGTGCACCGTCGACGAGACGACGTGGGCGTGCGGCACCGGCGACGGGTGCAGACCGGCGGCGACGAGGCCGGCGAAGTGCGCCATGTCGACCCAGAGCTTCGCGCCGACCTCGTCCGCGATCTCACGGAACTTCGCGAAGTCGAGCTGGCGCGGGTACGCGGACCAGCCGGCGATGAGGACCTTCGGCTGGTGCTCGATGGCCTTGGCACGGATGTCGTCGTAGTCGACCTCGAACGTCTCGGGGTCGACGCCGTACGCCACGGCGTTGTAGATGCGGCCGGAGAAGTTGAGCTTCATGCCGTGGGTCAGGTGACCGCCGTGCGCGAGCTCGAGGCCGAGGATGGTGTCGCCGGCCGAGGCGATGGCGTGCAGGACAGCGGCGTTGGCGGTGGCGCCCGAGTGCGGCTGGACGTTGGCGTAGGAAGCCCCGAAGAGCGCCTTGGCACGGTCGATGGCGAGCTGCTCGGCGACGTCGACGTACTCGCAGCCGCCGTAGTAGCGCTTGCCGGGGTAGCCCTCGGCGTACTTGTTGGTGAGGACGGAGCCCTGGGACTCGAGCACGGCGCGCGGCACGAAGTTCTCGGACGCGATCATCTCGAGGGTGTCGCGCTGACGGCCGAGCTCCTGCTGCAGGACGGCGGCGATCTCGGGGTCGACCTGGTCGAGCGGGGCGTTGAATGCTGCGCGGTCGGTGTCGACGGAGCCGTCGACGGCGGGCAGATCGGTGATGGACACGGTTCTCCTACGTGGGTTGGCGACGACCGGGAGGTCGCGCACGGACGATCGGTCGGTGCAGCCCAGGCGTACGGCCGCGCACCGTGTCAGGTGTCGCTCCCCGATGGTGACCCATCCAACGCCAGTCGCGACGTGACGATCGTACCGAGCCGTCCGCCCTGTGTCACCCTGGATGCATGACGCTGACCTCGCCCGACGTGGATGAACGGACCACCCCGGACGAACGGACCAGTGCGCGCGCGGACACCCCGTGGGTCACCGTCGTGTGGGATGACCCGGTGAACCTGATGTCGTACGTCACCTACGTGTTCCAGCGGCACTTCGGCTTCGGTCGCGAGCAGGCCGAGCGGCTCATGCACCAGGTCGACACCGAGGGGCGGGCCATCGTGGCGACGGGGCCGCGCGAATCGATGGAGGCCCACGTCCAGTCGATGCACGGCTACGGCCTGCAGGCGACCGTCGACAAGGCCCCCGAGGCGTGATCCCCTTCGTCCGCCGCTCCGACGGCGTCCACCTCGGCATGTCCTCCGGCGAGCGCGGTCTGCTCACGTCCCTGACCGAGCAGCTCCGCCAGGTGCTCGACGGCGACCTGTCGGTGGACCCGGTCACCGAGCGGATGTTCCCGGATGCCTACCCGGACGACGACGACGCCAGCGCGGAGTTCCGGAAGTACACGCAGTCCGACCTGCTGGTGCAGAAGACCTCGAACGCGACGACCGTGCACGAGTGGCTGACGGGGACGCGCGACGGCGCCCTCGATGCCGAGGACGAGCAGGCCTGGCTCCGCACCCTGACCGACCTGCGGCTGACGATCGCCGACCGCCTCGGGATCGTCGACGCCGACGACGAGGAACGCTCGGTCGAGGCCGACGCGGGCGTCGGCCTGCGCGACGTCTACGACTGGCTCGGGTACGTGCAGGAGCACCTGATCACGACGATGACCGACCCGCGGTGACGGTCACCTTCCGCGCGACCACCGAGGACGACCGGGAGGCCCTGCTCGCGTTCTCGACGGAGGAACCGGTCGCGTGCCCCGAGCGTTGAACCCCGTCACCCGAGCAGGTCGTCGCGGTGGGCCCTCGCCCAGTCGGTCAGGCTGCGCGGTGCGGTCCCGGTGATCCGCAGCACGTCGTCGCTCATCACGTCGACACCGTCGAGTCCGCGCCGCACCACCCGGCCGAACTGCTGCCGGAGCCCCTCGGCCAGCCACGCCGGCACGCCGCTGCGTCGCAGCACGCCGGCGTAGACCCGGCTCGGCAGGTGGAGCGCCCGCACCGGACGCCCGAGGCCAGCGGCGAGCGCGGCAGCGACCCCACGGGCGTCGAGCAGGTCCGGGCCGGTGAGCACGGGCTCGGTACCGTCGTGGCCGTCGCTCGTCAGCACGCGAGCAGCTGACCGGGCGATGTCCTCGGTGTCGATCCAGCCGATCACACCACGACCCGTCGTGTGCGGGAACCACCCACGACGGATCGCGGGCGCCGACGGGGTCACGTTGGTCATGAACGACGACGGGTGCAGGATCGTCCACGCCAGGCCGCTGTCGCGCACCAGGCGGTCGGTACGCCAGGCGGCACTCGCCCACGGCATCGGCGAGTGCTCGGCGGCGTCGCCGCCGGACAGGTGCACGATGCGCCCGACGCCGGCCCGTTGCGCCGCTCGGACCCCGGCGGCGCCCTGCGCCGCCTGCTGCGGACTGACCGGGGTGACGAGGAAGAACCGGTCGACCCCGTCGAGTGCTGCGGTCAGCGCGTCCTCGTCGTCGAGGTCGGCGCGGCGCGCGTCGATCCCCTGGGCGCGGAGCGCCGCGACCTGCTCCGGTCGGCGGACGATCGCACGCACCGAGGCGCCCTCCCGCCGGAGTTCGTCCATCGTCTTGCCACCGACGTCTCCGGTCACGCCGGTCACCGCCACGATCTCGCTCATACGCACTCCTCGTTGGTATCAGTTTTCTGATACCTGACCCTACGTCGGTACGATCGCCTCGTGTCCCAGGAACCCGCAGCGCCACGCACCGACGTCGACGGGATCGTGGCGTGGACGGTGATCCGCGCAGCCCGGACCCTGTCACGGAGACTGGCGGTCGACCTGGCACCACTCGGACTCACGCCCGTCGAGTTCGGGGTGCTCATCCAGCTCGCCGCCGCGGGCGAGCTCAGCCAGGCCGACCTCGCTCGCGCCGTCGGCGTGCGACCGCAGAGCATGACGACGCTCGTCGGCGGGTTGTCGACGCGCGGACTCGTCGAGCGGGGCGCCGCGCCGGGCCGGGGGCGGGCCTCCCGGATGCACCTGACGCCGGAAGGTGACGCGCTGCTGGCGCGCGCCCATCCCGTGGTGTCCGCGAGCAACGCGTGGTTCGGACACCTCGGCGACCAGGTCAACGATGCGTTGCACCCGCTGCTCGGATCGGAGGACACGAGCGACGACGACGCAGCCGTCCCCTGACCGATACCAGAAGGACAACTTGCAAGTTGCCCTGGTGAGGCGTAGCGTCCGAGCGTGACCGACGCACCCAAGACCGACGCGACCGACCTCGCCGACGCCGTCCTCACGATGCACGGCCGACTCCGACGGTCGCTGCTCGCCTCGAAGGCCGACGAGGTCACCGCCTCACAGACCGCCGCACTCGGGCGGTTGCTGCGGTACGGCCCCGCCACCGTGGCCGACCTGGCACGTGCCGAGGGCGTCCGGCCGCAGTCGATGGGCGCGACCGTGCAGGCCCTCGTCGACCTCGGTCTCGCCGAGCGCCAGGCCGACCCGACCGACGGGCGCCGCTCGATCATCAGCGCGACCCAGGCCGGGGCGACCGCGCGCGAGGCCACGTGGGCCGTCCGGAACCGCGAGCTCGCCGATCGACTGGCCACGCTGTCCGAGGCGGACCGTCGGGTCGTCGCACGCGCGATGGCGGTGCTCGGGCCGGTCGTCGAACCCTGAACCGAGAGAGAAGCCACACCACGTCCACCTCGACCACCCCCGCTCCCGTCGTCGACCCGGCAGCCACCGGCAGCGGCTTCGGCCCGAAGCTCCTCATCCCGGTGCTCGTCGGGCCGCTGCTCAACCCGATCAACACCACGATGGTGTCCGTCGCCCTCACACCGATCTCCCGCGACCTCGGGATCGGTGCGGCACAGGCGATCTGGCTCGTCGCAGCCCTGTACCTGGCGAGTGCGATCGCGCAGCCGACGATGGGCAAGCTCGCCGACCGCTTCGGCCCGAAGAAGGTCTTCCTGACCGGGCTCGTGATCGTCGGCGTCGCCGGGGTCGTCCCCGAGTTCCTGACCGGCTTCGGCGGCGCGGTGTTCGCCCGCGTCCTGATCGGCATCGGGACCTCGTCCGCGTACCCGGCGGCCCTCACCACCCTGCGGCAGCACTCGGCGCGGATCGGGAAGCCGACCCCGCCGCTCGTGCTCGGAGCGCTGTCGATCACCTCGCTCGTGTCCGCCGCGGCCGGGCCGCCCCTCGGCGGTGCGCTCATCGCGGCGTTCGGCTGGCACGCGATCTTCCTGGTGAACGTGCCCCTGGCGGCGTTCGGCATCGTCGTCGCGTCGATGTGGCTGCCGTCTGACCGTCTCCGTCCGCGTGACGACGAGGCCCTGCCCGTCCTGCAGGCGCTCGACCCGTTCGGCATGCTGCTGATGACGGGCACGGTCTCCGCGCTGCTCGTGTTCCTGCTCGACCTGTCCGCCGGGCTGTGGTGGCTGCTCGCGGTGGCGATCGTGCTGCTCGTCGCCCTGGTGCTCTGGGAGCTGCGGGCGGTCCGGCCGTTCGTGGACGTCCGGATGCTCGCGCGGAACGGCGCCCTGTCCCGCACCTACGTGCGGCTGTTCCTGACCTACCTGCTCGCGTACACGATGACCTACGGGTTCTCGCAGTGGGTGCAGGACGTCGCCGGGTACTCGAGCGACGTCGCCGGGTACATCCAGCTGCCCGCAGCGATCGTGGCCGGGATCGCGTCGTTCGTCGTCGCCCGGAAGACCGCCGTGCGCGGACCCCTGATCGTCGCGGCCGTCGTGCCGATCGTCGGCGGGGCGCTCCTGCTCTTCCTGCACACCGGGTCGCCGGTCGTGCTGCTCGCCCTCGCGCCGGCGCTGTTCGGCGTCCCACAGGCCCTGGCGTCGGTGTCGAATCAGGCGGCGCTGTACCGACTGGTGCCCGCGTCGTACATCGGCACCGCGGCCGGGCTGTCCCGCACGGCGGTGTACATCGGGGCGATCGGGGCGTCGTCGCTCATCGGTGGTGTGTTCGGGCAGGCCCCGACCACGCCGGACCTGCACGTGCTGGCGTGGGTGATCCTCGGCGTCGCGGTGCTCCTGACGGTCCTGACCCTGGCCGACCGGCGCCTGCGCGCGGCCGCCGCGCCCGCCGCCGCCGCGCCCGGTACCCTGATCCGGTGACCGACCCGACCCCCACGCACTGGACCCTGACGCTCGTCTGCGACGACCAGCCCGGGATCGTGCACGCCGTCTCCGGAGCGGTCGTCGCCGCCCACGGCAACATCACCGAGTCGCAGCAGTTCTCGAGCGTCGACACGAACACGTTCTTCATGCGCCTGCAGGTCATGGCGCCGGTGGACCGCGCGACCTTCGAGGCAGCACTCGCCCCCGTCGCCGCCCGCTACGACGCCCGTGTCCAGCTCGACGTCGTCGGTCGCCCGCTGCGCACCCTGGTCCTCGTGTCGAAGGCCGGCCACTGCCTGAACGACCTGCTCTACCGGCAGCGCGGCGGACAGCTGCCGATCGAGGTCCCCCTCGTCCTGTCGAACCACCCGGACCTGGCCGAGCTCGCGTCGTTCTACTCGGTGCCGTTCGAGCACCGGCCGGTGTCGGACGCGCAGAGCAAGGCCGCCATGGAGCGCCGTGTGCTCGAGGCGGTGGAGGAGCACGACATCGAACTGGTCGTCCTCGCCCGCTACATGCAGATCCTGTCGCCGGAGCTCTGCGCGGCGCTCGAGGGCCGCGCGGTCAACATCCACCACTCGTTCCTGCCCGGCTTCAAGGGCGCGAACCCCTACCGCCAGGCGCACGCCCGCGGCGTGAAGCTCATCGGTGCGACGGCGCACTTCGTCACGAGCGACCTGGACGAGGGCCCGATCATCGAGCAGAACGTCGTCCGCGTCGACCACACGAAGGACCCCGCCGAGCTGGTCTCCATCGGCCAGGACGAAGAGTCCCGCACCCTCACCCAGGCGGTGCGCTGGATCGCAGAGGACCGCGTCCTGCTCGACGGCGCCCGCACCATCATCTTCAAGTAGGCAGCACCATGACGAACGCCCCGCAGTCCCCCGTCGACTGGGAAGCGGTCCCCGGCCCGTCCCCCGCCGGCAAGCAGCGACGACCGTTCGACGCCTGGCGCGTGCTCCGCATCCTGGTCTGCACGTTCGGCCTGCTCTCGCTGGCGTTCTGGGGCTACTGGTCGTGGCAGCTCCCCCTGCCCGGCTACCTGTTCATGATCGGCGCTCCGCTGTTCGCCGCCGTCGTCTGGTACTTCTTCCGCTCGCCGGCCTCGCCGATCGAGACCGACATCGTCGGCAAGACGATCGTCGAGGTCGCCCTGGTCATCGCCGCAGGCGCGACCTGGCTCTCCATCGGCCACCCGGTCGTGGGCTTCGTCTTCATCGTGATCGCCGCCCTGAGCGGCGTGATCGCGTTCCGCAGGGAGACCGCATGAGTGCCACGGGCCTCCAGGCCGGCCGGGAGGCCCAGCGCACCCTGGTGCGCGCATCCCGCGTCGTCGACGCGGCCGGGTCCACGGCGGACGGCTGGGTCCTGCTCACCGGTGACGTGGTCCACGCGGTCGGCTCCGGCCCCGAAGCTCCCGCGGCGGACCGGGTCGTCGACCTGGGTGACGCGGTCCTGACGCCCGGGTTCACCGACCTGCACGGACACGGCGGAGCGACCGAGTCCTACGAGGACGACTCGTTCGCCGGGTCGCTCGCGATGCACCGGTCGCACGGCACGACCCGCTCGGTCTTGTCGCTCGTCGCGAACCCGATCCCGGCCCTCGCGGCGTCGCTCGCGCAGGTCCGTGCCGTGATGGCGGCCGACCCGCTCGTGCTCGGGGTGCACCTGGAGGGGCCGTTCCTGTCCCCGCACAACAAGGGTGCCCACAACGAGTCGTTCCTCGTCGACCCGTCACCCGCAGCGGCCGAGGCGCTGCTCGAGGCCGGCGAGGGCGTCATCCGCCAGGTCACCATCGCGCCGGAACTCCCCGGTGCCCTCGACGCCGTCCGCCGGTTCGTCGCCGCCGGGGTCACCGTCGCCGTCGGCCACACCGTCAGCACCCATGACCAGGCCCGTGCCGCGTTCGACGCCGGCGCGACGCTGCTGACCCACGCGTTCAACGCGATGCCGGGGCTGCACCACCGTGCACCGGGGCCGATCGGTGCCGCCGTGGCCGACGACCGGGTGACGCTCGAGCTCATCCTCGACGCCGTGCACGTGCACCCCGTCGTCGCGGACACCCTGTTCCGGGCTGCTCCGGGCCGGGTCGCGCTCATCACCGACGCCATGGGTGCTGCTGGAGCGGCCGACGGCTCGTACCGGCTGGGGTCGCTCGACGTCACCGTGACCGACGGCGTGGCACACGTCGCCGGCACCGAGACCATCGCGGGTTCGACGTTGACGCAGGACGTGGCGCTGCGGAATGCGGTGTCGCTCGCCGGACGGACGCTGCCCGAGGCCGTGGCGGCGCTGACGAGCGTGCCGACTGCGGCGCTGGGGCTCGGCGACCGGCTGGGGCGGCTCGCGCCGGGGTACGCGGCGGATCTCGTGGCGCTGTCGCCGGCGCTCGAGGTACAACGGGTGTGGGGCGGCGGGCGCGAGCTGCGCTGACCCGGTCAGTGCCGGACGAGCGCTCCTGCGACGAGCCGGAGCAGCAGGGCGACCGCGCCGACCACTGCGACGGCCGCGCCGATGACGACGACGATCACGAGTCGGGCGACGAAGTGCGCCTCGGTCTCGTCCTCACGGAGGCCGAGTGCTGCGGCGCCGACGAACACGAACAGCGCAGCGACGAGCAGCAGCACGCCGATCCAGGTCGTGGCGCGGAGCGCGGCCGGCGCCGGTACCCGGTTGCGGTCATCCGGGGTCGCCGGTCGGGCCTTGGCGCCCTCGGTCTCCCAATCGGCGAGCTCGGTCATGGTGATCCCCCTTCGTCGGGACGATCGTAGGGGACGGCACGCGCCGAGGCCCGCACGTTCCGCTCCCGTCGCGCGGTCACTCGACGGGGTGGTCCGCCTCGTGCTGGAAGATGCCGTGGAGTTCAGCCATGGTGATGGGGTCGCCGGGCAGCGGTTGGCGGGTGCCGTCAGCGCGGAGCCCGTCGAGCACGATGCCGACCTGCCTGCCGATGATGCGACCGGCGTCGTCGGGGGGAAGGTTCGAGTAGCTGCCGATGCGGAACGCGGCGAACGTCACGTCGTTCGCGGTGACGTCGGCTCGGAGCGATCCCTCCGCCTGCGCTGCGTGGATCAAGGCGTCGAGATGGTCGTTCCACGTCGAGGTGAACTGGTCGCTGTCGTCCAGCGCGACCATCTTCCGGTTGAGGCGCGGGATCGCGGGGTGCTCCTGGAGGACGTCGATGATGCCCATGACCAGGGCGACCACGGCGTCCCATGCGGTCGATCGTGCTGCGACCATGTCCTCGACCCGTGTGAAGTGCACGATGAGTCGAGCGTGGAGTGCGCGGATGACGTCGTCGACGCTCGCGTACCGGCGGTAGAGCGTGGCGATCCCGACACCGGCGAGCTGCGCGAGCTGCACCATCGACGGGTCGGCGTCCTTCACCGCGTAGTGCGCCTCTGCCGCCGCGAGGATCGCCTCGCGACTGCGACGTACTTCGACACGTTCCGCTCGCACACGACGGTTGTCGGACATGCAGGCAACCTATCCGGTTCTTATCTGGAGAGGAACCTCCGTTTCGGAGTACCCTCGCTGAGGGCGCCTGCTTCCAGACCCGAACTCGAAGCAGGCGCCCGCACCCCCTGAGTCGTGTCAGCGGTACCACTCCTCGTCGATCCCGGCCAGCCGAGACGGGTGGAGCGCCGCGGACAGCCCGTAGAAGCGCTGGAAGCTCATGATCAGGGGACGCCAGCGATCCGGATCGATCCGATCGGCGGTTCCCGGAGCGCGGATCGAGTCGTGGACGTGGACCCGGGTGATCGCGGCCTCGAACAAGAAGGTCGCGCTGTCGTCCGTGTCCCCCGTCCCCAGCGGTCGAACGTGCACGACGCGGGCTTCGAGGTTCACGGGGCAGTCGTCGATGCGTTCCGCGCGCACGGTGTCCCCGGTTCTGCCGTGCAGGCCGGCCGAACGCAGCTTGTCCGGTTCGTGGCGGTACCCGGCGGCGGCCTTGTCGATCGGCACCGGTGACCGGCCGGTGGTCAGGGCGAGGTCGTCGACTGCAGGTTGATGACGCACTCCCCGGTGGCGCGCAGGTTCTGGGCGGTCTGTGATCGGCCGCCCATCCCGAGGATGGCGGTCTGCCCTCGCGGCGGTCACGAGGCATCTGCGAGTCTCTCGATCCGTGACACGTTCCGCTGGCGGGTTCGCGACATCGCAACCGCCTGCCACGGCCGAGCGATGTGCAGCGGCGAGCGCCGTACTCTGGTCCAGTGGCAGGGGGAAGCACGAGGGCGCAGCCGGATCAGCGCAGACGACGACCGCGGAAGCGTCGCCCTCACCGACCACTGACGTGGGCCCGCTTCTGGCAGGGCCTCCGGACGTACGCCCGCAACACCTGGGCGCGCTGGTTCACGATCATCGGCGGCCTCGCCATCCTGCTGACGGTGCCGTACCTGCCCGGCGACGTGTCCGCACTCCGGCAGAACACCGACCTCCAGCAGCGTGGCCGCACGGCGCAGGCGGTCGTCGTCGAGGTCAGGCACGAACACCACGGCGGGTACCGGGGAGGCTCCTGGGACGAGTACTGGCCGGTGACCCAGCAGTCCGTCGACGGCGACGTGTTCACTGCTTCGCTGCGCCGGTACTCCACGCGGGATCCCGACGTCTACGAGCGCGGGAGCCGCCTCGCGGTGCTCTACGATCCGGACCACCGCTGGACGGTCGCGCTCGCAGGCGACGACGCGCGAGCCTTCTTGGAGCGCCAGGTGCGGCACGGGGTCACGGTCGGAGCGGTCGGACTCGCCCTCGTGGCCGTCGGCCTGCCGTTCGACGTCCGCCGCGCACGACGGAAGCGTCGGCGCACGGAGACCGGACGGCCACTCGGTACCGCGCCACGCAGACCCTGCCGCTGACCGCACGGTCGAAGGGTCAGACCTCGACGGCCCCGGCCCGACTCAGCGGTCGATCGGCCGCCCCCGCTGTCCGCTCGCCCAGCGCGTGTCCGCCGTGTCCCCGACCCGGAGCGACAGCGTGCCACCGCGGGTCACGAACGACGCCGGTACCCACGACTTCTCGAGGGCCTGCCCGTTCAACCGCGCACCGTGCACGTACTCCGCCGTGCCCGAGGACCGGATGACGATCCGTTCCCCGCTCGACCGCCGGATGTCCACCGTGCTGAACGTCGGGCTGCCGATGAGCATCTCCGCGCGCCCCGGCGTCTGCGGGAACAACCCGATCGACGCGAAGACGTACCAGGCGCTCATCGTGCCGAGGTCGTCGTTGCCCGGCAGCCCGCTCGGCCCGGTCGCGTAGGCGTCGTCGACGACCTGCCGCACGGTCTCCTGCGTCTTCCACGGCTTGCCGAGCGCGTTGTACATCCACGGCGTGTGGATGTCGGGCTCGTTCGTCGGGTCGAACTTCGTGGCGTCGCCGCCGGTCACCGCGAACGCGCCGCTGCTGTCGTGGAAGAACGCGTCCAGCCGCGCGGCAGCGGCGTCGTCACCACCCAGCGCGGTCGACAGTCCCTGCACGTCCTGCGGCACGAGCCACGTGTACTGCGCGCTCGTCCCCTGCGCGAACCCGGTGCCGGTCGAGGGGGACCAGTCCGGCGTCCACGACCCATCGGCCTGACGAGCGGCCTGGTAGCCGACGGCGGGGTCGAAGGTGTTCTTCCAGTAGGTCCCGCGCTCCGCGAACATCCGGGCGTCGGAACGCAGCCCCAGCGACCCCGCCCAGTACCCGAGCGCACTGTCGGAGATCGAGTCCTCGAGCGTCTCGGCAGCGCCACCCCAGCACGAGCAGTCGTCGTTCGCGGCGTACTGCCGCTGCAGGTACTCGTCGAGCGCCGGCCGCTGCGCCAGGCACTGGCCCGGGCACCCGATGTCGCTCTCGGCGTCGGCGTTCTCGACGGTCGCCTGCCGTTTCAGCGACTGGTAGGCGGCCCGCACGTCGAAGTTCCGGACCCCCATGGCGTACCAGGTGGCGAGCGTCGCAGCCGAGGGGTCACCCGTCATCACGTGCGTCGGCGCCCCCAGGTGGAGCCAGCGGTCCCACACCCCGCCGTTCTGCTGCGCGAACCGAAGCATCGACTGCGCCATGTCCCCGGCGACGTCCGGCCGCAGCAGCGCCAGCAGTTGGATCTGCGCCCGGTACTGGTCCCAGCCGGAGTACGTGCCGTAGACGGCACGGTGTCCCCGGTCCGTGCGGTGCACCCGCTGGTCCGGCCCCAGGTAGCGGCCGTCGCGGTCGTTCAGCGTGTTCGGCTGCATGAGCGCGTGGTAGACGGACGTGTACAGCTGGGTGGTGCGGTCCGCGGTGCCGCCGCCGACGCGCAGGCGCGACAGTTCACGGTTCCAGGAGGCCCGTGTACCGGCCGCCACGCTGGCGACGGTCGAGCGCTGGGTCACCTCGCCGTCGCGGTTGGCGACCGCTCCGGCGGCGCTCACGTACGAGATGCCGATCTTCGCGTGCACCGTCGCACCGCGACGCGCGTCGAAACCGACCCACGCGCCGGAGCCGCGTCCGGCACGGTCGGCGCCGGTGAGGTAGCCCTCCCCACCGGAGGAGGCCGTGCCTCCCGGTCGGACCGTGCCGTCTTGCCAGGTGCCGGTGCTCGTGAAGGCCGTGTCGAAGGTGGCCGTGAAGAACAGGCGGTAGTAGCTGCGGCGGTCGGGGTTGGTGGCCCCGCCGCCGTTCGCGCGGCGGCTGCAGAAGCCGCCGGTCAGGACGCTGCCGCTGACGGTGCGGGTCCGCGCGTCGACGCGGGTGGTCGCGGCCTCGCTGCCGTTGATCGAGTTCGAGGTGCGGAAGAGCAGGTTCGCAGCGCCGCCCGCCGGGAATGCGAACTCGCCGACGCCCGCGCGGGTGGTGACGGCGAGGTCGGTGCGGACGCCGTTGTCGAGCGCGACGCTGTACCGACCGGGGCTCGCGGACTCGTCGTCGTGCGAGTAGCCGGCGGCGTAGACCGCGTCGGTGGAGTCGGACGACGGCGACGTCGTGACCGGGGTCGTGATCGGCATGATCGGCACGTCCCCGGCGGCTCCCGGCGCGCAGCCGGCGCCGTTCAGGTGGGTCAGGCTGAACCCACGCAGCCGGTTCACGTCGTACGAGTAGCCGTTCGCGACCGGGGTCGAGGTCTGGTCGCCCGAGGTGCCGGTCGGGCTCCACTGGAGCATGCCGAACGGGGCGGTGGCGCCGGGCCAGGTGTTGCCGTCGCCGCTCGTGCCGATGAACGGGTCGACGTACCGCGCCGGGTCGGAGACGGTCTTCCCCGCCTGCGTTGCCTGCGCCGAGGGCGAGGCGACGGCCGGTGCGGCGACCACCGCTGTCCCGAGCAGCGCGGTGATCGTGGCCACCGCGGCGAGCGGGAGCGGGCGGAAGAGCGGGCGACGGTGCACGCGGGATCGGTTCACGTCGGCGACGCTAGCCCCCTCGGACGGGGGACGTGCGGTCGGTCACCGAGCCCTCTCCTGCTGTTCACCGGCCGGGTGGTCTTCCACGCGTTCCACTGCCGCGGACGGGTGCCCACTGTCAGGATGGGCGCATGAGCGTCATGGTCTCCGTGTTCGATGCGCACCGCAGCCGTACGAGCGAGAAGTACACGGCGTACCCGCCGGACGTCCTGCCGATGTTCGTCGCCGAGATGGACTCGATGCTCGCGGAGCCGGTGCGTGACGCCCTCGTCGCCGCGGTCACGAACGGCGACACCGGGTACGTCGGCCACGGCCGGGCCCTGCCCGAGGCGTTCGCGGACTTCGCTGAGAGCCGGTGGGCCTGGCGCGTCGACCCCGACCTCGTCCGCACCACCACGGACGTCTCGGTCGCGGCGGTGGAGATGCTCCGCCGGATCATCGAGCCCGGCGACCAGGTCGTCATCATGCCGCCCGTGTACCCACCGTTCTGGGAGTACGTGTCCGAGGCCGGCGGCACCGTCACCGAGGTCCCGTTGCTCGCACCCGACGGCCCCGCGGACCCGTTCGACACCACCGCCGGTTGGCAGATGGACCTGGACGGCCTCGCGCAGGCGTTCGCTGACGGGGCCCGCACGGTGCTGCTCTGCAACCCGCACAACCCCCTCGGCCTGGTGCACGACCGCTCGTCGCTCGTCGCACTCGCGAAGCTGGCGGCCGAGTGGGACGCCGTGGTCGTCTCGGACGAGATCCACGCGCCGCTCGTGCACGCCGACGCGGTCTTCACGCCGTTCCTGGAGTCCTGCCCCGAGGCCGCCGCGCTCGGGGTCTCGTTGACGAGCGCGAGCAAGGCCTGGAACCTCGCCGGCACGAAGTGCGCGCTGATCGTCGGCGCCTCGGAGCGGGCCCGCGGCTGGTTCGACGCGCTGCCGACCGAGGTCGTCGAGCGCACCGGCATCCTCGGGTACACCGCGAGTGTGGCCGCGTTCAGCGAGGGCGGCCCGTGGCTCGCGTCCCTGCTCACCGAACTGGCCGCGAACCGGCGCACCCTGGCCGAGCGGATCGGTGAGGTCCTGCCCGGCGCGGAGTACCGGCAGCCGCAGGCGTCCTACCTGGCGCGGCTCGACCTGCGCGCGCTGCCGTGGGGCGACGACCCCGCGGCGGTGCTGGTCGACGAGGCAAAGGTGGCGCTCGCCTCGGGACCGGCGTTCGGACGGCAGGGCACGGGGTTCGCGCGGCTCAACTTCGGGTGCTCGGCCGAGACCCTCGACGAGGGCCTCAGTCGCCTGCACATCGCGTTCCGGCAGCGCGCAGACGGCTGACGAGTCCCTCGAGACGCCGGCGTACTGGGTTCAGAAGACGCCGGCGTGCTGAGTTCGGAAGACGCCGGCGTGTGCACTCGACGCCTCGGAACTGACGAGACGCCGCCGAATTCGGCGGCGTCTCGACGACTTGGCGGCGTCACGGCAACACGCCGGCGTGCTCGACCACGCACCGGCGCACTGCTTGAGCAACACGCCGGCGTCAGGGCAACACACCGGCGTCAGGGCAGGTCCTACTCGAACACCTGCCAGGCCGGCTTGTTCGCGTGCGTGTAGCGGTAGTAGTCGGCGAGATGCAGGCCTGCAGCGGCCTCCTCGTCGACGACGACCGTCGCGTGCTCGTGCAGCTGCAGCGCCGAACCGGGAACGAACGAGCTGAGCGGCCCCTCCACCGCGGCGGCGATCGCGTCGGCCTTGGCCGAGCCCTGCGCGACGAGGACGAGCTGCTGCGCCTCGAGGATGGTGCCGAGCCCCTGCGTCATGCAGTGCGTCGGGACCTGCTCGGGCGAGTCGAAGAACCGGGCGTTGGCGTCACGGGTCGACGGCGCGAGGGTCTTGATGCGGGTGCGCGAGGCGAAGGACGACGTCGGCTCGTTGAACCCGATGTGCCCGTTCGCACCGATCCCCAGGATCTGCACGTCGATCCCGCCGGCAGCACGGATCGCGGCGTCGTACTCCTTGGCCGCGAACTCGAGGTCGTCGGCACGACCGTCGGGCACCCGCACCCGCGAGGGGTCGAACCCGAGCGGCGCCACGACGTCGCGTGCGATGACGGCGGCGTACGACTCCGGATGCTCGAGCGGGATGCCGACGTACTCGTCGAGGGCGAACCCCCGGGCTTCGGCGAACGAAATCTCGCCTGCACCGACCCGACGCTGCAGGTCGGTGTAGATGCCCTGCGGGCTGGATCCGGTGGCGAGACCGATGACGGCGGACGGCTTCTTGGCGACGACGGACGCGATCTTGGCCGCGGCGACGCGACCGACCTCAGCCGGCGTGGGCAGGATGATGATCTCCACGCCCCCATGCTACTGGTCATGACCAGTCTCCGACAGGGCCGGATCGGTAGCGTGGGCGCATGCCCACCCCTGACTTCGTCCTGTCCCTCCGTTCGAAGATCGGCACCGATCCGCTCTGGATGACGGGCGTGACCGCGGTGGTCACCCGGGGCGACGGGGACGATCGCGAACTCCTCGTGGTCCGTCGTGCGGACAACGGCTCCTTCACCCCGGTCACCGGCATCATCGACCCGGGTGAGGAACCCGCCGTCGCCGCCGAACGCGAGGTCCTCGAGGAAGCCGACGTCGTCGCCGTCGCCGAGCGGCTGGCGTGGGTGCAGGTGCTGCCGGAGCTGACGTACCCGAACGGCGACCGGGCGCAGTACCTCGACCTGGTGTTCGCCTGCCGCTACGTGTCCGGCACGCCGAACCCCGCCGACGGCGAGAACACCGAAGCGTTCTGGGCACGGCTCGACGACCTGCCCGAGATGCACCCGAACATGCGTGCGCGCATCGCGGCGGCGTTGGCCGACGAGCGCGAGGCGCGCTTCCAGCGCTGACCCCACCGGCCTGGAGGCGCGGGGCGGCCCCGCCACGCGCCTCCAGGCCGCCCGTGGTCGCGCCCACCCCGCGAAAGCGACAGTGTGCCGCCAACGTTCCGCGGGGAACTGTCGCTTTCGCGAAGGGAACGTGCCCGGCCCGGCGTGGACTGTCGCTCAGCGCGAGAGGACGCAGCCGTCAGGCGAGCGGGGCGACCGCCACGGGAGCGCCGAGCAGGCGCACGGCGACGGCCTGGCCCGCGGCACGGCGGTCGCCGACCTCGTGCTGCACGGTGACGACGGTGTCGTCGTCGAGGCGGACCGTGGTGCGGCGGATGGACCCGAGGAAGCTCGAGCTGACGACGGTGCCGGTGATGCCCTCCGGGGCGAAGGCGACGTCCTCCGGTCGGACGTAGGCGAGCACGGGCCCGTCGGCGACCGAGGAGTCGAGCGCGGGCACGCGGAACCCGTACACGAACACGTCGCCGCCGCGCAGATCACCCTGCAGCCGGTTCGACTGGCCGACGAAGTCAGCGGTGAACGCCGACGACGGTGAACGGTACAGCTCCTCCGGCGTGCCGATCTGCTCGATGTCGCCGGCGTTCATCACGGCGATGCGGTCGGAGACGGCGAGCGCCTCTTCCTGGTCGTGCGTGACGAACACGGTCGTGATGCCGAGGTCGGTCTGGATGCGGCGGATCTCGTCGCGGAGTGCGACGCGGACCTTGGCGTCGAGGGCGGACAGCGGCTCGTCGAGCAGCAGGACGCGCGGCCTGGTGACCAGGGCGCGGGCCAGGGCGACGCGCTGCTGCTGCCCGCCGGACAGTTGGTGCGGGTACCGCTCGGCGAACTCGCCCAGGTGCACCATGTCGAGCGCCTCGACGACCCGGGTCCGGCGTTCCGCTGCGGGGACGCGACGCATCTCGAGGCCGAACGCCACGTTCTGCCGCACCGTCATGTGCGGGAACAGCGAGTACTGCTGGAACACCATCCCGATGTCGCGCTTGTTGACCGGGGTGGCGGCGACGTCCTGCCCGTCGATGCGGATGGCGCCGGCGTCGATCGCCTCGAGGCCGGCGAGTGCCCGGAGCGCCGTCGTCTTGCCGCAGCCGGAGGGGCCGAGCAGGGAGACGAACTCGCCCGGTTCGACGCGGAGCGACAGTCCGGCCAGTGCCCGGTGCGCGCCGTAGTGCTTCTCGACGGCCTCGAGCTCGACGGTCGCACCCGTGGAGGAGAGCGACGCCGGGGCGGCGGGGGCGATGACGGTCATGCGGACTCCTTGGTGCGGGAACGGCGACCGGTGCCGATCCGGCCGATGACGACGAGCAGGACGAAGCCGAACACCAGCGCGCCGACCGAGAAGATCGCGGCGACGTACGGGTCGGTCTGCTGCACGAGCACGAGCGCGGTCTGGAAGGTGGTGCGGGACAGGAACGCGGCGAGCGTGTACTCGCCGAGGACCACGGTGATGGTGAGGAAGCACGCCGCGGTGATGCCCCGGCGGAGGTTCGGCAGGAGCACCCGCCAGGTGACCGTCCACCACGACGCCCCGAGCGACCGGGCGGCCTCGGACAGGACCGTCATGTCCATCGCGGTGATGGCGGCGGCGATCGGGCGGAACGCGAACGGCAGCGTGATGACGCCGATCGCGAAGGCCAGCGTCCAGGCACCCGAACCGAAGACCTGCGCGACCACCTGGTAGACGGGGATGAAGCCGACGACGAGCACCACGACGGGCACCGTGATCGGGACGATGCAGACGAACTCCAGCACGCGGCGGAGCCTCGGGTAGCGCAGCGCCGTGATGACCTGCGCGGGCAGCAGGACGAACAGCACGATGCCGACGGTGATGGCGGCGATGAGCAGCGACGCCCCGAGGCCGTCGAACACCGGCTGGTAGGTGGCCGCGTTGACCGGGTCGCCGATGGCCGCCCAGTGCGCGAACGTCAGTCCGCCGTCGGTCCCCTGTCGGAAGGTGAACTGCACCAGGGCGACCAGCGGGACGGCGAAGGCGAGCCCGACCACCGTGAGCACGGCCGTGGCGGTGCCACGAGACGGGGCCGTGCCGAAGCGGCTGACGCGGGTCGGGCCTCCCGGCTGCCGTGGACCGGCCGTGCGCGCGCCGACAGCCGAGTCGACCGCTGCTGCCCCACTGATCGCGCTCATCGCTGCCACCGGGCGGCTCGGCGCTGCAGCAGCGAGTACGCGCCCATCACGATCGCCATCACGACGACCATGCCGAAGGCGAGGACTCCGGCGACGTTCTGCAGGCCGATGAGGGTCTCGCTCGTCAGCTGCGTGCGGATCGTGAGCGGCACGATGCCGCCCTGCGAGATGAGCGCCGCGGCGGTGGCGAACGACGAGAAGCCGTTCGCGAAGAGCAGGAGGAGCGAGCCCCAGAACGCCGGCGCGAGCACGGGCAGGGCGATCCGGCGCCAGTACGTGGCGCGGGAGGCGCCGAGGGTGGCGGCGGCCTCACCCCACTGTGCCTTGACGCCCTCCAACGCGGGCATGAACGTGAGGACCATCAGCGGCACCTGGAAGTAGACGTAGGGGATCACGAGCCCGGGGACCGTGTACAGGAACGCGCCGTTCGCGTTGAGGTCGACGTGGAACACGGCGACCAGCCACGTGGTGACGAGCCCCTGCGCGCCGATCGTGGCGATGAACGCGAACGCGAGCATCACGCCGCCGAACTGGGCGAGGACGCTGGCCGCAGAGTCGATCATCGAACGGACGAGTCCGTCCGGACGCAGTGCTGACAGCGCCCAGCAGACGAGCGCACCGACGACGGCACCGATCACCGCGGACACGGCGGACAGGCCGAACGAGCCACCGAAGGCGCGCAGCACCGACGGGTCGGCGAAGGCCGCGAGGTTCGCAAGGGTGAACGCCCCGTCGCTGGTGAAGAACCCGCTGCCGACGGCGATCACCGCGGGTACGGCGAGGAAGAGCAGGACGTACGCAGCGAACGGAGTGAGGCCGAGCCAGGCCAGGCCGACGCGGCGCCGGACACGGGGTCCGGCGCCGCGGGTGGCATCGGCGGGCACGATCAGCGTGCTCGTCGCGGGTGCGGCGGTCTTCGGGCGCGCGCCCGCCGATGCGGTGGTCATGCTGGTCAGGACCCCATCGTGGAGGACCACTTGGACGACAGCACCTTCGCGGCGTCCGCGACCTGCGCGTCGGTCAGCTCGACGTAGTCCTTCGGCGCGCCACCGGCGGCATCGAGGGCGTCCTGGTCGACCTTGCCCGACTTCTCCATCGCGGAGAGCGTCGCGGGGAAGGCACCGGCCTGCAGGTACAGGTTCTGTGCCTCGGGGCTGGCGATGTACTCCTGCCACAGGCGGGCGGCCGCGGGGTGCGGGGCGTCCTTGTTGATCGCCTGCGAGTAGTACGAACCGAGCGCCTGGCCCTCGGGCACGACGGTCTTCCAGTTCTTGTTGCCGGAGGCGCCCGCGGCCGGACCCCACGCGAGGTTGTTGTACGACCACTGGATGACGACCGGAGTCTCACCCGAGGCCACCGTGGCCTGCGTCGGCAGCACGTTCTGGAAGTTGCCGGCCTGCTTCAGCTTGCCGAAGTAGTCGACGCCCTTGGTGATGTCGTCGGCCGAGCCGCCGTTCTCGAGGGCCGCCAGGTAGACCGCGGATGCTGCCTGGTTCGCCTGGGTCGGGTCGCCGGCGATCGAGACCTTGCCCTTGTACTCGGAGCCGAGCAGGTCCGTCAGGTCCTTCGGGGCGTCGGAGATCTTCGACGAGTCGTACCCGATCGACATCAGGCCCGTGTAGTCGCGGGTCCAGGCGCCGTCCTTCTCCTTGAGGTCGGTGGGGATGTCGTCCCAGTTCGCGACCTTGTAGTCGGTGAGGAGCCCGAGGTTCTCCTGCAGCACGGCGTTGCCGAGGTCGAGGACGTCGGGAGCGGTGGACTGCCCCTTCTGCGACTTCACCGCGGCGACCTCGTCGGCGCTCGAGCCGTTCGGGTTCGCGGAGTTGATCTTGATGTCGTACTTCTTCGTGAAGCCGTCGACGATCTTGCCGTAGTTGGCCCACGACGGCGGCAGCGCGATGACGTTGAGCTGTCCCTCGGCCTTCGCGGCCTTGACCAGGGCGTCCATGCCGCCGGAGGACTCGGCGCTCGTGGCGGTCTTCCAGTCCGTGTCGTCCTTCGTCGTGCTGGCCGAGCTCGTGGCCGAGCATCCGGCGAGGGTGACGATCGCTGCGGCGGCCAGGGCGATGCCGGCGATGGTGCGCTTGTGCTGCACGTGAGGTGCCTTTCGGGTGGGTGCTGCGGGTGCTTCGGGTTGGGCCGCGGTTCTCGGCCCGGGACGATCGTGGACGCGGCCGGTTTCCGCCCCGTGCTGCGGCGGTGAACGGTGGCGGAACAGCGGGTGCGGCTGTGATCTGCGCAACCGGCTTCGGATCGGGCATGATATCTGGCATGCCAGCACCGACCGGAGTCGTTCGATTCCGCGCCTACCGTCAGTACGAGGCACTCCGGGTCGAGGCCAGCAACGCGCTGATGGGGCTCCTGGCCGGCGCGCAGCTCTCGAACCACCTCCTGCAACTGAACCGTGGATCCGATCGCCTGCTGCCGGAGGTCTACCCGAACGTCCCCCACATCAAGCGGTTCAACCTGACCGCGGAAGCTGCCAGCGACATCCTCGGGGAAGCAGACGTTCACCTCGGCGCGATGAGCATCGCCTATGCCCTGGCACTGCACGAGGACTACATGAAGACCTGTTTGCTGATGGCGGCCGACGCGGGACTGCTCTCGCGCCGTCGTGCACGAGACGCACGCTCGGCGGGCCAGCACGAGGCGCTCCAGCTCGCCGCCGGCGCGCAACTCCATCCGGTCCCGTTGGAGCAACTGACCGTGCTGCGGAGGATGCGCAACGCGGTGATCCACGACGGTGGACGGATCGACGACGGTCTCGTGACGACGATCGACGGGTTGAGCCCCGAAGCGATCTCTGCATGGACGAAGGTGACCGGGACGGACCCGACCAGTCTCCGCGCGGGCCAGAAGCTGCGTCTCGGCCACGGGGAGATGCTCCTCGCCTTGGCGGTGACCAAGAACGTCGACCGAGGCTGCAACGGTCTGCTCCAGGTCGGGATGAGCCGGAACGAGTGGACCCGCGTCGCCGTTGACGATGCTCTCGAGGAGCACCCGGGCTCGCTCCGCGCCGGAACCGCGCTGCGGAAGTGTCACGGCGTCGCACGACACCTGTACGGCCCACTCAATCTGAGCAGGACAGAGATCGCAGCAGAGTTGGACCGCCGGGGCCCACTCTGAAAGACAAAACGGGGCTCTTCTCGTTGAGCTACGGTTCACCGCCGGGACTTGCACCCGGGTCTCCGCGTTTCTGTGGGAACTCCGGCCGCGAACCGGACGCGGCCTTCGCCGAATCCCTCGAGTCCACGCTACCAGCGCACCAGTCGGCGACCAACCCCGGGCAGCAACACGGCGCCGGACGGAACGCACCCGTGTCCCGTCCGGCGCCGCGGTCTCTCTCCCCCGAGGGGGACCACCGGCCCCGCTGCCTCAGGCCCGGCGTACCCGCAGGGTCACGATCTCGAAGGGACGGAGCGTCAGCACGACCGGCTCCCCCGAGTCCCACGAGTCCCCCAGCGGGCGTTCCAGCAGGTCCACCGTCGCCACCGAAGCGACGTCGAAGCCGAACGACACCCCGACGTCGGTCGCCCGACCCCCCGAGGCCTCGTACAGTCGCACCACCACGTCACCGGAGCGGTCCTCGGCGAGCTTCACTGCCTCGACCAAGACCTGCGGCGACGACACCGTCACGAGCGGGTCGACGGCAGTGGTGCCCGCGACGGTCCGCACCGGCAGGTTCAACCGGTAGCCCGAGTCGGCGGCGTCGAGCACCGAGGCACCCACCCGCAGCACCGTCCGGAACACGTGGTGCCCCTGGTCGGCGTTCGGGTCCGGGAACGTCGGTCCGCGCAGCAGCGACTCGCGCACGAGCGTCGTGGTCCCGCCGTCGGGCCGGGTGCTCCGGGTGATGTCGTGCCCGTACGTGGAGTCGTTCGCCACCGCGACACCGAACCCCGGCTCCGCGACGTGCACCCAGCGGTGCGCCGACGTCTCGAAGCGGGCGTGGTCCCACGAGGTGTTCTGGTGGGTCGGCCGGTCGATGTGCCCGAACTGGATCTCGCTCGAGGCCGCCGCGGCACGCACGTCGACGGGGAACGCGAGCTTCAGCAGCTTCTGGTGCTCGTGCCAGTCGACCTCGGTCTCGATCACCAGCTCTGCGAGCCCGGCGACCGCCGAGTACCGCGTCGTGAGCGTCGACGACCCGAAGGACCGTTCCACCACGAGCGAGGAGCCGTCGATCGTGACCGACGAGGCCGACAGCACGGTGCCGTTGCGCTGGTACGCACGGTCGATGTCCCACGCCTCCCACTGGTTCGGGGTGTCGCGGAACACCGTGTACTCCGCAGCGGCAGCGCCGGGTGCGATCGCGTCGCGTCCGCTGGCGCGGTCGACGAGCGACACGACGTGGCCGGCTCCGTCGATGGTCGCCGTGACGACGCCGGTGTCGAAGACGAAGTGGTCGCCGGAGCGGACGGGAGGCACGGGGTCCGCCGCAGATCCGAGCGAACCTCCCAGGGCGGCCGCGTCCCCTGCCGCGACCGGCGAGGCGTTGAAGCGCACGACGTTCCCGGGCGACCCGCTGCCGCCGACGGCGTCGGCGCCGGACGGCGCGTCGAGCAACGCGCTGCTGCCGCCGGCAGCCGTGGACGACGAGGCACCGACCCCGGCGAGCGCCGCAGCGCCCCCGTTCGCGAGGGCGGTCGTCGCGGTGCCGATGAGCCCCTCGAGGACCTGGGCGATCTGCGCGTAGTTCTCCTCGGCGTTCTCGTAGACCCAGGCGATCGAGGACCCCGGCAGGATGTCGTGGAACTGCTGCAGCAGGACGGTGTGCCAGGCCTGCTCGAGTTCCTCGTACGGGTAGTCCAGTCCGAGGCGCACGGCTGCGGTCGACGCCCAGAGCTCGGCTTCGCGCAGCAGGTGCTCGGAGCGGCGGTTGCCCTGCTTCGTGCGGATCTGCGACGTGTAGGTGCCGCGGTGGAACTCGAGGTACATCTCGCCGGACCACACGCCGGGTTCGGGGAGCACGCGTTCGAGTTCCTCGAAGACCTGGGCCGGAGTACCGAGCTGCACCCGGGGTGAGCCGTCCAGGTCGTGCTGGCGTCGGGCGGCTGCGACCATCTCGCGGGTGGGGCCCCCACCGCCGTCGCCGAAGCCGTAGAGCAGCATCGAGGTGTTCGCGACGCCGCGCTCCTTGTTGTTCCGTTCGCCGCGGTGCAGGTCGGCGGCGGAGACGTCGGAGTTGTAGGTGTCCGCTGGCGGCAGGTGGGTGAGCACCCGCGAGCCGTCGATGCCCTCCCAGTGGAAGGACGTGTGCGGGATGACGTTCGTCTCGTTCCACGACGGCTTCTGCGTGACGAACCACTTCGAGCCGGCCGCGCGGACGATCTGCGGCAGGGCGCCCGAGTAGCCGAACGAGTCGGGCAGCCAGGCCTCGGGGGTGTCGATGCCGAACTCCTCGAGGAAGAACCGCTTGCCGGCGACGAACTGTCGGGCGAGCGCTTCCCCACCGGGCAGGTTCGTGTCCGACTCGACCCACATGCCGCCGACCGGGATCCACCGGCCCTCGGCGACGCGCTCCTTGATGCGCGCCCAGATCGACGGGTAGCCGTCGCGGATCCACGCGTACTGCTGCGCCGACGAGCACGCGAAGGTGAAGTCGGGGTCACGGTCCATCAGGTCGAGGACGTTCGAGAACGTGCGGGCACACTTCCGGATCGTCTCGCGCACCGGCCAGAGCCAGGCGGAGTCGATGTGCGCGTGGCCGACGGCGATCGCCCGGTGGGCCGCGGCGCTCGCGGGGACGGCCAGGACGGGTGCGAGCACCTGACGGGCATCGGCGGCGGTACCGGCGACGTCGTCCGGGTCGAGGGCGTCGGCGGCCAGTTCGAGAGCGTGCAGGATGTCGGCGCCCCGGGTGCCGTCGGTGGGCAGTTCCGCCATCAGGCCGCGGAGCACCCAGAAGTCCTGCTGCAGTTCCCACACGGTGTCGTCGCGTTCGACGAGCTCGAGGGAGCGTACGCGGTAGATCGGCTTGTCGCCCGCGGTGGACCGCGAGCCGAGGGGCGTCGCGCCCTGGAACGAGTCGCCGCCGATGTCCGGGTTCGCACCGGCCTCGACGTAGAGCTCGAAGGACTCCCCAGGACCGACCTCGAGGGGCACGGTGTCGTTCCGCGGCTCGATGCCCTTGATCGTGGAGCCGTCGGTGCGGTACGCCAGGCCCTCGGCCTGGAACCCCGGGTGCCGCTTCGTGAACCCGAGGTCGACGAGCAGTTCCGCGGTGGTCCCCGGCGCGGTGCCGAAGTCCGCCGGCACTGTGCCGGTGATCCGGAACCAGGTGGTCCCCCACGGTCGGCCGCCCCAGTGCGAGCCCACCGTGAACGGCGTGAACGACTGGCGGACGGCGGAGTCGAACGGCACCGGCTCGTCCGGCACCTCCCACGCCTCGATCGTCACCGGCGCCGAGCGTCGGTGCACGGCGGGGTCGACACGGTCGCGGACGAGGCGGGCGATCCGTGCCTCGACGAGCGGTTCGTCCTGGTGCATGTGGTTCCTTTCGAGAGAGCCGGCCGGAGCCAGCGGATCAGCCCTTGATGCCGCCGGCGAGGGCGTTGCCGCCGCCGAGGCCTCGGGACACGATCACGTAGAGGGCGATGACGGGCACGGAGTAGACGATCGAGAACGCGGCGAGCTGTCCGTACGCGACCGCCCCGTTCTGCCCGAAGAAGTTGAAGATGCTCACCGCGGCGGGCACCTTGTCGGGCGAGAGCAGCAGGACGAACGGGACGAAGAAGTTCCCCCACGCCTGGATGAACACGAAGATGAACACGACGGCGATGCCCGGGCGCATGAGCGGGACGACGATCCGCGTCAGGGTGGTCATCATCGACGCCCCGTCGGTCCACGCAGCTTCTTCGAGCGAGATCGGCACGGAGTCCATGAAGTTCTTCGCCATCCAGATCGCCATCGGCAGGGACGTCGCGGCGAGGAAGAAGATGCAGCCCCACACGTTGTCGATCAGGTTGAGCGACACGAACAGCGCGTAGACGGGCACCATCATCGCGGTGATCGGCAGGCCGGTCCCGAACAGGATGCTGTACAGGAACGGCTTGTTGACGCGCATCTTGTAGCGGGACAGCGGGTACGCGGCGAGCAGCGCGAAGACCACCGTGACGACCGCCGTGCCGCCGGAGAGCAGCAGGCTGTTCGCGAGCGGGATGAACGACAGCTCGGGCGTGAGCACCTTCGTGAAGTTGTCGAGCGTGAACTGCGTCGGCAGCTTGACGGACAGCGACGCCTGGGTGTCGACCGAGGCGAGGACGAGCCAGAGCAGCGGGACCGCGAAGCACACCGCGATGACGAGCAGCACGGTGTTCGCCACCCACCGCATGGTGCGGCCGCGCGGCGACGTCATGTGCAGCGAACCGGGTGCGGTCACCGAACGGGTGGTGGTCGGGTCGAGGGACGGGGCAGTGATGGCCATCAGTCCACCTCCGGCTTGAGGGCTCGGATGTAGATGATCGAGAAGACCGCCCCCACCACGAGCAGGATGGTCGCGATCGCGGTCCCGAAGCCGAGCTGCGAGAACTTGAACGCCTCTTGGTAGGCGAGGATCGGCAGGGTCGACGAGTTCGTGCCCGGCCCACCCCCGGTCATCACGAAGATGAGGGTGAAGACCGACAGCGTCTGCAGCGTCGTCAGCATCAGGTTGGTCGAGATGCTCCGTCGGATCACCGGCAGGGTGATGTAGACGAGGCGCTGCCACCCGGTGGCACCGTCGACCTCGGCGGACTCGGTGATCTCCTCCGGGACCTCCTGCACGGCGGCGGAGTAGACGAGCATCGAGAAGGCCGTGCCGCGCCAGATGTTCGCCAGGATCACGGCGAACATCGGGAACGTGTACAGCCAGTTCGGGCCGCTGATGCCGATGGACTTGAGGAACTCGTTGAGCGTGCCCTCGTCGTTGAAGAACGCGTACGCGGCGAACGAGGCGACGATCTCCGGCAGGACCCACGCGGCGACGACGAACGTGCCGACGATCGCGCGGACGGCCTTGTTGGCGGAGCGCATCAGGAGCGCGAGGCCGAGCCCGAGCACGTTCTGTCCCACGACCGCCGAGGCGAGCAGGAACACGACCGTCAGGACGACGGACTTCGGGAAGTCCGGGTCCTGGAAGAGCTCGACGTAGTTCTGGAAGCCGACGAACTGCTGGTCGGCTGCGCCGGCGCCGGTGAGCGCGGAGTTCGTGAACGACCCGTAGAACGACGAGATGACGGGGCCGAGCAGGAAGATGACGAGCAGGACGAGGGCGGGCAGGAGCGGGACAGCTCGTCCGACGTTCCGCAGTGGTCGCCGCTTGCGCGGCACGGGTGGGTCGGTGCGCTTCGGCGCACCGGGCGCCGACAGCGTCGGCGCGAGGGGGGTGCTGGACACGATGGGTGCCTTCCGGGTGCGGAGGGGTTCCGAAGGTGGGGAAGGACGGACCGGGAGGCGCGGTGCGGGGTCGCCCCGCGCCTCCCGTCCGTCAGTGGGTGACGTCCGTCAACCAGCCGAGACGGTGTTGTCCTTGCCGACCACCTGTTCGACGGCCTTGTCGTACACGGCAGCCGCCTGCTTCGGTGTCTGCTGTCCGGTCATGACCGACTCCATCGCGACCTGGATCGCGTTGGACACCTGCGAGTAGTCACTCGTCGCCGGGCGGAAGTTCGTGTTCTCCACCAGTCCGGAGAAGAACTTGAACGTCGGGTTGGCATCGGTGTAGGCGGTGTCGTCCGCGACGTCCTTGCGGACGGCGATCTGGCTGTTCTCGGTGTCGTACTTCAGTGAGCCGTCCTTGTCGAGGAAGCTCGTGATGAAGTCGAACGCTGCCTGCGGGTTCTTCGACTTCGCGCCGACCGCCAGGGTCCAGCCGCCGGACATCGAGTTGTAGCCCGGGTCCTGACCGTTCTGCGTCGGCATCGGTGCCTGACCCATCACGTCGTTCCACTCGGCCCACGGCGCGGTACCGGACTTCAGCCACGTGCCGGACTGCCACGAACCGTCGAGGTCGATCGCGAGCTTGCCCTTCGGCAGCCACGTCTGCGCGATGGTCGTGCCGACGTTCGTGTCGAGTGCCTGCTGCGGTGTCGGTCCGAGGCCGCCCTGGTAGACGTCCTTCACGAACTGCAGCGAGTCGACGAACTGCTTCGACCCGGTGACCCACTTCTTGTCCTTGTAGAGCGTGTTGCCGGAGCCGTCCGCGCCGTACAGGAGCATCTCGAAGCCCTGCATGGTCGATGCCTCGCCCTGCGCCTTGCCCGAGTAGATGTTGAACGGGATCAGGTCGGGCTTCTTGTCCTTGATCGTCTTCGCCGCGGCGAGCACGTCGTCCCACGTCTTGGGCTGCCACGGCACGGGCAGTCCGACGGATTTGAAGATGTCCTTGTTGTACCAGAGCGCGCGGGTGTCGGTGCCCATCGGGACGCCGTAGATCTTGCCGTCGTCACCCTGCCCGGCCTGCTTGGCGTTGTCGAAGAACTGGTCCCAGTCCTTCCACTTCGCCGTGTACTTGTCGAGCGGCAACAGGTAGCCGGCCTCGGCGTCGGCCTTGACGAGGAACGTGTCCTCGTACATGACGTCGGGAGCCGTCGCGGGCGCCTTGTTCATGAGCGCGAGCTTCGTGTAGTAGTCGTTGCCCTGGGCCTGGATCGGGACGAGCGTGACCTTCTTGCCCGGGTTGTCCTTCTCGTACTCCTTCTTGACGACCTTCATCTGGGCGTCGAGCTGCTGGAAGGCTCCGAACTTCTGGTACGCGATCTTGATCGTGTCGCTCGAGGCGGACCCCGAGGCTGAGCAGCCTGCCAGGCCGACCGCGGCGACGGCCACGGCTGCGAGTCCGGCGATGATGCGGGTGCGTTTCATCGGTGCTCCTTTGCACGGGTGACATCCGCGGGCTCCGTCGCCCGCGCGCAGGATTAGTCCACCGTATGGACTTATCCGTGTCAAGGGGTTTTTCGCGCCGCGCGCGTCGGGGCGCTGCTGTTTGGGGAGTACCTGGTCGAATCGGGCGTACCTGGTCGGAACTTTCGACCAGGTACGCCCGATTCGGCTTTCCATCCCACGCGCTCTGGGAAAGAACGTGTGTCAGGAGATGGGGGTCGCGCTCCCGGTCACCGTGATGCCGCCGGATGCCGGCACGTCGACGAGCAGCACGCTCGGACGACCGACGTGGCGGCCCTGCCGGGTGACGACACGGTCGCCGGGGACCACCGCACCGACCTCGCGCAGGTACGCCCCGGTGGACGCTGCCGCCGAACCCGTCGCCGGGTCCTCGGTGATGCGGCCGGCGGGGAACAGGTTCCGCGCCTCGTACTCGCGCTCCCCGGTCCGGAGCAGCACCGTGACCGTCCCCTGCCAGCCGGCCTCGCGCTTGAGGTCGGCGAGTGGTCCGGGTGCGAACCGGAACTGGTGGAAGAGCTCCCGGTCGTGCAGCACGAGTACCGGGTGCCAGTTGCCGGCGAAGGACTCGAGCACCGGGAAGCCCGGCGCGATGTCGTCGGCCGTGAGCCCGAGCAGGTCGAACAACCGGGCGAGGAGCGCCGGGTCGATGTCCCGCGTCGCCGGTTCGACACTCGTCATCGCGACCTGGACCACCCCGTCCGGGCCGGTGGTGGCGTCGAGGGCGACCTCGCCGGCGGCCGTCGTGAACACCCGGCGGCCGAGCCCCTGCCGTTCGGCGAGCGCCACCGCGAGCGCGACCGTCGCGTGCCCGCAGAACGGCACCTCGGCGGCGGGCGAGAAGTAGCGGACGTGCGGGCCCGTCGCCGTGGTGCCGACGACGAACGCGGTCTCGGGGTAGCCGACCTCGCGGGCGACGGCGAGCATCTCGTCGTCGGTCAGTGCCGCTGCGTCGAGGACCAGTCCGGCGGGGTTACCGCCTCCGGGCTCGGCGGCGAAGGCGGTGTACCGGAGGACGTCGGTGCTCATGGTGCGACGCTACTGCGGGACCGGTGCCGTCCGCGCGGGCCGATCGGCGACGCGTGGCACGGCCTCGCAGCCGGTGGGGGTAACCCCCGCACGACTCCGGGTGCGCACGTGATGTTTCAGCGGGTGATCCGTCACGAGACTGGGTGCATGAGCATCGACACGCGCCCGAACACCTCCCGCCGCACCCTCCGCATCGCCCTCGCCGGGGCCGC
Source organism: Curtobacterium sp. VKM Ac-1393 (assembly GCF_015350995.1). Taxonomy (GTDB): domain Bacteria; phylum Actinomycetota; class Actinomycetes; order Actinomycetales; family Microbacteriaceae; genus Curtobacterium. The sequence goes on from NZ_JADKRW010000004.1 coordinate 144,793, forward strand.
AGCACTGTCCGCGCTCCTGCTGACCACGGGGTGCAGCGTGCTCGAGGACATCGTTCCGAACAAGACGCCGCAGAAGCACTTCGCCACGTACTCGGACGCGCCGCGGTCCGGTGAGTCGAAGGACATGGCGTTCTTCATGCCGGAGTGGGTTCCCGAGGACGCGAAGAACATCGACGTCCGGCTGCATGCCTCCCAGCCCGGGTACGTCATCCGGTTCGCCTCGCAGGAAGGGGTCGACCTCGCCGCGTGCACGAAGCTCGACGGCTCGTACGGCGGCCCGGCGATGACTGCGGACTTCCTGCCCGACGACCTGCCCACGAAGGGCCTCGTCACGTGCGGCGACGGTCGCGCGGTCGCCGAGATCGGGGACCGCTGGTACGGCTGGACCACGAAGAACGCCATCCCCGGTCAGGACGACTCGAGCACGCTGCGCACCGACGGCTGACGCACCCACAGGGCAGACGGGAGGCCCGTGGCGGCCTGGCCACGGGCCTCCCGTCCGTCCGTGGGGCGCGCCCACTGCACGGAGTGAGCAGAAGACGTCGGGTCCGCACCACGAACCCGACGTCTTCTGCTCACTCGGAGCCCCCGTGGGGCCTGGGGACTACTCCGGAACCGCCGCCTTGCGACGACGGCGGACGATCAGGACCCCGGCGCCTGCCGCGAGCAACAGGAACGCCAGCAGCGTGCCCGCGCCGAGGCCCTCGGCACCGGTGAACGCGAGCTCGCCCGCCGGGGTGATCGTGATCGGTGTCCAACCCAGTACCGTGCCGTCGGCCGCGGTCACCACGATGCGGTGCGCACCGGCCGGAGCATCGGCCGGGATCGTCACCCGGACGGTGCCGTCGGCCGCGACCGTCACCGTGCCCAGCAGCGTCGGCGCCGAGAACAACCAGACGTCCACCACATCACCGGCGTACTGCGTCCCCACCGTGACCGTGATCGTCTCCCCCGCACGAGCTGATGACGGCGCCGACACGGACCCACGGGTCGCGTCCGTCAGGCTCGTCTCCGACGGAGCCCCCGGCGCGACCGGCGCGACCGTGCTCGGCGCCGACGGCGTCGGCCCGGGAGTCGGCTTCGACGTCGGGGCCGGCGTCGGCTCGGTGCCACCGTCGCCCGGCGACGGCGTCGGCGTCGGCCCGGTGCCCGGGTCGGTGTCGCCGCCCTCGCACGGGTACGTCCCCGTCCGGAGCGAGAAGCCGTCGGTGTCGTTGTCGTCGGCGTAGAACGTGGCGCGCTCCCCGTCCGTGCAGACGCCGGAGATCGCGAAGCCCTCGTTGGCGAGCGTGCGGTCGGCGTTCGACGGTGCTTCGTGGACCTCCGCGGCGGTGAAGACACCGTCGGTCACCTCGTACACGGCAGTGCGGCCGGCGCAGGCATCGTCACAGACCACCCAGAGCGCGTCGAGGGTCGGGTCGAACTGCACGTCGGCGACCACGGCGAACGGCGAGGCGATGGTGGCCACGCGCTGGAACGAGCCGTCGTCCATCAGGGCGTAGGCGTAGACGCTCGCGGTGCCCTCGACGCCGACGAAGAACAGGCCCTCGCCGTGTCCGGCGTACGAGGACGGGGAGTAGGCCGCACCGGTGTGCTCGTCCGCGAAACCGTGCGCGGTGAGCCACGAGTCCGGGATCCAGGTGACGCCCTCCAGGCCGGCGTTGGCGCCGAGCCCCGGGAAGTCGGCGGCCAGGTTCCACTCCTCGGTGGCGCGCAGGGTCGACTCGGACCCGTCGGTGGTCGCGTAGCGCAAGACCGACGGGCGGCTGGTCTTCGACACGTCGTTGTCCCGCTCGGTCGACACGTACACGGCGCCGGGGTCGTCGCTCGCGACGGTGACGCCCTCGGCGTCCGGGGTGCCCGTTCCGTCGGCGTACCGCAGGTCCGTACCCGCGGCGTTCGACGGAGCCCAGCCGCCGTGACCGTCCGAGGCCAGGTGGTAGAGCAGACCGTCGCCGTTCTGCACGGCCCAGAGCTGGCCGCCGCGCGACGTGCCGGAACTCGTCCAGTCGACGCCGCTCAGGTCGCCCGAGAAGGTGTCCTCGTCGTCGAGCACGGTCTCGTCCGGTCCGCCGGGCCAGGGCTCGGCGGTGACGACTCCGGCGAACCGGTTCGCCGCGCCCTTCGTCGGCTCGGCAGTGTCGGCGAAGGCACCGGTGCCGTCCGGGTTGCGGCCGTACGTCGAGGCGGCGTGGGCCGTCCACGAGTACGAGTCGACCAGCGCACCCCGCGGGTCGAACACGCGGGCCGAGTCGGCCTTGCCGAGCCCGAAGCCGAAGTCCGCCTCGTCGAGGACGGTGAACCCTCCGGCTGCGATGGTCGTGGCAGCGGGGACCGTGTACGCGTGGTCGTCCTCGCTGTCCTTCAGGACGTACCCGCCGAGGTCGACCGTGGTGCTGCCGACGTTGGTCAACTCCACCCAGTCGCCCGGGGTGCCGTCCTGCGACTCGACCTCGTTGATGCGGACGGGCGACGAGCAGTCGTTCGCCGCGCCCTTCGTCGACGCGGTGGTGTCGACCAGCGCACCGGTTCCTCCGGCGCAGCGACCGTACGTGACGACCGCATGGCTCGTCCACGAGTACCGGAGCACCAAGTCACCGGACGGGTCGTAGATGCGTGCGGTGTCGGCACCGCCGAGCCCGAAGTCGAACCCGGGCGCGGTCGCCGAGAGCTGGTCGATGACGAAGTACCCGCCGGGCGCGATCGTCGAACCAGCGGGCAGGACGTACGCGTCGTGGGTGCTGTCGTCGTCGAGGAAGGCGTAGCCGGTCAGGTCGATCGACGCGGACGACGTGTTCCGCAGCTCGACCCAGTCGGTGTCGTCGCCGTTCGACTCGACCTCGTTGACGACCAGGCCGTTCGCAGCAGTGGCACCGACGCTCGGGTCGTCGTCCCCGACGGCGGCGACTGCCGGGCTGGCCGCGAGCACGCCGGCACCGACGGCCAGAGCGGTCACGATGGCGGCACCGAGCCGCACGGAGCGGGGGCGCAGGGCAGGAGTGCGCATGCAGGTCCTTCTCGGGAGGGGAGGGGAGACCTGCACGACTGTTCAGCACCCGGGCGTCCGAGCGGTGGCCGGACGGTGAACGACAGGTGTCGTGGGTGGCCGCCTCAGTCCCGCGCGACCCCCGAGAAGTCCGGCTCCCCGTCCGGCAGCGCCGGCAACGGCGTGCCGTCGACGTACCGCGGCCAGGCCAGCGCACGAGACGAGGTCGGATGCGGCTCGTACCGGTACCGAGGCGCTCCGGTGCCAGCGGCCGCTGCCGGGGGCACCGCCGGGGACGCTCCCGTGGTGACCGCGGGCGGCGCGTCCGGTGTCGGGGTGGCGTCCCAGGCGGTGACCGGCACCGCAGACGGCGCGACCGGCACCGGCCACGCAGCCGCCGACGCGGTACCCCTCGGGCGGAACAGCGCGTTGCTGAGCGGGACGACGACCGTTCCGAGCAGGTCGAGGATGACCACCACCCACACGAACCGCCAGTACCCCGGCGCGTAGTGCACGTCGGGAGCGAGCAGCGGGATCGACAACAGCAGAGCGAGCAGCCCGATGACGCCGACCGTCGTCTTGGCGACGACCTGGAGCACGGGTGTCGGGTACCGGCGGTGGATGACGAGCAGCAGGTGCACGTGCAGGAGCGCCACCCGGGCAACACCGACGAGCCAGATCCAGTGCCAGAACCGCTCGCCGACGAGCCAGAGGTCGTCTCCACCGTGCGGGTTCGTCGGGACGAGCCAGACCTTGTACAGCCCCGCGACGAGCAGGTACATCGAGGTGACGATGCTGGCGAACGCGAACGTGCCCGATCGGCGTGACGAGACGTCGGCGTCGTACCAGGACAACAGCGCGAAGACGACGACCACGACGATCGTCAGGAGCAGCTGCACCGCGACCCGTCCGAAGTCACCGACCAACACGGCCACGATGCCGACGAGGCCGGCCGCCACGACGGCTCCGATGATCGTCCGGAAGACGAGTGGGCGCACCTTCGCCCAGCGTCGGTCGATCGCTCCGTCGGTGCCGCTGTCCGTCATGTGTCCCCCGCCGTTCCCCGCCGCCCTGACGGATGCTTCGGTTCGCAGCGTAGTGGGAGGTGCCGGCGACCTCCGACCGCGGTCAGCGGCGGATGAGCAGTCCGCTCGCCCGCGGCGACAACGCGGCGTCGAGCACCAGGCAGGCCGCCCCCACCGCGGCGACGTCGGCACCGCGGTCGCTCTCGACGACGTCGACCGCGTGCTTCGGCACGAGCAACGGCGACCCGACGATCGCCGCGCGGGCAGCCGGCAGCGCGGCACTCGAGATGCGCGACCAGAACGGACCGCCGAACACGACCCGGTCGATGTCGAGGAGGTTCACGATGACGACCGCGGCGTCGCCCATCACGGTGCCGGCATCGGCAGCGAGCGAGACGGCGGCATCGTCGCCGGCGTCGATGGCGGCGGCGAGCTCGTCCCAGGCGCGGTTCACCGCGTCGAGAGAATCGTCGGAACCACCGGAACCACCGGAACCACCGGAACCGTCGGACCCACCGGAATCGTCGGAACCACCGGAATCGTCGGAACCACCGGAACCACCGGTGAACGTCACCCCCCGCTCCCGCGCGATCCGCACGAGCCGGTCCGGTGCCACCGCCGCGCCGACCTCGCCGCGGGTGCCCGAGCCGTCGGGGGTGCCCGCGAGCGCCCCCTGGTCGACCATGATGTGCCCGGCGTCCCCGGCGTTGGACCCGACCCCGCGCACGGGTTCGTGGTCCACGACGAGCCCGACGCCGAACCCGGTGCCGAAGTACACGAACGCGAAGTTCCGGGCCGACGACTCCCCCGCCAGGAACATCTCGCCGACCGCCGCCGCCGTGACGTCCTTCTCGAGCAGCACCGGGTAGCCGGTGGCCTCGGCGAGCGCGTCGCGCAGGGGGACATCCCGCCACCGGGGCAGGAACGGCGGGTCGACCACGATGCCGGCGTCGACGTCGATGGGGCCGGGGCTGGCGATCCCGACGCCGAGCACCCCGTCGACGTCCACGCCCGCGTCGGCGATCAGGCCGTCGACCGCGGACCCGATGGTGCGGACGACCTCGGACGGGTCGTCGGCGGTGGGGGTCGAGGTGGTGGACGAGGCGACGACGGTGCCGGCCAGGTCGAGCAGCACGTAGGTGACGACGGCCGGGTCGACGTGCACACCGACGGCGTACCGGCTGCCCGGTTCGAGCCGCAGGATGGTCCGGGGCTTGCCGCGACCGGCGACGACGGTGCCGGACTCGACGATCATGCCGGCCTCGATCAGGAACCGGGTGACGTTCGACACGGTCTGCGCGCTGAGGCCCGTGCGCGACGCCAGCTCGACGCGGCTCAGGCCGTCCGGCGAGCGTCGGACGGCATCGAGCACGACCGTGCGGTTGAAGCCGCCGATCGACGGGAGGTTCGCTCCACGCCGATGTTCTGCCATTCCGCGACCATACCGCGCCCTCCCAGGTCATCCGGCGGGATGACACCACTGGCCCCCGCACGGGTCGCACCGTTACCCTGGCCGCATGGCCGACCTGCGTCTCGAAGCACTCTCCGCGAAGACCGCTGCCGCGGCGAACTCCCTGACGCTCAAGCCGGGCCAGGAACAGTTCGTGCAGCCGACCACCTACGGGGTCGCCGAGTCCGACGTCAAGCCGAGCTCCGCGTGGACCCGCGTGGTGCTGGACGGCGACGACGTCCTGGGCTTGATCATCGGTTCCTTCGACGCGGACAACGCGCAGGAAGAACTGCGCAGCGCGATCTGGCGCGTCAACGTCGCCGGCACCGCGCAGGGCCGTGGCATCGGCCGCTTCGCCGTGCACGGCCTGGCGGACGAGGCACGCAGCCGCGGGCAGGAACGACTGACGGTCGTCTACGAGCCCGGTGGTGACGACAGTCCCGAGGCGTTCTTCCGCGCCGTGGGCTTCGAGGTCGTCCGTGAGACCCAGTACGGCGACCACTTCGCGGTCCTGACGCTCTAGTAATCCCCAACGACGTACTCGACAACGACGTGCCCTCCGACGACGCCGCCGTCGACTTCGGCGCTGCGGTCGCCGAGGTCGTCCGGATGATCCCGTCCGGGCACGTCATGACGTACGGCGACGTCGCCGCGGCGCTCGGCTCACGTGCGTCGCGTGCGGTCGGCAAGGTGATGGCGCACGAGGGCGCCGACCTGCCTTGGTGGCGCGTGGTGCGCGCGGGTGGGCACCCGCCGCTGCACCACGAGGCCCGTGCGCTCCAGCACTACCGCGCCGAGGGGACGCCGCTCGTGCAGGGGACGGCGGCCTGGAGGCTCGACATGCGCCGTGCCCGCTGGTCGCCCACCGCGGACGGAGACCCCACTGCCGGTGCGGACGACCCGGGGTTCCCCCGGGATCCGTTCTGACGGGTCCCGGGGGCGCGGGTCACTTGTAGGCGTTGACGGCGCCGACGTCCATCCGCACCGTGCCGTCAGCGTCGATCACCGGTCGTTTCTCGGACCGCGGCTTCGAGTACGCCTCGAGCTTCTCGATGCGCACCTGGTCACCGTTCGTGATCACGCCGGGCACGCACGTGTACACGTTGTCGTTCGCATCGGCGTCGCGCGCCGCGATCTCGACGACGTCGCCGGCACCGTTGTCGATCGTCATGCCGACCTGGTAGCGCCGGAACGAGCCGGTGCCGTTCGACTGCGCCGAGTAGACGATCGGCACGATCCGCGCGATGGCGGGGTTCATCGTGATCTCGACGACCTCGTCCGCCAGGGTCGTCGTGCCGGTGCCGCGGCGCTGGTCTCCGAGGTGCACCACGGCGCCGTCCGCGGTCGACGCGGTGAAGCGCTGGTCGGTCTTGGTACCGAACTGCGAGACCGTCTCGACGTGGCCGTCCACGTACTGCACCAGCGCGTAGACGTCGTAGTCGGTGCTGTTCGGCCACGAGATGGTGACCGTGATCTTCGCCGTCTTCGTGAGGCTGACGACCTGCCGCTTCTCGAGACTGATGCGGCCCTTCGCGAGACCGAGGTCTGCAGCCGGCACCTGGTCGGCCGGCGGCTCCGTCACCGGTGCTTCCGGAGCGGTCCCCGTCGTCGTGGTCGCGTTCTTCTTGCCGAAACCGAACATCTCGTCCCCCTGGTCGTCCACTGGTCACGTACCCGACCATCTTGCCCGACGACGACGCGGTGTCGTCAGGCGTCGAAGCGTGCGCCCTTCGGGTTCGACGGGACCAGGCACAGCAGGTACACGACGAGCGACCCGATTCCCGGCACGATGTGCAGGAACTGCCAGAACCCGGACAGCCCGGCGTCGTGCAGTCGCCGGGCCCCGAGCGCGAGCGACCCGATGAGCGTCGCGAGGGCCCAGAGCACGAACAGGTAGGACCCGACGGGGTTCTCGAACAGCGCGCTGTCCGGTGCGAACGCCTGCGGGACGAGCTGCAGCACGAGTCCGATCGCGAGCGAGGTCAGCCACCACCACCAGAACTCGGCGCGTGAGGCCCGCCCGGTGAACACGGTGTACTTCCGCCAGAACCGCCGGACGGCCTCGGTGAAGGGTGCGCCGTAGAAGGGGTCGCGCAGGGCGACGCCGCCGGGCTGCACGCTGTCGTTGCTCATGGAGCAAGCCAACCACGTGGTGCAGCCCGGCCGCGTCCTACACGAGCGAGTCGCGCCAGGCCGCGTGCAGCTGGGCGAACCGGCCGGTGCCGGCGATCAGGTCGGCGGGGGTGCCGTCCTCGACGATCGTGCCGTGCTCCATGACGAGCACCCGGTGGGCGATCGCGACGGTGGACAGGCGGTGCGCGATGATCACCGCGGTGCGGTCGGCGAGCAGAGTCTCCAGCCCTTCTTGCACCAGTCGCTCCGAGGGGATGTCGAGCGATGCCGTGGCCTCGTCGAGGATGAGCACCTTCGGGTCCGCGATGAACGCCCGCGCGAACGAGAGCAGCTGTCGCTGACCAGCCGAGACCCGACCGCCGCGCTTGTTCACGTCGGTGTCGTACCCGTCGGGCAGCGCCATGATGAACTCGTGCGCGCCGACCGCCTTGGCGGACGCCTCGATCTCGGCACGGGAGGCCCCGGGCTTGCCGAGCGCGATGTTGTCCGCGACGGTGCCGGAGAACAGGTAGGCCTCTTGCGTGACCATCACGATCGCGCGGCGCATGTCCTGGGTGTCGAGGTCCCGCAGGTCCACGCCGTCGAGCCGCACCGTGCCCTGCGTCGGGTCGTAGAAGCGCGCCATCAGCTTGGCGAGCGTCGACTTGCCCGCCCCCGTGGACCCGACCAGGGCGATGGTCTGCCCCGCCGGGATGTGCAGGTCGAACGCCGGCAGCACCACCTTGCCCGCGTTGTAGGCGAACACGACGTCGTCGAAGTCCATCTTGCCGTGGGCGTCCGCGAGCTTCGTCGGCTTGGCCGGGTCCGGCACGCTCGGCCGTTCCTCGAGGACGCCGGAGATCTTCTCCATCGCCGCCGAGGCCGACTGGTACCCGTTGTAGAACATCGCGAGTTCCTGCGCCGGGTCGAAGAAGCGCTTCGCGTACAGCGCGACCGCGAGCAGCGCACCGACCTCGAGCGTCCCGCCGACGATCCGGAAGCCGCCGACGATGACGACGGCCGCGAGCGTCAGGTTGCCGATGAGCACGAGCACCGGGTCGAAGGTGCCGAACAGGTTGAACACCTTGGTGTTCGCGACCCGGTAGCTCTCGACGTAGCCGCCGTACTCGTCGCGGTTGCGGGACTCCTTGCGGAAGGCCTGCACCGCGCGGATGCCCGTCATCGTCTCGACGAAGTGCACGATCACGCGCGCCGAAGTGGTGCGGGTGGACCGGAACAGCGTCTGCGAGTTCTTCTGGAACCAGCGGATCAGGAACCAGAGCGGCACGAGCGACACCGCGAGCACGAGCCCGGAGGTCGGATCGAGCACCACCAGCGCCACCCCGGTGAACACCATGTAGAGCACACCCTGGATGAGCTGGTTCAGGCCGGAGTCGAGCAGCTCGCGGATCGAGTCGAGGTCGCTCGTCTGGCGGGAGATGATCCGACCGGACGTGTAGGTCTCGTGGAACTCGAGTGACAGCCGCTGCGTGTGCAGGAACACCCGCTTGCGCAGGTCGAACAGGATCGCCTGGCTGATCCGCGCGGCGAGCACGGTGTACCAGGCGGTCAGCACTGCGCCGAGGACGGCCACGACGATGTACGTCCCGACGACGGCGAACGCCGGCACCCAGTCGTTCTGGTCCATCACCGCGGGCAGGGCGTTGTCGATGCCCCACGCGATGAGCGCCGGCCCTGCCACGGTGCCCGCCGTGGAGACCACGACGACGATCCCGAGCAGCACCAGTCGGAGCTTCAGCGGGGCGGCGAGTGACCCGAGCAGCGCGAGGGAGCGACGCCGCAGGCGTTTGCTCTCCGCCTTCGTGAAGTCGTCGCGCTCCTCGCCGCGCACGCCCAGGGTGGTGATCGAGGCGGTGACCGGTGCGGCAGTCTGCGCGCCCGCAGCGTCGTCGGTGACCGGTGCCGGGCCTCCCGGCCGGTTCTGGTCCGTCTGCTGGCTCATGCCATCGCCCCCTGTCGTGCGGTCTGGTCCTCGTCGTCGAGCGACGAGATGACGTAGCGGTAGTGCTCGTTGGTGGCCATCAGGTCGTGGTGGGTCCCGACGGCGGTGATGACGCCGTTCTCCATGAGGGCGACGCGGTCGGCCAGCGTCACCGTCGACGGACGGTGGGCCACGATGAGCGACGTGGTGTCGGCCAGGACACGGCGCAGGCCGGCCTCGACCCGGGCCTCGGTGTCGACGTCGAGCGCCGACAACGGGTCGTCGAGCACCAGCACCGACGGTCGCGCCGCGATCGCACGGGCCAGCGCGAGCCGCTGGCGCTGGCCGCCGGACAGCGAGAGTCCCTCTTCGCCCACGCGGGTGTCGACGCCGTCCGGCAGGTCGTCCACGAAGGATGCCTGCGCGATGTCGAGGGCTTCACGCATGAGCGCTTCGGCCTCGTCGCCCTCGACGTCCGGACGGCCGAGCAGCACGTTCTGCCGCACCGTCGTCGAGAACAGGGTGGCGTCCTCGAACGCGACGCCGACGTGACGGCGCAGTTCCTCGCGCGTGAGGTCACGGACGTCGACCCCGTCGATCGTCACCGACCCGCCGGTCACGTCGTACAGACGCGGCACGAGCGAGAGCAGCGTGGTCTTGCCGCTGCCGGTGAGCCCGACGAGCGCCATGGTCTCGCCCGGTTGCAGCTGCAGCTCGATCCCGTTGACGAGGTCCGGGTACTGCGGTGCGGAGTCCTGGTACCGGAAGTGCACCGCGTTGAACGACAGGGCACCGTGCGGCTCCGTGATCGTCTTCGGGTGTTCCGGATCGGTGATCGTGTTCTCGGAGTCCATGACCTCGAAGAACCGGTCGACCGCCGTTCGGGTGTCGAACGTCATCGACAGGAAGAAGCCGATCGACTCGATCGGGAACCGCAGGACCGTCGCCGTCGCGAAGAACGCGAACAGCTGCCCGACGGTCATCTCGCCCTGCGACGCCAGCCAGATGCCGGCGAGCAGGCACAGCGCGAACGCGACGTCCGGCACCAGCAGCAGCCAGAGCCAGATGCTCGCGATCGCCTTCGCCTTCTTGATCTCGGTGCCCCGGAGCGCCTCGGCCTGCTCGCTGAACTCCTCGAGCTTGGCGCCGCCACGGCCGAACGCCTTGAGGACGCGGATGCCGTGCACGGACTGCTCCACGCTCGTGGCGAGGTCACCGACCTGGTCCTGGCTGCGGCGCGCGACGACGGAGTACCGACGTTCGAACAGCAGCCCGTTGATCCACAGCGGGATCGACGCGACGAGGAAGATGAGCCCGAGCAGCCACCCGAAGGTGAACAGGACGACGAACCCGACGACGATCGTGACGATGTTCACCACGAGCAGGACGACCCCGAAGGCCAACCACCGGCGGATGAGGGACAGGTCCGACACGGAACGTGACAGCAGCTGACCCGACTCCCAGCGGTCGTGGAAGGCGACGGGCAGGTCCTGCAGCTTCGCGTACAGCGCGTTCCGCATGCTGGTCTCGATGCGGGTCGACGGGCGCATCACCATCCGGCGGCGCGAGGCGATGAAGAACGCCTCGAGCACACCCAGGGCGAGCACGGCGAGGCCTGCGGGCCAGATCTGTGCGGAGTCGCGCGTCGACAGCGGACCGTCGACGAGCCACTGCAGCACGTAGGGGATTGCGAGCGCCACCAGGGAGGCACCCAACGCCGCGGCCATGCCGGCGATGAGGCGGCCCTGGTAGGGCTTCACGTAGGGGTAGATCCGCGCGATCGCGCGGAAGGTGGACGGGCGCGCCGTGGTGGGCGACTTGGACATGCGTTGCGTCCTCATGCGTCTGCCGGGTCCCCGGGTCGCGCTGCGCGGTGTTCGCCTGCTGCGTGTTGCTTGCTTGCTGACGTGCGGTGCGCGGCTTCGGCCTGGAGGCTCGGTGTGGCGTTGCGTGGTGATCATCGGCCGGGCGCGTGGTCGCGTCTCCGCCGTCACTCGCGTGACGTCGGTCGGGCCGGAGGGCACCGGGAGACACTCGTCCCCCGGGTTCAGGCGGGTGGTTCGCGAACGCTGGTGGTGCTGCGCCGCGAGGCCGTGGGAACGGCCTGGCTAGACGGCGGCCGCGACGCGCGGTCGCGGTGCGATCAGGGATCGCCGTGCGGGAGTGGTCCCCACGACGGACACGAGACCTGCACGGGCGGCCGTCGCCACGGTTCCGGTCATGTTGTCCATCGTCACTCCAGTCGTCGTCTTCGTCACCGTTGTGTCCGCGGTGCCACCGGTCCCGAGGGATCGTCGGCTGCCTGTCGCGGAGCCTTACAGACTATTCCCAGTGACTCTCAGCGCGCAATAGGGTGCCGCGATTTGTTCACTTCAGTGGACGAAGTGGTGCTCGCCTCAGTGGACGAAGTGGTGCTCGCCTCAGTGGAAGAAGTGGCGCTCGCCCGTGAAGTACATCGTGACGCCGGCGGCCGTCGCCGCGGCGATGACCTCGTCGTCACGCACGCTGCCACCGGGCTGGGCCACCGCACGAACGCCGGCGTCGAGCAGCACCTGCAGACCGTCGGCGAACGGGAAGAACGCGTCGGACGCCGCGACGCTGCCGGCCGCACGGTCACCGGCACGGTTCACCGCGAGGTGGCAGGAGTCGACCCGGTTGACCTGGCCCATGCCGACCCCGACGCTCGCGCCCCGGTTCGCCAGCAGGATCGCGTTCGACTTGACCGAACGGCTCGCCTTCCACGCGAAGGCCAGGTCAGCGAGGGTCTGGTCGTCGGCGGGCTCGCCTGCGACGAGGGTCCACGTGGACTGGTCGAAGGCGGTGAAGCGGTCGGCGTCCTGCACCAGGAAGCCGCCGGAGATCTGCTTGACCTCGCGCGGCGCCAGTGCGAAGTCGGACGGCAGGGTGAGCAGACGGATGTTCTTCTTGCGCGACAGGATCTCGAGCGCCTCGGGGTCGAAGCCCGGGGCGACGACGACCTCGGTGAAGATGTCCTTCACGGTCTCGGCCATCGCCACGGTGACCGGACGGTTCGTGGCGATGACCCCACCGAACGCCGACAGCGGGTCGCAGGCGTGCGCGGCGGCGTGGGCCGAGGCGATCGGGTCGGCGGCGTCGGCCGGGGCGGTCGCGATGCCGCACGGGTTGGCGTGCTTGATGATCGCGACGGCGGGGGTGTCGAAGTCGAATGCCGCACGGACGGCCGCGTCGGCGTCGACGTAGTTGTTGTACGACATCTCCTTGCCGTGCAGCTGCGTGGCCTGGGCGATGCCGGCGCCGTCCGTGCTCGTGTACAGCGCGGCGGCCTGGTGCGCGTTCTCGCCGTAGCGCAGGGTGGCGGACAGCTCGGCGGTGACGCTGAGGCGCTCGTCGAACGCACCGGGCGTCTCGACGTCGCCACCGGTCGTCGGCGCCGCAGTGTCCACGACAACATCGCTGGCGAAGTACGACGCCACCGCGGTGTCGTACGCCGCGGTGTGCGCGAACGCCTGGGCGGCCAGGCGCTTGCGGAACTCGAGCGAGGTGCCGCCCGCGCGCACGGCCTCGACGACCTCGGCGTAGGACGACGGCGACACGACGATCGCGACGTTCGGGTGGTTCTTCGCCGACGCGCGGACCATCGCGGGGCCGCCGATGTCGACGTTCTCCACCACGGTTGCCGCGTCGGCACCCGATGCCACCGTCTCGACGAACGGGTACAGGTTCACGACGACGAGCTCGAACGCCGCGATCCCGAGGTCGGCGAGCTGCTGCTCGTGCGACTCGAGGCGCAGGTCGGCGAGCAGACCGGCGTGCACCGAGGGGTGCAGCGTCTTGACCCGGCCGTCGAGCGACTCCGGGAACCCGGTGACGCTGGCGACGTCGGTGACGGCGTACCCGGCGTCACGGATCGTCTGGGCGGTGGACCCCGTCGACACGATCTCGACACCCGACTCGGCGAGGGCACCGGCGAGCTCGAGCAGGCCGGACTTGTCGCTCACCGAGACGAGTGCGCGGCGGACCGGCACCACGTCACGGTCGCGGTAGAGGCTGGGGTCGGCTGCGTGCACGCTCATGCGCTCGGGGTGCCCTTCAGGTCGGTGGTGCCGTTGGCGATGTCGAGGATGGTCTGGATGAGCAGGCGGCGCTCGACCGGCTTGATGCGGTCGTGCAGCGTCGACTCGGAGTCGCCCGGGAGCACGGGGACGCGCTCCTGGGCGAGGATCGGGCCGGTGTCCACGCCGTCGTCGACCGCGATGACGCTCGCACCGGTCTCCGTGACGCCGGCAGCGAGGGCGTCCCGCACGCCGTGGGCGCCGGGGAACTCGGGCAGGTACGCGGGGTGGGTGTTGATGATGCCCGGGGCGAACTCGGACACCACGGCCGGGGGCAGCAGGCGCATGAGGCCGGAGAGCACGAGCAGGTCGGGCGACCACGGGCGGATCTGCTCGGCGAGGGACTGTCCCCACTCGGCGCGGGTCTCGTAGCGCGAGAACGGCACGGTGAAGGTCGGGATCGAGAACTCCTCGCCCAGGCCGAGACCCTCGGCGTCGCGGTCGGCACCGATGGCGACGACACGGGCGGGGTACTCGGCGTCGAAGGTCGCTTCGAGCAGGGCTCGGAGGTTCGACCCGGTACCGGAGATCAGGACGACCAGTTCGAGCACGGCACCAACCCTACCGGGACCCGCGCCGCGTGACGCCGTCGCTAGCGATCGTCCTTCGGACGGCGCCACCAGGGCAGCTCGTCGTCGGGGATCTGGTCGGTGACGTCCCACTTCGTCGGACGGTTCTGCTGTGCCAGCGCAGCAGCGGGTGCCGCGGGTTCGTCGTCCACGTCGTCCCGACCGGCGACGAACTCGGCCGTGCTCCACGGGAACGCCGGCTGAGCGTCGGTCCGCTCGGGCACCGGGGCGGGGCTCGGCTCGGCCTTCGACGGCGTGGACCGTTCCGGTTCGACCGCTGGACGCGGCTGCTCGGCGTCGGCGCCGGTCACCCGGTCGCGGAGTCCGCCGGCACGCTCTCGGAGTCCACCAGCGCGCTCGCGGACGCCGTCGGCGGCACCGTGGAGTCGGTCGCGCAGGGCCCCGATCGCCGCGCGCCCCGAACTGCGGGGTTCGGTCGGGCTCTCGTCGGCCAGGCGCTCCGAAGCGACCGCATCGGTCTTGGCCCAGGCCGGCAGCTCCACGTCGTGGTCGGGGTCGCGCGTCGGTGTGCGCGGCGTCGGACTCGGCGCAGGCACGACCGGTTCGGTCGGACTCTCCACAGCGGTGCGCGGTCGGGCAGCGGTCGACCCGTCGTGCGTCTCCTCGACGACGAACCGGTGCACGTCGGTGGTCCGTCCGGCGCCGGCCTGGTCGAGCGCGGCGAGCAGTGAGCCCGTCCCCGCATCGGCGCCGTTGCGGACGGCCTCGTCGTCGTCCGCCTCGGTCCAGCGCTCGCGTGTCCAGCCGCGGTCCGGCAGGCGGACGAGGTCGCTGCCCGCTGCGAGGGCGATGACCGCTGGCAGGCCGATCTCGAGCGCGGCGAACCCGCCGACGACCAGGGCGTGCGGACCGACGTCGGCCAGCCGTCCGGGGCCGAACGATCCGGAGGACACCCAGGCGATCAGGCCGGTCAGGACGCCGGCGACGATGCCCGTCGCGACACCGGCGAGCGCTCGGTGCAGCGCAGAGTCGGCGCGCCCCAGCGCGCGGACGAGTCGCGGACGCATGGACCCGCCGATCGCGAAGCCGGCGATGACCGGGATCAGGATCCAGACGAGTCCGAAGGTGTGGCCCGAGGTCGGCAGTGCGCCGAACACCGGGAGTCCGGGGATCGGGCCGAGGGTGGTGGCGATCGGGGAGACACTCGACCCGGTGCCGATGGCGAACCCGGGGCCGATCAGCCACGACGTCGCCCACCCGACGAAGTCCGGCAGGAAGGCGAGCTGCCCGACGGTGAGGGCGATGCCGCCGATCACGCCGGCGTGGGACTGCTCGTACAGGGTGATGACCTCGGCGAACGAGGTGAAGAGCAGGAACGCGACGACGACCCCGGCGAACGCGACGACGACCGCGGTGGCGGCGGTCCCGGCGCGGAGACCGAACCCGGCGATCGCACGCCAGAGCACGGGGACCCGGTCGAACAGGTCGATCACGCGCTGGGTGGCGGGGTCCGCCGGCAGGTCACGGCGTCGTCGGCAGACCTCGGAACTGATCAGCGCCGGGATCCCGAACCACAGGGCCGGCAGGACCACGGCCTGCCAGACCGTGGGGTGGGTCGCGGCGGAGGTCGACGACAGCGCGACGCCGAGGCCGAGCGCTGCGACGACCGCCGTCCCGACCAGCAGCCCGGTGGTGCGGTGCTCGGTCTCCGCGAAGCGTCGACCGGCGCGGGCTCCGAGCCAGGCGGTCACGACCGCGAAGCCGAGCGCCGCGAGCGTCACGTGGATGGGGTCGGCGGCGCCGCTGACACCGGAGCTCTTCGCCAGCGCGGACCCGAGCAGGAACGAGACGTCGACGCCGTGGCCGACGAGCCAGACGCTGCCGGTGGCTTTCCAGAACACGTCCCAGTCGACCTGCAGGCCGTACTCGAAGCCCCACAGCAGCGTGAGCGGGACCAGGGCGATCCCGATGCCGACGCCGACCGTCACGACCGCCTCGATCGCGGCGAGCAGAGCGGTTCCCAGGCGGTTCATCGCAGTGAGGATACGTGAGCCGACCCCCGAACGACGGGAGGCTCGGCGCGGAACCCGCACCGAGCCTCCCGGCTTCCCGCCGACCGTCTGTCGGACGACGGTCGCTAGCGGGCGGCGACGACCTCGCGCAGCAGCGCAGCGGTCTCGGACGGCGTCTTGCCGACCTTGACACCGGCGGCCTCGAGCGCCTGCTTCTTCGCCTCGGCGGTGCCAGCGGAACCGGACACGATCGCGCCGGCGTGGCCCATCGTCTTGCCCTCGGGGGCGGTGAAGCCCGCGACGTAGCCGACGACCGGCTTCGTGACGTGCGCCTTGATGAACTCGGCCGCGCGCTCCTCGGCGTCGCCACCGATCTCACCGATCATCACGATGGCCTCGGTCTCCGGGTCGGCCTCGAACGCGGCGAGCGCGTCGATGTGGGTCGTCCCGATGACCGGGTCGCCGCCGATGCCGATGGCGGTCGAGAAGCCGAGGTCACGCAGCTCGTACATCATCTGGTAGGTCAGGGTGCCCGACTTCGAGACCAGGCCGATCGGACCCTTGCCGGTGATCGTCGCCGGGGTGATGCCGACGAGCGACTCACCGGGCGTGATGATGCCGGGGCAGTTCGGGCCGATGATGCGGGTCTTCCCGCCGAGGGCCTTGGCGTGCGCCCAGAACTCGGCGGCGTCCTGCACCGGGATGCCCTCGGTGATGACGACGACGAGCGGGATCGCGGCATCGATGGCCTCGAGCACGGCGTCCTTGGCGAAGGCCGGCGGCACGAAGACGATCGAGACGTCGGCACCGGTGGTGTCGATCGCTTCGCGCACGGTGCCGAAGACGGGCAGCGACACGTCGCCGTGGGTGACGGTGGTGCCGGCCTTGCGGGCGTTGACGCCGCCGACGACCTGGGTGCCGGCCTTGAGCATGAGCGCTGTGTGCTTCGTGCCCTCGCCGCCGGTGATGCCCTGGACGATGACCTTGGAGTCCTTGTTGAGGAAGATCGACATGGTCAGTCCCTTCAGGCCGCGGCAGCGGCGAGTTCGGCGGCCTGCTCGGCCGCGTCGTCCATGGTCGCGGCGACGGTGACGAGCGGGTGCGCTGCCTCCGCCAGGATCCGGCGACCCTCTTCCACGTTGTTGCCGTCCAGGCGGACGACGAGCGGCTTGGTGGCCGCGTCGCCGAGGATCCCGAGAGCGGCGACGATTCCGTTCGCCACGGCGTCGCAGGCGGTGATGCCGCCGAAGACGTTCACGAAGACGCTCTTCACCTGCGGGTCGCCGAGGATGACGTCGAGACCGTTGGCCATGACCTCGGCCGAGGCGCCGCCGCCGATGTCGAGGAAGTTCGCGGGCTTCACGCCGCCGTGGCGCTCACCGGCGTACGCGACGACGTCGAGGGTCGACATGACGAGTCCTGCGCCGTTGCCGATGACACCGACCTGGCCGTCGAGCTTGACGTAGTTCAGGCCGTGGGCCTTCGCCTTGGCTTCGAGCGGGTCCTCGCTGGCGGAGTCCTCGAGGTCCTTGTGCGCGGGGTGGCGGAAGTCGGCGTTCTCGTCGAGCGAGACCTTGCCGTCGAGCGCCAGGATCTGGCCGTCGCCGGTGCGGACGAGGGGGTTCACCTCGACGAGCGTGGCGTCCTCGCCCTTGTAGACGTCGTAGAGCTTCACGAAGACATCGGCGACCGCGTCCTGCAGCTCGGACGGGAAGTTCGCCTGCGAGGCGATCGCGAGGGCAGCCGCCTTGTCGATGCCCGTCAGCGGGTCGACCTCGACGCGGGCGAGCGCCTCGGGCTTCTCGACCGCCAGCTGCTCGATCTCCATGCCGCCCTCGACGCTGGTGAGCGAGAGGTAGGAGCGGTTGGCCCGGTCGAGCAGCACGGAGAAGTAGAACTCCTCGGCGATGTCGGCACCCTGGGCGACCATGACCCGCTTGACGGTGTGGCCCTTGATGTCGAGCCCGAGGATGGCCTGCGCGTGCTCGAACGCCTCGTCCGGGGTCTTCGCGACCTTGACGCCGCCGGCCTTGCCGCGCCCGCCGACCTTCACCTGGGCCTTGACGACCACGACGCCACCGATCTTCTCGGCCGCCGCTCTCGCCTCGTCCGGGGTGTCGGCGATGATCCCCTGGAGGACGGGGACGCCGTAGGACTCGAAGAGGTCCCTGGCCTGATACTCGAAAAGATCCACGCTGTTCTTCTTCCCGCACGGTTCGTGCGATCGGCATCGGTTTCCCGGTCGCGCACTCGACGTCGAGGATCGCTCGATGTCGAGACAACGGCCGTCACGCAGCCTAGCGCGGCGACATGGACGTCCAGACAACCAGCATCGCGGGACGCAGGGGAAGGCGCGGTCGCTCGACCACCCGTCGGCGACCGCGCTCCACTCCCCCGAGCACCGGCAGTGTGCACGGCGGTCGTGACGGGGAGGTGTCGCGGAGGTGAACTCGCGCACCCTGGACGTCGCTCGCACCGACCGGCGTACACCGGAAGGCCCGAACCACTGGAAGGCCCGAACCACCGGACGGCCCGAACGAAGGAGTGCGCATGACCGCGGAACAGAACCAGCAGGCGCAGGAACGACTCGGCGAGATCCTGGAGGCGCGCGCCTTCGACCGGTTCTCCGAGGTCTGGGCCGAGGACGTCGTGGACCACGACCCCGCGCCCGACCAGCAGCCCGGCCTCGCGGGGATCGTCGACTTCTGGACGGCGTTCACGACCGCGTTCCCCGATCTCAGCCTCGAGCCCGACCCGCTCGTCGTCACGGACGACTACATCACCGCGGTGTTCACGATCCGCGGCACGCACACCGGCCCCTTCCAGGGCCACGCCCCGACCGGCCGCACCTTCCAGGTCCGGGGCATCCAGGTCTCGAAGTTCCGCGACGGCAAGATCGCCGAGCGCTGGGGCGCGACGGACGAGAAGGGCCTGGCGGAGCAGCTCGAGCTCGGCTCCAGCGACGTCCACTTCGTCAGCGCGTGACCACCATCCGACACGCACCACCACCCAGGAGGACACCATGAGCGACCCCGGCATCAGCCCCGTCGACGACTTCGACGCCGAGCAGCGCCGCGACGACGACATCGACCGCGAGCACGTCGGCCCCTACGAGGTCGACGAGTCCGATGCATCCGTCGAGACCGTCACGAACGACGCGGTCGCCGGCGAGACCGTCGAGCCGCAGCCCGGTGACGGCACCGACGACGGCCCGACAGGCGGTTCCCCGCGCGAAAGCTCCCCGGACCTGTGGGAGCACGACGCGGACGCGGACCGCCCTGACCTCGGCAACGACCTCGGCACCAAACCGCTCTGATCAACTCGCCCTGGAGTGCGACCCCCAGGGATCGACGGAGCACGGCCCGTACCATCGGGCCGTGCTCCGTCGTGTCCGTGCCAGCGTCCGCAGCATGCCGTCGGCCGCCCGGCTGGTGGCGATCGCCGCGATGCTGCTCGTGGCCGCGTCGGCACACCTCGCCGCCCAGTCGGAGCCCGCGGGCCGCTGGGTCCCACTCCTCGCCGTCGCGGTGGTCGGAGCCGTCGTCACCGGAGCCCCGAGCCGCCTCTGGCCGCTCCCCGCGATCTGGCTCGTGGCCACCCTGCTCGCCCTGACGGGCGACGTCCGGGTCGACGGCACGTCCCTCGCGATCACCCTCGTGACCGGTGCGGTCGCGCTCGTCGCGGCGATCGCCGCTGATCTCGTGCCCGTCCTGCGGGCGCGACGCCGACGGGGTGGACCGTGACCACCCCACGGCCTGGAGGCCCGGCGCCGGGCCCGCACGACGCCTCCCGGCAGCAACGCGGTCGCGTCCACGACCGCAGCCTGCGTCGGTTCCTCGCCGACAGCACGCCCGTGGCCGCGGGCGGCCGCGCCATCCTGCTCCAGATCGCCGACCCGGTCGTCGCGGCGGGGGTCCGCCGGCACTCGGACTTCGCCCGCCGACCGCAGCAGCGGCTGGCCCACACTCTGATGTTCGTGTACGCCGTGGTCTCCGGCACCGAGCAGGACGCTGCGATCGCCGCCGGTTTCGTGAACCGGGCCCATGCGCCCGTGACCGGCGCCGACGACGTCGAGCGGCAGCTCTGGGTGGCCGCGACCCTGTTCGACTCGGCTCGTCGGGCGCACGAGCTGTTCGGTGTGCCCGTCACGGCGGAGCGGGCGGAAGACGTCCTCGCTGCCTACGCCCCGATCGCGACGACGCTGCGGGTGCCCGCCGATCGCTGGCCGACCTCGGTGGCGGCGTTCGACGGGTACTGGACCGAGGCCCTCGACCGGCTCGCGGTCACCGACGACGCCCGCGGCGTGGTGCGGGACCTGCTGCACCCGCGGTTCGCCCCGCTCTGGGTGCGTGCCGCGATGCCGCTGGTCCGGATCGTCACGGTGGGGATGCTGCCGGAACGGCTGCGGGCGGCGTACGGGTTCGCGTGGGGGCCGCGCGAGCGGCGACGGTTCCAGCGGACGGTCGCGCTGGTCCGTCGTGTGCGCTCGGTCCTGCCCGGGGCGCTGCTGCGGCTGCCGGGTCCGCTGCTGCTGCGGGCGATGCGGCGGACGGCCGCGCGACACGCCACGGTACGGTAGCGGGCATGTCGGTCGACCACTTCGCCATCACGGTCCCGCGTTCCTGGTTCGAGCTGCCCGTCGAGCCGGAGCGCCGCGACGACCGGATCAGCGCCCTCGTGCAGGAACGCATCGAGGACCAGCGCGAGCTCTTCGACCACCGCACCGAGATCGTCCGCGCCCTCCGTCGGTTCGCGCGGTCGGCGTGGGACAGTGGAGCCCGCTACTGCGCGGCGTTCGCCGAGCCGAGCGAGGACGGCATCGTCTCCGGCGCCCTGACCGTCACGGTCCTGCCCGCTCCGGAGGCCGGCGGCGACGCGCTCGCCGCCCTGACCGACCACGTCGCCGCGCTCGGCGGCGACGACGACGGCATGCACGTCGACGTGCACGAGGTCCCCCGGGTCGGCCGTGTGCCGCGCGTCTGGGGCGTCTCGACCGTGCAGGCGCCGGACGGCCGCGGCTCGTTCGACGTCGTGCTCATGCAGACGTTCGTGCCGGCCGGCGACCAGGTCGCGCTGGTGAGCGTGTCCTCGCCCGCGACCGACCTGGCCGAGCCGCTCTACGAACTGTTCGAGACCGTGACCGACACGTTCGAGCTCATCGACTCCGCCACCGTCGGCGGCGGGGTCGCCTGATGCGGATCTGGCCGTTCCGGAAGCGCCGGAAGCCCGTCGAACCCGTCGTCGAGCGGGTCACCGTCGACGACCTCGCGCGGATGGCGCAACGCGGCGAACTCGCCCGCGCGGTCGTCACACCGCCGCCGGCTCCCCGTGCGAGCGCGGATCGGGTGCGCTCGACCGTCGCGCAGTTGCCGGGGCGTCCCCTCGGCGGTGCGGGTGCACGGGCGACCGCCGCTCCGGCCCGGCAGACCGCGGCGGCCGTCCTGGTGCTCGACGACCACCAGCGGGTGACCGTGTCCGGTGGCGGGCTGATCGGCCGTGACCCGGCGAGCGCCCACCCGGACGGCGGCTACGCGCACATGATCGCGCTCGAGGACCCGGACAAGCTGCTCAGCCGCACACACCTGGAGTTCGGCTTCGGCGCCGAGGGCTCGCTCTGGGTGCTCGACACGGCATCGGCCAACGGGGTCGAGCTGCAGCGGCCGGGGTTCCCCGCGACGATGGTGCCACCGGCGCAGCGCACCGTGGTGCAGCCGGGCGACGTGGTCGTGTTCGGCGGCCACACCCTGCGCGCCGAGCCGCAGACCGCGCTGGTCGGCGAAGCCCCACTCGGCTGACGCCGAGCGGCGCTGCGACTCGACGAGTCGACGCCGCGGCGACTCGACCCGCGCCGACGTGCTGTCCCCGTCAGTCAGCGGGTACCTGCACGAGCCGCAGCGCCTGGTCGGCGTCGTTGAGCAGCGCACGACCCGGCACCCGGTCCTGCGTCACCAGGCTCTTCGACAGCTTCGTGCCGATCAGGTCGCCGTCGACGGTGCTGAGCGGCGCGAGCAGCATGCCGCGACGGGCCTTCTTCGCGTCGACCTGCCAGCCACGGAACCCGCTCGCGACGCCCTCGACGTCGCCGGCGATGACGAGCCCGACCGAACGGCCACGGTCGGAGTCCATGATCGCCCGGAACACCGGTTCGGCCGGGGTCTCCTTGAGCGCCTCGGCGTCGTCGACGAGCACGAGCGTGAAGCCGTCCGACCCGGTGTCGATCGCGGCGGAGAGGCCCTCGGCGCCGATCCCGCCGTCGGTGACCACGGTCGCGCGCGGTGCGCCCTCGAGTGCCCGGAGCGGGGAGTCCCGCGGCGTGACGGCGACGACCGAGCCGCCGGCGGAGAGCACGTGCCGGGCCATCGCGACCAGGGCGGTGCTCTTGCCGGACCGCGGGCTGCCGGCGACGATGAACACCGGGGTGTCCTGCACGAAGTCGTGGGTGAAGAGCCGGAGCTCGTCGCCGCCGACACCGAGTGCGACCCGACCGACCGAGGCGTCCGCCGAGGGCAGGTACCGCACGGCGTCCTCGAACGTGATGGACCGCGGCAGCACGTCGATCCGGAACGGCTTCGGCACGGTCGCCGGCACGTGTGCGCGGACCTCGTCGCCGATGCCACGGATCGCCGCCGCCTGGTCACGACCGCCGAGGCCACCGGGCAGCACGGCGACCTGGGTCTCCGTCGCGGTGGCGTTCCGGAAGCCGCGACCGGGCGGGATCGACTCCGGCAGCTTCTTGCCGTTGATGCCCTCGTAGTTGTAGTCGCCGCGGTCGGCCAGGGCGAGCAGCAACTTCCGCTCCACCTGGCTCGACATCCGCCCGGAGGTCAGCGTGCGGTCGCCGGAGACGATCAGGTGCACGCCGACGCCGACGCCCTCGCGCAGCAGCGTCTGGACGGCGTCGTGCAGCGCACCGTTCTCGGCATCGGCCAGGGTCGCCATGAAGCTCTCCCACTGGTCCAGGAACACGACGACGTGCGGCAGCGGGGTGGTGTGCTCGTCGGACCGCTGCTCGGCGATGGACGAGTAGCCGCCGCTCGCGAAGGCAGCCTGCCGCTCCTGCACGGTGCGGAGCAGGATGCCGAGCAGCCGCGAGACCCGGTCGGGTTCGTGCCGCTGCACCACGGCACCGCAGTGCGGCAGGGCACCGAGCGCGAGCAAGGCGCCGTTGCCGCAGTCGATCCCGTACATGTGCACGTCGCCGACACCGAGCCGCAGGGCCATCGCACCGGCCAGGGTGCGGAGCGTCTGGCTGCGGCCGGAGCGCGGTGAACCGATGACGAACAGGTGCCCGTCGGCGTCGAGGTCGAACACTGCGGGGCGCTGCTGCTGGTCGGCGGGGTGGTCCTCGATGCCCCAGGCCACGGCGAGTGCCGGCAGGTCCGAGGTGCCGGCAGCGCCGGCGGCTTCGACGTCGTCGAGCCCGACGGCCGCGCCGAGCGGGGGGAGCCAGGGCTTTCGCTGCTCGGGGGTGCCGAGGGCACGGGTGGCGTCGCCGATCGACGCGACGAGGACGCTCAGGTCGGTGACCTCCACGTCGCTGGCGGCGGCCTCGACGGCTGCCGGGCGGGGGGCTGGTTCGCTGTACGAGGCGAAGGTGAGCTCGCGGACCAGGGCGGGCCGGGCCTCCTGGTCGTCCGTGCCGGGCCGGCGGCCGCCCACCCGACCGGACTGGAAGGGCAACAACGAGGCTGCGCCGAGCCGCACGTACGCGCGACCGGGCGTGGTCTTCGCGATCCGCGCGGCGTCGTTGGCGCCGATGACGTCCTGGCTCTCCGACTGGTCGGTGACGCGCAACGCGATCCGCAGGTTCGTGTTGGCACGGATCTCGGGGGAGACGACGCCGCCGGGGCGCTGCGTGGCGAGCACGAGGTGGATGCCGAGCGACCGACCACGCTGGGCGATGTTGACCAGGCCCTTGACGAAGTCGGGCAGCTCGCGGGCGAGCGAGGCGAACTCGTCGATCACGATGAGCAGCCGCGGCAGGCTCGGGATCGCGTCACCGGACGCAGCACGCTTGGCCTGCAGGTCCTGGTAGTCCTCGAGGTCCTTCGCGCCGACCTCGGCGAGGGCGTGCTCGCGGGTGCGCAGTTCGGCGCCGAGTGACTCGAGCGCACGTTCCACCTGGTGCGTGTCGAGGTCGGTGACCATGCCGACCGTGTGCGGCAGGTCGACGCAGTCCTTGAACGCCGCACCGCCCTTGTAGTCGACGAGCACGAAGTTCATCTCGTCCGGCCGGTTCGCGACCGCGAGCGATGCGACGATCGTCTGCAGCAGCTCGGACTTGCCCGAACCGGTCGTGCCGGCGACGAGTCCGTGCGGGCCGTCGTTCCGCAGGTCGATCGCGAACGGTCCGTCGATCGAGGCACCGATCACGGCGGTCGTGCTGCGGCCGCCGAGCAGCCACCGGGCCTGCACGGCCTCGGACGTCGGCGGTTCGAGCTGCAGCACGTCGAGCAGCCGCGCCGACGACGGGATGGCACCGTCCTGCACGTCGGGGCTGGCGTCGACGATCGGCGACAGCGACCGGGCGACCCACTCGAGCCAGTCCTGGTCGACCAGGTCGGGTCGGGCGTCGTCGATGCGCTCGCTGCGCTGCTGGGTGACCCGGATCCGGTCGTCGCGGACGACGACCACGGCGTCGCACTCCTCGGGCAGGAGCCGCTCGTCCAGGTCGAGGCAGATGCTGAACACCCCGACCGACGGCCCCTCCTTCAGCACCTGCACGAGCGACGGCATCGCACGCAGGCGCCGCGCGCCGTCCATCACGACGACGATCTCGTCGGCCGGCGGGGTCTTCTTGCCGATGCCGGCTTCCTTGCGGGCGTCGATGACCGCCGCGAGCTCGGCGATGGCCCGCGCGGTCGTCGCCGCGTTCGAGGCGATGCTCGTCATCGGCTGGTCGGCGCCGTCGCGGCGGACGTGCGGCAGCCACGACATCCACTCCCACAGCGCGGTGCGGGTGGTGTCGGTGAGCAGCGTGAACGTGACGTCCTTCGGACTCTGCAACGTCGCGAGCTGCGCGACCACCCAGTTCGCCAGCCGGCGGGCGTCGTCGTCCGGGCCGGCGATGCCGATCACGCCACGCTCCGCCAGGCGGATCCGGACCGGCACGTCGGTCGCGTCCCACGCGACGGTCCGCTTGTGCGACAGCTGTTCCGGGTCCTCGATGGTCACCTCGGAGCGCTGCGTCGCCGTGCCGACGCGGACGAGCAGGTGGTCGGGATCCGTCCGGCGCCGCTCCCACAGGCGTGGCAGCGGCGTGACCGCCGTCTCGTAGACGGCAGCCGGGTCGGGGGCGCTCGCGATCCAGCGCGCACGTTCGGACTGGAGGCTCTCGGTCGCGTCCGCCTCGATGCGCGCCTTGGTGTCCTCGTACTCCACGATCCGCTGGCGGTACGTCTTCTTGCCCTGGCGGCGGCCCTGGAGGCCCGTGATGATCATCAGGATCGGTGACAGCAGGGCGATGAGCAGGTAGATCCAGCGACCGGTGGTCGACACGAACATCACGGCCATGCCCATCGGCGCCAGCGCCATCAAGAGGGGCAGCGCCCGCGCCGGGGGCTCGGTCGGCGGGGCGGGCAGCTGGTAGCGGGTGTGCTCGTCGGGCGGCAAGATGCGCGGCGGCCGGTTGTACTCGAGCGACATCCCGTCGTCGGCCAGGGACAGGTGGGCCCCACGGTCAGCTGCCCGACCGAAGCCGAGCAGCACCCCGCCGATCGCGAGCTGCGCGGTCTCCGGCCAGTCGGTCTCCTCGGTCACGGGTTCGCCGTCGAGCACCGCCCCCGCGAAGCCGTTCGCCGGACGGACCTTCGCGCCGTCGGCGGTGACCGACACGAGCAGGGCCACCTCGGGCACGGTCTCGGCTCCGGTGGCCTCGGCCTCGACCTCGTCTGTGGTGCTCACCGGGATGCGCACCGTGGCGTTCGTGGCGGTACCGATCGTCACCGTGCCGGTGGTCACCCGCACGATGGTGCCGGCGTGCAGGCCCGAGACGATGCGGATCTCGGCGTCGGTCAACGGGCGGAGCGGCCGCGGCGGCACCTGTTCGAGGCTCCGGGCCACGACCACGCCCTCGCGCACACCGGACTCGGCGACCGTCGCGGCCAGGTCGAGCGGCTGCTCGCCGACGAAGTACGCCGGGGTGCGGCCAGAGGCCACGACGTCCGTGGCGATGAGCCGTTCGGCCTCGGCGACGAGCTCGCCGACCGCACGGGTGTCGTCGCCGTCGACGTAGACGTTGGCGGTCTGGCCACTCTCTCGGTCGACCATCGTGAACGTGAAGGTCATGGCATCCCCCGTAGCATTGACTACATGTCGCAGGACGATGGTAGTGTCCCCTGCAACACGCCCCGTTGGGGGGACATGACGAAACTCCGGGGAAAGGGAGTCACACCGTGGCGAACATCAACGTCTCGTACGCAGACCTCGAGGCAGCGGCCTCCGACCTCAAGGCGGGTCAGGCGGACATCGAAGACCGTCTCTCCGCCCTGCAGCGCAAGATCCAGCAGCTCATCTCCGACGGCTACGTCACCGACAAGTCGTCCGTCGCGTTCGGTGAGTCCTACGACGAGTTCAACCGTGGTGTGACCCAGACCGTGCAGGGCCTCGAGGGCCTGTCGACGTTCCTGTCGAAGGCGTCGCAGACCCTGTCCGAGACGGACGAGTCGCTCGCTTCCGGCCTCAAGGGCTGACACCGCTGACGACCCCGTGTCCCGCGATCGCGTGGGGCACGGGGTCGACGCGGTTCCGGTGGTGGTGACTGCCGGTTCGTGATCGGGGAGGGATTGTTCCGTGGCTTCGAGACTGCTCGTTGACCTGATGGGGCTCGGGGAGCTCCAGACCGACCTGTCGACCGTGCACAGCACGCTCGAACAGGCGCACAAGCGCGTCGACGCGTCCGACGACGAGATCGGGTCGGGCACCGTGCAGGACGCCCTGCACGACTTCGACCACCGCTGGGGCGACAAGCGCGACAAGATCAGCGACTCGACGAAGGCCCTGGCGGACATGCTCAGCGCGTCCGTCGAGACCTACACCGAGACCGACGAGCAGCTCGCACAGGCGCTGCAGGTCAACGACGAGAACGGCGGCGGCGGACCCGCTGCCTCGAGGGCGGAGTAGTCATGGGGCGGCCGTCGGGGTGGGACGTCGTCGATCAGGGTGATGACCCGGTCAAGGGTGATCCGTCGACGTTGCGGATGATGTCGCGGGAGTACCAGCGCATCTCCGACGCCGCCGATGACGCCTCGACCCGGCTGAAGTCCGTCAAGGGGTCCGGGTGGCTGACCGACTGGGAGGGTGAAGCCGCCGACGTGTTCGTCGACGCGATCGAGGACACCCCGTCGGACCTGACCAAGCTCGTCGACTCGTACGAACTCGCCGCGACGGCCCTGTCGGGGTGGGCGGACACGGTCGATGACACCCAGTACCGGGCTGACGGTGCGCTCGCGGACGCGAAGGACGCCTCCGGGGACCTCGCCGCGGCGCAGGACCGGCTCTCCGACGCGCAGTCGACGTTGTCGCACTACCAGTCAGCGTCGAAGGACCTGTCGAAGGTCGCGGACGAGTACCCGGCGGGTTCCGACGTGCCGGACGGGGTGGACGTGCCGACGCCGGCGCAGTTGCGGGCGGCGTCCGACAACGCCTCCGTCGCGCAGGGGTCCGTGTCATCGGCGCAGGGCGACATCGCGGCAGCGCAGTCGCGGATCGACGCGGCGAAGCGACTCGTGGCGGACGCGAAGGGTGACTGGCAGGACGCGGAGCAGCGGACCGCGACGAAGATCGGTGAAGCGGCCGACGCGGGGCTCGGGAAGCAGTCCACGTGGGACAAGATCTTCGGATCCGAGGCGTGGGAGACCATCGTGTCGGTCGCGAAGGTCGTCGTCGCGGTGGGCGGCATCATCGTCATGATCATCGGCGGGCCACTCGCCTGGATCGTGCTCGGCGCAGCCCTGCTCGTACTCGCGGACACCCTGTACAAGATGTCGAAGGGCACCGCCGACGGGTGGGACCTCGCTTTCGCGCTGCTCGACTGCATCCCGGGGATGAAGGGGATCACCACCGCGGCGAAGATCGGCGAGGAGTTCGCGAAGGGCGCCTCGCTCGCTGCCAAGTTCAGCTCGGCCGGTCGACACGTCGCCTCGGAGAGCCGACAGCTGTTCGCGCCGGGTCTGCACCTCGTCAACAACCTGCGCCACGGTGCAGCCCTCCGCTCGGTCGAGTCGCTCCGCGCCCTCGCCGTGCACGGCGGTTCCGCGGCGGTCGGTGCACTCCGACGTCCGGGCGACGGCTTCATCGCCTCGGTCCGGTCGATGCCGGAGATCGCGAACAAGGCCACGCAGGCGTACTGGGACAACGGCGGGTCCTCCCTCGCCGAGCTCGCGCGGCACTGGCAAGGTGGCAAGGGCGGCTTCCAGAGCGGCTACCTTGGTGTCGACCGCTGGGCGAACGGCGACGCCGACTCGCTCGTCGGGCAGACGCTCCAGATCAGCGGACCGGGCCACGGCAACTTCTACGTCCCCGACGGCACCATGCACGCCGGCGGCAGCGCCTCGAACTACAGCGAGTCCGTGCAGGTGGGCGTTCAGTCCCACGCCGGTCACGACGGCGTCCCGGCAGGAGCTTCGACGCACCCCGACTACCGCAACACCGGCGACAGCTACCTGGTGAACCAACCGCTGCCGCACGCCGAGGGCACCGCGCAGGCGAACACCCAGTTCGGCGGTGGCGGGCAGCACCAGCTCTTCACGGACAAGTCGACGAGCGACCTGGTGAACACCGGCGTGCTCAGCCCGGTCGACCAGGCGGGGAACGTCGTCCCCGACGGGATGAACCAGGTGCTGATGGACCCGGCCACGCGGAGTCCACAGCCGGGGGTCCTCACGACGAACCAGTACGCGAACGCGCTGCACGACCTCGGCTCGCGCGGACCGGCCGTCGCGGCGGGCATCGTGACGGCGCCGTGGGACATCAGCGAGGCGACGCAGTCCGTCCAGGACCGACTGCGGTGACCCGCAGCGGCGTCACCCGGGCGGGTCACGAGCTCCTGGACCGTTCACCATCCTGGAACGCCCTGCCCGAGCGCGCCGCGGACGGCCGGTGGACCATCACCGACACCGTCGACCCACTGTGGCCGGAGTACGGCGCGAGCCTGCGACTGCTCAACGCCCTGTCGGCCGATGGCCACGAGGTCGAGGACCTCGACGGCACGCTGTTCGAACGCGGGCGACAGGTCGTCGTCCCGCGCGCGGCGCTCGTCCACACGACTTCCGCACCCGCGGTCCTCGAGTCGGTGGCCCTGCCGGACTCGTTCCACGTCGCATCGTTCGCCGTCGACGGTCGGACCGACGCGAACATCGAGGACGGCTGGCGGAACGAGTACGAAGCGCGCCGCTTCCGCACGACGTTGAGCCCGGACCGAGCAGCAATCGACCGCCACGAACCCGGGGTGGTGCCGACGACGGTGTCCCGCATCGAGAAGACCGTGGAACCCCTGCCGGCCGATGCCCGCGGAACGTACACCGTGCCGTCGACCGGCCCGTACGAACAGGGTTGGGGCAGACTCGCTCCGATCGTCCGCACGATCGGCGATCTCGGGTACGACGTGCGTCCCGACCTCGGCGCGTACACCACGCTGTCCGGCGTCGTCCGCCCGACGTGGGGCACCGAGATCCGCGGAGCCGACGACTGGGCAGGACTGCTCGCCCGGTTCGTGTTCCCGCAGGGCGTCCAGTCAGAGGTACTCTCCGACGGGTACGCGATCATCCGCGACATCCCCCATCCCGGCGACCCGCTGCACCCGACGTTCGCGCTCGTGTTCACACCCCCGTCGGCGGCACGACCGAACCTGTTCGCGAGGATCTTCTCCTGATGAGCACCACCACGAACCTCACCTCCGCACAGCGACGCGCCCTGATGGTGCGCTCGCGGTTCGCGTACGCAGCTGCTGAGGTCGTCGCGCTCCGACACGACGAGCAGGGAATCCCACTCGGCGTCGTCAGCCCCGAGGGCATCCCCCTCGCGCTGGCCTTCACCGATCCTGCAGCGGCCGTCGCCCGCATCCCGGCCGGGGTCGCCGCGACGCCGCTGTCACTGCCGATGTCACGTCTGGTCGCCGGTCTGCCAGCTGACTGGGGTCTCGTGCTCGACATCGACCAGCCCTACCCGCAGGTCGTGCAGCCCGACGAGAAGCAGACGGTCATCGCCGCGGGTGGTCCGTTCCCCGACGGAGCCGAGGTCACGCTCCGCCCGGCACCGTCCGCGTCCCAGGGGTTCTCCGACGCGCTCGCCGAACGAGCCCCGCTCACGCCTGGCGTGGTCCGCGTGTGGCTGTTCCGCCACGGCGTCGACATCGTGCCCGAGGACCTGATGGTCGTGGTGGCGACGGCGGACCGTGACGCCGCGTTCGCCTTCTCCGAGATCGTGCTCGAGGTCGCACGCGCGCACGACGTGCCGGTGCCGGTCCTCACCGCCTGGATCGACGAGCTCCCCGTCGAGCACGCCACGTGGGTGCGTCAGCAGCCGCCGCTCGCGCACGTCGAACGGCACTGAGCCCGATGCACCGTGGACACCCGGCGGTCCTGGTCCAGCGGGTCGGCATCCCGGTCGAACTGCACGTGGTCGTCGACTCGCGCGGCCGGCCGGAACGGGAGCAGGCCGACCGCGGTGCCGCGGTGCAGTGGGCCTACAGCGATCCGATCGACCGTCCGACCGACTTCGGTGCCGGGACGCAGTGCATCTCCAGCGACACGCTCCGCCAGCGCGAGGCCACGGGCTCGGTACGGTTCGTCATCGACCCGGCGGGCCCGTCCCGCGCCGGTACGGAGTTCCTCCCACTGCCTCGGCCGCCGGCGTTCGCCACGCTCCGATCGGTGACGTCGACGCCGCTCGGGACGGCCGCGGGTCTCTGGGCCGCCATCACCGCCGACACCGTCGCGCTCGGTCGGGCGTTCATGCTCCGTTCGGGCCGGTGGTCGCTCCCTGTGGTGCTGGCCCGAGACGTCCGGGCAACGGCAGCGGCGATCAGACACGCCCTCGGCGATCGCCCGCACCCGGCGATCTTCGTGGTGGAACGTCCCGGAGGGCTGCCGCGTCCGTGGCGGGCCGGAGCCCAGGCAGCGATCGAGCCTGCATTCTTGTCACACTGACAAATACCGTGGTACGGTCGAGTCATGGCAGTCGAACTCAGCACCTGGGACGCCCAGGGCAACCAGACGACACCGACGTTCTCCACCATGCGGTTCCCCGCCGGTGAAGCCCACGTCAAGGTCGCGAACGACACCGCCGAGCCGGGGGGCCTCACCGAGATCGCGACCCTGCGCGGCACCAACGGCGACGACCTGATCACGCTCGGCATGTGGGCGGACGCCGTGCGGCAGCGCGGATCGAAGTCCGTCGCGCTCGTCCCCTACCTGCCCGGAGCCCGGCAGGACCGCGGCCTGCCGTTCGGCGCGAAGGTCTACGCCGACATCCTGAACGGGTTCCACCTCGACCAGGTCATCGCGTTCGACCCGCATTCGCCGGTCATCGTCGGACTCATCGACAACCTGACCGTCGTCACGAGCGAGCAGGTCGTCCGTGACGCCGTGGTCAGCGCCCCCGAGCACGGCGGCGGTGACCCGTACGCCGGCATCATCGCCCCGGACAAGGGCGCGGTCCCCCGGGCCACCGCGGTCTCCGAGGCGTGCGGACTGCCGCTCTACCGGGCCGAGAAGCACCGCAACCCCGACACCGGCAGGCTCGACGGCTTCACCTGCGAACCGCTCCCCGACACCGGTCGGTTCCTGGTGGTCGACGACATCTGCGACGGCGGCGGCACGTTCATGGGCCTCGCCGGCTCGACGGGCTTGCCGAAGGAACGCCTCAGCCTCTGGGTCTCGCACGGCGTCTTCTCCGGCCGGGCAGCACAACTCGCCGACCACTTCGGCGAGATCGTCACCACCGACTCGTACCCCGCGCAGAACGCCATCGAGGGCCTGCGCACGATCGCACTCACCCCCTACCTGACGGAGCAGATCCGATGACGCAGACCGCAAGCACCACGACCACCGCGAACGCCGGAACGACCACCGGGATCGAGCCGCGCATCACCACGGCGAGCCCGATCGCGCCGCTGCTGGCCGTCGACGGTTACAAGCACTCGCACCGGCAGGTCTACCCGGCCGGCACCACCCGCATCCTGATCAACTGGACGAACCGGTCGAACGCGCACATGCCGGAGTCGACCCACGCCGTGGTCTTCGGGCTGCAGGCGTTCATCCAGCGCTCGCTCGTCGAGGCCTGGGCGCCGTTCTTCGCCGCCGACGAAGACGAGGTCGTCCGGCTCTTCGACGAAGCACTGCAGGGCTACTTCGGCCCGAACCACATCGGCACCGACCACGTCCGGGCTCTGCACCGCCTCGGCTACCTGCCCCTCGAGGTCCGTGCGCTGCCCGAAGGCACCCTGGCCCCGATCGGTGTCGCGACCCTGACCGTCGAGAACACGATCGACGAGTTCTACTGGCTGCCCAACTACATCGAGACGGCACTGTCGGCCTCGATCTGGCACCCGTCGACGGTCGCGACGAAGGCACTCGAGTACCGCGACCTGATGGAGGACTGGGCCGCCCGCACCGGAGCGGTCCCGGCCGGCATCGACTTCGCCGCGCACGACTTCTCGTTCCGCGGGCAGTCGAGCATCGAGTCGGCGGCAGCCGGCGGCGCTGGCCACCTGCTCTCGTTCCTCGGCACCGACTCGATGCCGTCGCTCGACTTCATCGACCGCTACTACCCGGGCGACAACGGCCTGGTGGCCGCGAGCGTGCCCGCCACCGAGCACAGCGTCATGTGCGTCCGCGGCGCCGACGGCGAGCTGGCGACCTTCGAGCAGATCCTCGACGTCTACCCGACGGGCATCGTATCGGCGGTCAGCGACGGCTTCGACCTGTTCAAGGTCATCACCGAGACGCTCCCGCAGCTCAAGGACCGCATCATAGGTCGGGACGGCAAGCTCGTCATCCGGCCCGACTCGGGCGACCCGGTCGACATCGTCACCGGCACGGTGCACGGCGTCGACGAGGCCGAACTGTTCTCCGCCGACCGCAGTCACGAGCAGAAGGGTGTCGTCGAACTGCTCGACGAGATCTTCGGGCACACCGTGAACGAGCAGGGCTTCAAGGTCCTCGACCAGCACATCGGTGTCATCTACGGCGACAGCATCACGCTCGACCGTGCCCGTCGCATCTACGAGCGCTTGGCCGCCAAGGGGTACTCGAGCGACAACATCGTGCTCGGCATCGGGTCGTACACGTACCAGTACATGACCCGCGACAACCTCGGCAGCGCGGTCAAGGCCACGTGGGCACTCGTGGACGGCGAGCCCGTCGACATCCAGAAGGACCCGAAGACCGGCAGCGGCAAGAAGAGCGCGAAGGGCCGCATCGCCCTGCACCGCGACGAGACCGGTGAGATCCGGCAGACGGACCAAGCCACGGCTGACGACGAGGCGAAGAGCCTGCTCCAGCCGGTGTGGATCGACGGACGCTTCACGCGCCTCCAGTCCTTCGCCGACGTCCGCCAGACGCTCCGCGACGAGCGTTCGGCACGTGCCACCCGCCGGGCGGCCACCGCGTGACCGACGCCGCAGCGGCGATCCGCGACCAACCGCTCATCGCGATCGACGTCGTCCCGATGTCCTTCGTGACGGCGGACGGTCTGCGGGTCGCCACCGCGCGGCGGGCCTACGCCCCGTACGCCGGGCAAGAGGCGCTCCCCGGCGTCCTCCTGGACGGCACCGAGATCCTCGCGGACGGCGCCATGCGCGCCCTGCGCGCCAAGGCCGGGCTCGGCTTGGGGGCGGTGCGTCACCTCGCGCAGGTCGGTGCGTTCGACGGGCCCGACCGCGATCCGCGGAGCGCCGCGATCAGCATCGCATTCGTCGCGGTCATCGACCCCGCGGCGGATTCCGACGCGACGTGGCACGAGGTCGACGCACTGCCGCTCGGCCTGCCGTTCGACCACGACCGGATCGTCGGCTCTGCGCTTGCACGCGCCCGGGGGCTCCTCTGGTCGGACCTGCCGTTCACGCAGGCGCTGCTCGGCGATCCGTTCACCACGGCGGACGCCGCTCGGCTGCGTGTCGCCCTGACGGGGACGGCACCGGACCCCGGCAACCTCAACCGGAAGCTCCGCACGAACCCCGCGCTCGCACGCGTCGCTGCTCCCTCGAGCGCCGGACCCCGGGGTGGGCGTCCCCCGGCAGCCTGGACATGGCAGGACTGAGCACGATTGGGTGGGGGCATGTCCTCTTCGCTGTCCGGTGACGATTCCCTGCACCTGCCCGAGTTCGACGCACCCCCGGCGTCGCCGCTCGACCTTGCGCAGCAGTGGCTCGATGCAGCCGACGAGCGCGACGTCTCCGAGCCGAGGTCGATGACCCTCGCCACCGCCGGCTCCGACGGCCGGGTCAGCGCCCGCACGGTCGACGTGAAGCGGCTCGACGACCGTGGGCTCGTGTTCGGCACCTCGACGCTCAGCCCGAAGGGTCGTCAGCTCGCCGAGAACCCGCACGCGGCGCTGCAGGTCTACTGGCGCGAGACGATGCAGCAGCTCCGGTTCGAGGGCCGGGCGGTGCAGCTGTCCGACGACGAGTCCGACGCGCTCTTCGCCGACCGCTCACCGAAGTCCCGCGCCGCCACCGCCATCGCCGACCAGTCCGCCGTGCTCGAACCCCGGACGCTGCAGGACCTGATCGACGACGCCAACGTGTTGCTCGACGAGTCCGACGACGCCGTGCCACGGCCCGCCGGGTGGGTAGCATGGCGGCTCGAACCCGACATGGTCGAGTTCTGGCACGGCAGCCGCGACCGGATGCACCGCCGCCTGCAGTACGCACTCGCCGACGGCGTCTGGTCAGCCACGCGCCTGCAGCCGTAGTCGAGTCCGGTCCCGGTCAGTCCCGCTGCCACCACGATGGCTTCGCGGACTCGACGGTGATCGTCAGCGACCGGGCGTCGTCGGACTTCCTGGCCACCACGAACACCGTCGCCGTAGGGTCGGCAGTCAGCACGCGCCACACCGGCCACGTGTGCGGGCCGAGCTTCGGGTCGTACCAGGGCCCCGGTCCGTTGTCGCTCTCGACCAGCACACGCCGAACGCTGGCAGGGGCGAGCTCGGGGATGCCAGCAGCCCGAACAAGCGTCAGGACTCGAGCGACACCGGCATCGACGACCGTCGTCCGCGCAGCCCGGGCCAGCCGTAGCCGGCGTCGCGTGATCAGGTACCCGAGGGCGACGAGCCCTGCGGCAACCAGCACCGTGCAGACCAGGACCACTGCGGTACCGCGGTCACTCGGCCGCTCTGCGACGACGACTCCCCCGACGAGTACCGCCCCGCCGAGCAACAGTCCGGCGCCTCGGATGCGCCTGACTGGCCGGAATGCACGGCGCCAGGTTCGATCCGCGTCGACGACGTCCCCGATGTCGACCGTGACCTCGTCCCCACGCGTGTGCACCGCACCAGCTTCCCAGCTGCGGGCCGTCGACGCGGACCACAGCCATGTCCGCAGACAAGAGCGCTCTGCGCCGAGTGACACAGAGCGCTCCCGTCGATGATCAGTGCCGACGACGGTACCGAATCGTCAAGCCGACGTAACATCCGGCTCCACCAGCTGCGAGCCCGAGCACGACGCTGCCGAGAGCACGGCCTGGCGTGCTCGCCGTAGCAGTTGCGACCGCTGACCCGACGATCACGAGTGCGATACCGAACGCGACGGCGAACGGCACACTGCGCAGGATCTTCGTCACGGCATTCCGGTTTCCGCCTACACGCAACGGGATGACTTCTTGGTGACGGGGTACACGCGAACCGACTTCGGGCTCGGGCACTTGCTGTGCGTGGCGATGTAGGAGGCGCCGAGGATGACCGCGGCGTCGCCGACCACACAGGCAGCTGGCCCGAGCGCGCAGATGCCGACGAGCAGTGCCGCACCCGTCCCGCCGATGATCACGTTCTGGTCGAACGTGTTGAAGGCGATGTAGACGCCGCGATTGTCCGACCCGAAGCCCAGGCGCTGCCGCGGGTCTGTCTCGTTGAGCGTGAACTCGAATCCGTCGCCTCCGTCGATGGTGACCGAGCGAGTTCCGTCCGGTTGCACGTCCTCGCGCTTGACTGCCCCTGCCCGACGCGCTTCCGCGATGGCCTCGTTCACCAACGCTGGCGTGACCTCCAGATGGTCCGCTCCGACGTTGACGACGGGCCGTGGCGCCTCAGCCGCCGATGCCGCCGATGCCGCGGGCGCAGCAACGAGCCCTCCCGCAACGAGCGCGCCAGCGAGCGCTGCACCAGTGAACGTGTTCCGCAGTTTCGACATTGCGGCCCCTCCCGGTTCGTGGGCCGCCACCGTCGGCGGCCTGTTCGCTCGACGGTAGAGCATGATCATCTGACCGGTGATGTTCTGAAATGCACTTGTTACACAACCGGGCAGGTGGGGCCTTTGCAGGACCGGCGGCTCGGGGCCGCTGCGGGATGGTCGGCCCGCGTCACGGCTTCCCGTGGCGCGGGCCGGCCCCGGTCGCTCGGACACGGCCCGGATCCGCCCTGCCCCTCGCTACCGCCCGATCGGGTTCGCCATCGCCCCCGCCCGGATGAGCGACGACGACTGGTCCGCCAGGTCGACCATCGACAGGGTGTTGCGCAGCTGCAGCCGGTTCAGGCAGGAGTGCTCGAACGTCGGCACCCGCAGGTCCAGGGGCCGTCGACGGTCCGGGTGCGCGGCGGCGTGCGCGTCGATGCACTCCCCCACCACCTGCCAGAACCGGGCCTCCGGCAGCACCCCGTCGTCGTCGAGGATCGCCGCGACGAAGCGCAGCACCCCGTCGAACACGTCGGTGAACACCGCGAGCGCAGCTTCGTCGTCGGACACCGGGTGCACGATCCGGTCGATGTCGGCGGGCACCGGACGATCGTCGTGGCGCCCGAGCACCGCTGCTTCTTCCCCGATGTCCTTCATGACGGCGCGGACCACGGCGCCGTCACGAACGACGAGCACGAGGTTCTCGCCGTGCGGCATGAACACCAGGTCGTGCACGGTCAGGCAGTGCACGACGGGCAGCAGGTAGGCGTCGAGCCAGCGCCGCACCCACTCGTCGGCAGAGAGTCCCGACACCTCGATCAGCGCTGACACGACGGCGTTCCCCGAGGCATCCCGGTGCAGCAGCGCCGCCATCGTGAGCAGTCGCTCGTCGTCCGTCACCCGCGGCAGCGGGCTCTCCCGCCACAGGGCCGCGAGCATCTTCCGCTGCGGCGACGACACGTCCACCCGGTGGTAGGCGTCACCGGTGTACCCGATGGCGGCGTGCTCCCGGAGCACCGAGAAGCCGGCGGCGGCCAGCGTCGGGTCGGCGGAGACGAGCGACTCGACCCAGTCGTTCACGGCCGGGGTGTTCCGCATGTACGCGGGCGACATCCCCCGCAGGAACCCCATGTTCTGCACGGCGAGCGCCGTCTTCACGTACGAGCGCGTCGGATCGGTGCGGTTGAACGCCGTGCGGATGGACTGCTGCGGCTGGTACTCGTCGGGCCCCTCGCCGAGGTCGACCAGGTCCTGGCGGCCCAGGTCGGGCGCGAAGGTCACGGCGATCCGGTGCTGCCACTGCCAGGGGTGCACGGGGATCCACACGTAGTCGTCGGGGTCGAGCCCACGTCGCTCGAGCGTGGAGCGGAACCCGGCCACAACGGCTTCGGAGAGTTCCGCCTGCCAGTGCGTCTGCTCGGTCCGGTCCGCGGCGAGCGCCAGGTGCGTGTGCTCCCGACGGGCGGCGAGCCACCGGTACCGGAACCGGCCGCCGGCCTCCGGCGCGAAGGCCCGGTACTCGTCGAGCCCGAACCCGATCCGCCCGTTCGCGGCGACGAAGGCCGGGTGGCCCTCGGTCATCGCCGACTCGACGTCCTGGAACGAAGCGACGACGGCGTCGACAGACGAACCGGGCGAACCGGACGAACCGACCCCTGACCGTCCACGCGCCAACTGCGCGCCCGACGGCCCACCCCGCCGGTGCTTCGCGGCGGCGCTCGCCAGGGTCGAGGCGATCTCCTCCAGGTACGTGCCGAGCAGGTCGTCGGGGATCCCGAGCACCTCGTGCAGCTCGAGCACGAGGTCCTGCGCGCTGAGCGGCGCCGGCGCCCCCGCACGGGCCCGCGTCAACGAGGCCTCGTCGATCGACCAGTGCTCGAGCACGTGCCGCCGCGCCCGGAACCGGTAGGTCGACTCCCCCGCATCGAGCCGCCAGCCGTCCCCGTCCTGCACGGGTGCGATCAGCCGCTCGTGGGTGAACTCGGCGATGGCCTTCGCGACCAGGTGTCGTTCGGCTGGTTCCAGGTGCTCGGGTCGCAGGTGCGCGGCCGGCCCGTCGCCGTCGGGTACGCCGATCCGGTCGGTGTCGAGCACCGACAGCAGCGCTCGCTTGCCGTCGACGTCCACCTGTCGCAGCGCGCGGAACCCCACCTCGGCGTTCTTCGCCTGCACCGCAGTGTTCCGGACGTCCGGCTCGACGACGACCCGCCGCGCACCGAGGACGTCGCGGCAGTGCTCGACGACGGCGCGCATCACAGCGCTGGTCAGTCCGTGCACACGGCCCTCGGCCCGGACCGGTGCGACGAGCAGGTGCATGCCGACGTCGCCCGGCTCCGCCGCCCACACGTCGGTGAGCAGGACGGCAGCAGGGTCGTAGGTCTCGACGAGGAAGCACGGTTCGCCGTCGCGGCGGCCGAGCCACGCGGCCTGCGCCGGGTCCGCCTGCACGCCGGCCAGGTAGTCGCGGACCTCCGCGACGTCGAGGTGCCCCATCTCCCACCATGACGACGCCGGGTGGGAGAGCCACGACTGGACGACGACGGCGTCGCGTTCCGGGTCCACGGGTTCGACGGTCAGGAGGCCCGGAACGGCTCCGGCAGACACCGTCACCTCTGGCGCACCGGCCAGTGCACTGCCCGTCACCTCGGTGCTCGTCACGTGCGCGCTCATGCGGGCACCTCCGTCCGTTCGGTCGTCTGCCGGGCCGGCGCGCGGTGCGCGCCGGCGGGTGGGGCCGTGGACTGGTCCGAGGCGGGCAGGCCGAACTCCTGGAAGGCGATCCGGGCCTCCAGGCCGTACACGGGGCGACCCGTGACGGACCGGATGATCGATGCGTTCCGCCACGCACCCATCCCGAGGTCGGGCGCGGTCAGGCCGTGCGTGTGCTCCTCGGCGTTCTGCACCCAGATGCGTCCACCGAGGGTGTCGACGTGGTGGTCGCGCGCGACCGCCAGGCGACCGCGACCGTCGCGGGCGACGAGGTGCTCGACGGGGTCAAGGAACCGCGGGACGCGCGGGGTGTACCCGGTGGCCAGGACGAGCCGTTCGACCTCGTGCTCGTACGTCTGGTCGAGCTGCTCGTGGCGGAGCGTCAGCCGGTACGTCCCCCGGTCGGCGAGCCACTCGGCGCCGACGACGCTCGTCTCGGTGCGCAGGGTCGTCGGGATCGGGCCACGCGCGCTGATCCGGTACAGCTGGTCGTAGAGCTCGTCGACGAGGTCGGCGCTGATGCCCTTGTAGAGCCCGCGCTGTTCACGCCCCAGGTGGTCGCGGACGTCCTCGGGCAGCCCGTGGAAGTGGTCCGTGTACTCCGGACTCGTCATCTCGAGCGTGAGCTTGGTGTCCTCCATCGGGAAGAACCGCGGTGAGCGCGTGATCCAGTCGAGCCGGTACTCGTCGTGCCGGATGTCCTCGAGCAGTTCGCGGTAGACCTCGGCTGCGGACTGCCCGCTGCCGATCACCGCGATGCTGCCCGCCGTGCGGAGGGCATCGCGGTTCGGCAGGAACTCGGCGGAGTGGATCACCGGTCCGGCGATCCCACGCAGCGGGGCGGGGACCGATGGCTCCGTACCGATGCCGACCACGATGTGGCGTGCACGGTACGTCTCGGGACCCTGATCGGTCTCGGCGTGCACCGTGAACACATCCGTCGCCGGGTCGTGCTCGACCGCCGTGACGGACCGACCCCAGCGGAGGGTGTCGAGCCGGTCGGCGGCCCACCGGCAGTACGCGTCGTACTCGCTGCGCAGGGGGTGGAAGTCCTCGCGGATGTAGAACGGGTACAGGCGGCCGGTCTCCTTGAGCCACGCGAGGAACGAGAACGGCGAGGTCGGGTCGGCCATCGTCACCAGGTCCGCCATGAAGGGCACCTGGATCGTGGCGTCGTCGAGCATCATGCCGTGGTGCCAGGCGAAGCCGTCGGCGGCGTCGAGGAACACCGCGTCGAGGTCGTCGATCGGGTCGGTCAGGCAGGCGAGGCCGAGGTTGAACGGGCCGATGCCGATGCCGATCAGGTCGTGGACCTCGTCGGCGCCGTCCGCGGCGGTGCGGTCGGCGGTGCGGTCGGCGGTCATCGGGTCGCTCCCTCGGTCGTGGTGGTGACGGCTCGGACGCGCTCGGCCGTCGCGACGACGTGCTCCAGCGACGCACGCATCTGGGCCGGGGTGGTCTCGGGGTTGAGCAGCGTCAGCTTGTTGCAGGGTCGGCCGTCGATCACGGTCTTCGCGATGAGGACCCGGCCCTCGGCGAGCAGGGCCGCACGGATCGGAGCGACCAGCGCATCGGCGTCGTCGTCGGTCATGCCGGCGGGCTGCCAGCGGAACAACACCGTGCTGAGCTGCGTCGGGGCGACGAGCACCAGGTCGGGGTGTTCGTCGACGATCGCGTGGGTGGCTGCTGCCAGGTCGATCACCGCGTCGAACGCCGTGCCGATCGCGTCGGCGCCGGCGGCCCGCAGCGTCGCCCAGAGCTTCAGGGCGTCGAAGCGGCGGGTGGTCTGCAGCGACTTGTCGACCTGGTTCGGCTCGGCGGCGTCCTCGGGGTTCAGGTAGTCGGCGTACCAGGCCGTCCGGCGCAGGTCGGCCGGGTCACGGACGAGCAGCGCGCTCGAGGACACCGGCTGGAAGAACGACTTGTGCAGGTCGGTCGTCACGCTGCGGGCCCGCTCGATGCCGTCGAGCAGGTGCCGCCGGGTCGGGGACACGAGCAGTCCACAGCCGTACGCGGCGTCGACGTGCATCCAGACGCCCTCGAGGTCGCACACGTCGGCGATCGGTTCGAGCGGGTCGATCACCCCGCGGTCGGTGGTGCCGGCGGTGGCGACGACGGCGATCGGGGTCCCGCCCGCGGCCCGGGTCGCGGCGATCGCCTCGGCGAGCGCTGCCGGTCGCATCCGGCCGGCATCGTCGGTGGCGACGTCGACCACGGCCTCGAGGCCGAGGAGCCGTGCCGACTTCGCGATGCTGAAGTGGGTCTCGGCCGTCGTGAACACGGTGCCGGTGGTCGCGCCTCCCGTCGCGCGCGCAGCTTCGCGGGCCAGCAGCAGCGCCTGCAGGTTGGACTGCGAGCCGCCGGAGGTGAAGATGCCGTCACCGGCCGCGAACCCGATCCTCCCGGCGAGCCAGGCGACGACGTGCCGTTCGATCTCGGTGCCGATCCGCGACTGGTCCCAGGTGTCGACCGACGGGTTCACCGCGGCGAGGACGGACTCGGCGGCGACGGCGGGCAGGGCGACCGGGCAGTTCAGGTGGGCGAGGTAGCCGGGGTCGTGGAACCACACGGCCTCGCGGACGAACAGGTCGTCGAGTTCCGCGAGGGCACGGTCGGTCCCGAGGGGTTCCCCGTCCAGGTCGACGTCGTGCACCCGAGCCCGGAGGACGTCCGGAGCGGTGTCGGTCGTCGGACGGTCGGCGGCGGCGAAGCGGTCGGCCAGGCGGTCGACCGTCGACGTCACGGTGGAGCGGTAGCGCTCGGCGGTGGCCGAGGTCAGGATCTCGATGGGGACTGTCGGGTTGGAGGCTGTCACGTTAGGTAAGGCTAACCTCACCTGCTTTTTCGTGCCACCCGAACGAGGGGTGCCCCGACCGGCCGGGCGTGTCCGACGCCCCCACCGGGACTGTCAGGCGTTCATGAACTCGCTCGGCCGCAGGGCCCGACCGACGATGCGCACGTCGCCGATCGACCCGACGAACACGTTGTCGAGCGCGTCGCCGTAGCGGTAGCCGCCGAGCAGCCACGGCTTGCCGATGGTGCTCAGCCCGTGGTTCCGGGTGGAGGGGTTCCGCACGACCGGGCATCCGTCGACGTAGAGCACGGTGTGCGCCCCGTCGTTCACCACGGCCACGTGCCACCAGGCCCCGAGCGGCAGCTCGTGCCCCCAGTTCGTCAGCGAGCCGTCCTGGCTCGCCGGGTACACGCACCACTGCAGTTCGCGGTCCCCCGACAGGCTCAGGGTCACGGCAGGCTCGGCCGGGTCGCCGTCGCCGTCGCCGGCCACCGTCGCCTTCCCCACCTGCCCGGCGCTCGAGTACTGCGACAGCAGGGCGCTGAACCCGTTCGTGCTCGGGTCGAAGGTGGTCGGCAACGCGAAGAAGGCCTCGACCGTGTACCCGCGGGGGAACCGGGTCCGGTTGAGCGGCGCCGTGGGGACGGTCTGCAGGTGGTCGCCACCGGACTTGCCGCCCTGCAGCGCCAGGCTGCCGGCACCCGGCTGGTCGGGGTGGTGCCCGGCGGACCAGCGCAGCGCCCCGGCCACCGCGCCCGAGCGCCCGGCGACCACCAGGTCGTTCCCCCGCCCGCTCTGGTCGTGCACCCGCGTCGTCGGCACGAGCGCCGCTCCGTCGGCGTTGCCGTCGAACCGCCAGTACGCCAGCGTCCCGGGCACGAGCATGCGTGCCGCCGGACGGGAGGCCCGTGGTGCGACCGGCGCGAACCCCGCGAAGCGCGCGTCGAAGTCCACTGCCATGGTGAAGCGGTCGACGTCGCCGCTGAGGCGGAACTCCTGGGCCGCGAGCTCGTTCGCGTCACCGAGCCCACCGGCGAGCAGGAACGGCGAGAGGGTCTCGACGTCGATGACGTTCCGTTCGAGGTCGACGTGGTAGAGCCGGATCATGGCCGCCC
The DNA here is from genome assembly GCF_015350995.1 of Curtobacterium sp. VKM Ac-1393. GTDB lineage: Bacteria > Actinomycetota > Actinomycetes > Actinomycetales > Microbacteriaceae > Curtobacterium. The sequence goes on from NZ_JADKRW010000004.1 coordinate 187,891, forward strand.
CGCCGTAGTAGCGGTTCTGGTAGTTGGTCAGGTGCAGGGCGACGTCGTGGCCGGCGGCGTTCCGTGCGGTCGTGCGGCCCGGACCCCAGTAGTGCCCGTTGAGCGTCAGGAACACCTGGTCGTGCTTCGTGATGAAGGAGTCCCAGAGCTGCTGCCCGTAGGGGTCGAAGGCCGCCCCGCCACCGGGGTCGGAGTCGACGATGGCGTGTGTCGTGAGGATCACCGGAGCGTGCGGCCGAGCGGCGAGCACGGAGCTGGCCCAGGCGAGGCCGCTCGCACTCGTCCGCCAGTCGAGCGCGAGGACGACCCACTCGCGACCGCCCGCCGTGAACCGGTGCGCGGAGTTGTACCCGTCCGGGCTCGCCCCGATCCAGCCGGGAGCCTTCCGGAACCGCTGCGGGCCGAACACGTCGAGGTACGGGGTGCGGCCGCGCTGGTCGTCGGTCGACGAGTCGACGTCGTGGTTGCCGGCGAGCACGCTGTAGGGCGCTCCGGCACGGTCGAGTACCTCGAACACCTCGCCCGACGCGCGCATCTCGGACGCCGCGCCGTTCTGGGTCAGGTCGCCGAGGTGGACCAGGAACACCGTGTTGTGCCGGACCTGCTCGCGCACGACGTACTCGAGCGAGGCGCGCATCGGGGCCTGGTCGACCGCGGCGCCGTCGAACATGTACTGCGTGTCCGGCATCACCGCGACGGTGAACCGCGGCGACGCCGTGTCCGGGCGCCAGCGTCCGGCGTGACCGCGCGCGGCCACCGACTGCGCCGCGTACTCGGTCGGATCGGACGGCCGTGCGGCGGGCGCCGACAGCGCGTCGGCGGCGGCCGGCGCGACACCGAGGCCGCTCGCACCGGCGATCCCGGCGGCGCCGGCCAGTCCGGAGCCGACGAGGAAACCGCGGCGCGAGACCGGGGTGCGATCAGGGCGAGGAGAGTTCTGCACAGACGCGCACGCTAGCGAGCAGGGGCGAACGAGCCGGGTCCGGAACGTGAACGCCGGGCTCGGTGAACCTGCCAGTTCCGGTGGGGACCGGTGAAGGCTCCTACAGCTTCTCGATCGGGGCGATCTTGATGAGCAGCTTCTTGCGACCGGCGGAGTCGAACGCGATCTCCGCGATGCGCTTCGCGCCCTGGCCGGTCACCGCGGACACCGTGCCCTCACCGAAGTCGACGTGCTTGATGCGGTCGCCGGCGACGAGTTCCATGTCGCCGTTGTCGCGGACCTGACCGGACACCCGGTTCGCCCACTCGGTCTTCGGGCGGGTCTTCGACGCGGCGGCCGCACGGTCGTACGAACCGCCGCCCCAGCCGCCATCGCCGCGGTAGCCACCACCGCCGCTGCCGATGCCGCCCTCGCGCTTGGCGTTGAGCGCGCGGGGCTGTGTGCCACCACGGCTGTTCGCCATGCCCGGGGACTGCTTCCACTCGATGAGTCCCTCGGGGATCTCCTGCAGGAAGCGCGACGGCATCGCCACGTTGACGTCACCGAACTGGGCGCGGGTCATCGCGAGCGACAGGAACAGCACCTTCTTCGCACGGGTGATGCCCACGTAGAACAGGCGGCGCTCCTCTGAGGGGCCGCCCGGTTCGTTCGCGGACATCCGGTGCGGCAGCAGGTCTTCCTCGACACCGGTCAGGAACACGGCCTCGTACTCCAGGCCCTTGGCCGTGTGCAACGTCATGAGCGACACCGTGCCCGACGAGTCGTCGAGCTCGTCCGCCGCGGCGACCAGCGAGACCTCGGTCAGGAAGTCGGTCAGCGTCCCCTCGGGGTTGTTCTTCTGGAACTCACGCGTCACCGCCACGAGCTCATCGATGTTGTCGGCCCGAGCGGCGTCCTGGGCGTCCGGGGACTTCCGCAGGTTGTCGAGCAGGTGGGAGCCGTCGAGCAGCTGCGTCAGGGTGTCGACGACCGGCTGCGTGGGGGCCTTCTCGGACACCGAGTCGAGCAAGGCCGCGAACTCGGTGATGGCGTTCCGCACCTTCGGCCCGAAGCCGAGCTCACCCGCGTGCCGCAGGGCGTCGCGCATCGTCGTCTCGTGCTCGTCGGCATAGCGCTGCAGGGTCGTCTCGGTGACCGAGCCGATCCCGCGCTTCGGCACGTTGAGCACGCGACGGAGGGCCATCGGGTCGGCCGGGTTCGCCACGGTGATCAGGTACGCCATGGCGTCCTTGATCTCGGCGCGCTCGTAGAACTTCGTGCCGCCGAGCACCCGGTACGGGATCGCGGCGCGGATGAAGATCTCCTCCAGCGCACGGGTCTGCGAGTTCGTCCGGTAGAACACCGCCATGTCGCGGTAGTCCATGCCGTCCTCGCGCAGCCGCTGGATCTCGTCGGCGACGAACTGGGCCTCGTCGTGGCCGGTGTACCCGGTGAAGCCGACGATCTTCTCGCCCGCACCGACGTCGGTGAACAGGTTCTTCGCCTGACGGTCGAAGTTGTTCGCGATGACGGCGTTGGCGGCGTCGAGGATGGTCTGCGTCGAGCGGTAGTTCTGCTCGAGCAGGATGACCTTGGAGTTCGGGAAGTCGCGCTCGAACTCGACGATGTTGCGGATGTCGGCCCCGCGGAACGCGTAGATCGACTGGTCCGAGTCACCGACCACGGTCAGGGACGCACCGGCGATCGAGCCGTCGCGCTCGCGCATGCGGGCGACGTGCTGGCCGGAGTCCTCGAGCTTGTCGACCTGCTCCACCGGCACCGGGCGGGTGAGCTCGCGGATCAGGGAGTACTGCGCGTGGTTCGTGTCCTGGTACTCGTCGACCAGGATGAACCGGAAGCGCCGCTGGTAGAGCGCAGCGACCTCGGGGAAGGCCCGGAACAGGAACACCGTCTGGCCGATGAGGTCGTCGAAGTCGAAGGCGTTCGCCCGGCGGAGCTCGTTCGTGTACTGCCGGAAGACCTCGGTGAACATGACCTCTTGCGGGTCGTTCACGTTGATGTTGCGCGCGTACGAGTCGACGTCCTGCAGCTCGTTCTTGAGCTTCGAGATCTTCGACGCCGCGGCACCCACGGTCAGCCCGAGCGAGTCCGCGTCGAGCTGCTTGATGATCCGCTTCAGCAGTGCCTTGGAGTCGGCCGAGTCGTAGATCGTGAACGACTGCGGGAACCCGAACCGCTCGGCTTCTCGACGGAGGATCCGCACGCACGCCGAGTGGAACGTCGAGATCCACATGCCGTCGGACTCGCCACCGACCAGGGCACGGACGCGCTCGCGCATCTCCGCCGCGGCCTTGTTCGTGAACGTGATCGCGAGGATCTGCGACGGCCAGGCTTCACGGTTGGCGAGCAGCAGCGCGATGCGGCGCGTGAGGACACTCGTCTTGCCGGATCCGGCGCCGGCCACGATCAGCAGGGATTCGCCGCGGTACTCGACGGCTTCCTTCTGCTGGGGGTTCAGACCCGCGGTGAACGGGTCTTCGTACGCACGGGCACCGGCGCCCGGCTCGGGCGTCGATTCGAAGGGGTCGAGCACGATCGTCATGTTCGGGACAGTCTAAGCGGGACCCCCGACAGCCGACCGGGCGAGGACCGCCAGGTCCGTGTGGTCCGCGAACACCCCGTCGAGGCCCGTCCGGATCACCGAGGTGTACCAGCGCTCCCAGTCGCCGAAGGCCGCGACGTCCCCACCCCGCCGCAGCGGCCCGGGCAGGAACCGGTTCTCCGGCCGGAGCGTCCACGTGTAGACGGCGAGCCCGGCGTCGTGCGCACGGTCGACGATCGCGCTCCGGACCGGCGTCGGGTCCTCGAGCGCGACGCTGTCCACCCCGGCCATCAGCGTGCCGAGGTCGACGCTGATGCCGTGGAACTCCGTCCCGAACGACGCGAGCGCGTCCTCGGAGCGCTCTGCGGCGTAGGTGGGCGCGAGCGAGCCGTGGGACGCGACCTCGTCGGCGGCGCTGCCACGGGCCTCCTGGAGGTACACCAGCCGACCACCCGTGCGACGCTCGCGCAGGCTGCGGAGCACGCCCTTCTCGAAGCTCTCGATCGTGAGCCGCTCGTCGCTCCGCCACCCGGCGTCACCGAGCGCGCGGTCGACGAGATCGTCCATCGGGAACCCCGCACGGTCGAAGTACGCGGCGTGCTTGACCTCGGCCACGAGCCCGACCGGCCGGGGAGCGGCGTCGAGGATCGCGAGCAGGTCCTCGAAACGCAGGATCGGTTCCTCGCCGTCGTGCTCGGCCGAACCGGGGCGCAGCGCGGGCAGGCGCTCCCGGGTGCGGAGCGTCTGCAGCTCGGCCCACGTGAAGTCCTCGGTGAACCAGCCGGTCAGGGTCTGGCCGTCGACGGTCTTCGTCGTGCGCAGGTGCCGGAACTCCGGGTGGTCCGCGACGTCCGTGGTGCCGGAGACCTCGTTCTCGTGGCGAAGCACGAGCACGCCGTCCTTCGTGGGCACCAGGTCGGGCTCGATCGCGTCGGCACCGAGCTCGATCGCGAGTTCGTACGCGCTCCGCGAGTGCTCGGGGCGGTAGCCGGACGCACCGCGGTGGGCGATCACGAGGGTCATGGCGCGACCCTACTTGCCTGGGGTGACCGCGGACCGACCTGTGTCGTGGGACACACGCGTGCCCCCGGGGACGATCGTTCCCAGCATCGCCGCAGAGCATCGCCGCATGACCGTCCGCTCGCTCTCCACCGCCGTCGAGGCGAGGATCGACCGCGCCGCCCGCCGACTGCTCGACGCCGGACACCAGCCACACCGACCCGTCCGGCTGTTCGTCACCGAGTTCCTGGTGTTCGGCGCGAAGCAGGCATGGGCGTGCGCGTTCGGGGCACTGCTTCTCGGCTCGATGGCCGTGGCGCACGGCACCGTGCCGGCGGCGTTCCGGAACGACGTGCTGACCGTCGTCGCGGTGCTGCTGCAGCTCGGCATGCTCGTGTTCGGGCTCGAGACCATCCGGGAGCTCCGGGTCGTCCTGCTCTTCCACGTCGTGGGCACCGCCATGGAGGTCTTCAAGACGCACATGGGCTCGTGGTCCTACGAACCCGGCGGAGTGCTCGTCGTCGCCGGGGTCCCGCTGTTCTCCGGCTTCATGTACGGCGCAGTCGGGTCGTACATGGTCCGCGTGTACCGCCTGTTCGACCTGCGGTTCGACCGGTACCCGCGGCAGTGGCTGCTCGCCGTCGTCGCCGCAGGCGTGTACCTGAACTTCTTCGGCCACCACTTCCTGCCCGACGCCCGCTGGGTCCTGCTCGCGCTCGTCGTGCTGCTCTTCGCCCGCACGAGCATGCACGTCCGGATCCACCGGGCGACCATGCGCATGCCGGTGCTCGTGGCGATGGGACTCGTCGCTGTGTTCATCTGGTTCGCCGAGAACGTCGCGACCTGGGCCGGGGCGTGGAGGTACCCCGCGCAGCTCGCCGTGTGGCAGCCGGTGGCCCCGACGAAGATCGTCGCCTGGTTCCTGCTCCTGACGATCTCGGTGGCGCTCGTGACCTGGCTGTACCCGGCGCTGCCGTCGGGCTCGGCGCGTTCGACGGCGGACTCTCGACGACTTCGAGGCCCGCGCGCAGCGGGCGCCCATAGGCTGCCGTCGTCAGGGCCTCCGGGCCCGCGTCCGCTCGCCGCGAATCCTCAGCCTTCCGCGACCGAGCGCACCTAGGCTGAGAGAACTCGTATCTCCTAGGAAGAGGACACCATGGCCTTCAAGCCCGGTTTCGACCAGTCCCCCGCCTTCAACGCCCAGGGAGCCAACACCTGGGGCGGGCGCGGCGCTGGTCAGCAGCAGGCCGGCTGGGGACAGACCCCGCAGCAGGCTCAGGGCGGGATGACCCCCGACCAGCTGCAGCACATGTACGACCGTCCGGCGGCCTCCACGGTCGACACGGACCGCATGTCGTACGAAGACACCATCGTCAAGACGCTGCTCGCCTTCGGCGTGCTGCTCGTCGGCGCGGTGGCCGGCTGGAACCTGCCCCCGATCGTCTGGATCGTCGGTGCGATCGTCGGGTTCGTCCTGGCGCTCGTCAACACGTTCAAGAAGAAGCCGTCGCCCGCGCTCGTGCTGGCGTACGCGTTCTTCGAGGGCCTGTTCGTCGGTGGTATCTCCGGGTTCTACAACAGCGCGTTCGACGGCATCGTCCCGCAGGCGGTGTTCGGGACCCTCGGCGTGTTCGCGGTGACGCTGTTGCTGTTCATGTCGGGCAAGGTCCGTGCGACGCCGAAGGCCACCCGCTTCTTCCTCATCGCGATCGTCGGGTACATGGCGTTCTCGCTCGTGAACCTCGTCCTGATGTGGACCGGCGTCACGCAATCGGCGTTCGGGCTCATGGGCGTGACGCTGTTCGGCATCCCGCTCGGTGTACTCATCGGGATCTTCGTGGTCGTCATGGCCGCCTACTCGCTGATCCTCGACTTCGACCAGATCAAGACCGGTGTTCAGCGCGGCGCACCCCGCATCTACGCGTGGACCGCAGCGTTCGGCCTCATCGTCACGCTCGTCTGGCTGTACCTCGAGATCCTGCGCATCCTCGCGATCATCGCGAGCAGCTCCCGCAACTAGCACCACCGCACACACGAAGGGCCCCGGCGCTGCCGGGGCCCTTCGTAGTTCCCGAGAGCGGGGATGTCCTGACCCGGCTTTGCGCTGTCCTCGTCTTGCCTCGCCGTCCCTGCGGCGCCGAGGTTCCACAACACGCCGCCGGTGCGGCGCCGAGGTTCCACGGGTGCCCCGGCAGCGGCGCGAGATGCCGAGATTTCGGAACCTCGGGAACGCACCCACTCACCCGACGCACGCACGCCCGCCCACGGACGCGCGGAGGCCCGGCACGCAGTGCGTACCGGGCCTCCGGGCGTTCAGGGGAGCGTCACTCCCACTCGATCGTCCCTGGCGGCTTCGACGTGACGTCGAGCACGACCCGGTTGACGTCGGGCACCTCGTTCGTGATGCGGTTCGAGATCTTCGCGAGCACGTCGTACGGCAGGCGCGTCCAGTCGGCGGTCATGGCGTCCTCGGACGAGACCGGACGGAGCACGATCGGGTGCCCGTACGTGCGGCCGTCACCCTGGACGCCCACGGAGCGGACGTCGGCGAGCAGGACGACCGGGCACTGCCAGATCTCCCCGTCGAGGCCCGCTGCGGTGAGTTCCTCGCGCGCGATCTTGTCGGCGGCACGGAGGAGCTCCAGCCGCTGCTTGTCGACCGAACCCACGATGCGGATGCCGAGCCCCGGTCCGGGGAACGGCTGGCGGCCGACGATGACCTCGGGCAGACCGAGCTCGCGGCCGACGGCACGGACCTCGTCCTTGAAGAGCGCACGGAGCGGCTCGACGAGTTCGAAGGTCATGTCCTCGGGTAGGCCGCCGACGTTGTGGTGCGACTTGATGTTCGCGGTGCCTGCTCCGCCGCCGGACTCGACGACGTCGGGGTAGAGGGTGCCCTGCACGAGGAACTTGACCTCGCCGGCGTCACCGTCCCCGCGGGCCTCGAGCACGAGTGCCTCTGCCGCGGCCTCGAACGTGCGGATGAACTCGCGTCCGATGATCTTGCGCTTCTGCTCGGGGTCGCTCACCCCGGCGAGGGCGTCGAGGAACTGCTGCTCGGCGTCGATCGTGATGAGTCGGACACCAGTGGAGGCGACGTAGTCCTCTTCCACCTGCTTGCGCTCGTCGGCGCGCAGGAGTCCGTGGTCGACGAAGACGCAGGTGAGCTGATCGCCGACGGCCTTGTGCACGATGGCTGCGGCGACGGCGGAGTCGACACCGCCGGACAGCCCGGCGATGACGCGGTTCGACCCGACCTGGGCCTGGATCCGGGCGACCTGCTCGTCGATGACGTTGCTCGAGTTCCAGTCGCCGGGCAGGCCGGCTGCGCGGTGCAGGAAGTTCTCGAGGACGGCCTGGCCGTGCTCGGAGTGCTTCACCTCGGGGTGCCACTGCACGCCGTAGAGCTTGCGCTCGTCGGACGCGAACGCCGCAACGGGGGTCGAGGCACTCGATGCGAGGACCTCGAAGCCCTCGGGTGCCTTCGCCACGGAGTCGCCGTGCGACATCCACGTGACCTGGGACCCGGGCTGGCCCCCGAGCAGGACACTGTCGGTCCCGCTGACGTCGACGGACGTCGCGCCGTACTCGCGCAGGCCGGTGTTCGCGACCTCGCCACCGAGGGCGGTCGCCATGGCCTGGAAGCCGTAGCAGATACCGAGCACGGGGACGCCGAGGTCGAGGATGTCGCCGTCGAGCGACGGCGCACCCTCTTCGTACACGGACGACGGACCGCCGGACAGCACGATGGCTGCGGGGTCCTTCGCGCGGACCTCGTCCGCCGTGATGGAGTGCGGGACGATCTCGCTGTAGACGTTCGCTTCACGGACCCGACGCGCGATGAGCTGCGCGTACTGGGCCCCGAAGTCGACGACGAGGACGGGACGCTGTTCGGTCTCGCTCACCGAGCGGCCTCCTTCTCACGCTGCTGGGCAGCGATCAGCTCGTGGTAGGTGTCCATGGCCTTCTGCTGCATGCGGTGTTCGACCACGAAGGACATGAACGGGATGATGCCACCGAGGGCGATGAGCAGGAAGCGGGAGGGCCTCCAGCGCATGATGCTCCACAGACGGAAGTCCGTGAAGAGGTAGAGGACGTACAGCCAGCCGTGCGCGATGAGGATCGCGATCGACAGGTTGAACGTGCCGGGTGCTTCGCCGGCCGTGCCGTTCGGCACGAAGAACGGGCCGTTGCCGAGCTGCATCTCGAGCTGGAGCGGCGTGTACTTGATGATGACCTCGATCACGAGGGCCAGCAGCAGCACACCGGTGATGTACGCGGAGACGCGGTACCACTTCACCGCACCCGGGATCTTCGGGATGTCGCGGGTTCGGACGGTCAGAGCCATATCGGCCATCCTACCGTCGGAGCGCAGCGGCTTCGGCGGCGAGAGCGGCGTCGCGCTCGTCCTCTTGCTCGCGCTCCCAGGCGTCCTTCACGAACCGGTACCAGAGGAACACGGCGAACCCGGCGAAGACGACCCACTCGATCGCGTAGAACAGGTTCAGCCAGTCGAACTGGACGTCACGAGACGGCGCGCGGTCGGCGATGGTGCCGAGGTCGGCTGCCTGCGCGGTGGCCCCGTCGGCGACGACGTACCCGAGGTACATCCGGTCGTCGAAGGCCTTCCACGTGTTCACGAAGCGGGCGGGCGCCACTGCGGAGTACTCCGCCTGCTTGTAGGTGTCCTGGTCGGGCGACTCGGCCGGGTAGTACCGGCCCTGCACCGTGAGCGTCTGCCCGTCCGCCAGGTGGTCACCACCGGCGACGGCGGCCGACCGTTGGTCGGACCATCCGATGACGACCGGGAGGCTCGCCCCACCATCCGAGTCCACCAGGTGACCCACGGTCTGGTACGTCCCACCACCGGTGCGGCCGGTCAGGATCGTGGTGTCGCCGGCGACGAACGTGCCGGTGACGGTGACCTTCTGGCCGGCGATGGTCTCGCTCGCCGGCTCTTCGGGGGCGGTGATCGCCTGGAGCGTCTTGCGGGTCTCGGTGGTCGCCGGCAGCGGTTTGCCGTTGGCGATGCTCCGCTCGAGCTGCCACTTGCCCAGCCCCGCGAACACCGCCGCAAGCACGAGCGCCAGCAACAGCAGCGCGATCCACCTCGGTCGTCGGGCAACGGCCCACATCTGTATCAGTACTCCGGATCGCGCTGTCGGACCGGGCGTTCGGGGCGCTCGGTGGGGATCTCGACCGGCGACGTGACGGGTTCGTCGGTCGCCTCCGGTGTCCCATTCTCCTGCTCGTCCCTGCCAGCGGCCTCCACGAGCGCGAACTCCTCCGCGAACTGGCGGTCCCGCTCGGCACGACGGACCGCGGCGGTGGACGCTGCTTCGGCTTCTTCGGCCTCCGCTGCCTCGGCGGCGGCAGCCGCGGCGACCGCACGGCGGCCGCCGAGCCGCCCGCGCAGGCGGGCGAGGCGGGCGGGGCGCACCACGAGGCGGCCGATCCGCTCCGAGTTCACCGCGAGCAGCGGCCCGAGGATGGCCATGACGAGGACGTAGAGGCCCGCGAACGCGGTGATCCGCGCCTCCAGTCCGGCGGCAGCCGACAGCGTCGCGAGGATCAGGGCGAACTCGCCACGGTTCACCAGGATCACGGCGGTGTTGATCCCCTGCTGGACGTTGAAGCCGTTCATGCGCGCGACGATCTGCCCGGCGACGGCGTTGAGCACGACCGTCATGCCGATCGCAGCGAGGACCGGCCAGAGCACCTCGCCGAAGGTCGACAGGTCGAGGCCGAGCCCGAAGTTCACGAAGAAGAACGCGGCGAAGACGTCGCGCATCGGCAGGGCGAGCTGCTCGATGCGGTCGCGGTACCGGGTGGCGCCACAGAGCAGACCGATGACGAAGGCGCCGATGGCGTCGGTCACGCCGAGCAGGTCGCCGATGCCGCCGAACATGACGGCGAGTCCGAAGAACAGCACCGTGAACAGCTCGTCGTCACGCGTCGCGAAGATCTTCGAGACCCACTTGCCGGCGAACCGGGCGAGCGTGAACATCACGATGAGGAAGCCGAACGCGAGCGCGAGCTTGCCGACGACGGCCCAGGCGTTCGTGTCGCCGGACAGCACGACCGAGACGATCGCCAGGTAGATGGCGATGAAGACGTCCTCGATGACCGTGACGCCCAGGATCATCGGTGTCTCGTCGTTCGCGAGTCGTCGCAGCTCGATGAGGAGCTTCGTGACGATCGCGCTCGACGACGTGGCCGTCATGCCGGCGATGATCAGGGCTTCTCGGGTGCCCCAGCCGAGCGAGAACCCGAAGGCGAACCCGACACCCATGTTGATGACGACGTAGGTGCCCCCCGACACCAGGAGTTTTCCGGCGTTGCCGTAGAACTCCTCTTGGTCGAACTCCAAGCCGAGGTTGAACAGCAGCAGGATGAGCCCGAAGGTCGCGATGAGCTCGATCGTGTGCGACTCGACGTTGAGGCCGATCCACGGGGTGTGCGGGCTCGCGATGAGCCCGACGATCATGTAGATCGGGATCGCCGGCAGACCGATGGTCTTGCCGAGCCGCCCGAGGACGTAGGCGATGACGAAGAGCACCCCGATGGTGAGCAGTTCACCGCCCAGGTGCATGCGCTAGCTCTTCCGCGGGGCCTCGGCCGATGCGGCCGCAAGCTCTCCGCTGCGGTAGAAGGAGAAGGCCTTGGCGACCTTCTCGGGGGAACCGGCGACGACGATGGTGTCACCGGGGAAGACGACGAAGTCCGACGAGGGTGCCGGGTTGGCGCTGTCGCCACGGACCACGGCGACCACGGTCAGGCCGATGAAGCCCGAGTCGTGCAGGTCGCCGAGGGGCTTGCCGGCGATCGCGTCATCGTAGTCGACCGAGAACCAGTCGATGGACAGCCCGGGGATCTCGTCGAGCTTGTCGAGGCCCTCGGTGATCCGGGTGCCGCCCAGGAGTTCGGCGAGCGTGCGGGCTTCGTCCTCGCTGAGGCGCAGCGAGACCTTCTCGGACTTGTCCGCGCCGTCGGAGACGTCGGCGAACGAGATGAGGTCGGAGTGGCCCGACCGGTGCGTGATGACCCCGCACTTGCCACCGTCGTCGGTGTAGAAGGTGTGCAACACGCCGACTCCGGGGAGTTTGACGCGATGGACGTCGACCATGATGGCTCCCTTTTCGAGTACGTCCATGCTAACCACCGGAGGGCCCCACGCATTCCGGTCAGTACAGTTCTGTGGATGGGGAACACTCGGATCGTCGTCGGGGTCGTCGGGACGCTGGTCGTCGCGCTGTACGCAACGTTGCTCGCAGTGAACGCGCTCGTGCTCGACCCGCTCGGAGCGGTGCCCGGGCAGTCGCTCGCGCAGATCCACGCCGAGCTCACCCGGCAGGGCTTCTCGGTGCGGACCGACACGGTGATCGTCATCGTGGTCGCCGCAGTCGGTGTGCTGCTCGCCGCCGGACTCTCCGTGCTGCTGCTGATCACCCGCGCCACCGCACACGTGATGGCAACGGTGCTGCTCGCCGTCGTGGCGTTCGGTGCGCCGTCGTCGTTCTGGAGCGGGTTCGCGCTCGGCATGGACGTCGCTGACGCCTACGGGGTCGGCGGCGGCGACCACACCATCTGGGCCGGCGTGCTGTACGTCACGAGTGCGGTCGCGCTGGTCGCGCTGCCGTTCGTGCTCGTCGTCGGTCAGGCGGTGCACGTGCGCCGCGCCGCCCTGCGGGCGCGCGCCGCCTGACGGACGCACCCCGGGCCTCCCGTCCGCCCGTCTGCTGTCGGCCTGTCTGTCTGCCTGTCTGCCTGTCTGTCTGTCTGTCTGTCTGTCTGGAGGCGCGGGTCGGCTCCGCAAGACGCCGGCGTCTCGCCGAGACGCCCCGTCCACCGCGAGACGCCGCCGAATTCGGCGGCGTCTCGCTGACCACGCGGCGTCTCGGCAACACGACGGCGTCTCGTAGAACCCGCAGACGCCGGCGTCTCGGGGACACGACGGCGTCTGCTGCCTCGTTACTCCGGCTCGCTCGTCTTCTCGCCCACGACCTGCTCGTCCGACGCCTTCGCGCCCTCGGCACCGCTGCTGCGGCCACCGCCCACGACGACGTCGTCCTCGTCGAAGCCGAACGCGATGTCCGGTGCCTCGAGCCGCACGCGATCCGCGCTCTCGTCGTCGGGCTGCAGCTGCGACTCGCGTTCCGCGGACACACGCTTGAGGTAGTTCGACACCTCGTGCTCGGTGGTCTCCTGGTCCCAGCCGAGCACGTCCGCCATGAGCTTCGCCGCGACCGGAGCCGCCGACTCACCGCGGTCCCAGGCCTCGATCGAGATGCGGGTTCGGCGGGCGAGGACGTCCTCCAGGTGCAGGGCGCCCTCGTGCGAGGCCGCGTACACGACCTCGGCGGCGATGTAGTCGTCGGCTCCGGGCAGCGGCTCGGCGAGTGTGGGGTCCTGCTCCACCAGCTGCAACACTTCGGTCGCCAGGGTGCCGTAGCGGTTCAGGAGGTGCTCGATGCGGACCTTGTGCACGTTGAAGCTGCGGGCGGTCCGCGCGCGACGGTTCCACGCTGCCGGGTAGCCCTCGGCCCCGAGCAGCGGGATGTCCTCGGTCGTCGACGCCGGGATCTTCCCGTCCATCGCCGCCACCGCCTCGTCGATCGCGTCCTTGCCCATCACGCGGTAGGTCGTCCACTTGCCGCCGGCGACGACCACGAGCCCGGGCACGGTGTGGGCGACGACGTGCTCACGGCTGAGCTTCGAGGTCTGGTCGGACTCACCCGCCAGCAACGGGCGGAGGCCGGCGTAGACGCCCTCGACGTCCTCACGGGTGAGCGGGACGCGGAGCACCTTGTTGACGTGCTCGAGGATGTAGTCGATGTCCGCCGCGGTCGCCGCCGGGTGCGCCTTGTCGAGGTACCAGTCGGTGTCGGTCGTGCCGACGAGCCAGTGCCGGCCCCACGGGATCACGAACAGCACGCTCTTCTCGGTGCGCAGGATCATGCCCATGTTCGACTGGAAGCGGTCGCGCGGGATGACGAGGTGCACACCCTTCGACGCCCGCACCTTGAACTGCCCGCGGGTGCCGATCATCGCCTGGGTGTCGTCCGTCCAGACACCCGTGGCGTTCACGACCTGCTTCGCGCGGATCTCGAACCGCTCACCGGTCTGGATGTCGTGGGCCTGGGCGCCGACCACGCGCTCCCCGACCTTGATGAAGCCCTCGATCCGGACCCGGCTCGCTGCGTGGGCACCGTACGACACCGCCGTGCGCACGAGCGAGGAGACGTAGCGGGCGTCGTCGACCTGCGCGTCGTAGTAGGTCATGCCGCCGACGAAGGCGTCCTTCTTGAGCGACGGCATCGAGCGGAGCACCTGCGTGCGGCTGAGGTGCCGGTGGTGCGGGACCCCGGGCGGGCGCCCGCCGGACCAGCTGAACGCGTCGTACATCGCCATGCCGATGCCGATGTAGAACCGCTCCCACACGCGGTGGTTGAGCGGGTAGAGGAAGCGCACCGGCTTCACCAGGTGCGGGGCGATCCGCTGCAGCAGCAGACCACGCTCGATGAGCGCCTCGCGCACGAGCCCGAAGTTCAGCTGCTCGAGGTAGCGGATGCCACCGTGGACGAGCTTCGACGAACGGCTCGACGTGCCGGAACCCCAGTCGCGAGCCTCGACGATGCCGACGGTCAGTCCTCGGGTGACGGCGTCGAGCGCACTGCCCCCACCGACGATGCCGCCGCCCACGACGAGGACGTCGAGTTCCTTCGTCTTCAGGGTCTCGATCGCCGCCGCGCGTTCGTCGGGGCCGAGCTTGGCCGCGGGGTCGAACCCCGCTCCCGGCACGACGTCGCCAGGACGTCCGGCCGAACTGGTCTGCTTCGTGGTGCTGGACTTCGCCATCGTCGCCTCCGGGTCACGGTCGGCGCCGAAGCGTCATCCGCGTCGGTGCGCGGATGCCACCAGGATCACTGGTGGTACGGCGCCACGACCACTTCTACTCGCTGGAACTCCTTGACGTCGGAGTACCCGGTCGTCGCCATCGAGCGCCGCAGCGCACCGACGAGGTTGGCGCGGCCGTCGAACGTCGGCGTCGGGCCGTTCAGCACGTTCTCGAGCGGGGCGATCGTGCCCACCTCGACCCGTCGGCCGCGAGGCAGCTCCGGGTGGTGCGCCTCGGCACCCCAGTGGAACCCACCACCGGGCGCCTCGGTCGCACGGGCGAGCGCGGTACCGAGCATGACGGCGTCGGCACCGACCGCGATCGCCTTGACGACGTCGCCGGCGGTGTCGAGACCGCCGTCGGCGATGACGTGCACGTAGCGTCCACCCGACTCGTCGAGGTAGTCACGGCGGGCACCGGCGACGTCGGCGACCGCGGTGGCCATCGGCGCGTGGATGCCGAGTGCGGCACGTGTCGTCGACGCAGCACCGCCACCGAAGCCGACGAGGACACCGGCGGCACCGGTGCGCATCAGGTGCAGCGCCGACGTGTAGGTCGAGGCCCCGCCCACGATCACCGGGACGTCGAGCTCGTAGATGAACTTCTTGAGGTTGAGGGGCTCTTCGTTCTGCGACACGTGCTCAGCCGAGACCGTCGTGCCACGGATGACGAACAGGTCGACACCGGCGTCGACGACCGTCTTCGAGAACTCCTGCGTGCGCTGCGGGCTGAGCGAGCCGGCGACCGGCACCCCGGCGGCGCGGATCTCGGCCAGGCGCGCGGTGATCAGCTCCGGCTTGATCGGCTCGGAGTAGATCTCCTGCATGCGCTTCGTGACGTTGCCGTCGGTGAGCGACTTGATCTCGTCGTAGTAGGGAGTCGGGTCCTCGTACCGGGTCCAGAGCCCCTCGAGGTCGAGGACGCCCAGGATGCCGAGCTTGCCCATCTGGATGACCGTGGCCGGCGAGGACACCGAGTCCATCGGCGCGGAGAGGATCGGCGACGCGAAGGTGAACGCGTCGATCGACCACTGCACGCTGACGTCGCGCGGGTCACGCGTCCGCCTGGAGGGGACCACCGCGATGTCGTCGAACGCGTACGCCCGACGTCCGCGCTTGCCTGCACCGATCTCGACTTCACTCACCCGGCAAGCCTACCGGGCGGGTCCGGGGGCGTGCACGGACCGGACGGTGCGGGCGCGGGCGCGGGCACGGGCACGGGTGCGGGCACGGGTGCGGGTGCGGGCGGCGGGCACGGGTGCGGGTGCGGGCGGCGGCTGGCGGCTGGCGGCCTCGCACCGTGCGAGGTGTGCAGCGCATGGTGCGAGGTTCCGTCTTCCGTGCGAGATCGCGAGGGTCGCACGACGACCAGAACCTCGCACCACTCGGGCGTCAGCGCGCGATCAACGCGGGCGGCGCGGGGTCCGGCGGCGCTTGCGGAGCACCCGCAGCACGAGGCCGAGCAGGAGCGCGAGCACCACGAGCACGACGAGCAGCGCAGCCGCGACCTTCACGAGCAGCGCCGCACCGACGAACAGCGCGATGAAGACCACCCACACCAGGGCGTCCATCGCGCCCGCTGACAGTCTCCGCACCTGCGGAACGATACCGACCCGGCGGACGCGGGGCGGGCCTCCCGTCCGGGCACAACGCGACCGGAGGCACGTCGGAAGACGCCGTCGTCTGCGCAGGACGCCGCCACGCCCGCAAAACGCCGCCGGTTTCGGAGGCGTCTCGACGGCAGTGAGGCGTCGACGGAAGACGACGGCGTCTTGCGACCCGTCGACCCGCCGCGCGCCAGCCCCTCACCACCACGTGCAGGAGCGGGGCCGTGCGGCGCGAAGCGACCACGCACGGCCCCACCCGTCGCGGATACCACCCCCACAGCGGTACCCGCAGTCGACACGGTGCGCTAGCGCCCCGCGTCGACGTCCTTGGCGAGCGTCCCGAGGTACAGCTCGATGACCTTCGGGTCGTCCGCGAGTTCCTTCCCCGTGCCCGAGTACGCGTTCCTCCCCTGGTCGAGCACGTACCCACGATCGCAGATCTGCAGACAGCGTCGCGCGTTCTGCTCCACCATGACGATCGACACACCGGCCTTGTTGATCCGGCGGGTCCGCAGGAACGTCTCGTCCTGGCGCACCGGCGACAGTCCGGCGCTCGGCTCGTCGAGCAGCAGCACCTTCGGGTCCATCATCAGCGCACGGGCCATCGCCACCGACTGCCGCTCACCGCCGGACAGCGATCCGGCCCGCTGTCCGCGCCGCTGCGCGAGCACCGGGAACAGGTCGTAGATGACCTCGAGGCGCTCGGCGAACTTCCGGGGCCGCAGGTACAGCCCCATCTGCAGGTTCTCCTCGATGGACAGCGACGGGAACACGTTGTTCGTCTGCGGGACGAAGCCGACGCCGGCCTGCACGAGCTTGTTCGCCTTGAGGTTCGTGATGTCCTCGCCCTGCAGGGTCACACTGCCCTCGCGGATGGACACGAGACCGAACAGGGCCTTCAGGAGCGTGGACTTGCCCGCACCGTTCGGGCCGATGATGCCGATCAGCTCGCCGGGGTAGCAGTCCAGGTCGCAGCCGTTCAGGATGTTCACCCCCGGCAGGTACCCGGCGACGAGGTTCTTCGCGCTCAGCACCGGCTCGCGTTCCAGCGTGGCGGTGCCCGCCTTCGGCGCTTCCGGACTGGAGGCACTGCTCGCGTTGATGGGGTCGCCTGCGTCCGTCATCGGGTCTTCTCCTCTGCTGCTGCATCCGCCGCGTCTTCTTCCGCGACTTCCTCGGCCAGTTCCTCGAAGGTCTCCTCGGTGAGGAGCGAGTCGTCGCCCAGGTCGGTGTCGTGGTGCGCACCCAGGTACGCGTCGATGACCGCCTGGTCGTCCATCACGGTGTCGGCCGGGCCCTCGGCGACGACCTTGCCCTCGGCCATCACGACCACCCAGTCCGAGATGTGCCGGACCATGTGCATGTCGTGCTCCACGAACAACACGGTCATGCCGTCGTCGCGCAGGGACTGGATGTGCCCGAGCAGCGACTGGGTCAGCGCGGGGTTCACGCCGGCCATCGGCTCGTCGAGCATGATCATCGTCGGGTCGGACATCAGCGCCCTGGCCATCTCGAGGAGCTTCCGCTGGCCGCCCGACAGCGATCCGGCGTAGTCGTCCGCCTTGTCGTCGAGCTTGAAGCGCGCGAGCAGGTCCTCGGCCTTGGCGGTGATCTCGCGCTCGCGCTTCACCCACACCGGCTTGATGAGCGCGGCGAAGAAGTTCTCACCGGGCTGGTCGCGGGCGCCGAGCAGCATGTTCTGCATGACGGTGAGCCGCGACAGCGCCTTCGTCAGCTGGAAGGTGCGGACCATGCCCCGGTTGGCGATGTGGGTCGCGCTCGTCTTCTGCAGGGTGGCGCCGTTGAACTGGGTCTTTGCGCCGGCGCTGGGCTTGTCGAAGCCGGTCAGCAGGTTGAAGAACGTCGTCTTGCCGGCTCCGTTGGGTCCGATCAGGGCCGTGATGGAGCCGCGCTGGACCTCGAGGTGGTCGACGTCCACAGCGGTCATGCCGCCGAAGTGCCGGGTGACGCCGTCGACCGTGAGGATCGGGTCGGCCTTGGTGTAGCCGTAGGTCTCAGACACTGAACGTCAGCTCCTTCTTGTTGCCGAGCAGGCCCTGTGGTCGGAACACGATCAGGAGCATGAGCGCGACGCCGACGAGCACGTACGAGAACTGCTCGGCCTGCTGCTGGTTCATGATCGAGTCTGGGATGAAGTCGCCGGCCAGGGTGCGGATGAAGAGCCGGACGACGAAGAAGAGCACGGCGCCGAGCACCGGACCGAACACCGTCGCGGCACCACCGAGGATGAGCGCCGTCCAGATGAAGAACGTCATCGAGCGGCCCATGGCATCCGGTTGGACGGAACTCGGCAGCACGTAGATGATCCCGGCGAGCGCACCGAGCGCACCACCGAACACGAGCGCCTGCATCTTGTACGAGTAGACGTTCTTGCCGAGGGAGCGGACGGCGTCCTCGTCCTCGCGGATCGCCTTGAGGACACGGCCCCAGGGACTGCGCGTGAGCAGGAAGAGCACGACGGTGAACAGCGCGACGAGGGCCCAGGCCGCGATGCGGATCCACCAGCCGTTGACGCCGTTGTTCGCGTAGGTGAACCAGAGGATCGTCGTGGTGCCGTCCGGCAGCGGACTCAGGGCGGTGAACGGGTCGCGGTAGCTCGACCCGGTGATGCCGTTCGAGCCACCGGTCGTCGTGGTCAGCAGACTCGAGCGGCCGACCATGCGGATGATCTCGGCTCCGGAGATCGTCACGATCGCCAGGTAGTCACCGCGCAGTCGCAACGTCGGGACGCCGAGGATGATCGCGAACACGATCGAGACGAGCAGGGCGACGAGCACCGCCATCACGAACGGCAACCCGTTGGTGATCGAGATCGCGAAGCCGTAGGCACCGAGCAGCAGGAACGCCGCCTGGCCCATGTTCACGAGCCCGGTCAGACCGAAGTGCACGTTGAGTCCGATGGCCGCCAGGGCGAACGCCGCCGTGGTCGGGGCGAGTGCCTCCTGGGTGAGCGAGGACAGCAGGTTGAGGATGTAGTCCATGCGCGTGCTCCCTTAGCCGATCCGCTCGGCGCGGCCGAAGATGCCCTGCGGCCGGAACAGCAGGATGAGGATGAGGATGACGAGGGCGGTGGCGTACTTGAAGTCACCGGGGAGCACGAGGTTCGTGAGCTCGACGACGACGCCGATGATCATCGAGCCGACGAGCGCGCCGTAGGCCGTGCCGAGCCCGCCGAGGGTGACCGAGGCGAACATCAGCAGGAGGAGCTGCAGGCCGGTCTGCCAGTTCACGCCGTTCAGCACCAGACCGAGCATCACGCCGGACAGTCCTGCGAGGCCGGCGGCGAGCGTCCACACGAAGCGGATGACCCGGTCGACGTCGATGCCGGACGCCGCGGCGAGCGCCGGGTTGTCCGACACCGCGCGGGTGGCCCGGCCGAAGCGGGTCTTCGCCAGGAAGAGCCCGGTCGCGATCAGGACGACGAGCGCGATGCCCATCGCCACGTAGGACTGCACCGTGAGCGTGACCCCGGCGAACCGGACCGTCTCCGGGTTGCCCTGCTGGATACGGACGGTCGCGGCACCGAAGAAGTACTGGAACGCGTACTGGGCGGCGATCGACAGGCCGATCGTCACGATCATGAGCTGCGTGAGGCTGATCCGCTTCCGTCGGAGTGGCCGCCAGATCCCGGCGTCCTGCAGGTACCCGGTCGCTGCGCACAAGAGCGTGACGACGATGCCGGTCACCCAGATGTTCCACCCGAGCTGGTTCGCGAACACGTACGCCAGCAGCCCGCCGAGGGTGACCTGCTCGCCGTGCGAGAAGCTCGACAGCCCCGTCGTGCCGTAGATGAGCGAGAGGCCGATCGACGCCAGCGCGATGAGCAGACCGAGGCGGATGCCCGATGCGAACTGCTGCCAGGCCCGCTGCGGGCTGACGCTCGACGAGTCGGTCGAGGTCGTCGCGCCCTTCTGGTCGGACAGCTGGAAGATCTGCCCGACGTTCGCGTTCAGGGTTGCCTGGACCTTGCGCTCCGCGTCCGCCGCGTTCGTCAGGTACTGGCCCTTCGGCAGGGTGTCCTGGTCGACGCTCACGGTGTAGGCACCGGCCTCGTCGACACGGACGGACCAGCGGCCGTCGGCGTTCGTCGTGGCGGTCTCGGCGAAGCCGCCGGGGCCCGCGACGTCGACGTCGACGTCTTGGGCGGGCTTCCGCTCGGAGTCGGTGATCGTGCCCTGGATGCACCCGTTCGTCGGGCTGACGGTGCAGGCCTGGCTGGTCGCCGGCGCCGAGGTGGCGCTGAAGGCCGGCAGGGTGACGGCCCAGTCGATCAGGAAGGTCGCCAGGAACGCGGCGACGAGCACGGCCGCCAGGACCGGTCGTCGCCGGGCCTGGCGGAGGCGGAACAGGCGCGGCTGCGCCCGTCCCGGAGGAGTGATGGATCCCACGGAAGAGCCTCTCGTTCGGATGTCGAGTGACGCTATGGGGATTGTGTGACACCCGTGTTTCCAACTCGTTCCCGCTGTGAGTCGTCGCGCAACCGTGACCTCTGTGGAGGAGGGACCCGATCCGTTCTCCCAGGCGGAACGCGGAATAGCGGGGCGGCCCACGCGCGTTACCATGTCCTATCCGGAACCCGCCGTTGCGTTCTCGGTGTCTCGACCACTTCACTCGCCCACGAAGGGGACCCATGGACCAGCCGGATCCGTTCGGATTCATCGGACTCACGTACGACGACGTCATGCTCCTGCCCGGGCACACCGACGTCATCCCGAGCGAGGCGTCCACCGCGTCCCGGCTCACCAGGCGGATCTCCGTCAACGTCCCGCTGCTCTCCGCAGCGATGGACACCGTCACCGAAGCCCGCATGGCCATCGCCATGGCGCGTCAGGGCGGCATCGGGATCCTGCACCGCAACCTGTCCATCGAGGACCAGGCCGCCTACGTCGACAAGGTCAAGCGCTCCGAGTCGGGCATGATCACCAACCCGGTGACCACCACCCCGGACGCCACCGTGGCCGAGGTCGACGCGATCTGCGGCCAGTTCCGCGTCTCCGGCCTGCCCGTGGTCGAGGCGGACGGCACCCTCGTCGGCATCATCACCAACCGCGACATGCGGTTCGTGGCCACGTTCGAGCAGTCGACGACGTACGTCCGCGACGTCATGACCAAGGCGCCGCTGATCACCGCGATGGAGGGCATCGACCCCGAAGAAGCCATCGCGATCTTCGCGCAGCACAAGATCGAGAAGCTGCCGCTGGTGGACGCCGACGGCAAGCTCCGCGGCCTCATCACCGTCAAGGACTTCGACAAGAGCGAGCAGTACCCGGACGCCACCAAGGACGACGAGGGCCGGCTGCGCGTCGGTGCCGCGATCGGCTTCTTCGGCGACGCCTGGCAGCGTGCCGAGGCCCTGCGTGACGCGGGCGTCGACGTGCTCGTGGTCGACACCGCCAACGGCGAGAGCGAAGGCGTGCTCGACATGGTCCGCCGCCTCAAGGCCGACCCGTCCTTCGCGGACATCGACGTCATCGGCGGCAACGTCGCGACGCGTGCCGGTGCGCAGGCGCTCATCGACGCCGGTGTCGACGCCGTCAAGGTGGGCGTCGGCCCGGGTTCGATCTGCACCACCCGCGTCGTCGCCGGCGTCGGTGTGCCGCAGGTCACCGCCGTGTACGAGGCGTCCCTCGCCGCACGCGAGGCCGGCGTGCCGATCATCGCCGACGGCGGTCTGCAGTACTCGGGCGACATCGCCAAGGCCCTGGTGGCCGGTGCCGACACCGTCATGCTCGGCTCCCTGCTCGCCGGCACGGACGAGTCCCCCGGCGACCTGGTCTTCGTCGGCGGCAAGCAGTTCAAGGCGTACCGCGGGATGGGCTCCCTGGGCGCACTGCAGACCCGCGGCAAGAAGACCTCGTACTCGAAGGACCGCTACTTCCAGGCTGACGTCCCCAACGACGACAAGCTGATCCCCGAGGGCATCGAGGGCCAGGTGCCCTACCGCGGCTCGGTCGGCAACGTCGTCTACCAGCTCACCGGTGGGCTCCGGCAGTCGATGTTCTACGTGGGCGGCCGCACGATCCCCGAGCTCAAGGCCCGCGGCAAGTTCGTCCGCATCACGGCCGCTGGGCTCAAGGAGTCGCACCCGCACGACGTCCAGATGGTCGTCGAGGCGCCGAACTACCGCAGCTGAGCCGGGGTCTGGCGGGCTTCGGTCCTCCAGACGCCGTCGTGTCTTCGAGACGCCGCCGAATTCGGCGGCGTCTCGTCGTTTGCGGGGCGTGGTGCGCTGACGACGGCGTCTTGCCTCTCCTCCACAGCACGCCCTGACCGGGAGGCCCTCCACCGGTCCGGCTCGCGCGTCACCTCGCCGAGTGGCCGCGTTCCATGCTGCGACCATGAGTTCCACCGCGCAGACCGTCCTCGTCCGTGTGCCGTCGCTGCTCGATGACCCGGTGCGCCTGTTCCACGGCGCGGCGGTCGAGCGCCCGGAGTGGGACGCCCTGTCGGCTCTGGAGCGTCGGCGCCTCTTCGTCCGCGCCCGCTACGGTTCGCTCCGCTCCGAGTGCGTGGTCTCCGGGGTCTCCGCCGCCGCGCTCTGGGGGCTTCCCGACTTCGACCCGACCGACTGGCGTCTGCACGTCCTCGACGTCCGCCTCGGCAAGACGCACTCCGGTCGCGGTGTCGTCCGCCACCCCGGCAGGATCACTCCGGACGAGGTCGTGCTCGTCGACGGGATCCCGACCGTCGCACTCGGACGCACGGTGCTCGACCTCGCCCGACGGCAGTCGTTCACCCACGCGGTCGTCGTCCTCGACCACGTGCTCCGAGCGAGGATGATCGAACGAGACGCGCTGTTCACGGCGCTCGAGCAGCTCGGACGGGTCCGCGGCCACCGGCAGGCCGCTGCTGCGATCGCGTTCGCCGACCCGAGATCGGAGTCACCGGGTGAGTCCGTCAGCCGGGTCACCGCCCACGGACTCGGGCTCCCCGCACCTGAACTGCAGCACGAGTTCAGCACGCCGAACGGGCGGTTCCGCACGGACTTCTGGTGGCCGGACGCCGGCGTCATCGGAGAGTTCGACGGCCGCGTGAAGTACGACGACGCCGGTGCGCTCTGGGACGAGAAGCTCCGGGAGGACACGCTCCGACGGTTGCCCGGCGTGCACGGCTTCGCACGCTGGACCATGCGTGAGGCGCGTGACCCGAGGGCGCTGGCGGCGGTGCTCTCGGCTGCTGGCCTCCCGGTGCTGCGCGCGGCGCAGGTCCCTGGCCGGAGATGATCCGCAGCAGCCATGAGACGCCGGCGTGGCCGTTGCACGCCTCGGAGTTCCCGAGACGCCGCCGAATCCGGGGGCGTCTCGCACGCATGGAGGCGTCTGACGAACACGACGGCGTCTTGCCCGCCACCACCACGCACCACCGCCAAGATGACGGCGTCTTGTCCCTCCGCAGCAGCGCGGCAGTAGTGTCGCGGCATGGTCAGCGCCGTCTCCCACACCACGATCGACTGCCACGACGCCTACTCACTGTCGGAGTGGTGGAAGCAAGTCCTCGGCTACGTCGACATCGCCGACGACCCGAACGCCCCCGGGCACGAGGAGTGCATGATCACCGCACCCGACGGCTCGCACCAGGTGCTGTTCATCCAGGTGCCCGAGCCGAAGTCCGTGAAGAATCGGATCCACTTCGACCTGCGCCCCACCGACCGCACCCGTGACGCCGAGGTCGAGCGCCTGCGGGGCATCGGTGCCACCGAGCTCGCCGACCTCCGACGCGACGACGGCGGGTGGGTGGTGTTCGCCGACCCGGAGGGCAACGAGTTCTGCGTCCTGCGTTCCGCGGCTGAACTCGACGACTGACGCGGACGCAAACCGACCGCCGATCCCTGATCCTCCGCACAGGAACGATCACGGCTCGGTAACGAAACACTTTCCGTACCGCCCCGTCACACGGGCGAAACACCGGGACCCTACGTTTCTCGACATCCAGTGGAGGCGCCGCGTTCGACCCGAAGCGGCACGGCCTCCGCGCAGAGAAAGGGCTCCACGGATGATCAGAACCACCCGTGCCACCACGGCATTGGCGTTGGCAGGCGCAGTAGCCGTCCTGCTCGCCGCGTGTTCCACCACCAGCAGTGGCGACTCCCCTTCGAGCTCGGCGTCGAGCGGTGCGAAGAAGGACCCCGCCGCCAGCTGCAAGGCGCCGGACACCCCCAGCACCGACGCACTGAAGATCGGCACGATCCTGCCGCTGACCGGGTCGCTCGCGTACCTCAACCCGCCGGCCGAGTCCGGTGTCGGCCTCGCCGTCAAGGACATCAACGCGGCCGGTGGCGTGCTGGACAAGGACGTCACGATCGACCCCGCCACCGACTCCGGTGACAGCAACGACATGACCGTGTCGAGCTCGGCGGCGACGAAGCTCGTGAACGCGAAGGTCCCGGTCGCGATCGGCGCCGAGTCCTCCTCGGTCACGCTCAACGTCATCGACCAGCTCACCAGCAACTGCATCGTCGAGATCTCGCCCGCGAACACCGCGAGCGACCTGTCCGGCTACTCGTCGTACTACTACCGGACCGCTCCGCCGGACTCGGTGCAGGGTTCGGCGCTCGGTCAGCTCGTGACCGGTGACGGCAACGCCAAGGTCGCGTTCCTCGTCTTCAACGACACGTACGGCACAGGCCTCCGCAACTCGGTGCAGTCCGCAGTCGAGGCCTCCGGCGGCCAGGTCGTCTACGGCGGCAAGGGCGAGGGCCAGGAGTTCCCGCCCGGACAGACCACGTTCTCGTCCGAGGTGACGGCGGCACTCGCAGCCAAGCCGGACGCGATCGTCGTCCTGGCGTTCGACGAGACGAAGTCGATCATCCCCGAGCTCGTCTCGCAGGGGAACACGGCGAAGATCTACATGTCGGACGGCAACACGGCTGACTACTCGAAGGACTTCGACAAGGGCACGCTCGACGGCGCCCAGGGCACCATCCCCGGTGCCTCGCCGAAGGACGACTTCAAGAAGCAGCTGTCCGCCTTCTACAAGGACTCGTCGGGCAAGACGCTCGCCGACTACTCGTACGCGGCGGAGTCGTACGACGCCACCGTCCTCGCCGCCCTGGCTGCGGTGAAGGGCAAGGGCACCGACTCGGGCACGATCCAGGCGAACATGGCCGCGGTCTCCGGGGCGGACGGCGGCACCGAGTGCGCCACGTTCAAGGAGTGCGTCGCGCTCCTCGACGACGGCAAGGACATCCACTACACCGGCCCGTCCGGCATCGGTCCGTTCGACGACAACAACGACCCGTCGAGTGCCTACATCGGCATCTACAAGTTCGACGGCGACAACAAGCCCGTCTACCAGAGCGCCATCCAGGGCGCAGTCAAGAAGTAGGGCTCCGGCTCCACCTCACGAAAGCGACAGTTCCCCGCGGATCATCCACGGGGAACTGTCGCTTTCGCGTACGGGGGTCGGTGGGCGATTGGGACGGGCGGACGGGAGGCCCGGGGTGCGCTCGTCAGGCGGGTTCGGCCGGCGCAGGCGCGAGCGTTCGGCGGCGGGACGCCCGCGCGGCCGCGAACGAGTCAGCCGTCAGCACCACGAGCGCCAGCCAGACGATGCCGAAGCCGAACCACCGCGCGGGCGGCATCGCCTCGTGCTGCACCACCACGCCGACGAGCAGCTGCATCACCGGTGCCAGGTACTGGGTCAGGCCGAGCGTCGACAGGCTCACCCGACGGGCAGAGGACGCGAAGAGCAGCAGCGGGACCGCCGTCGCCGGACCGGTGAGCACCGTCACGAGGACGTGCACCCAACCCTCGCTCGTGAACGTCACGCCACCGCCGAGGCCCGTCGCGCCGAGCACGATCAGCGCCACGACCGCGATCGGCAGGAGCCACACCGTCTCGATGGTCAGACCGCTCAGCGCGTCGACGGTGCCGCCGACACGCTTCTTCACCAGGCCGTACAGCCCGAACGAGCACGCCAGCACCAGCGAGATCCACGGCACCTGGCCGTAGCCGACGGCGATCACGACGACCGCCACGACGCTGATGCCGACCGCGGCCCACTGCGCCGGTCGCAGGCGCTCACGGAGCACGACGACACCGAGCGCGATCGTCACGAGCGGGTTGATGAAGTACCCGAGCGCGGCCTCGACGGTGTGGCCGGTCGTCGTCGCCAGGACGTACACGGTCCAGTTCACCAGGATGAGGACCGCGGCCAGCCCCATCACGGCCATCACCCGGCGCTGCGCCATCAGGGTCCGGGTGCGGAGCCACGACCGGGTGACGGCGATCGCGACGGCGCAGAACACCAGCCCGAAGACGATGCGCCACGCGACGATCTCGAACGCACCGGCGGGGGCCATCGCGGCGAAGAGCAGCGGCATGAGGCCCCAGAGCCCGTACGCCACGATGGCCTGCACCACGCCGACGGATGCCTCGCTGCGGACAGGTCGCGCGGGACTCGTTTCACTCACGGAACCATCCTAGGAACGGCCACCGACGGGCCGGGCGCGCCACGGGCCTCCCGGTCGCCCCGAACGCACGGAACCTGGACGAACCGAGCCCGGACGCACGAACGCCCCGCCGGCCGACAGGCCGAACGGGGCGTTCGCGTGGAGTACTGGACTCAGTTGACGACGACCGCGAGGACGTCGCGGGCCGACAGGACCAGCAGGTCCTCGCCCGAGTACTTGACCTCGGTTCCGCCGTACTTGGAGTAGATGACCTTGTCACCCACGGCCACGTCCAGCGGGACGCGGTTGCCGTTGTCGTCGATGCGACCGGGGCCCACGGCGACGACCTCGCCCTCCTGGGGCTTCTCCTTCGCGGTGTCGGGGATGACCAGACCAGATGCGGTGGTCTGCTCTGCCTCGACCTGGCGGATGACGATGCGATCCTCGAGCGGCTTGATGCTGACGGCCACGGTGACCTCTTCTTTCTCGGTACGGACTCGGTACAGATGAAAACCGGGTTGGCACTACGCAGAGGAGAGTGCCAACGCCAACTCTAGGGGGCCATTGGCACTCGGTCAATCCGAGTGCCAGCACGTCGGGAGAACACCCAGCACCTGGGAGGATCGGGGCATGGAAGCCGCCGAACTCGCCGCACTGCTGACCCCCGACGGGATGGCCCTGCTCGACCGTACCCCCGGCGTCTCGGACGGCGGCGAGATCGTCCGCGTGGTGTCACGGCTGCGCGCCGAGGGACACGATCCCCGACTGGTCGCCGCCGTGCTGACCCAGGCGAAGCTCCGGCTCAAGGCGCGTGGCAAGTTCGGCGACTTCGCGGGACGCATGCTCTTCACCGAGGCCGGGCTCGAGCAGGCCACGCGCCTGCAGGTCGCCGCGCAGCACGCCGGGCGCTTCGCCGGTGCCGGGTTGACCCGCGTCGCCGACCTCGGGTGCGGCATCGGCGGCGACGCGATGGCGATGGCCGCGCTCGACCTCGACGTCACCGCGGTCGACCGCGACGAGGTGACCGCGGCGGTCGCGACTCACAACCTGGCGCTGTGGCCGAACGCGCGGGTCGAACTCGGTGACGCAGCGACCTTCGACCTCGGCTCGGTGGACGGCGTGTGGATGGACCCGGCCCGCCGGACGAGCGGCCACTCCGACACCCGCCGCCTGGCCGACCCGGACGACTGGTCGCCCTCACTCGACACCGTGTTCGCGGCCGCCACGCACACCCCGACCGGCGTGAAGCTCGGCCCTGGGATCGACCGCGACCTGATCCCCGACACCGCCGAGGCGCAGTGGACGTCCGTCGACCGCGAGGTCGTCGAACTCGCACTGTGGTTCGGACCCCTCGCCCGACCGGGGGTCCGCCGAGCGGCGACGGTGATCGGTGCGCACGGACTCGCCGAGATGACCGGCCCCGCGGACGCCGAGGACGCCGAGGTCGGGCCGCTCGGCGCCTACCTGTACGAGCCGGACGGCGCCGTGATCCGCGCTCGGCTCATCGGGGACCTGGCACGCGAGCTCGACGGCCACATGCTGTCCGACGGCATCGCCTACGTGACGTCCGACCGCGCCGCGACCACACCCTTCGCCCAGGGCTTCCGGGTGCTGGACACCATGCCGCTCGACGTCAAGCGACTGGCAGCACGGCTCGCCGCGGACGGCATCGGCACCGTCGAGATCAAGAAGCGCGGTGTGGACGTCGATCCCGCACAGTTCCGCAAGCGGCTTCGTCTGCGCGGGACCGGTCGTGTCACGCTGGTGCTCACCCGGCTCGAGGGCCGGCACACCGCGATCCTGTGCGAACGGCTCAGCTGAGGAACGCGCCGGTCCCCGAGTCGTAGCCGTAGTCGGAGTAGCCGGTGTGCCCGGCCACCGCGATGATGAAGACGAACACGACCCAGATCAGCCAGATGCCGGCCATCACCCAGCCGGCGATGATGCCGGTCAGGGCGAGCCCGCGACCGGCCTCACCGTTCTGCTTGATCTTGCCGAGTGCGACGTGGCCGAGGATCGCGCCGGCCGGGCCGAGCAGGATCGCGATGAACCACATCGGGATCGCGGCGAGGCCGAACACGATCGAAAGGATCGCCAGGGTGTTCGTCTTCGGGCGCTGCGCGTAGGGCTGGTACCCGGTCGGACCGTAGGCACCGGCGGGCGCGTAGGGCTGCTGCTGCTGCGGCTGCTGGCCGTACGGGTTCTGGCCCGGCTGCTGCTGGCCGTACGGGTTCTGCTGGCCGTACTGGTTCTGCGGCTGCTGCTGCTGCTGCGGAGCGGCGTACGGGTTCTGCTGGCCGTACGGCGGCTGCTGCGGCTGCCCGTAGGGGTTCGGCTGCTGCGGCGCCGCGTACGGGTTCTCCGGCGCCGGTGTCGCCTCGGGCTGTCCGCCCGTGGTGCCGCCCGTCGTCCCACCCGGCGTCGTCTCGCCCGGCTTCGGCCACTCGTTCTGATCGGACACCGTCCACCCCTCTCGGCGCCCGGTCTCTCCGACGCCCTCTGAATCCTCCCACAGCCGCCCGACCGCCGACCGGGTCGGGGCCAGGCCGGTCCGGGGCACGGACGGTTCGGGCCCGGATGATTCGGGCCCCGACGGTTCAGACCTGGACGGTCGTGACCGGCAGCGTCGAGTCGGCCGCGATCCCCAGGTCACTCGGCGCGTGCCCCTCGGCGACCAGGCGCGCGCCGACGGCCGCGATCATGGCGCCGTTGTCCGTGCACAGGTCGAACGGCGGGATCCGCAGCTGCACCCCGGCGGCGGCGCAGCGTTCCTCGGCGACCTGCCGCAGCCGGGCGTTCGCGACCACGCCACCACCGAGCAGCAGCCGGTCGACGCCGGTGTCGCGGCACGCGTTCAGGGCCTTGGTCAGCAGGACGTCGACGACGGCCTCGCGGAAGCTCGCGGCGACGTCGGCCACGGGCACCTCGCGTCCCTCGTCTCGGCAGCGCTCGACCCAGCGTGCGACGGCGGTCTTCAACCCCGAGAACGAGAAGTCGTACCGGTGCGCGGCCAGGTCCTTCGGCAGCGTCAGGCCGCGGGGGAACCGGATCGCCTTCGGGTCGCCCTCGGCTGCGGCGCGGTCGATCTGGGGCCCGCCGGGGTACGGCAGCCCGAGCAGTCGTGCGACCTTGTCGAAGGCCTCGCCCGCGGCGTCGTCGATCGTCTCGCCGAGCAGTTCGACGTCGCCGACCAGGTCCTTCACGAGCAGCAGCGAGGTGTGCCCACCGGACACCAGCAGCGCGACCGTCGGCAGTTCGATGTCGCTGCCGTCGGAGCGCAGGACGTCGGCGCCGACGTGCCCGACCAGGTGGTTCACGCCGTACAGGGGCTTGCCGGTGGCCACGGCGAGCGCCTTCGCGGCTCCCACCCCGACCATGAGCGCCCCCGCCAGACCGGGCCCGGCGGTGACCGCGACGGCGTCGAGTTCGTCGAGGGTGACCCCGGCCCGTTCGAGCGCCTCGTGCAGCGTCGGGGTCATCGCCTCGAGGTGCGCTCGTGCTGCGACCTCGGGCACGACACCGCCGTACCGGGCGTGCTCGTCCATGCTCGACGCGATGACGTTCGCGAGCAGGGTGCGGCCCCGCACGATCCCGACGCCCGTCTCGTCGCAGCTCGTCTCGATGCCGAGCACCAGTGGTTCAGCCACGCTCATCGAGCGCCTCCTGTCCGATCGGGCCGACGGCCGACGTCGGCTGCACCGGATCGGCCGCGTCCGGCAGCTCCGCCCGCATCACCCACGCGTCGACGCCGTCCGGCTGGTAGTACCGCGGCCGGGTCGCGATGCGCTCGAACCCGAACGCCGCGTACATCGCCTGCGCGACGGGGTTGTCGGCACGGACCTCGAGGAACACCTCGTGCACGCCGCGACGACGGGCCTCGTCGAGGAGCTCGGAGAACAGCACACGTCCCAGTCCCTTGCCGCGCTGGTCGGCGGCGACGGCGATGGTCTGCACGTCGGCGACCGGGTTGCCCGCCAGCGAGGACAGCCCGGCGTACCCGACGACGAGTGGCACCGTGGTGTCGTCGACGGTCTCGATGACGATGTAGTACCCGTGCGGCGAGTACAGCTCACCGGACATCTGCGAGGCCGACCAGGCGTCCGTCGGGAACGAGACGTGCTCGAGCCACATGATGTCGTCGAGGTCCTGCGGGTGCGCCCGCCGCAGGCGGAGACCGTCCGGCAGGGTCACTGCTTCACCCGTTTCGGCGCACCCGGCACCGTGACGTCGGGTTCCCGCAGGTACAGGGGGGTGTCCTGGTCGAACCCCGCGCCGGACGCGAGCCGGCCTGCGGCGAGTGATCCGAGCCTCCAGGCAGGGATGGACAGGGCCGTCACGCGGTCCCAGCCCACGGCTTCGGGCCGGGAGGCACGGATCGCGTCGTCGAGATCGGCCGGCCTGGCGAGACCCGGACCTGCAACGCGCGTGCCGGTCTGGTCGTACGCGCTCCAGTAGACCTCGCGCCGGCGGGCGTCCGTCAGGACGACGAACGGTCCGACTCGTCGGCTGTCGCGCTCGTCGGCCGCGACCGCGTCATGGCTGACCAGCGGCAGTACGGGGACGCCGACCGCGGCGGCGAAGGTGCGCGCGGCGGCGATGCCGACGCGCAGGCCGGTGAACGGGCCGGGGCCCATGCCGGCGACGACGCCCGTGACGTCGGCGCCGGTGATGCCGGCCTCGGCGAGCACCTCGGCCAGGAACGGGCCGATCACCTCGGCGTGCCGGCGGCTGTCCTCGGTGTCGCGGGTCGCGAGGGGCGTGCCGGTGGCCGGGTCGACGACGGCCACGGAGGTTCCGGCGGAGGTGTCGATGGCGAGGAGCACCCGTCCATCGTAGGCGGGGCGGGGCGAGGGGTCAGTCCTCGTCGAGGCTGCCAGCGACCGCGTTCCAGATCTCGTCGGCACGCCAGCGCTCGCGACCGCCTCTGCCCGCTCGCCCGAGTGACCGTACCCAACCGTATTCCTCAGCCCGACGGAGCAACGCGGATGCCGTCGGCTGTGACACGCCGAGCGCTCTCCGGACCGACGCAACCGTGAGGACGGGGTTCTTGAAGATGACGTCGACGAGTCCGGGGAGGGCGGATCGCTCAGTACGGGCGGCGAGCCGGTACCGCTCACGGATCTCGACCAGCTTCCGGATCCGTTCCGCGCTGTCGTTGGCGCGAACCGTGACGGCCTCGGCGAAGAACTGGACCCATTCGTTCACCTCGCCCCGCTCTCGAACGGCCTGCAGACGCTCGTAGTACTCCGTGCGGTGCCGCTCGAAGTAGCCGGAGATGTGGAGGATGGGCGCCGGCAGGATTCCGTCTGCGATCAGCGAGAACCCGATCAGGAGGCGCCCGATCCGGCCGTTGCCGTCGAGGAACGGGTGGATGGTCTCGAACTGGTAGTGCATCAGGGCGCACTTCACCGTGACCGACATCGACTCCAGTGGTGCGTTGACGAAACGCTCCCAGTCGTCGAGGTTCTCCGGAAGGTGGTCCTGGTGCGGCGGGATGAACCGTGCAGTCTCCGGTCGGGCGTTCGGAGATCCGATCCACACTGGTGAGCGACGAAGCTCACCGGGCGACTTCTCGTCTCCACGGACCTCCCGCATCAGGGTCTCGTGGAGCGAACAGATGAAACGTTGGGTGATGGGGAGATCTGCGAGGAGCGCCACTCCCTCGCGGGCGGCCCGGAGGTAGTTGTCCACCTCGCGGAGATCCTCGTCGAGGATCTCGTCGTCGTTCTCGACGCTGAGCACATCGCTCAGTGACGCCTGGGTTCCCTCGATGCGCGAGCTCGCCAGCGCCTCCTGCGCCATGGACGGGCCGAGCAGGAGTTCTGGTTCCTGGACGAGCTGCCCGAGCCCCGCGAGCCGACCGATCGCGATGTCCGCGCGGGACACTGCGGCGTTCGTCACCGGCTCGAGGACGAGCTCCCGCGGCAACGGCGCGGGGAGGAAGTAGGCATGTGGCCACTCCGACAACGGACGGGTGGTCAGCGAGCCGAAGCGTTCTGATCGGAAGTCTTCTCGGCGCATCCTGTCATCATAAGCAAAGTGCCCGTTGGGTTATAAGTTCCAGCGGAACTTCCAAAGACTCACACGACGGGCACCGCAGTGGCACATCGCTGCGGTCGTTCCCCGCACGTCACTCTGCGAGTGCACGCGACCAGCCGACCTCGGCGGCGAGCTGCCCGGTCTCTCGGAACAGGCGCACCTGGTGCGTGTCGGCGAGCGCCGCTGCGAGTGCGTCGCGCTCAGCCGGTGCGAAACCGAGCGTCTGCCAGAACGGGCCCGACCGGCGAGAGAACAGCCAGGCGCGCCGCGCGCCGGCCGCGATCGCCTGATCGATCGCGAACCGCGCCAGCCGTGTGCCAGCTCCGGAACCACGATCGTGCGGTGCCACGGCCACACTCCGGATGAGGACGTGCTCGCCGTTGCCGCTCGCCTCGTACCCGGTGCTGCCGATCACGCGGCCCTCGTGGTCACGGTCGATCCAGAGCCGCACGGTCGGAGCGTCCAGTCCGGCCAGGGTCAGATCGGCTTCGACGAGGAACGCGCGGAGCGGTTCGACGTCGTCAGGGCTGACGGGCCGCAGGGTCAGAGCGAAACGCCCGCCCACCGCGGGCCGGTCGCGGTGACCACGACACGGCGGGGCTCGTCGGGCACGTCGTCCGGGTCTGTGTCCTCGGCAGCGTCGGACCCGGCATCGGCCCCCGTCGCGCGGACGATCTCGACGTCGAGCACGCTGTCGCTGATGCCGTCGACCATGCCGCGCCCCCACTCGACGACGACGATCGCCGCGTCCCAGTCGAGGTCGAGGTCGTCGAGTTCCACGGGGTCGGACAGCCGGTAGGCGTCGACGTGCACCAGGTCCGGGCCCGCGGTCGTGGGGTGCGTCCGGGCGAGGACGAAGGTCGGGCTCGACACCTGGCCACGCGCGCCGAGGGCAGCACCGAGGCCGCGTGTCAGCGTCGTCTTGCCGGCGCCGAGCGGCCCGGTGAGCACGACGAGGTCACCGGCGCGCAGGACCGCGGCCAACCGTGCCCCGAGCTCCCCCATCGACTCGGTGCCGTCGACGGCGAGGTCGAGCAGGACGCGCGCCGAGCCGGTCACGACCGGTCGCCCCGCAGGTACTCCCCGACGCGTCCTTCGATGTCGTGACCCTCGTAGAACCGTGGCACGCGGGGGCCGATGCGGCAGACGATCTCCTCGCCGATGGTGCCGAGCGACCGACCCCAGTCGAGCACGGTCATCTCGTCGTGCTCGCCGGTGCCGAACAACGTCACGGTGTCGCCGGTCTGCACGTCGTCGTCGCCGACGTCCACCAGGAACTGGTCCATGGCGACACGGCCCGCGATCGGGTAGCGCCTCCCGCCGATCGCGACCTCGATGTGGCCCTGTGCCAGACGGGGGACACCGTCCGCGTACCCGACCGGCACGAGCGCCAGGGTGGTCTCCGAGGCGGTGCGGTACGTGTAGTCGTACGAGACACCGGTGTCGACGGGGACGCGCTTCGTCTTCGCGACCGAGGCGGTCAGGGTCATCACGGGCTCGAGGCCGAGGTCGGCCGCCGAGACACCGTCGGCGCCGGGGATGCCGAACAGGTTCGCACCCATCCGGACCATGTCCTTGCGGAACTCCTTGCGCTCCAGACCCGCGAGCGAGGCGGCGACGTGCTCCATCGGGACGTCGAGCCCGAGGTCGTCGGCCTGCTCCACGGCGACATCGAACAGCGCCACGGCGTCGGCGTCGTCCTGGTCCGAGGACTCCGCCAGGTGCGTGTACGCCGCGACGACCTCGATCCGGCCGGCGCGCTGGGCGTCGATCGCGAGCGACACGAGCGCGGGCCAGTCGGACGGCGTCGCACCGTCGCGGTGCAGCCCCGAGTCGAACCCGAGGTGCACGCGGGCCGGACGCTGGTCGACTGCGTCGATGATGCGCTGCAGCTCGGCGGTGTTCGAGACACCGAGGTCCACCGCGGAGTCGATGGCGTCGCGGAAGTCGAGTGCGGGATCGTGCTGCCAGGTGAACAGGTGGACGTCCTCGCCGACACCGATCGACCGCAGGCGCAGGGCCGCGGGGACCGTCAGGACGCCGATCCACCGGATGCCGGCGTCCACTGCGGCGAGCGCGATCGGCTCGAGACCGTGGCCGTAGGCGTCGGCCTTCATGATCGCCATCACCGCGACGGGGTCCATCCACTCGCGGACCAGGTCGAGGTTCGCGCGGTAGGCGTCCAGGTCGATCCGTGCCTGGCGCAGGGGTGCGGAGCTCACGTCGTCCTCCGGTGCACGCTGTGGCCGACCCGGGCGACCACCTCGTAGTTGATGGTGCCGATCGCGGCGGCCCAGTCCTCGACCGCGGGGTCGCCGTTCGCCGGGTCGCCCCAGAGCACGGCCTCGTCACCGACGCTCACGTCGGCGTCGCCGATGTCGACGTGCATCGCGTTCATCGCGACGCGGCCGACCACGGGGAACGTGCGGTCGCCGATGCGGACCGAGACCCGGTTGCCGAAGTCGCGGTCGAAGCCGTCGGCGTACCCGAGACCGATGACGGCGAGGCGGGTGTCCGTCGAGGCCCGCCA
Source organism: Curtobacterium sp. VKM Ac-1393 (assembly GCF_015350995.1). Classification (GTDB taxonomy): domain Bacteria; phylum Actinomycetota; class Actinomycetes; order Actinomycetales; family Microbacteriaceae; genus Curtobacterium. The sequence continues at coordinate 222,859 of NZ_JADKRW010000004.1, forward strand.
CGTGTAGCCGTAGGACACGCCCTCGCCGGCGCGGACGACGACGGTCCGCAGCACCGCGGCTGTGACGCGCATGGCGGGGCGGAGTCCGAGGTCGGCCGAGGTGCGGTCGGCGAACGGGCTCAGGCCGTACAGGGCCAGACCGACGCGGGACAGGTCGCGGCGCGTCTCGGGAACGGCGATGCTCGCGGCACTCGCGGCGAGGTGCACGATCTCGGGCGCGATGCCGTTGGCAGCGAGTCCGTCGAGCGCCCGCTGCAGTGCGGCGTCCTGGTCGAGGTCGTCGGTGCGCGACGCGTTCGACAGGTGCGACATCAGGCCCTCGACGCGCGTGCGGTTGCCGCCCCGGGCCAGTGACCCGGCGGTCGCGAAGAGCTCGGCCCACTCGGACTCGACCGCGCCGTTGCGGCTCAGGCCGGTGTCGACGCAGAGGTGCACGGCGCGGACCTCGGAGTCGGCGGCGGCGGACAGCTGCTCGACGCTCGACACCGCCGGGGTGATGTCGTACTGCGCTGCGCGACGGAAGTCCTCGTCGGGGGCGTGCAGCCACGCGAGGATCCGGACGCCCTCGTCGATGCCGCCCTGCCGGAGCGCGACGGCTTCGTCGATGTCCGCGACGCCGAGCCAGTCGGCACCGGCGTCGACGAACGCGCGTGCGGCGTCGAGGGCACCGTGGCCGTAGGCGTTCGCCTTGACCACCGCGATGACGCCGGACGGAGCCACCTGCTCGGCGATCGTCGCGTAGTTCTCGATCAGCGCCTCACGATCGACCGTGATGCCGGTGAACGCACTCACTTCGTTGTTCCCTCCAGGACCACGAACGCGGTCGCGATCCCTCCATCATGCGAGAGCGACAGGTGCACGCTCGTCACGCCACGCGCATCGGCCACCTGCCGCGCCTGCTGGTGCAGTGTCAGCGACGGGTTGCGCTGGTCGTCCGACACGACCTCGAGGTCCTGCCAGCTGAGGCCGGCGCTCGACCCGAACGCCTTGATCAGCGCCTCTTTCGCGGCGAACCGCGCCGCGAGCGAGGCGACCGGACGGGGTTCGCCGTCACGGACCTGCTCGGACGGTGTGAACAACCGCGTCCGCATGGCCGGCGTGCGCGACAGCACCCGCTCGAACCGTTCCAGGTCCACCACGTCGACCCCGATGCCGATGATCATCGTGCGACTACTCGACGGTGACCGACTTCGCGAGGTTGCGCGGCTGGTCCACGTCGAGACCCTTCGCCGCAGCGAGCTCCATGCCGAACATGTGCAGCGGTGCGACGGCGAGGAGCGGCTCGAACAGCGGGGTCGCGAGCGGGATGCGCAGGACCTCGTCCGCGAAGGGCAGCACGGCGGCGTCGCCTTCTTCGGCGATGGCGATCACCCGGGCACCGCGGGCGCGGATCTCCTGGATGTTCGAGACGACCTTCGGGTGCAGCGACCGCGGGTCACGCGGGGACGGCACGATCACGAAGACGATCTGGCCGGGCTCGATGAGCGCGATCGGGCCGTGCTTGAGCTCACCGGCGGCGAAGCCCTCGGCGTGGATGTACGCGAGCTCCTTGAGCTTGAGCGCACCCTCGAGCGCGATCGGGTACCCGACGTGGCGGCCGAGGAACAACACGCTGCGGGTGTCCGCCATCCAGCGGGCCAGGTCCTTGATGCCGGCGGCGTCGTCGATGGTCTGCTGCAGCTTCGGGGCCAGGCCCTCGAGCTCGGCGACCTGCTCGGCGATCTGCTCCGCCGTCATGGTGCCGCGCAGGGTGGCCAGGTGCAGTCCCAGCAGGTACAGCGCGACGCCCTGGGCGATGAAGGCCTTCGTCGACGCGACGGCGACCTCGGGTCCGGCGTGCGTGTAGATCACGGCGTCGGACTCGCGCGGGATCGTCGCACCCTGGGTGTTGCAGATGGACAGCACCTGCGCGCCCTGCTCGCGGGCGTACTTGACGGCCATCAGCGTGTCCATGGTCTCGCCGGACTGGCTGATCGAGACGACGAGGGTGCGGTCGTTCAGCACCGGGTCGCGGTAGCGGAACTCGTGGGCGAGTTCGACCTCGACCGGGATGCGTGCCCACTGCTCGATGGCGTACTTGCCGAGGATGCCGGCGTAGGCAGCGGTGCCGCAGGCGATCACGATGACGCGGTCGACGGTCGCGAGCCGCTCGGCGATCGGGTCGAGGTCGGTCAGGGTGACGGCGCCGTCGTGCACGCGGCCGAGGATCGTCTTCGCGACGGCCTCGGGTTCCTCGCTGATCTCCTTCGCCATGAACGAGGACCACCCGCCCTTGTCGGCGGCGGAGGCGTCCCAGTTCACCTCGAACTCGCTCGGCTCAGCGGGGGTGCCGTCGAAGTGGATGACGTCGACCCGGTCGGGGCGGATCGTCGCGATCTCGTCCTGCCCGATCGCGAGCGCGCGCTGCGTGTAGGCGACGAACGCGGCGACGTCCGAGCCCATGAAGTTCTCGCCGTCGCCGAGCCCGACCACGAGCGGGGAGTTGCGACGGGCACCGACGACGACGCCGGGCTGGTCGGCGTGCACGACGAGGAGCGTGAACGCCCCGTCGAGCCGCTGCACGGCCTGCTGCATGGCGGCGGTCAGGTCACCGGTCTCGCGGAACGCCCGGCCGACCAGGTGCGCGGCGACCTCGGAGTCGGTCTCGCTGCGGAACTCGATGCCCTCGGCCTGCAGCTCGGCGCGCAGCTCGGAGAAGTTCTCGATGATGCCGTTGTGGATGAGGGCGAGCTTGTCGCCGTCGGCCAGGTGCGGGTGCGCGTTGCCGTCGGTCGGGCCGCCGTGGGTCGCCCAGCGGGTGTGCCCGATGCCGGTGGTGCCGTCCGGGATGGGCGACGACTCGAGCTCGTCGACCAGGGCCTGGAGCTTGCCGGCCTTCTTGGCGGAGACGAGGTCTCCGGCAGGGTCGACCACGGCGATGCCTGCCGAGTCGTAGCCGCGGTACTCGAGGCGACGGAGGCCACCGAGGAGGACGTCCTGGCTGCTGTTGCTGCCGACGTAGCCGACGATTCCACACATGGAAGCGATCCTACGGTCTGCCTGAGCGCGGACCCTGCGAAGCGGCAGGGCTGGGGATAACGTTTCGACCATGGGACGCTTCGACGACATCGCCATCACCACGCTGCACGGCGAGGACACCACCTTCGGCTCGTTCGCGGACAAGGCGGTGCTGGTCGTGAACGTCGCGTCGCGGTGCGGTCTCGCACCGCAGTACGAGCAGCTCGAGGCCCTCCAGAAGGAGTACGGCCCGCGCGGCTTCACGGTGCTCGGGTTCCCGAGCAACCAGTTCCTGCAGGAGCTCGGCTCCTCCGAGGCCATCGACGAGTACTGCTCCACCACCTGGGGCGTCACGTTCCCGATGTCCGAGAAGGTCAAGGTCAACGGCAAGAGCGCCCACCCGCTCTACCAGGCGCTCAAGGAGACCCCCGACGCCGACGGCAAGGCCGGTCGGGTCAGCTGGAACTTCGAGAAGTTCCTGGTCGCGCCCGACGGCACGGTGTCACGTTTCCGTCCGACCACGAAGCCGGACGCCCCCGAGGTGATCGCGGCCATCGAGGCCGCCCTGCCCGCCTGAGCGGGTTCGTCGCGCGCCAGCGCGGGCGCGCGCAGCGCGAGTGACGGACAGGAGGCCCGCCCGTCGTCCGCAGCGCGCGTCACGCACCACGGGCCTCCAGTCCGAATACGCTCGTCCCCATGCCGATCCCGGAGACCGCCGTCGCGCACCCGACCCCGTTCGTGGAGATCCCGCGACACGAGTGGTCGCAGCTCGCACCGAAGGAGCACCTGTCGCTCACCGAGACCGAGATCGTGCAGCTGCGCGGACTCGGTGACCGGTTGGACATGCAGGAGGTGCAGGAGGTCTACCTCCCGCTGTCGCGGCTGCTGACGCTGTACGCCGCCGGTGCTCGGAACCTGCACGCCGAGACGAGCCGGTTCCTCGGTGACCGGGCCGGGCGCACGCCGTTCGTCATCGGCGTCGCGGGCTCCGTCGCGGTCGGCAAGTCGACGGTCGCCCGTCTGCTCCGCGAGCTGACGGAGCGCTGGCCGGACACCCCTCGGGTCGAACTGGTCACCACCGACGGCTTCCTGTACCCGAACGCCGAGCTCGAGCGTCGCGGGATCATGGACCGCAAGGGCTTCCCGGAGTCGTACGACCGTCGTTCCCTGCTGCGCTTCGTCAGCCAGGTGAAGAGCGGGGCCGCCGAGGTCCGCGCGCCGTACTACTCGCACCTGGTCTACGACATCGTGCCGGACGCCGAGATCGTCGTGCGGCAGCCGGACGTGCTCATCGTCGAGGGGCTGAACGTGCTCGCTCCGCCGGTGCACGGGCGGCTCGCGCTGTCCGACCTGTTCGACTTCACGATCTACGTCGACGCGAAGACCAAGGACATCGAATCCTGGTACGTCGACCGCTTCCTCGCGCTGCAGGAAGAGGCGTTCTCGAGCCCGGACTCGTTCTTCCACCGGTTCGCGTCGCTCTCACGCGAGGACGCGGTCGAGACGGCGACCCAGGTGTGGCGGGCGATCAACGAGCCGAACCTGCTCGAGAACGTGCTGCCGACCCGGTCCCGCGCGACCCTGGTGCTCAAGAAGGGCGCGAACCACAAGGTGAACTCGGTCCTGCTCCGCAAGATCTGAGCCGGGCCGGAGCCTGCGCGGCTGGTTCGGATTCGCCCCGCACAACCAAAGTGCGTTCGAACCGCGCATCTGCATGGTTCGAACGCACTTTGGTTGTGCCACGTGCGATCGGCGACCCCTACGCGGCGTCGAGCGCCAAGCGCTCCTGCACGACCGCGGCGAGCTCCTCGGCGATGCGCTGGGCGTCGTCCTGCGAGGCGGCCTCGACCATGACGCGCACGACGGGCTCGGTGCCCGACGGACGGAGCAGCACACGACCGGTGTCACCGAGCGCAGCCGATGCCGCGGCGACGGCATCCTGCACACCCTGGTCGGCCAGCCCGTGGCGATCGACCCCACGGACGTTGAGCAGCACCTGCGGGAACACCGTCATGCACGATGCGAGCTCCTGCAGCGACTTGCCCGTGCGTGCCATCTCGGCGACCAGGTGCAACCCCGTCAGGATGCCGTCACCCGTGGTGGCGTACTCGTTGAAGATGATGTGGCCGGACTGCTCGCCGCCGATGGAGTAGTCACCCTCGGTCATCTTCTCGAGCACGTAGCGGTCACCCACACCGGCCTCGATCACGGTGATGCCCGCGTCGGCCATGGCGCGCTTCAGCCCGAGGTTCGACATGACCGTCGCGACGAGGGTGTCGTCCTTCAGGCGGCCACGTTCCTGCAGCGACAGCGCCAGGATCGCCATGATCTGGTCGCCGTCGATGGCGTTGCCCGCGGCGTCCACCGCCAGGCAGCGGTCGGCGTCGCCGTCGTGCGCGATGCCGACGTCGGCCCCGGCGGCCAGGACGGCGCGGGACAGGTTGTCGATGTGGGTCGAGCCGACCCCGTCGTTGATGTTCCAGCCGTCCGGGTCGGCGCCGATCAGGGTCACCCTGGCGCCGGCGTTCACGAACACCTCGGGCGAGACGCCTGCGGCAGCACCGTTGGCGCAGTCGAGGACGACGTGGATGCCGTCGAGTCGGTGCGGCAGCGTGCCGAGCAGGTGGACGACGTAGCGGTCCTCGGCGTCGGCGAACCGCGAGATCCGCCCGACGTCGATGCCGGTGGGGGTCGGCGCGGAGTGGTCGTGCATGGCCGCTTCGATGCGGTCCTCGACCTCGTCCGGCAGTTTGCGACCACCCGTGGCGAAGAACTTGATCCCGTTGTCCGGGGCAGGGTTGTGCGACGCGGAGATCATCACGCCGAAGTCGGCGTCGATGTCCGCGACGAGGAACGCAGCTGCAGGGGTGGGGATGACCCCGGCGTCGAGCACGTCGACGCCGGCGGAGGCGAGCCCGGCGGCGACAGCTGCGCCGAGGAACTCGCCGGAGACGCGCGGATCGCGCGCCAGGACCGCGCGCGGGCGCGGTCGGCCGGACGCCCGGCGGGCGTCGGCGTGGTGTCCGTGTGTGAGGACGGCCGCGCTCGCCTGGGCAAGACCCAGTGCGAGCGCGGCCGTCAGCTCGCCGTTGGCGAGACCACGAACCCCGTCGGTACCGAACAGACGCGGCATTGCGATCTTCAGCCGGTGACGACTAGCGCTTCGAGAACTGCGAAGCCTTGCGGGCCTTCTTGAGACCGGCCTTCTTGCGCTCGATGACGCGGGCGTCACGGGTGAGGAAGCCGGCCTTCTTGAGGGTCGCGCGGTTGTTCTCGCGGTCGATCTCGTTCAGGGTGCGGGCGATGGCGAGGCGGAGCGCGCCGGCCTGGCCCGAGGGGCCGCCACCGGTGATGCGTGCGACGACGTCGTACGAGCCGAGGAGCTCGAGGACCTTGAACGGGTCGTTGATGAGCTGCTGGTGCAGCTTGTTCGGGAAGTAGTCCTCGAGCGAGCGACCGTTCACGACGAACGTGCCGGAGCCCGGAACGAGGCGAACGCGCGCGATGGCCTCCTTGCGGCGCCCGACGGCACCGCCGGAGACGTTGAGGATCTGACGGGGAGCGGCCTCGGCAGCGGCGGGTGCGCTCTCCGTGGTGAAGCTCTCCGGGGTCTGGTCGAGGGAATCAGCGATCTGAGCCATGAGTTTCTCTATGTCCTTGAAGTCGTCGTGGCCGGAACTACTGTGCGACCTGGTCGAAGATGTACGCCTTGGGCTGCTGCGCGGAGTGCGGGTGCTCCGCGCCGGCGTAGACCTTCAGCTTCTTGAGCTGCTCGCGACCGAGGGTGTTCTTCGGCAGCATGCCGCGGATCGCCTTCTCGACGGCGCGGGTGGGGTGCTTCTCGAGCATCTCCGGGTAGGAGGTCGCCGTGAGGCCGCCCGGGTAGCCCGAGTGGCGGTAGTAGACCTTCTTCGCGAGCTTCGAACCGGTCAGGGCGACCTTGTCGGCGTTCACGATGATGACGTAGTCACCCATGTCCATGTGCTGGGCGAAGGTGGCCTTGTGCTTGCCGCGCAGGAGCGCCGCGGCGTGGGTGGCGAGACGGCCGAGGACGACGTCGGTCGCGTCGATGACGATCCAGTCGTGCTGGACGTCTGCCGGCTTCGGTGAGAACGTGCGAGTCACAGGAGTGCTGCTTTCGTGTCGAGGTGAGGAGTCCGTGAATCCCACTCCGGTCGGGGTTCCCCGCGGCAGAAGCCGGCGGAACGCCCGTGTGGAGGGCTCATCTGACTGTCCGGCGCACGTGGCGCACAGACCAAGGTGAGAGCCTAGCGGACTCGGGTCGCGTCGGTCAAACGCGGGCGCCTCCGGACGGGAGGCCCGTGGCGGCCTGGCCACGGGCCTCCCGTCCGCCCCGGGGTCGCGCCCACCCCACGGGGTGAGCAGAAGACGTCGGGTCCCGCAGTGCGAACCCGACGTCTTCTGCTCACTCGGCGCCCCGTGGGGCCTGGGGACTACTCCGCAGCCGCAGCCGTGCGGCGGCGGCGGACGATCAGCACGCCGGCACCCGCCGCGAGCAGCAGGAACGCGACCAGTGCTCCGGCGCCGAGCCCGGAAGCACCCGTGAACGCGAGCTGGCCGTCAGCGGTGATCGTGATCGGGGTCCAGCCGATGAGACTGCCGTCCGTGGCCGTCACCGCGAGCCGGTGCTCCCCGACGACCGTGTCCGCCGGGATCGTCACCCGCACCGTGCCGTCGGCCGCGACGACCGCGGTCCCGATCAGCGACGGGGTCGAGAACAGCCACACGTCCACCGTGTCACCGGCGGACTCCGTGCCGACCGTCACCGTGATCGTCTCTCCCGCGCGGGCCGTCGCCGGAGCGGACACCCCGCCGCGGTTCGCTTCGGTCAGCAGCGACGAAGGCGGCGCCACCGGGCCAGCCGGCGGGGTGATCCCGTCGACCGGCGGCACGGGCGTCGGGGTCGGCACCGGCGTCGGGGTCGGGGTCGGCACTGGCGTCGGGGTCGGCACCGGCGTCGGGTCGGTGCCCGGGTCCGTCCCGGGGTCCGTGCCCGCGGCGTCCAGGTCGAAGCCGACCAGGATCGGGTCGTGGTCGCTCGCCCGGAACACGTCGTCGCTGTACAGGTCCGACGCGTTGTAGTTGTAGCGGCTGTACTCCAGACCCACCGACTCGACCGAGTTGATGTTCCAGATGTCCACGCCCGTGACCGTCTTCGCAGCGGCCGGCGACGCGAACACGTGGTCGAGCGACCCGCTCAGCCCGGAGAACACGTACGAGAACTCGGTGGCGTCGAGCGCCGGGCCGAGGTCGGTGTACCCGGCGTCGTCGAGGACGACCACCGGGTCCTCCTTGCTGTAGGCGTTGAAGTCGCCGAGCATGAACACCTTGTCGGTGCCGTACTGCTCCTGCATGTCGGTGGAGAACGTCACGAGGGCCTTCGCCTGCCGCACCCGGTCGGCGTTCGAGGCGCCCTGGCCGTCACCCTGGTCGGCGTTCTCACCGGTGCCGGACCCCTTCGACTTGAAGTGGTTCGCGATCACCAGGAAGTCGTCGTCCGCGGTGCCACCGACCGGACGGAACGCGTCCGCGACGGGCTGACGGGCGTTGGTGAAGGCGGCGTCGAGCAGGATCGTCGAGTCGCCGACGGGTTCGACCCGGTCCTTCTTGTAGATGAGCGCGAGGCGGATGACGTCCTCGCTCGCCGGCACGGTCGCGGGCGACTTCGCGTAGGCCCAGGTGTCCTCGCCGGTGGCTGCGTTGAGCGCCTCGACGAGCGTGGCGACCGCGGCGTCGCGGTCCTGGCCGAAGCGGGCCGAGTTCTCGATCTCCTCGAGCGAGACGACGTCGGCGCCGAGGCCGTTGATCGCCTTGACGATCTTGACCTGCTGGCGCAGGAAGTCCTCCTGCTCAGCAGCACCGCGGGCGTCACAGCCGGAGTTCACCGTCACGGGGTCGCCCTCGCGGTCGGTGTAGTACGAGCAGCCGGTGAGCTGGTCGCCCGTGGTCGGGAAGTAGTTCAGCACGTTGAACCCGGCGAGCTTCAGGTCGCCACCGACGTCCTGCGGCTTCGCCTGCCGCACGTTCGAGAACGACGCGGGCAGGTCGGCCGCCGGGGTCGCACCGGTGATCGGGGCGGTCGGCTGGAACTTCCACCCGCTGTTGCGGTAGTCGAGGACGACCGGCTCCTCGAACGTGGCGGTCGCACCGACGGTGACCGGGCCCTGGGTGAGCCACGACACCGGGATGCCCTGGTTCGCCTTCGTCAGGAAGTTGGTGCTGGCGCCGTCGTCCAACGTGACCTTCCGCGCGGCGTTCGACGCCGCGACGGCCAGCGCCTCGGGGGAACCCGGACGCCCGACCTCGGTCGGCTGGACGAGGCGGCCGGCGCCGCTGGCGAGCACGACCTCGCCGTACTGGTTCGTCGTGTAGTTGTCGGCCACCGTGTACGAGCCCTGCGGCGCGATGAGCATGCTCTCGAGCGACTCGCGCTGCGCGTCCGACGACGGGAACGCGACCGCGGCGGGCTGCGGGGCGACGACGGTGTCGGTGAGCTTCTCGAACGACGCCGTGTTCGACACGGTGAGCTCGGTCAGGCCGAAGTACTCGGAGACGCCGCCGGTGACCCGCACGTGGTCGCCCTCGGCCACCATGCCGGCGGTCGCAGACGAGAAGACGAACACGGCGTCGGACGCGGTGTGGGTGCCGAAGTCGATCGTGCCGCCGGTCCCCGGGGTCTGGATCGTGTAGCCGTTGAAGCCGCCAGTGGCGTAGACCGCCGTGACGACGCCGTCGGTGGTGACGGTCTTGCCGGCGTACGGCGAGGTGTCCGTGGTGCCCTGCAGCTGCGCGATGGTCACGGCCTCGGCGGGCGCTCCGGGCTCCGTCGGTTCCGTCGGGTCGGTGGGGTCGGTGGGCTGCGTCGGTGCGGCCGTCTCACCAGCGGCGTTCCGCGGGGTCAGGGTCGTCGTCACCGAGAAGTCCGTGCCGTTGTCGTCAGTGTCGGTGGTGCCCTGGCGGACCAGTCCGTTCGGCACGGCGTTCGCACCCTCGACGGTGCGCACCGTGCCCTCGTACGTGTTCGAGGCGCCGTAGCCGAGCAGGTCGACGACGCCCGTGGTGCCGGTCGTCACCGGACCCGCGGCGAGCGCCAGCGGTGCGACGGCGTCCGACAGCACGAGCGTGCCCGTGGTGCCCGAGGGGTTCAGCGACGCGGTGTCGTCCGCCGTCGGCAGGTCCGCACCGGCCGCGGTGGCTCCGCCGTTGCCCGCCATCGACACCAGGAAGGTGCCCTTCGCCGGGACGGTCCCCTCCAGCGCGCTCGTCGAGAAGGGACCGGCGCTCGTCGCGGCACGGTACTGCAGCGACCAGCCGTCGAGCGACACCGCGGCGTCGGTCGGGTTGCCGATCTCGATGAACTTCTGGTTGTAGAACGCGCCGTTGCTGCCCGCCTTCAGGTAGGCCTCCTCGATGACGAGGCCGGTCCCCTCGGGGTTCGCGGTGGCTGCGGTGACGGTGACGAGCGGGGCCGCGAGGAGCGTCGCAGCAGCCGTGGCGCACAGCAGAGTGCGCCCGAGGGAGTTGGCCATGCCCGCACGCTACCGACCTGCGGAGTCCCTCAGGTTTCGCGCAGGTGAATGATTGCTCTCGGCAACATCGGGAGCGGGCGTTCAGTCTCAGTCACGCCCCACCCACCAGCCGGAAGAGCACCACAGCAACGGTGATCGCGTACCAGCCCGACAGGCCGCTCCGATTGCGCGTGAGCCGGAGCGAGAGTGCACCGGCGAGGACGGCGATCCCGGCAGCGATGAGACGGGTCAGCGGTGCCTGGCCGTCGACCCCGACGACGAACAGGCCGAGGGTCGCAACGACGACAACAGTCGCTGTGCTGACCGATTGCGCTCGACGGGGCGTTCTCGTGTCTGCCACGTCACACCTCCGCGGACCGCGTGCGGCACCAGCCTGCGATCAGAGGGACACCGATCCACAGAAGCCCAGACGTCGAAGAAGGCAAGAAGGGAGCGCTGCCAGTCACCCCGGCTTGAACCGTGCTGAACCGGATGAAGTCCGACCATGGACCGGCGAGCGCCAGCGCCGTGTCGACGACGAGGATGATCAAGAGGACACTCACGAGGGCGAGCGCGAGGCTTCGGAGTGATGCACCGATGCCGAAGCCGAGGGCTGCCGAAGAGAGGGCGAGCGCAGCGACTTCTCCGAGTTGCGCAAGAAAAGTCTCAGACGTCAACTCACCGCCGAGCGCGCAGGCCACCCCGACCGAGACCAGGGCTACAGCTGCGCTCGCGATGACCAGAACAGCAACCATCGCAACACATGCACATCCGCGCGCGAGGTAGAGGGCGTCGCGCGACAGGCCGGTGAGGATTCCATCGCGTTCCCCGCCGACCCGACCGTCGCCCACGCCGAACACGACCCCGACGATCGACGATGCGAGCGCCGCTGGGAGGCCGACGATCACGAGCACTTCGCCGGCGCCGAAGGACGGAGCCGACTTCACCACCGAGACGCTGAGCACGCCGCACGCGATGACCACGGCACACAACAGCGCGTACGCAGCGATGGCACCCCGCGTGTCGGTGCGTTTGCGGAATTCCAGGTGCGAGCTCTGGACGAACGAGATCATCGCGCCTCCCCTGCCAAGTACTCTCCCGTTGATGTGGTCGCGTAGAGGTCCTCGAGGTCGGTCCCACCTTCCTCGACGCCCAGGACGTCGAGTGAATTCCTGACCGCTTCACGAACGACCTCCGGCGCGGGCGCGTCGACGCTCACCCATCCACCGCGGATCCTGCCGCCGTGTCCCCGCCGACCCAACACGTCGATCAACGCGGCCGGATCGTTCACTCGAATGAGGCAGCCGGTCTGTCCTCTGCGGCGCATCGGCTCGATGCATGTGATCGTTCCGGCACTGATGATCACCGCGACGTCGATGAACTGAGCCAGTTCACTCAAGAGGTGGCTGGAAACCACGACGATCACGCCTCGGCTCCGCATGTCTGCGATGACCGACCTGACCCACGAGATCCCGTTCGGATCGAGACCGTTCATCGGTTCGTCGAGGATCACGAGGCCGGGCTCGCCGATGGTCGCTGCAGCGATCGCCAAGCGCATACGCATGCCGAGGGACAGCGCGCCGACCCTCCGGCGGGCAACGGACTCCAAGCCCGCTCGGCGGAGCGCTTCGTCAGCGGCTTCCGCTCCCACCCGCGCGTAAGAGCCGCGGAGGCGAATGGTCTCGAGGACGGTCCGCCCAGGGTGGAGTCCGTTCTCCGACAGGACGGCACCGACGAGGGTTGGAGGTGACGACAACCTTCCCGACGAGGCTGGGACCAGGCGCGCGAGAACTGACATCAACGACGATTTCCCGGCCCCGTTCGGACCGATCAGGCCGTACACCACGCCTGGGTCGAAACGGATGCTCACCCCGTCCAGGCGCGGTCGACCACGTCCGCGCAGGCGAACGTCGACCATCTCAAGCATGGTGCTCCTCTCGAACAAGGCTGCGGGGAGCGTCTCGCCGCTCCCCGCAGCCGTCATCGATCAACCGAAGAAGTAGTTCCAGAGCGCGCTGAAGAGCTCGGTCACGCTCAGGTTCCCGACGGCCGTGATCCCGGTGCGGATCCATCCCGCCAAGCCGTTCCACCAGTTCTTGAAAGCGTTGACACCGCTCCGGACCGCGTTCTTCATGCCCGTGACGATCGACGACGCGTTGTTCTTGATCCAGTTGACGATCGTCCCGATCGGCACCCGGTCCGTCGAGATCTCCCCCTGCGGAGCGGGTGAGCTCGGCACAGGGCTCGACTTCATCGGGACCGACATCGGAACGCCACGCTCGAGAGCGTGGGCCGACACTGAGATCGTCGACGCGGGTGCTGCCGTCGCGGCGGTTGCGCCCACTGTGCTCAGCATGGCGCCGGTGACGACTGCCCCGATCACCCCGACGGTACGAATCCGGTTCATGTCTACCCCAATCGTTGCGGCTTCTTCGCCGACACCGATCCTGGCATGCTGACCGTTCATATTTCAGAGTTTCAGAACAAAACGGATCTCGTTTCTGTAACGGAGGCGAAGAGAGGTGCTCACCCCCGCCGCGCCCGCGTCTGCTCCGCCCGCCCCGCGAGCTCCTCGTCCGCCGGGTACCCCACCTCGGTCAGCGTCAGCCCCTTCGCCGGCGCCGTCTTGAACGCGCTCGTCCGCGTCTCGGCGACGCGGAGCTCTTCGAGCCGTTCCGGCCCGAACCGCCCCTCGCCGACGGCGATGGTCGCCCCCACCATCGCGCGCACCATGGAGTGGCAGAAGGCATCGGCCTGGAGGCGCGCCACCAGCACGCCGTCCGGCTCGCGGTCCCAGCGGAACTCCTGCAACGTCCGGATGGTCGTCGCGCCCTCGCGCGGCTTGCAGAACGTCGCGAAGTCGTGCAGCCCCAACAGCGTCAGCGCACCGCGCTCCATCGCCGCCGGGTCCAGGCTCGCCCCGTGCCAGACCGTGTGCCCGCGTCGACGTGGATCGCGCGGTGCCTCGGCGTCCGCGATCCGGTACTCGTACCGTCGCCAGAGCGGGGAGAACCGGGCGTCGAACCCGTCCGGCGCGACCGAGGCCCCGGTGACGACGACGTCCCCCTCGGGCGCCGCGATCCCGTTGACGCGTTTCACCAGGCCGTCCAGCGGCGACCGCCCCGAGCCGCGTTTGGCGCTGAGCGCGTCCCACTGTTCGGCGGTCAGGTCGAGGTGGGCGACCTGTCCGGTCGCGTGCACGCCGGCGTCGGTGCGTCCGGCGACGGTGAGCAGTGGTGCGGTGCCCCACCGGGTGAAGACGGTGGCGAGGGCGGCTTCGAGCGCACCCTGCACGGTCCGCAGACCGGGCTGACGGGCCCACCCGGAGAACGCGGCCCCGTCGTACGCGATGTCCAGCCGCAGCCGGATCCCGGCAGCCTCGCCGCCGCCCTGCAGCCCCGCCGTCTCGTCCACGCGACCACCGTACCGGGGCCGCACCGCGCCTCCCGTCCGTCCTGCACAGCACCTGGCTGACGCGCGCTGTCCACCGATGTCAGCGCCACGTCAGTGCCGTGTGAGCGGTCCGCGGCACCATCGTCCTCGACATCGACGAAAGGACCCTTCGATGAACACGACACCGCTCGCGGTCGAGGCCACCGGCCTCGTGAAGACCTTCGGGACGAACCGCGCAGTGGACGGTGTGGACCTCCGTGTGGAGGCCGGCACGGTCTACGGCGTGCTCGGCCCCAACGGCGCCGGCAAGACCACCACCATCTCCATGCTCGCGACCCTGCTCAAGGCGGACGGCGGCGAGGCCCGGATCTTCGGGCACGACGTCCGGCGCGAGGCGCAGACGGTCCGCACCCTGATCGGGGTGACCGGGCAGTACGCCAGCGTCGACGAGACGCTCAGCGCGACCGAGAACCTGGTGGTCTTCGCGCGCCTGCTCGGGCTGTCCCGCGCGGACTCGAAGCGGAAGGCGGTCGAGTTGCTCGAGCGCTTCGGGCTGACCGAGGCCGCGTCGCGCCCGCTCAAGAACTTCTCGGGCGGGATGCGTCGCCGGTTGGACCTGGCGGCGAGCCTCATCGCCCAGCCGCCGCTGATCTTCCTCGACGAGCCGACCACGGGCCTCGATCCCCGGACCCGTGCGCAGATGTGGGACACGATCCGCGAGCTCGTGGCGACGGGCTCGACGGTGCTGCTGACGACGCAGTACCTGGACGAGGCGGACCAGCTCGCCGACCGCATCGCGGTGATCGACCACGGCAAGGTGGTCGCCGAGGGCACGAGCGACGAGCTGAAGGCGTCGATCGGCAGCTCCTCGCTGCAGCTGCGACTGACCGACGCCCTCCGGCTCGACGCCGCCCGTGCGATCGTGCGGAACACCCTCGGTGTCGACGCGGTGGCCAGCCCCGAGGGGTCGCGCCTCACCGCGCCGATGTCGGACCCCGACCGCGTGACCGACCTGCTGGTGTCGTTCCGCGAGGCCGGCATCACCCTCGCCGAGATGAGCGTGCAGAAGCCCACGCTCGACGAGGTCTTCCTGACCATCACGGGCGCACCTGCGACCGCCGGGTCCGCTTCGGAACCCGAGCTCGAAGGGAGCATCGCATGACCACCATCACCACCACGGGCACCTCGGCCCCCCGGGTCACCCCACGCCCCGGTGTCGGCGCGACCGGGCTCGGCGCCACCGTCCGCCAGTCGCTCACGATGGCGTACCGCGGCCTGATCAAGGTCCGGCGCACCCCGGAGCAGCTGTTCGACGTCACCCTGATGCCGATCGTCTTCACCGTGATGTTCACGTACATCTTCGGTGGCGCGATCGCCGGCGACGTCGCGAGCTACCTGCCGATCATCATCCCCGGCATCCTCGTGCAGACGAACATCACGTCGTCGATCGTCACGGGGGTGCAGCTGCGCGAGGACATGGACAAGGGCGTGTTCGACCGCTTCAAGTCCCTGCCCATCGCCCGCATCGCCCCGCTCGCTGGTGCGCTGCTGGCCGACACGGTCCGGTACGCGATCGCCACGACGATCACCTTCACGGTCGGCATCATCATGGGCCTGCGCCCGGCTGGTGGCGTCGGTGCGGTCGTCCTGGCCGGACTGCTGGTCATCGTGGTCGCCTGGGCGATCAGCTGGATCTTCGCCTACTTCGGTGTCGTCGCCCGCACCGCGTCGAGCGTCTCCGGCATCTCGAACCTGGTGCTGTTCCCGCTCACGTTCCTGTCGAACGCCTTCGTGCCGGCGGACACCCTGCCGGACTGGTTGCGCTGGTTCTCCGAGGTCAACCCCATCTCGCACCTGATCACGGCGGTCCGCGACCTCGTGAACCAGGGCACCGTGGGCGTCGACCTGTGGCTCAGCCTGCTCGGCGCGGCGGTGGTCGTCGCGGTCTTCGCACCGCTCACCGTCCGTGCGTACATGCGGAAGGCCTGACAGGTCTCGATCAGCGCACGCGGAACCGCAGCTCCTCGAGCAGAAGCCGCGCCTGCGAGACGGCCTCAGCCCGGTTCGATCCGGCCGAGGCCGTCTCGGCGTCCGTCAGCACCGTGGCGCCCAGGGCGTCGGCGAGGACCGTCCGCATCCGGGTGTGCGCGAGCACACCGAAGTCCTGGCGCGATCCGAGTCGCATCGCCAGCCCCCAGCACCGGGCGGCCTGCTCCGGTCGGCCGTCACGGGCGGCGGCGAGCGCCAGCCCGAGCAGGGCGGTCCCGATCACGGGCAGGTCCAGCCACCACGGGTGGACACGCAGCATCACGAGCGCTCCGACCCGCAGGCGTCTCGCGACCGCCACGTCGTCGACCGGGAGGCCCGGCGCGGCCCCGTCGGACCGGCGCACCGCCGCCTCGTCCCGCGCCGCGATCCGCGCCGAGCCCGCCATGAGCGTCCAGTGCGGCGTCTGCTTCCGCATGGGCAGCACAGAGTCCCAGGCGCGGGTGTACTCCGCCGCCGCATCGTCGAGGGCTCCTTCCCAGCGCGAGCACTCCGCGCCGATCGCCATCGCGAGGACGCCGATCTGCACCCGGTCCTCGTCGAACCCGCCGCGGGCCTCGACCGGCCGGTGCTGCAGGTCGTCGGCGACCTGCCGGGCACGGACGACGTCGCCGGTGCTCGCGGCGCAGAGCCCGACGGTCCAGCCGATCTCGTACAGGTCGTCGTCGGCCCCGAACCGTTCGAGTTGCTCGCGGGCGACCTCGGCGGACCGCAACGCGTCGGCGTGCCGACCGGTCTGCGCCAGCAGCTGGGTCATGGTGACCGCGATGGACCCGGTCGTCCAGGCGTCGTCGTTCGTCCGCGACAGGGCCGCTGCGCGGGTCGCGTAGCGCAGGGCGACGGCGGACTCTCCGTCGTTCTCGGCGAGCGGCGCACTGAGCATGTTCGCCAGGCAGGCGACGCCGGGTTCCGGGTCGTCGCGGTAGCGGGTGAGCAGGGCGACCCCGTCGGCCGGATGACCCAGCGTCAGCAGCAGGGCGGCCTGCGCGTCGAGCACCGCGAACCCGGTCGTGCCGTCGCGCATCACGCGGCGCAGGGTCGACACGGCCAGGGCAGCGGTGCGCTTGTCGCTGAACGCCGACGAGCCACCGGTGACGACCAGGCCGAGCACCGTCGCGGCGCGGTCCTCCGGCGCCGGATCCGCTCGGCGCAGGACCGGGACGACCTCGGGCCCGAGCGCGACGACCTCGCCGTGGGCACCGCGGAGCGACCAGTACCCGCCGAGGGCCGCGAACAGGTGCGCGACCGCCGAGGTGTCGTCGGCAGCCAGGCTCCAGCGGAGCAGCGTCACGAGGTTGTCGGATTCGCGGGCGACCTCGCGGAACCGTTCGAGCTGCGCGGAGCCCGTGATGGTGAGCAGGTTCCGCGCGGCGGCGAAGTCCCGGCCCCAGTGGATCATCGCGCCGCGGACGGCCTCGGCGGCCCCACGGTCCTCGAGCCGGGCCGCTCCGAACTCCCGCACCGTCTCGAGCAGCCGGTACCGCACCGGCTCGCCCTCGTGCTCGACGAGCTGCACGAGGGACTGCTCCACGAGTTCGGCGAGTGCGTCGAGTGCGTCGAGCCGACGGTCCGGAGCCGCGACTGCCTCGACCGCGTCCACCGCCAGCCCGTCCGGGAACAGCGCCAGCCGCGTCAACAGGTCCTGCGCCCCGTCGTTCAGCAGCCGCCAGCTCCACTCGATCACCGCGAGCAGGGTGCGGTGCCGCTCCGGAGCGCTGCGGTCGCCGCCGCGCAGCAGTGCGAACCGGTCGTCCAGCCGCCGTTCGATCTCGTCGGCGCTCATGCCGCGGATGCGCGCCGCCGCGAGCTCGATCGCCAGGGGCGAGCCGTCGAGCCGGGTGCAGATCCGTCGGACGGCGTCCACCGGCAGGACGGCTCCGGGGCGTGCGGCCCGTGCGCGCTCGGTGAACAGGCGTACTGCCGCGCCGTCGGCCTCGACGGGCAACGGTGCCAGCGGCGCCACGACCTCGCCGGCGATGGCGAGCGGGGCACGCGAGGTCGTCAGGATCCGCAGGCTCGGCACGGTCGCGAGCAGGTCGGCGGCGAAGGCGGCGATCTCGGCGACCAGGTGCTCGCAGTTGTCCAGGACGAGCACGGTCGGCCCGTCGGAGAGCGCCCGGACGACGCGGGTGCGGAGGTCGGCGGCGACGGCGTCCCGGAGCGATCGGGTCGACCGGAACTCGGCGATCCCGAGCAGCGCGCCGAGCGCCGGGACGACGTCGTCGGCCGTGGCGAGCGGCGCGAGCTCGAACACGACGACGCCCTGCGTCGGTGGCAGGCCGGCGGCGACCGCCTGCGCGAGGCGGGTCTTCCCCAACCCACCCGCGCCGAGGATCGTGACGAGCCGTCCGGCGGACAGCAGGTCCGAGACGGCGGCGAGGTCGGCCTCCCTGCCGACCAACGTGGTGGGCGCGGCCCGCAGTCCGATGCGCCGGACGCTCCCCGTGGCGGGGCCGGACCGTCGCAGCAACTCGGCGTTCAGCCGCACCAGGTCGGCCGAGGGGTCGGCTCCGAGTTCGTCGGCCAACCGGTCTCGGTGTGCGGCGAACGACGCGATGGCCTCGCTCGTGCGGCCTGCGGACGCCAGGGCCCGCATCGAGCCGGCGACGGCGACCTCGTCGAACGGGTTCGCCAAGGCCTCGGCAGCCCAGAGTTCGGCGGCCTCGTCGGCTCGGCCGTCGTCGAGCAGGGTGCCGCCGAGCGTGCGGCGGAGCGTTCGACGGAGCGCCGCGGCGCGGTCGGCGAGCGCGGTTCCCAGGTCGCCGTCGACGTCTGCTCCCGGATCGCCGCGCCAGAGGTCGAGCGCAGCGCGCACCGCTGCCGGGTCCGCGTGGTCCGCAGCGCGCTCCGCACGGGCGAGGTCGACGTCCCCGGGCTCGCCGCCCAGTGCGTAGCCGGTGCTCGTCGACACCACGAGACCGTCCGCCATGCTCCGGCGCAGACGGGACACGAGGGTTTGCAGCGCCGCACGGGCACCCCGCGGTTGCGCGTCCGGCCAGAGGTCGTCGATCAGGGACTCGGTGCTCAGGGCGTGCCCCCGCGCGAGCACGAGGGCGGTGAGGAACGACCGAGCCAGCGCACCGGGCACCGCCGACGGCCGTCCGTCCGGACCCGCCACCGTGACCGGTCCGAGGACGGCGATGCGGGGCGGGTCGGTCACGGAGCGAGTCTACGGAGCGCCGGTGACGCCGGTCCCCGTCAGCCGCGAGGGCGGTGGAACGCGGACGGGCCCGTGCGGGTGTCGAGGTTGTCCGTGGCGCGGCGCTCGGACTCCACGATGCCGCGCAGCGACACCAACGCCGACGCCGTCACCGCGACGTGTGAGGGGTTCTCGCGCGAGGCGTCCAGTGCCCGCTCGAGTCGTTCGATCGCCTGGTCGCCCTCGTCCTCGGGGCACTCGCCGCGGATCACGCACGCGAGCTTCCGGATCGCGTCGACGAGCGGCTCGGTGAACGCCGGGTCGGGGCGACCGAGGTTCGACGACACCGGACCGGACCGGGCGACGAGCTCGGTGAGGTCCGTCGTGTACCAGGCGACCCGTTCGAGTGCACGGAACCGGGCACCGTCCTGCTGCAGCCGTGCGCGCGACTCGCGGAGCGCGCCGCGCGGGTTGATCTTCCGACTCTCGTGCGCGACCGACACCCGTGCCCGCACGTCGGCGATCGCCCGGTCGAGGGCGTCCTGCTGCCGGTTCCAGGCGTCCTCGTCGCGCTTGCCGCTCTCGAGCACCTGCGCAAGCCCCTCGAGGTGCTCGGCCAGTACCGCGTTGACCTCGTCGATCCGGCGCTCGGCGTCCCAGAAGTGCAGGGGCGGGAACACCAGGAAGTTCACGAGCAGGCCGACGACGACGCCGACGGCCATCTGCACCAGGTACCCGAACGAGTAGCCCTCGGCGTTCGCGCCACCGACGAGCAGCACGAACAACGCCGCCGTCGAGACCCACGTGCTGCCCTCGCCGAGCACCCGGAAACCGCCGACGAGCACACCGATGCCGACCGCCAGGGCCACCGCGAGGATGCCCGGGTCCCCCACGATCATCGTGAAGCCCGCGACGGCGATGCCGAGCAGGATGCCGACGAGCGTCTGGATGCCGTTGCGGAGCCCGGCGAACACCGTGGTCTGCATCGCGACGATCGCCCCGAGCGGTGCGTAGTACGGGTAGTCGGACGCGACCCCGGGCACGTGCCTGGCGATGAACCAGGCCAGTGCCGCGGCGCCGGCTGCCTTGACCGCGTGCAGCAGGCGTGGCTGGGTGCCGGACGTCCGGCTCCACCGCCACGCGCGGCGACCGACTCCCGCGATGTGTTGGAACTCCATGTGGTGACTCTCCCTGTCGGGCGGACACGCTACGGGGCGGTCACTGGGAAGGCGACGTTTCTGCGTTCCCCGGACGTCGGCACCGGACCGGCGCCGGATCGGCACCGATCGCGGGTACGACGAAGCCCCCGCGACCTGGGTCGCGGGGGCTTCGTCGTGGTGACGCGGGGTCTTACTTGGCGTCGTCGGCCTTCGTCGCGGCGTCGTCCTCGACCTCGGCAGCTGCCTCGGTCTCGGTCTCGGTCTCGACGGGAGCGGACTCCTCGGTGGTCTCGGTCTCCTCGACCGGGGCCTCCTCGGTGGTCTCGTCGGCAGCCGGCTCCTCGACCGGAGCAGCGGCGGCCGGAGCCGCGGTGCGCTTCACCGGGGCGGGCGTGCCCGACACCGGCTCGAGGACGAGCTCGATCGACGCCAGCGGGGCGTTGTCGCCCTTGCGGAAGCCGAGCTTCGTGATGCGGGTGTAGCCGCCCTGACGGTCCTCGACCTGCGGGGCGATCTCCGTGAACAGCGTGTGCACGACGGACTTGTCGCGCAGGGCCGCGATGACCCGACGACGAGCGTGCAGGTCGCCGCGCTTCGCGAACGTGATGAGACGCTCGGCGACCGGGCGGAGGCGCTTGGCCTTCGTCTCGGTGGTCGTGATGCGACCGTGCGTGAAGAGGGCGTTGGCGAGGTTGCTCAGGAGCAGGCGCTCGTGAGCGGGACCGCCACCGAGGCGGGGGCCCTTGGTGGGCTTCGGCATGTCAGTTCTCCAGTGGTGAAAGTGGTGCGCGCGGTGTCAGCGCGCTTGCGCGTGAGCGCGAGATCAGTTGTTGGACTCGTCCTCGTCGTACCCGCTGTAGAAGTGGGCGCCGTCGAATCCGGGGACGGTGTCCTTGAGGGACAGGCCGAGCTCGGTGAGCTTGTCCTTGACCTCGTCCACCGACTTCTGACCGAAGTTGCGGATGTTCATGAGCTGCGTCTCCGACAGGGCGACGAGCTCGGACACCGTGTTGATGCCCTCGCGCTTCAGGCAGTTGTAGCTGCGGACCGACAGGTCGAGGTCCTCGATCGGGGTCTGCAGCTCGTTCGACAGGACAGCGTCGACCGGCGCGGGGCCGATCTCGATGCCCTCGGCGGCCGTGTTGAGCTCGCGAGCGAGCCCGAACAGCTCGACCAGCGTGCGACCGGCCGACGCGATGGCGTCGCGCGGCGTGATCGCCGGCTTCGACTCGACGTCGACGACCAGGCGGTCGAAGTCCGTGCGCTCACCGGCACGCGTCGCCTCGACGCGGTAGGTGACCTTGAGGACCGGCGAGTAGATCGAGTCGATCGGGATCTGACCGGCCTCGGAGAACTCGGAACGGTTCTGCGTGGCCGAGACGTAGCCGCGGCCACGCTCGATCGTGAGCTCGAGCTCGAACCGCGCGGTGTCGTTCAGGGTCGCGATGACGAGTTCCGGGTTGTGGATCTCGACGCCGGCCGGAGCGGAGATGTCCGCTGCGGTGACCTGACCGGCACCCTGCTTGCGCAGGTACGCGGTGATCGGCTCGTCGTGCTCGCTGGAGACGACGAGGCTCTTGATGTTGAGGATGATCTCGGTGACGTCTTCCTTCACACCGGGAACGGTGCTGAATTCGTGGAGGACACCGTCGATGCGGATGCTGGTGACAGCCGCGCCGGGGATCGAGGAGAGGAGCGTGCGGCGCAGCGAGTTGCCGAGGGTGTAACCGAAGCCCGGCTCGAGCGGCTCGATGACGAAGCGCGAGCGGTGCTCGGAGATCGACTCCTCGGTCAGGGTGGGGCGCTGTGCAATGAGCACTGTGGGATTCCTTTCGGCGAAGTGTCCGCTATATGACACTTGGCGGTACGACGGGGCCGCGTGGGCCCCGACGGGTCTGTTGAGTTGTGATCACGCGCACCGATGTGCGCGATCGAACGACCAGGAATGGCCGCGGGCCCTGCCCGGCCCCGTCAGGGGACGAGCAGGGCGCGGCCGGTTGCTCCTCGCGTCAGACGCGACGACGCTTCGGCGGGCGGCAACCGTTGTGCGCCTGCGGAGTGACGTCGTTGATCGAACCGACCTCGAGGCCAGCGGCCTGGAGCGAACGGATCGCGGTCTCGCGGCCCGAACCCGGACCCTTCACGAACACGTCGACCTTCTTGACGCCGTGCTCCTGCGCCTGACGCGCAGCGGACTCGGCGGCGAGCTGCGCCGCGAACGGCGTCGACTTGCGCGAACCCTTGAAGCCCACGGCACCCGAGGACGCCCAGCTGAGGACGGCACCCGACGGGTCGGTGATGCTGACGATCGTGTTGTTGAACGTGCTCTTGATGTGGGCCTGGCCCACAGCGACGTTCTTCTTCTCCTTGCGGCGCGGCTTGCGCGCGGCAGTCTTGGGGGTAGCCATCGGGGTCTCCTATCGAGCCTTCTTCTTGCCTGCCACGGTGCGCTTCGGTCCCTTGCGGGTACGCGCGTTGGTCTTGGTGCGCTGACCGCGCACCGGGAGACCACGACGGTGGCGAAGACCCTCGTAGCTACCGATCTCGACCTTGCGTCGGATGTCGGCTGCGACCTCACGGCGGAGGTCACCCTCGACCTTGAAGTTGCCTTCGATGAAGTCACGAAGGGCGACGAGCTGGTCGTCGGTCAGGTCCTTGACGCGGATGTCACCGGAGATACCGGTCTCAGCCAGTGCCTGGACGGCGCGGGTACGGCCGACGCCGTAGATGTACGTGAGTGCGATCTCCACGCGCTTCTCGCGCGGGATGTCGACGCCTGCTAGACGTGCCATGTGATGGCTGCTCCTGTTGTCGATGGAGGTGTGGCGCAGTGCCGGTGCCCGGGCCTCCGCCCCGAGGTGTCCCCCGGCCGTCGTGCGGTCGGGTTCTGGTACTGCGTTGTCGATCTTCAGTTGTGGGTCGTGCTCGAGCAGCCTGCGGTCCGATGGACAGTGCCGGCGCCGGTCACGCGCCCGGGACTAGCCCTGGCGCTGCTTGTGACGCGGGTTGCTCTTGCAGATCACCATGACGCGGCCCTTGCGGCGGATCACTCGGCAGTGTTCGCACATGGGCTTGACGCTGGGGTTGACCTTCATGGTTGTTTCCTCGTGCTCGCTGGCTTCGTGCGCGGCAGGATTGCCGTGCCGTTCCTTTCCAGCTCGCGGATCACTTGTAGCGGTAGACGATCCGGCCGCGGGTCAGGTCGTACGGGCTCAGCTCCACGATCACGCGGTCCTCGGGGAGGATGCGGATGTAGTGCTGGCGCATCTTCCCGGAGATGTGCGCGAGGACCTTGTGTCCGTTCGTCAGCTCAACGCGGAACATCGCGTTGGGCAGAGCTTCGAGCACCGAGCCTTCGATCTCGATGACGCCGTCTTTCTTGGCCATAGCCTCACTGTCGCTTGGTTGTGGAACAGGTGTGATCCCCGAACCGGTCTGCGGGTCGGTTGCCACACCCGAGAGGGCATGACACACCAAAGATCGATCTTATGTGGTAAACCCGCAATTGCCAAGTGCAGGCCCGGCGAGGCCCCTCACCTGGGGCTACCGGCCGGACACCTGAGTGTTCCACAGTGGTTTGACGGCGTGCTCCGGGTGAGCACATGCACCCGGACCGTAGCGTTGCTCCGCAGCCACGTCCGCCGCACAGCTCCCTGCGCGGACCACCGAACGGAGACCACGTGCCCGACGCCACCCGACGCCCCTTCGCCGCACACGGCAAGCAGGCCCGCCGTCGCGGATGGAAGACGCTCGTGACCGTCGTGGCCTCCGCCCTCGCAGTGGTCCTGGTGAGCGGCACGAGCGTCGCCGCGATCGCCGGCGCACAGCTCGCGACCGCGCCGCAGACCGTGCAGCTCAGCACCGACGACCAGAGCACCGCGAAGACCGCCGACATCACGGCGATCAAGGGCGGCGCGAACATCCTGCTCATCGGTAGCGACACCCGCGTCGGCCAGTTCGACTCCGACGAGGATGTCGAGGGCGCCCGCAACGACGTCACGATGCTCATCCACATCTCGCAGGACCACCAGCAGCTCACCGCGGTCAGCTTCCCGCGTGATCTGATGGTGCCGATCCCCGCGTGCACGAACCCCGCGACCGGCACCACCTACCCGGCGTCGACCTCGGCCATGTTCAACACGGCGCTCGGCAACGGCGGCGTCTCGTGCGTGGTCGACACCGTCGAGAACCTCACCGGCCTGAGCATCCCGTACGCCGGCCTCATCACCTTCGACGGCGTGATCGAGATGTCGAACGCCCTCGGCGGCGTCGACGTCTGCGTGGCGCAGCCGATCAACGACACCTTCACCGGCCTGCACCTGACCGCCGGCTCCCACAACCTCGCGGGTTCGGACGCCCTCGCGTTCCTGCGCACCCGCCATGGTGTCGGCGACGGCAGCGACCTCGCACGCATCAGCTCGCAGCAGGTGTTCCTGTCCGCGCTGCTCCGCAAGGTCACCTCCGACGGCACGCTGTCCAACCCGCTAACGCTCTACAAGCTCGCTGGCGCAGCGCTGTCGAACATGACCCTGTCCGACGGCCTGGCACAGACCCGAACCCTGGTCGGGCTCGCTTCCGCCCTGCGGGGCATGAGCACGGCCAACATGCTCTTCGTGCAGTACCCGGTCGCCGACGACCCGGACGACAGCGCGCGCGTCATCGTCGACCAGGAGACGGCCCACACCCTCAACGTGGCGCTGCAGAACGACGTGAAGTCCTCGCTGAGCGACTCGAGCACCGGGCGTGCGTCCGAGGAGTCGCCGTCTGCCGGGAGCACCGCGACGGCGGCCCCGTCGACCGGGTCGACACCGTCGGACACATCGTCGTCGGACACCTCGTCCGGCACGTCATCCGGCACCTCGTCGGCGCCGAGCTCGTCCGCCACCAGCACCGCGACCTCGACCCCGCTGCCGTCGTCGATCACCGGGCAGAGCGCCTCCGAGCAGACCTGCTCCGTCGGCAACTGACCCCACTCAAGACGCCGGCGTCCTCGCACGACGCCGGCGTCCTGGCATCACGCCGGCGTCCTCGCACGACGCCTCCGAACGCACGAGACGCCGCCGTCTTCGGCGGCGTCTCGTCGTCGTGACGGCGTCGACGCACGACGCCGGCGTCTCGCGGCCCTGCAACACGGGGACTGCGCGACGAACCGTACGTGGCGGGGGTGCGCCGGGCCTCCCGGTCGAGGTGCGCGACGCCGGACGGACGGCCCCGTCATCCCGGTGCGCCAGCGCACAACCGGGCGGCCTCCTGCCGTGACGACGGCGTCTCGCGTCCTGCAGCAGCGAACCGGACTGGAGGCCCGTCCTACGGGATCGGGACCGGCGTCACACCCAGCGGGGCCAGGCCCGAAGCGCCGCCGTCGGCGGCCGTGAGCACCCAGATGCCGTCGGCGTGCACCGCGACGCTGTGTTCCCAGTGCGCGGCGTCTCGGCCGTCGAGGGTGCGGACGGTCCAGTCGTCGTCGTCGGTCGAGCTGTCGATCGCACCGGCCGTGACCATCGGCTCGATCGCGACCACGAGACCCGGCTTCACGGCCGGACCAGCGCCGCGGACGCGGTAGTTGAAGACCGGAGGGTCCTCGTGCATGGATCGACCGATGCCGTGACCGGTGTAGTCCTCGACGATGCCCCAGGTACCGGTCTCGTCGATGGCGTCCTCGACCGCGGAACCGACCTCGTGCAGGTTCTTCGCGTGGGCGAGCGCCGCGATGCCGTGCCAGAGCGACCGCTCGGTCGTGTCGCAGAGCGTCTGGCGCGCCGCGGAGACCTCGGCGTCACCGCCGGGGACGACCGTCGTGAAGGCGCTGTCGCCGTTCCAGCCGTCGACCTCGGCGCCGGCGTCCACCGACACGATGTCGCCCGGCGCGAGGACGCGGTCGCCGGGGATGCCGTGCACGATCTCGTCGTTCACCGACACGCAGAGCGTGTGGCGGTAGCCCGGCACCAGCTGGAAGTTCGGGATGCCGCCTCCGCCACGGATCGTCCGTTCGGCGATCTCGTCGAGCGCACCCGTGGTGATGCCGGGGCGGATCGCCGCACGGACGGCATCGAGTGCCTCGGCCGTCAGGAGCCCGGGACGCACCATGGCGCGGAGTTCGTCAGGCGTCTTGTAGATCGACGGCTTGCGGAAGCGGACCACGCCGGGTCAGACGGCCGCGGTGAGCCCGCGAGCCGACAGCGCGGACTGGATGCGGTCGCCGACCTCGGTGACGGCACCGAGGCCGTCGACGTCGAGGACGAGGCCACGCTCGCCGTACGCGGCCACGATCGGTGCGGTCTGCTCGGTGTAGACCTGCTGGCGACGACGGATCGTCTCCTCGTTGTCGTCGCTCCGGCCCTGCTGCTCGGCACGCTTCAGCAGGCGTCCGACGAGCTCGTCCTGGTCTGCGACGAGCTGCACGACGGCATCGATCCCGGTGCCCTGCTCAGCCAGCAGCGCGTCGAGGTACTCGACCTGCCCGACCGTGCGCGGGTAGCCGTCGAGCAGGAAACCGCTCGCAGCGTCGGACTCCTGCAGTCGTGACTTCACGAGCTCGTTCGTCAGCGAGTCCGGCACGTAGTCGCCGGCGTCCATGATCGCCTTCGCCTGCACGCCGAGCGGAGTGCCCTCTGCGACGTTCTTGCGGAAGATGTCCCCGGTCGAGACGGCCGGGATCCCGAAGGACTCCGCGATCCGTCCGGCCTGGGTGCCCTTCCCCGCTCCGGGGGGTCCGACGATGATGAGACGTGCGCTCAACGGAGAAGCCCTTCGTAGTGACGCTGCTGCAGCTGCGAGTCGATCTGCTTCACGGTCTCGAGACCGACACCCACGATGATCAGGATGCTCGCGCCACCGAACGGGAAGTTCTGGTTCGCCCCGAACAGCGCCAGTGCTGCCAGCGGGATGAGCGCGATGAAGCCGAGGTAGAGCGAGCCGGGCAGCGTCACCCGGGTGAGGACGTAGTCGAGGTACTCGGCGGTCGGCCGACCGGCACGGATGCCGGGGATGAAGCCGCCGTACTTCTTCATGTTGTCGGCGACCTCTTCGGGGTTGAAGGTGATCGCGACGTAGAAGTAGGTGAAGCCGACGATGAGCAGGAAGTACAGCACCATGTAGAACAAGTTGTCGCCGGAGACGAGGTTGCTCTCGATCCAGGTGACCCATGCGGCCGGCTCGGAGCCGTCGGAGGGCTTGTTGAACTGCGCGACCAGGGCAGGCAGGTACAGCAGCGACGACGCGAAGATGACGGGAACGACGCCGGCCATGTTCACCTTGATCGGGATGTACGTGTTGTTGCCGCCGTACGTGCGTCGACCGACCATGCGCTTGGCGTACTGGACGGGGATGCGCCGCTGCGACTGCTCGACGAACACGACGGCCATCATGATGACGAGCCCGACGAGGATGACGAACAGGAAGAGCTCGAACGACTGCGACTGCTCGATGGCCCAGAGCGCCGACGGGAACTGCGCCGCGATCGACGTGAAGATGAGGAGCGACATGCCGTTGCCGATGCCGCGCTCGGTGACGAGCTCGCCCATCCACATGATGAGGCCGGTGCCGGCGGTCAGCGTGACGACCATCAGCATGATCGCGTACCAGCTGTCGTTCGAGATGATCGACGAGCACGAGGACGAGGCGTTGGTGCCGAAGAGCTGACCCGACCGCGCGACCGTGATCAGCGTCGTGGACTGCAGCACGCCCAGCGCGATCGTGAGGTAGCGCGTGTACTGCGTCAGCTTCGCCTGGCCGGACTGGCCCTCCTTGTAGAGGGAGTCGAAGTGCGGGATCACCACGCGCAGG
The DNA here is from genome assembly GCF_015350995.1 of Curtobacterium sp. VKM Ac-1393. Classification (GTDB taxonomy): domain Bacteria; phylum Actinomycetota; class Actinomycetes; order Actinomycetales; family Microbacteriaceae; genus Curtobacterium. Next base: position 250,908 of record NZ_JADKRW010000004.1, read on the forward strand.
AGCTGCACGATGATCGACGACGTGATGTACGGCATGATGCCGAGCGCGAAGACCGAGAGCTTCAGCAGCGCGCCACCGGAGAAGAGGTTGATCAGGTCGTAGAGACCGCCGGACGACGATGCGCTGGCGAGACAGCTCTGCACTGACGCGTAGTCGACGAACGGTGCGGGGATGTACGACCCGAGCCGGAACAGCGCGATGATCGCGAGGGTGAAGCCGATCTTCTTGCGAAGATCAGGGGTGCGCATGATGCGCGCGACCGCTCTGAACACGAGGACTCCGAACTTCTGGGACCGGGGCCGTCGAACGCGACCGTGCCGGTGTCGATCGGCAGGGCCGACCAGGCTGACGGATGCCAGCCACTGTCAAGGAAACCGTAACGGCGGCCCGTGCGCAAACGCACGGGCCGCCGACGGGGGTTACTGGGAGACGGTGCCGCCAGCAGCCACGATCTTCTCGGCGGCGGACGCCGAGACCTTGTCGACCGTGACCGTGATCTTCACGGTGATGTCACCCTGACCGAGAACCTTGACCTTCTCGTTCTTGCGGACGGCGCCCTTGGCGACCAGGCCCGCAACGGTGACGTCGCCACCATCGGGGTAGAGCTCCGAGATCTTGTCCAGGTTCACGACCTGGTACTCGACCCGGAACGGGTTCTTGAACCCGCGGAGCTTCGGGGTGCGCATGTGCAGCGGCATCTGCCCACCCTCGAAGCCGACCCGGACCTGGTAACGGGCCTTCGTGCCCTTGGTACCACGTCCAGCGGTCTTGCCCTTCGAGCCCTCACCGCGACCCACACGGGTGCGGTCCTTCTTGGCGCCCTCGGCGGGGCGGAGGTGGTGCAGCTTCAGCACCTGCACGCGCTCGTTCTTCTCGTCGCTCATGCGTCGACCTCCTCGACCTTCACGAGGTGCGCCACCGTTGCGATGTACCCGCGGTTCTGGGCGTTGTCCTCACGCTCGACCGTACGGCCGATGCGCTTGAGACCCAGGCTGCGGAGCGTGTCGCGCTGGTACTGCTTCTCGCTGATAACGGACTTGATCTGCGTGATCTTCAGCGTCGCCATCACGCACCTGCCTTCTCGGTCGCGGCACGCAGTGCTGCGGCCTCGGCCTGGAGCAGACGAGCCGGGACGACCCGCTCGACGTCGAGGCCACGACGGCTCGCGACGGCGCGGGGCTCCTCGAGCTGCTTCAGAGCCTCGACGGTCGCGTGCACGATGTTGATCGTGTTGGACGAACCGAGCGACTTGCTCAGGACGTCGTGGATACCGGCGCACTCGAGCACGGCGCGGACCGGACCACCGGCGATGACACCGGTACCCGGGCCAGCCGGACGCAGGAGGACGACGCCAGCGGCGGCTTCGCCCTGCACGGGGTGCGGGATGGTGTTGCCGACGCGCGGGACGCGGAAGAAGTTCTTCTTCGCCTCTTCGACGCCCTTGGAGATCGCCGTGGGGACCTCCTTGGCCTTGCCGTAGCCGACGCCCACGAGGCCGTTGCCGTCACCGACGACGACCAGCGCCGTGAAGCTGAAGCGACGACCGCCCTTGACGACCTTCGACACGCGGTTGATGGTCACGACGCGCTCGAGGAACTGGCTGTCGCTGCCGCGGTTGTTGCGGTCACGGCCCTGCTGACGGTCACGCCCGCCACCACGACGGCCACGGTTGTCGGCCGAGTCGCGGTTGTTGGATGCGGAACCCGCAGCGGTCTCGACGGGACGCTCGGCGACGGCAGGTGCCTCCGCCTCCTTGCCCTTCGCGGCCGTGTCGGTGGCCTCGGCGCCCTCAGCGGGTGCCTCGGCACCCTCGGCGGTTGCCTCCGTGCTCGCCTCGGCGGCAGCAGTGGCCTCCGTGGTCTCGACGGCGTCCGTGGCCTCGACGGCCTCGGTCTTGGCGTCTTCGTTGGTGTTCGCGTTGTCGCTCACAGGTTCAGCCCTCCTTCACGGGCACCGTCGGCGATCGCGGCGACGCGACCGGCGTACTTGCTGCCGCCGCGGTCGAAGACCACGGCCTCGACGCCAGCCGACTTCGCGCGCTCGGCGAGGAGCTCACCGACGCGACGGGCCTTGGCGGTCTTGTCGCCGTCGAACGAGCGGAGGTCGGCCTCCATCGTCGAGGCGCTTGCGAGGGTGTGACCCTTCGCGTCGTCGATGACCTGCACGAACACGTGACGCGACGAGCGGGTGACGGCGAGACGGGGACGAGCCTCGGTGCCGGTGATCTTCTTGCGGAGACGGTTGTGACGGCGCGCCTTGGCGGCCGCCTTGCTCTTGCCTCGTGTCTTGAGGAGTCCCATGATCACTTACCTGACTTTCCGGCCTTGCGGCGCACGTTCTCGCCGGCGTAACGGACACCCTTGCCCTTGTACGGCTCGGGCTTCCGGAGCTTCCGGATGTTCGCCGCCACTTCGCCCACGGCCTGCTTGTCGATGCCGTTGACGGTGACCTTGTTGTTGCCCTCCACCGCGAAGCTGATGCCCGCCGGCGGCTCGACCGTGATCGAGTGGGAGTACCCGAGCGCGAACTCGAGGTTCGAGCCCTTCGCCTGCACGCGGTAACCGGTGCCGACGACCTCGAGGCCCTTGGTGTAGCCCTGAGTGACGCCGATGATGTTGTTGGCGATCAGGGTACGGGTCAGGCCGTGGAGCGAACGCGACTCGCGCTCGTCGTCCGGACGGGTGACGAGAACCTGGTTCTCCTCGACCTTGGCCTGGATGGGCTCCGCGATGACGAGCGCGAGCTCGCCCTTCGGGCCCTTGACCGCCACGCTCTGACCGTCAACGGAGACGGTCACGCCGGCGGGGATGTCGATGGGAAGACGTCCGATTCGTGACATTGTCGATCACCACACGTAGGCGAGGACTTCCCCACCCACGCCCTTCTGCTCGGCTTCGCGGTCGGTCAGGAGGCCGGACGAGGTCGAGAGGATCGCCACACCGAGGCCACCGAGGACCTGGGGGATCTCCGTCGACTTCGCGTAGACCCGGAGGCCCGGCTTCGAGACGCGCTTGATGCCGGCGATCGAACGCTCGCGCTCGGGGCCGTACTTCAGGTCGATGGTGAGGGTCTGCCCGACGCGGGCGTCCTCCACCTTCCACTCGCTGATGTAGCCCTCACGCTTGAGGATGTCGGCGATGTTCTTCTTGAGCTTGGAGCTCGGGAGCGCGACGGCGTCGTGGTGCGCGGAGTTCGCGTTCCGCAATCTGGTCAGCATGTCTGCGACCGGATCGGTCATCGTCATGATGTTCGTCCATTTCTCGCCTGGTTTCGACACCCGTTCCACGAATGCCGACCTGAGCGATCGAGTGACCCCGGGGCGGTTCCCCAGGGTCGGTGTGTTCGTGCGTGCGGGCCGGAGGACGTGAATCCTCCGGCCCGCACCGCCCGAAGTAGTTTAGACCGTCTGCTCGTTCGAGCGGAACGGGAAGCCGAGCTGACGGAGCAGCGCGCGTCCCTCGTCGTCCGTCTTCGCGGTGGTGACGACAGTGATGTCGAAGCCGCGGACACGGTCGATGCGGTCCTGGTCGATCTCGTGGAACACGGACTGCTCCGAGAGACCGAACGTGTAGTTGCCGTTGCCGTCGAACTGCTTGTCGCTGAGTCCGCGGAAGTCGCGGATGCGGGGCAGTGCGAGCGAGATCAGGCGGTCGAGGAACTCCCACGCACGGTCACCACGGAGGGTGACGTGTGCGCCGATGGCCTGACCCTCGCGCAGCTTGAACTGCGCGATGGACTTGCGGGCGATGTTGACCTGGGGCTTCTGACCCGTGATCGCCGTGAGGTCCTTGATGGCCCCGTCGATGATCTTCGAGTCGCGAGCCGCCTCGCCGACACCGGTGTTCACGACGACCTTGACCAGGCCGGGAACCTGGTTGACGTTCGCGTAACCGAACTGCTCGGTGAGCGTGGCCTTGATCTCGTCCTTGTACTTCTGCTTGAGGCGCGGCTGGGCCTTGGGGGCCTCAGTCGTTGCAGTCGTGTCAGTCATCAGATCTTCTCACCAGACTTCTTGGCGTAGCGGACGCGGACGGTCTTCTTGACGCCGCCCTTCTCCACCTCTTCGGTACGGAAGCCGACGCGGGTCGGCTTCTTCGTCTTCGGGTCGACGATGGCGACGTTCGACACGTGGATCGATGCCTCGTGCTTCTCGATGCCACCGGTCTTCGAGCCGCGCTGCGTCTGGCCGACGCGGACGTGCTTCGTGACGAAGTTCACGCCCTCGACGACGACACGCTGCTTGTCCTTGAGGACCTCGATGACCTTGCCCTGCTTGCCACGGTCGCCGCCACGTTCCTGCGTCGCGCCCGTGATGACCTGGACGAGGTCACCCTTCTTGATGTTCGCCATGGCTTACAGCACCTCCGGCGCGAGCGAGATGATCTTCATGAACTTCTTGTCACGGAGCTCGCGACCGACCGGACCGAAGATGCGCGTGCCGCGCGGGTCGCCGTCAGCCTTGAGGATCACTGCCGCGTTCTCGTCGAACTTGATGTAGGAGCCGTCCTGACGACGGGTCTCCTTCTTGGTGCGAACGATGACCGCCTTGACGACGTCACCCTTCTTCACGTTGCCGCCCGGGATGGCGTCCTTCACCGTGGCGACGATGACGTCACCGAGACCGGCGTAGCGACGACCCGAACCACCGAGCACGCGGATGGTCAAGATCTCCTTGGCACCCGTGTTGTCGGCGATCTTCAGGCGGGATTCCTGCTGAATCACTGCTGTCTCCTATTCCGAAGCAGGCCGAGGCCTACTTGGCCTTCTCGAGGATCTCGACCAGGCGCCAGCGCTTGGAAGCGCTGAGGGGACGGGTCTCGCTGATCACGACGAGGTCACCGACGCCGGCGGAGCCGAGCTCGTCGTGGGCCTTCACCTTGGACGTGCGACGGATGATCTTGCCGTAGAGCGCGTGCTTCACGCGGTCCTCGACCTCGACCACGATGGTCTTGTCCATCTTGTCGCTCGTCACGTAGCCGCGACGTGTCTTGCGGTAGCCGCGAGCGAGGGCGGCGGAGGTCTTCTCTTCGTTCGCCATTACTTCTCCTCGGCGGTCTCGGCCTCGGTCGACTCAGCCGGCTTGTCAGCCTTCTTCGTCGTCTTCTTGGCCTTGGTGGCGGTCTCGACGGGCGCGGGAGTGGCACGGATGCCGAGCTCGCGCTCGCGGAGGACGGTGTAGATGCGAGCGATGTCGCGCTTGACGGCACGGAGACGACCGTGGCTCTCCAGCTGGCCGGTGGCCGACTGGAAGCGGAGGTTGAAGAGTTCCTCCTTGGCCTTCTTCAGCTCGTCAGCGAGACGCTCGTTCTCGAACGTGTCGAGCTCCGTCGGACGGAGCTCCTTGGAACCGATCGCCATTATGCGTCGCCCTCCTCGCGCTTGATGATGCGTGCCTTGAGGGGCAGCTTGTGGATTGCACGGGTCAGCGCCTCGCGGGCGATGTCCTCGGTGACGCCGGAGAGCTCGAAGAGCACACGACCCGGCTTGACGTTGGCGACCCACCACTCGGGCGAGCCCTTACCGGAACCCATGCGGGTCTCAGCCGGCTTCTTGGTGAGCGGACGGTCCGGGTAGATGTTGATCCACACCTTGCCGCCACGCTTGATGTGACGCGTCATCGCGATACGAGCGGACTCGATCTGACGGTTGGTCACGTACGCCGGGGTGAGGGCCTGGATGCCGTAGTCGCCGAAGCTGACCTTGGTACCACCGGTGGCCTGACCCGAGCGCTTCGGGTGGTGCTGCTTACGGTGCTTGACTCGACGGGGAATAAGCATGGTTACGCCTCAACTCCTGCGCCGGCCGGCGCGTCCTGCGGGGCCTGCTGCGGGCGGCGGTCACCGCGGTCGCCGCCACGACGGTCGCCGCCGCGGTCGCCGCGCTCACCACGCGGGCCGCCACGACGCTCGGGGCGCGACGAACGCTGGTTCGCCTGCTCGCGAGCGAGCTCCTTGTTCGTGATGTCGCCCTTGTAGATCCAGACCTTCACGCCGATGCGGCCGAACGTGGTCCGGGCCTCGTAGAAGCCGTAGTCGATGTTCGCGCGGAGCGTGTGCAGGGGCACGCGGCCCTCGCGGTAGAACTCCGAACGCGACATCTCCGCGCCGCCGAGACGACCCGACACCTGGATGCGGACACCCTTGGCGCCGGCGCGCTGTGCACCCTGCAGGCCCTTGCGCATGGCGCGACGGAACGCGACACGAGCGGAAAGCTGCTCGGCGATGCCCTGCGCGACGAGCTGGGCCTCGGTCTCGGGGTTCTTGACCTCGAGGATGTTCAGCTGGATCTGCTTCTTGGTGAGCTTCTCGAGCTCACCGCGAACGCGCTCCGCCTCGGCGCCGCGGCGGCCGATGACGATGCCCGGACGCGCCGTGTGGATGTCCACGCGGACACGGTCACGGGTGCGCTCGAGCTCGATGCGGGCGACACCGGCGCGGTCGAGGGTCTTCTTCAGGTACTCGCGCACCTTGATGTCCTCGGCCACGTAGTCGGCGTAGCGCTGACCGGCCTTCTTGCTGTCGGTGAACCAGTGCGAGACGTGGTCCGTCGTGATCCCGAGACGGAAGCCGTACGGGTTGACCTTCTGGCCCATTAGTTGCTCGCCTTCTTGCTCGTCGCGGCAGCCTCGGCCTCTTCCGGCGTCGCGAGGACGACCGTGATGTGGCTGGTGCGCTTGTTGATGCGGAAGGCCCGGCCCTGGGCGCGCGGCTGGAACCGCTTCAGGGTCGTTCCCTCGTCGACGAAGACGCGGCTCACGTAGAGGTCGCGCTCGTCGAGGAAGCTGTTCGTCGAGTCAGCCTTCACCCGGGCGTTCGCGATCGCCGAAGCGACCAGCTTGTACACGGGCTCCGAAGCGCCCTGGGGGGCGAACTTCAGGATGGCGAGCGCCTCGTGGGCCTGCTTGCCGCGGATCAGCTCGATGACGCGACGGGCCTTCTGAGGCGTGACGCGGATGTGTCGCACGCGTGCGATCGACTCCACCATTTCGTTCCTCCTCTGCGTCCCCGCGTTAGCGGCGACGGCCCTTCTTGTCGTCCTTCACGTGACCACGGAAGGTGCGGGTCGGCGCGAACTCGCCGAGCTTGTGACCGACCATCGACTCGGTGACGAACACCGGGATGTGCTTGCGGCCGTCGTGCACCGCGATGGTGTGACCGAGCATGTTCGGGACGATCATCGACCGACGCGACCAGGTACGGATCACGTTCTTGGTGTTGGCCTCGTTCTGCGTGACGACCTTGCGGAGCAGGTGCTCGTCGACGAAGGGGCCCTTCTTCAGACTGCGTGGCATCTTCTGAACTCCTACTTGCGCTTCTTGCCGGCGTTACGGCGACGGACGATGAGCTTGTCGCTCGGCTTGTTCGGCTTGCGCGTACGACCCTCGGACTGGCCCCAGGGGCTGACCGGGTGACGACCACCGGAGGTCTTGCCCTCGCCACCACCGTGGGGGTGGTCGACCGGGTTCATCGCGACACCACGCACGGTCGGGCGGACGCCCTTCCAGCGCATGCGGCCGGCCTTGCCCCAGTTGATGTTCGACTGCTCGGCGTTGCCGACCTCGCCGATCGTGGCGCGGCAGCGTGCGTCGACGTTGCGGACCTCGCCCGACGGCAGACGGAGCTGCGCGTAGGGGCCGTCCTTGGCGACGAGACGGACCGAGGCGCCAGCCGAGCGGGCCATCTTCGCGCCGCCACCGGGGCGGAGCTCGATGGCGTGCACGACGGTACCCACGGGGATGTTGCGCAGCGGCAGGTTGTTGCCGGGCTTGATGTCGGCGCCGGCGCCCTGCTCGATGACGTCGCCCTGCTTCAGCTTGTTCGGCGCGATGATGTACCGCTTGGTGCCGTCCACGTAGTGCAGGAGCGCGATGCGCGCGGTGCGGTTGGGGTCGTACTCGATGTGAGCGACCTTGGCGTCCACGCCGTCCTTGTCGGACCGACGGAAGTCGATCACGCGGTACTGGCGCTTGTGGCCACCACCGATGTGACGCGTGGTGATACGGCCGGAGCTGTTGCGACCACCGGTCTTCGGCAGCGGACGAAGCAGGGACTTCTCCGGAGTCGAACGGGTGATCTCAGCGAAGTCTGCGACCGACGAGCCGCGACGACCGGGGGTCGTCGGCTTGTAGTTACGAATAGCCATGATTTATCCCTCTGGTCCTCAGCCGACAGCCGTGAAGATGTCGATCGAACCGGACTTGAGCGTCACGATGGCGCGCTTGGTGTCCTTGCGCTTGCCGAGACCGAACTTGGTGCGACGGGTCTTGCCCGGGCGGTTCAGCGTGTTGATGCTCGCGACCTTGACCTCGAAGATCTTCTCGATGGCGAGCTTGATCTCGGTCTTGTTCGAGCGGGGGTCCACGATGAACGTGTACTTGCCCTGGTCGATGAGCGCGTAGCTCTTCTCCGAGACGACCGGCGAGATGATGACGTCGCGCGGGTCCTTGTTGAAGCCGCTCATGCGGTGATCTCCTTCGCGGTCTTCGACGCGATGAAGGCGTCGAGGGCGCTCTTGCTGAAGACGACGGCGTCCGACTTGAGGACGTCGTAGGCGTTCAGCTGGCCGTACGAGAGCGCGTGGACGTTCGGCAGGTTGCGGATCGACTTGAGCGTCAGCTCGTCGTTCGACTCGAGCACGATCAGCACGTGCTTGACCGGCGCGACCTTCTCGAGCAGCGTGCGAGCGACCTTGGTCGACGGGACGTCGGCCTCGATGAAGCCGTCGACAGCCGAGATGCGGCCACCGCGGGCGCGGTCCGAGAGCGAGCCGAGCAGGGCTGCGGCGATCATCTTCTTGGGGGTGCGCTGCGAGTAGTCGCGGGGGGTCGGTCCGTGGACGACGCCACCACCGGTGTGCTCAGGAGCACGGACGGAACCCTGACGGGCGCGGCCGGTGCCCTTCTGCTTGAACGGCTTGCGACCGGCACCGCGGACTTCGCCGCGGTTCTTGGTCTTGTGGGTGCCCTGACGCGCGGCTGCGAGCTGCGCGGTGACGACCTGGTGGATCAGCGGGACGTTGGTCTCGACGTCGAACAGAGCTGCGGGCAGCTCGACGGTGCCGGACTTGACACCCGATGCGTCGAGGACGTCGATCGTGGTTGCGGTCGTGGTGGCCATGATCACTTACCCTTCACGGCGGTGCGGACGAAGACGGAGCGGCCACGAGCACCGGGGACGGCGCCCTTGACGAGCAGCAGACCCTTCTCGGCGTCGACGGCGTGCACCGTGAGGTTGAGGACGGTCACGCGGTCGCCACCCATACGACCGGCCATGCGCATGCCCTTGAAGACACGCGACGGGGTCGAGGAAGCACCGATCGAGCCGGGCTTGCGGTGGTTGCGGTGTGCACCGTGCGAGGCGCCGACGCCGTGGAAGCCGTGGCGCTTCATGACACCGGCGAAGCCCTTGCCCTTGGAGGTACCGACGACGTCGACCTTCTGGCCCGCCGTGAACGTGCCGTCCACGGTGAGCTCCTGGCCGAGCGTGTACTCAGCGGAGTCGTTGGTCCGGATCTCGGTGAGGGTGCGACGCGGGGTCACGCCAGCGGCCTCGAAGTGACCTGCGGCCGGCTTGTTGACCTTGCGCGGGTCGATGGCACCGGCGGCGATCTGGATCGCCTCGTAGCCGTCGCGCTCAGCGTTGCGGATCTGGGTGACCACGTTCGGTCCGACCTCGATCACGGTGACGGGGATGAACTTGTTGTTCTCGTCCCACACCTGGGTCATCCCGAGCTTCTTGCCGAGGAGGCCCTTGACGGTCTTGGTTGAGTTCGCCATTGGTCAGCCCCCTTACAGCTTGATCTCGATGTTGACGTCTGCCGGCAGGTCGAGTCGCATGAGCGAGTCGACGGCCTTCGGCGTCGGGTCGACGATGTCGATGACCCGCTTGTGCGTGCGCTTCTCGAAGTGCTCGCGCGAGTCCTTGTACTTGTGAGGGGAACGGATCACTGCGATCACGTTCTTCTCGGTGGGGAGTGGCACCGGGCCGACCACGGTTGCACCGGCACGGGTCACCGTGTCGACGATCTTCCGGGCCGACGTGTCGATGACCTCGTGGTCATACGACTTGAGCCGGATGCGGATCTTCTGTCCCGCCATGTGTCTCTTGTCCTCTCTCTGCGCCGCGCACCCGCAGGCCGCCTGACGCCGCTCGGCTCCGCATTGCTGCAGACCGTGCTGTTTTCCTGAACCAACCGGCCGCATCCGCTGGGGATGACCGCTGTTCACCTGTCAACCGCGCGGGCGACCTCGGCCGTCCAGCGTGGGCAATCGACTTCCTCGCACTCCGGGCGCAACGCAGTTGCGTCCGTCATGACCTCGGGGAGTCGTGTTCTGCTGCCTGCGGCCCAACCCAGCCCTGCTGAACAAGGGGGTTGTGCACTGCCAGAGCAGTGATCCTGCGGACTCGCACCCGCGGGGAATTCGGAACCGGACAAGTCTCGCATGTCCCCGGCTCACGTGCAACCCGGGCGTGTCGCGAAATGCCGGGCGTGTCGACACCGGGTCGCTTCCCCGGTTCCACGGGGATCGGGCGGCCTGGAGGCACGGGTCGACCCCGCAACGCGGAGCGCCCTCCGGACGTGGTCCGGAGGGCGCTCGTGGGGACGGTTACTCGGCCGTCACCGGGGGCACGAACCACGGCGGGAAGACCGCGACTCGCGGTGCGTGCCCACCGTGGTCGGCCAGCACGGCGCGGACGGTCTGACGGGCCTTGTCGTTCGGCACGCCGATGACCGCAACCGAGGAGAACGGGACGGTCGGCCCCGCGAGGAGCTCGAGTCCGAGCATCTCCGGATCGGTGAAGTCGGTGCGACGGATCAGGTTCGTCGCGGCGTCGGGGCCGACGGCGAACCGGGCGTCGTCGGCGTCGGCGTCCTGGTCGGCGACGACCACCGAGTCACCGAACGCGGACACCGGCACGACGAGCACCACGTAGTCCACGGCGCGCGTGCGTCGCGCGGCGTCGGACCAGCGCGCACCTGCGGCACCGGTGCGGAGCTCGTCCCAGCGGACGGCGTCGGGCGACAGGGTGAACGGCACGTGCGTCGCGATCGTGCTGCCGTCGGGCGCTTCGGCCTCGGCGCGGGCTGCCCGGGTCTCCGGGCTGCTGACGTCGACCGAGGGCTCGGCCTGGTCGGCAGCCAGGATCGCACCGGACCCGACGATGCCGTCGAGGTTGTCGATGTGGGTCACGTGGTGCGCGCGCAGCGACGCGAAGACCCGCGCCTCCGGCAGGTCCGCGGAGGACGACCGGAGCGACGTCGGAGAACGGAGCGACGTCCCGGGGCCGGAGGCCGGCGGGTCGACGCGGAGGTTGGTGGTGATGCGCGTCCGGCGTGGCGAGGGAGCAGGAGGGATGTCCGACTCCGCACGCTGGCGGGGTGCGCAGATGTCGCAGAGCTCGGTGGGGAAACCGTGGATGCACTCGTCAGTCACGACTGTTGTGGGTCCTTCCGTGCCGTGTGGGGTGGTCCGGCACGTCGACCAACGCTACGTCATCCGGACGCTCCCGGGGTCATTGACGGTAGAGCAAGGCCCGAACCTCGGACTCCGCGGCGTGGATCCGGGCCGGATCGATGGTCTCACCGTGCTCGTACGCGTCCAGCAGCCGCGGGTCGATGTAGCTCTGTCGGCACACCGTCGGGGTGTTGCCGAGCTCGTCGCTCGCCGCCTTCACCGCACGGGACACCGCACGCTTGCGCTTGGCCTCCGACGGCTGCGGTCCGGTCTGTGCGAGGTCGACGGCCGCGGCCACCGTCCCGTGCAGCGTCCGGAAGTCCTTCGCCGTGAAGTCGTCACCGGCGCGCTCCTTGACGTACCCGTTGATGTCCTCGGCGGAGAGCGGCTCCCACTCGTCGCCACGGCGCTCACGGAAGGACAGCAGGCGCGCGTTCGGCCCACGGCGCTTCATGCCGACGATCACCGAGGCCAGGTCCGCGTCGTGGATCGACGAGGACCACTCCTGCCCGCTCTTGCCGGGGAAGTCGAGCTCGATGTCGTCACCCGAGACGTGTGCGTGGGCGCAGAGCAGCGTCGACAGCCCACGACTGCCGTGCTCGTTCGCGTACCGCTCGGAACCCACCCGGAGCGACCCCTGGTCGAGCATCCGGAACGCCGCTGCGAGGGCCCGGCGACGATCGGGCTCCGGGCGGCGGAGGTCCTGCGTCACCCCGCGTCGGGCGACCGGCAGCGACTCCGCGAGGGCGAGCGCGCGGTCGTACTTGATCCGGTCCATCCGCTCGCGCCAGGACGGGTGGTACATGTACTGACGCCGACCGGCACCGTCGATCCCGGTCGCGAGGACGTGGCCGTTCTCGAACGGCGAGATCCACACGTCCTCCCACGCCGGCGGGATGACGAGCTCCTCGAGCCGTCGGCGCACGGCGCGGTCGGTGACGGTCGCGCCGTCGGGATCGCGGTAGGAGAAGCCGCGTCCGCTCCGGACACGGTGGTAGCCACGACCGGAGGTCGTGGAGCGGCGCAGACGGGTCACGCTCTCGAGCCAACTCCCCCGTGCCTGAGACGCCGCATGGGGCGGACAGGGGCCTCCGCGGCGGGCCGGCGCCGCGCCTCCCGTCCGTGCCCTGCGATGGCCGTCAGCGACCGCCAGTGGCTCCTGAACGGCTCAGCCGGTCGGCTCGGGAACGAGAAAGCGGGGCCGAGCCCGAAGGCTCGACCCCGCTGACGCAGGTAACCGGAGTTACTTGAGGATCTTCTCGACCGTACCGGCGCCCACCGTGCGGCCACCCTCACGGATGGCGAAGCGGAGGCCCTCTTCCATGGCGATCGGCTGGATCAGCTCGACGGTCATGGCGACGGTGTCGCCGGGCATGACCATCTCGGTGCCCTCGGGCAGCGTGATGACGCCGGTGACGTCCGTGGTGCGGAAGTAGAACTGCGGACGGTAGTTCGCGTAGAACGGGTTGTGACGCCCGCCCTCTTCCTTGGTCAGGATGTACGAGTTCGCCTGGAACTCGGTGTGCGGCGTGACCGAACCGGGCTTGACGACGACCTGGCCGCGCTCCACGTCCTCGCGCTTGAGGCCACGGATGAGCAGACCGGTGTTGTCACCGGCGACCGCCTGGTCGAGCAGCTTGCGGAACATCTCGATGCCCGTGACCGTGGTCTTCTGCGTCGCGCGGATGCCGACGATCTCGACCTCGGCGTTCAGGTTGAGCGTTCCACGCTCGACGCGACCGGTGACGACCGTGCCACGACCGGTGATCGTGAAGACGTCCTCGATCGGCATCAGGAACGGCTGGTCGGTGGCGCGCACCGGGTCCGGCACGTGCTCGTCGACCTGGGCCATGAGCTCCTGGACCGACTTGACCCACTTCTCGTCGCCCTCGAGCGCCTTGAGCGCCGAGACCTGCACGACGGGGGCGTCCTCGTCGAACTGCTGCGAGCCGAGGAGCTCGCGGACCTCGAGCTCGACGAGCTCCAGGATCTCCTCGTCGTCCACCATGTCGGACTTGTTCAGCGCGACGACGATGTAGGGGACGCCGACCTGGCGGGCGAGCAGCACGTGCTCACGCGTCTGGGGCATCGGGCCGTCGGTGGCGGCGACCACGAGGATCGCGCCGTCCATCTGCGCCGCACCCGTGATCATGTTCTTCACGTAGTCGGCGTGGCCGGGGGCGTCGACGTGCGCGTAGTGACGCTTCTCGGTCTGGTACTCGACGTGCGAGATGTTGATCGTGATGCCGCGCTGGCGCTCCTCGGGAGCGTTGTCGATCTGCGCGAAGTCACGGGCCTCGTTGAGGTCCGGGTACTGGTCGTGCAGAACCTTGGTGATCGCCGCCGTGAGCGTGGTCTTGCCGTGGTCGACGTGACCGATGGTTCCGATGTTGACGTGCGGCTTGGTGCGCTCGAACTTGGCCTTGGCCACTGTGGGTCCTCCTCAGGACTCGGAAGCGACACCCCCGGCCGGCCCTGGATGGGCTCTGGACCGTTGGTGCGCGGTGTGTGTCTTTACTTTACTTGGTGGCGAGGGGCCCGTCGCCGGGCGCCCCCGCCTGTGGAGAGACGCTCGGGCGTCACTCCCCCGCGTTCTTCGCGATGATCTCCTCGGCGACCTTGGCCGGGACCTGGCTGTAGGTCTCGAAGGTCATCGAGTAGACCGCACGACCAGAGGTCTTCGACCGCAGGTCGCCGACGTAGCCGAACATCTCGGACAGCGGCACGCTCGCGCGGACCACCTTGACGCCCGAGGCGTCCTCCATCGAGGCGATCTGGCCACGACGGGAGTTCAGGTCACCGATGACGTCGCCCATGTACTCCTCAGGAGTACGGACCTCGACGGCCATGATCGGCTCGAGGATCGCCGGACCGGCCTTGCGAGCCGCTTCCTTGTAGGCGATCGACCCGGCGATCTTGAACGCCATCTCGGACGAGTCGACGTCGTGCGCCGCGCCGTCCTTGAGGATGGCCTTCACGCCGACGGTCGGGTAGCCCGCGAGGATGCCGACCTGCATGGCGTCCTGGATACCGGCGTCGACCGACGGGATGTACTCACGCGGGACACGGCCACCGGAGGTCGCGTTGACGAACTCGTAGACCTTCTCGCTCGTGACCTCCATCGGCTCGAGGGCGATCTGCACCTTCGCGAATTGGCCGGAACCACCGGTCTGCTTCTTGTGGGTGTAGTCGTACCGCTCGACGATCTTCGTGAGGGTCTCGCGGTAGGCCACCTGGGGCTTGCCGACGCTCGCCTCGACGTGGAACTCGCGCTTCATGCGGTCGACGAGGATGTCGAGGTGGAGCTCGCCCATGCCCTTGATCGTCGTCTGACCGGTCTCGGCGTTGAGCTCGACGCGGAACGTCGGGTCCTCTTCGGCGAGCTTCTGGATGGCGGTGGAGAGCTTCTCCTGGTCGGCCTTCGTGTTCGGCTCGATCGCGACCTCGATGACCGGCTCCGGGAACGTCATCGACTCGAGGACGACCTGGTTGGTCGGGTCGCACAGGGTGTCACCGGTGGTGGTGTCCTTGAGGCCGATGACCGCGTAGATGTGGCCGGCGGTCACGTTGGCGACCGGGTTCTCCTTGTTGGAGTGCATCTGGAAGATCTTCCCGATGCGCTCCTTCTTGCCCTTGGTCGAGTTGATGACCTGTGCGCCGGACTCGATCGAGCCGGAGTACACGCGGACGTAGGTGAGGCGACCGAAGAAGGGGTGCACCGCGACCTTGAACGCCAGGGCCGAGAACGGCTCCGTCGCGTCGGGCTTGCGGATGATCTCCTTCTCCTCGTCCTTGACGTCGTGGCCGATCATCGGCGGCACGTCGAGCGGGGACGGGAGGTAGTCGATGACGGCGTCGAGCATCGGCTGGACACCGCGGTTCTTGAAGGCGGAACCGCACAGCACCGGGTAGAGCGTGCTGCTCACGGTGAGGGCGCGGATCGCGGCCTTGATCTCGTCGACCGAGAAGTCCGTGTCGCCCTCGAGGTAACGCTCCATGAGGACGTCGTCTGCCTCGGCCACGCGCTCGATGAGCTTCTCGCGGTACTCGGCGGCGCGGTCCTGCAGGTCGGCCGGGATCTCTTCGATCTCGTACTTCGCACCCATCGCGACGTCACCCTTGGCGTCGCCGCGCCAGGTGAGTGCACGCATCTGGACGAGGTCGACGACGCCTTCGAACGAGCTCTCGGAACCGATCGGCAGCTGGAGCACGAGGGGCTCGGCACCGAGGCGGTTGATGATCGTGTCGACGGTGTAGTAGAAGTCCGCGCCGAGCTTGTCCATCTTGTTGACGAAGCAGATACGCGGGACGTTGTACTTGTCCGCCTGACGCCACACGGTCTCGGACTGGGGCTCGACGCCCTCCTTGCCGTCGAAGACGGCGACGGCACCGTCGAGGACGCGGAGCGAACGCTCCACCTCGACCGTGAAGTCCACGTGACCGGGGGTGTCGATGATGTTGATCTGGTTGTTGTCCCAGAAGCAGGTCGTCGCGGCCGACGTGATCGTAATGCCGCGCTCCTGCTCCTGCGCCATCCAGTCCATCGTGGCAGCGCCGTCGTGGACCTCACCGATCTTGTGCGTGATGCCCGTGTAGAACAGGATGCGCTCGGTCGTCGTGGTCTTGCCGGCATCGATGTGCGCCATGATGCCGATGTTGCGGACCTTGTTCAGGTCGGTGAGCACGTCCTGTGCCACAGGGTTCCTCCGGAAGAGTTGTAGGAGAGGTTGGCGGCCGTCCGGGCGCCGGGGTTCTTGACCACCGGCACCCGGACGGTGCCGGGACTACCAGCGGTAGTGGGCGAAGGCCTTGTTCGACTCGGCCATCTTGTGCGTGTCCTCGCGGCGCTTGACCGCGGCACCGAGACCGTTCGACGCGTCGAGGATCTCGTTCATGAGACGCTCGGTCATCGTCTTCTCGCGACGGGCCTTGGCGTACGAGGTCAGCCAGCGGAGCGCGAGGGTGTTCGCGCGGTGCGGCTTGACCTCGACCGGGACCTGGTAGGTCGAGCCACCGACGCGGCGGCTGCGGACCTCGAGGGTCGGACGGACGTTGTCGAGCGCCTTCTTGAGCGTGACGACAGCATCCTGCTGGTTCTTGGCAGTGACGCCCTCGAGTGCACCGTAGACGATGCGCTCGGCGAGGCCCTTCTTGCCGTCGAGCAGGATCTTGTTGACGAGCTGGCTGACGATCGGCGCACCGTAGACCGGGTCGGCGACGACGGGACGCTTGGGGGCGGGACCCTTACGAGGCATCTAACTCAACCCTTCTTCGCGCCGTAGCGGCTACGAGCCTGCTTACGGTTCTTGACGGCCTGGGTGTCCAGGGCGCCACGGATGATCTTGTACCGCACGCCGGGGAGGTCCTTCACACGACCGCCACGGACGAGCACCATCGAGTGCTCCTGGAGGTTGTGACCCTCACCGGGGATGTACGCCGTGACCTCGGTGCCGTTCGAGAGCTTCACACGAGCGACCTTGCGCAGTGCGGAGTTCGGCTTCTTCGGGGTGGTGGTGTAGACGCGGGTGCACACACCACGCTGCTGGGGGTTCGCCTTCAGGGCGGGCGCCTTGGTCTTGGTGACCTTCGGCGTACGACCCTTGCGAACCAGCTGCTGAATAGTAGGCAACTGTTCTCCTGGTTCTTCGCTCGTGCTCTCTGGCCGGCGCGATCCGCCGGCTTCCTCGTCCCACGCTGATGACCGCCTGACGGCGGAGGAACCAGTGGGGGACGGAGTGGTCCGACTGGGCGATCTCGCCCGCCGGACTTTTCGGGCGCGCCCGAGGGCGCACACCCAGAAGAGACTACCCGCGTAACGGGACGAAATCAATCCGGGCCGGCACCACGCCGGACACCGTCATGAGCCGGTGTCGGAGGACCCGTTGCCGACCGCCGACCGGAAGGTCGCGCCGGAGCCGGAGAAGCCCGTGATGTACCCGCTGGCGTTCACGTTGAGGGGCCCCGCCGTGGCCGTGCCGGTCCCACCCGCGCCCGCGATGTCGGCCGTGAAGGTCGCCCGGCCGAACGTCGTGGTCGTCACGAGCCAGCCGTTCGTGCTCCAGCTGCCGACGGACACGGTGGGCCGCGTCTCGAGCGTCCACTTCTCGTTCGTGTAGGTGTAGGCGGGGTTCTCGCCGTAGGCGTAGAAGCTGCACCCGGCAGGACTCGCGTCGGTCGAGGCGATGCAGCCGTCCACCCATGCATCGACGGCCCGCTTCGCCGCCTGCTCGCCGGCATTGGTCAACGCCGCCGTCATCTGCACGGGCGTCGACGAGCTGCCGCCGAAACCGCCGACCACAGCGCTGCCGCCGGTCGCCTTCGTCCACTTGCCGCCGTCGTACGCGACCGCGTACGTGCCGGGGAGCGCCCGGAGGCTGACGGTGCCGTCCTTCGCGGTCTTCACCGACGTCCCCGCGACCTGCACTGCGGCGCCGGACGGACCACGGACGCTGACGTCGACGGTCCCGAGGTCCGGCGCCTGCAGCTCCCACACCGGGAACACACCCCAGTCGGTGCCGTTCTGGTCCAGCGTGAAGGTCGCCGCGACGTCACGGCCCCCTTGACGCAGGTAGGCGCTGACCGTCGCGGTCTCACCGTCGGTCCTGGTCGCGGCCACCCGGTACCCGGTGACCTTGCCGCTCGCCTTCGCGTACGCGGCGTCGGTGAGGAGCACGTCGGACTTGGTCCGGTCGATGCCGGCTGCGTCGAGGGCGTCGTCGACCTTGCCAGCCGTCAGGTCGTCGAGGAAGGCCCGCACCGGCCGGTCGGCCGAGTGGGTGGCCGAGCCGAACAGTGAGCCGGCGATCCCGCCGACCAGCAACAGCGACAGCGCCGCGATGCCCGCGATGATCCCGACGACCTGGCCGCGGCGGAGCTTCCGGCGCGGTGCGCGCGGCGCGTACGGCGCGTACGACGTGGTCGACGCACCCGCTGCCGTGTCCTGCGTCCCGCGGATCGACGACACCGACGGCACGGCTCCCCAACCGTTCTGCTGGCCCGGATCAGGCGTGTGCTGGTCGCTCATCGTTCCCCCGTCGTGTGTCCGTCGTGCCCAGGCAGACTACCGCCCGGCCGTGTCGTCCCTGGCGATGGTCGGCTGGTGATGCTGCCCCGCCTCCGAGCTCCGGTCCGCCGCCCGCGACTGGTGCCGTGCCGTCGAGATCCCCCCGATCACGCACAGGAGTGCCACGACGACCGACCCGACCACGAACGGCCCGAGCGCGTAGCCCGCGGGGAAGACGAGGAGTTCGGTCAGGTCGCCGCGGATCATCGCGTACCCGACCGCCCCGACTCCGAGCATCACCAGGTAGGCCGTCGCAGCCGCCACCAGGCCGGTGACGCCGGGGTTGCCCTCGCGGGCACCGACCGCGGTCGCGAGGAACACCACCACCGCGGCCCCGATCACCATGGCCGGCCCGAGGTACGGGGTCGCGTCGGGTTGCGAGATCGCTTCGACGTCGGCGAGGAGCGCTTCGAACCCCGCGACGGCGACGACGAGCGCGATGAAGAGGACCGACGTCATCGTCGCGATCAACCACCGGGACATGGGGTGATCGTATCGCCGACCGGCCGGTCAGCGGGAGGCGTCGGTCCGCTCGGCGTGCCCGGCACCGTCGGCGCGCTCCTGGGCTGCGGCGACCAGGGCGAGTGCGATCGTCGCGGTGATGATCGGGACCGTCTCGGTCATCGGGGCCACCTGCGTCGTGCCGGTGGTGGGTGCAGCCTGCGTCGTGCGCGCCTGCGCTCCGACCGGGAGGCCCGTGGTCGCGCCCGCCTCGGCGGTCGCTTCCGGCTCGTGGTCACGCAGGGCGGGGCCGATGATCGGCAGGACCCCGGTGGTGGCGGCCGGCTCGGCGTGCGGCACGGTCGCCTCGGAGGCCGTCGGCTCGCCCCGCCTCGCCGCACGACGGGCACGACCCATCTTGACCAGGACGACGACGGCGACGATCGCCCAGATGCCGTTCACGATCGTCGACGGCACGGCGTGGTGCGCCGCCACGTTCACGGCGACGGCCAACCCGCCGACCAGGTTGAAGAGCTGGTAGACCGGCCCGTTCGGGAGCTTCCCCGTGGAGAAGAGTATGTAACCTGCCAGCACGGTTACCGCACCGAACCAACCGAGGAATTCCACGATTCCGACCAACACGCGCGACTCCGGGCACGACGAGGAACGGCCGATTCGAGCCGACCGTTCGAGAGGGGATGAGCAGCCGCGAGCACGGCGTCGAGAGCATCGTACGCACACCGACGGGTGTCGCGGAAGAGGGGTCGGCGTGGCGCGTCCCACCCCAGTCGGAGGGGGTCGGTTCAGCCCTTCGCGGAGGTGCTCTCGTCCGCCGTCAGGACGTACACGTAGCCGCCGAAGGTCCACGTCGTCGAGGCGTTTGCATCCTGATCGGTGGAGTCCTGCGTGGCGGACGACGACACGGTGCTGACGAGGAAGAGCCGGGCTCCGTCCTGGAGCCCACCGACGAAGGCGAGCGCCTGGTCGAAGGACCCGTCCACCGACACCGACACGGGGATCGCTGAGAAGTTCTTCCCCGAGATCGCCGGATCGGTGGCCGGAGTGGTCGCGTCGGCGGCGGGCTCGGCCGTCGCGCTCGCGGCTGGCGTGGCGCTCGCTCCGGATGCCGGCGAAGCGTAGGCCACCGCGTCGGACGTCGTGATCGCGGAGACCTTGACCCCGGCACCTGCGGCGATCCGGTCGACCGCACCGTAGAACGACGACATGCTGGCGCTCGACGGGACCGAGGCGGTGAGCTTCGCGAGCTCGGCCTTGAGCTCCGGCAAGGACCTCGAGCGGTCTCGCAGCCGAGCGAGCTCCGCGGCCGTGGTGCGGTTCGTCGCGTCGACGGAGGTCTGCTGGGTGTGATCAGCAGCGGCCTGTGCGAGATGGGGCTGCACACCGAGGAAGAACCCGGCGAGCGCCACCACGACCATCGCCACGACGGCGACGAGCATGTTGAGTCTGGTGCGCGTCATCTCATTCACCCTTGTCCAGGTACTTGCCGTCGAAGGCCGCCCCGTCGACATGGATCGTCATGTTGACCGTGTAGGCGCCCGTCGTCGGGTCGAGGGTGACGGCGTTGGCCGTTGCGTCGACGAAACCGGTCAGCCCCTTGACCGCGTCGAGCCACTGCGGAACGGACGGGAGCGTCGAGCTCTGGGCATCGATGGTCAGGGTCGCCACACGCTCCCCCTGCAGCGGTGTGTCGGCCTGGGTGTAGGCCTCGAGCGGCGTCGACGAGTCGATCGCCACCCCGGTGATCTCGACTCCGGCGGGCAGGGACGACTTCAACGACCCGAGGTAGGACTTCCACGCGATCTCGGTCGACCCGCCGACGGACTGGGCTGCTTCGCGCAGGGCGGTACCGGACTCCGTGTCGCGGACGTCCTTGTACTGCGCCTGCTGACGCAGGAGGGAGAGCGTCTGGTTCTGCGCGTCGGAGAGGTCGTCGTGCGCTTGACCGGCCAGCAGACTGGCGCCACCGGTACCGATGCAGGCGACCACGCCCACCAGGACCACCCCGGCCCACATCCGCCGGACCACGCTTCGGCTCCGACGTTCGGCGAGGACCTCGGTCGGCAGGAGGTCGGCGCTGGGACGTGCGCCGACGAAGACGTCGTTCCCGCTGCCTCGGCCCTGACGCTTGGCTCGCACGGCACTGTCGGCGGCTACTCGCGCCGCGGTCGTGTCCTGCACGGCGGTCCGCCGACGCAGGCGACCGGTCGTCGCGCCGAAGGGTCCGGGCTTCGTCGTCTGGCTCATGCGGCCTTGCCTCCGGTCGCGAGGCCCCAGGCGACCGCGATCGATGCGCCGTGAACCTGCAGGTCCTCGGCGCGGATCGACTTCGCGAGCGAGGCGTTGGCGAAGGGTGCACCGAACCGGACGGGGGTGCGTGTGTACTCCGACAGGGCGGACGAGAAGCCGGGCAGGGCGGCGCCAGCACCGCCGAGCAGGATCGTGCCGACGGGCTCTGCGGGATGCGTGTTGGCGAAGTAGTTCACGGTGTTGCGGAGACTCGCCAACAGTTCGCCGACGGTCTCTCGGACCGCGGCGACGGCGAGCGCATCGTCACTCGTCTTCGCGGTGAGCGGGTCCATGCCGAGGTGTCGTTTGACGGCCTCGGCGGACCCCTCGCTGATCGACAGCCGCCCGGCGAGCATCCGCGTGATGTCGTCACCACCCGTCGGGATGATGCGCACGAACTTCGGGACGCCGTCGGTGACGACGACGACAGTGGTGGTGTTCCCGCCGCACTCGACGATCGCAGCGGTGCCACGCTGATGCGCTGGTGCGAGCACGCGGGCCAAGGCGAACGGGATGAGGTCGACGCCGACCGGGTTGAGACCGGCGTTCTGCACGGCGCGCACGTTGGCGAGCACGGCGTCCTTCACGGCAGCGATGAGCAGGCCGGTGACGGTCGGACCGTTCTCACCGAAGCCCTCGCCGGTCGGGTAGAAGTCGAGGATGGCGTCGCCGACCGGCACCGGGAGCATGTCCTGCACCTGGAACGGCAGCGACTCCCGGATCTGCGCGATCGGTGCGCGCGGGACGGTCAGGTCGCGCGACAGCACGCGCTGGTTGCCCATGCCGAGCACGACGTCCTTGGACCGGAAGCGTCCGATCGACCACAGCTGGCGCAGTGCACCTGCGACGGTGTTCGGTTCGACGACCTCGCCCTGCCGCGTCGCGCCCTCGGGCACGGGGACCTCGGCGAATCGGACGATGGTCGGCTTCGAGCGGTCGGCGTCCTGCACCTCGACGGCGCGGATCGCCGCGGCGCCGATGTCGACACCCACGATGCTCTTCGGCATTGCTGGTCCTTCCGTGACCGTCTTCGGGTCGGTCTGGCGAGTCGGTGCGCGCTCGGGGTGTGTCAGGCGAGTCCGAGCACGCCCAGGTAGAGGTTCCACGCCGGCACCCCGACGGCGATGCCGAGCCAGGCACCCGCGAGCATCCACGGCCCGAACGGGATCCCGCTCCGTCGACCGGCCCGGCCGAGGACCAGGAGGACGATTGCGAAGGTACCGCCGAGCAGGAATGCACCGAAAGAACCCACTGCGAGGGGTCCCCATCCGAGGTACGCCAGCACGAACCCGAGGACGACGGCGAGTTTGACGTCGCCGAGCCCCATCCCGCCGGGTACGGCGAGCGCGAGCGCGAGGTAGACGACCCCGAGGACGACGAGTCCGACGAGTCCGCGGAGCGCAGCACCCCAGTCGCCGGAGACGGCCGAAGCCGCGAGCAGCAGGCCCGGGAGCACAATGTACGCCGGCAGCACGATGCGGTTGGGCAGCGTGTGCGTGTCGAGGTCGATGAGGGTGAGCGAGACGCTGATCGCCATCAAGTACAGGAGCGCGACGAGCAGCAACACCCCGTGGATGACGGCCCGGCCGCCGTCGAGGTCCGCCCACGGCGACCACGGTGCGAGCACCGAGCACATCGCCACCGAGACGAACAGGAGGCCCGTGGCGGCTTCGACGAGCGGGTAACGAGCGGAGATGGGCGCGCTGCAGTCGCGGCACCGCGCGCGCAGGACCAGCCACGAGACCACCGGGACGTTGTCGCGGCGACGGATCTCGTGCCCGCAGCCCGGACACGCGCTGGCGGGGGCGACGACCGACATGCCAGCGGGTACGCGGTGGACGACGACGTTGAGGAACGAGCCGATCGCCAGGCCGAGCAGGCCCACGAGGACGGTGACGAACGGCACGACGGACGAGAGATCGGTCATGTCACTTCCCCGTGGGGCTGCCGTCGTACCGGAACGCGGTCGCAGATTCGGTCTCCGTCGTCACGCCGTACGTGGTCGAGGCCGGTTGCAGGAACTTCGGGGGCGCCGACGTCTTGAGCCGGGTGTCGTAGGAGTAGGCCTTCGCGTACCCCGTGGACCAGCTGCTGTTCCCCGAGTACGTCGTGCGCACCGAGCCACGGAACTGCTGTGCGATGGACCCGTAGATGGTGAGGGTGCCGAGGTTCGCACCGAACGCGCTGTTCTGGACGTTGAACGTGCCGAGGTTGCTCGCGATCGCGGCATCGATCTCGATGTTCGCGGTCGCCGCGAGGTTCGTGGACGATCCGTTCGACGTCGAGCAGGCGCTGCTGGTTCCGGACGAACACGAGATCGGGTTGGAGATCGAGACCGCCCGCTGCCCCACGAGTCCGAGCATGTCGTCCGAGCTCCGGCCGTTCTGGTAGACGATGCTGCCGGTCACGTACACGAAGTTCTCCGCCGCGAGTGTCATCTGCCCGCCGAACGAACCGGACACGAAGACGTCGCCGTTGCGACACCCGTAGTACCCGGAGTCCCCGAGGCTCCCGGTGAACTCGTTGTTCTTCGGGTACCCGAGTCCGTTGCCGTAGTCGGAGACCGTCGACGCGCTGCTGCCGCTCCCACTCTTGACGTTCTGCTGGCAGTAGACCGGCGAGCCCGACGCGACGGTTCCGTTGACGGTCCCGCTCGGTGTCGTGTTCGCCGGCCAGGAGTTTGGGTCGCTGGTCACGCTCGGCACCGTCTGCACGTACACCAGGTTCGCGGGCAGGGTCGGGATGACCGCGCCGGAGCCGCCGAGCGCCGAGACCGAACCGCACAGCGCGTCGTTCGTGCTACCGCCGGTGATCAGTCCGCTGGTGGTGCCGGTGAGCTGCGTATTCTTCGTCCACGGCGAGACCACGCGCATTTTACCACCGGCCAGGAACGTGATCGAGGTCGGGCCGGTGTACACGCAGCCGGGCTTGGCGACCTTGTCAGGCAGGTCCGTCCGGGCCTCCTGCTTCATGTTCGCGTTCGTGCTCGGCATCGGCAAGGTGCCCGCATTGCTGATCGTCCCGATGTCGAACTTGGTCGCGGCGCGACAGGACGAGCTGATCGCGGTGTCCCGACTCGTGTAGAAGAAGTCGGCGGGCCCGGTGTCCTTGACCGTCGACTTGAACGTGGCGCCGCAGGCGGTGATCACGTCGTTCGTCCGGACCGGCCCGTCGAGCGTGTCCCCCGCAGCGAACTGGACCGGGTTGCAGCTCGTGACCGCGTCCCAGGTGAGGTCGTTGCGGTGTGCCGAGACGCACCGGGTCGATCCGCCGGTGACCGTCTCACCGGTCAGGCTCGGGTCCTGCGACTCGTAGTTCGTGAAGTACAGGTAGTTGACGAACCCGTCGCCCCGCAGGTCGACGACGAGCGTACGGGTCGCCTTGTCCGCCTTGCCGGTGACCCGCAGCCGGACCTTCCCGGTGGTCGCGAAGTCGGAGTTGTCGACCTCGTACCGGTAGAACTGGTCAGTGCTGCCGACCACGGGCGCCCACGGTCCGCCCACCGTCGTGCCGAACGCCTTGTTCAGGGGATCGGCGGTGAGCGCGCTGGTGGTCGAGAACGCGCTCCGGACCCCGTACTTCACGTAGGAGTTGTCGGCGGCGAGACGCCCCTGGTAGTCGGACAGACCGGCGTACGCCGCCGCCATCGCCTTGTTGTAGTCGTCGTCGTTCGCTGCCTTCGTGGCTCCGCTGGTCGCGGTGGCGACCACCAGGGAGAGCACGATCATGAGCACCGCACCGAGCCCGATGACCGCGGCCAAGGCCACGCCACGCTCGTCGTCGCGCTCCCGCAGGGCACGGATCATCCGGATCAGCATCATGACTCCGTCGCTGCGCCGTAGTCGAGGTTGCGCAGGTTGATGGTGGCTTGGAACGTCGTGTCGTTCGTGGACGTCCCCGACGTGGGTCCGACCCGGAGCGTGACCGTGACCGAACGGATCGCGTCGAAGGTGGTCGAGGTTGGTGTGAACACCCCGCCGGCGGCGTTGACGTAACTGAACAGGGTGCTGTTGCTGCCGTCCGTGCGCACGACGTCCGCGAGCACGACCGTCTTCGTCGCCCCGGTGAACGTGCAGTACCCCGTCAGCGGGCAGTCTCCCCGCTGGAGTTGCATGCGCAGCTTGGTGCCCTGCACGTCGACCGTGACCCGGGTGAGGCCGGCACGCGCGCTGGTCAGGTCGACTCCCGAGTAGAACACCATGCTCGTCGGCGTTGCGCTCTCGAACGCGGCCTTGTTCGTCGTCTTCGTCAGCTGCACGCGAGAGGCTTCGCGGAGGTACCGGCTCACCTGCGTCATGGAGGTCGTGCCCTGTCGGGTGCTCTCGTTCACGGACGAGACGGTGCGCTGCGCCTTGAGCATCGACACGAAGAAGCTACCGACCAGGGTGAGCAGCAGTGACGTGATGAGCATCGCGACGAGGAGTTCGACGAGGGTGATGCCCCGCTGGTCACGGCGAAGTCGTCGGACGAGGGCGCGCATCAGCTGGCCGGCCTGGGGTCGACCATGACCACGCCGCCGGTGACGACGCCGTTGGTGACCATCGCTGCGTTGGCCGGCGCGAGGGCGAGCGTGGTCGCGGTCGATCCTGAGGTCGACCCCGCGAACACCTTCCACGTGCCCCACGGCAAGGCGATCGTCGCCGTGTTCGCGCTGACGGCCGGGAAGGTGAGCGTCATGCCGACCGCGCAACCAGGGTCGCCGTTCACCCCGGTCGTGGACACCGCGGTCAGGAACTGGCCCTTCGTGAGCTTGGAGAGTGTGACCGCGCCCATCTGCACCGGGATCGTCGCCGTGTTGACCACGGGATCCGGTGAGGTACCGACCTTCCCCTTCGCGTTCGGGGTCGTCCACGATCCCGGGTCCGAGCTCAAGCAGGTCGTCGTCGAAGCCGTCCCCGATGCGTCGACGACGTACGCCCCGGCGATCGCGCGGTACCCCGCGGCGTAGGGGAAGAGCGACGCGGACGAAGCGGTCTTGGTCAACTGGGTCGTGCCCGACGTGGGGTTGACGAGCGTCGTCGGCATGTTGGTCGGCAGCGTCGCGCCGACGACCGGTGTCGTCGTGTACGCGAACGCGTACTTCGCTGCCAGGTCGAAGCTGAACGCTGCGGCGCCCGACGCTCCGGCAGCGACCGTGACCGTCTGCGATGACGGGCTGAGCTGCTGGTTCGAGTCGATGTACCCGGTCCGCGCGATCGCCACCGTGTAGGTGCCGGGCGCGACACCGGAGACGTAGGTGCAGCCCTCGGAATCGGTCGCGGGGACCGTGACGCCCGACGGACCGGTGATGGTCGGGACGATGCCGCTGACCCCGACGCCGCTCGCGTTCGTGACGCCGATGAGGATGGAGCCGGTGGTGTCCGAGTGGATGTTCGTGAGCGGGGCGATCGCGCTCGACATCGTGACCTGCTGCGAGCCGGAGGCCGAGCCGCTGGTCTTCCAGCTGACGGTCACGGTGACGGCCTTGTAGGACAGCGTGCCGTCACCCGTCCCGCAGGCCGTCGCGCTGCCGGCGGACCGAGTCCACGACACCTTGCGGGTCAGCGTGAACGACTGGTTGCCGACCTTCGGCGTGGTCGTGCCGCTCTTGATGTCGAAGATGCTCGGGAGGTCGCGGAGGTTGTCGATGTCGGCCATCGCCACCGTCGACGCGACCTCGCGGGCCCTGGTGTCCTTCGACAGGACGAGGGAAGCAGTGATGCCTGCTGCGATGCCGGCCGCGATCACGGCGAAGATGGTCATGGCGACCATCACCTCGATGATCGTGAAGCCGTCCTCGTTGTCACGGGCGGAACGCAGACGCTCGGCGATGCGCGAGATCATGACGTTCCTCTCTCAGAGCGACTGTGCGGAAAGGGAGGCACGGTCCGCGGACCGCACCTCCCCTTGCGTGGCTACTTCTTCGTGAACACGCCCGTCGCGCAGGTACCTTCGGCTACGCCAGAAGAGTCGGTCGCACCGAAGTTCTGCTTAGTCGACTTGCTGGTGCCCTGGATGCAGAACGCGGTCTTGGCGGCGTTGACGGTGTACGAGATGGTGGTGTCGCTTCCCACCGTGCTGCCGGCTGCCTTGTACGGGTCGGCGGTGAGGGCCGCCGCGTCCAGCGAGTCCGGGTACGCGCCGGTGTCAGACTGCGACACCACGGTCACGAGAGCGGTCTTCACGTTGGTGATGTCGGACTTCACAGCCGAGTTCTTCGCGTTGTTCTGGACACCGATGTAGACCGGGATGGCGATCGCGGCCAGGATGCCGATGATGATGACGACGACCAGGAGCTCGATCAGGGTGAAGCCCTTCTCGTCGTCCTTGAGGAGACCCTTGCGGCGAGCGTCGAGCTTGCCCATGAGAGCGAAGTACATGGTTGTTCCATTCTGCGGGAATGAGGATGAATTGATTTTCGGGGCTTGCTCGGCCGCCGCACATCAGCGTATTGGCGGCGAATCCACCGGGTAATCCCGAGAACGGGGGTCAACCGAGGTGCAAAACACCCCCAGTGCGGGGGATGCAGCAATTGCACATCGCCCCGTACTGGGGGTGCAACGATTAGGATGCGTTCTGGACGACGTTCGTGATCTGGAAGATCGGCATGTACAGCGCGATGATCATGCCGCCCACCACGACCCCGAGGAACGCGATGAGCAGCGGCTCGATCAGTGAGGTCAGGGCGTCCGTGGTGGCCTCGACCTCGGCGTCGTAGAACACCGCGATCTTCTCGAGCATGATCTCGAGCGAGCCGGCGTCTTCACCGACGGCCACCATTTGCGTCACCATTGCGGGGAAGACTGTCTCCGCGGCCAACGGCACGGCGATGGAATCGCCTTTCCTGACAGCTTCCGCGACATTGTCGAGTGCGCGTTTCACGACGAAGTTGTTCGAGACCTCGCCGACGATGCGCAATGCCTGCAGGATGGGAACACCCGCGCCGATCATGTTCGAGAAATTGCGCGCGAACCGCGCGATGACGATCTTCTTCTGCAACGGACCGAACACCGGCAGCTTCAGGGTGATGGGATCGACGAATGCTCGAACGCGGTCGGTGTTCTTGTTCGCACGCCACCAGAACCAGAAGGCGGCGATGGCGATGGCGAGCGGGATCGCGATGTACCGCATGGCGTGCGACAGGTAGACGAGCATGAGCGTCGGCAGGGGCAGCTTGCCGCCGAGCGAGGAGAACATGTCCTGGAAGATCGGCACGATGAAGATGAGCATGATCGCGACGGCGAGCAGCGACATGACGAGCACGACCACCGGGTAGGTCATCGCCGACTTGATGGTGGTCCGGAGCTTGTGCTCCTTCTCGAAGTTGGTGGCGATCGAGTCCATGGCCTGGTCGAGGAACCCGCCGGTCTCCCCCGCACGGATCATGTTGATCATGATCGGCGGGAACTCGACCGGGAACTTCGCGACCGCGTCAGAGAACGAGACGCCGCGCTCGACGTCGTCGCGGACCTTGCCGAGGATCTCCTTGAGCTTCTTGTTCTCGGTCTGGTCGGCGAGGATCGACAGCGCGCGCAGCAGGGACAGGCCCGAGGTGAGCATCGTCGAGGCCTGCCGCGACATGATCGCCAGGTCCTTGAGACCGACGCCCTTCTCGAAGCCGGGGATCTTGATCTCGGTCTGCAGCCCGGTGCCGGCCGTGGACTCGGTGATCGCGATCGGCGAGACACCCATGCCGCGGAGCCGCTGGACGACCGCCCCTTCGGACGAGGCGTCGAGGCGACCCTTGACGAGCTTGCCGTCGCCGTCGCGCCCGCGGTAGTCGAATGCGAGGGACATCAGTAGCCTCCGGAGAACTTGTCGCCGAAGTCGATCCCGCTGGCGGCGATCGCGGCGGCCGATGAGTCGGACGGGGATTCGACGCGCTGCACCAGCCGGTCGAAGCCCTCTTCGTCGTGCACCTTCTCCATGGCTGCCTTGCGCGAGATCGTGCCGACGTTGACGAGTTCGGCGAGGTCCTGGTCCATGGTGTGCATGCCGAGGTCACGCCCGGCCTGCATGGCCGAGGTGATCTGGTAGGTCTTGCCCTCGCGGATCAGGTTGCCGATGGCGGGGGTGATCGTCATGATCTCGGTGGCGACGACGCGGCCGACACCGTTGGCCTTCGGCACCAGCGTCTGACAGACGACGCCCTGCAGGGTCGCTGCGAGCTGGGTGCGGATCTGGCCCTGCTGGTGCGGTGGGAAGACGTCGATGACGCGGTCGATGGTGCCGGGGGCGCTCTGCGTGTGCAGGGTGGCGAAGACCAGGTGGCCGGTCTCGGCGGCGGTGAGGGCGACGGAGATCGTCTCGAGGTCACGGAGCTCGCCGATCAGGATGACGTCGGGGTCCTGACGCAGCACGTGCTTCAGCGCAGCGGCGAAGGAGTGCGTGTCGGCACCGACCTCGCGCTGGTTGATGATCGCCTTCTTGTGGTCGTGCATGAACTCGATCGGGTCCTCGACCGTCACGATGTGGTCGGCCCGGCTCTCGTTGACCAGGTCGATGAGGGCGGCGAGCGTGGTCGACTTGCCGGAGCCGGTCGGACCGGTGACCAGGACGAGTCCGCGGGGCAGGCCGGCGAAGTCACCGACGTGCGCGGGGATGCCGAGCTGCTTGAGGGTCTTGATCTTGGTGGGGATGATCCGGAAGGCCGCGCCCCAGTTGCCGCGCTGCTGGTAGAAGTTCACGCGGAAGCGGTACTCCGGCGACAGCGAGTAGGCGAAGTCGAGCTCCTGCTCCTGGTCGAACTGGCCCGCCTGTTCGACGGACAGCATCGTCTTGAGGGCGGCGATGACCTTGCCACGCGACCACGCGCCTCCGGGGACGGCAGGACGGAGCGAGCCGTCGACGCGGACGGTGGGCGGGGCGTCGGCGGTGACGTGCAGGTCGGACGCGCCCTGGTAGACGACCTGGGCGAGCGCCGTGATCAGGTCGGGGTCGGCGACCTCGCGCGCGTGGCGCGAGAAGTCGATGTCGCCGCCGAGCGCGGCGGTCGGTGTGGGGGCAGGCGCCACGGGGAGCTGCTGCGTCGGGGCCTCGGCGTAGCCGTAGGTCGCGGTCGACGACGGCACCCCGGCGGGCGGCGTCGCCGGAGCGGCGAGCGGCTGTGCGACGGGCACGGCGACCGGCGATCCGGACGGTGCCGGCCAGCCGGCGGTGTCGTCACCGAGGTCGTACACCTGCTCCGGCGCGGCCGACGCTGCGGCTGCGGCCAGCCGGGCGGCACGGCGCGAGCCCACCTCGGTGCCGGGGTTGCCCGGGTGCCAGCCGTCGACGGGTTCGTCGCCGGGGATGGTGATGTCGTACACGGAGTCGGTCATCTGCTGGGCTCTTTCGTGGCTACGCGACCACGCGCAGGATCTCGTCGACGCTCGTCAGGCCGAGCTTGACCTTCTCGAAGCCGTCCTGGCGGAGCGTGAGCATCCCCTGCGCCTGGGCGACCCGGCTGATCTCGGCGCTCGAGGCACGGGAGACGGCGAGGCGTTCGATCTCCTCGGTGACGGTCATGACCTCGTGCAGGGCGATGCGGCCGCGGTACCCGGTGTTCGAGCAGACCGAGCAGCCGATGGGGGCGAAGAACGCCGGCACGTCTTCGCCGGGGCGCAGGAAGCCCAGGGTGCGGAGCTGCTCGGCCTCGTACACGGCGGGGGCCTTGCACCGGTCGCACAGTCGACGCGCCAGGCGCTGGGCCACCACGGAGTCGAGGGCGGAGCCCACCAGGAAGGGTTCGATGTCCATCTCGGTGAGACGAGTCACGGCGGACGGAGCGTCGTTCGTGTGCAGGGTGGACAGCACGAGGTGGCCGGTCAGGGAGGCTTCGATGGCGATCTGGGCGGTCTCGTGGTCACGGATCTCGCCGAGCAGGACGACGTCGGGGTCGGACCGCAGGATCGAGCGCAGCGCCGACGCGAAGGTCAGACCCGCCTTGGGGTTGACCTGCACCTGGTTGATGCCGGCCATCCGGTACTCGACCGGGTCCTCGACCGTGATGACGTTGATCTCGGGCTTCGCGACCGCGTTCAGGGTCGTGTACAGCGTGGTCGACTTGCCGGAACCGGTGGGTCCGGTGACCAGGATCATGCCGTACGGCTTCGAGTAGGACCGCTGGTACGCCTGGAAGTTCTGCTCGAGGAGGTTGAGGTCCTTGAGGGTCAACGACGTGTTCGTGTTGTCGAGGATCCGCATGACGACCTTCTCGCCCCACACGGTGGGCAGCGTCGCGACACGGAGGTCGATCTGGCGTCCGCCGTGGCGGACCGACATGCGGCCGTCCTGCGGCTTGCGCCGTTCGGCGATGTCGATGTCGCTCATGATCTTCAGACGGCTGATCACGCCGTTCTGGATGTTCTTCGGCGCCGGGGCCATCTCGTGCAGCACGCCGTCGATGCGGTAGCGGATCCGGACCTCGTGCTCACCGGGCTCGATGTGGATGTCCGACGCGTGGTCCTGGATGGCCTGCGACACGAGCAGGTTGACGAAGCGGACGATCGGGACGTCGTCGAGGGCCCCGTCGGCGAGGTCGACCTGCGCCGACGAGCTGAGCGAGGCTTCTTCTTCGAGCGACGAGGTCAGGTCGTTCAGCTCGTCGTCGGCGCGCAGGTAGCGGTCGAGCGCCGTCAGCAGGTCGCGCTCGTCGACCTGCAGCGGCTTGATCGGCCGACCGGACGCAGCGCGTGCGTCGTCGATCGCCAGCACGTTGGTCGGGTTGACCATCGCGAGGATGAGCAGTTCGCCCTCGAACCCGACGCCGAGGACGCCGTGCCGCCGGCAGAGCGCGGCGGGGAGGATCGAGACGGCCGTGCCGTCGACCGGGTAGTCGGTCAACGGCACGGTGCGGGAGTTGTTCGAGGCTGCGCGGGCGGTGATGAACTGCGCCTCGCTCACGACGCCCTGGTCCACCAGCCCGCGGATGGCGCGCTCGTCGAGGTCCTCGTCGCCCGTCATCGAATCGAGGTGCTCGATCGGCAGGGCGCCGTTCAGGATCAGGATCTCGGACAGGGTCGCCATGAGCCCAATGCCTCCTTGGACTCGCGCGCGGCGAGACGTCGTCGGGATGCGCACCACCAGGGATGTGGCGCTCGACCACGCTACTTCTGCGACAGTCGTCGGCCGCAGTCCCAGAAAGAGGGGGCGGAGGGGGTCTGGATGCACCCAGAACGGGGGCGAGACACGTCTGCACATGTCCGACAGCCTCGCCGTCGAGACCGTCCGGTCATACGAGGATGCGCCGAGTGGTGGACAGCCTCAGCGCCGCTCGGATTGTGGAGGAAAGCCCCTCGACGAGCGGGCCCGCCCGGGGACATGATGAGTCATGGACATCACGAGCGTGACCGTGGGGCTGCCCGTCACCGACATCGAGGCGTCCTGCCTCTGGTACGGCGCCGTCTTCGAGCGCACCGAACCGGACCTCGAACCCGAGGACGGCGTCGCCGAGTACGAGGTCGGCGGCATCTGGATCCAGCTCTACGAGGACGAGTCCGCCGAGGAGAACCCCGTCAGCGTCCGCTTCGGCGTCGACGACGTCGGCGCCCAGCACGCCCGGATCGGCGCCCTCGGCATCGACATCGGCCCGGTCGAGTGCGTCGACGGCGCCGTGAACTGGTTCGACGTCCGTGACCCCGACGGCAACGTCCTCAGCCTGTTCTCGCTCGTCGACGAGACGGGCCGCGGATCGGGACGCGACAACGGCGCCGACCGCGCGCTCTAGATGCGTCAGCGGAGCGCTCTCGTGCGTCACTGGTTGAGCGCGTTCAGGACCGCCATCAGCGCGGATTGATCACCAGCCGCCTCGAAGAACAGGCGATCGGCCTCCTCCACCACCCGAACCGCCCGCACCGCGAGTTCCACGCCTTCCTCGGTGACCTCGATGACGTGTGCACGAGCGTCATCGGGGTTGGTCGAGCGCAGCAGGAGTCCTTTGTCTGCGAGCGTCCGGATCACCTGGGACGTCATCATGGCGTCGGTGTTCGCATGCTCGGCGATCCGTCGCTGACTCGGCTCTTCACCAGCTACCTGGGTCAGCCACCAGGCGCTGACGAGCAGGACGAACTGCACATGCGTCAGGCCCAACGGCTTCAGCGTGGCCGTGATGCCCCGTTGCCAACTCAATGTCGCTCGCCACAGCAGCAATCCAGGGCTCTGCCCGGGCTCGAGCGATTCAGCCATGGATGCGCTCGGCGCGCACTCCGAGCGCCGCGATGACGTCGGCGAAGTCCTCGCTCACCGCAGCTCCGACCTCGGCCGCCACCTCGCCAGGCCCCTCCACGGTGCACCGGTACGTCACCCGGCTCCCGGTCCCCAACGCTTCGACCTCGTGGCGGACTCGGACCGACACTCCGGCATCCGGCACCGGCGTGAGGTCCTCGTATCCGCGCCCAGCCTCGACCCACGTCAACTCGAAGGGCAGCTCGCTTCCGTCCGGGAACACCATCACTGCAGTCGTCCCGGCTTCAAACGGGCCGTCGACGCGGACGTCCGCAACGCCGTCGTTCCACTCGGACCATGCGCCCGGGTCGGCCAGGACCGCGAACACCTCGGCCGGCGTCGCGTCGCACTCGCCAGTGATCTCTCGTACCCACATGTCGATCTCCGTTCAAATAGTATGCGCACATACTATCTGCAACCACCATCGAAGTCCACTCCTCAGTCACTGTCGGCAACCCCTCATGGCCAGCAACGTCTGGACGCACCCGCCTGCAGGCCGGGAGGCCCGTGGCGGCCTGGCACCGGGCCTCCCGTCCGTCACGCGGTGACGACACGACGAAGGCCCCGCCTCCTTGCGGAGACGGGGCCTTCGTGGGATCACATCAGACTCAGTTGTAGGTGCCCGGCGTGAAGTCGTCCGACGAGAAGCTGTCGAAGTCGACGAAGCTCAGGTCGGCGTCCGAGAACGACGAGTCGTCCGCGAAGATGCGGTTGGGGTACCGCTCCGCCTTCGCTTCTTCCGTCGCGTTCACGTCCACATCGCGGTACCGGCTGAGGCCCGTCCCGGCGGGGATGAGCTTACCGATGATGACGTTCTCCTTGAGGCCGACGAGGTGGTCCTGCTTGCCCTCCATGGCCGCCTGCGTGAGCACGCGGGTGGTCTCCTGGAAGGAAGCGGCGGACAGCCACGACTCGGTCGCGAGGGACGCCTTCGTGATGCCCATGACCTCCTGGCGAGCCGAGGCGGTCTTGCGACCCTCCTGCAGCGCCGCACGGTTCAGCATGTTGTAACGCGACCGGTCGACGAGCTCACCCGGCAGCAGGTCGGTGTCGCCGTGGTCGACGACGGTGACCTTGCGGAGCATCTGACGGACGATGACCTCGATGTGCTTGTCGTGGATCGGCACACCCTGCGAGCCGTAGACGTCCTGCACACCGTTGACCAGGTGCTTCTGGACCTCTCGGACACCCTTGACCCGGAGGACTTCCTTCGGGTCGACGGTGCCGGCGATGAACTGCTCGCCGAGCTCGACGTGCTGGTTGTCCTCGATGAGGAGCGTCGCACGCTTGAGCACCGGGTAGATGAACGGCTCGTCACCGTTGTCCGGCGTGAGGATGATCCGACGGCCCTTGTCCGTGTCCTCGACGACGACGCGGCCGGGGGCCTCGGCGATCGGGGACGCACCCTTGGGCGTACGGGCCTCGAAGAGCTCCGTGACACGCGGCAGACCCTGGGTGATGTCGTCGGCCGAGGCCGAACCACCCGTGTGGAAGGTACGCATCGTCAGCTGGGTACCGGGCTCACCGATGGACTGGGCGGCGATGATGCCGACCGCCTCACCGATGTCGACCAGGTTGCCCGTGGCGAGCGAACGGCCGTAGCACTGCGCGCAGACACCGACGGCGGACTCGCAGGTCAGGACCGAGCGCACCTTGATGCTCTCGACACCGGCAGCGAGCAGCTTGTCGATGAGGACGTCACCGACGTCCTCGCCGCCCTCGGCGACGACCGTGCCCTTGGCGTCCACGGCCTCGGTGGCCAGGGTGCGCGAGTACACGGTGTTCTCGACGCGCGGGTCGCGGACGAGCTTGCCGTCGGCGCCCACGGTCGCGATCGGCAGCTCGAGGCCACGGGTCGTGCCGCAGTCGTCCTCGCGGATGATGACGTCCTGCGAGACGTCCACGAGACGACGGGTGAGGTACCCGGAGTCCGCGGTACGGAGCGCGGTGTCGGCAAGACCCTTGCGAGCACCGTGGGTGGCGATGAAGTACTCCGCCACGGTCAGGCCCTCGCGGTACGAGTTGATGATCGGGCGGGCGATGATCTCGCCCTTCGGGTTGTTCACCAGACCACGCATACCCGCGATGTTGCGGACCTGCAGCCAGTTACCACGAGCACCCGACGACACCATGCGGTTGATCGTGTTGTCGATGGGGAAGTTGTCCCGCATCTCCTGCGCGATCTCGTTGGTGGCCTCGGTCCAGATCTTGATCAGGTCGGCGCGACGCTCGGAGTCGGTGATCAGACCCTTGTCGAACTCGCCCTGCACCTTGGCGGCCTGGATCTCGTAGCCCGCGATGATCTCCTTCTTGCGAGGAGGCGTCACGACGTCCGACAGGGCGACGGTCACACCGGAGCGCGTGCCCCAGTAGAAGCCGGCGTCCTTGATCCGGTCCAGCGCAGCGGCCGTCTCGGTCTTGGAGTACCGCTCGGCGAGGTCGTTGACGATCGCGGAGAGCACGCCCTTGTCGGTGACCTTCTGGACGAACGGGTAGTTCGACGGCAGGGTCTCGTTGAAGAGCGCACGACCCAGGGTCGTCTCGAGGAGGACGGTGTCGCCCTGCTCGTAGCCCTCGGGAGCTTCGCCCTCGGCGAAGTGGACACCCGTCATGCGGATCTTCGCCATGGCGTTGAGGTGCAGCGTGTGCTGGTCGTTGGCCAGGATCGCCTCGGCGACCGAGGAGAACGCACGGCCCTCACCGACGGCGCCCTCGCGGACGGTCGTCAAGTGGTGCAGACCGATGATCATGTCCTGTGCGGGCAGGGTCACCGGACGGCCGTCGGACGGCTTCAGGATGTTGTTCGAGGCGAGCATCAGGATGCGGGCCTCGGCCTGGGCCTCCACCGACAGCGGCAGGTGCACGGCCATCTGGTCACCGTCGAAGTCCGCGTTGAACGCAGCACACACGAGCGGGTGGAGCTGGATGGCCTTGCCCTCGACGAGCTGCGGCTCGAACGCCTGGATGCCCAAACGGTGCAGCGTCGGCGCACGGTTCAGCAGCACGGGGCGCTCGCGGATGATCTCCTCGAGCACGTCCCACACCTGCGGACGCGAACGCTCGACCATGCGCTTGGCCGACTTGATGTTCTGCGCGTGCGACAGGTCGATCAGGCGCTTGATCACGAACGGCTTGAAGAGCTCGAGCGCCATCTGCTTGGGCAGACCACACTGGTGCAGCTTCAGCTGCGGGCCGACGATGATGACCGAACGGCCCGAGTAGTCGACGCGCTTGCCGAGCAGGTTCTGGCGGAAACGACCCTGCTTGCCCTTGAGCATGTCGCTCAGGGACTTCAGGGCGCGGTTGCCGGTACCCGTGACCGGACGTCCACGACGACCGTTGTCGAACAGTGCGTCGACGGCCTCCTGCAGCATGCGCTTCTCGTTGTTCACGATGATCTCGGGAGCACCGAGGTCGAGCAGGCGGCGGAGACGGTTGTTGCGGTTGATCACACGACGGTAGAGGTCGTTGAGGTCCGACGTGGCGAAACGGCCACCGTCGAGCTGCACCATCGGGCGCAGCTCCGGCGGGATGACCGGCACGACGCCGAGCACCATCGCTGCCGGCGAGTTGCCGGTGGCGAGGAAGGAGCTGACGACGCGCAGACGCTTGATCGCGCGGATCTTCTTCTGGCCCTTGCCCTCGGCGATCTGCAGACGCAGTGCCTCGGCCTCGGCGGCCAGGTCGAACGCCTCGAGCCGGAGCTTGATCGCCTCGGCGCCCATGTAGGCGTCGAAGTAGATCCCGAACCGGTCCTGGAGCTCGTGGAAGACGGCGTCCTCGGGCTTGAGGTCGCCCACCTTGAGGTTGCGGAAGTCCTCCCACACACGCTCGAGACGGGTGATGTCCTCGTCGAACGACTTGCGGACCTGGGACATCTCCTTCTCGGCGGTGTCCTTGGTACGGCGCTTGACGTCGGCCTTCGCACCCTCTTCCTCAAGGGCTGCGAGGTCGTCCTCGAGCTTCTTGAGGCGGTCGGCGATGATCGAGTCGCGCTGGCCCTCGAGGGTCTTGATCTCGAGACGCATCTCGTTCTCGAGACCCGGCATGTCCGCGTGACGGCCCTCTTCATCGATGTCGATGATCATGTACGCCGCGAAGTAGATGACCTTCTCGAGGTCCTTCGGCGCCATGTCGAGCAGGTAGCCGAGGCGCGACGGGACGCCCTTGAAGTACCAGATGTGCGTGACGGGGGCGGCGAGCTCGATGTGGCCCATGCGCTCGCGACGGACCGAGGACTTGGTGACCTCGACGCCGCAGCGCTCGCAGACGATGCCCTTGAACCGGACACGCTTGTACTTGCCGCAGGCGCACTCCCAGTCGCGGGAAGGACCGAAGATCTGTTCGCCGAACAGACCGTCCTTCTCGGGCTTCAGGGTGCGGTAGTTGATGGTCTCCGGCTTCTTGACCTCGCCGTACGACCACTGACGGATGTCCTCGGCGGTTGCGAGGCCGATCCGAATGGCGTCAAAGGAAGTTGCTTCGAGCAATGTTCTTCTCTCTTGCTGATTCAGGCTTCGATGTACGGGCGGGATCAGATGTCGTCGACAGAGGACGACTCGAACCGCGAGGAGATGTTGATGCCCAGCTCCTCCGCAGCACGGAAGACCTCGTCATCGTTGTCGCGCAGGCTGACCGCCTGGCCGTCGGCCGAGAGGACCTCGACGTTCAGGCACAGCGACTGCATCTCCTTCATGAGGACCTTGAAGGACTCGGGGATGCCGGGCTCCTGGATGTTCTCGCCCTTGACGATCGCCTCGTAGACCTTCACGCGGCCGAGGATGTCGTCGGACTTGATCGTCAGGAGCTCCTGGAGGGCGTAGGCGGCGCCGTACGCCTCGAGCGCCCACACCTCCATCTCACCGAATCGCTGTCCACCGAACTGCGCCTTACCACCCAGCGGCTGCTGCGTGATCATCGAGTACGGACCGGTCGAACGCGCGTGGATCTTGTCGTCGACCAGGTGGTGCAGCTTGAGGATGTACATGTAGCCGACCGAGACGGGCTCCGGGAACGGCTCGCCGGAGCGACCGTCGAAGAGCTGCGCCTTGCCGGACGAGCCGATGAGGCGCTCGCCGTCGCGGTTCGGGAGGGTCGAGTCGAGGAGGCCCTCGATCTCGCGCTCGTACGCACCGTCGAACACCGGGGTGGCGACCTTCGTGCCCGGAGCGGCGCTGTGCGCTGCCTCGGGGAGCGCCGACGCCCACTCCTGGATGCCCTCGACGTTCCAGCCCTGCTTGGCGAGCCAACCGAGGTGGATCTCGAGGACCTGGCCGAAGTTCATGCGGCCGGGCACGCCGAGCGGGTTGAGGACGATGTCGACCGGGGTGCCGTCGGCGAGGAACGGCATGTCCTCGACCGGGAGGATGGTCGAGATGACGCCCTTGTTGCCGTGACGACCGGCGAGCTTGTCACCCGCGGTGATCTTGCGCTTCTGGGCGATGTAGACGACCACGCGCTGGTTCACACCAGAGCCGAGTTCGTCGTCGCCGTCCTGCGAGTCGAACACCTTGACGCCGATGATCGTGCCCTCTTCACCGTGGGGCACCTTCAGCGAGGTGTCGCGGACTTCGCGCGACTTCTCGTTGAAGATGGCGCGGAGGAGGCGCTCTTCAGCGGAGAGCTCGGTCTCGCCCTTCGGCGTGACCTTGCCGACCAGGATGTCGCCGGGGCGGACCTCGGCACCGATGCGGATGATGCCGCGCTCGTCGAGGTCGGCCAGCAGGTCCGGGCTGACGTTGGGGAGGTCACGGGTGATCTCCTCCTTGCCGAGCTTCGTGTCGCGGGCGTCGACCTCGTACTCCTCGATGTGGATCGAGGAGAGCGTGTCGTCCTTGATGAGGTTCTGCGACAGGATCATCGCGTCCTCGTAGTTGTAGCCCTCCCACGGCATGAAGGCGACGAGGAGGTTCTTGCCGAGCGCGAGCTCGCCGTTCTCTGTCGCGGGACCGTCGGCGATGACCTCGCCCTGCTCCACACGCTCGCCGGCCGAGACGACCACGCGGTGGTTGTAGCTCGTGCCCTGGTTGGAGCGGTCGAACTTGCGCAGGTAGAAGGTCTGCGTGCCACCCTCGTCGAGCTGCAGGGTCACGGCGTCGGCCGAGACCTCGGAGACGACACCGGCCTTGTCGGCGGTGACGACGTCACCGGCGTCGATCGCGGTGTAGCCCTCCATGCCGGTGCCGACGAGCGGCGACTCGGAACGGAGCAGCGGGACGGCCTGACGCTGCATGTTCGCACCCATCAGGGCGCGGTTCGCGTCGTCGTGCTCGAGGAACGGGATGAGCGACGTCGCGACCGACACCATCTGGCGCGGCGAGACGTCCATGTAGTCGACCTCGGCCTTGGCGACGAGTTCGACCTCGCCACCCTTCTTGCGGACGAGGACCTTGTCGTCGGCGAAGTGGAACGAGTCGGTCAGCGGGGCGTTGGCCTGCGCGACGACGAACTCGTCCTCTTCCGAGGCGGTGAGGTAGTCGATGGTCTTCGTGACCTCGCCGTCGACGACGCGACGGTACGGGGTCTCGATGAAACCGAACGAGTTGATCCGACCGAACGACGCGAGCGAGCCGATCAGGCCGATGTTCGGGCCTTCCGGGGTCTCGATCGGGCACATGCGGCCGTAGTGCGACGGGTGGACGTCACGGACCTCGACGCCGGCACGCTCACGGGACAGACCACCCGGGCCGAGGGCCGAGAGACGACGCTTGTGCGTCAGGCCCGCGAGCGGGTTGTTCTGGTCCATGAACTGCGACAGCTGGGACGTTCCGAAGAACTCCTTGATCGCGGCGACGACCGGACGCACGTTGATGAGCGTCTGGGGCGTGATCGCCTCGATGTCCTGCGTGGTCATGCGCTCGCGGACGACGCGCTCCATGCGGGACAGACCCGTGCGGACCTGGTTCTGGATGAGCTCGCCGACGGCGCGGATGCGACGGTTGCCGAAGTGGTCGATGTCGTCCACGTCGAGGCGCAGCTGCACCGGCTCGCCGTCGCGCACGCCGTTCAGCGTGGTCTTCTCGGCGTGCAGGGACACGAGGTACTTGATCGTCGCGACGATGTCCTTGACGGTGAGCACCGAGTCGGACAGCGGGGCGTCGATGCCGAGCTTGCGGTTGACCTTGTACCGGCCGACCTTCGCCAGGTCGTAGCGCTTCGAGTTGAAGTAGAAGTTGTCGAGGAGCGCACGCGCAGCCTCGGCAGCGACCTGCTCGCCCGGGCGCAGCTTGCGGTAGATGTCCTTGAGCGCCTCTTCCTTCGTGAGGATGGCGTCCTTCTCGAGGGTCGACTCGATCGAGGCGAAGCCCTGGAACTCCTCCATGATCTCCTCGCTGGTCAGACCCAGCGCCTTGAGGAAGACCGTGACGGACTGCTTGCGCTTGCGGTCGATGCGCACGCCCACCTGGTCGCGCTTGTCGATCTCGAACTCGAGCCAGGCACCACGCGAGGGGATGACGCGAGCGGAGTAGATGTCCTTGTCGGACGTCTTCTCCTGCTGGCGCTCGAAGTACACACCGGGGGAACGGACGAGCTGCGACACGACGACGCGCTCGGTGCCGTTGATGATGAACGTTCCGCGTTCGGTCATGAGCGGGAAGTCGCCCATGAAGACCGTCTGCGTCTTGATCTCACCCGTCATGTGGTTCATGAACTCGGCGTTGACGTACAGCGGAGCGGCGTAGGTCTTGCCGCGCTCCTTGCAGTCGTCGATCGAGTACTTGGGGTCCTCGAGCTCGGGAGCCGTGAACGAGAGCTGCATGGTCTCGCCGAGGTCCTCGATCGGGGAGATCTCCTCGAAGATCTCCTCCAACCCGGAGTGCAGGGCGAGGTCGGTGCGACCCTGCTCCTGTCCCTCTGCGAGACGGGCCTTCCAGACGTCGTTGCCGACGAGCCAGTCGAAGCTCTCCGTCTGGAGTGCGAGCAGATCGGGAACCGTGAGGGTGTCCGTGATCTTGGCGAACGAGAGTCGCGAGTGGTTGCGACCGTTCTTGGGGTTGGTGGATGCGTTGGGCGCAGCAGCCAAGGGTGTGACCTCCGTAGGCCCCGTCGGGCCGATACTGACGAGCAGCATGTAGGTGAGTAGATGATCGCTCGGCGATCCCCGCGAGTTCATGCCCTGCGACCACGCCGACGCGTGCCTGACGCAGAACGTCGGTGCACGTGTGGGATGATCTCCGTGAGCGGGACCCGCCGCCATATACGGGTCCGGCTGCACCAGGGCGAGTTGAGTTGGTACAACTCGGAACTCTGCGTCGACCGCAATATGACGACACGGATGCCAGGGAGCGCGAACTGCCATCATAGTTCGCGCCGAGACGCGCTGTCCAGTCCTGGCTTGACCGGATTCGGCACTGGCGTGTATAAGCCGCCGAGCGCCCCCGGAATTCCAGCCGGCGGGCCCGGCCCCGACCCGCCAGACCGGGCAGTGGGCCCGGCCGTCCGCTCAGCCGATGCGTTCGCGCTCGACGCGCCCCGCGCCTCCCGGCTCGCCCTGCAGTCCCGCCAGCGCGCGGAACGCGTCCTCGGGACGGCTGGTACGGACGAAGGTGACGCGACCGCGGTCGTCGGCGAGCTCGATGCCGAGTCCGGGGGTCAGGATCAGGGCGCGGACCCCGCGACCGATCCGCAGGCCGACACCGCCGTAGGTGCGGGCATCGGCCTCGACGAGCCGCGCGTCGACGATGCGTCGACGGGCGATGCGACGCGGCGGCAGCGGTCGGAAGTGCAGGACCACGTGCGTGTCGGTCACCGTGAAGCCGGCCCGCGCGAGCAGCAGCAGGAGTCCGGCCACGAGGGCGACCAGCGCCGGGACGATGAGCGCGATCTCCGGGGCGTCACCCGGCCACGCGGTCACCGCGGCAGCCAGACCCAGCCCGCCGGCGAGCAGGACCGCACCGACCACGCGCATCCAGACGGGCGCCGTCTCGTGGTCCGCGTGGAACGGACGGGAGGCGCGGATCGCGCGTGCCGGTCGGCTCGCGGTCGTGCGGATGGTCGGTGCGGCGAAGCGCGTGGTGGGCACGCTCATCGTGTCGGCGGTCATTTCGGGTCTCCTGCGGTCGTGCAGTGTTCTGCATCCCGTATTTTACATGACGGGTGCGATGTGTTCACGGCCAGCGCGCACGGGT
Organism: Curtobacterium sp. VKM Ac-1393; assembly: GCF_015350995.1. Classification (GTDB taxonomy): domain Bacteria; phylum Actinomycetota; class Actinomycetes; order Actinomycetales; family Microbacteriaceae; genus Curtobacterium. The sequence continues at coordinate 293,485 of NZ_JADKRW010000004.1, forward strand.
GGCCGGAAGGGGCGCGCGGACGCGCGCCGACGACGCGCACGCTCGAGCGGTGGGGGCACTCGACGGCACGTCGTGGTCACGGGGACGGGCGGACGCGCGAGGTGTGGGGCACTGCACGCATCGACGCGGGTCGACGTGACGACCGGGTGAACGGTACGGAACGAGTCTTGGTGTCGGCTGGCCGTCCATGTGTACGCATTCATGTGCGAGTCGCGGCGTCGCTGCGTCGCGGCGTCGCTGCGTCGCGGGCCCGGCTCGCTGCTCAGCGCAGGACGCGCGCGACCGCCTCGGCGCGGGTGCCGACCCCGAGCTTCGCGAACACCTGGTTCACGTACGACTTCACGGTCGGCACCGTCAGGAACAGCTCCGCTGCGATCTGCGGGTTCGTCCGCCCCGCCGCGATGTGCTCGAGCACGTCGGCCTCACGCGGGGTGAGGTCCGGGAACCGGTCGCGCAGCGACGCCTGCGCGGCGCCGGGCGCTGCGGGCGCGGCAGGTCCGCCGGGCGCTGCTGGTGGCACCGCCCCACCGCCCAGCTGCGCCACCAGCCGGGCCCCCACCGTCGCGTCGAACGTCGACTGCCCGGACGCGACCGCGCGGATCGCCGTCGCGATCTCGGCACGCCCGGCGTCCTTCGTCAGGTAGCCCCGGGCGCCGGCCCGCAACGCGGTGACGATCGACTCGTCGTCCGCGTAGGTCGTGAGCACGAGCACCGCGACCTGCGGGTGGTCGGCCACGATGCGCGCCGTCGCCGTCGGCCCGTCGGTGCCGGGCATCCGCAGGTCCATCAACACGACGTCGGGTGCGTCCCGGTCGACCGCGGCGATCGCCTCGGCACCGTCGGAGGCCTCGCCGGTGACCTGCAGGTCCGGCACCAGCGACAGCACCGTCACCAGGCCGTCGCGGACGATGGCCTGGTCGTCGACGACGAGGACACGGATGGTCACGATGCCTCCGCCTCGTGCTCGGCTGCGCGGTCGACCGGCACGTGCATCGCGACGACGAACTCGTCGTCGGAGCGTTCCGCCTCGACCGCGGCGCTGCTGCCGAGCTCCTGGAACCGCTCCCGCATCCCGAGCAGTCCCTGCCCGCCGCCCGTGAGCGGGTTGGCGACCACGACGTCGACGGCGTCGCCGTCGCGGATGACGGACAGCGAGACGGGTCGGCCGGGAGCGTGCCGGCGCGCGTTGCTGAGGGCCTCGCGGACGACCTGCGCCACGGCGGCGCGGTGTGCCGCGTCGAGCCCGTCCAGCGTCGGGTCCCCCTGCACGACGATCGTGCCGCCGAAGGAGCGGTGCGCGTCGACCAACGTGGTCAGGTCGGTGCGTGCGGGCTCGGCGGAGCTGGACGGTCCGTCGGTGCGGTCCGGTCCGTCGGTGCGGTCCGGCTCGTGGTCGGTGGACGGCCGGGAGGCCCGGTCCGCGTCCGGCACATCGGCCGGGCTCGTCCGCGTGGCCGGGTCCGGGGCCGTGGCCGGCTCGGGATCCGCGTCGTCGCGCAGGGCGTGGACGGCTCGGCGGGCCTCGGCCAGACCGTCCGCCGCCAGGGTCCTGGCCTCGCCGGCGCGCTTCGTGGCGTCGTCGACGCGGCCGGCCTCGAGCAGGGCCTCGACCGCGTCGAGCTGCAGCACGAGCCCACCGAGCGAGTGCGCGAGCACGTCGTGGATGTCGCGTGAGGCACGCGACCGGTCGGCGAGGAGCTGGGCACGCTGCTGCTCACGCTCGACCTCGTGCGCACGCTGCGCGGCGATCCGGAACTGCCGACGGCTGAAGCCGATCAGCACGCCGAGCAGCAGGCCGCCGCTCGTGCCCAGGACGAACTGGACCGAGGCGTGTTCGATCGTGGCGGCGACCGCGATGACGACGACGGCACCCACCGCGGCGACAGCGGCGACCCAGACCGGCACCCGCAGGTTCGCGCCGAGCAGGATGATCCCGACGATCACCGGGACGATCATGAGCGAGTCGGTCGGCACCACGGTCAGGGACCCGGCGACGACCATCACCGCGCCGGCGACGACGAGCAGGCGGGGCGTCCGGCCGAACTCGCGGAGCGCCCACGCGGCGAGCGCCACCGCACCGAGGACCCAGACCCACGCGGGCTGGTGCAGTGCGAGGCCGTTCCGCACGAACCAGAACCCGAGGATCGCGATGCCGAGGGCGTTGAGGCCCCAGGCGGTGGCAGAGCGGGACCGACCCCCGGGGAGGTCGGTCTCGTCCTGTCCGCTCAGCAGGGTCACCGGACCATCATGCCGCGGGTGCTGCGCCCGTCGGTGGTCCGGTCGCCGCGGTCGCCGCGGTCTCCGTGGTCTCCGCGGCCTCCGCGCGGGATGCGCTGGTCGATCACCAGGGCACGGGCGGCGCGGTTCAGGGCGAGCACGAGCAGGATCGTGCCGGTGGAGGTGAGCAGGTGCGCGCCGAGGTGGCCGCCGAGCACGTCGAGGCCGATGCGCACGGCGATGAGCACGATCCAGAGCGACGCCCCGATCCAGCCCGTGCGGGACTGGATCGTGCGGCCCTTGGCGTCCGGAGTGGCGACGGTGCGGAACCGGGTGATGCTGCCCATGCTCAGGCCGACCCCGATCGTGATGAGGGCCTCGATCCCGAGGAACACGATGTCGACCGTGGTGATCGTCGCCTTCGTCTGCGCCAGGACCACCACGCCGATGATCGCCATGACCATCGGGGAGCGCCAGATGCGCGTCGGGTCGAGGTACTGCCAGGTCGCCTGGCGGTACCCGAGGAAGCAGACGAGCGCGACGCCGATCAGGACGTTCGCGAGGAGCTGGACCGACATGGTGTGCCTTTCGACGTGACCCGGCGGGACGTTCCCGACCGGTGGACCCAGCCTCGTTCCGGCGCGCTCTCGGGCACACCAACCAGGGGTGGGGGCGCGGGTGGTGATCGAGGGGGCGGCCGGGTGGTGTTCGATTGACGGCATGGCTGATGCGTTCGACGGGTTCCGGATCGGTGCGGGGTACTCGGTGGTCGAGCCGGACCGGCACCGTCCCGGGTCCTTCACACTCGTGGTCGACGGCACCCCGCAGTCGCACGTCGACCTCGAGGACCCGACGCACCTGGCGTTCGAGTACATCCGTCGGATCGGGCACGCGATCGACCTGCTGCCGTCCGGCCCGGTCACGGCGCTGCACCTCGGTGCCGGTGCCCTGACGCTCCCCCGGTATGTCGCGGTGACCCGGCCGGGTTCGCGCCAGCAGGTCATCGAGCTCGAGCGGGACCTGGTCGACCACGTCCGCGAGGTCCTGCCGTTCCCACGCGGCGCGTCGATCCGCGTGCGGTACGGCGACGCGCGCGAGGTGCTCGGCAAGCTCCCCGGCGGCCTGCGCGGCACGGTGGACCTGGCCGTGGTGGACGTGTTCGGCGGCTCGCAGATCCCGGCGCACGTGACGAGCATCGAGTTCTACCGCGAGGTCGCCGCGTTCCTGTCGCCGACCGGCATCGTCGCCGTGAACGTGGCGGACGGCGCCGGCCTGGCGTTCGCGCGCGGGCAGGCCTCGACGCTGCAGGCCGTGCTGCCCTCGGTCGCGGCCGTGGCGGACACCGGGATGCTCAAGGGCCGGCGGTTCGGCAACATCGTGCTGCTCGGTTCGCCGACCGACCTGCCCATCGCCGAGATGCCGCGTCGGTACTCGTCCGACCCGATGCCGGCGAAGGTCGTGCACGGTGCGGAGCTGCGGGCGTTCACCGCCGGGGCCCCGATCGTCACCGACGCGACGGCCGTGGCGTCCCCCGAACCGAACCGGAGCGTGTTCGGCGGCTGACCGGCACCCGTTCCCCGACAGAACACCAGTCGATCGCCTCGTGGTCCGTCGAACTGCCGGTGCCCGTTGGCGGGCGCTCGGCGGGTGCGCCTGCCAGGATGGTCTGAACGACCGCGCAGGTGCGCGACCGAGCGATGGGAAACCCTGATGACGAACGACGACCGGAGCAACCAGGACCGGACGGGCGACGGCCAGGCGCCGAGCTGGGGCGAATCCCCCCAGCAGCAGCCCGCCGCCGACGCACCCCGTTACGGCGAGCGGAGCGACTCGACGCCGCAGTACGGGCAGTCCGCCCCGCAGTACGGCGAGCAGCAGAACCAGTACGGGCAGCAGCAGGACCAGTACGGGCAGCAGCCGCAGTACGGGCAGCAGCCGTACGCCGCAGCGCCCGCGCACTCCGGCTCGCCCGCGTGGCAGAGCTACGAGGAGCCGAAGGCCAAGAAGAAGACCATCGGCGTGGTGGCGTTCGTCCTCGGCGTCGTCGCCGTCGTCCTCGGCGTCATCGCCGGGTACGTGTTCGGTACGACGCTGGTCAACAGCTCGGTCTTCGACCAGATGGTGCAGAACGGCGGCAGCACCACGCCCGACCAGTCCGAGATGAACGCGCTCGCCAGCGACCCGGGCTTCCTCGTGGGCGGGCTGCTCTTCGGAGCCGGCACGCTGCTCGGGCTCTGGGCCATCGTGCAGGGCATCATCGCCGCGGTGACCAAGCGCGGTCGCGGCTGGGGCATCTTCGGCCTGGTCCTCGCGGTGCTCGGCCCGATCGCCGTGTTCGTCGCGTACGTGGCCGTGGCCGGGGCCGCTGCCGCCGGCTCGATGTCCTGATCCGCAGACCAACAACGGCCCGTCGTGCTCCGGCACGGCGGGCCGTTCTCCGTCCACCGGCGCGAAGCCTGAGCGCGTCGCACCGACCGCTCCCGGCGGAGCGCGGCTACCCTCGAACCGATGTCCCTCCCGCCCGACGACCGTCAGCAGCCCGACCAGTCCGACCCCTCCCGTGAACCGCGCCACGCGGCTCCCGTGACGGCCGGGGTCAGCCCGGGCAGCACCTTCGCGCCCATCAGCCTGCGGCCGGCGGTCGACGTCGACGCCGTGCACCAGCGGCTGCGCGACCTCGGCCAGAGCCGCAGCACCGAGGCGCTCGCCGAACGCGCCGAGCTCCTCCGCCTGCTCGGACGCCTGGACGAGTCACTCGTGGTCGCCGAAGAGGTCTTCCGCCTGGCGATGTTCACCGGGGAGCGACAGGACAAGGTCGCAGCCCGGATCCGCCGCGCACACATCCTGCACGACCTCGGTCGGCACGAGCGTGCCGCGACCGAGGCAGCCATGGCCCGCGACACCGCAGCGACCGAGGAGTGGCCGGAACTCGAGGGCGCCGCCGCCGAGATCGAGGGGTGGTCGTTGTTCGAGAACGACCGCTTCGACGAGGCCCGCGCCGCACTGTCCCGCGCGTACCAGGCGTTCCGCCAGGCCGGAGCGCCGTCCGAGCGCACCGACGCCCTCCGCACCGCGGTCGAGGCCGCGATGCGCGCTTCGATCACGCACCCCGCCGAACCCGCCGACCGGCCGCGGACCGCACGCGAGGTCGCCGCACGTCGCGCCGAGGACGACGAACCGATCGTCCGCGTCGCCGAACCCGTCAAGCAGGTCCCGCCGATCCGACGCCGGGTGCTCGGCGCGCCGGACGCCGCACGGACCGAGGCCGACGACATCTGGGGCCGGATCGCCGCACGGGCAGCCAAGAAGGGCCAGGCCGACCCCCGCGCCGACCTGTGACCGCACTCGAGACCGTCCGCGGGCGTGCCGAGGCACTCATCGCGGAACACCTCGGAACCGGCTCGTGGGCCTTCGCCTTCGACCACGCGAAGACCCGCGCGGGACAGTGCGACTTCGCCCGGAAGCGCATCACGGTGAGCCGGCACCTGGCCGCGCGGTTCTCGGACCACGACGTCGAACAGGTCCTGCTGCACGAGGTCGCCCACGCCCTGGCCGGAGCACGCGCCGGCCACGGCCCGAAGTGGAAGCGGACCGCCGCAGCGATCGGGTACACGGGCTCGCGCCTGCACGACGGCCCGATCGCCAGCGAGCTCGCCCCGTGGATCGGGACCTGCCCCGCCGGACACGAGCACTTCCGCTACCGGACTCCCACCCGCCCGCTCGCGTGCGCCCGCTGCTCGCGCCGGTTCGACGCCCGCAACGCCATCGTCTGGCGGCGCCGGACCGCAGCGGACGACCCCTCGACGGTGGCCTCGACTACCGCATGAGTTCTGCGGCGCTCGGAGGCGCGCCGGTAACCCGTTAGCCTGGACGGATGCACACGGGGCAGCACATCCGCACGGACGCCGGATCCTCCTGGTTCTTCGACGCCGGTCGGATCGCCCTGGACTTCGCGCACACCGGCGGTTTCGCCGACGACCCGGACGGCCGACGCCCCCGATCGCAGCTCGGCGAGCTGCTGGCGAGCCCGGCGGACCTGGACGAGTGGCTCAGCGACCACACCGAGCCGATCGACGTCGGGGCGAGCGCACGGGAACTGCAGGACGCCCGCGCGCTGCGCGCGGCGATCGCCCGCCTCGCCGTCGCGGCGGCCCCCGGCCCGGCGACCACCGCTGCGGAGCGCACCGCCGTCGCGGCGGGCCTGCGTGCCGGGACCGGCCGCACGCGCCCCGCGCCCGACGACATCGACACCGTCAACCTGTTCGCCGCCCTGCCGGACGTGCCCCCGAGCCTCCCGGGTGGCCGACGCCGCGCCGGAGCCAACCGCGTCCGCCTGGCCCAGGCACTGTCCAGCGTCGCGCGCGACGCGGTCGCGCTGTTCACCGAGGTCGGCTTCGACGACGTCGAGGCCGACGGCCGGCCGACGCGGCTGAGCCGGTGCTCGGCCGACGACTGCGCGCTGGTGTTCTACGACTCCTCGCGCGGTGGGACGCGTCGCTGGTGCTCCATGCAGCGCTGCGGGAACCGCGCGAAGGTGCGGGCGCACCGCGCACGTCGCGCAGCGGCCTGACCACCCTCCAACCACCGGACGAGGGTCCTCGAAGAAAAAGATTCGGTACGCCGAATTCTCTGGCATGCTGGGTTCCGTGACCGACACCGCCGCCGTCAGGACCACCGAGCAGCCCCCGGGCACACCGCGCCGCCGTGCCGCCGGCCTCACCCTGCTCGGCCCGGCGTTCGTCGCTGCCATCGCCTACGTGGACCCCGGCAACGTGGCGGCCAACCTCACCGCCGGCGCGAAGTACGGCTACCTGCTGCTCTGGGTCCTCGTGGCCGCCAACGCCAGTGCCGTGGTCGTGCAGTACTTGTCCGCCAAGCTCGGCGTCGTCACCGGCAAATCGCTGCCGGAGCACCTCGGACTGCGGATGCGTCGCACCCCCCGGCTGCTGTTCTGGGGCCAGGCCGAGATCGTCGCGGCCGCGACCGACGTCGCCGAGGTCATCGGCGGCGCACTCGCGTTGCACCTGCTGTTCGGCCTGCCGCTCGTCGCCGGCGGGCTCGTCACCGGAGTCGTCTCGATGCTCCTGCTGACCCTGCACAGCCGTCGCGGGACCCGGACCTTCGAGGCCGTCGTCACCGCGATGCTCGCGATCCTGACCATCGGCTTCTGTGCCGGACTGCTCTTCGCCCAGGTCTCCCCCGCCGAACTCGTCAGCGGCCTGGTGCCGCGGTTCGAGGGATCCGAGTCGGTGATGCTCGCGGCGTCGATGCTCGGTGCGACGGTCATGCCGCACGCAGTGTACCTGCATTCCGCCCTCGCCCGCGACCGGCACGGCGACGTGCCCGCCGGCCCCGAGCGCCGCCGCGTGCTCGTCGCCACCCGGTGGGACGTGGGCCTCGCGCTGGTCGTCGCGGGTGGCGTGAACATCTGCATGCTCGTCCTGGCCGCGGCGACGCTGCCCGGCGTCGCGGACACCGACTCGATCCCCGGTGCACAGCGGGCGATCGCCGAGCACGTCGGCCCGGCCGTCGGGGTCCTGTTCGCCGTGGGGCTGCTGGCGTCGGGGCTGGCCTCGACCTCGGTCGGTTGCATGGCCGGCGCCGAGATCATGAAGGGACTGCTGCACGTGCGGATCCCGCTCGTGGCCCGCCGCGTGATCACCCTGGTGCCGGCGATCGTGCTGCTCGCGATCGGTGCGGACGCGACCATGCTGCTCGTGGTGAGCCAGGTGGTGCTGAGCTTCGGGATCGCGTTCGCGATCGTCCCGCTGGTCGTCTACACGTCGCGCCGCAGCATCATGGGCACGGACGTGAACGCCGCGACCACCCGCGTGGTGGCGTGGGTGATCGCGGCGGTCATCGTGGCGCTCAACGTCGCGCTGATCGTGCTCACGGTGACGCAGTGAGCGCGGACGGTCGTCACTCGACGACCGTGACGTCCTTCCAGAACGCGACGTAGCCCGAGTAGTCCTTGCCGACGCGGTCGAACGACGACGGGATCGGCGTCGGGTAGGACCACGCGCGGTCCTGCAGCGCCTGCCCGTCCACGTTCACCGTGAAGTACTGCGTGTCGCCCTTCCACGGGCAGTGGTACTGGGTGGGGCTCTCGGTGAACAGCTCGGACTTCACGCTCGACGGCGGGAAGTACCAGTTGCCCTCGATCTTGATGAGGTCCTCTTCCGGGGCCTCCGCGATCACCGTGTCGCCGACGACTGCCTTCATGCGTTGCTCCTTCGCTCGCTGGTGCCGGACGGCCTGGACGGCACACCGGTCCCTGTCCGCCCGAACGCTACGCCCGGCCCCGCGATTCCCGCAGGACGACCAGCTCCGGACCGGCGGCGAGCGCCGCGTGCACGTGGTCGCGTCCGAGGACACCGGCGCTCTCGGATGCGGAGACCAGGTGCTTCACCCCTCGCCGGAGCCCGGTGTACGCCGCGCAGGCGGCGGCAGCCTCGGGTGAGGTGTGGTCGATGCCGACCACGGCGAGCGCGTCGACGACGGCGCCGGCTGCGAGCAGGTCCTCCACGGCGAAGTCGGGTGCATCGGGCACGTCGACGGTCTCGCCCGCGGCTTCGGCCGCGTCGTCCAGCGCACCGGCATGGTGCAGCCCGGCGGCGACGACCGCGACGATGCACCGGTCACCACGCTCGGCCTGGAGGCACGTCACCCGTTCGGCGATCGCTCCCGCGTTGGCGAGGTGGCCCAGCACGACCTCCGGACCGTCCGGCAGCTGGGCGGTCGCGTTCCGCACCGCCCGGCGCTGCGCGCCCGCGTCCGGCGTGTTCGGGAGGACGTCCACCCAGACGACGAGGTGTGCGCCGTGGGCGATGCGTTCCGCGCCACGGGCGCCCCACGCGAACCGGACCTGGTACTGCTCCTGGGTGCGTTCTGCCACGTCCGTCACGATAGCCGTCCGGACGATGCTGTCCCTCTCCACAGGGTGACCCTCCGACAGGCTCCGCCATGGTCGACGACCGTAGGATGCACTTCCATGGAGATCGCCCCCGCGCCCACCTTGACCGGCGACCGAGTGACGCTCGAACCCCTCTCGCAGGAGCACGCGGACGACCTGCGGGCAGCGGTGACCGACGGCGATCTGTGGCGCACCTGGTACACCTCGATCCCGGCGCCCGCCCAGGTCGAGGACGAGATCGACCGTCGCCTGGCGGAGCACGAGGCCGGCCGCATGGTGCCCTTCGCGGTGCGGGACCGCCCGACCGGCCGGGTGGTGGGCTCGACGACCTTCATGAACATCGACGCGGGCAACCGGCACGTCGAGATCGGCAGCACCTTCCTGGCACGGTCGGCGCAGCGTTCCGGCATCAACACCGAGTCGAAGCTGCTCATGCTGTCGCACGCGTTCGAGGCCTGGCAGTGCATCGCGGTGGAGTTCCGGACCCACTGGCACAACCAGCAGTCCCGCGCGGCGATCGCCGGGCTCGGGGCGAAGCAGGACGGCGTCCTGCGGAACCACGCGATCGGTCGGGACGGCACGCTGCGCGACACCGTGGTCTTCTCGATCATCGCGTCGGAGTGGCCGGCCGTGCGGCTGTCCCTGGCCGAGCGGCTCCGGCGACACGACCGCGCCGAGGGGTCGCGCCGCCGGTCCGCCCGGCACGCCTGACCGCCGCTCGGATCCGCACAGCGCCGCGGCGTAGCGTCACGACCATGCACGTCGGTATCCGGATCGTCCTCGATGCGCCGGTCGATGCCGTGCGCGATGCCCTGCTGTCCCCGGCCGTGATGGTCGCGGTGACGAAACCGTTCCTGGTGTACCGCTCGCGCAGCCCCGAGGGCTTCCCCGAACGGTGGGAACCGGGGCACCCGCACCCGATCACCGCGAGTGCGTTCGGCCTCGTGCCGAGCGGCGACACGCACGTCGACCTCGACCTGTACGAGATCGACGGCGTCCCCGTGCAGCGCGACAACGGCGGCGGGACGAGCGGGCTGTTCGGCCGGATGACCATGCGGCACCGGATGGCGGTGGTGCCCGCTCCTGGTGACCGGACACTGCTGATCGACCGCCTGACCTACCGGATGCGCCCCTGGCCACTCGGGGCCTTGCTGTGGCCGGGGATGTGGGTCATCTGGCAGTGGCGGGCGTACCGGATGCGTGCGCTCGCACCCACCTGGCGGGCGGATGCTGCCTGACCGGGGCGAGTCGGGCCTCCCGTCCACCGCGCAGCGGGCGTAGCCTCGACCACGTGAGCCAGACGCGCCCCCAGGAGCCGACGACCGACGACCGTGTGCGCAGCACGCTGGCGACCGTGGACTGGCGGCGCATGACGTTCGACCTGTACCGCCGTGTCCGCGCCACCCCCGACCCGCAGACGGCGCACGCGCTGTGGCGCGAGACGCGCGACGCGATGTTCGCGGAGCACCCGGCGTCGCCGCTGCTCGACGAGGACGCCCGCGACTTCGAGTCGTTGCCCGTGCCGGACTACGACCCGGCCTGGCGCTTCCGGGTCCGCATCGAGGCGACGGAGCCCGCCGAGTTCGACTTCGAGACCGGCACCGACGGCGTCGTCCACTTCGACCGCCTCGGCCTCGTGCGGGTCCCCGGAGTCGGCACCCTCGACGTGTGGAAGCACGGCGGCTACGCGGGCGGGGTGTTCGTGCCCGTCAAGGACTCCAGCGCAGGCAAGGCCCGCGGCACGTACGGCGGCGGGCGCTACCTGCTCGACACGATCAAGGGTTCGGACCTGGGCGGCGACGACGGCGACTCGCTCGTGCTGGACTTCAACTTCGCGTACAACCCGTCGTGCGCGTACGACCCGGCGTGGGCGTGCCCGCTCGCGCCTGCCGGCAACACCGTCCCGGTGCCGATCCCGGTCGGCGAGCAGTACGACTTCTAGGGTGGAACGCATGACAGGACTCGTCGCACTCGACGCCGGCGGCCGCGTGCCGCCCTTCGAGCAGGTCCGCTCGCAGATCGCGGCGCAGATCGGCGCGGGGTACCTCGTCGACGGTGAGCGGCTGCCCAGCGTGCGCGGGCTGGCTGACGAACTCGGGCTGGCGGCCGGGACGGTCGCGAAGGCCTACCAGCTGCTCGAGGAGGCCGGGCTCGTGCACACCGCGCGTGGTGCCGGTACCCGGGTGGTGCGCCCGGCCGAGGTGCCGGACGCGGTGGCCGATGCGGCACGCGCCCTGGCCGCCGCCGCCCGTGCTGCCGGGCTCTCGGCCGACCAGGCGGCGACCGCGCTCAAGGACGCCTGGCCCGCGTAGGGCCGAGCGGACGCCGGTCCGCTCAGCAGTGCTCGAACACGTAGGCGTCGTCCTTCGGGGTCACCAGGTCGCGGTCGCGCAGGATCGTCATGGCCGGGCGGCTCGTCAGCTTGCAGACCGACCCCCACGAGCGCTCGAGGGTGTCCGAGTACTCGATGTCGATGACCCGCCCGCCGTAGGCCTTCGTGTAGGCCGAGCACTCCCGGTACTGCACGCACTCCTCGGCGACGACGAAGTCGAACCCGGTCTGCTTCCGGCCCGACGCCCCGAGCTGCGGCGTGTTCTTCTGCCCGACGGCCAGGCCGTGGCGGTGCCCCGTGGCCACGAGCGACTTCGCGAGCGCGAGGTTGCCGGCGCGTGTGAGCCGCTTCCCGCTCCGGGTCCACGAGTCGAGGTTGTCGAACTCGACCGCGTCGAACCCGCGGTCGCCGCAGCGGGCGACGGTCTTCGCCAGCACCTTCGTGATGAGCGCACGCTTCGCCGCGGTCCGGGTGTCGAGGAGCATCTCGTCCGGCCACCCCGGGTCGGACACCGGCTTGCCGGCACGGTCGCGCAGGATCGCCGACGGGTAGGACTTCGTCCACGTGCGGGCGGACTCGGGCTGCGTCTGGAACCCGTTGACGTAGCAGATGTTGTACTTGCCCTTCGCGGGCTTCGCGGTGCTGTCCCGCTCGACGATGGTCACGCCGGACGGCGGGGTGTAGGAACCGCCGAGCTGGTAGTCCGGCCGGCCCGAGGTCGGCAGGTTCCGGTAGCTCGACGCTGCGCTCGACGGAGCGGCCTCGGCGCATCCGGCCGTGCCGAGGACGGCCACCAGGGCCATCGCGGTGGTGATGAGGACGGTTCGCGTGCGCACCCCGGAATCCTCCCACGACGACGCCGAACGGCCCGGCCCTGGGATCTGCGGGGTGCACGCGCTATGCTGGTCGTACTCGAGACGCCGATCGTCTCGTGCGTCGTACGGACGCCCCGAACTCCCGACCACGTTCCACTGATCCTCTGGTCGATGATCGAGCACCTCCCGAAGGTGCCCAGGCTTCTCTGCTGCGGCGACTGCGCCAGCCACCTCTGTTGGCGCGCATCCCGCCCGCGCGCTGCCTCAGAGCGCGCCCACAGCCGGTCCCATCCGGCTCGAAAGGTCACCATGACCACCAATGACCTCCGTTTCTCCGACCTCGGCGTCCCCGCGCCGATGGTCGCCGTCCTCGCCGACCAGGGCAAGGAGACCGCGTTCCCGATCCAGGAGGACACGCTCCCCGACTCCCTGCAGGGCAAGGACGTCCTCGGCCGTGGCCGCACCGGTTCCGGCAAGACGATCGCGTTCGCGATCCCGCTCGTCGCCCGTCTCGCCGCCAGTGGCCGCAAGCGCCGCGCCGGTCGCCCCCGTGCACTGGTGCTCGCCCCCACCCGTGAGCTCGCGACCCAGATCGACGTCGCCCTCGCCCCGCTCGCCAAGGCCATGGGCCTGAACACCACGACCATCTTCGGTGGCGTCGGTCAGGGCCGTCAGGTCGACGCCCTGCGCGGCGGCGTGGACGTCGTCGTGGCGTGCCCCGGCCGTCTCGCCGACCTCATGCAGCAGGGCCACGTCAACCTCGGCGACATCGAGGTGACCGTCCTCGACGAGGCCGACCACATGGCCGACATGGGCTTCCTGCCCGGCGTGACCAAGATCATGCAGGCGACGCCCGAGCAGGGACAGCGTCTGCTGTTCTCCGCCACGCTCGACAACGGCGTGGACAAGCTCGTCAAGAAGTTCCTGCACAACCCGGTGATGCACTCCGTCGACGAGGCGAACAGCCCCGTCGAGGCGATGACCCACCACCTGTTCGAGGTCGCCGACGCCGACGCGAAGAAGCACCTCGTGAGCACCCTCGCCTCGGGCAACGGTCGCCGCATCCTCTTCATGCGCACGAAGCACCACGCCAAGCGCCTCGCCAAGCAGCTCAGCAGCCAGGGGATCCCGGCCGTCGACCTGCAGGGCAACCTGTCGCAGGGCGCCCGTGAGCGGAACCTGGCGAAGTTCTCGTCCGGCGAGGCCCTCGTCCTCGTCGCCACCGACGTCGCCGCCCGCGGTGTGCACGTCGACAACGTCGAGCTCGTCGTGCACGTCGACCCGCCCACCGAGCACAAGGCGTACCTGCACCGCTCGGGTCGCACCGCCCGTGCCGGTTCGTCCGGTGACGTCGTCACGGTGACGATGCCCGCCGAGCGTCGCGACGTCGCGCAGATGATGCGCGCCGCAGCGATCAAGGTCACCCCGCAGCACGTCACCGCGACCTCTCCGGCGGTCACCACGCTCGTCGGCGAGATCGCGCCGATCCGCCACGTCGCCGAAGAGCCCGCGCAGCAGCAGCGTCAGCCGAAGCAGCGCTCCGCCGATTCCGCCGGTGACCGTGGTCGTCGTGGTCGCGGCAGCCGTCCGGGAGGCTCGGGTCAGCCCGCGCGCTCCGGCTCGGCTTCCGAGTCCGCCGGTTCGGCCGGGGGCCGTCAGGGCCGTCCGGCTCGCGGCGCACGTTCCGAGGGCACCGGGCGCTCCGCCGCCGCGGGCGCAGGCTCGACGGGCGGTCGCCGCAGCGGCGGCAGCCGTCGCGCCGGCAGTGACACCGTACGCGGTGGGTCCTCTGCCGTCTGGTCCTCGGACGGTGGCTACGCCGCGGGCCGTGGAGCCGGCCAGGAGTCGGGCGGGGGCCGTCGTGGCTCGTCGCGCCGCGCCTCCCGTCCGGCCGGCGCTGCCGACCGCCACTGAGCTGTCGACCGCCACTGACCCGTCGACCCGGCCCGCGCTGACCAGCGGGGGACAACCTTGGGGGCGCCTGCGAAGCGGACGCCCCCGAGGCGTATGGTCTCCTTCACCGGATGCCGCGCAAGCGGCTGACGGGGAAACGTCCGCTGTTGGAAGGAGTGCCTATGGCTGGGATCGAAGACATCAAGAACGCCGCTGAGAAGGCGGCAGGCAAGGTCAAGGAGGCCGTCGGGAACGCGACGGACAACGACCACCTCAAGGCTGAGGGCAAGACCGATCAGGTCAAGGCCGACACCAAGCAGGCGGGTACGAACGTCAAGGACGCCGCTTCCGGCGTCGCCGACAGCCTCAAGAGCGACCGCGACACGAAGTAACAAGCCGGTCCAGCACCGCGCTGCGAAGCCCCCGGATCCGATCGGATCCGGGGGCTTCGTCGTGTTCGGGCGCTGCGCCGTGCTCGGGGACCGGGCCGGTCGCTACATGAGCGCGCCGACCGACGCGAGGCCCGCGCGCAGCAGGGCGCCGCGGCCACCCTCCATGTCGTCGGCCACACCGTCCGACGCAGCCTCCATCGGGGTCATCCAGGTCAGCTCGAGGGCGTCCTGCCGGGGCTCGCACGTGCCGGTGACCGGGACGACGTAGGCCAGCGAGATCGCGTGCTGCCGCTCGTCGGTGTACACCGAGGCGCCGGGCAGCGGGAAGTACTCGGCCACCGTGAAGGGCGTCGGGCTCGACGGCAGCTGCGGGAACGCCATCGGGCCGAGGTCCTTCTCGAGGTGGCGGAAGAGCGCCGTGCGGATGGACTCGCCGAACATCACGCGACCGGACACCAGGGTGCGGACGATCGAGCCGCTCGGGGCCACGCGGAGGAGCACCCCGACCTCGGTCACGACGCCGAGCCCGTCGGTGCGGACGGGGATCGCCTCGACGTAGCAGATGGGGAGTCGACGACGCGCGTTGGCGAGTTCCTCGTCGGACAGCCAGCCGGAGTCGGGGTCGGGGGTTTGCAACGAGGCCATGCACCGTGTCTACCAGGGACTCCGTCGAGTTCGGCGGAGGGCGCGGGACTTGGGGATGGTTGATGCGTCAACTATTGTCGGCCACATGATCGATCGTGATGTCGTGCAGTGGACCCGGCCCGCGGAAGACCGCGCAGGGACACCACTGCTCGTGACCATGCACGGCGTGGGGTCGAACGAGCACGACCTGCTCGGACTCGCCCCCGCGCTGCCGTCGGCGTGGACGATGGCGTCCCTGCGGGCGCCGATGCCGTGGGGCCAGGGGTTCAGCTGGTACCCGCTCGGGACGCCGGGCTCCCCCGCGCTCGAGCCCGTCGACGCCGCGGTCGCCGAGGTGCTCGCGTGGATCGACTCCGTCGCCGCCGACCACCCGCGGATCGGGTTGCTCGGGTTCTCGCAGGGCGGGTCGATGGCGCTGCAGCTGCTGCGTGCACGGCCCGCTGCGTTCGCGTTCGCCGTGTCGCTGTCCGGTTTCGTGGTGCCGGGGGTGACGGACGCACGAGACGAAGCCGTCGCCGCCGTCCGGCCGCGGGTGTTCCTCGGGCACGGCGACCTCGACCCGGTGATCCCGGCCGAGGCGACCGCGCGCACGCAGGCGTGGGCCGCGGCGCACACGACCGTGACCGATCGCGGGTACGCGGGCCTGCCGCACGCGGTGTCGGCAGCCGAGCTGTCGGACGTGGCGGCGTTCATCGGGACGTAGGAGCGCTCGCACCGCGGTTCGGCGGTCGTCCAGTGTGCAGAAGACGTCGGGTCCGAGGTACTGACCCGACGTCTTCTGCTCAGTCGGCGAGGATCTGCAAGAGGTCCTTGCGGAGCTGGTCGACCTTGGCGGTGGCGGCCTTGGCCTGGTCCTCCGTCGCGGTCGTCCGGTACATCTGCAGGACGCCCATGGTCTTCCGGAGCGCCTCGAAGAACTCGCGCTGCGCGTCCGGGATCCCCGGGGCCGCGTCGAGTGCCGCTGCGATCTCGTCGGCCTTCGCCTCGGCCTCGGCCTTGCCGGCGTCGGTGAGCTCGAAGAGCGTCTTGCGGCCGTCGCCCGACGAGACCACGAGGTCTTCGTCGACGAGCTGCTGGAGCGTCGGGTAGACCGAACCGGGGCTCGGCTTCCAGGCGCCACCGGTGCGCTCGGCGATGGTCTTGATCACGGCGTAGCCGTTCTGCGGACCCTCGGCCAGCAGGCCGAGGATCGCGAGACGGACGTCACCGCGGCGGCGGCGTTCGCGACCGAAGCCGGGTCCGCCGAAGCCACCGAAGCCGGGGCCGAAGCCGGGGCCGAAGCCCATGCCCGGCCCGAAGCCCGGGCCGAAGCCACGGCCGCCGCGGCCACCGTGCTCGTCGTCACCGCGGTCGCGGCCGGGGAAGCCGGCACCGTGGTGCTGCCGCGCGCCGCCGAACCGGGGGCCGCGCGGGTGGTGGTTGCTGTCGTTGTCGTTGTGCATGGGGCGCATGATGCGTCCTTCCTTGGTGCTGAGTCGGCTCGCGATCGGTCTGACTGGTTTCGTCTTCGTCGTATCGCGATGTGTTTACGATAGATCGCTAACTATCGCTGTGTCAAGGGGTACTCCTCGCTCGGCCTGCTGTCGGTGGTGCCGGGCAGGATGGGCGGACCATGACGGACGTCTTCGAGCGCTTCTCCCCCGCGACCGCGGAGTGGTTCCGAGGCGCGTTCGACGCCCCGACCCCGGCGCAGGCGGGCGCGTGGGACGCCATCTCGACGGGGCAGCACGCCCTCGTCATCGCGCCGACCGGTTCCGGCAAGACCCTGGCCTCGTTCCTGTGGTCGATCGACCGGCTCATCAGCGCGACGGACCGCCCGCCGGCCAAGCAGCGCACCCGTGTGCTCTACGTCTCACCGCTCAAGGCACTCGGCGTCGACGTCGAGCGGAACCTGCGCAGCCCCCTCGTCGGCATCACGCAGACCGCCCGGAGGCTCGGCACCGAACCGCCGGAGGTCACCGTCGGGGTGCGCAGCGGTGACACCCCGTCGTCGGACCGGCAGAAGCTGCTGCGCCAGCCGCCGGACATCCTCATCACCACACCCGAGTCGCTCTACCTCATGCTCACCTCGCAGGCCCGCGAGACCCTGGTCAACGTCGACACCGTCATCGTGGACGAGGTGCACGCGGTCGCGTCGACCAAGCGCGGGGCGCACCTGGCCGTGTCGCTCGAACGGCTCGACGACCTGCTCGAGAAGCCCGTGCAACGCATCGGGCTGTCCGCCACGGTCCGGCCCCCGGAAGAGGTGGCCCGGTTCCTCGGCGGCCGTGCGCCGGTGACGATCATCGCCCCGCCGGCGCAGAAGACCTTCGACCTGCGCGTCGTCGTGCCGGTCGACGACATGACCGAGCTCGGTGCGCCGCCGGTCGGTGCGGATGCATCCGACGCGCCGTCGAACGGCTCGATCTGGCCGCACGTCGAAGAGCGCGTGGTCGACCTGGTGGAGGAGCACCGGTCGACGATCGTGTTCGCGAACTCGCGGCGTCTGGCCGAGCGGCTGACGGCACGGCTCAACGAGATCCACGAAGAGCGCGTCCTCGCCGCGGCAGAGGGGTTCGTCTCCGTGGGTGCGTCACCTGCCGACGACGGCCTGCCGGTCGCGGCGGGTCGCCCGCAGTCGCCCGCGCGGACCTCGGCGCACGCGGTCGCACCGCAGGGCACGAAGCGGCCTCCGGCGCAGATGATCGGCGCGTCCGGGCAGACCGGTGGCGGGGGGTCCGACACCGCGGTGCCCGTGCTCGCCCGTGCCCACCACGGCTCGGTGTCGAAGGACCAGCGCGCGATCATCGAGGACGACCTGAAGTCCGGCCGGCTGCGGTGCGTCGTCGCGACGAGCTCGCTCGAGCTCGGGATCGACATGGGCGAGGTCGACCTGGTCGTGCAGGTCGAGGCGCCACCCTCGGTCGCGAGCGGCCTGCAGCGCGTCGGGCGCGCCGGGCACCAGGTGGGCGAGATCTCCCGCGGGGTGCTGTTCCCGAAGCACCGCGCAGACCTCGTCAACAGCGCGGTCACGGTGGAGCGCATGGTCTCCGGGCAGATCGAGTCGATCTCGGTGCCGGCCAACCCCCTCGACGTGCTGGCGCAGCACACCGTCGCGGCGGGGGCGATCGACACGGTCGACGTCGAGCACTGGTTCGAGCTGGTGCGGCGCAGTGCTCCGTTCAGCGGACTGCCACGCTCGGCGTTCGACGCCACGCTCGACCTGGTCACCGGGCGGTACCCGAGCGACGAGTTCGCCGAGCTCCGCCCGCGCCTGGTGTGGGACCGCGTGCACGGCACCCTGACCGGACGACCAGGAGCCCAGCGCCTCGCGGTGACGAGCGGTGGCACGATCCCGGACCGCGGCATGTTCGGCGTGTTCATGGTCGGCGAGAAGGCCTCGCGCGTCGGCGAGCTCGACGAGGAGATGGTCTACGAGTCGCGGGTCGGGGACGTCTTCGCCCTCGGCGCGACGAGCTGGCGCATCGAGGAGATCACCCACGACCGGGTCATCGTCAGCCCCGCCTTCGGGCAGCCCGGCCGCGTGCCGTTCTGGAAGGGCGACGGCATCGGCCGCCCCGCCGAGCTCGGCCGCGCGACGGGCGCCTTCGTGCGCGAGGTCGAGGGCTCCTCGGACGACGACGCCCGCGCCCGGGTCGCCGCCGGTGGACTCGACGAGCGCGCCGTCACCAACCTGCTGACCTTCCTGCGCGACCAACGTGCCGCCACCGGCCACGTGCCGAACGACACGACGCTCGTGGTCGAGCGCTTCCGCGACGAGCTCGGTGACTGGCGGCTCATCCTGCACTCGCCGTACGGCATGCAGGTGCACGCGCCGTGGGCCCTGGCGGTCGCGGCACGGCTGCGCGAGCGGCACGGCATCGACGGCGACGCGATGGCCGCCGACGACGGCATCGTGGTGCGCATCCCCGAGACCGACGCCGAGCCGCCGGGTGCCGACCTGTTCGTGTTCGAGCGCGACGACCTCGAAGCCCTCGTCACCGACGAGGTCGGGGGGTCGGCGCTGTTCGCGGCCCGGTTCCGCGAGTGTGCCGCACGCGCCCTGCTGCTGCCGCGGCGGAACCCCGGGCAGCGGTCACCGCTCTGGCAGCAGCGGCAGCGGGCCTCGCAGCTGCTCGAGGTCGCCCGGAAGTACCCGTCGTTCCCGATCGTGCTCGAGACCGTGCGCGAGGTGCTGCAGGACGTGTACGACGTCCCGGCACTGCTCGGGATCGCCGACGAGATCGCCGGGCGGCGCATCCGTCTGGTCGAGACGGAGACCGAGACCCCGTCGCCGTTCGCCCGCTCGATCCTGTTCGGGTACGTCGCCGCGTTCATGTACGAGGGCGACTCCCCGCTCGCCGAGCGCCGGGCCGCGGCACTGTCGCTCGACTCGACCCTGCTCGGTGAACTGCTCGGTCGCGCCGAACTGCGGGAGCTGCTCGACCCGGCGGTCATCGCCTCGGTCGAGCTGGACCTGCAGCGGCTCTCGCCGGACCGCCGTGCACGCGACGCCGAGGGGCTCGTCGACGTCCTCAGGCTCGTCGGGGCGCTCGACCTCGACGAGGCCGTGGACCGCAGCTGGCTGGCCGCCACCGCGACCGACGGCGACGCCCGCGCGCTCGCGCGCGACGAACTCACCGGTGTGCTCACCGCCCTCGAGCGCGACCGCCGCGTCCTGTCCTTCTCGCACGCCGCCGCCACCCGTTGGGCGGTCATCGAGGACGCCTCGCGCCTCCGCGACGCCCTCGGGGTGCCGCTGCCGATCGGCGTGCCGACGGCGTTCGTCGAGCCCGTCGCCGATCCGCTCGGCGACCTGATCGGCCGCTACGCACGGTCGCACGGGCCGTTCTCGGCCCAGGACGCCGCCGGCCGCCTGGGCCTGGGCATCGCCGTCGTGCAGGACACCCTGCGCCGGCTGGTGGCCGACCGCCGCGTGGTCGAGGGCGAGTTCCGGCCCGACCGCCAGGGCGCCGAGTGGTGCGACGCCGAGGTCCTGCGGCGGATCCGCACGAAGTCCCTCGCCGCACTCCGGCACGAGGTCGAGCCGGTGTCGCCCGACACGCTCGCCCGGTTCCTGCCCGCGTGGCAGCACGTGCAGACTCCCGGCACACGGGGCGGCCTGCGCGGGGTCGACGGTGTGCTGCAGGTGATCGACCAGCTCGCCGGTGTCGCCCTGCCCGCCAGCGCCTGGGAGACCCTGGTGCTGCCCGCTCGCGTGACCGACTACTCCACGAACATGCTCGACGAGCTCACCGCGACGGGCGAGGTGCTGTGGTCCGGCGGCGGGACACTGCCCGGCAACGACGGCTGGGTGCGCCTGCACCTGGCGGAGACCGCCTCGACGACCCTCGCCGAACCCTCCGGCGACGAGACCACCGAGCTGCAACGCGACGTGCTCGGTGCCCTGGCCGGCGGCGGCGCCTACTTCTTCCGGCAGCTCGGCCAGGCCGTCGGCAGCACGGACGACCAAGCGCTGACGACCGCGCTGTGGGACCTCGTCTGGGCCGGGCAGATCACGAACGACACCTTCGCGCCGCTCCGCTCGATGCTCGGAGGCAAGGCGAAGAGCACCAGCGCGCCCCGGGCACGCGCCTACCGCGGGCGCCGACGTCCGACGATGCCGACGCAGTCCGGTCCGCCGTCCGTCGGCGGTCGCTGGTCCCTGCTGCCGCTCGCCGAGTCCGACGCGACCGTACGGGCAGCCGCGACCGCCGAACAGCTGCTCGAGCGGTACGGGGTCGTCACGCGCGGTGCCGTGCAGGTCGAGGGCGTCCGAGGTGGGTTCGCGGGCGTGTACCGGGTGCTGTCGCGGTTCGAGGAGTCCGGTCGTGCGCGTCGCGGGTACTTCATCGAGGGGCTCGGAGCGGCGCAGTTCGCCACCGGCCCGACGATCGACCGGCTCCGCACCTACGCCCGCGACCTCGACGACGACGAGCGCGTCGACCCGGACCGGAAGCGCGAGGCACTGACCCTGGCGGCGACCGACCCGGCGAACCCGTACGGGGCGTCGCTGCCCTGGCCGTCCGAGGACCGCGCGGCCCTCGACGGGGACGGGACGACCGCCGACGCAGCCACTGTCGGAGCGGCTGCGCAGAAGGCCCCGGCACCGACCACCGGCGCGCGCGGCCACCGCCCCGGGCGCAAGGCAGGGGCGCTCGTCACCACCGTCGACGGTCGGCTCGCGGTGTACGTCGAGCGCGGCGGCAAGTCGGTGCTGACCTTCACCGACGACCCGGCCGACCTCGCCGTCGCGGCCGCGTCGATCGCCGGCATCGTGCGGACGGGTCTGCGGAAGCTCGCGGTCGAACGTGTCGACGGCGAGTTCGTGCTCGGTACCCCGCTCGGCGCCGCACTGGGCGACGCCGGGTTCACCGCCACCCCGCAGGGACTCCGGCTCCGTGCCTGAGGGCGACACCGTCTACCGGGCGGCGCGCCGGTTGCACACCGCGCTCGCAGGCAAGGTCCTGACCCGCAGCGACTTCCGGGTGCCTGCGTTCTCGACGGTCGACCTGGTCGGCCGCACCGTCGACGAGGTCGTGCCCCGCGGCAAGCACCTGCTGCACCGGATCGGGGACCTGACCGTGCACTCGCACCTGAAGATGGAGGGGCGGTGGGACGTCTACGCACCGGGCGATCGGTGGCGACGACCGGCGCACCAGGCACGCGCGATCCTCGACGCCGACGACGTCTCCACCGTCGGCTTCACGCTCGGGGTGCTCGAGGTGATCCCCCGCGACCAGGAGTCCGAGGTCGTCGGACACCTCGGCCCGGATCTGCTCGGGCCCGACTGGGACGCCGACGTGGCGCTCGAGAACCTGCTGCGGGACCCAGCCCGGCCCGTCGGACTGGCGCTGCTCGACCAGCGGGTCCTCGCCGGACTCGGCAACGTGTACCGGAACGAGCTCTGCTTCCTGCGCGGGGTGCTGCCGACGCGGCCCGTGGCCGAGGTGCGCGACCCGACGCGGACGATCGCCCTGGCGAGCCGGCTCATCCTGGCGAACCGGGACCGGAGCGCCCGGGTGACGACGGGGGTGGACCGACCCGGGCGCCGGTTCTGGGTCTACGGGCGAGCCGGCAAACCGTGCCTGCGCTGCGGCACCCGGATCCGGCGCGGCGAGCTCGGCGACTCGGAACTCACCCTGCGGGACACCTACTGGTGCCCGCGCTGCCAGAACTGACGTGCCGAGGGCCCGATCACCGCGCGACCGTCCGAGCCGGCGGGTGCAACCGCTCAGCTGCCGTCGACCGCACCGCGTCCGTGACCCGTTCGAGCAACGGCGACGCCAGGTTCCACCGCTGCCACCACAGGGCGACGTCCGCCCGCCGCCCCGGCGTGAGCTCGACGAGGTCGCCCCGGTCGAGGGCGTCGAGGCACTGCGCCTCGGGCAGCATCCCCCAGCCGAAGCCGAGCGACACCGCCCGGGCGAAGTCCGCCGAGGTCGGCACGAAGTGCCGCGGCCCCGACGGCGCCTGCCCGAGGACTCGACGGAGGTAGCCCTGCTGCAGGTCGTCGGCGCGGTCGTAGTCGACGAGCGGCACCCGGTCGAGCCGTTCGAGCATCTGCCGCTCGGTCGCGGTGCCGGGCAGGTACCGGTCGACGAAGGCCGGTGACGCCACAGCCCGGTACCGGTCGATGCCGAGCGGGACGGACGAGCACCCCTGCACCGGGTCGGCCTCGGCCGTGACGGCTCCCATCACGGCGCCCGCCCGGAGCAGCTCGGCGGTGCGGTCCTGGTCCTCGCGGTGCAGGTCGAAGACGACCTCGGTGTCGGTCCGGACGAGGGCGAGTGCGTCGAGGAACCACGTGCCGAGCGAGTCGGCGTTCACGGCGAGCGGGATCGACGGGACGACCGAGGTTCCGCCGCCGAGGGCCCGCGACGTCTCCTCGTCGAGCAACCGCGCCTGGCGAGCGTGCCGCAGGACGACCTCGCCGTCGGGGGTCGGCACCACCGGGGTGGTGCGCTGGAGCAGGATCCGGCCGACCTGCTGCTCCATCGACTTGATCCGCTGCGACACGGCCGACGGGGTGATCGCGAGGGCGCGGGCAGCCGCGTCGAGGGTGCCGTGGTCGACGGCGGCGAGCAGGGTCTCGAGGTGTTCGCGCTGGAGTCGCGGCATGCAGCTGAGCTTACGCAGCATCAGGAACGTGAGCTGTTCTACATCGGCCAAGAGCCCTACCGTCGAACCCGTGACCACGCTCCTCCCCCTGCTCTCCGGCCTCGGCACCGGACTCGCCCTGATCGTCGCGATCGGCGTGCAGAACACGTACCTGCTCCGGTTGGCGGTCAGCTCGGGCATGCGGGTCGTCGCGGCGGCGGTCGTCGTGTGCGCGGTGTCGGACGCCGTGCTCATCGTCGCGGGGGTGCTCGGCGTCGGGGCCGTGGTCGAGCGGTTCCCGGTGGCGCTCGTCGTGGTCCGGTTCGTCGGGGCCGCCTTCCTGGTGACCTACGGCGTGCTCGCAGCGCGGCGGGCGCTCCGCCCCTCGACCGATGCCATGCGCGTGGCCGACGAGGCCGCGGACGACGCGCGCGCCGCGACCCGCGTCGCCGACCACGCCGCGGACGACGGCGTGCCGGAGCCGGCCGCGGGCGGTGGACCCGACCGTACCGCGACGGTGGTGGCGGGGCGGACGCGCACCGTGCCTCCCGGCCAGGCGGCGACCATGCGCACGGCGGTGGCGACCATGCTCGTCTTCACGTGGGCGAACCCGCACGTGTACCTGGACACGCTGGTGTTCCTCGGGTCCGTGGCGAACCAGCAGGGCCCCGACGACCGGTGGCTGTGGACGGTCGGCGCGGTCGCGGCGAGCTGCCTGTGGTTCGGCGCCCTCGGGTTCGGCGGACGGCTGCTCCGACCGCTGTTCGCGAAGCCGCTGACGTGGCGGGTGTTCGACGGTGTGGTCGCTGTCGTGATGCTGGGCTTCGGCGTCCTGCTGGTCGTCGGCGCGTAGGAGGCAGGAGCCCGCTACTGCTGGCCCTTGCCCACCCGGCTGTTGCGACGGCTGTAGCCGAAGTAGATCGCGAAGCCGATCACGAGCCAGATGACGAACCGCAGCCAGGTCTCGACCTCGAGGTTCAGCATCAGCCAGAAGCACAGCACCGCCGACAGGATCGGGATGACGGGCGACCACGGGACCCGGAACGAGCGCGGCGCGTCCGGACGGGTCTTGCGGAGCACGATGATGCCGATCGACACCAGCACGAACGCCGACAGCGTGCCGATGTTGATCATGCCCTCGAGCTTGTCGACCGCCGTGAAGCCGGCGAGCAGCGCGACGACGACACCCGCGACGACCTGCACGCGCACCGGCGTCTGCGTCTTCGGGTTCGTCTTCGAGAACCAGCGCGGCAGCAGGCCGTCGCGGCTCATCGCGAAGACGATGCGGGACAGCCCGAGCAGCAGCACCATGACGACGGTGGTCAGGCCGATCAGCGAGCCGATGGCGATGATGCCCGCGGCCCACGGCAGCCCGACGATGTCGAACGCCGACGCCAGTGACGGTGCCTTCTCCTCGGCCAGACGCTGGTACGAGACCATGCCCGTGATGACGATGCTGACGCCGACGTACAGCAGGGTCACGATGCCCAAGCCGATGAAGATGCCGCGGGGCAGCGTCTTCTGCGGGTTCTCGGTCTCCTCCGCGCTGGTCGCGACGACGTCGAAGCCGATGAACGCGAAGAACACGAGCGACGCCGCGGCGAGCAGCCCGAAGACGCCGTACTGCGCCGGCTCGGACCCGGTGAACCAGGACACGAGCGACTGGGTCCAGACGCTGCCCTCGGCGCCCTTGGCGGGCTCTGACGGCGGGATGAACGGGGTGAAGTTCGCGGCCTTGACGAAGAACGCACCGGCGACGATGACGAACACCACGATGGCGACCTTGATGATCGTGATGACCGCCGAGACGCGCGACGACAAGCGCGTGCCGAAGGCGAGCAGCACCGTGAAGATGCCGACGATCAGGACCGGGCCCCAGGTGAAGGGGATCGGGCCGAGCTGGATCGTGCTCGGCAGGCTCACGCCGAACACGTCGAACGCGGTGCTGAGGTAGATGCCCCAGTACTTCGCGATGACGGCGCTGGCGGTGAGGGTCTCGAGGATGAGGTCCCAGCCGACGATCCAGGCGAGGAGCTCGCCCATCGTGGCGTAGGTGAACGTGTACGCGGAACCGGCGACGGGGATCGTCGAGGCGAACTCGGCGTAGCACATGATCGCCAGGCCGCAGGTGACGGCGGCGAGCAGGAACGAGATGATGACGCCGGGCCCGGCGAAGTTCGCGGCGGCGTTCGCGCCGACCGAGAAGATGCCGGCGCCGACGGCGACCGCGATGCCCATCGCGGCGATGTCGAACGTCTTCAGGGAGCGTTTCAGGGACCGGCCCTGCTCCTCGGAGTCGGCCAGGGAGGCCTCGATCGACTTGATGCGGAGCTTCGGTGCCATGGGGTGGATCCCGTCATCGGCTGGGCGGCGGACCCCGCGAGATTACTGGTGTACCACCCCGACACGCAAACACGGGGGCCGCTGGGCGCGCGGGAACCAGGTTCCGGACGCGGAACCACGGAACGGCGCGGTGCCGTGTCCGGAACCAGGTTCCGTGGGCAGGGCGGGTCGACCGGGAGGCCCGGCTCGGCTCAGGCGGATCGGCGCCAGTCCGCCAGGAACCGCGCTCCGGCGTCGTCGTGGATCACACCGTCGGGTGCGGTGAGCACCGGGTACGGCGTCGCCGGCACACCGTCCGCGGGACGGACGTCGACGTGCGCGACCTCGTGGCCGTTCGCGTGCAGCCAGTCGGCC
Source organism: Curtobacterium sp. VKM Ac-1393 (assembly GCF_015350995.1). Taxonomy (GTDB): domain Bacteria; phylum Actinomycetota; class Actinomycetes; order Actinomycetales; family Microbacteriaceae; genus Curtobacterium. The sequence goes on from NZ_JADKRW010000004.1 coordinate 319,468, forward strand.
ATGGCGTAGTCGCTGCGCGAGTCGCCCATCGTGCGCCAGGCCGTCGGCAGCTCGCCGTCCTGCGCCAGCAACTCCAGCGACCGCTCGGCGCCCAGGTCCTTGCCGCTCCGGTCGGACTCGACGTCGGTCGAGATGATCGTCGGGTCGATCCGCCACTGCACGGCGCCGACGGCGTCTGGTCGGACGTCGTCGAGACGGCGCACCCCGAGGCCGCGGCGCTCGAGGGCCGCCATCGCCTTCGCGTCGAACTCCGGCTGCCGGGCCAGGTACGTGGCGTTCGGCACCTCCACCCGCTGCTCGATCGACACCATCGCACGCTTCGTCTCGTCGAAGAACACCAGGTCGGCGTACTCGCTCCGGACCAGCTCACGCATCTCGTCGGCGTAGTCGCGCGGGAGGGCCAGGTCGTCGGCGACGGTGAGCTCACCCATGCCGCCCTCGTACTGCGGGCCGATCGAGCACCAGACGGCACCCTTCTCGCACACGGCGTGCACGCGACCGCCCTCGGCCAGGCCGCCGGCGAGCAGCGGGCCGACGACCTCGCTGCGGATGAACGCGTCGCTGCGGCCCGTGTTGAAGACCACGGGGATGCCCTCGGCGGCGAGGGCGACGAGGTCCGCGATGATGCTCGGGATCGCGATGGTGCGGGAGACGGGGCTGGCGATGGGCCCGTCGACGTCGAGCAGGAGACCGAGACGAGGTGCGTTCACAGCACCATCCTCTCAGCCCCGCGTGACCGTCCTCGCGGTTCAGCCCCGCGTGACCGTCCTCGCGGTGAACTCGTCGAGCACCGCACCGACCGCCACCGGATCGGGCACGTGGCCCTGCCCGGGGACCTCGAGGTAGTCCGAACCCGGCACCGCCTCGACCACCGCACGGGACGCCTGCCGCATCCACTCGTGGCCATCGCTCCCCGCCGCCACGAGCACCGGCACACCGACCGCCGCTGCGACCCGCTCGGGGATCGCGAGACCGTTGAGCACCCGCACGTCACGGCTGAGCACGTGGGCGTCGACGACGAGGGCCCGCCAGAGCGCCCCCCGCAGTCGCAGCGCCGAGATCTGCCCCATCGGCACCCCGAGCACGTGCGCGAGGAACGCCCGGACGGCCTGGGCACGACGGCCGGCGGCGACGTGCTCGTCGAGCAGGTCGGCGAACACGACGTCGTCGGCGTGCGGATCGACCGTGGCACGGTACGGCGGCTCCCACAGCACGGCGCCCTCGAGCGGGACACCGGCGGCGAGACCGCGCAGGACCACACCAGCGCCCACGCAGAGACCGAGCGCGGCGACCGGGCCGTCGACGCTCGCGACGACGGCCCCGAGGTCCTCGACCTCGCGCTCGATCGCCCACGGGGTCGTGTCACCGCTCGCCCCGCGGCCCCGGCGGTCGTACGTGAGGACACGGAAGCGATCGCGCAGCGCCGTCGTGAGGCGCTCGACGGTCGGGGTGCCGTGGTGGTCGAACGCTCCACCGACCACGACGAGCGCCGGACCGGTCCCCGTGTCGGACACGGCGATCACCGTGCCGTCGGCGGAGACGACCGTGCGGTCGACGTGCTGGTCCATGGGGGCCTTCCGAGGGGGTACGACGGCGCTGCGTCGGGTCCTCGGGAGGGACCAGGCGGGTCGGTCCTCCGAGCATGACAGCGGAGCGCTCCCACGTCACCACCCGCAACCAGGGGGAGACGACCGGTCCCGCGGCGGTCAGCGCCTGCGGTGGATCTCCCTCCGGTGTCCGGCGCGGACGACGACCACGATCAGCCGGCCGTCGTCGATCAGGTAGAGGACCCGGTAGTCGCCGACACGGACTCTCCACTCCGGGTTGTTCACCAGCTTGCGCGCCGCAGGGGGTCGTGGTTCCTCAGCGAGGATCGCGAGGACGCCCTCGACGAGCCGTCGAGCCTGCGGTGGGAGCTTCCGGATTGACCGGGCAGCGTATCGACACTTCGCTCACCTGTACATTCTCGAGCGTTTTGTACAAGTCAGACGAGTGCCGTGGTGCCCACCGACTCTCGTTCGAGCAACGACCGCTTCACGTCGAGCCCCCACGCGAAGCCCCCGAGCGTGCCGTCCGACCGCAGCACCCGATGGCACGGCACGAACAGTGCGGGAGCGTTCCGCGCACACACGCTGGCGGCGGCCCGCACGGCGTCCGGCCGACCCATCGCGCCCGCGAACTCGGTGTAGGTCAGGGTGCCGCCGGCAGGGATGCGCCGGAGCTGTCGCCACCCCTCGGTGAACAGGTCGGTGCCGAACTGCCGAACCGGTACCTGCATGGCGTGCTCGACCTCGCCCGCGTAGAAGGCGTCGACGGCATCGGCGGAGGCGACCGTGCCGTCGACGACCCGTGTGGGCCGGTACCGCTCGGCGAGCCGGCCGAGGATCCGCTCGACGGAGTCGGTCCACCCCGAGGCGAGGACCCGCCCCTCGGTGTCCTCGAGCACGGTGAAGGCCCCGTCGGGGGTGTCCAGGGTCTGGATGGTTGCGTCGGTCATCGGTCGTCCTTCCGGGAGTCCAGGGGTGCACGGTGCGCACGGGCGCCGGCGGTCGTCGCGATCGCGCGGTCGATGATCGGTCGCCAGCAGTGCATCGTCAGGTAGCTCCGCCAGGGCGCCACCTGCTCCGACCATAGGGAGAGCTCGCGCGCCGTACCGGGCAACCCGAGTTCCTGTGCACCGTTCCGCACGGCGAGGTCGCTGTGGAGGAACACGTCGGGGTGGTGCCGGACCCGGAGCGCCACGTAGTCCGCGGTCCACGGCCCGATGCCCTTCACCGCCAGCAACCGAGCCCGCAGCTCGTCGAGGGACTGCCCGCCGTCGACCACGAGCGACCCGTCGGCGAGCGCCGCGGCGACCCGCAGGATCGTGTCGACACGGGCGGCCGGCCCGCGCAGCACCTCGTGGCCGCGGGCGGCGATGGCCTCGGCGGAGGGGAACAGCAAGCCGTCGGGCAGGATCGCGGACGGCACGGCGGCACCGAGTGCCGCCACGAGCCGTGTCTGCGCCGTCCGGGCCGCGGCGACGGAGACCTGCTGCCCGATCAGGGTGCGGAAGACGATCTCGTGCGCGTCGACCGCCCCGGGCAGCCGCAGCCCCGGGACCCGTTGCACGGCGGATGCCAGCTCGGGCACGGAGCCGAGCACCGCGTCGACTGCGACCGGGTCGGCGTCGAGGTCGAAGTACGAGCGGACGCGGGCGACCAGCGTCGGCAGGTCGGACAGGTCGGTGACGCGCACCCGCAGGTCGATCCCGGTGCCGCGACCAGCGGCCGTCGAGCCGGCGGCCCCTGCAGCCGCGGCCGATGCGCTGAACCAGCCCGGGCCTCCTGGCAGGTCGAGCAACCGCCCGTAGGACGTGACCCGACCCGAATCGTCCGCACCCACCTGCTCCAGGCCCGGCAGGGCGTGCAGTGCGTGCCAGTCGAGGAGCCCCTGCGCGTCGAACGGCGGTCGTGCGGGCAGGTGCACGTGCAGTGCGCCGTCCGAGGCCGGCCGGAGCGTCCGGCGGGCGCGCAGTTCGGACGGGGTGACGGCGAAGACCTCGCGGACGGTCTCGTTGAACTGGCGGACGCTCGCGAACCCGGCGGCGAAGGCGACGTCCGCGATGGGCAGGTCCGACGACGTCAACAGCGTGCGCGCCGTCTGTGCGCGGTGCGCACGGCTGAGGGCCTTCGGACCGGCGCCGAGCTCGGCCGTCATGATGCGGTTGAGCTGGCGTTCCGAGTACCCGACCCGCGCGGCGAGCCCGGGGACGCCGTCGCGCTCGACCACGCCGTCGAGGACGAGGCGCATGGCGCGTCCGGCGACGTCCTCGCGCAGGTCCCACTCGGGGCTGCCGGGGGTCGCCTCGGGCAGGCAGCGCTTGCAGGCGCGGAAGCCGGCGAGGTGCGCTGCGGCGCTCGTGCGGTAGAAGGTGACCCCGGCTTCGCGGGGCGTGCGTGCCGGGCAGCTGGGCCGGCAGTAGATGCCGGTGGAGTGCACGGCGGTGACGAACTGGCCGTCGAAGCGCGCATCGCGCGAGGCGACGACGCGGTAGCGCTCGGCGTGCAGCTGGTCGGTTCCGGGGGTGGTCACGGGTCCAGCCTGACACGCACCACCGACGGCGACTGGCGGAAATCGGACGGCGCGGTGCGCGTGCGCATGGCGGTGTGGCGCGCGTGCGCGTGGCGGCCCGAGGTTCCGAAATCTCGGCATCTCGGGCCTCCGTGGGCCAGCCAGTGGAACCTCGGCGACGCACGCACGGCGTGTTGTGGAACCTCGGCACCGCTGCCGAGACACCGGCGGGTCGTCGAGACGCCTCCTTCCGCGCGAGACGCCGCCGGATTCCGCGGCGTGTCGCGCATCGTGCGGCGTCTCAGCAACACGACGGCGTCTCGGCGACACGACGGCGTTTCAGCAACACGACGGCGTCTCATGACAGCGACGAGACAGCGACGACACCTCGGCGACGACCGGGAGGCCCGGCTAGCGTTGGGCAGGTGACCTCCGGAGACGACGTGGCCGGGTCTGACCACCGGATCGGCTCCGACGGGCTCGCCGAGCTCGCCGACTCCGCCGACCTGCCGTTCCGGACCGACGTCGAGATCGCACTGCTGCTCGTGTCACGCCGCCACCGCTACGAGGGTCGGCCGGCCGACGGCGCCCTGCCCGTCCGGACGGACGATCCGGACGAGCTGCGCGACCGCGTCGAGCTGCGCGCAGGACTCGGCATCGTGGGCGACCGGTACTTCGCTGCGCGGGCGCACGTGCACGCCTCGGTGACGGTGATCGGGCTCGAGGGACTCGAGGACGTCGGACGATCGCTGGACGTGGAGGTCGACCCCGTCGCCACCCGTCGGAACGTGTTCCTGCGCGGCGCCGACGTCGAGATGCTCCGGGGCGAGCCGTTCTCGCTGCAGGTCCCCGGGAGTGCCGCCGTGCTGTTCCGCGGGTACCGGCTCGCCAACCCCTGCGCGTGGATGGACCACGAGGTGGCACCGGGGGCGTTCCGGGCGATGCGCGGACGGGGCGGGGTGCGGTGCGACCCCGAGTCCGACGGTGTGCTCACGCTCGGACCCGCGGTGCTCCGGACCGTCAGACCCGTGGCGCTCGACTGACCGCGCGCTGCGATCACCGGCTGGGCGTGCCCGCAGGACGCAGCGGGTCCTCAGCCGCGGATGCGGAAAGCGGACCCTTCGGCCTCGACGGTGATCCCGTCGTACCCCGACACCCGGAACAGCCCGGCCGTGACGTCCGACTCGTGCGGGCCGACGACGACCGTGGTCGCCCCCGAGGCGATGGCCGACTCGAGGCCGGCGGGGGCGTCCTCGAACGCCACGCAGTCGGTGGCCTCGACACCGAGCAGTGCGGCACCGCGCAGGTACCCGTCCGGGTGGGGCTTGCCGTGCTCGACGTCTTCGGAGGGCACGAACGCCGTCGGCATGGTCAGCCCCGCTGCAGCCATCCGGCCGGCGGCCAGGTCGCGCGGTGCACTCGTCACGAGCGCCACCGGGACCCCGGCGTCGAGGAGCCGGTCGACGAAGGCGGCGGCGCCGGGGATCTCGAAGATGCCCTCGCTGCTCGCGCTCTCCTCGGCGACCAGTTCGGCGGCGATGCGGAGTTGCTCGTCGCGGTCCAGGTCGGGCAGGAAGTGCTGGATCGTGCTGATCGCCTGGCGGCCGTGCGAGAAGGCCAGGATCTCGGCCGGGTCGATGCCTCGGTCCTGTCCGAACCGGGTCCAGGTCGCCTCGACCACCGCGGTCGAGTCGACGAGGGTCCCGTCCATGTCGAAGAGGACTCCGGACGCCACGATGTCGATCACGCGCCCGACCCTAGCCGACGCGGTTGACCAGCACCGCGACTCGGGCCCGCGTGGTCAGCGTGCCCGGACGTACCGGGTCAGCAGCACGTCACCCGCACCGCGCAGCACGTGCACCGGGCGCATCCGTCGCAGCTCCGGCGAACCGCCGACAGCGATCCGTGGTCCGGCACCGCCCTCGAGCGACGGGTCGATCGTCAGCGTCAGTTCGTCGACGGCGTCCGCGGCGACGAGCGACCCGAGGAACGACGGACCGCCCTCGCAGTGGATCGTGCCGAGGCCCCGCGCCACGAGTGCACCGCGGACGAGCGACACGTCGACCGACTCGGGATCGGCAGCGGAACTGCAGGGCACGACGTCGGCGACGGACGACAACGCGACCCCGGCGTCCGATGCCGCGGCAGCCGCAGAGGTCAGGACGGCCACCCGGACCGGCGCCTCGGTGAACACCCGCGAAGCAGGATCGAGCGACAGCGACCTGGAGACGATCGCGAACACCGGGTGGTCGGGCATGCCGTGCGCCCGACGCCAGGCCACGTCCTCGTCGTGCAGGACCATCGGGCCGTAGCCCTCGTCACGCACGGTGCCCGCAGCCACCAGCACCACGTCAGCCACCCGGCGGAGCAGGTCGAACACCCGCAGGTCGTCCGCGCCGCCGAGCGATCCCGACACCCCGGCGGCCGATGCCGAGCCGTCGAGCGTCGCCACGAAGTTCACCCGCAGCCACGGTGCCGTCGCTCCCGATGTGTACAGGTCGACCAGGTCGTCGTCGGACAGGTCCGCGATCGACGGGGGCAGGAGGTTCACGTGTTGTGCCGCGCTTCCACCGGTGCACGCCAGCCGAGCGTGGCCTCGACCATGCGCATCGCATCGACGCTCTCCGCGACGTCGTGCATCCGCACGATCCGCGCACCGAGCATCGCGCTCACGGTCGCGACGGCGAGCGACCCCGCCAGGCGTTCGCCCCGCGGGCGCCCGATCGACTCGCCCACGAAGTCCTTGTTCGACACCGCTGCGAGCACCGGGTAGCCGAGCGCGACGACCTCGGGCAGGCGCCGGGTCATTTCGAGCGTGTGCACGGTGTTCTTGTTGAGGTCGTGGCCCGGGTCGACGATGATCCGCGAATCGGGGATGCCCGCGGCGAGTGCTCGGTCGACCCGCTCCTGCAGGAACGTCACGACCGACGAGGTCACGTCGTCGTACCGGGGCGGCTCGGGCAGCCGCTGGCGGGGTGGGGCGGTGGAGTGGGTGATGACGATCGTGGCCGCGGAGTCCGCTACGACCGCGGCCATCCGCGGGTCGCTCAGCCCCGTGGTGTCGTTGACGACGCTCGCCCCGGCCGCGATCGCCGCCGCGGCGACCTCGGGGCGGAACGTGTCGACGCTGATGACGACGTCGGACTGCTGCGCGAGCTGCTCGACGACGGGCACGACGCGGTCGATCTCGTCGGCGGCGGGCAGCTCCGGGCCGGGGGCGAACTTCACGCCGCCGATGTCGACCCAGTCGGCGCCCTGTTCGGCAGCCCGGACGGCAGCGGCGACGGCGCGGTCGAGTTCGAAGGTGGCCCCGCGGTCGTGGAAGGAGTCCGGAGTGCGGTTCACGATCGCCATCACGGCGATGCGGTGGTCGAAGTCGAAGGTGCGGCGCCCGATGGCGCGGATCGGGTGGCGCAGGTCCGGCACGACCCAGCTGGGTCCGGCCGTGTCCGGCGCGCCCCCGACGTCCGGGAGGCCCGTCATGCGTCCGCCCCGTCGCTCGCCGGGGCTGCGGGGTCCGTCGCCCGCCCCGCGCCGATGAGCGCGATCGCCTCGGCCCGTCCCGCGGCGTCGGCCAGCGTGCCGTTCGCCGCGACCGTGACGGTCGTCGACCCGGTCTGGCGCTCCCCACGGGTCGTGACGCACTGGTGCTGCGCGTCGAGGACGACGAGGACCCCCTCGGCACCGAGCCCCTCGGCGATCGTCGCGGCGACCTGTTCGCCCAGCCGCTCCTGCAGCTGCGGGCGGGAGGCCACGGCGTCGAGCACACGGGCGAGGGTGCCGAGTCCGATCAGCCGGTCGCCCGGCGCGTAGGCCAGGTGCGCGACCCCGAGGAACGGCAGCAGGTGGTGTTCGCAGACGGACCGGAACTTCACGTCGCGGACGATGACGAGCCGGCCGCGCTCGCCGTCCTCGGCGTGTACCGTGCCGTCGCGGGCGATGGCGACGGCGTCCGTGCCGATGCCGGAGAAGAACTCGGCGTACGAGTCGGCGACCCGAGCGGGGGTGCGTTCGAGTTCGGGGCGGTCGGGGTCCTCGCCGATGCCGAGCAGGAGTTCGCGCACGGCGGCCTCGACGCGGGCACGGTCCATGCGTGACGTCACCCGACCATCCAACACCAGCCATGGCCGGAGAACGCGAGCGGACGCCCAGCGCGAGGTGCGCGACCGGCGCGGAACGGGCCTCCAGGCCGCCGCAACCTGTGAGACCCGTGTGACACGCTCGAAACCCAGCGTCCTTTAAACTCCCGTGGTGAGCGCCCCGCAGACCGACACACCACCCCGGAACCGCTTCGCGACCGGCCTCGATCGATACTTCTCCATCACCAAGCGCGGATCCACGATCCCGCGCGAGGTCAGAGGCGGTCTCGTCTCGTTCGTGACGATGGCCTACATCGTCATCCTCAACCCGCTGATCCTCGGCGGGTTCAGCGCCGACCAGGCGGCCAAGGACGTCTCCGGCGGGTGGCTCGAGAACGCGCAGGTCGCCGCCGCGACCGGCCTCGTCGCCGGGTTGATGACCATCGCGATGGGGCTCATCGCGAACCTGCCGTTCGGCATCGCCGCGGGCCTCGGGATCAACTCGTTCCTCGCCGTGAGCGTCGTGCACCAGGTCACCTGGGCCGAGGCGATGGGGCTCGTCGTCATCAACGGCGTGATCATCGTGATCCTGGCGTTGACCGGGATCAGGACGATGATCTTCACCGCCGTCCCCGCGCAGCTGAAGGCCGCGATCACCGTCGGCATCGGCCTGTTCATCGCCTTCATCGGCCTCGTCGACTCGGGCTTCGTCCGCTCGTCCGGACTCGCCTCGCCGCCGCTGCAGCTCGGTGAGGACGGCTCCGTCGGCGCCCTGCCGACCATCGTGTTCCTGATCGGGCTCGTCATCATCGGCACGCTCATGGCCCGCAAGGTCAAGGGCGCGCTGCTCATCGGCATCGTCGCCACGACGATCATCGCGATCATCCTGCAGGCGGTCTTCCAGGTCCCGACGTCGGTCGACTCGAAGACCGGCTGGAACCTCAACGCCCCCGGCCTGCCGAGCGCGCTCTTCGCGTTCCCCGACCTGTCGCTCGTCGGCCACGCCGACCTGTTCGGCGCGTTCAGCCGCATCGGGCCGTTGGCCGCGTCGATGCTCGTCTTCACCCTCGTGTTCACGAACTTCTTCGACGCGATGGGCACCATGACCGGCCTGGCGAAGGCCGCAGGCGTCGCGAAGCCCGACGGCACGTTCCCCCGCCTGAAGTCGGCGCTCGTCGTCGAGGGCGTCGGTGCGATCGCGGGTGGCGGCGCCTCGGTGTCGTCGAACACGGTCTTCATCGACTCCGCCGCCGGCATCGGCGAGGGTGCCCGGACCGGCATGGCCTCCGTCGTGACCGGCCTGCTGTTCCTGGCGTCGATGTTCCTCACGCCGCTCACCCAGGTCGTGCCGCTCGAGGTCGCCGCCGCCGGACTCGTCGTCGTCGGCGCCCTGATGGTCGCGCAGGTCGCGGACATCTCGTGGACGGACTTCGGGTCGGCCCTGCCGGCGTTCCTGACGATCGTCGTCATGCCGCTCACCTACTCGATCGCGAACGGCATCGGCGTCGGCTTCATCAGCTGGGTGCTGATCAAGCTGCTGTCCGGCCGGGGCCGAGAGGTCTCGTGGCTGCTCTACGTCGTCGCCGCGGGCTTCCTGCTGTACTTCGCGCGCGGGCCGCTGGAGGCGTTGCTCGGCGTCGGGTGAGGGTGCGGCGGGGTCGGTTGGCTGGCTGGCTGGTTGGGCTGGTTGGGCTGGTTGCGTAAGACGCCGTCGTGTTGTCGAGACGCCGCCGAATCCGGCGGCGTCTCGTCGTTTCCGGGGCGTCTCGGGAGGACGCCGGCGTCTCGCGTTCGGCCGGGAGGCCCGTGCTCAGTCCGGCAGGTCGCCCGGCGTCGCCTCGTGGTGGCGTCGACCGCCGGTGCGCCGGTCCTCTTTCATGCCTGCCTCGAACAGGTGGCGGCGTCCCTGCACGAGTTCGTCGCGCGCGGTGCGCTCGAGCTCCTTCGCCAGGGCGTAGTACCCGTCGTCGTAGTCCTCGACGACCTGGAACGTCCACCGGCCCGCGATGACGTTGCGGCCCACCAGCTCCGTGTCGATGCGGTCGGCCAGTTCGGTGTGGCCCGCCTTCCGCAGCTGCTCGACGGCCTCGCCGAGGTTCAGGTCGGCCATCCCCGTCAACCGATGGAACCCGTAGAGCAGACCGCGGGCGTGCTCGAGCACCTCGACCGCGGCGGACAGGGTGCCGAGTGCCTCGACCGTGGCGTCGGACACCCCCTCGGGGACCTGGTGCTGTGCGTCGGGGCCCTGATCGTCGTTCGTCATGGGACCCGTCTACACGAGCGTGCTGCGACCGGCTCCGGGCTTCGTCCGCGACCCGCCGGCGCCGTCGGACAGCGGTTGCGACGTCAGCGGTGGACACCTACCATTCGAACACACGTTCGAATGAGGAGACCCGATGATGATCACGGAGACGGCCGCCACGGTGTGGTGGTCCGAAGGCGCACCGAGCCGCTTGGTCTGGGCCGGACGCCGTTGGCGGGTGAGCGACACCCCCACCCGTCTGACGGTCACGCGGGCCGAGCTGCCGACCGCCATCACCCACGCCCCTGAGCGCACGGTGGGCTGGCGGTTCCAGGCCACCGCCGACGACGGCGACACGCTCGTGGTCGACATCGTGCCCGAGGGCCGCGGCTGGGGTGTCGCCCGGACGTGGACGTGAGCGCCGCGTCGGGTGCGGACTACGTCGTCACGCGCTCGACGGCCGCCTGCTCCGGAGCCGGCCGCTCCATGAGACGCCAGGCGCCTCCCGTCAGCGGTGCGAGCGTCACGACCGTGTAGAGCACGACCACCACCCCGAACGTCGCCTGGATGCCGACGCCCTCGGCCGCGAACCCGGCGAGCAGCCCCCCGAGCGGGATCCCCGCCCAGGACCCGGCTCCGAGCAGCCCGAACACCCGGGCGCGCATGTGCTCCGGGATGCGCTCGAGCTCGACGGCCCCGAGGATCGGGTTCAGCGATCCGGCGGCGAGCCCCGACACCGCGGACGCGGCGAGCATCCACGGCAACCCGAGGCCGAGCGCCGGCACCAGCAGCGAGGGCCCACCGGCGAGCACGAAGCACAGGACGAAGGTGATCCGACGGGGCACGCGGTGCGCGACGTACCCGAAGGCCACCGACCCGAGGAACGCCGCACCACCGAAGGTCCCCGTCACGAAGCCCAGCGCCTGCGCCCCGCCGAGGGCGTCGGCGGCGTAGAGCGGGAGCAGCGTCGTCGACCGAGCCGCGTCGAGCAGGTTCGTGACCAGCACCAGGGCGATCACCAGCCGGAAGAACGGGTCGCGGACGCAGAACCGGAAGCCCTCGGCGATGTCCCGCCAGTACCCGTTGGTCGGAGCCGCATCAGCGGTCACGGCCGCTCCGTCGTCGCCCGCCGGACGGACCAGCACCGCAGCGAGCACCGCTGCGGTGCCGAACGCCACCGCGGTGCAGACGAGTGCCGCCATCGGCCCGGCAGCCGCGACGAGCACGCCCCCGAGCGGCGCGCCGATGAGCACCGAGAGCCGCTGCGATGCCTCGAAGTGACCGACCGACCGTTCCAGCGGCACGCCGGCCGATCGCGCGAGCCCCGGCAGCAGGACTCGACGTGCGGACTCCCCCGGCAGGTCGAACAGGCCGCTCACGAAGACGAGCGACAGGAGCGCCCAGAACGGCAGCCCCACGGTCCAGGCGAGTACCGGCATCGCCAGGAGGGTCGCTCCGCTGACCAGATCCGACGCAACACTCGACCGGACGAACCCGACCCGCTCGACGAGCGCCCCGCCGAACGGTCCGCCGAGGACGATCGGCACCGTCGCGGCGAAGGCGGCGATCCCGACGTCCGTCGCCGAGCCGCCCCGCGCGAGGACGGCGAAGGGCACGGCCACCGTCGTGACGACGTTGCCGGTCCTGGAGACGACCTGGACCGCGAGCAGGGCACGCAGCCGGGCCCGGGCGTTCATGCTCGGCCCATCCGGTAGCTCTGGGTGACGGCGATGACGCGCTCCGAGCCGTCACCCGGCGTGTGCGCGTCGCTCACCGCCGTCCATCGCTCGACCACGGCGCGCAGTTCGGCGCCGAGACCGGCGAGTTCCTCGGCGGTCAGGCGCAGGACCTCGTCGGAACTGGTCGACGCCGCGACCCACTCGCGTCCGAGCACCGGCGCCTGGTCGATGAACCGCCCGTACTCGGCCGCGTACGCATCCGCGACGGTGTGGTCGAGCGCCGTCGTGGCGAGCATCCGTTCCGGGTCGTCGAAGGCGTCGGCGAGGTCCCACGACGTGTGGTCCGCCGTCGCACGCCACCACCGTTCCCGCCGGTCGGAACCGAGCTCCGGAGCCGGCTCGATGAAGTCCGCGTCGGCGAGTCGCTTGCAGTGGTAGCTGATCGTGCCGGGCGCCTCGTCGATCTCGTCGCCGAGCATCGCCGCGGTCTGCGGCCCACCGGAGCGCAGGAGCCCGACGATCCGCAGCCGGGTCGGGTGAGCGAGGGCGCGCATGTGGGCGGCGTCGTCGAGCCTGCGAACGGTCATGGTCCGACGGTAGTTGCGCAAGAGTTATTGCGCAACGCTTCTTGTGCAATCCTTCCGACGAGCCGCCCGCCTTCGCGCTACGGTTCCGGCATGTCGAAGTGGATCGCACTGCTGCGCGGAGTGAACGTCAACGGCATCACGATCAAGAGTGCCGACCTGGCCGAGTTGTTCCGGGGCCGTGGCTTCGACGACGTCCGCACCGTGCTCGCCTCCGGCAACGTGGTGTTCGCCACGGACGCCGACGCCGCCGATCTGAAGACCTCGATCGAGCAGGCGCTCCGGGACCGGTTCGGCTACGACGCGTGGATCGTGCTCGTCCGCCACGAGGACCTGACGGCCGTGATCGAGGGGTTCCCGTTCGAACGGTCCGACGACCGGCACGACTACGTGGTGTTCGGCTCCGACGACCACGCACTCGACGCACTGCTCGACGGCCCGGCACTCGACGACGCGGTCGAGCGGGTGTCCCGCGGTCACGGCGTCGTCTACTGGTCCTGCCCGAAGGGGTCGAGCACGGACACCGTGTTCGCGAAACGGGCCGGCGCTGCACGCTTCAAGCGCACGACCACGACGCGCAACACGAACACGCTCCGGAAGCTGCTGTGACCCGCGGAGGACTGCACCACGTCGAGCTCCGCACCGCCGACCTCGACACGGCGAGCGCCGCGTGGGCGTGGCTGCTGGGATCGCTCGGGTACGAGCCCTTCCAGCAGTGGCCGGACGGCCGGAGCTGGCGGCTCGGCGACCTGTACGTCGTGCTCGAGTCGGCGCCGCTCGACGGCGCGCACGACCGGCGACGTCCGGGGCTGAGCCACCTCGCGTTCCACGCCGGCGACGCCGCGGACGTCGAGCAGCTGTGGACGGATGCACCCACGCACGGCTGGACTCGTCTGTACGAGGACCGCCACCCGTTCGCCGGTGGACCGGGCCACCGCGCCGCCTTCCTGGAGGACGCCGAGCGGTTCAAGATCGAACTCGTCGCAGGCTGACCCGACCCGACCCGACCCGACCCGACCCGACCCGACCGGAGCGGGCCAGCCAGTCCGGGCCAGCCAGTCCGGCCCGGCCCGGCCCGGCCCCCGACGCTAGGCGGTCGTCTCGTCGACGTCGAAGTCGCGCTGCAGCGAGATCGTCGGGATCGACGCCGTGATCACGGAACCGTCCGCACGCAGCGTGCCCTGGATGTCGCTCGTGGTCGGAGCGTGTCCGGACATCCGTGGCCCCTGGTGCGGCAGCGGCACGACGGTCGGCTCGCCGGGCTCGATGTCCCACTGCTGGTTGTGCACCCAGGCGGTGAAGCCCGAGCCGCTCTCGACCGTGAACGTCATGGCCTCCTGGCCGAGTTCGACCCGGACCCGCGAGCCACGCACCGTGAGGCGGTACGTCAGCGCGTCCCAGTGGCGCGGCAGCCGCGGGTTGAACGACATCCGACCACCGTGGTCGCGCATGCCGCCGAACCCGTTGACCAGCGCGCCCCAGATGCCGCCGGTCGACGCGATGTGCACACCGTCGGTGGTGTTGCCGTGCAGATCGGCGAGGTCGACGTAGAGCGCGGTCTGGAAGTACTGGTCGGCGAGGTCGTGGTAGCCGACCTCGGCCGCCATGATCGACTGCACGACCGCCGACAGCGTCGAGTCGCCCGTCGTGAGCGCGTCGTAGTAGTCGAAGTCGCGGCGCTTCTCGGCCGCGGTGAACTCGTGCCCCTGCAGGAACAACGCGAGCACGACGTCCGCCTGCTTGAGCACCTGGAACCGGTAGATGACCAGCGGGTGGTAGTGCAGCAGCAGCGGGCGCTTGGACTCCGGGGTGTTCTCGAGGTCCCAGAGTTCCTTGTCGAGGAACTGGGCGTCCTGCGGGTGGATGCCACGGTGCGGGTCGAACGGGATCTCCATCGACTCGGCGGCGTGCTCCCACTCGACGAGCTCGTCGGGCTGGAGTCCGGTCCGCCGGACCATCCGGTCGTACTCCTCGACATCGTCGGCGGCGAGCTCGCGGCACGCGTTGACGGCGAACCACAGGTTCGCCCGGGCCATGACGTTCGTGTAGAGGTTGTCGTCGACGACGGTCGTGTACTCGTCGGGACCGGTGACGCCGTCGATGTGGAACTTCTTGTCACCGTTGGAGCGCCAGAAGCCCAGGTCGGCCCACAGCCGAGCGGTCTCGACGAGCACGTCGATCGCCCCGCGCTTCAGGAACTCGGTGTCGCCGGACGCCCGGACGTACTGCATCAGGGCGTGGGCGATGTCGGCATCGATGTGGTACTGCGCGGTCCCCGCCGCGTAGTACGCGCTCGATTCTTCGCCGTTGATCGTGCGCCACGGGAACAGTGCGCCCCGCTGGTTGAGCTCACGCGCCCGCGAGCGTGCCGCGTCGAGCATGTTGTAGCGGAACCGCAGGGCGTTCCGGGCGACGATCGGCGCCGTGTACGACAGGAACGGCAGGACGTAGATCTCCATGTCCCAGAAGTAGTGCCCGCCGTAGCCGGACCCCGTCACGCCCTTGGCCGCGATGCCGTGCCCGTCGGTGCGGGCCGTCGCCTGCGCGAGCATGAAGAGGTTCCACCGAACGGCCTGCTGGATCGCGGGCTGCCCGGCGATCTCGACATCGCTCCGTGCCCAGTAGTCGTCGAGCCAGACGCGCTGCTTCTCGAACGTCTCGTCGATGTTCTCGGCGTGCGCCCGGTCGAGCGTGCGGTCGCAGCGGTCGGCGAGTTCGCGCACCGGCACGCCGCGGGAGGTGTGGTACACGACGTGCTTCACGAGCCGGATCGGCTGCCCGGCCCGCGCCTGCACCCGGTAGACGTGCTTCGCGAGGTCGTCGTCGATCGACGAGGACTCGTCCCAGCTGTTCTCGGTCTCGAGGTGGTGTTCGACACCGACGCAGATCGTCATGCCGGAGCTCGACGCCTGGTACCCGAGCAGTGACCGTGCGCCGGTGCTGCGCTTGAGCTTCGGCTGGAGCACCCGATCGGTGAACGCCTCGGCCTTGCGCGGGTCGAAGGCGTTCGCAGCCGCGCGCATGCCGGCGTGGTACTCGTCCTGCACGTCCTGACGGTTCAGGATCTGGCTGGACAGCAAGATAGAGGCGTCCGCGTCGAGGACCGTGACCTCGTAGTCGATGACCGCCAGGTGCCGGTCGGTGAACGAGACCAGGCGGCGGGAGCGGATGAGCACCCGCTTGCCGGACGGCGTCGACCACTCGGTCTCGCGGATCAGGTAGCCGCCGCGGAAGTCGAGGCGACGCGTGTGACGCAGGATGTCCGCCTCGGCCAGGACGAGCGGCTCGTCGTCGACGTACAGGCGGATCACCTTGGCGTCGGGCGCGTTGATGATCGTCTGACCGGTCTTCGCGAAGCCGAAGGCGTCTTCGGCGTGCCGGATCGGCCAGGTCTCGTGGAACCCGTTGATGTACGTGCCGTACTGCACGCCGCCACGGCCCTCGTCGAGGTTGCCGCGCAGGCCGAGGTACCCGTTGCCGACGGCGAAGTTCGTCTCGGCGACGCCCTGCTGGTCGGGGGCGTACTCGGTCTCGACGAGTGCCCACTCGTCGACCGGGTACCGGACGCGGTCGAGGGGGTCCGAGGTGATGGGGTTCATGGTGCTCCGTGGGAAGGGAGGGTGGTGTGGGACGTCGGTTCGGACTGGAGGCGCGACTCGCCCCCGGTCCGTCGGCCTACGTCGTGCTCACTGCCGGCTGGGGCAGTTCCGTGATCAGGTCGGCGAGGTCGGTCACCACGACGTCCGCGCCGTGCTCGCGCAGCGCGTCGGCGCCCGCTCCGCGGTCGACTCCGATCACCAGTCCGAAGGCCCCGTTCCGCCCGGCTTCGACGCCGCTCGTGGCGTCCTCGACCACGACACACTCCGCGGCGGTCAGCCCGAAGCGACCAGCGGCGTCCAGGTAGGTGTCGGGAGCGGGTTTGCCGGCGAGGCCGTCCTGCCGCGCGACCAGCCCGTCGACGACGACGGGGAACCGGTCGAGGATGCCGGCGGTCCGGAGCACCACGACGGCGTTCGCGGAACTCGACACGACGGCGACGTGCAGTCCGGCCTCGATCGCCGTCGTGAGGAACCGCAACGAGCCGGGGTACGGCTCGACACCGTGCTCGTCCAGCTCGGCGGTGAACTCGGCGTTCTTGCGGTTGCCGAGGCCGCACACGGTGTCGTCGTCCGGAGCATCGTCGGGGGTGCCGAGCGGGAGCTCGATCCCGCGCGACTCGAGCAGCGACCGCACACCGTCGTACCGCGGCTTGCCGTCGATGAACGCGAAGTAGTCGGCCTGCGTGTACGGCGCGACCCCGTGTGCCTCGAGGTACGGCGTGAAGAGTCGGCTCCAGGCGCGCATGTGGACGTCGGCGGTGGGGGTGAGGACACCGTCCAGGTCGAACAGGAGCGCTCGCGTGTCCGCGAGTCGCGCGGGTGTGCGCCGGGTCGGCGTCGTCATCTGCTGCCCTCCAGGGGACGGGGTGGTCGACGTTGCTTCCGGACGAGTCTAGGACCGCTCCAGGACCCGTGTTCCGCCGCGCCGCTCGTCTGTGGAAAGAGTTCACACAGTCGTTCGCTGTGCGGGGATCAGCCGGCTGCGTGCGCCGTCCTGGCGAGCGGGACCGTGGTCAGCGCAGTCCGGGAGCCGGCGGGAGGTCCTCCGCCCAGGCCTCGATCGCCGCACTGATCTGCTGCCGTGCAGCGGCCCGCGAGATCGTCGCGGTGTCGTCACCGGGCTGGGCGCCGTACGCACCGAAGTCAGCGTGGTTCGACCCGTCGATCTCGGTCATCGTCGCGGTGGACGGCAACAGGTGGCGAGCTGCCGCGACCTTGGCAGGCGTGGAGAGCCCGTCGCGCGATCCCGACACGCTCAACACGTCGATGTAGGACGTGCTGATGTCGTTCGCGCAGTAACTGCCGAGCAGCAGCAGGCCGTCGGCGTCCTGCGCGAGCTGGCAGGCGCGCACCCCTCCGAGCGAGTGTCCGCCGACCGCCCACGTGGCGACGTCGGGCGCGTGGGACTCGAAGGTCGAGAGCGGACGGGTGTCGAAGAACGCGAGGTTGAGCGTCGGCTTCGTGATGATCACCGTCGTGCCGCCCGCGACCACCTGACGGAACGTCGCCATGTACGCGTACGGGTCGACCTTGGCACCGGGGATGAACACGATGCCCTTGCCGTTCGCGGTGCCCGTCGGGGTCATCACCACGGAGTCGCCGGCGTCCTGGACGGCCACGCGGTCGTCGCGCCACACCTGCAGCGCTGCACTCCGTGTGCCCTGCATGACGATGTGCGCCCAGACCAGGAACACCACGGCGATCAGCACGATCACGGCGACGATCCACGCGGTCCACCGCAGCACTCGGTTCATGCAACCACCGTACGGCGGGGCGCTGAGTGTGCAGAAGACGTCGGGTGCGGTGATCGCACTCGACGTCTTCTGCTCACTCGACGGGCGCACGCGGCGCACGGGCGCACGCGGCGCATGCGGCGCACGCGCACCCGGCGCCCGGCGCCCGGAACGCTACGCCGTGATCGCGGCGCGGATCTCGGCGGCTGCTGCGCCGACGTCCGACGCGCTGTAGATCGCGCTGCCGGCGACGGCGATGCGGGCACCGGCATCCTGCACCGAGGCGACGGAGGACGCGTTCACGCCACCGGCGATCGAGAACGGCACACCCGACTCCTTGCCGGCGTCGAGCAGAGCCCCGAACGTGAAGCCCTCTTCCGCCTGCTCGTCGAGCCCGGCGTGGACCTCGACGAACTCGGCGCCGAGCGCGACGACCTCGCGCGCACGGGCGGCCTTGTCGGAGACGCCGATCAGGTCGACGACGATGCCCTTGCCGTGCTTCTTCGCGGCCTTGACGGCACCGACGATGGTGGAGTCACCGGCGACACCGAGGACTGTGACCAGGTCGGCACCGGCCGAGAACGCGATGTCGGCCTCGAGCTCGCCGGCGTCCATCGTCTTGAGGTCGGCGAACACGATCTTGTCCGGGTGGGCTTCCTTGATCGCGGTGACGGCGGACAGGCCGGCGCTCTTGATCAGGGGCGTGCCGAGCTCGAGGACGTCGACGTGCGGTGCGGCCGCGGCGGCGAGCTCGAGGGCGGCTTCGGTGGTCAGGGTGTCCATGGCGAACTGGAGCTGCATGTGGATGCCTTTCATTCGAGGTTGGCGTGTCGGGGCCAGAGGTCGTCGGCGGACTGCCCGCCGCGGGCCCAGAGCGTGTGGAACAGGGCGTCGCCGACCAGGGCGACCGCCTGTTCGAAGAGGCTGCCGGCGTACTGCGCCGAGGCCGTGCCGGAGCGGTCGGTCTTCGTCGCGGCCGGCAGCACGAGCGTGACGTCCGCGACCTCGGACAACGGGGAGTCGTCAGTGGTCGAGAACGCGACGACGGACGCGCCGACGTCGTGCGCGGTTCGGGCCGCCTGCACGATGCCGGTGGTCGTGCCGGAACCGCTCGCCACGAGCAGCACGTCGCCCGAGGCGATCGCGGGGGTCGTGACCTCGCCGACGACGTAGGCGTCGCGACCGAGGTGCATGAGGCGCATCGCGGTCATCCGGAGTGCGAGCCCGGAGCGGCCGGCGCCGTGCACGAAGACGCGGTGGCCCCGGTCGACCAGGTCGAGGGCGCGCTCGGCCGACTCGTCGTCGACGTTCGCGGCGAGGTCGGTGACCTCGCGCACGATCACGTCGAGCGATGCGGTGACGGTGGGTTCTGCCATGTCCACGAGCTTGCCGCGGCGCGGCTCGTCGCACCGCTACCCGCGTCGACGGGCGTCCCACCCGATCGGGTGGCCCCGTCCGCACGGGTGGGACAGGTAGGTTCGGCTCCCATGGACGCCATCGCACCCGACCGGGAGGCCCGTGGCGAGCCCGCCAGTCGGCTCGCGGCCTCGGAGCACGCCAGGACCGTCGCGGAGCAGGCGGACCGCCATGCGCTCACCCTGGAGTCCGTGCTCGCCGTGCTCCGCTCACCGCGGGTGTCCGACGCAGCCGCCCGGGCCGAGGCCGTCGAGATCGCCTCGGCCGCACTCGTCGATCTGCGGACCGTGACCGATCAGCAGCGCAGCACCCTGCTCGAGCCGGTCACCGGAGCGTTCTCGCGGCTCCGTGCCGACCTGCGTCCCCTCGTCCGGTTCGGCGACCTCGACGTGCAGTTCGTCGAACCGCCGACCACCGGCCGCGCGCTGCCCGGTGACGTCGCCCACGCCGCCCGGGCCATCGTCCGGACCGCCGTCCTGGCCCTGGTCGACGGCGGGGCGGCCAAGCGGGTCCGCATCCAGTGGGACTGCGACGGCCGGAACCTGCTCATGCAGCTCCGCGACGACGGCTCCGGCACCCTCGACGTGCACGACGACGCCATGCGCCCGATCGCGGAACGGGTCGTCACGCTCGACGGGCGGGTGCAGGTCTCGAGCACACCGGACTGGGGCTCGGTGCTCGACATCTCGCTGCCCCTCGACCCGTCGCCGACCGCGGTGGACTCGGTCGCGGACGACGACCTCACCCCGCGGGAGCGCGACGTGCTGCGCCTGGTCGCGACGGGCGTCGGCAACCGCGAGATCGCCGAGGGCCTCGGCATCAGCGTGAACACCGTGAAGTACCACGTGGCGAACCTGCTCCGGAAGCACGGCGCCCGGACCCGCGCCGAGCTCGCCGCCTTCAGTTCCCGCGCATGACCCGGCGGGACCGCGACAACGGGTAGCGACGGTCGAGCGACGGCTCGACGACGGTCGCCATCAGGAACTGCGAGAGCAACCTGCCTCCAGCCCAGTACACGGGGATCACGAAGATCGCGAACCCCGTCCAGACCCCCGCACCGATGAGGGCGATGGTGCCGAGTGTCACGACGATGCCCACGCCGGAGTACAGGTACTGCCAGCCCCGCGTCGCCGACTCGCGCTGCGCCTGCTGCTGCTCGGCGCGCTCGTCGAGTCCGCGCACCCCGGGCTCGAGAGCCTCCTGCTCGTCGGTGACGAACAGGTCCCGCACAGGGACCTCGAGTGCCGCGGCCACCGACGACAGCGACTCCAGGCTCGCGTCGTTGCCGCTCTCCATCCGCTGCACCGTCCGCACCGCGAGGCCGCTCGCCTCGGCCAGGCGTTCCTGGGTCCACCCGCGCAGTCGCCGGAGCTCACCGATCCGCATCTCGTTCATGCCCTGAACACTAGGGATTCGCTGAACGACGCACCACGACACGCACACGACACCTGCACGACAGCGACCTGACAGCCACCCGACAGCGATCCGTCGGCACCCGTCACCGCCTTCAGCCCACTGATGGCTTGCCGTGATGAGCCGCCCGGGACTCCGCAACGGCAGGACCGCTCATCGAGAAACGCGAACCGTTCGCCCAGTGAGGACATGCCGGCACAGCCGTTCACGGCGCACCCACCTCACTCAACGAATGGACACTGCATGCCCGGCGATCGCGAGAACTGCCGTCGAAGCGGCCCAGGAGCAGAAAGCCGTTGTCATCGGGGAAGCCGCGGCGGCGCGGCTCGTCAACCGAGCTGCACGTGACCTGCTGCGCATCCGCGACGAACTCGCCGAGATCGAAGCAGAGATGGACGCCGCGCTCGAAGGCAGCGAGCCCGCGCGACTGCTGGTCAGCATCCCCGGGTTCAGCTACCGGCTCGCTGCCGACTTCCTCGCCGCAAGCGGCGCTGACCTCACCGTGTTCGAGACCCCCGACTGGCTCGCCAGCTTCGCACCCGTTCCACGCGATTCCGGGAAGATCTCCGGCAACCACCATCGCCCGAGAGGCTACGACCGCCGACTCCTGAACGCCTGCTTCCAAGCCACGTTCATCGCGTCCCGGACGTGCCCCACTTCGAAAGCGTTCTACCAGCGCAAGCGCGCCGAAGGGAAGTCGCACAAGCGAGCACTCATCGCCCTTGCACGTCGCCGGATCAACGTCATCTGGGCGGTCCTCCGCGACCGAGTTCCGTTCGAGTCCCCGGTAGAAGCCAAATTGGCTCCTACCGGGGATGGGCAAGCGGAGCTAGTCGATCAGCAGGCGGACGCCGGTGCTGGTCACGACCGTCTGCGAAAGCAGGTCACCCGAGACCCGCCGCAGCAGCATGGCCCAGATACTGCTCGAGACTTCACGAAGCGGCACATCCTTCGACGTCCCCGCCAAAGCCACGACCCACACGATCACGAGAGCAGTGCCCGCGTGCTCAAGGTGCAGCCGAAGCACCAGGTCAGTGTCGATTGAAGTGGCTCCGAGGATCCGAATCGGTGTCTTCACCGATGGTGCAGGGCCGCCGTTTGGGTTGAACGCGCGAGTGCCTTCAAACCCTTCGGGTGGGGCTGCACTCGGTTGGACGATCGACGGTCCGACGTGTCCCCAGTCTGTCGGGAGGAACGTCGCGAGCTGCCGCACCTGTTCTGGTATCACAGCGAGTCGTTCACCCAGTCCGGGCACCTCGAGATGGGGCCGCTCGGCGCGGCAGTGCAGTACGCAGTCACGATCCCCAGGTCGTACTTATCCGGCGAAGCCGAGGACGGCGCACGCTCCTCGAACGCGATGAACTCCTCCGTTGCCTTGCCCTTGGCAACGAACTCAGCTCCGTAAAGCCGACGGTTATTTGGCTGGAGGACCCCGGCGGCGTTGATCTGCACGGCGTGCTCGATCGTCTGCTCCTCGACGTTGTGGTCCTGCAGGGCGTGGAGATAGCCGAACGCGGAGTTTTCGCTACCTGATCGTCCGATGCGGAGGCCGACCTGGTGGTGGCCGCCGTCCAGGAATACTGCCAGGCAGCTGTAGGGGTGCTTCGCGCCGGAGTAGTTCGTCGTGCCCGCAGGGCACGAGCCCTTCGTCAGGACGTGCGTCGGCACTGCGGGAGCGGCTGCCGTGACCGGGTTGAGCGCTACCCAGTGGCCGTCGGGAGGTGCAGCCGAGGCGTCCCCGGCTGGATCCGAGGTCGGGTCGGCTGATGGAGCTGAAGTAGTCGGTGCGGCAGGTGTTGCAGCGACCGCGCCTGTGGTGCCGAAGCCGTAGATGGCGCCGATCACTGCGCAGACTGCGACAGCAGCCCGCACGCTGGTTCGTTTCGTTGATCGCATGTTCAAATCCGTCTTTCGATTCGAGGATGCGGCAATCTCCTGCAGCGAGATGCCCCCTGATGCGCTTGCAAGCAGGAGCAACGCTACGCGGCTGCATAGGCGGCACAAGGCCAAATGTGATCTTGGCGCCGTTCCTGAGAGGACCTGAACGAGCCGAAAAGACCAGTGCAGACGCCGGCTGATGTTGACCATGGGCCGACGAAGACGACCTTCGGTCGACGCAGTTTTGTGCGCTACGCGCTTTCTTGCCTGGAAGCCTTCGGCAGCAACCGGACCTCCCGGCTTGACAAACCTGATTGAGAATCACGGCGCGAAGCGGTAGCCCATGCCGGACTCGGTGACCAGGTAGCGCGGGTGCGCGGTGTCCGGCTCGAGCTTCCGGCGCAGCTGCGCCATGTACAGCCGCAGGTACCCGGAGTCGTTGCCGTGCGACGGCCCCCACACCTCGGTCAGGAGCATCTCGCGGGTCATCAGCCGATCGGGGTTCGTGACGAGCACCTCGAGCAGTCGCCACTCCGTCGGGGTCAGTCGGATCGCGGGACCGCTCGCCGGCGTGACCTGCTTCGCGACGAGGTCGACGACGAGGTCCCCGATGCGGATCGTCGGCGCACTGTCCGCGCCCGCGGGAGCACGGCGCCGCCCGAGGGCCCGCAGACGCGCCAACAGCTCGTCCATCTGGAACGGCTTCGTCACGTAGTCGTCGGCACCGGCGTCGAGCGCGTCGACCTTGTCGGACGAGTCGGTCCGGCCGGAAAGCACGAGCACCGGCACCTGCGACCAACCGCGGATGCCCTCGAGCACGCCGATGCCGTCCAACCGCGGCATGCCGAGGTCGAGCAGCACCAGGTCGGGGCGTTCGGTGATGACCGCGTCGATGGCCGCGCGGCCGTCCTTCGCCGTCACGACCTCGTAGCCGCGGGCGGCGAGCGTCACGGAGAGCGCCCGGACGAGTTGCGCGTCGTCGTCGGCGATCAGGACCTTCATCGGAGCTCCACTCCGACGTGCCCGGCGATCGGCAGTCGCACCACGACGGTGAGCCCACCGCCCGGGGTGTCGTCGACCTCGATCGTGCCGCCCATGCCCTCGGTGAAGCCCCGGGCGAGCGCCAGCCCGAGACCGAGGCCCGTCTCGTTGTCGGTGTCCCCGAGGCGCTGGAACGGCTGGAAGACCTCGTCGACCCGGTCGGACGGGATCCCCGGACCGTGGTCCGCGATCCGGAGTTCGACGCCACCGCCGAAGGCGCTCGCGGCGACGCGTACACGGGTGCCGTCGGGTGCGTAGCGGACGGCGTTCGCGAGCAGGTTCACGACGACCCGCTGCAGCAGGACGGGGTCGGCGAGGACCGGGGGCAGGTCGGCGGGCAGGTCGAGGTCGACGTCTCCGGGGCCGAGCTCGAGCTCGTCGAGCGCGGGGGCGACCACCGTGTCGAGGGCCAGCGGCCCGGACGCGACGGCGAGCACACCCGCCTGCACCCGGCTGACGTCCAACAGGTCTGTCAACAGCACCGCCAGCTGACCGAGGCTCTCGTCGGCGGTCGCGAGCAGTGCCTCCCGGTCGGCCCGTGACAGGTCGACGTCCAGCGCACGCAGGGACTGGACGGCGGCGGAGGCGGCCGCGATCGGCCGGCGGACGTCGTGACCGACGGCGGCGAGGATCGCGCTGCGGACGCGGTCCGCCGCGGCGATCCGCTCCGCGTCCAATGCGGTGCGCGTCAGCGACCGGTGCTCGACCGCGGCGTCGAGCTGTTGCTCGACGACGCGCAGCAGTCGACGCTGGGTCGGGTCGTCGGCGGCGCCTGCGAACTCGAGCACGGCACCGGACGGGAGGCTCGTGGAGGCGTCCGGCGTCTCACCGAACGTCCCCGACGTGGCCGGCTCCTCGTTCCCCTGCCGGATCCGGACGCCGGTGAAACCGAAGGCCTCGCGGGTGCGGTCGAGCAGGGCCTGCAGCGCGTCGTCACCGCGGAGCACGCTGCCGGCGATCCCCATCAGCAGCCCCGACTCCGCGGCGGCGCGGCGGGCGGCACGCGACCGTCGGGCGGACCGGTCGACCACGAAGCTGACGAGCACGGCACTGATCACGTACATGACGAGGGCGAAGAGGTGCCACGGCTGCTGCACCGTGACCATGTGCAGGGGTTGGACGAAGAAGAAGTCGAGGCTCAGTCCGGACAGCACCGCCGTGAACACCGCCGGCCACATCCCGCCGACGAGCGCCACGACGAGCACGAGCAGCTGGTACGCCAGGACGTCCACGGTGATGGCGTCCGGGTCGTTGCTGAGCGACAGCAGCCACGTCAGCAGCGGACCGAGGACGAGCGAGAGCGCGAACGCCGCGAGCACACGCCCCCGCGACAGGCTCCCGCCGAGCTTCGGCAGGGCGATCCCGCCGCCAGCGCGCTCGTGGGTGACCACGTGCACGTCGATGTCACCGGATTCGCGGATCACGGTGTTGCCGATGCCAGGGCCGGTGAGGGCGGCGGCGAGACGGCTGCGGCGGCTGACCCCGATGACGATCTGCGTGGCGTCGATCGACCGCGCGAACCGCACGAGGGTGGTGGGTACGTCGTCACCGACGACCTGGTGGTACGTGCCACCGAGCTGTTCGAGCAGGGTGCGTTGCGACCCGAGCGCACCCGGGTGGCGTTCGCGCAGGCCGTCGTTCGTCGTGACGTGCACGGCGGCGAGTTCGCCACCGGCGCTGCGCGCGGCGATCCGGGCGCCGCGACGCAGCAGGGTCTCGCCCTCGGGGCCGCCGGTCAGGGCGACGAGCACGCGCTCCCGGGTCTCCCACCGGTGCTCGATGCCGTGCTCGGCGCGGTAGGCCTTGAGCGCGTCGTCGACCTCGTCCGCCAGCCAGAGCAGCGCGATCTCGCGCAGGGCGGTGAGGTTGCCGAGCCGGAAGTAGTTCGACAGCGCGGCGTCGATCCGGGCCGCCGGGTACACGAGCCCGTCGGACAGCCGTTCGCGCAGGGCCGCCGGGGCCAGGTCGACGACCTCGATCTGGTCCGCAGCCCGCACCACGGCATCCGGCACGGTCTCGCGTTGCACCGTGCCGGTGATCTCGCGGACGACGTCGCCGAGGGACTGCATGTGCTGCACGTTCACCGTCGAGATGACGTCGATGCCGGCGTCGCGCAGCGCCTCGACGTCCTGCCACCGCTTCTCGTGGTGGCCGCCGGGGGCGTTCGTGTGCGCGAGCTCGTCGACCAGTGCGATCGCGGGGGCGCGGGCGATCACGGCGTCGAGGTCCAGGTCGTCGAGTTCGACGCCGCGGTGGGACACGGTGCGGCGCGGGACGACCTCGAGGCCTTCGACGAGCGCTGCGGTGGCGGCGCGCTCGTGCGTCTCGACGACGGCGACGACCACATCGCGCCCCTCGTCGAGCAGACGACGCCCCTCTTCGAGCATCGTGAACGTCTTTCCGACGCCCGGTGCGGCACCGAGCAGGACCCGCAGCTTGCCGCGCTTCACGTGCTCATCCTCTCGCGTCCGCTGTTGCAGGGCATCCGGTCGACTGATATACTTCTCGCAACCGTTCCCACCAAGGCTCGAGCCTCGGCTTCCTCAAATCGGGTGGGACTGTCCCGTCCCGCGTCCGTCTCGGACGCGGGACGGAGTTCTTCACCGCTCACGTTCGTTCCCCACGCTGTAGTTGCTGCCGGCTTGCCCGAGATCATCAGTTCCCTCGATCTCGGAGCCTTTCGATGCCCGACGCCTCGGCCGCAATCTCGCGTTACCGCACCGCGCAGTTCCGCCAAGCACTGCACGAACGAGGTCTCGACCCTTCCGACGCCTCGGTCCGGAGAGTGCACGATTTCGACAGTGGGCTCCGCTCCGTCGCCCTCGGTCTGTCCGAGCGCATCGAACTCGCCCTGCGTGGCCATCTGGACGCGCTGGGCGCAGCTCGATTCGGATCGCACTGGTACCTCGACCGTCGGGCGTTCCGTGACACCTTCGATCACCGTGCGCTCCTCCGACATGCTCGGGCGGCGCTCGACCGAACGGCAGATCCCGCCATCCGTTCGGCGTGGCACGAGCGGCGCTTCGAACGGGTGCCGTTCGGGATGCTCGCCGAAGAGCTCAGCCTCGGTGAACTGTCCCGCCTCACCTGCGGGTTGGAACCCACCGCTCGGGACGAGGTGGCGGAAGCAATTCGCTTGCCCCCTGCGACGATCCGCCCGTGCCTGCACCACATCACGCACGTCCGGAACTGCTGCGCCCATCACACGAGGCTCTGGGGCCGCAGCTTCCGGATCCCTCCGCCGACCTTCCGCTCCCCCGCCGACCTGGTCGCGCGACTCGAGGGGCTGCCGAAGCGCACGCCGGTGCACTCCCTCGAGCTGCTCGCCCACCTCGCCGAGACCGTCGGGCCGTGCGACCGTCACGCCGATGCCGTCCGACGACTGATCGACGAGCACGACGATCTGATCGACGGCATCGGCGGACGGCCGAGCTGGGCGGCGAGGTGACCGCACGGTCAGGAGGATTTCGCCAGCGCCAGGTTCAGCTCCAGGACGTTCACCACGGGCTCACCGAGGAACCCGAGCTGCCGGGACTCGGTGTGCTGCGACACCAGTGCCCGCACCCGATCGGTGGACAGGCCCCGAGCCTCCGCCACCCGCGCCACCTGCTGCGCGGCGTACGCGGGGCTGATGTCCGGGTCGAGGCCCGAGCCCGAGGCCGTGACCGCGTCGGCAGGCACCTGCGCGGCGGGCACGCCGTCAGCCTTCGCCAGCGCCGCCCGGCGCTCCTGGACGGACTTGAGCAGATCGGGGTTGTTCGGCCCGAGGTTCGAGCCGGAGGACGCCCCGGCGTCGTACCCGTCCTCGCCGGCGGCGGACGGCCGCGACTGGAACCAACGGTCGGCCTGCTTGCCGGTGAACGACTGCCCGACGAGCGACGACCCGACGACGGCGCCGGACGAGTCGGTGACCATCGAGCCGTTGGCCTGGTCGTGGAACACCCCCTGGCCGACGCCCCAGACGGCGAGCGGGTAGCCGACGCCGAGCACGACGGTGGCGAGCAGGGTGAGGCGGATGGCCACACCAGCGGAACGGACGGTGGAACGTGCAGATGCCATGACTAGAACCCCGGGATGAGACCGACCACGAGGTCGATCAGCTTGATGCCGATGAAGGGGACGACCACGCCGCCGAGCCCGTAGACGAGCAGGTTGCGGCCGAGGATCGACGATGCTGCGGCCGCGCGGTACTTCACGCCGCGCAGGGACAGCGGGATGAGCGCCACGATGACGAGCGCGTTGAAGATGACCGCCGACAGGATCGCGGACGACGGGCTGTGCAGCCCCATGACGTTGAGCGCCGCGAGCCCGGGGAACGCCGCCTGGAACATCGCCGGGATGATCGCGAAGTACTTCGCGACGTCGTTGGCGATGGAGAAGGTGGTCAGGGCCCCACGGGTGATGAGCAGCTGCTTGCCGATGCGGACGACGTCGATGAGCTTGGTCGGGTCGGAGTCGAGGTCGACCATGTTGCCCGCCTCCTTCGCCGCCGTCGTGCCGGTGTTCATCGCGACGCCGACGTCCGCCTGCGCCAGGGCCGGGGCGTCGTTGGTGCCGTCACCGGTCATGGCGACGAGGTTGCCGCCCTCCTGCTCGCGCTTGATGTAGGCGAGCTTGTCCTCCGGGGTGGCCTCGGCGAGGAAGTCGTCGACACCGGCCTCGTGCGCGATCGCGGCGGCGGTACGGGGGTTGTCGCCGGTGATCATCACCGTGCGGATGCCCATCGACCGGAGCTCGGCGAACCGGGCCGCCATGCCGTCCTTGACGACGTCCTTCAGGTGCACGACGCCGAGCAGGGCGACCACGCCGTCCGCGGAACGGCGGCCGACGACGAGGGGGGTGCCGCCCTGGTCGGAGATCTCCGCGACGGTCGCGTCGATGGCCGACACCACACCGGCTTCGGTGGTGTCCGCCCAGGCGAGCACTGCCGCAGCAGCGCCCTTCCGGATCTGCGAGCCGTCCGGCAGGTCCAGACCGGACATGCGGGTCTGCGCCGTGAAGGGCACCTCGACGGCGCCGTCCGGCAGGGCCGGTGTGACCCCGGTGTCGGCAGCGAGCGACACGATCGAGCGGCCTTCGGGTGTCGAGTCCGCTGCGCTCGACAGGGCTGCTGCTTCCATCAGCGAAGCCTCGCTCACACCCGGCACCGGAACCACCCGTGACGCCCGACGGTTGCCGTACGTGATCGTGCCGGTCTTGTCGAGCAGCAGCGTCGTGATGTCGCCGGCCGCCTCGACCGCACGGCCCGACATCGCGAGCACGTTGTGCTGCACGAGCCGGTCCATGCCGGCGATGCCGATCGCGGAGAGCAGGGCGCCGATGGTGGTCGGGATGAGGCAGACGAGCAGGGCGATGAGCACCGGCACGCTGACGGTCGCGCCGACGAGTCCCGCGATGGGCTGCATCGTCAGGCAGACGATCACGAACACGATCGACAGCGAGGCGAGCAGGATGTTGAGCGCGATCTCGTTCGGCGTCTTCTGCCGGGCCGCACCCTCGACGAGCCGGATCATCCGGTCGATGAAGGTCTCGCCAGGGGTCGAGGTGATGCGCACGATGATCCGGTCGGACAGCACGCGGGTCCCGCCGGTGACGGCGCTGCGGTCACCGCCGGACTCGCGGATGACCGGCGCGGACTCACCGGTGACGGCCGACTCGTCGACGGACGCGATGCCGTCGATGACGTCGCCGTCGCCCGGGATCACCTCGCCGGCGACGACGACCACCACGTCGCCCTTGGCCAGGTCGACCGAGGCGATCTCCTCGGTCGCGTTGGCGACGGCTGCAGCGTCGGCCTGGTCGTAGCCGAGCACCCGGCGGGCACTCGTGGTCGAGCGGGTCTTCCGCAGCGTGTCGGCCTGTGCCTTCCCCCGCCCCTCGGCCACCGACTCCGCCAGGTTCGCGAAGACGACGGTCAGCCAGAGCCACACCGCGATCGCGATGGTGAACGCGGAGGGCTCGACGACGGCGGCTGCCGTCGTCAGGGCTGCGCCGACCTCGACGATGAACATGACGGGGTTCCGCCACATCAGTCGCGGATCGAGTTTCCGCAGGGCGCCCGGGAGGCCCGCCACCAGTTGGCGCGGTCCGAATGCGGACGAGCGGATGGCCGGCTCCGGGGCGGTGGTCGCCTCGTGCTCGGAGGTCACGGATGTCATGACAGTCCTTCTGCGAGCGGACCCAGTGCGAGCACCGGGAAGTAGGTGAGTGCGGTGACGATGACGGCGACGCCGCCGAGCAGCCCGATGAACAGCGGGCGGTGGGTGGGCAGCGTGCCGGCGGTCTCGGGCACACGGTCCTGGGCGGCGAGGGACCCGGCGAGCGCCAGGACGAACACCATCGGCACGAACCGGCCGAGCAGCATCACGACGCCGAGCGCGGAGTTCATCCACGTCGTGTTCGCGGTGAGCCCGCCGAAGGCCGAGCCGTTGTTGTTCGCGCCCGAGGTGAAGGCGTAGAGGAGCTCGGACAGCCCGTGGTTGCCGGGGTTGAAGATCGACGTGCCGAGTACCTGCTCGCGGACGCCCGGGATCACGAGCGAGAGTCCGGTCGCCAGGAGCACGAGGGTCGGCGTCACCAGGATGTAGAGCGCCGCGAAGGTCATCTCCTTCGCGCGGATCTTCTTGCCGAGGTACTCCGGCGTCCGGCCGACGAGCAGGCCGCCGATGAACACCGTGATGACGGCGAGCACGAGCATGCCGTACAAGCCCGAGCCGACACCGCCCGGGGTGACCTCGCCGAGCATCATGTTGAGCATCGCCATCATCCCGCCGATCGGGGTGAAGCTGTCGAACATGCCGTTCACCGCACCGGTCGAGGTCGCGGTCGACGTCGTGCCGAACAGCGTGGTGCCGAGGATCCCGAAGCGCGCCTCCTTGCCCTCCATCGCGGCCCCGGCGGCGTGGGTCGCGACACCGGCTCCGCCGAGCTCCGCGATCGACATGACCGACAGGGACACGAGGAAGATCGCGCCCATCACGGCGAGGATCGCGTAGCCCTGGCGGTCGTCGCCGACCATCCGGCCGAACGTGCGCGGCAGCGAGAACGGGATGACGAGCATCAGGAAGACCTCGACCAGGTTCGTCCACGCTTGCGGGTTCTCGAACGGGTGTGCCGAGTTGGCGTTGAAGTAGCCGCCGCCGTTCGTGCCGAGTTCCTTGATCGCCTCCTGCGAGGCGACGAACCCGTCCGGGATGTGCTGTGTACCACCGATGAGCGTGGTGACGTCGGTGCCGCTCCCCCACGACTGGATGACACCGCCGGCGACGAGCACGATCGCGAAGACGAACGCACCGGGCAGCAGCAGTCGGCCGACACCGCGGACGACGTCCACCCACACGTTGCCGAGCGTGCCGGACTTACGGCGGGCGAACCCGCGCACCAGGGCGACGGCGACCGAGAGGCCGACGGCGGCGGACAGGAAGTTCTGCACCGCGAGCCCGGCCATCTGCACGCTGTAGCCGACGGTGACCTCGGGTGAGTACGACTGCCAGTTCGTGTTCGCCACGAACGACGCCGCGGTGTTGAACGCGAGCGAGGGGCCCACGGCCGGCAGCCCGAGGTCACCGGGCAGGACGACCTGGATGCGCTGCAGCAGGTAGACGAGCAGGAGCCCGACGACGCTGAAGAGCAGCACGCCCCGCAGGTACACGGGCCACGACTGTTCGGCGTCCGGGTCGACCCCGATCAGCCGGTAGACCCCGCGCTCGACCCGGTTGTGCCGGACGGGCGTGAAGACCTTCGCCATCCAGTCGCCGAGCGGGCGGTAGGCGACGACGAGGAGCAGGACGAGTGTGGCGACCTGGACGATCCCCGCCCAGACGTCCGCGGTGCCCGCGCCCATCAGAACCGCTCCGGACGCACGAGCGCCCAGACGAGGTACACGACTGCGGCGATGCCGAGGACGGCGGCCGCGATGGTGATGCCGATCACAGCCGTTCCACCCCCTTGGCGATCAGTGCCACCACGCCGAACACGGCGAGGACACCGGCGACGACGAACACGTCGAACACGAGGGACTCCAGAAGGTCTGCGGTGTCCGCGCCGGGTGACGCGGACGGCACCACGTGTGGTGCCTGGACCGATGCTGGATCCTGCACCGGGCCTCCAGGCCGCTCCTAACGGTTTCCTCACGCCGCCCTGGCGGACGCATGCGCCCCGCTAACGCGCGCTCGCCGCCCTACGATCGGAGCATGGTGATCCCTGCTCCCCCGACCCACCCCGGAACAAAGGCGTCCGCCGTGGCCGGGAGCCTGCTCACCACGGCCGTGGTGTCGATCGGTGCGCTGTGGGCGGTCGTCTTCGGGCCGCTTTGGCTCTTCGGTGAGCAGCGGCAGCTCCTGCTGTGGTTCTGGGCCGTTCCCCTGGCGTTCGTGCCGTGGCTGGCCGCGATCGCGGCGCTCGTCCTCGCGCTGGTGGGGTGGTCGCGCGGGCGCGGGCGGAAGCGCGCGGCGCTCGCCGTCTGCTGCGCCGTGGTCGTCCTGCTGGCACCGATCGCGATGGTGTTCGGTGGGCCTGTCACGGTCGCCTGACGCTTCCGCACGTCTCATCCACGAGCGCTGGCTCAAGCTCGGCGGATCCTGGTAGAGTGGGGTCATCACGATCGGCCCGCTCGCCTCACGGCTCGGGCCGATTTTCTTGTCTCGGGGGGGGTCACGTGGAGTACGTGAAGCCGTGGATCTCGATCAGCGACCAGATCGAGAAGCTGGAGAGCAAGGGCGTCCGCATCGGCGATCGCGCAGTCGCGGCCTCGGTGCTGCGCGAAGTCGGCTACTACCGCCTCACCGGGTACCTCTACCCGTTCCGTGAATCGTCATCGGTGACCGATGAGGTCGGCCGCCGACACGTCGAGGTCTACGACCGGTACCGAGCAGGGACGGAGCTCGGCGCAGCCGGAGCGTTCATCGCGTTCGATCGGAGTCTCCGGCTCCTGGTGATCGAAGGTGTCGAGCGGATCGAGGTGGCCGTTCGGACTCAGGTCGGCCACGTCCTCGGAGAGCACACTCCCTTCGCTCACGAAGACGGGACGCTCTTCACCGGAGCGTTCACTGCGCCACGGCCCGACGCACCGGATGGCTCCAGCGCACACACGGCGTGGCTGCAGCGAGTGCGAGACCGACAGGACTCCTCTGACGAACAGTTCGTCGCACACTTCCGAACCAAGTACGACGACCGGATGCCCATCTGGGCGCTCACCGAGATCCTCGAGCTGGGACACCTCGCCCGGCTGTACGGCGGGCTCCGGAA
Organism: Curtobacterium sp. VKM Ac-1393; assembly: GCF_015350995.1. Classification (GTDB taxonomy): domain Bacteria; phylum Actinomycetota; class Actinomycetes; order Actinomycetales; family Microbacteriaceae; genus Curtobacterium. Next base: position 352,431 of record NZ_JADKRW010000004.1, read on the forward strand.
CGACGTCGCCACCCGGATCGCCCGTGAGTTCGGCGTCCCGACCAAGAAGACGATGCTGAGCTGGCTCGCCTCGGTCAACTACGTCCGGAACGTCGCAGCGCACCACGCGCGTCTGTTCAACCGGAAGTTGGTTGCGGTTCCCAAACGGCCGAAGCCCGACGAGGTACCGCTCCTCGCGCATCTCTCGAGATCGGATGCGCCGAAGCAGTTCGGCGTCTACAACACCGTGGCGGTGATGGCTTACCTGCTCAGGTCGATCCCGTCCGACCGTGACTGGGCCGAGCGGGTGGCCGCGCTGCTCGGGACCTTCCCGAGCACTGAGCACATCGATGTCTCGTCGACGGGCCTCGGCGCTGGTTGGTTGGATGAGCCGCTCTGGACCACCCCTGATCGTTCGGACCATCAGCTCGCGGTCGAGGCGCCGAGCCGTACTGACAGCGCACGGACCGCGGAGCGGAGATCATCGGGGCCCTCGACCAGGAAGTCGACCGCGAACCCCGCGAACGCTCCGGCGAGCCCCGGCCAGGACCACGAGCCAAGCGTCACCCGACTCCGCTCGTCGGGCAGGGGTTCGACGACGGCGTCCTCGGGCAGGTAGGGCGTGATCGTCCGTGCGTCGGCAGCCGTCATGGTGACCGAACCGACGCACGGCCACACGTCGGCCTGCGCCGATCCCTTGAACCGCGCCGACACGAAGGCCGCGGGGTCGCCACCGGGCACCGGCCGGGGCGTGAACGGCACGCGCGTGCGCATCCGCGGCGCGATCCGATCGACACGGTGGGTGCGCCAGTCCTCGCGGTCGAGGTCCCAGTCGAGCAGGTACCAGCGGCCGTTCCGGGCGACGACGGCATGCGGTTCCACCCGGTGCGGGGTCTCGTCCTCGCCGTAGCCGAAGCGGAACACCTCGTGCAGGTGGACGGCTTCGCTCACCGCCACCAGGACGTCCGGGTCGGTCGTGGTCCGGCTCGTCGCGGTCACGGCCTGCACCGCATCCACCCGTGAGCGGAGCCGCGCGGGCATCACCTGCCGGACCGTCGCCAGTGCCCGGGCGGCCGACTCGGCGATGTCCGCGCCCGACGCCGGAGCGACGGCGAGCGCCAGGGCGATCGCCACGGCCTGGTCGTCGTCGAACAGCAGGGGCGGCAGCTCCGAGCCCGCTGCGAGTCGGTACCCGCCGGCGGGACCGCGCAGCGCCTCGACCCGGTACCCGAGCTCGCGGAGGCGGTCGACGTCACGGCGCACGGTCCGAGGGCTGACCTCGAGGCGTCCGGCGAGCTCGTCGCCCGGCCAGTCGCGGTGCACCTGCAACAGCGACAACAGCGCGAACATGCGCGAGGAAGGTCCGGCCATGTCGATCATTCTCGTCGGAGAAGCGGACACGATCTGACCGCATTGCCGGTCATCCTCGTGCCATGAGCATCGAAACGACAACTCACCTCAACTTCGACGGCACCGCCCGCGAGGCCCTCGACTTCTACGCATCGGTCTTCGGCGGCCAGGTCACCGCCGCCACCTACGGCCAGATGGGCGCCCTGGACGACCCGGCCTGGGCGGACCGCGTCGTCTTCGGCCAGGTCTCCACACCCGAGGGGTTCCGGGTCATGGCCTTCGACGTCTGGCCTGGGCAGCCCTACGACCAGGGATCGAACGCGTTCTACGTGTTCGTGCACGGCGACGACACCGCCGAGATCGAGCGGTACTGGGCCGTGCTGTCCGACGGCGCCGAGATCCGGCAGCCCCTCGCTCCCTCGGCCTGGGCGCCGCTCGCCGGGCAGCTCCGCGACCGGTTCGGCGTGGTCTGGCAGCTCGACGTCGCTCCGGCCGACCGCTAGCGGGTTCCGAAGGCCGCGGTCAGCCCGCCGGCGTCCACGTGGACACGGTGACCGCGGCCGTCACCGTTGCCGGGGCGAACGCCGTCTCCGGAGCGACGTGGTGGTGGCTCGGCCCCATGTGCACCACGTCGTGGACGTCCTCGGCGGACAGCTCCATCGTCCACGTGATGTCCTCGGAGGACCGCAGGACGAACGACGGCGTGAGCGAGTCGTGCAGCCGTCGCTCCTTCTCCGGGTCCACGCTGATGGTCGCCTCGGCCAGCTCCGCCAGGTGGCCGGTGCGCGGAGTCACGACGACCAGCACGCCGTCGGGGTGCAGGACGCGGGCGTACTCGGTCTGGTTGCGGGGTGCGAAGACGTCGAGGACGACGGCGGCAGCGTGGTCGACGACCGGGAGGCGCTCGGTCACGTCCCCGACGACGGCTCCGGCACGTTCGTGGACGCGGGCCGCCCGTCGGATCGCGATGGCCGACAGGTCCAGGGCGACCCCCAGTCGTCGAGTCAGCTGACGGCCGACAGGTGCAAGCGCGTCCGGCGCAACCCCGAGCCTCCCGTCCGCACCGTCCGGAACGTGCGCTGCGTCGGGAACGTGCGCTGCGTCCAGCGCATGCGCCAGGTAGGTCCCCGGACCGGACCCGACGTCGAGCACGATACCGGGCGCCGTCGCCTCGGCGACGACGTCGGCGAGCACCCGCTCGACAGGCGCGTAGTGCCCCCGTCCCAGGAACCGCAACCGGGCGTCGACCATCTCCGGGGTGTCCGCGGTGAGCGCCCGACGCTTCGCCGGCAACAGCGTCAGGTGCCCCTGCTTGGCCTCGTCGAACCGGTGCCCGGTCGCACAGCCGACCTGGCCGCCGTCGACCCGACCGAGCGGCTCGGCGCACACGGGGCAGGCGAGCATCGGCAGCAGGTCGTCACGCACCGGCCCAGCGTACGGGGCCTCGCTAGCCTGGCCGGATGTCGCTGCAGCAACTCTTCGGCCTCGACGGACGCACCGCCCTCGTGACGGGAGGCAGTTCCGGCATCGGACGGGCCATCGCCACCGCACTCGCCGACGCGGGTGCGCACGTCCTCATCGCAGCCCGGACTCGGTCCACCATCGACGCGACGGTCGACGACATCCGCGCCGCTGGAGGATCGGCCGACGGCATCGTCGCGGACCTGTCCTCGCGCGCCGGAGCGCACGCACTCGCCGACGCAGCAGGAGACGTCGACGTCCTCGTGAACTCCGCCGGGATCAACCTGCGGCCGCCGATGGCCGACCTCGACGAGGCCACCTGGGACGCCACGATGGCCGTCAACCTCGACGCTCCGTTCGTACTCGGGCAGCGGCTCGCACCCGGCATGGCCGCGCGCGGGTACGGACGGATCGTGTCGATCAGTTCGCAGCAGGCGCACCGTCCCTTCGCCGCGAGCGGCGCGTACGGGGTCTCCAAGGCCGGCCTGGAGGCACTGGCCCGGTCCCAAGCAGAAGCGTGGTCCGCGCAGGGGGTCACCTCCAACCTCCTCGTCCCCGGTTTCGTGCGGACCCCGCTCAACGAGCGGCTCAGCGCCGACCCCGCGACGGTGTCGGCCCTCGCCGCGCGGACGCTGGTCGGGCGCAACGGGCTCGCTTCGGACTTCGCCGCGGCGGCGGTGTTCCTCGCCGGCCCCGGGTCGGCCTACGTCACGGGGCAGTCGATCGCGGTCGACGGCGGCTTCTCCGTCCACTGAGCGGGGGTCCGATGCGCCGGCCTGGGGTACTGGCAGGGCCTGCCTGCGCCGTGGTCCGGCTGGCAGGATCGAGGGCGTGAAGACACTGGAGTTGCCACAGACCGACCTCACCGCATCCGACGTCGTCGTCGGCCTCATGCGGATCAACGACATGAGCGACGAGGACATCCGCGCGCTGTACGCCGCTTCGCGTGACGCGGGCGTGACGATGTTCGACCACGCCGCGGTGTACGGCGGCTGGCACGGCTGCGAGGAGCGCTTCAGCGCTGCCGTCACCCTGACGCCGGCCGAGCGCGCCGAGATCGTCCTGCAGACCAAGGTCGGCATCCGCCCCACGCCGAACGGCGCGTACTTCGACTTCTCGTACGAGCACATCCTCGAGTCCGTCGAGGAATCACTCACGGCACTGCAGACCGAGTACATCGACGTCCTGCTCCTGCACCGCCCCGACGCCCTGGTCGAGCCGGAAGAGGTCGCGAAGGCCTTCGACGAGCTGCACGCCGCCGGCAAGGTGCACCACTTCGGCGTCTCCAACCAGACCCCCGGTCAGGTCGACCTGCTCAAGAAGCACGTGCGCCAGCCGCTCGCGTTCAACCAGGTGCAGCTGAGCATCACGCACGCCAACGTCATCGCGCAGGGCCTCACGGCGAACATGGGTGGCCTCGACCAGTCGATCTCCCGCGACAACGACATCCTCAACTACTCGCGGATCAACGACATCACGCTGCAGGCCTGGTCGCCGTTCCAGAAGGGTTTCTTCGACGGCGTCTTCCTCGGCGACCGCGAACAGTACGCCGACCTGAACGACGCCCTCGAGGAGATCGCCGCTGCGCACGGGGTCACCCCGACCGGCATCGCGGTCGCGTGGATCACCCGGCACCCCGCGCACTTCCAGGTCGTCCTCGGCACGACGAACCCGCAGCGCGTGCGCGACTCGGCGGCCGGCTCGGACGTCGAGCTGTCGCGCGAGGAGTGGTACCGGATCTTCACCGCGGCGGGTCACACCGTTCCGTGAGTCCGTGCGGCAGGGTGGAGTCGTGCTCCACGACCTCACCCTGCCCGTCCGCCTGTCCGCGCGCTCCGGATCGATGGTGGTGCGGAACGCGGTCGGCGGCGACCTCGACGCCCTGATGGCGCTGCTCTCCGACGATCCGATCAGTGCCGCCCGCGGGGACGTCGCCGCCCCGGAGGACCGCCCGCAGTACGCCGCCGCACTCCGGTCGATCACCGACGACCCGGCGAACGCGCTGCTCGTCGCCGAGGAGGAGTCCGGTCGGCTCGTCGGCACGCTGCAGCTCACCCGGATCCCGGGCATGGCCCGCCGCGGTTCGACACGGCTGCTCGTCGAGGCGGTGCGGGTCAGCAGCGCACTCCGCTCCGGCGGCATCGGGAGTGCACTGATGCGCTGGGTGACCGACGTCGCAGCGCCGGAGCTCGGGACCCCGCTCGTGCAGCTCACCTCGGATGCCGCCCGGACGGATGCGCACCGGTTCTACGAGCGCCTCGGGTTCACCGGATCGCACGTGGGCTTCAAGTACCGCGTGCCTGACCCTTCCGCGACCCAGCCTGATATGTCAGAATGAGCGCAGTCGCCCCATCGAGGTGGGTGCGGAAGTGATCCCCGGGAGATCCTGCGGTATAGCGGGGCCCGGGGATTCGCGCGTTCACCGGCGGTGTTCACGGATGGTCAGCAAGTGATCCAGCTGATCGCGATGCCCCGTTTCGCCCCGCCGAGCCAGCGCGACAACGCCGCAGATCGCATCCGCCGCCCAGAGGAGCGGCTCGCGGCCACCCGGCAGGTGCTCGAAGACCAGGCCGTGCACCAACTTGCGTGATCGCAAGGCGTCGAGGTGCGCGCGATCGTGCCGGTCCGAGGGGCCTCGGGACTCGAGGACGACTCGGTCGACGCCACCCGCGCGGAGTTCCAGGATCAACTGCTCCAGAGCGAGACGTCGGCGGCGCTCGCTCCGGACAGATGGATCAGTGACGCCCACGACTCCGAGTGCAACGAACGTGTACCCGCAGAGCATCTCGACGATTCCCGTCCTGTGCCGGGCGTCGCTCTCGGACCAGTGCAACTTGCGAGCAGACCGCGGCTTGAGCTCCCGCAACGCTTCACGGAACGGCTCGGCGACAGCGTCCGCGACCACGACAGCGCCGAGGATGTAGGCGCCTGGGTCACGGTCGCCACCGGGTTCGGATTCATCCACGAACGCCGTCGGTACCATTCCGGAATACTACCGGTCGGTACTCGGTGGGTGGTGCTCAGTGTGAAGTCAGTCGGCGGAGGCCGGGGTCCCCGCCGACGGGACGCGCACGTCGACCGGGGACACCGCGGCGGGGTCGGCGGAGGCGCCACCCACGACGTCGAAGGAGATCCCGAGCATCGCCGGGTCCTCGTCGAGCTCCAGCCCGTCCTCGCGGACCTGGTCCTCCGGGATTGCACGGCCACCAGACGGGTCCCACGAGTTCGCGATCGACATGCCGACGAGCATGCCGGGCGACCTTGAGTGACGCCTCTGAACCGCCGCAGAGCGAGCGATCAGCCGCGATGACCGGCGGTCAGGAACGATCCGCAGCGATCAGCTCGAGCTGCGTCAGCGCGACGTCCGTCCCCGCCGTGAACACGAACGACGAACCGCCGCCGATGATCCGGAACACCCGGGTCTGCCCGCCCCAGGTGAACTCGGCACCGTCGACCGCCGTGACCTTCCCACCGAGGGACACCTGCCACGAGTACGACCCCGGAGTCGCCACCGTCACCGTGTACAGCGACGCGGCGGGGCAGACCAGGTCGAACGACACCGACTCCCCCGCGGCGAGCGCCGTGACGGTCCGCCCGGTGTCGTCGGTGAGCGCCGAGGCACCGACAGGGAGGACGTCCACCGGGGCGTCCCGGTAGCCGTGCACCTCGGAGGCCGACACCGGTCGGGTGTCCGACGCCCAGCCCTGCGGCTCGGACGACAGCGTGAAGACGATGTGCGACGCTGACACCACCACCTGGTGCGGGATGCTGACCGACGTCCAGGGCGAGCCGTCGACCGTCACCGACACCACGTAGGCGCCTGCGGAACCGTCGGCGACCTCGATGACGGTGGGCGTTCCTCCCGGCTGCTGCAGCACCGTCCTGCGGACCGACGGCGGCACGAGCACGTACGTGCCCGTGGACGGCGCCAGCGGGTACAGGCCGATCATCGCGAAGACGTACCAGGCGCTCATCTCGCCGTTGTCCTCGTCGCCGGGGTAGCCCTGGCCCAGGTCGGAGCCGACGAACAGCCGCTCGAGCGATTCGCGGACGATGCGGTGTGCGTCGTCGTGCCGCCCGGTGAACATCGGGAAGAACGGGATGTGGTGCGCGGGCTGGTTGGACAGGCCGAGCATGCCCATCCGGATGTCGCGGGCCTCGGTCATCTCGTGGATCGGGAAGCCGTACGAGCCGGAGCGGACGGTCGCGCCGGTCTCGGGCGTCGAGAAGAAGGCATCGAGCGCGGCGTCGAACCGGTCCGGCCCGCCGTGCAGGTCGACGATGCCGGCGCCGTCGTGGGGCGCGGTGAAGGCAGTGCCCCAGGCGTTCGTCTCGGTGTAGTCGTCGCCCCAGTCGCGCGGGTCGAACTCGGTGCCGACGCGCCAGGAGCCGTCGGGGTCGCGGCCGATGAAGAACCCGCGCTCCGAGTCGAACACGTGGCGGTACTGCAGCGACCGGCGCGCGAACCACTCGGCTTCGGCCTCGTACCGGGACAGGTCGGCGGGCGTGCCCGCCCGCGACGCGAGCAGGCCCGCCATGACGGCGAGCCCCCAGTCGTTGATGGCGGCGTCGAGGGTCCAGGACATCCCCTCGGACGTCGCGGTGTCGACGTGGCCGCGGAAGGCGCCCGGGAGGCTCCCCTTGCGTCCGACACGCTCGTCGCGCGGCGGGACGGTCGCGTTGCGGACCGCGCTCCGGTACGCCTCGGCGAGGTCGAAGCCGGTGATGCCCTTCGCCGCGAGGTCGGCGAAGACCGTGTCGCTCGTGGTGCCCGTCATGCAGTCCTCGGCACCGGGGGCACTCCACCGCGGGGTCCACCCGCCGTCGTGGTGGTGCTCGACGAAGCCCTGTGCGAGTTCGCCGGCGGCCTCCGGGGTGAGGAGTCCGAGCAGCGGCCAGGCGGTGCGGTACGTGTCCCAGAAGCCGTGCGTGGTGGTGAACAGCCCCTCGACGGTCTCCGGCCCGGGCTCGTCGCGGATCGGGTCGGCGAGGACGGCTCCGTACGGCGAACGGTGCCGCGGGGTGCCGGTCAGGGCGGTCTCGCCGGCACGGTTCGGGTAGAGGAACACCCGGTACAGGCCGGAGTACAGGCTCGTCAGCCGGTCCGGGGTGGCCCCGTCGAACGAGAGCGTCGCGAGCTTCTCGGTCCAGAGCGCCTCGGACCGGGTGCGCATCGCGTCGAAGGAGCCGGCGACGTCGAGGTTGGCGCGAGCGTCCTCGATCGAGACGGTCGAGATGCCGAGCAACACGTCGACCGGGCGCTCCGACTCCCCCAGGGACAGCCAGCCGCGCAGCTCGTGTTCGCTGACGCTGGTGTGGTCCGCGGTCACGGCCGGGATCCGGACGTGCACGTGGTGCGGCGGGGTGCCGGGGCGGTCGTCGAGCACGGCCTCGACCACGGCGGTGCCGTCGGTGATCGTGACGGACACGTCCGACACCCGGCCGTGGTGGTCGAGCACGATGCTGCGGGCACCGGTGAACCGGAAGCCGAGGGCGAACTCCCCCGCGGTCATCTCGGCGGTCACACCCTGGTCGAGGGTGACCCGGTAGCGGTGCGGGCCGTCGAGTTCGTCGTCGTGGTCGAACCCGAGCGCGCGGGCGGCCCGGTCGACGTCGGGGGTGTCGAGCGGCGACGGCATCACCTGGAAGACCCCGCGGTCCCCCATCCACGGCGACGGGATGTGACTCGTCGCGAAGGCCTGGATCGCCGGTCGGACCCGCCCGTCGGCCTCGGTGCGAGCATGCTCCTGGTACGCGTACGGCCAGCGGTTGCTCGACGCGTCGGTCATCGGCAGGCCGAAGACACCGCCGTGCGGGATGCCGACGAGCGGGGCGTTGTTGCCGCGGGAGAACCGGGAGGACGCCTGCGTGCCACGGGTCGTGCGGACGTGGTCGAGCGGCGTCGCCGGTGCCGGGCGTGCCGGGGCGATCCGGACGTCGTCGAGCCAGCCGCGGAGGGCGGGACGTTCCCCGTCGGCGTCCGCAGGCTGCGTGTCGGAGCCGAGCCGGGCCTCCAGGCGGTCGACGACCAGCCCCGCGAACGGCGTGAGGTCCACCGCACGACGGTTCCACTGGTCGACCCACTGCTTGCGGGCGGCGTCCTGCGACTCAGCTGTGAGCGCGTCGCCGTACTGGTCGCGGGCGTTTCCGCCGTGCGCGCCCTCGTGCTCGCTCAGTCGCGTGCCGTCAGTGAAGACGACATCGAGCGCGAAGGCCGTTGCGTCCCAGAAGTGCGACAGGTCGGCCTCGGTGGGCTCGGTGACGCCCTGCGGCAGGGTGCGCTCCGGGAACCACACCCACGACAGTTCGTCGCCGGGCGCGACCACGCGACCGCCGAAGCCGGGCACCGACGCCACCACGGCACCGTCACCCGACGGTCGTTCGACCAGCCACCCCTCTGACGATCCGTACCCGACACCGTTCCGCGCCGCGACGGCCGTCGTCGGCCCACCGCTCCGTTGCAGTTCTCGCACGGGTCCAGCGTATTTGGTCCAGCGTCTGGACGAGAACGCTCGGCGTGTCAGCCCTTGTTCTGCCCGGGGGCGTTCTCGGACTTGCCCGGCCCGGAGTCGACCGCGGTGTCCGCCGCGCCGGTGCCGTCCTGGGGCTGCTGCACCGGGTTGGACGCGGGACTGCTCGGCTCGGGACCGACCGGCGGGTCCTGCGTCGGCTGCGCCGGTTCGCTCGGTTGCTCGCTCGGCTGCTGCGCGGGTTCGGACGGTTGCTCGGCGGGTTCGGAGGGCTGCTGCTCGGCCGGTTCGCTCGGCTGCTGCTCGTCACCCGGTTGCTGGTCGTCGCTCGGCTGGTCGTCGCTCGGCTGCTCCTCGGTGGGCGCGGTCGAGCTCGTGTCCGTGGGCGCGGGCGTGCTGTCGCCGTTCCCGTCCAGGGCGAACACCGCGACGCCGATGCCGACGAGCACCAGGACGATCACGACGACGGCCGCGATGATCGGGCCCTTGCGGCGCCTCTCCCGCTTCGCCGGGTCGTCGCCGGAGGCCGGGCGGACCGGTGGTGCCGCCGGCGGCGTCGCCCCGCCGCCGGCCGGGCCGCCGCTGCCGCGCTGGGCACCGAGCACCGTCGTGGACACGTCGTCCGAAGCGTTCGGTCGCTGGGCGTCCATCACGCGGGTCGCGTCGTCAGCGCCTGGCTGCACACCTGTCCGGGAGGCACCACTCGCCGGCATCACGCGGGTCGCGTCGTCCGCGTGTGCGGCCATCGGAGCCGTGGCTGCGCCGGCAGCGCCGGCTGCGGCAGCTCCGGCTGCGGCAGCTCCGGCACCGGCGCCGGCTGCAGTCAGTGTTCCGGGCCCGCCGGGCAGGAGCTGCGTGGCGGTCGAGGGTTCGTCGCGGCCCAGGGCGCGGAGTCGTTCGGCTGCCTCGGCGGCACTCGGGCGCTCGGACGGGTCCTGCGCCGTCATCACGTGCAGGAGCGTGCGCCAGGCCGTCGGCAGGTGCTGGTCGATCGCGGGGCTGCGGGTCAGTCGCGCGGTCGCCGACTCGATCGCGCTGCCCGGGAACGGGGTCTTGCCGGTCAGGCACTCGAGCAGCACGAGCCCGAGGGCGTAGACGTCGGCCTTGCCGGTGATCTCCTGCGCCAGCACCTGCTCCGGCGCCAGGTACGCAGCGGTACCCATCACGGTGCCGGTGCCGGTCACCCGCGAGGCGTCTCGGAGCAGGGCGATGCCGAAGTCGGCGAGCTTGACGTGACTGCCGTCGCGTTCGAGCAGCACGTTGGCGGGCTTCACGTCGCGGTGGACGATGCCCTGCGCGTGCACGGCACTCAGGCCGTCAGCCACCTGCGAGCCGACACGGGCCGCGGTCGTGGGGTCGAGCGGCCCCTCGCGCAGCCGGGTGGCGAGGTCACTGCCGGGCACGAGCTCCATGACGAGGTACGAGTCGCCGTCCTCGTCGTCGAGCGCTGCGTCGTACAGGGTGACCAGCGTCGGGCTGCGGAGCGTCGCGAGGGTCTGGATCTCCGACTCGGCGCGGGCGCGTTCCCCGTGGTCGACCGGCCCGATGCGGAACACCTTGACGGCGACCTCGCGGCCGAGTTGCTCGTCGACCGCGCGGTACACGGACGCCATGCCACCGTGTCCGAGCGTGCCCGTGACGCGGTACCTGCCGCCGAAGACCCGTTCTTCCATGCGGGGCAACCTACCGGCACCACCTGACGGCCCCGCTGGCGGCTCGTCGAGTGAGCAGAAGACGTCGAGTGCGCGTGGCTGACCCGACGTCTTCTGCTCACTGAGCGGCTCCGCTCCCCGACCGCATCGTGACCTGGACGACGTTCGAGGCCCGGAAGACACGGATTCCCTGCCGCTCGACCTCGGACAAGATGTCGAGATCGACGAGCCGAGCGACGGCGTTGCTGGCGGCCTGGTAGGTCTTTCCCAGAGCAGTGGCCAACATCGGAACCGTGACGAACGGCGCCCCGATGAGGTAGTCAGCCACGTCGAGGACCATTCCCCGCGCTCCGCTTGCTCGGATGCGATCGCGGTACTCCGCTTGCACCGCCAGAAGATCCGACATCCGGGCTCCTGTGTCCGTCGCGGAGCTGTGGATCCCGTCGGCGAAGAGCGCGACCCACTCGTCCCAGGCCCCCTCTGCACTGACCGCGGCCAGCGCATCCTGGTACTCCTCTCGCCGAGCCTCGAACCACGGCGAGACGCTCAGCAACGGCTCGGTGAGGACGTCAGACCGCATGAACTGCAGGACGATGAGCAAGCGGCCGAGACGACCGTTGCCGTCGTTGAACGGGTGCAGTGTCTCGAACTGGTAGTGCGTGAGCGCTGCCGCAACCACTGGGTCGATGTCGTACAGAGGCGCCGTGTCCACCCATTCGAGGAGGTCACCCAATGCACTCCGCAGCGGCGTCCCCGGTGGCATCGGGACGAATCGGGCATCCTCGATGCCACCTCCGCGCGTTCCGATCGCCACTGGAACCGTCCGGATGTGTCCAGCCTGCGGTGTACCTGCGGCAGTGCCACGGACCAGTACCGACTGCAGTTCCTCGAGGAGACCGGTCGTGACGCGGCGCTCCTGCACCCAAGTGAACCCGAGCTCGGCGGTGTCCACGTAGTTCAGTACCTCGGACAGGGCCGCGGACCGGTCAGCCTTCCCGACCGCTTCCGCGGCGAGGACGTCGTCCAGCGGCGCAAAGGTGCCCTCGAGCGCGGAGGTACTCTGCGCCTCTCGCCGGAGAGTCGGAGCGCGCAAGATGCCGGGGTTCGGGATCAAAGATGATCCTTGCCGTAGCGCCCCGAGCGCCCGGTTCGCGCGGGCGACCTTGGTCCACGTCCCTCCGGACAGTGTCGGGACTTCGCCGAGCGGGTCCGGTACGAAACCGAAGTGGTCGTACGAGCGGCCGGTCCGACCGTCGACTCCACGAACCGGAACGAGTTGACCGACGGGGCTGCTCCGGAAGCGCGTGAGGTCCATCGTTCCATTTTACGGGTCAAAAATTGAACCTGGAGCGGGGTCGTTCAAGTTCCGAAGATGTTTCTGGAACGGGATCCATCACAGTTCAAGTCTTCTTGACGATGTCGGTGTCCGGGGTGGGCTCGGCGCCGTGACGGAGCGCCGTCAGGTACAACCGGTGCGCCGTGATCACGAGCGCGAGCCAGGCGAGCCCCAGCGCCCACGCCGCCAGCACGTCGGTGAGCCAGTGGTGCCCGAGGAACACCCGCGAGGCCCCGACCGACAGCACGAACAGCGTGCCGACGACGATCGTCCACACCCGCGTCACCACCCGCGACTGTCGCAGGAGCAGCAGGTACACGATCGTCCCCACGATGACCGTCGCGTTGAGGGTGTGCCCGGACGGGAACGACGGCGAGTGCTCGTACGGCGGCACCGCGTCGGAGAGCGGCGGACGCGCCCGACCGATGAGGTCCTTGCCCGCGATCGTCATGAGGAGCGAGCCACCGCTCGCCGCGACGAGGAGCACCAGCGGGGTCCACGCCCGCCGCTGGATGGTGAACCCGACCAGGAACCCGAGTGCGACGATGGGCATCCCGATCGTGCCCGCGATGTCGGTCCACCACGTGACCAGCCGATCCCCCACGGGCGACCGGAGGGTGAGCGCCCAGTCGAGCACCGGACGGTCGAGCACGGCGACGTCGTCGGCTTCGCGGACCGCGTCGTAGACCTCGGACGCGATCCAGGTCGCGACGACGGCGATCCCGATGCCGATCGCGAGGGTGAGCAACAGGAGCGGCATCGCGCCGTACCGGTGACCGAGGGTGGTCCATCCCTGAGCGGTCGCCCGGCCCGCGCGGGTGCGCCAGCGGGTGAGGTCGACCTCGCCGACGGTGCGGTCGGCGGCGTCCCCGCGTTCGGTGTCCATCCGTCCACCCTGCCCGAAGCGCCCGGGAACCGCCGAGGCTCAGGCCCCGGTCAGTCCTTCGCCTCGGAGTACGCCCCCACCACGGCGACCGACAGTGGGAACGTCACCGGGAAGTCCTGGAACAGCAGCCGTCCGGCATCGACCGCGGCCTCGCGGATCTGCGTCGCCACCCACTCGGTGTGCTCCTCCGGCGCGTGCACCACGATCTCGTCGTGCACGAAGAACACCAGGTGCGGCGCGTCCGTCACCGCCCCGGGGAACCGCGCGGTGAGCCGGGAGCGCAACGACCCCATCCACGCGAGCGCCCACTCGGCCGCGGTCCCCTGCACCACGAAGTTCCGGGTGAACCGCCCCCAGCTCCGGGCCCGTGACTCGACGGCACGCTGCATCGCCGGGGTGCCCTCGACCGTGTAGGCCTGGTTCCGCGCCTCGAACCACGACGACTCCGGCACGGGCGACGTCCGACCGAGCAACGTCGTGACGGCTTCGCCCCGCTCCCCCGCGCGTGCTGCGCGTTCGACCAGGTCCAGCGCGCGCGGGAACGCCCGCACCAGACGTGGGACGAGCCGACCGCCCTCGCCCTGGGTGGCGCCGTACATCGCGCCGAGCATGGCCACCTTCGCCTGCTGGCGGGTCTCGACCGCTCCCGAGGCGACGACGCCGTCGTACAGGTCGCGCCCGTCACCGGCGGAGGCCATCGCGCGGTCGCCGGCCATCGCCGCGAGCACGCGCGGCTCCAACTGTGCAGCGTCAGCCACGACGAGCTTCCAGCCCGGGTCGGCGATGACCGCCCCGCGGATGCCCTTCGGCAGCTGCATCGCTCCCCCGCCGTCGGCCGCCCAGCGCCCGGTCACGACGCCGCCGACCACGTACTTCGGGTGGAACCGGCCGTCGCGCACCCACTCGTCGAGCCACGTCCAGCCGTTCGCCGTCAGGAGCCGCGCGAGTCGCTTGTACTCGAGCAGCGGTTCGATGACGGGGTGCTCGATCTCCTGCAGCTCCCACTTGCGGGTGCTCGTCACCATGAGCCCGGCACGGCGCAGCGACCGCAGGACGTCGGCCGGCGAGTCCGGGTTGAGCGCCGGGTCGTCGAGGCGCTCGCGCACGACGGCGGCGATCTCCTCGAGCCGGCGCGGCCGCACGCCGTAGGGCACGCGCGGCCCCAGCGTCTCCTCGAGCAGACGTTCGTGCACGTCCGCACGCCACGGCAGTCCGGCATGCAGCATCTCCGCGGCGACGAGCGCGCCGGCGGACTCCGCGGTCGTCAACAGCCGGAGCGCTCCGGGAGCCGTCGACCCGGCGACCGCTGCGAGCTGCGCACGAAACTCGGCGACCGGGTCGAGGTCGTCGTCGGGGACCGACGCGGTGAACAGGGCGTCGTCGAAGAGCTGGGCCTGCGTCGGCCGGACGACCCGGGCCTCTGCCACCGGAGCGTCGAGCGCGTCCGCCGGTGCCGCAGCGAGTGCGGAACCCCGCGCGGCCAGCGCTGCGCGCAGGATCCGTCGGCACAACCGCAGGTCGACGCAGCGCCCCACACGTCCGCCGGCGGTGAGCACGGCCGGGTACCAGCGTGCGGTGTCGTCCCACACCCAGCGCACGCCCGGTGCGTCGTGCACCGCGACGAAGGCCGGGAGGCCCGACTCGTCCACGCGCATCGGCGCACCGTCAGCGGTCCCCGCGTCGGACAAGGGCGTCGCGAGGACGCCGCCGTCGACGCGGCTGAGGACGAGGTGCACGCAACGATCATGCCGTGCCCCACCGTCACCGGCTGACGACGATCAGTTCACGCGCGCTTCGGGCCACCCGGGCGGACGGCTGCGGTGTCGGCGACGTCGATGCGGACGTCGCCGTCCTCGGCGCGGGACACCTCGACCCGCGGGTCGGCGTCGTGTGCGTCGGACCCGGACATGCGCCGGAAGGTGTCCTGGCGTCGTTCCTCGAACGTCATGTCCACGCCGTCGTCGAGGTGGTCGTGGTCGGGCTTCGTCATGCGCTGCACGGTACGCGCTGACTGCTGCGCGCGATCAGACGACGGGTGCGGTACCGGTCCGTTCCGTCCAGTGCGCGCCCGCCGCCCACCGCTCGAGCACGGCCCGGGGCAGCCGTCCGGTCGCCGTCGAGGCGCGCGCCGTCGCCAGCGGGACCCCGAAGACGAACTTCGCCGCGCTCGCGTCGCCCTCGGCGGCATCGTGCGGACCGGGCGGCGCGAGCCGGAACCGTCGGGCGAAGCGCACCAGGTTCGCGTCGGGACCGAGCACCGCGGCCAGACCGGGATCGAGGATCCACGAGCGGCACTGCCAGCGGTCCGCGGCGAGCGCCGGCGCGAGGGCGCGCAGGACCTCGGGCGCGCGGGCGAAGGACCGGTCGCAGGCGTCCGGATCGAGCGGCCCGGTCTCCGGCACGTGCACACCCCAGGCCGGCGATCCGTCCGGCAGGTGGTCGCCGAGTTCGAACTGGAGGCGTCCCACGGCCACCACGCGTCCGGTCGCCACCGCGACGAGCCAGTCCACCCCCGTGCCGCGCATTCCGTACCGGTCGAGTTTGCGGTCGACGTCAGCCACGGACGCCTCGGCGAGACTGCGTGGGAGCCCTCGTGCCTCGAGCGCGGCCGCGTTGCCGGGCACGGCCGCGCGGAGCGCGGCGACCATCAGGGTGTCCCGCTGGGCGGGTTCGGCGTCGGCCACGGTGGCGGCCAGTGCGGCCGCCACCGTGGCGGAGTCGTCCGGCGACCCCACGGCGGCGGCGAGGACCGCGACGGACGCGGGACGGGCCTCCTGGCCGGGGGTGTCGGTGGTCACTTCAGACCGGACGAGGCGAGCCCGTCCATCACCCGCCGCTGCAGGACGACGAACATGATGAGCACCGGGGCCATGGCCATCAGGCTCGCGGCCATCAGCACCGGGTAGTCGATCGTCCGGTCGCTCGACAGGGTGGCGAGTCCGGCGGCGAGGGGCATGTCCTCGGCGCGGGTCGAGACGACGAGCGGCCAGAGCAGCTCGTTCCACGACCACAGCACCGTCGTGATCGCGAGCACGCTGATCGAGGGACGCGCGAGCGGCAGCATGATCCGCCAGAACGTCTGGAACGGGTTCGCGCCGTCCATGCGTGCGGCCTCTTCGAGCTCCGGCGGCATGTTCAGGAACGCCGTCCGCATCAGGAAGGTGCCGAAGGCGCTGAACAGGCCCGGCGCGACGATCCCCATCAGGGTGTCGAGCCATCCGAGCCCCTGCACGATCTGGTACTGCGAGATCAGGTAGACCTGCGACGGCACCAGCAGGATCGACAGCACGATCGCGAGCAGGATCGCCCGGCCCCGGAACCGCATGCGGGCGAAGGCGTAGCCGGCGAGCGTGCAGAGCACGATCTGCGCCAGGGTGCGGATGATGGTGACGTACACGGACGTGCCGAGCTGGCTGAGGAACGGCAGGCGTTCGAAGACCTGTGCGTAGTTCTGCCACTGCAGCTCCCCCGGCCAGAACGTCGGCGTGACGGACTGCACCTGGGCGTTCGTGGACAGCGACATGATGATCTGCCACACGAACGGGAACGCCATCGCGAAGCCGCCGACGCCGAGGACGACGTGGATCCACCAGTGGCTGCCGCCGCGACGACCCGGTCGACGGGCAGCCCCGGGCGGTGTCACGGTTGCGGTCATGCCTGCACCCACTTCCGTTGGACGCGGAACTGCACGAGCGTGACGATGCCGATGAGCAGGAAGATCACCATGGCGATCGCGGCCGCGAAGCCCTTGTCGTTGTCGATGAACCCGGCGCTGTAGAAGTAGAAGACGAGCGACATCGTCTTCGGGATCACCGGGTTGGTGCTGCCGAGGATGGCGTAGAGCAGGTCGAACAGCTGGAAGCTCGAGATCGTCGTGACGATGACCACGAAGAAGATGCTCGGGCTGAGCAGCGGGACCGTGACGGAGCGGAACTGCCGCCACCGGCTCGCGCCGTCGAGTTCGGCGGCCTCGTACAGCTCCGGTGGGATGTCCTTGAGGCCGGCGCCGAGGATGATCATCGAGAACCCGAGCGACGACCACAGGCCGACGAAGCTCACCGCGACGAGGGCGAACCCGGGGGTCGAGATCCAGTACGGACCGTCGATGCCGAACAGTCCGATGAACCAGTTCACGATGCCGTAGTCGCCGTTGAACATGATGCGCCAGACGAGGGCGATCGCTGCCGGCATGGCGACGTAGGGCAGGAAGAAGAGCACCCGGTAGAACTGCGCGAACCGCAGACCAGGGGTGTTCAGCAGACTGGCGAGCCAGACCGCGATCGGGATGCCGGCCAGGACGATGACCGTGTAGACGATCGTGTTGAGGAGCGACTGGTACAGCTGCGGGTCGCCCGCCAACCGGACGTAGTTCGCGACACCGCTGAACGTCGCACCGCCGAAGACGCCCCAACTGGTGAACGAGTACCAGAACGTCTGGATGATCGGCCAGATGTAGAACGTGCCGACGCCGATGAGCAGCGGGAGGACGAACAGCCACGGCCACCAGCCGTCGGTCCGTCGTGGTGCGCGCTTGCCACCGGCCGCCGGGCCGGGGGCGCCCCGCCCGGACGAACGCGTCGTCCGGGCGGGGGCGGAGGCGGCCTGCGGCCGCTCGGTGTTGATCGTCATCGGCTCGGACCTCACTGTTCCTTCGTGAGGGCGGCGTCCATCTTCTGCGCGAGCTGCTCCGCGACGTCGTCGACCGGGGTCGAACCGTCGAAGGCGTTCGGCAGGAGGTTGGTCTCGAGGGTGTTCCACGCGGCGGTGTTCTTCGACACCGGCAGGGGCTTGGCGTAGTCGACCGCGTCGAGGAACACCTGCAGGTCGGCGTCGGGCATCGTCTTCGTGAAGGCGGACTGCGTGCCCTCGTAGGCGGGGATGACGGCGCCCATGTCGCCCTGCTGCTGCTGGGCCGTCTTGCCGGCGAGGTAGACCTGGAGCGCCTGCGCGGCGGCCTTGTTCTTGCTCGCCTCGGACACGACGTTCGAGACGCCGTGGATGACGGTCGCCTGTTCCTTGCCCTTCGGCAGGGGGTACACGACGATGTCCTTCTCCATGGCGGTGCCGGTCAGGGCCGAGCGGAACCAGCTGCCGCCCTGGTACATGGCGAGCTTGCCCGAGGTGAACCACTGGTCGGCGGTCGTGTCGGTGAGCTGCTTGATCGACGGCGAAGCACCGGACGCGATCAGGTCGGTCCAGAACTGCAGGCCTTCCTCCGACGCCTTCGACGCGTACTCGGACTTCGTGCCGTCCGCGTTCACGACCGATCCCCCGGCCTGGAAGATCGTGTCGTAGTAGGTCGTCTGGCCGTCCATGCCGCCCGCGGCGCCGTACGCACCGTCGGCCTTGAGCTTCTTGCTCAGCTCGGCGCCGGTCTTCTGGAAGTCGTCCCAGGTCCAGTCCTTCGACGGCAGGTCCATGCCGGCCTTCTCGAACAGGGCCTTGTTCACCCAGACGCCGATGGTGTCGAAGTCCTTCGGCACGCCGTACTGGGTGTCGTCGTACGTGTACAGGTCGTTCAGCGCGCTCGAGTACTTCGCGGGATCGATGTCGCCGGCCTCGACCTCGCCGGTGATCGGCGCGAGCTTGCCGTTGGCCGCGTACAGCTGGAAGTTCGGGCCGTTCATCCAGAACAGGTCGGGAAGCGTGTTGCTCGAGCCCTGGGTCTGCAGCTTCGTCCAGTAGTTGGCGAACGGCGTGACGTCGACGCTGACCGTGATGTCGGGGTACTCCTCGTTGAAGCCCTTCAGGTTCGCCTTGATCGCCTTGACCTGGTTCTCGTCCCAGACGGCGTAGGTCAGTTTCGCCTTGGTGTCCTTCGCGGCAGCGGTGTAGTCGCCGCCGGAGCTCGACGCCCCGGAGGACGTGGAGCACCCGGCGAGGAGTGCGGTCGCGCCGAGGGCGGCGACGACACCGACGAGGAGTCGGCGGACGCCGGTTCCTCGGGCGGGGATGTGTGCGGTCATCAGGGAGTCCTTTCGCACGGCCGTCAGGAACCGACGGTCTGGGCGGGGTGGGTGGGTGAGAGGGACTGCGTGGTGCGTCGGGTGGTGTGCGTGGAGGGTCGGGTGGTGTGCGTGGCGGGCCGGCTGAAGTGCGCGATCGTCTCGGCCGGCAGGGGCGGGACGTCGATGGGGACGGAACCGGCGCGCAGCGAGCGGGTCGCGAGGGCACCGGCGGCGACCGCGGCCCGGGCAGCGATCGGGGACAGCTCCGTCGGCTCGCCGAACGCGACGGACCGCAGGAACTCGGTCATGGTGAGCAGGTCGGCGTCGGCGTGGCCGTGCTCGACGCCGTCGATCGGGTACTCGCGGTCCCCGGTGGTGTCCCAGCCGCGACGGTGCGTCCAGACCTTCACCACGCCGCCGCCGGTGTCGCCGATGTTCTCGAGGCGGCCCTCGGTGCCGATGACCGTGTAGTTCCGCCAGTAGTCCGGGGTGAAGTGGCACTGCTCGTAGCTCGCCTGCACACCGTTGTCGAGCGTCATCATCACCATCGAGACGTCCTCGACGTCGACGACGGGGTTCAGCCCGGTCTGGGCGAGCGGCGGCCAGTTGTCGTGGGAGAACCAGTCCCCCATCAGCTCGCCGCTGCGGTCCCGCCGGTCGGTGACGGCGCCGTAGACCGACAGCGAGCCCATTCCGACGACGCGGCTGGTGTCGCCGCCGCCGAGCGCGTGGATGACGTCGAGGTCGTGGCTGGCCTTCTGCAGGAGCAGCGAGTTCACGTTCGCGCGGTCCGCGTGCCAGTCCTTGAAGTAGTAGTCGCCGCCGTTGCCGACGAAGTGTCGGCACCAGACGGCCTTGACCTCGCCGATCTCGCCGCGGTCGACGATCTCGCGCATCAGCCGGACGACGGCCGCGTGCCGGAAGTTGTGTCCGACGTACAGCGGGGTGCCCGTCTCGGCGGCGGTGTTGAGGACGGCATCGGCGTCCTCGACCGTGATGGCGAGGGGCTTCTCGAGGTAGACCGCGATGCCAGCACGGAGCAGGTCGATCGCGATCTCGGCGTGGGTCCGGTCCGGGGTGGTGACGATCGCGGCGTCCACCTGCCCGGTGAGGTCCCGGTGGTGCTCGACCACCAGTGCCTCGGGGTACTCGGCCCGCCCGCGCTCGCGGCCCGCTTCCGTGACGTCCGCCACGGCGACGACCTGCGCCCGCAGTGCCGGGTCCGCGGCGACCGCCTCGGCGACGTGCTTCGCGATGGCGGACCGCTGGCCCATGCCGATCACCGCGACGCGGAGGTTCCCGTTGTCAACGCCCATGCTCATCTCGCTCCCTTGCGTGATTGTGACGCCCATGATGCCGAATCGATCATGAATGCACAATAGGCGCTCATGGATCGCTCATGGGTCCACGGCGGGAGGGTTTTACACGATCGAAACGTCGGCCCCGGATCCGGGGCGTCCGTCCGCCTGCTCAGTCGGCGACGACGAGCTCCACGCCGGCGCTGGCGAGGTCGGCCGCGAACGCCGGCGGGACGGGCTGGTCGGTGACCAGGACGTCGATGCGGTCCAGCGGGCAGATCCTGGCGAAGGTCGACCGCTCGATCTTGGTCGAGTCGGCGACCACGATGACCCGTCGGCCGACGGAGGCGAAGTGCCGGCTGACCTCGGCCTCGCCCTCGTGCATGGTCGTGGCGCCGTACTGCCCGGTGAGCCCGTCGACCCCGAGGATCACCAGGTCGAGCGCGAACTCGTCGAGGGTGTCGCGGACGAGCGGGCCGACGAGCTCGTACGACTGCCGCCGCGCCACCCCGCCGGTGACCACGATCTTGACGTTGGCGCGGACGGACAGCTCGTAGCCGACGTTCAGCGCGTTGGTGACGATGGTGATCCCGAACTCGCCGTCGGCGCGGATGAACCGCTCGCTCTTGCCGAGTTCGCGCGCGACCTCGGTGGTCGTGGTGCCGCCGTTCAGTCCGACGGTCTCACCGGGCTGCACCAGCCGCGCGGCGGCTCGGGCGATGGCGGTCTTCGCTTCGGCCTGCCGAGCGATCTTGTACTGCAGGGGCAGCTCGTAGCCCGCCCCCAGTGCCGCGGCTCCCCCGTGTGTGCGCGTGACGAGCCGTTGGTCGGCGAGCGTCGTCAGGTCACGTCGAGCGGTGGCGGCCGAGATCCCGAGCAGCTCCCCGATCTCGGCGATCGACACGTTGCCGCGTTCGCTCACCAGTTCGAGCAGGGCGTTCAGCCGCTGTTGGGGGGTCATGACGGTCATCCTACGGTGTCATCGCGGTCGCTCGGTGATCGGAATTGACGCTTTGGTCTTCCATCGCGCACGATCGCTCGCTACGCTTCCTGATCATCGATCACCCGGATCGAACCGGACCGGAAGGCTCCCATGACCGACACCTTCGTGAGCGCCGAACTGGCGTCCCAGCCGGAGACCTGGCGTGCAGCCGCGGCGCTCCTGCCGACCTTCGCCGATGCGCTCCCCCAGCCCGGCGAACGCGTGGCGGTGATCGGCTGCGGCACGAGCTGGTTCATCGCGATGAGCTACGCCGTCGCCCGTGAGCAGGCCGGCCTCGGGGTCACCGACGCCTTCGCCGGCTCCGAGTACCCGGCGTCGCGCGAGTACGACCGCGTGCTCACCATCAGCCGTTCTGGCACCACGACCGAGATCGTCGACCTGCTGCAGGCCCTGCCGTCGCAGCGCACCGTCCTGATCACCGCCGTCGCGGACAGCCCAGCCGCGGCGGTCGCCGACGACGTGGTCGCGCTGCCCTTCGCCGACGAACGCTCCGTCGTGCAGACCCGGTTCGCCACCACGGCCCTCGCCCTGCTGCGTGCCTCGATCGGTGACGACGTCGACGCGCTCGCCGCCCAGGCCGAGACCGCGCTGACGCTGCCGATCGACGACCTGCTCGACGCCGAACAGGTGTCGTTCGTGGGGCGTGGTGCCGCCGTCGGCCTGACGTTCGAAGCAGCCCTCAAGACGCGCGAGGCCGCGCAGTTCTGGGCCGAGTCGTACCCGGCGATGGACTACCGGCACGGGCCGATCGCGATCGCGCAGCCCGGCCGACTCGTCTGGTCGCTCGGCGCCGCGCCGCAGGGGCTGGCCGACGAGGTGGCCGCCACCGGCGCACGCTTCGTGCAGCACGACCTCGACCCGATCGCCGGGCTCGTCGTCGTGCACCGGTTCGCTGTCGCCCTGGCCGAGGGTCGTGGGCTGGACCCGGACAACCCCCGGTCGCTCACGCGGTCGGTCATCCTCACCTGATGACGGGCGCAGGCGCGGTGCTCGGGGTCGACGTCGGCGGCACGGGCACCAAGGCCCGACTCACCGACGCCGACGGACTCGTCCTCGACGAGACCCGGGTCCCGACGCCGCGCGACGATCCGACGGGCCTCCGACTGGCCGTGGCGGTCGCCGACCTGGCCGTGCGGGCACTCGAGCACGAGCGCCACGGGGTGATCGGGCTCGACGCGATCGGGCTCGTCACGCCCGGTGTCGTCGACGAGGCTTCCGGCACGGTCGTCATCGCCGTGAACCTCGGCTGGCAGGACGTCCCGATCCGCGAGCTCGTCGGCGTCGAGCTCGCTCGACGTGGCATCGACGTGCCGATCGCGTTCGGGCACGACGTCCGTGCCGGCGCCTTGGCCGAGGTCGCCGCCGGCGGACCCGAGCTGTCGCACGGCTCGGTCTCGTTCCTGCCGGTCGGTACCGGGTTGGCGAGCGCACTCGTGGTCGACGGCCAGGTCGTCCCCGGCGGCGGCTGGGCCGGCGAGATCGGCCAGGTGCTGATCCGGTCCGGACCGCACGCGGGGCTCCGGGTCGAGGAGATCGCCTCGGCCGGGGGAGTCGCACGACGCTCGGGATCGGCGTCCGCACACGACGCGATGCTCCGGGTGCGCGACGGCGACCCCACCGCGACCGCCGTCTGGCACGACTGCGTCGACGTGCTCGCGGACGCCTGCGCCTGGACGGCCGCGGTCGCCGGCAGCCACACGATCATCGTCGGCGGGGGACTCGCCGAGTCCGGCCCGCTGCTGTTCGACCCGCTGCGCACGGCGGTGGCCGAACGCCTGGTCGGGGTCCGCACACCGGAGATCGTGCCGGCGCACCACGGCGACGCCGCCGGTGCCATCGGCGCGGGCCTGCTCGCACGACGTGCACTCGAGGCCGGAGTCCTGCTGTGACCGCCCTCGTGCGAGCACCGCGGATCGTGACCGCCGCCCAGGACCTGCACGACGGATGGATCGTCCTCGGCGACGACGCCACCGTGCTCGCGGTGGGCATCGGGACTCCGCCGCACACCGACACCGCGGTCACCGTCGACGGGACGGTCGTGCCGGGCTTCGTCGACCTGCACGCCCACGGTGCCCTCGGCCACGACTTCGCGGCCTGCTCCGCCGACGACGCCTGGGCCGCCGTGGCACACCACGGGTCGCGGGGGACCACGACCCTCGTCGCGTCGATCGCGACCGGACGCCGCGAGGACACCGTCGCTGCGCTGACGCGTCTGCGACCGCTCGTGTCGGACCGGACGCTCGCAGGGCTGCACCTGGAAGGACCGTGGCTCGCCCCGGCCCGACGCGGTGCCCACCGGTCGGACCTGCTGCACGCCCCGGACGCGCACGAGGTCGAGGCCTTCCTCGAGGCCGCCGACGGCGCACTGCGGGTGGTGACGCTGGCCCCCGAGCTCCCCGGCGCCCTCGACGCGGTGACCCGGTTCGTCACAGCCGGGGTCGTCGTGGCGATCGGGCACACCGACGCCACCTCCGAGCAGACGCACCGTGCGATCGACGCCGGCGCCTCGCTCGTCACACACCTGTTCAACGGGATGCCGCCGCTCCACCACCGCGCGCCGGGTCCGGTCGGGGTCGCCCTGACCGACGACCGCGTGCTGCTCGAGTGCATCGTCGACGGACACCACCTCGACCCGGCCACCGTGGACCTCGTCCGACGGAGCGCCCCCGGCCGCATGGTCCTCGTGTCCGATGCCATGTCGGCGACGGGCTGCCCGGACGGCGACCACACGATCGCCGGATCCGCGGTCTCGGTGCGGGACGGCATCGCGATGCTCGCCGACGGCTCCTCGTTGGCGGGCAGCACGATCACCGTCGCCGACGCCGCCCGTCGGCTCCTCGCCGCCGGTACCCCGTTGCCCGAGGTCGTCGCAGCGTCCTCGACGCGTGCTGCACGACTGCTCGGCCGACCGGCCCCGCTCACGCCCGGTGCCCCGGCGGACCTGCTCGTACTCGAACCGGACACCGGAGCGGTGCGCCCCCTGCCGACGGCGGTGGCCGCGTGATCGTCGTCGTCACCCCGAACCCGGCCGTGGACGTCACGTACCGGGTCGCCGAACAGCGCCTCGGCGAGACCCAGCGCGTGCTCGAGGTCCAGCGGCGCCCCGGCGGCAAGGGGCTCAACGTCGGCAGGGTCCTGGCCGCCACCGGGGTCACCACGCACGCCGTCCTGCCCCTCGGTGGCGCGCCCGGCCGCTGGATCACCGATGCGCTCGACGACCTCGGCCTCGCCCACACCGACGTGGTGGTCTCCGGCGAGACCCGCACGACGGTCACCGTGGTCGACGACGCCGCACACCCGACGATGTTCGGCGAGCCCGGCCCGGTGCTCGTCCCCGCCGAGTGGGGCGCGGTCGGTGCTGCCGTCGACGAGCTGCTCGGCCACGACGACGCGGACGCCCTCGTGGTCTCCGGGTCGTTGCCGAGCCGTGCGGCTCCCGAGGTCGTCGCGTCCTGGGTGGCCACTGCCCGCGACCACGGCGCCCTGAGCGTCGTCGACTGCTCCGGTGCTGCGCTCCTGGCTGCGGCCCGTGCCGGAGCGACGGTCTGCAAGCCGAACGTCGAGGAGCTGCTCGACGCCACCGGCGCCGCGGACGAGCGCGCCGGGGCACTCCGGCTGCTCGAGCTCGGTGCCGGGGTCGTCGTGGTCTCGCGCGGAGCGCACGGGATCGCCGCGCACACCACGGACCACGTGCTCGAGGTCCCCGCGGTGCCCGACGTCGCCGGCAACCCGACCGGTGCCGGCGATGCCGCGACCGCCGGCTTGGTCGCTGCCCTCGTGGGTGCAGGGTTCCGGACCGGAACCGGAGCGCCCTTCGACGACGACCGCCTGCTCCGGGCGCTCCGGTCGGCCGCCGCCCACGGCGCCGCAGCCGTCCTGCGCCCGGTGGCGGGCGAGGTCGACCCTGCCGACGTCCACCGCTTCCTGACGACCCCCGACCCCGACCGAACGAGGACCCCAGCATGATCACCGACCTCGCCCTGACCGGCCTGCTCGACACCGCACGGACGGCCCACCGCGGCGTCGGTGCGTTCAACGTCGTCCTGCTCGAGCACGCAGAGGCCATCGTCACCGGGGCCGAGCTGGCCGGACTGCCCGTCATCCTGCAGATCAGCGAGAACTGCGTCCGGTACCACGGCGGCCTCGCACCGATCACGACCGCGACGCAGGCGATCGCCCGTGCCGCCGACGTCGAGGTCCTCGTCCACCTGGACCACATCGAGGACACGGACCTCATCGCCGCCGGCATCGACCTCGGTGTGGACTCGGTGATGTACGACGGCTCCCACCTGGACTTCGCGGCGAACGTCGCCGCCACCCGCGACCTCGCCGTCCGGTGTCACGCCGCCGGCGTCGCCATCGAGGCCGAGCTCGGCGAGGTGGGCGGGAAGGACGGCGTGCACGCTCCCGGTGTACGGACGGACCCGACCGACGCTGCCGCGTTCGTCGCCGACACCGGGGTCGACGCCCTGGCCGTCGCCGTCGGTACCTCGCACGCGATGCAGACCCGCGAGGCCTCGGTGGACCGCGAGCTCGTGGAGCGCCTCCGCAGTGCGGTGCCGGTCCCGCTCGTGCTGCACGGGTCGTCGGGGCTGTCCGACGATGAACTGCGCGGTGCGGTGCACGTCGGCATGACGAAGATCAACATCTCGACGCACCTGAACGGGCTGTTCACCCGGGCGCTGCGCACCGTGCTCGACGAGCGCCCGGAGCTGGTCGACCCGCGCAAGTACGTGTCAGCTGGGCGCGAGGCGATCTCCACCGAGACCGCGCGGCTGCTGACGCTCCTGCACGGCTGAGCGGTGGCGGCGCGATCAGCCGCAGTGCTCAGCAGAGCGGGACGTTCACCGCGAGTCCGCCCATCGCGGTCTCCTTGTACTTCGTCGACATGTCCGCCCCGGTCTGCCGCATCGTCTCGACGACCTGGTCGAGCGACACGTGGTGCACCCCGTCCCCGCGCAAGGCCATCCGGGCAGCGTTGATCGCCTTGTTCGCGGCGATGGCGTTCCGTTCGATGCAGGGGATCTGCACAAGGCCACCGATCGGGTCGCAGGTGAGCCCGAGGTTGTGCTCCATCGCGATCTCGGCGGCGTTCTCGACCTGTTCCGGGGTGCCGCCGAGCACCTCGGCGAGCCCGGCCGCGGCCATCGACGCCGCCGATCCGACCTCGCCCTGGCAGCCGACCTCGGCACCGGAGATCGAGGCACGTTCCTTGTAGATCGACCCGATGGCGCCGGCGGTGAGCAGGAAGCGCACCACGGCGTCGTCACGGTCAGCGCTGGTGATCGAGGGGACGTACGTGAGTGCGTAGTACAGGACCGCGGGGATGATGCCGGCGGCGCCGTTGGTGGGGGCGGTGACGACCCGGCCGCCGGTGGCGTTCTCCTCGTTCACGGCCATGGCCACGAGGTTCACCCACTCCATCGCGAACAGCGGGTCGTGGTCGGGGTCTTCGCGGGTGAGCTGCTCGTGCCAGCTCGCGGCGCGACGGCGGACGGTGAGCCCGCCGGGCAGGCATCCGGTGCGCAGTACGGATCGGTCGACGCACGACTCCAT
Organism: Curtobacterium sp. VKM Ac-1393; assembly: GCF_015350995.1. Lineage (GTDB taxonomy): Bacteria > Actinomycetota > Actinomycetes > Actinomycetales > Microbacteriaceae > Curtobacterium. The sequence continues at coordinate 379,370 of NZ_JADKRW010000004.1, forward strand.
GACACCGTGGATGCCGAGCAGCCCGGTGCGGACGTCGGCGTCGGTGCGGGTGACCGTCTCGTTCGCGAGCGCGACCCCGCTGATCGGCAGACCGGACGCGGCGCAGGCGGCCAGGAGCTCGGCACCGCTCGAGAACGGGTGCGGCACGCTGTCGTCGACGGGGATCGCCGCACCAGCGACGTCTGCTGCGGAACCGACCGGGTCGGCAGCCGCCTCGCCGTCGCGGGCGATGAACCCGCCGCCGATCGAGTAGTAGGTCTCGTCGGCGAGGTCGGCGCCGCTCGAGTCGCGGGCGCGCAGACGCATGGCGTTGGGGTGTCGCGGGAGCATGGTGAGGGGGTGCAGCACGATGTCGGTGAGCCGGAACGGCACGGTCGCGCCGCCGTCGAGGCGCAGGAGCCCGTCGCGCTCCAGTGCGTCCAGTGCGTCGGCGAGTTCGTCGGGGTCGACGGTCTCGGGGTGGGACCCCATCAGGCCGGCGACCACGGCGCCGAGGGTGCCGTGCCCCTGTCCGGTCGAGGCCAGCGACCCGTACAGGTCGACGGCGACCGAGGCGACGGGCAGGTCAGCCACCAGGGACGCGAACTCGGCGCCGGCCCGCATCGGCCCGACGGTGTGCGAGCTCGAGGGCCCGACACCCACGCTGAACAGATCGAAGACGGAGACCGGCACGCCGCCACACTAACCCGTCCGGACGGACCGAGCGCAGTCCCGTCCGGACGGACCGAGTCTCGAGCCGGCCGCGCCGAGTCTCGGGCTGAGCGACAGCTCACGGACGCACGAGCACGAGAACTGTCGCTCACCGCGAAACTCGGTCCGCGGGTTCAGCGGCGGGCGTTGCCCTCGGTCGGCATCACGAACCACAGGACGACGTAGGCGATCCACAGGGGCCCGGGGAACAGGCTCAGGATCACCCACCCGATGCGGACGAGGGTGCGGGACAGGCCGAAGCGATCGGCGAGGCCAGCGCAGACACCGGCGAGGAGGCGGCCGTTGCGGGGACGGGAGAGTGTGCTCATGGTGACGACGCTACGCAGGAGCGACGGGCAGCGGCACCCGGGCAGTACCCCGGACGACGGTGGGGGAAACCCCCGACACCCCCGACACCCGACCCTCGACACCCCCGACACCCCCGGCACCCGTCAGGGGATGAGCACGATCTTGCCGCGGGTGTGCCGCTGTTCCAGCTGCTCGTAGGCGTCCTGCACCCGGTCGAGCGGGTAGGTCGCTGCGATCGGCACCTCGACCTCGCCGTTCGCGACCTGCATCGCGAGCGCACCGAGGATCTCCGGGTCGGCGGTGTCCGCGCTGCCGGAGGCCTTCGCACCGACCTCGGCAGCGACCTCGAACGCGATGATCGTCTCGATGCGGTCGACCGGCACCCCCAGGGCGATGCCCAGGTGCACGTACTCCGGACCGTAGGTGTCGATGACGGCGTCGACGCCGTTGGTGGCGAGCGACGTGATCCGTTCCTGCAGCCCCTCGCCGTAGGCGACCGGCCGGGCACGCTTCGACCGGAGCCACTCGTGGTTCGCTTCGGACGCGATCGCGATGACGTCGATGCCCTCGTTCGTCAGCAGCTGCGTGACGAACCCGCCGACACCGCCGGCGGCTCCGGACACGACGACGGTCTCGCCGGGTCGGGGATCGACGGCGCGCACCGCTGCGGCCGCGGTCGTCGCGACGACGTCGAGCCCGCCAGCGACGGTCCAGTCGAGCAGGCGCGGCTTCTGCACGACCTGCTCGGCCGGCACCGACACGTACTCGGCCTGGCTGGCGCGGTCCCACGACCACCCGAGGACCTCTTCGCCCTCGTCGACGCCGTCGACCCCGTCACCGACGGCCACGACGATGCCGGCGAAGTCCGTGCCCTGACCGGACGGCAGGGCATCGGCTGACCCGCCGTCGAACAGGCCCTGTCGGATCGCGGACTCGCCCGGGTTGATGCCGGCGGCGCGGACCCGCACGAGCACCCGGCCGGGTGCGACCTCGGGCACGGGGACCTCGGCGACGTGCAGCACGGAGCGGTCACCCCACTCGTCGAAGCGGACAGCGCGCATGGTCTCCGGGATCTCAGCCATAGCCTCCGACGGTACCCCCGAGCTCGGCGAACGGCCCGTGTGGACCGCTCCATCGCCGTGACGGTGGGAGACTGACGGCATGCCCATCCTCAACAAGGACATGCAGGTCTGCATGTCGCTCGCGGCCCGACCGAGCAACATCGGCACCCGGTTCCACAACTTCCTGTACGACGAGCTCGGGCTGAACTTCCTGTACAAGGCGTTCACGACGACCGACCTGCCCGGCGCCGTCGCCGGCATCCGCGCGCTCGGCATCCGCGGCTGCTCGGTGTCGATGCCCTTCAAGGAAGCGATCATCGCGCTCGTCGACCACATCGAGGAGTCCGCAGCAGCGATCCAGTCGGTGAACACGGTCGTCAACGACCACGGTGTGCTCACCGCCTCGAACACCGACTACGAGGCGATCGCCGCGCTGCTCGGTTCGCACGGCGTCGACACGTCGTCGCGCGTGCTGCTCCGTGGCTCCGGCGGCATGGCGAAGGCGGTCACCGCAGCGTTCCGTGGGGCCGGCTTCGACCGGCTGACGGTCGTCGCCCGCAACGAGACCACCGGCCCTGCGCTCGCATCGCAGTACGGCTACGAGTGGGTCGCCGAGGAGCACGAGGCGGGGGAGACCGAGCTGGTCGTCAACGTCACGCCCCTCGGCATGCGCGGTGACCAGCAGGACGCGCTGGCCTTCGCACAGGACCGGATCGAGGCGGCGCACACCGTGTTCGACGTGGTCGCGTTCCCCTCGGAGACCCCGCTCGTGCTCGCCGGCCGCCAGGCCGGCAAGCACGTCATCACGGGCGCCGAGGTCATCGCGCTGCAGGCCGCGCGCCAGTTCGAGCGCTACACCGGCGTCGCGCTGACGGACGACCAGGTGGCGCGCGCCAGCGAGTTCTCGCGCGCCGAGTAGTCGACGCGACCACAGGGTGGACGGGAGGCACGTGGCGGCGTCGCCACGGGCCTCCCGTCCGCCCTGTGGGGACGTCTCAGGCGTCCGTCGCGCGTCCGACGGCCACCCACCCGAGACGGCGCAGCGTCTCGTGGTTGCGGACCCAGAGCACCGGCTCGAGCAGGAAGCGCGGCACCCACGACCCCGGGCCCGCGACCGCCTGCTCGACGATGGTGACCTTGCACCCCTTGCGGTGCGGCTCGACCGACAGGTCGACGCGTGCTTCGCCGAGCGGCCACCCCTTCGGCTGGATCACCATGCGGTGCGGGGCATCCCACTCGAGCATCGTCGTCACGTCGTCGATGACCAGCGGCCAGACACCGAACGAGTGGTGCAGACGTGTGCCCACCGCCGGCCACCCGGCGTCCTGGCCGCGCATCCGGGCGGCACCGACGACCCACGTCGTGAAGAGCCAGCCGTCGGCGAGCACGTCGAAGACGTCCTCCGGCGAGCAGTGCATGATGCGGACGTTCTTCGACATGGTGATCAGTCCTCCGGGGTGAGATCGACGTCGCCGGACAACCCGAAGGTGTGCCGGAGTGCGCTCTTCGCGGCGTGCCAGCCGGCCATCCCGTGCACGCCGGGGCCGGGTGCGGACGACTCGGAGCACAGGTACATGCCACCACCCATCCGCCACGGGTCGCTCGACAGCACCGGGCGCTTCACGAGCTGCCAGAAGCTCGCGGCACCGGCCGCGATGTCGCCGCCGACGTAGTTCGGGTTGTGGTCGGACATGTGGGCGGCCGTGCGGCTCGACGACTGCAGGATCGTGTCGCGGAAGCCCGGAGCGAACCGCTCGATCTGGCGGGTGATCGCCTCGGTCTGGTCGACGTCGGAACCCGCCGGCACGTGCGCGTACGCCCAGAAGACGTGCTTGCCCTCGGGTGCGCGGGTCGGGTCGACGACGGTCGGTTCAGAGCCCAGCACGTAGGGCCGCTCGGCGTGCTGCCCGCGAGACACCGAGCCCTCCGCCGCGGCGATCTCCGCCCGGGTCCCGCCGATGTGCACGGTGCCCGCCTTCCGCAGGGCCTCGTTCGTCCACGGCACCGGGTCGGAGAGCGCGAAGTCGACCTTGGCTGCGGCGTTGCCGAACCGGAAGCGTCGGAGCGCACCGCGCTTCGGCGTCGGGATCTGGCTGCCGGCGATCCGGAGCATGCCGGGCACGCTCGTGTCGAAGAGCACGGCCTTGGCGGGGGTGAGGTCGCCGAGGGACCGGACTTCGTGCCCCGTGACGATCCGACCGCCGTGCGCGACGAGGTCGTCGGCGAGCGCATCGACGATGGCCTGGCTGCCCCCGATCGGCACGGGCCAGCCGCGGGCGTGCGCGTAGGAGCCGAGCGACAGCGCTGCGGCGGCCGTCGACAGCGAGGGCATGTGCTGGATGGAGTGCGCGGCGACCCCGGAGACCATCGCGGGGGCGGCGTCCTGGCGGAAGCGAACGTTCCAGGCACTGCTGCCCTGCTCGAGGGCACGGAGGCCGAACCGCAGCACCGTGAGCGGGTGCCGTGGCACGTGCAGGAGCGCGTCGGTCGCGAAGTCGGCGACCTGGTCGGCCGCACGGGCGAGCGGCTCCATCAGGTTCCGGAAGGCCGGGCCGTCCACGCCGAGCTCGGCTGCGGTGCGCTCGAGGTCCCGGTACGCGATGCCAGCACGACCGCCGTCGAGCGGGTGGCCGTACTGCACCTCGGGCAGGCGGAGCTCGATCCGCTGCTCCATCCGGAACAGTCGGAAGAACTCGGACTGCAGGGCCATCGGGTGCACGGCGGAGCAGACGTCGTGCAGGAACCCCGGCAGGGTGAGTTCGGCGGTTCGGGCACCGCCGCCGATGGTGTCGTTCCGCTCGACGACCTCGACCGACAGGCCCGCGCGCGCCAGCGTCACCGCCGCCGCGAGTCCGTTCGGACCTGCACCGACCACGACCGCATCAACCATGGTCCGAGCCTAGGGACTCGTGACTGCGCGTGGTACCGGTCAGGGGCGGGCGACGTCGGGGTCCGCCGGGTCGGAACCGTCCTCGTCGCCGTCGGCGTCGTCGGGCTCGTCCGCGTCGATCGGGGTGGAGCCGACGGGGTGCTCGGCCAGCAGCGTCGCGAAGTCCTCGTCGAGCATCTGCTGCAGGCGGTCGTCTCGGCCGATCTCGTAGTCGTCGGCCGGGCGCTGCGCCCAGCCGAGTCGTCCGACGACGGTGGTGCCGATGTCGTCCCAGGCTCGGGCGCGGGCGGCGAGCACGATGCCGTCGACGAAGTGCTGGTCGTCACGGCGTTTGTCGAGCATGGTCGCGAGCTGCTCGTACGTGGCCTCGCGCGTGCGGAGCTTGAGGTCGTCGCCGCGGCGGTAGTCGTGCTGGTGGCGCGAGCGGCCCTTCGTCTTGCTCGACGTCGACCGGATGGCACGCATGCGCGCGGCGTCGCCCCGCTGTTCCTCGGCCATGCGGTGGAGTTCCTCGCGCGCCGCCTCGGCGATGAGCGCGTGGTCGAAGTAGCCCTGGTCGCGCAGGGCGTTGGTGATGATCCGGTTGCCGACCGCGATGGTGACCGCGGCCTTCGCGATGAGGAACCCCTCGTCGACGGCACGCTTCAGTTCGACCTGGCTGACGGGTCGATCGCGCACGTCGTGGTTGCGTCGTCCGAACAAGGCCATGCTCCGACGATACCGGCGTCCGGTGACCATCCGTCGGCAGGTGGACCCGGATCACGCCCTGGAGGGACGACTCGCCTCGACGAGGCCCGTAGCGTCGGGTGCATGGTCACGTACACGGAGTCCCCCCGCACCGGTCTCGGCACCGCGAGCCTGGTCCTCGGGATCTGCTCGCTCCTCGCCGGCTGGACGTTCGTCGCGCCGGTCGTCGGGCTGTGCCTGGGGGTCGCGTCGCGGAGGCGCGAGCCGCTCGCGCGTGGGCGCGCGGGTTGGGGGATCTTCCTGAACCTGATCGCGCTGGCCGTGTGGATCCTGCTGCTGGTACTGGCGGTCGTCGGTGGCGTGTTCGCGGTCTGGCAGGGCGCGACGCAGGGCTCCTGACGCGGGTGCGCCGGAGCGGCGGGGAGCGGACGAGGGCCCTCGTCAGAGGAGCAGACCGTAGACCGCGACGTCGGCCCGCACCGGCCCGAGCGGCAGCGCCCCACGCAGGGTGCCCTCGTGCACGAAGCCGAGCCGCTCGGCGAGGGCGCGACTGCGGACGTTGTCGGCGCCGGTCCGGATCTCGAGCCGTGCGGAATCGCGAGCCCGCGCGACCTCGACCAGGACGTTCGCCGCCCGCCGGGCGACACCCCGGCCCTCCTGTCCGGCGTCCACCCAGTAGCCGAGGGATGCCTGCCCCAGGTAGGGGTCGAAGGTGAGCGAGGCCACCCCGACGATGCGGTCGTCGGAGCGGATGACGCAGGGGAGCGCACGGTCCATCGCGAACTGCCCGAGCAGCCGCTCGGTGTGCAGCCCGATGGTCTCGTGGTCCTGCGGGTCCCACGCCCACGGTTCGGCGGCACGGAGCCGATCGAGGTTCGCGCGCACGAGTCCGAGCACCGGGTCGACCGTCGTCAGGTCGCGCAGCGTGAGCATGTACCCGTCGCCGAGGTCCCGCCCGAATGCCGCCACCCGTCAGAGACTAGGCACACCGGGCTCTACTCGTACCGGAGCGCCTCGATCGGGTTCTGCCGCGCGGCGCGGCGCGCGGGGAGCGTGCCGGCGAGGAACGCGATGAACATGACGACGAGGATGATCGTCGCCACCGAACTCGGCGCGAACTGCATGATCTGCAGCCCGGGCAGGTCCTTGAGCAGCGTGCCGGCGAGCACGTTCGAGATGCCCGTGCCGAGCAGGATCGCGACCCCGGCGCCGATCGCGCTGCCGAGGAACCCGATGAAGACCGCCTCGAGCGAGAACAGCGTGTAGACCTTGCCGCCGCCCATGCCCATCGCCTTCATCAGGCCGATCTCGCGGGTGCGTTCCTGCACGCTCATCAGCAGCGTGTTGATGATGCCGAAGCCCGCAGCCACCAGGGCGATCACGGCGAACGCGTTGAGGACCCCGACGATGCCGCTGATCACGGTCTGGAACTGGCCGAGCTGGTCCTGGATGGTCTGCCCGAGGAAGCCGTCGTCCGACAGCGCCTTCTTGACCGTGGTCGTGGACGCGCCGGAGTCGAGCGTCGCGGTGGCGCTGGCGTACGAGGTCGCGATCGAGGCCGGCTTGCCGACCTCTTGTGCGGCCTGCATCGCGTCGGTGAGGGCCGCGTTCGCCCCGGCACCGCCGCCGAACAGCGACTCGTTCTGCACACCGACCACCGTGGCGGTGAGGGTGTGCTCCTTGCCCTGGTAGTCGTCGACCGCGAAGGTGAGTTCCTTGCCGACGGCTGCCTTCGCGCTGCCGAGTCCGAGGTTCTTCAGGTAGTTCGTCGGCAGGAGCACCTGGTTCGCGTCGGTGTCGTCGTCGAGCTGCTTCCCGCTCGCCAGGTCGGCGTCGAGTTCGCCAGCGTTGGCGGTCAGGGACACGACGTACTTGCCGTCGTCACCGTGCTCGGCGTACTTCGGCGCCAGGGCGACCGCCGGTCGGACGGACCCGATACCGTCGGTCTTCTTGATGGTGTCGACGTCGGACTGCGACAGGTACGAGAACGACGCCGGACCGCGGTCGACGCTCTGGCCGGACTCGTCGGGGTCGTACTTCGCCGGGCCGCTGTCGGTCGAGGCGGTGTCGACGGCCTTCGTGATCGTCAGGGACCCGGTGTCGCCGATCGACGAGACCTGGGTGTCGATGTAGTTGCTGACACCCGTGCCGATCGCCGAGGTCAGCGTGATCGTGAAGGCGCCGATGAAGATCGCGATGACCGTCAGGGTCGTCCGCAGCTTCGACCGGAAGGTGTTCGCGACCGCGGTGCGGAGCAGGTCGAGGAAGTTCATGCGGAGTGCCTTCCGTGGGTGGCCTGCTGGTCGTCGGGTGCGCCGGCAGTCGGCACGCTGTCCGATCCGCCGACGATGAGCCCGTCGCGGACGTTGACGCTGCGGTCGCACCGGGCCGCGAGTTCTTCGTCGTGCGTGACCACGACGAGCGTGATCCCCCGTTCGCGCTGCAGTCCGAACAGCATGTCCTCGACCACCTGCCCGGTGTTCGTGTCGAGGTTGCCGGTCGGTTCGTCGGCGAAGATGACGCTCGGCTCGCCGACCAGCGCGCGTGCGATCACCACGCGCTGCTTCTGCCCGCCGGACAGGTCGTTGGCGTCGTTCTTCGCCTTGTCGGCCAGACCGAGGGAGTCGAGCGCCGCCATGCCGCGGCGCTTGCGCTCGGCTCCGGAGACGCCGGCGATCTTCAGCGGCAGCACGACGTTGTCGAGCACCGAGGTCTTGGGGGTCAGGAAGAACTGCTGGAACACGAACCCGAAGGTGCTGTTGCGCGTCCGGTTCACCTGCCGCGCACCGAGCGTCGCCGCGTCGGTTCCGTCGAGCAGGACCTGCCCGGTCGACGGCTTGTCGAGCAGCGCGAGCAGGTGCATGAGCGTCGACTTGCCCGATCCGGACTTGCCGACGATCGCCAGGCTCTCGCCCTGGTGCACCTGGAGCGACACCCCCTTGAGCGCGTCGAACCGCGTCGGGCCTCGGCCGTAGGTCCTGGCGAGGTCACGGGCCTCGAGCACGGGAGTGGTCATGGCCCCACCGTAGTGTCCACTGCACGACTGCAAGTTTGCGTTTGCTGTAAACCATGTGACGTTCCGGTTACAGTCGGGCCATGCCCGACACCGCGCCCGCCACCGAGATGGGACTGCGCGACCGCAAGCGCATCGAGACACGCCACCGCATCGCGGAGGCGGCTCGGTCCCTCGCGCTCGAGCAGGACATCGACCGCACCACGATCGAGCAGATCGCCGCACGCGCCGAGGTGTCTCCCCGCACGTTCTTCAACTACTTCGAGAGCAAGGAGGACGCGGTCCTCGGACACACCGAGCTCGACCTGGCCGCCGACACCCTGGCGGCACACCTGGAGACCGTGGCGGGGGAGTCGGCAGCGCAGGCCGTGGTCGACCTGGCGTTCCTGGTGTTCGGGTCGTCGTTCGGCGACGAGCGCGAGCGGCTCGCCCGGAAAGAGGTCATCGTTCGGTTCCCGCAGCTCATGCGCCGCCAGGTCAGCCGGATGACGACCGTGGCCGAGGCGATGACGGGTGCGGTGCGCACGATCCTCGAGCGCGACCCGGCGTGGGGTCCGGACGCCGCGACCCCGCAGGCCGCCGAGATGCTGCTCGGCATGTGCATGACCGGGCTGCGGAGTTCGGCGCGGCACGAGGGTTCCGACCCGGAAGAGGTCCGCGCCCGCGTCGTCGCGTCGATCCGCGACACGGCTGCGCGCATCACGGCTTCGTGATGAAGCCCTCCTTCACCATCCAGTCGAACGCGACGTCGGCCGGCTCACGTCCCTCGACGTCGACCTGACGGTTCAGTTCCTGCAGCACCGCGTCGGTCAGCTTCGGCGAGATCTGGTCGTAGACGTCCGCCAGCTGCGGGTACTCCTTCAGCGTTGCCGAGTCGAGCACCGGGGCGACGTTGTAGGCCGGGAAGAACCCCTTGTCGTCCTCGAGCACGGTCAGACCGAGTGACTTGATGCGGCCGTCGGTGGTGAACACCTCGCCGAAGTTGCACTTGCCGCGGTCGGTGGCCGTGTAGACCGTGCCGGTGTCGAGGATGCTCACGTTGTCGCTGGGGATCCCGTTCTCCCCCGTACCGCCGAGCTCCAAGCCGTACTTCTTGAGCATCGGCTTGAACCCGTCGGCGCGCGAGTTGAACTCGGACTCGACGCAGAAGGTGCGCTGGTCGACCGGCAGCTTCGCGATGTCGGACAGGGTCGTGACGTCGCCGAGCTCCTTGACCGCCTCGTCCCGCACCGCGAACGCGTAGGTGTTGTTCATCGGCGCCGGGTCGAGCCAGGTGAGCCCGTTGCCGGCGTCCTCCTTCTTGACCGCTTCCCACTGCTCGGTCTTGTCCGGGATCCCCTCGGCGTGGCCCATGTAGGTCAGCCACGCGGTGCCGGTGTACTCGTACGTCATGTCCGCGTCGTGCGTGGTCATGAGCTGCCGGGCGGGGACGCTCCCGGGCACGTTCGTCTCGTCGGTGACGTCGAACCCGGCGGCCTTCGCGGCGAGCACGGCGACCTTGCCGAGCACGAGCTGCTCGGTGAAGTTCTTCGACGTCACGGTGATGTGAGCGCCGGCCGGCAGGTCGTCGATGCGCTGGATCGTGCCCGGTCCGGCTTCGGGGACGAACGACGTCGCGGGCTGCAGACCGCAACCGGTCAGCACGAGCGCGGTCGCACCGGCGACGAACGCCGCTGCTCCGACCCGTGTACGGGTGCGGCGGGTACGGCGGTTCATCGGAGTCCCTTCGGACGGGCGACCGTCTCGACCACACGGCCGAGCCAGTCGATGGAGAGGGCGAGCAGGGCGACCAGCAGTGCCCCGGCGACGAGCACCTTCGGCAGGAACAGCGACACACCCGTCGTGATGAGCAGGCCGAGGCCACCCGCGCCGATGAAGGTCGCCAGGCTCGCGGTCCCGACGAGCAGCACCAGAGCGGTCCGGATGCCGGAGAGCATGACGGGCACCGCGAGCGGCAGTTCGACGCGCATCAGCACGCTGAAGGCGCTCATCCCCATGCCGCGGCCGGCCTCGACCAGCCGGGAGTCGACACTCTGCACGCCGATCATGGTGTTCCGGAGCACCGGCAGGATGGCGTACAGGACGAGGGCGACGACCGCAGACCACGAGTTCAGGCCGAGCCACGCTCCGAGGAGCACGATCAAGCCGACGGCGGGGGCCGCCTGCCCGAAGTTCGCGACGGCGAGCACGTACGGGCTCGCCCGGCGGAGTGGCCCACGGGTGAGCACGATGCCGAGCGGGATGCCGATGACGAGCACGAGCACCGTCGCCTGCAGGGTCAGCACGAGGTGCTGCCCGGTCAGGTCGAGGATGTCCGACGGGTTGAGCGTCGTGCGCTCCGTCGGGGTGAGGTCGGCCGTGGCGAGCCAGATCGCGAACCCGGCCAGCACGACCAGGATCGCGATCGGCTGGAACAGCAGGCCCTTCCAGGACGTGCTGGCGCCGGTGGCGGGCCCGGCGGCGACAGCACTCACAGGTCTTCCCCGGAGGGCGCGATCACGGGCGCGGCCGGGGAGGACGGCAGCGTCTCGATCTGGTTGGTGTTCGTGCCGACGGGCGTGTAGGCCTGGTCGCCGGCGGCGGTCGCGCGGGAGCGGGTGATCGCCTCCATCACGGTCTCGACCGTGATGACCCCGCGGAACGCGTCGCGACGACCAGTGACGAGTGCGGCACCGGCGCTCGAGACCAGCATCGTGTCGAGCGCGTCGTTCAGGGTCGCGGCCTCGCCGACGACGGGCAGCCCGGGCTCGACCCCGTCGGGGATGCGCTCGAGGCGCTCGAGCTGACGGCGCGACGGCCACCCGATCGGACGCTGCCGCTGGTCGACGACGACCGCGTGCTGGTGCCCGCCGGCCTCGTTCATCCGCTGCAGCACGGCCTTGACCTCTTCGCCGGGGGAGCACGTCACGGCCGACTCGACCTCGACGTCGCGCACCCGGTTCAGCGTGAGCTGCTTCAACCCGGCGCCGGAGCCGATGAAGTTCTCGACGAACTCGTTCGCCGGCTCGGCCAGGATCCGCTCCGGGGTGTCGTACTGCACGATGTGCGCGCCCTCGGTGAAGATCACGATCCAGTCGCCGAGCTTCACGGCCTCGTCGAAGTCGTGGCTGACGATGACGATCGTCTTGTGCAACTCCTCTTGGATGCGGAGGAGCTCGTCCTGCAGGCGCTGTCGGGTGATCGGGTCGACCGCACCGAACGGCTCGTCCATCAGCAGGACGGGCGGGTCCGCGGCGAGCGCCCGGGCGACGCCGACGCGCTGCTGCTGGCCACCGGAGAGCTCGCGGGGGTAGCGGTCGCGGTAGGTGTCGGGGTCGAGCGAGACCAGGTCGAGCAGCTCGTCGACGCGTGCCGCGATCTTCTCCTTGGACCAGCCGAGCATCTTCGGCACGATCGCGATGTTCGCCGCGACGGTCATGTGCGGGAAGAGCCCGCCTGCCTGGATCACGTAGCCCATCCGTCGACGAAGCTGGTCGGCGTCGATGCCGGTCACGTCGTCGTCACCGACGACGATGCGGCCCTCGGTCGGTTCGATGAGGCGGTTGATCATCTTGAGTGTGGTCGTCTTGCCGCAGCCGGACGGGCCGACGAGCATGACGATCTTGCCGGCCGGGATCTCGAGCGTGATGCCGTCGACCGCGGGCTTCGACTGCCCCGGGTACCGCTTGGTGACCTCGTCGAGCAGGATGCTGCGGCCGGTGACGTCGTCGGCTGGCGCGGTGGTGGTGGCGGAGTCAGTGCTGGACACGGATACCTCTCGAGATGGTCAGGCGGCCGAGGCCGAGGAGGAGCAGGTCGAGGACGAGGGCGAGCAGGACGACGCCGACCACCCCGACGACCACGGAGTTGAGGGCGTTCGCGCCGCCGAGGCGCGAGAGTCCGGAGAAGATGAAGCCGCCGAGCCCGGGCCCGAGTGCGTAGGCGGCGATGGCGGCGATGCCCATCACCATCTGCGCGGACACCCGCACACCGCTCAGGATGATCGGCCAGGCCATCGGCAGCTCGACCTGCACGAGGGTCCGGAACCGGCTCATGCCGATGCCGCGGGCCGACTCGACCACGCTCGGCGGGATCTCGGCGAGGCCGACGACCGCGTTGCGCAGGATCGGCAGGGCGGCGAAGAAGACGATGGTGACCACCGACGGGACGACGCCGAAGCCGAGGGGGACGATGAGCAGGCCGATGACCGCGAAGGACGGCAGGGTGAGGCCGATGGCGGACACCCCGTTCGCGACGGAGGTCAGCCGGGGGCTGCGGTAGACGAGTGTGGCGAGCACCACGGCGATGACCGTGGCGAGCACCGTGCACTGGACCACCAGCGAGAAGTGCTGCCACGACGAGAACCAGATCTGGCTCCATCGCTCCACGACGTACTGGAACACGGGTGGGCGCTCCCCTTCCGGTCGGCCGAAGTGCCCACGGATCGGGGCACGAGCTGCGCCAAAGCTACGCAGGGGTGGGGCCTCCCGCGTGACCGGAGCACCCTGAAGTCGTCGTTTCCTGTGCGGGCGACCTGGTCATAACGCCTGATCAGGGACGGGTTCAGCGTCCTACCCTGAGAGAACGGTAACGATCGTGAGGCAGCGTCGGCTACGTGCCGAGGCCCCGCAGGCCGGAGCGCTCGGCGATGTCGACGAGTGTTTCGCGCCAGAGCACCCACTCGTCAGGGGTCTTGTCGGCGAGGTTGCCGTCCCCGTCGCCGGCCAGACCGTCGAGCATCTCGCGCACGATGTCGGCGTGCCCCGCGTGCCGGGCCGTCTCGTACGCCATGTGCACCAGGATCCGGTGGAGCGTGACCTCGCGGTGCTCCTCCGGCCACCAGGGGACGGTGCCGCGGGCGTCGAGCTCGAGCGCGTCGATGGTCGCGTCGGCGTGCGCGGCGCTGCGGTGGTGGAAGGCCACGACGTCGTCCAGGGTCTCGTCGAGCGTCGCGTACATGTCCTCGCCGTCCTCCGATTCGAGCCAGGCGGGCGCGTCGGGCAACGGCCGGCCGAAGACCTCGCCGAAGTACCCGACCTGCACACCGGCGACGTGCTTCACCAGCCCGAGCACGTTCGTGCCGGTCGGCGTCACCGGCCAGCGGGCCTGCCGTTCGGCGAGCCCGTCGAGCTTGCCGAGGAGCGCGGCGCGGTGCTTCTGCAGGTACCGGTGCAGCGTGTGCTTGACCGCGGCGGCCGCAACGGTGTCAGGGCTCGCCGACGAGCCCTCGTCGGACAGCGCCGCGTTGCCGCTGGACGCGAGCCCGGTGGTCGTCGCAGGGTGGACCTCGGGGACCGCGTCGGTGCTGCTCATGCCCTCGATCGTGCCACCAGGTCGTCCTGCAGGCGCACGGATTCCTGCACGGCCACGCGTTCCGCGGTGAGCAGCAGCCCGGAGACCTCGGACGCGGTGCGCGCCGGGGCGTCGTTCCAACTGGTCAGGTCGCGGACCCGACCCATCCGGACGTCGGGCGCCGGACACCAGAGCACCGGCGCGCCCTCGTCCACGGCGAGCGCGTGCCAGACCAGGTCGAGCGAGTGCTGGACCCGCGGCGAGTGCACGGCGTGCGGCCCGCCAGCGGCCGAGACGACCGCGCCGACCAGACAGGCGGCGACGAGCGGCCGGCCCTGCACGTCCATCGCGGCAGCGCTCGACGCCTTCCGCATCCGGCCGTGCTCGTCGAGGTAGGCGAACCAGGCGTGCTGGATCCAGCCCCGTTCGACGACGCTCCGGGCGTCCGAGAGCAGGTGCCCGAGTTCGCCGAGTTCCTGCAGGCGGTCCTCGACCCGCCGGATCCGTGCGGCGGCGCGGCGCTCGGCGAGGCGGTCGAGGAACCCGCGGATGCCGGTTCGGTCGGATCGGACGGGGGCGGGAGAGGCGTCGGTGGCGACGTCGTGCTGGACGCGGAACTCGAGGGTCATGAGGGCCCCTCCGATCGGCTGTGCACGGATGGTGCGGTCACGATAGCCCCGCGGGGTCTCAGCCGTCCAGCACTGCGTCGATGGTGCGCCGCGCGACGCTCCGGAAGGCGCGCTCGTCGGACGTCGCGAGGGCGGAGGCGATGGTGATCGCCCACCCGCGGGCGCGTCCCCAGGTCGCGTCCGGGGCGGCGACGCGCGTCCGGAACGCGTGGCGGGCCTCCCGGTCGAGCGTCAGCCAGGCGGTCGCGAGGTCGACGGCGGGGTCTCCTGCGGTCACGTCGCCGAAGTCGACGACCGCCGACAGGCGTTCGTCGCCGTCCGTGGTGCGGTCGACGAGCAGGTTGAAGGGGTGCAGGTCGCCGTGCACCCAGACGGGAGGCCCGGCGTGCGTCGGCAGCGCCGCCGCGGTCCGCCAGGCTGCCGCCAGCTCCACGGCACGGGGCACGGACTGCGTGTCGAGTCGCGTCAGGACGGCGTCGCTGCGCATCGCGAGCGGTACGGCTCGGAACGGGTTCACCGGGGCGTCGGCCGGAGCGGGCACGTGCAGCAGTCGCACGAACGCGGCGAGCCCCTCCGCGACCGGCACGCCCGCAGCACGCTCGCCGACGGGCACGCCGGGGAGCCACCGCACGACGCTCCACGACCACGGGTACCCGAGCGCCGGACGGCCGACGCGCACCGGAGCCGGAACGGGCACGACCGGCGCGACGCGGGCGGCGATCTCCGGCAGCCAGCGCTGCTCGTGCTCGACCAGGCGCGCCGCGAGCTGTCGGCGGGGGAGCCGCACGGCGTACGCGTCCCCGAGCCGCACGATGACGTTGTCCCACCCGTTCGCGACCAGGGCGAGCGGCAGGTCGGCCAGGTCGGGGTGCTGGTCGTGCAGCAGCGCCCGGACGAGCGGCACGTCGACGTCGACCTCCGCGCGTGGTGTGGGCACCGGCTCAGGCTAGTGGGCCGAACGACCCATGCCCGCGAACGGGGGCGGGTGCGGAAACCGACCGCTGAGTATGCTAAGGATGCCAGTGACGTGGGTGTTTCCCTGGGGGGACCCGCGTCATTCCGGCGCGATGATCGCGACGAGCCGGGGGACCTCGGGCCGCAGGCGCTCCGTGACCAGTGCGGCGAGCAGCACGGTCCACAGTTCCCGGAGACGCTCGTACAGGTCGATGCGGTCCGCGAGCACGTCGGACACCGTCTGCACGCCGGTGTAGGCGGGGATGACCACGCGGCCCACCAACTCCGGGTCCCAGCGGGGGTCGACCTCGCCAGCGTCGATCGCCTGGCGGACGGTCTGCGCGATGACGGCCATCCAGTCGGTGTACGGGTCCTGCCGGTCGACGTCGCGCGTCGCGACCTCGGTCGACAACCGGATGCCCGCGCTGACGACCACCTCGGACACCATCTGGGTCGCGAGGCCCTGCGACATCCACATGAGCGCCTCGAGCGGTGTCCGGCTCCGCGCGACCGCGGCTTCGCCGTACCGCCGCGAGACCTCGTGCTGCTCGGCGATCACGGCGGCGGCGAGGTCGGCCTTCGACGTGAAGTGGAAGTACAGCGCACCCTTGGTCAGGCCGATCCGCTCCGCGACGGCGTCCATCGACGCACCGAGGTACCCGCGCTCGTCGAACTCGGCGGCCGCGGCCCCGATGATCGCCGCGCGGGTCTCGAGCGCCCGCTGCTGCCGGGTGCGTCCGTCGTGCGCCATCACCACCCGATCGTAGTCCTGCGCCGGTGCCGCGCACGGCCCGCGTTCGGGCGGGTACCCTACGGTTGGCGGCCATGGACGGATGGCGGAACCCCGCACGATGGGCGCGGACCGGACGGTGGCTGCTGCTGCCGATCGCGGTGCTCGACTGGGTGGCCCTCACGCCGCAGACCATCGTCGTGCTCGCGTTCCTGATCGCCGTCGTCGGGCTCGTCGGCATGGCGGCCGCGCTCGTCGTCCACATGCTCAGCCGCTCGCGCGGGGCGATGGCGGCGCTCGGCGTCGTGCTGCTGCTCGGCGGGCTCGTGGTCTTCGGCCTCGACCCGTTCCCCGGCTCGTTCCCGCTCATCGACGGATGGTGGCCCGAAGCGATCACCCAGCCGCAGGTCGTCGGCAGCGCCTACTGGCAGCTCGCCGGTCTCGGCATCGAACTCGCGGGCTTCGGCATGCTGGCCACGTTGCTCGTCGTCGCGCTGACCGGTGCACCGCGGGCACGGCAGGACCGCTTCCGCTCCTGACCGCGGTGCGGCAGGACGTCGTCAGCGGCGGCCCAGCAGCACGACGGTGACGTCATGGCGGCTGTCCGTCGGCACGAGCGCACGGATCCGCTCGACGGCGGCAGCGCCACTCGACTCGGACCGCACCAGGTCGGCCAGGTCGTCGAGGTGTCGGATGCCCTCGAGTCCCAGGACTCCTCCGGTGCACACCACCAGTCGGTCGCCCGGTGCCAGGTCGAGCGTCGCCGAGGTGCGTGGCACGCCCGCGGGCTGCAGGCCGAGCGGCAGGTCGAGCGAGTGCAGCGCCCGGCTGCTGCCGTCGGCGCGGACGAGCACCGCGAGGCCGTGGCCGGCGTCCCCGAAGTCGACGCGACCCGACGTCGGGTCGAGCCGCAGGTGGAAGAGCGAGCCGACGGCGTCCGCAGCGGACATGTCGGCGGCGACCTGCGCCTCCAGGCCGCCGATCGCATCCTGCAAGGCGGTCTCGGTCCGCGCCACCACGGCGCCGCGGACGGCCGAGGCGAGCAGACCGGATGCGCGACCCGCTGCCGAGACGCCCCCCACGGTGACGTGCACGACGCCGTCGGTGGCGACTCGCCAGTCGGCGACGTCTCCGCCGCCCTGATCGCGCCGGTGTGCGAGGGTGTCGACGTCGTAGCCGGGGACGTCGACCGGTTCGGGCACCAGGCCCTCGAGCACGCGGCTGATCCGAGCGCGGTCGATCGCGTGGCCGAGCTCGCGTTCGGCCCAGTGGGCGAGGTCGCGGAGCAGGTCGAGGTCCTCGGCCGACAGCTCGCGCGGGGTCGCGTCCATGATGCAGAGCGTGCCGACCCTGGTGCCGTCGAGCATCGTCAGCGGCGCCCCCGCGTAGAAGCGGATCCCGTGCTCCGCCACCGCCGCGGTGTGCGCGAACCGAGCGTCGAGCGAAGCGTCCGGGATCACCATCGGCTCCGGACTGAGCACCGTCGTCGCGCAGAACTGCTCGCTCGCGGGCACGCTCGTGCCCTGGTGCCAGCCGAACGTCGACTGCGACGTGACGACGTCGCTGTGGACGAGGTTGAGGAAGGTCAGCGGCACGCCGAACGCCTCGTGGGTCATGCGGGTGATGCGGTCGAAACGCTCCTCGGGGCCTGCCCCCAAGACTCCGAGCGCCTCGATCACCGCGGTGCGTCGATCCGCACCGTCGAGATGGTTGGTCACACGCCCTGTCTACCCGCTCCGTCCGTCAGGAACCAGTCCCGCGGGTGGGGGTCCGCGCCGAGCGTGCGCCGCTCGGACACCGGGGCTGCCCACGCGGCCGCATTCGACAGCACCCGCTGGATGTCCGGGTGGTGGTAGACCGGGTACTCCTGGTCGCCTGGCGAGAAGTAGAAGACCTTCCCGAGGCCGCGGCGGTAGGCGACGCCGGACCGGAACACCTCGCCGCCGGCGAAGGTCGACAGGAAGACCTCTTCGTCGGGGCGCGGGATGTCGAAGTACTCGCCGTACATCTCCTGGCGCTCGATCACGATCGGGTGTGGGACCCCGGCGGCGATCGGGTGCTCGGGAGCGACCGTCCAGACGAGTTCGCGCTCGCCGTCGTTCCGCCACTTCAGCGAGCAGGTCGTGCCCATCAGGCGCTTGAACGGCTTCGAGTAGTGCCCGGAGTGCAGCACGACCAGGCCCATCCCGGCGTGCACCGCGTCGACGACCAGGTCGACGACGGCATCGCTGACCTCGTCGTGGGCGGCGTGCCCCCACCAGAACAGCACGTCGGTGGTGGCCAGGCGCTCGGCGGTGATGCCGTGGTCGGGTTCCTGCAGCGTGGCGGTGCTCACGGTCGCGTCGGGGTGGTGCTCGCGGAGCGCGGCGGCGATCACGGTGTGCATGCCGTCGGGGTAGTGCCCGATGACCGTCGCGTCACCGCGGGTCTCGTGCACGTTCTCGTTCCAGACGACGATGTTCAGGGGACGGTTCTCGGTCGGCACTGACATGGGTCAACGCTAGCGGGTCCTCCCAGGAGGGGTCCGCGACGATGTGGGCATGACTCCCCGCTCCCTGTTCCGCGCCGCCGCGATCGCCGAACTCGTGACCTGGACCATGCTCATCGCCGGGATGGTGCTCAAGTACGGCCTGGACGCCGGCGACTGGGGTGTCCGGATCGGCGGCGGGGTGCACGGCTTCGTGTTCCTGGCCTACCTGGTGGTGACGACCGTCGTCGCGGTGAACCAGCGCTGGTCGTTCGGCACGCTCGTGCTCGGCTGGGTGAGCGCCGTCGTGCCCTACGCCACGCTGCCGTTCGAGGTCGCCGTCGCCCGCCGCGGGATGCTCGAGGGCTCGTGGCGCCGCTCGCCCGATGCACACTCGGGCTTCTGGGACCGCCTGCTGTTCTTCGTGGTGCGTCGGCCGCTCGTCGCGGTGGCCATCGGGGTCGTGGCGGTCGCCCTGGTGTTCGTGGTGCTGCTGGCGGCGGGCCCGCCCGTGCCGCGGTCCTGACGCGGGAGCGCGGTCTGGCTCCGGCCGTCGAGATCGGCCGCCGCGAGGTCGGCCGCCGCGAGATCGGCCGTCGCGAGGTTCCACAACACGCCGCTCAGGTTCGCCGAGGTTCCGGAAGCGGGCCCCGCGCGACGCGAGATGCCGAGATTTCGGAACCTCGGGGCAGGCAGGCAGGCAGGCGGGCAGGCGGGCGGCGGGGTGCGGGCGCGCGACGACGGACGGGAGGCCCGGTGCCAGCTGGCACCGGGCCTCCCGTCCGTCAGGTGCGTGCGTCTAGAGCGCGGCGAGCGTCGCGTTCAACGTGGCGGACGGGCGCATGACCGCGCTCGTCTTGGCGTCATCGGGGCGGTAGTAGCCGCCGATGTCGGCCGGGTGCCCCTGCACACCGTTCAGCTCCTCGACGATCTGCTCCTCCTGCGCGTCGAGCTTGCCCGCGATCTCGGCGAACGACGCCGCCAGGTCGGTGTCCTGGGTCTGCGCCGCGAGCTCCTCTGCCCAGTACTTGGCCAGGTAGAAGTGGCTGCCGCGGTTGTCGATCGAGCCGAGCTTGCGACCGGGGGACTTGTCCTGCTCGAGGAAGGTCCCGGTGGCGCGGTCGAGCGTCTCGCCGAGGATCTTCGCCCGCTCGTTGCCCGTCACACCGGCGAGGTGCTCGAGGCTGACCGCCAGCGCCAGGAACTCGCCGAGGCTGTCCCAGCGCAGGTAGTTCTGCTGCACGAGCTGCTGGACGTGCTTCGGTGCGGAGCCGCCGGCACCGGTCTCGAACAGTCCACCGCCACCGAGCAGCGGGACGACGGAGAGCATCTTCGCCGAGGTGCCGAGCTCCATGATCGGGAACAGGTCGGTCAGGTAGTCGCGCAGGACGTTGCCGGTGACCGAGATGGTGTCCTCGCCGCGGCGGATGCGCTCGAGCGAGAAGCGCATGGCGTCCTCCGGCGACAGGATCTCGATCTGCAGGCCCGCGGTGTCGTGCTCGCCGAGGTACTGGCGGACCAGGCCGATCAGGTTCGCGTCGTGGGCACGGGTCTCGTCGAGCCAGAACACGGCCGGCGTCGCCGACGCGCGGGCGCGGGTGACCGCCAGCTTGACCCAGTCGCGGATGGCGACGTCCTTCGTCTGGCAGGCACGCCAGATGTCGCCGGGCTCGACGTCGTGCTCGATGACGACCTCGCCGGCGGCGTTCGTCACGCGGACGACGCCGGCGCCGGGGACCTCGAAGGTCTTGTCGTGCGAGCCGTACTCCTCGGCCTTCAACGCCATCAGACCGACGTTGGGCACGGAGCCCATCGTCGCCGGGTCGAAGGCGCCGTTGGCGCGGCAGTCGTCGAGCACGGTCTGGTAGATGCCGGCGTAGCTCGAGTCCGGGATCACGGCGAGGGTGTCGTGCTCGTCGCCGTCCGGGCCCCACATGTGACCGGAGGTGCGGATCATCGCGGGCATCGAGGCGTCCACGATGACGTCGCTCGGCACGTGCAGGTTCGTGATGCCCTTGTCCGAGTCGACCATCGCGAGCTCGGGGCCCGCGGCGATGCCGTCGGTGAAGGCCTGCCTGATCTCCGCGCCGTTCGGCAGGGCGTCGAGGCCCGCGAGGATCGAGCCGAGGCCGTCGTTCGGGGTGAGGCCGGCGGCTGCGAGGTCGGCACCGAAGCGCTCGAACACCGACGGGAAGAACGCCTTGATGACGTGACCGAAGATGATCGGGTCGGAGACCTTCATCATCGTGGCCTTGAGGTGGACGGAGAACAGGATGTCCTCGGCCGCGGCGCGCTGGATCTGGTCGCGCAGGAAGGCCTCGAGCGCGGCGACGTGCAGCACGGTGCCGTCGACGACCTCGCCCTGCAGGACGGGGATGGACTGCTTGAGGACCTGGGTCTCACCGCCCTCGGCGACGAAGGTGATCGTCAGGACGTCGTCGGCGGGAGCGATCCAGGACTTCTCGTTGGCTCGGAAGTCGTCGACACCCATCGTCACGACGTTCGTCTTCGACTCGGCGCTCCACGCACCCATGCGGTGCGGGTGCTTGCGGGCGTAGTTCTTCACCGACAGGGGAGCGCGGCGGTCGGAGTTGCCCTCGCGCAGCACGGGGTTGACCGCGCTGCCCTGGACGCGGCCGTAGCGGGCACGGGCGTCGCGCTGCTCGTCCGTCTTCGGCTCGTCCGGGTAGTCGGGCAGATCGTAGCCCTGGGACTGCAGTTCCTTGATCGCGACCTTGAGCTGCGGGATCGACGCCGAGATGTTCGGCAGCTTGATGATGTTCGCCTCGGGGGTCCCGGCGAGCTCGCCGAGTTCGGCCAGGGCGTCGTCCAGGCGCTGCTCTGCGGTGAGCCGCTCCGGGAACTGGGCGATGATCCGGCCGGCGAGCGAGATGTCGCGGGTCTCGACGTCGACACCAGCGGTGCCGGCGAAGGCCTGGATGACCGGGAGGAAGGAGTGGGTGGCGAGGAACGGCGCCTCGTCCGTGAGGGTGTAGATGATCTTGGCCATGCTGGCGGGTACTCCCTTGTTCGACCGTCGGTACGTCCACGGTACTCGTGGCGCAGGATGTCTCGACATCAAGATACATGGTGCCGCCGACGTCCGGCAGGTGTTCGGCAGACGTCCTGGAGGCGCACTGTCGACTCATAGGAACATCACGTGCACTGGTCTTCCGCAGTTCCAGAGCCGCAGGAGGGCGATCATGGCGACGACACGTGAGACACCGGAGGACTTCGGGTGGACCGCGGAGGACCTCCGCTCCGCCTACGCCTCGGACGGCAGCGGTCCGTACCGGTACGCCCCGGACGGCTCCGGGCCCTTCTCGTACGACGTCGACGGGTCCGGTCCCTGGCTGGTCGGCCCGGAGCCCCGCCGTGGGCTGGCGCGGTTCGCCCCGCGCGACCGGAGCGGGCACTCACGACTCCGCCGGATCGGGACCGCGTGCACCGCCGGAGCGCTGGCCCTCGTGCTCGCCGTCGGCAGCGTGGCGGTCGTCGCCCACACCGCTCCTCCACACCCGTCCGTGCAGGCGGGCGTCCTCCACAGCGCGGACACCGACGGGACCTGATCGCCTGGACGGTGCCACCCTGGGGTCGTGACCGAACTCCTCGTGGTCGGCGTCATCGCCGTCATCGCCATCGCGGGCGCCGCCGTGCTCGGGCCCCGTATCGGGGTCGCAGCACCGCTTGTGCTCGTCGCCGTCGGGGTCGTCGCGAGCCTGCTGCCGTTCATCCCGAACGCGAAGGTCGAGCCGGAGTGGATCCTCGCCGGGGTCCTGCCGCCGCTGCTGTACTCGTCGGCGGTGTCGATGCCGTCGATGAACTTCCGGCGCGAGTTCGGTGCCATCAGTGGGCTGTCGGTGCTGCTCGTCGTCGCGAGCAGCCTCGTGCTCGGGCTCTTCTTCGCCTGGGTGGTCCCGGGCCTCGGCTTCTGGTGGGGGATCGCACTCGGTGCCATCGTCAGCCCCACCGACGCCGTCGCGACGTCGATCGTCAAGCAGACCTCGGTGTCGCGCCGAGCGATCTCGATCCTCGACGGCGAATCGCTGCTCAACGACGCCACCGCGCTGGTGCTCCTGCGGACGGCCGTCTTCGCCGCGGGCGCGTCCTTCTCGTTCTGGGGCGCGCTCGGCGACTTCGCCAGGGCCGTCGCCATCGCGGCGGTCATCGGCTGGTTCGTCGGCTGGCTGAACGTGTTCGTGCGCTCCCGGGTGCCGAGCGCAGCGGTGAACACGGCGCTCTCCTTCGCGGTGCCGTTCGTCGCCGCGGTGCCGACCGAGCACTTCGGGGGCTCCGGCCTCGTCGCTGCCGTCGTCGCGGGGCTGTTCACCGGGATCGTCGGACCGCGCAAGCTCCCGCCGGGGCACCGGCTGTCGGACGCGCAGAACTGGCAGACCATCGAGCTCGTGCTCGAGGGCGCGGTGTTCCTGACGATGGGGCTCGAACTCGCGACGATCCTCGGCGACGTGCAGAATGACCACTCCGGCATCGGTCCGGCGCTGCTCATCGCCGTCGGCGCGCTCGTGCTCACCATCCTCGTCCGGGCCGCGTACGTGGTCCCGCTGCTGTTCGGGCTGTCGGCAGCCGCCAAGCGCGGCGAGCGGATGCAGGACCGCTTCGCCGAGATGCACGCCGGCGACCGCGACGCGATGAGCGAGGTGATCCGTGAGCACCGACCGGGCAACCGGGCGCCGTCGGAGCGCGAACTCGACCGGTTCACGACACGCGTCCGGCGAACCCTGGCGGACATCGCGTACTACACGAAGGCACCGCTGGGCTGGCGCGAGGGTACAGCGGTGGTCTGGGCCGGCATGCGCGGCGCGGTGACGGTCGCGGCGGCGCAGACCCTGCCCGTGGACACTCCGCACCGATCGCTCCTGGTGTTCGTCGCGTTCGCGGTGGCGCTGCTCTCGCTCGTCGTGCAGGGCAGCACGATCGGTCCGCTGCTCCGACGGATCGCCGCACCGGCACCGGACACCGCCGCGAAGGACACCGAGGAACGCGGGCGGTTGCTGGACCTCATGCGGACCGCGGCGGAGCAGATCCCCGGGACCCGCGAAGCCGGCCCCCGGACGCGTGAGGAGCTCGAGGCGGCCGATCCGGCAGAACTCCGGGCGTGGATGGGCCGCGAGAAGACCCGCAGGCTCGCCGTGCTCGAGGCACAGCGTGCCGCGATCCTCGACGCCCGCGACGACGGCACCTTCGACGCGGAGGTGCTCGAGTCGATGCTGCAGAACCTCGACGCCGAGCAGATCGCCCTCGAGCTCCGCGGGGCGCCGGCCCGGTGACACCGAAGTCGACGTGCAGGTCGAGATCGGGGACGAGCTCGACTCCGCCGGTGCCGATCAGGTGTCGATCGACACCCGGAACACCCGCACGCCGGCGGCCCGCAGCCCGGCGACACCGAGGCGCATCCGCAGACTCCGGAACGGCCGCTCGAACCCCGACGGCGCCGATGCCGCATCGATCTGGTGCAGCACCTCCGACGTCAGGGTGCGCTCGACCTTCGGCGCCAGTCGCGTGAGCCCCGAAACGGTCACGACGATGCGCACGGCATGCGGCACGAGCAGGGGGTCGATGAGTTCAGCGGCCGCCTGCGCACGGTGGAACGCGGGGTCGTCGCCCGGGCGTCGGATCGCGATCACCGCGAGTTCGGCGTCCCAGGTCTCCTCCGGGTCCGGCAGGTCGTCCACCCCGACGACCCGCATGCGCGCGGCGTCGATGCCCGCGCGCACGGCGGCCGCGCGGAGCACGGGCAGCAGTTCCTGTGTGCCGGCGAGCACGACGTCGGCGGTGCCGAGGTCGACCTGCGCGGGCCGCTCTCGCGGCGATCGGGCCATGGTGCGGGTCCTTCCGTCGCTTTCTCCCGACCGTACCGACGCCGACCGGTCGGGGGACGTCGGAGCCCTCGTTGATCAGGTGGCTCCCAGCCCCGCCGGTAACGAAAAGATCACGGTGGGGCCTGTACAAAGCGACAGAGTCGTGCAGAATGGTTGACGGCCATGACGACTGCACCCGAACTCGACCAGCACCCGGACGCCCCGGTGGTGCACCTGTCCCGTCGCGCTGCCCTCGAGGCGGAGCGCGCCGCAGCCCGCAAACCGCAGCGCCGGACCGAGAAGCCGGCGAAGCCCGCCAAGGTCGCGAAGCCGGCCAGGGCAGCGAAGGTCGCGAAGCCCGTCGGCCGCCGCGCCACTGCCGCCCGCGCCGCGACCGAGCACGTCGACACCCGCATCACGCGCGTCGTCCGCCGCCCCGCCGCGAACGTGACGAGCGTCGCGAAGGCCCCACGGGCCTCCCGGTCGGGCCGCGCCGGACGCATCACCCTGACCAGCGCGGTCGCCGCCGTCGCGATGTTCGCCGCGTCGGCGATGCCCGCCCACGCGAGCGCGGGGACGTCGATGGCGACCTCGACCCTCGCTCCGATCGTGCGGACCCAGGACTACGCCGTCGCCCAGGCCGTCACCGCGACCGGGCTCGACCGCGACGGGTTCACCGTCGGCGGCGGCACGACCCGCAAGGTCGTCACCGGCACGAGCGGCATCGCGGGCGAGGCCGTGTCCTACGGCGGGGCCGTCCGGTCCCCCTTCCCCGGCCCGGTGCAGATGAGCTCGGGCTTCGGCTACCGCTCGGCACCCTGCGGCGCGTGCTCGTCGCTGCACCAGGGACTCGACTTCACGCCCGGCATGGGAACCCCGATCGGTGCCGTCGCCGCCGGCACCGTGCGGGTGTCGGGCACGTACTTCTCGTACGGCAACGCCGTGATCATCGACCACGAGATCGACGGCCGCCAGGTGTCGACGCTGTACGGGCACATGATCCCGGGCTCCTCGCCGCTCAAGGTCGGCGACCAGATCGAGGCCGGCCAGTTCATCGGCCTGGTCGGGTCCTCCGGCGTCTCGACCGGGGCGCACCTGCACCTCGAGGTCCTGATGGACGGCGTGACCCCGATCGACCCCGAGGCGTGGCTCGAAGCCCGCATCGGCCGTTCGCTGACGACCTAGCGCCGAAGCACCGGCGGGCAGCACGCACCCCGGACACACAGCAGACGTCGAGCGCTGGTGGGGTGACGTCCCAGCAGGCCTGTGCAGACTCACAGGCATGGACGATCACCACAGACCGCCCGCCCGTCGTCGATCCGAGGAAGCTGCCCGCTGATGGGCGCCGACACCTGGATCGCCTTCGGGCTCGTCATCCTCTTCGTGCTCGTCGGCGGTGTGTTCGCCGCCGCCGAGATCGCACTCGTCTCGCTCCGTGAGTCGCAGCTGCAGCAACTCGAACGCCGTGGCTCCCGTGGCCTGCGGGTCGCCGAGCTCGGGCGCGACCCGAACCGGTTCCTCGCCGCCGTGCAGATCGGCGTGACGGTGGCCGGGTTCTTCTCCGCCGCCTACGGCGCCTCGTCGATCGCGCCGGACGTCGCACCCCTGTTCGGCGGGCTCGGGCTCGGCCAGGGCGCCTCCGAGACCATCGCGCTCGTGCTGATGACCCTCGTCATCGCCTACCTGTCGCTCGTGTTCGGCGAGCTCGTGCCGAAGCGACTCGCCCTGCAGCGGGCCGAGGGCTTCTCGATGCTCGTCGCACCGACCCTCGACCGCTTCGCGACCCTGATGCGCCCGGTGATCTGGGTGCTGTCCGCCTCGACGAACCTGGTCGTCCGGGCGCTCGGCGGCGACCCGGACGCCCGCAGCGAGTCGATGAGCACCGAGGAGCTCCGCGGCCTCGTCGACGAGCACACCGGCGTCGACGAGCAGGGCCGCCGGATCGCCCGGAGTGCGCTGGACGCCGGCGACCGGATCCTCCGCGAGTCGATGCGCCCCTGGTACGACGTGTCGACCATCGACGCCGCACTGACGATCGCCGAGGCCACCGACCACGCGATCGCCGAGGGCCACACCCGGTACCTCGTGACCTCGGGCGGGCGCGACGAGGTCGACGGCTTCGTGCACCTCCGCGACCTGCTCCGGCCGAGCGACCCGTCCGCTCCGGTGTCGAGCCTGGTGCGCCCAGTGCTCGCGCTGCCGGAGACGAAGTCGCTGTCGAGTGCGATCGCGGACATGCGGACCGATGGACACCAGATCGCCCTGGTCGTCGACGAGTACGGCGGCAGCGCGGGCATGGTCACGCTCGAGGCACTACTCGAGGACCTCGTCGGCCGCATTCGCGACGAGTACGACGAACCCACGGCCGAGCACGACGGCGTGGACGGGTCCACGGTGCTCGAGGACCTGGTCGCCGACGGCGGTCCGGCGCTGCCCGACGGCGACTACGAGACCGTCGGCGGCCTCGTGCAGGTCCACCTCGACCGCGTCCCCGAGGTCGGCGACGTCGTCGCCGCCGGCGGACACCGCCTCGAGGTGACCGCCATGGACGGTCACCGGGTGGCGCGCGTCCGGATCACGGCCGACGTCGGCCTGTAGACGCGACCGCTTGCGGTCGGGAGGCCCGTGGCGGCGCCGCCACGGGCCTCCCGTCCGCCCGGCGGGTACCGCCAGTGCCTGCCGGACGGACAGCGCCGCCACGTACGCTCTCCCCATGGGTATCGACGTGCGCAACGAGATCCGCGACTTCCTGTCCTCCCGGCGAGCGCGACTCACCCCCGAGCAGGTCGGCATGCCGTCGTTCGGCGGCGGGGTCCGACGCGTCCCCGGACTGCGGCGGCACGAGGTCGCGATGCTCGCCGGTGTGAGCGTCGACTACTACACGCGTCTCGAACGCGGATCGCTCAAGGGGGTCTCGGACAGCGTGCTCGAGGGCCTCGCGAGCGCACTGCAGCTCGACGAGGACGAGCGCGTCCACCTGTGGGACCTCACCCGACTGGCGAACTCCGGCGTCAAGACGATGCACCGGAACGTCCCCACTCGGGTCCGTCCCGGTGTGCAGCGGCTGCTCGACGCCATCACCGGAGCGCCCGCCTGGGTGCGGAACGAGCGCGGTGATGTGGTCGCGACGAACGAGCTCGGTCGGGCGCTGTACTCGCCGATGTTCGCCGGCCCCGGGCGGCCCGTGAACACCGCCCGCTTCACGTTCCTCGACCCGGCGGCGCGCGAGTTCTTCCCGGACTGGGCGCAGACCGCCAAGGACGCCGTCGCCGTGCTCCGGGCAGCCGCGGTGTCGAACCCGTGCGAGCCCGGACTCATCACCCTGGTCGGGGAGCTCTCCACGCGCAGCGAGGAGTTCCGCGGCTGGTGGGCCGCACACGACGTCCGGCTGCAGCGCGCCGGCGGGAAGCGCATCGACCACCCGATCGTCGGCGAGCTCCGGTTGTCGTACGAGGCGCTCGACCTGGTCGCCGACCCCGGCCTGACGTTGTTCACGTACTCGGCGGAGCCGGGCAGCGAGTCGGAGCGGTCGTTGGCCCTGCTCGGCACCTGGGCCGCGACGGAACGAGCCGAGCAGTACGCGGCCCTGCGCGAATCCGAATCCGAGTCCGAGTCGGTCGACTGACCCGGCTGCGACAGCCGGTCGGGACCTCAGCCCTGGGCGGCGACGTCGCCGTCGAACGGCTCCGGGGAGCGCATCCGCTCGATGCGCAGCTCGCGCTCCTTCGCCGACAACCGCAGCACGCGGATCGCGGCGAACACGAGCACGATGAGGGCGACGGCCAGGACGGCGAGTACCAGCACGAACAGGGCGTACAAGACGACGACGAATCCGAGACCACTGTCTGCGAGCATCCGTCGAACATAGCAGCGCAGGTCCGTAGGGTGGGGATCGTGACGAGGACGACGGACGGATCAGCGGGGGACGCCGACTACGGCCGCATCGGCCAGGACTACCGGCAGTACCGTCGCCCGGAACCGGCGTTCGCCCGGGCGATCGGGAAGGCCCTCGGCGACGCCCGCACCGTGCTCAACGTCGGAGCCGGTGCCGGGTCCTACGAGCCGACCGACCGCACGGTGACCGCCGTCGAACCCTCGGCGTCGATGCGCGCCCAACGACCGGACACCCTGTCGACGGCCATCGACGCCACCGCCGAGTCCCTGCCCTTCGACGACGACACGTTCGACGCCGCGATGACGACGTTCTCGGTGCACCAGTGGGGGGACCTCGAGCGCGGGCTGGCCGAGGTGCGCCGCGTCACTCGGGGACCGATCGTGATCCTGACGTGCGACCCGGCTCGCGTCGAGGACTACTGGCTCGCCGAGTACGCCCCCGAGGTGATGGCGACGGAAGCGCGGCGCTACCCCGCCCTCGACCGGATCGCCGCCGCGCTCGGCGACGACACCGTGACGAACACGCCCCTGCCGATCCCGTTCACCTGCGTCGACGGGTTCTCCGAGGCGTACTACGCCCGCCCGGAACGGCTGCTCGATGCCGGCGCCCGGAAGGCGAACTCTGCCTGGAGCTTCGTCGACGAGCTCACCGCACGGCGATCGGTGGCCGCTCTCCGTACCGCGCTCGACTCCGGCGAGTGGGACCGGCGGCACGGGGCGCTCCGGATCCAGCCCACCTTCGAGGGTGCTCTCGTCCTGGTCACCGCGACGCCGGCTCCGACCCCCGCTTGACACGGCGACGTAGGCTGGGCGCGTGAGCTTCCAGGAGGTGGTCGGCGCCCGTCACGCCGGCATCAGGGCATGAGGCCCCCGGTCGTGCCCGCAGGCACGGCCGCCCTCGTCGAACCCTGACCTCCTTCCGCCCGGTGCGGTGTGCGTCCGCACGCCCCGGGCCTGTTCGAAAGCGATCCGCCATGCTCCCCGTCACGGAGAAGACCCTCCGCACGTCCTTCGCCAACGCCTCCCGCAAGGAGACGTCCGACATCACCCTGCCCGCCGACTTCGACACGATCGACTGGGACGCCCTCGACTTCCTGGGCTGGCGCGACCCGAAGATCGGCCGCCGCGCGTACGCCGTGGTGCCGACGCTCGAAGGGACGCTCGTCGGCATCGTGTTCCGGCAGGCCGAGGCCTCGTCGCGCTCGCGGGCCCAGTGCTCGTGGTGCCAGGACGTCAAGCTGCCGAACGACGTCGTGTTCTACAGCGCGAAGCGGTCCGGCAAGGCGGGGCGGAACGGCGACACCGTCGGCACGCTCGTCTGCCAGGACTTCCAGTGCTCGCGGAACGTCCGGAAGCTGCCGCCGCCCGCCTACGAGGGACACGACGTCGAGGCCGCACGCCTGCGGCGCATCGAGGACCTGCAGCTCCGGGCAGCGTCCTTCGCGACGGAGGTCTGAGCCGCCGGCGTCCTCCGCAGACGCCGGCGTTCTCCGCAGACGCCGGCGTCCGTCGCAGACGCCGCCGTTCTTCGCAGACGCCGGCGAGTCAGTGAGACGCCGCCGGATTCGGGGGCGTCTCGCGCTCACGCCGGCGTCTCGCGCCAGCAACGTGGTCGACGACGGACGGGAGGCACGGGGCGGGGCCGCCACGGGCCTCCCGTCCGGCAGACGCGACCGTTTCAGGACCGCGGGTCGCGTTGCGGGGGAAACCGCCCGGTAACGCGGGTGAAACGGACGTTCCATAGCCTCGGCACATGGACCTCGGCGACCTCGACGACGCGACCGCCCCCGACGCTGCCGCGGTGATCCAGGGTTGGGCCGACGTGCCCGCGTGGGTCGACGCCCTGGTGGCCGCGCGACCGTTCGGCACGGTGCCGGCGCTGCTCGACCGGGCTCGCGCCGAGTCGGCTTCGTGGGGAGCGCCGGAGCTCGACCACGCCCTCGCGCAGCACCCGCGGATCGGGGAGCGGACGACCGATCCCTCGTCGGCACGTGAGCAGTCGTCGATGCGCACCGCCGGCGACGACGTGGCCGCCAGGATCGCCGAGGGCAACGTCGCGTACGAGCAACGCTTCGGGCGGGTGTTCCTGGTGCGCGCCGCCGGTCGGACCCCCGAGGAGCTGCTCGCCGAGCTCGACCGGCGCCTCGGGGGCGACCCGGCGGCCGAGACCTACGAGGCCGCCGCGGCCCTCGCCGACATCGCCCTGCACCGCATCCGGGCGACGTTCGCCGTACCGCACCTGACCACGCACGTGCTCGACGCCACCACCGGCACCCCTGCGGTCGGAGTCGGCCTGACGCTCAGCACCGTCGACGGTGACGTCGTCGCGACCGGCGCGACGGACGCCGACGGACGCGCAGCACTCGGCCCCGACGTGCTCGCGCGCACCGACCACGTGCTGCGCTTCGAGACCGGGGCGTACTTCGCCGCCGCCCGGACCCCGACGTTCCACCCGTTCGTGACCGTGGCCTTCAGTGTCACGGGAACCGAGCACCTGCACGTACCGCTGCTGCTGAGCCCCTTCGCCTACAGCACCTACCGAGGGAGTTGACCGCCATGTCGGAGACCACCGTCCACCTGGGACCGAACAAGTACGGCAAGGCCGAGAACCGCCTGGTGCGGGTGACCCGGCACGGCGACCGGCACGAGATCGCCGACCTGACCGTGACGTCCCAGCTCATCGGCGAGGCGTTCGCCGGGTCGTTCACCAGCGGCGACAACTCCCGGATCGTCGCGACGGACACCCAGAAGAACACGGTGTTCGCCCTCGCGAAGGAGCACGGCGTCGGCGCCCCCGAGGACTTCCTCGCCGTGCTCGCCGACCAGTTCACGAGCGAGTTCGACTGGGTCGAGGGCGGGCTCTGGCAGGCCGAGGTGCACCCGTGGGAACGCATCACGGTCGACGGGCAGCCGCACGACCACTCGTTCCGCCGCACCGGTACCGGCACCCGCCTGGCGACCGTGCACGTCGAGGCCGGCGAGCGCCACGTCACCGGCGGCGTCAAGGACCTCGTCGTGCTGAAGTCGACCGGGTCCGAGTTCCACGGGTTCCCGCGGTCGCGCTTCACGACTCTGCCGGAGACGACGGACCGGATCATGGCGACCGAGGTCACGGCACGGTGGCGCTACCTGCCGTCCGCGGTCGCAGCGGGGATCGACTACGACGCCCTGTACGAACAGGTCGTCGCGGTGATGCTCGAGCAGTTCGCCACGGTCCACTCGCTCGCGCTGCAGCAGACGCTGTGGGAGATGGGCCGGGCGGCGATCGAACTGCGGCCGGAGCTCGCCGAGGTGCGGTTCGCGATGCCGAACAAGCACCACTTCGTCGTGGACCTGTCGCCGTTCGACCTGACGAACGAGAACGAGGTGTTCATCGCGGCAGACCGTCCCTACGGGCTCATCGAGGGGACGGTCGTCCGCGACGGCGTGGCCGAGGCGCCCCGTGCGTGGGAGCACCTGCCCGCCTTCGTCTAGGCCGAGGGCTCTTCCCGCGGCAACGTGATCGGCGCCGTCGACCGCACCCCGTCGTACGAACCGACCGCCGGGTCCTCGCCGTACCGCTCGGCCACGGAACGCGACCCGAGCAGCAGGTTGAGCAGGATCGCCGCGACGGCGCCGGCCGAGATCCCCGAGTCGAACACCAGCGTGAACCACGTCGGAAACTGTCCGTAGATCTCCGGGGCGACGGTCGGCAGCAGTGCGATGCCGAGCGGCAGCGCCACCACGAGCACGTTCCGGTTGTCGAACCGCACCTTCGACAGCGTCCTGATGCCCGAAGCCGCCACCATGCCGAACAGGGCGACCCCGGCTCCGCCGAGCACCGCGTGCGGGATCGCCTCGACCACCGCGGCCACCTTCGGCACCAGGCCCAGCACCACGAGGATGCCGCCGGCCGCCGTCGCCACGTACCGGGAGCGCACGCCGGTCAGCGCGACGAGCCCGACGTTCTGCGCGAACGCCGTGTACGGGAACGTGTTGAAGACCCCGCCGACGACCGTGCCGAGCCCGTCCGCGCGCAGGCCGTCGGCGAGCGTGCGCTTCGACACCGGCCGCCCGGTGACCTCGCCGACCGCGATCATGTCGCCGGTCGTCTCGGTCATGATCACGAGCCCGACGACGAGCATCGACACGATCGAGGCGAGGTCGAACGTCGGCAGCCCGAAGTGGAACGGCGTGACGAACGCGAACCACGATGCGCTCCCGATGCCCGAGCCGTCGACCATGCCGGGGACGAACAGCGCCGCGACGGTGCCGAGCAGCAGCCCGAACAGCACGGACACCCGGGCGAGACCGCGCGGGGCGAACCGTTCGACCAGGACGATCGCGAGCAGCACCCCGGCGGCGAAGGCGACGTCGAGCGGGTCCGCAGCACCGTCCTTCCCGCCGTCGGTGACCCAGCCGGCGGCGACGCTCATGAGCGACAGCCCGATGATCAGGATGACCGTGCCGGTGACGATCGGCGGGAACAGCCGGACGAGCTGTGCGAACCACGGTGCGACCACGACCATGAACACCCCGCACGCGATCGTCGCCCCGTAGACGGCGGTGATGCCGTGCTCGGTGCCGATCGCGATCATCGGGCCGACGGCGGCGAAGGTGACGCCCTGCACGAGCGGCAAGCGGACCCCGAACCGCCAGAACCCCACGGACTGCACGATCGTGGCGAGGCCGGCGACGAACAGGTCGGCGCTGATGAGGAACGCCAGGTCGGCGCTGTCGAAGCCGAGGGCACCGCCGACGATGAGCGGGACGGCGATCGCGCCCGCGTACATCGCGAGCACGTGCTGCAGTCCGAGCGGCAGGAGCCTGGCGAGTGGTGGGACGGAGTCCACTCCATCGTCACTCCGGGTCGTGCGCGGTGTCTTCGTGGTCGTCATGGCGTCCCCTTCGAGCGGTGGTTTCCCTGTGCTCCGGACGCTATGCAGCCCGTGTTTCCCCGGGATGACGGGCGTGGGTCGCGTCGGTCACCGGACCAGCGCCCGAAACGCACGCCGAGACGGACGGGAGGCCCGTGGCGGATCCGCCACGGGCCTCCAGGCCGTCATCCGGTTGCGTCAGCGACCGATGGTCGACATGTCGGGGTAGCGGTCGCCGGTCGGGACCGG
Organism: Curtobacterium sp. VKM Ac-1393; assembly: GCF_015350995.1. GTDB lineage: Bacteria > Actinomycetota > Actinomycetes > Actinomycetales > Microbacteriaceae > Curtobacterium. Next base: position 412,889 of record NZ_JADKRW010000004.1, read on the forward strand.
GAGCGCCGACAGGCGCGCGACCTGGTCCGCGGTGAGGGTCAGGTCGGCGGCGCCGACGTTCTCCTCGAGGCGCGACGCGCGCTTCGTGCCGGGGATCGGCACCACGTCGTCGCCCTGGGCGAGCAGCCAGGCGAGGGAGACCTGGGCCGGGGTCGCGTCGGCCTCGGCGGCGATCTCCTTGACGGCGTCGACGATGCGCATGTTTTCGGCGAAGGCGGCTTCTTGGAAGCGGGGGTTCTCGGAACGGAAGTCGTCGGAGTCCAAGTCCGACGGCTTCGTGATCGCACCGGTCAGGAAGCCGCGGCCGAGCGGCGAGTACGGCACCAGGCCGATGCCGAGCTCTCGCAGGGTGTCGAGCACGTCGCCCTCGGGGTCGCGCGTCCACAGGGAGTACTCGCTCTGCAGGGCCGTGATCGGGTGCACGGCCTGGGCCTTGCGGATGGTCGCGGGACCCGCCTCGGACAGGCCGATGTGCCGGATCTTGCCCTCTTGCACGAAGCCGGCGAGCTGACCGATGACGTCCTCGATCGGGACGGCCGGGTCGACGCGGTGCTGGTAGTACAGGTCGATGTGGTCGGTGCCGAGGCGACGGAGCGAGCCCTCGAGGGCCTCGCGCACGGACTCGGGAGCAGAGGTGAGTCCGCGCCCGCGGGCCGGGGTCTCCTCGCCGGCGGTGTGCGTGATGAGGCCGAACTTCGTCGCGATGACGACGTCGTCGCGGCGGTCGGCGAGGGCCCGGCGGAGCAGGTCCTCGTTCGTGTAGGGGCCGTACGCCTCTGCCGTGTCGAACAGGGTGACGCCGAGGTCGATCGCGCGGTGGATGGTGCGGATCGACTCCGCGTCGTCCGTGCCGGCGCCCGTGTAGAAGGCGCTCATGCCCATGGTGCCGAGGCCGATCGGGCCGACCTCGAGGTCTGCGAGCTTGCGTGTCTGCATGGTCCAGGTCTACTCCATGGTCGAGCGGTCACGAAACGGCCGCAGAGTCCCGTCTCGGCTGGAGGCCGGACCCGCGGCGGCGCTACGCTCCGAGGACGGGGTGGATGCCCCGGACGGAAGGGGAACGTCATGGTCGTCGTGTGGATCGTCATCGGAGTGGTCGTGGCCATCGCCGCGCTGCTCACCGTGCTCGAGGTGCAGAACCGCCGTCGTGCGAAGCTCCTCGCGCACCTCGAACCCGTCGACCCGACCCTCGGTGCCCGCACCTTCGCCGATGCCGAGGGCGAACGGGCGATGACCCAGGGACTGGCGACGGCCGCCCACCCCGGGACCACCGGCGTCTCCGGCGGGCTCGCCGGTTCGTGACGCAGCGCCCGACCAGGCGGATCCTGCTCGCCGGGGGCGTCGGACTCGGGCTCGCCGGGGTCCTGGCGGCGTGCAGCCGGCCGGGCCCCGCTCCGTCGGGCTCGCCGCGCCCGACCTCAAGTAGCTCCGCACAACCGACGAGCGCACCGACGAGGACGCCGACGCCAGGCGGACCCGACTCGTGGGACGCCCTCGCCGCCGCGGTCTCGGGCACGGTGCTCCGGTCCGGGTCGAACGGGTGGGACAGCGCCCGCGTGCTCGAGAACCCGCGGTACGACGACGCCGACCCACAGGGCATCCTGCGTGCCGCCGGAGCTCCGGACGTGCAGGCCGGACTCGCGTTCGCGCGGAACACGCGCACCCCGGTCGCCCTGCGCGCGGGCGGGCACTCGTACACGGGCTGGTCGGCCGGTGGCGCTCCGGGTACCGACGTCCCGCGGTCGCTCGTCATCAGCACGCAGGACCTCGACGGCATCGAGCTGCACGACGACGACACCGTCACGATCGGCCCCGGCGCGCAGCTCGGGGACGTCTACGCCGCACTCGCGAAGGCCGGTCGGGCCATCGGCGCCGGGTCCTGTCCGACCGTCGGCATCGGCGGGCTCACCCTCGGCGGTGGCGTCGGCGTGCTCGTCCGCTCGTTCGGGCTGACCTGCGACCAGCTCACCGGCGTCACGGTCGTCACCCCCGACGGCGCCGTGCACGAGGTCTCGACGTCCAGCGAACCGGACCTGTTCTGGGCCTGCCGGGGTGGGGGCGGTGGAACCGTCGGCGTCGTGACCGCACTGACGTACCGGACGCAGGCCGCGCCTCCCGTCCTGCTCTTCACCATCACGTTCGCGTGGTCGGCCGCCGCAGCCGTGGTGCGCGCCTGGCAGGACTGGGCGCCCACGGCCGACCCGAAGCTGTGGTCGACGCTCAAGCTGCTGAACGGCAGCCGGCACACCGCTCCGACGGTCACCGTCACCGGCGTGTGGACCGGATCGAAGACCGGCGCCGACACCTCCGTCGACGGTTTCATCGCCGCCACGGGTGCGAAGCCCCTCGCGCACACCGGTCAAGTGCTCACCTACGGCGCCGCGATGTCCGCGTTGGCGGGGAAGCCGCAGCGGGTGTCCGAGGCGGCGACGTCGTCGATCGGATCGGCGAAGCTCACCGATGCGCAGATCGACGTGCTCGTCGCCCAGGCGGCCGCGGCGGGCGACGTCGACGGCAACCTCGAGGGCGGAGTCGCGCTCGACGCACTCGGCGGGGTCGTGGCGGACGTCGGCCGCACCGACTCGGCGTTCCCGTGGCGGTCGGCGCTCATGACCGTGCAGTACACGGCGGTCTTCGCCGACGGGGCGGACGCCGCTCCGTTCGACGCGTACGTGCGGGGGTTCCGCCGAGCCATGCGTCCGGCGTGGGGCGACGCGGCGTACGCGAACTACTGCGACGCGTCGATCACGGACCCGTCGGCGTACTTCGGGGACAACACCTCGCGCCTGCACCGCATCGCGGAGCAGGCCGATCCGACGGGTGTGCTGGACCAGCCGAACTGGGTCTGACGCGGGGTCGAGTCTCGGCGTGGGGCAGGCGAGTTTCGGCCCCAGCGACATCTCTCGCGTCCCGCGCCCCGTGAACTGTCGCCCAGCCCGAAAAGCGCCCGCGCCCGCGCCCGCACCCGGCCGCCCGTGCCCGCACCCGCACCCGCCCTACGATGACCGCATGGACATCGTCGACCTGGTGCTGCCGGACGCCGCCGCGTGGCGCGCCTGGCTCGACCAGCACGAGGACGAGCCGGACGGGGTGTGGCTCGTGCTCGCCAAGAAGGGCACGACGGAGCCGACGACGCTGACCTACGACCAGGCACTCGACGAAGCGCTGTGCTCGGGGTGGATCGACGGGCAGAAGCGCGGCCGCGACGACGCGACGTTCCGGCAGCGGTTCACCCCGCGACGGAAGGCCTCGCTCTGGTCGCAGCGGAACATCGGGCTCGTCGCGACCCTCGTCGCCGACGACCGGATGCGTGACCGCGGACAGGCAGAGGTCGACCGGGCCAAGGGCGACGGCCGGTGGGACCGCGCGTACGCCGGGGCCGCGAGCGCCACCGTGCCGGAGGACCTGCAGGCAGCGCTCGACGCCGCACCCGCCGCTGCCACACTGTTCGCCGAACTCGACGCGACGAACCGGTACGCGGTGCTGCACCGGATCACGACCGCCCCGAGTGCCACCTCGCGGACGAACCGACTGACCAAGCTCGTCGCCGGACTGGAGCGCGGCGAGACGCCGTACCCCCTTCCGGACCGGTCGGAGCGCCGGGGGACACCGACTCAGGGACCGGCAACACCTCCGGCGTAGACCGGGGGCATGACCACTGGTACCGACACCACGAACCGTCCGGCCGCCGCTTCCGGCACCTTCCGCATCGGGGGCGACCTCGAGGTCCACCGCCTCGGCTACGGCACCATGCAGCTCACCGGCCCCGGCGTCTGGGGACCACCGAAGGACCACGACGAGGCCGTCCGCGTCCTCAAGCGTGCCGTCGAGCTGGGCGTGGACTTCTTCGACACCGCCGACTCGTACGGCCCCTACGTCGCCGAGGAGCTCCTGCACGAAGCGCTCCACCCCTACGGCGACGACGTCGTCATCGCGACGAAGGCCGGCCTGACCCGCACCGGCCCGAACGTCTGGCCGCCCGTCGGCCGCCCGGAGTACCTGCGGCAAGAGGCGGAGATGAGCCTCCGCCGTCTGGGCCTCGAACGCATCGACCTGTTCCAGCTGCACCGCATCGACCCGAAGGTCCCGCTCGAGGACCAGGTCGGCGAGCTCAAGAAGCTGCAGGACGAGGGCAAGATCCGGCACATCGGCCTGTCCGAGGTGTCCGTCGACGACGTCAAGGCCGCGCAGGAGATCGCGACGATCGTGTCGGTGCAGAACCTGTACAACCTGCAGAAGCGCGACGCCGAGGAGCTCCTCGACTGGTCGACCGAGCAGGGCATCGCGTTCATCCCGTGGTTCCCGCTGGCGACCGGCGGGCTGACCGGCGAGGACTCGCCGCTCACCGAGATCGCGGAGCGGAAGGGTGCGACGCCGGCGCAGCTCGCACTCGCGTGGCTGCTCAAGCGCTCGCCCGTCGTGCTGCCGATCCCGGGCACCTCGAGCGTCGCGCACCTGGAGGACAACCTGCAGGGCGCGACCATCGAGCTGACCGACGACGAGTTCGAGGAGCTGTCGAAGCTGGGTTCCTGACCCGGGGTCGCGGACGCGACCGGACGGCGGACTGGAGGCCCGTGGCGACACCGCCACGGGCCTCCAGTCCGTCTGCTGGTTGCGGATGCATACGCAGTATGGGCATACTCGGTATGTCCACGGTGGACGAGAGACGGGGGAAGTGTCATGAGCGTACGGATGGGCGTACTCGCGCTGCTGGTGGGGGGACCCGGGTACGGGTACCAGCTCAGGGGGGAGTTCGAGCACCGCACCGGCGGGAGCTGGCCGCTCAACATCGGCCAGGTCTACACGACGCTCGACCGCCTGGAACGCGACGGCCTCGTGGCCCGCGGCGACACCGACGACGACGGCCACGTCGTCTACACGGTGACCGACGCGGGTCGCGGGGAAGTGGCGCGCTGGTTCAGCGAACCGGTACCGGCGAAGCGCGGTCGCGACGAACTCGCGATCAAGTTCGCGCTCGCCGTGACGGTGCCCGGCGTCGACGTCGCGCGCCTGGTGCAGGTGCAGCGTGGCGCCGCGATCCGGAACCTGCAGGACCTGACCCGGCTCAAGCGCACGTCCGACCCCGCGACGGACCTGGCGTGGTCGCTCGTGCTCGAGTCGATGGTGTTCCAGGCCGAGGCCGAGGTGCGGTGGCTCGACCACGTCGAGTCGACCGTGGCGCGGTACCGGCCGGACGAGCACCCGGCGGCTCCCGCTGGCTCCTCGTCACCGACCGCCGCCGACACCGCGCGGAGTGCACGGTGACCGCCGCACCGCTCCTGCGGCTCGACGCCGTCAGCGTGCACTACGGCTCCGGCGCGAAGGCCGTCACGGCGCTGGCCGGCATCGACCTGGCCATCCAGCGTGGCGAGATGGTCGCCGTGATGGGGACCTCGGGTTCCGGCAAGTCGACGCTGCTCGCCTGCGCCGGCACCCTGCTGCCGCCGACGAGCGGCGAGGTCCTGATCGACGGCGAGTTCGTGTCCGACCGGCCGGCCAAGGAGCTCGCGGCTCTGCGCCGACGGCTCATCGGGTTCGTGTTCCAGGACTTCAACCTGATCCCCTCGCTCACCGCGGTCGAGAACGTGGCACTGCCGCTCGAGCTCGACGGCTGGAAGGCCTCGCAGGCCCGCCGCGCCGCGGAACTGGCTCTCGACAACGTCGAACTCGCCCACCGCGCCGACGCCTACCCGGACGACCTGTCCGGTGGCCAGCAGCAGCGCGTCGCGATCGCCCGGGGCGTGGTCGGCGAGCGCCGGCTCGTGCTCGCCGACGAACCGACCGGTGCCCTCGACTCGCAGACCGGCGAGGTCGTACTCCGCATGCTCCGACGACACGTCGACGCCGGGGCCGGAGCGCTGCTCGTCACCCACGACGCCCGGCACGCCGCCTGGGCGGACCGGATCGTCTTCCTGCGCGACGGCCGCGTGGTCGACGAGACCGTCTACTCGGGCGTCGAGCTCGCGCTGGCGGACCGGACCGCCTCGTGAGCCGGCGTCGGCGTCCCGGTGCCGGCCGGACGCCGTTCGCCCTCCGACCGGCGCTCCGACTGGGGCGGCGGCTGGCGTTCGCGAAGGCCGGCCGGGCGGCGCTGATCATCGCCCTCATCGGCATCCCCACGGCCGGGTTCGCCGCCGTCGCGATCCTCGTGCAGTCCACGCAGGCCACGACCACCGAAGCCCTGGACCACGACCTCGGCAACGCTGCGGCGCAGATGCGGGTCTCCGGCCCGGACCTGCCCGGCATGCGGCAGGACCCGGTGCAGTGGCAGTTCACCGACTCGAAGCGGAACAGCCCCGTCACGAAGGCCGACGAGGACTCGCCGTTCGCCAACGTCCTCGCCCACGTGCCCGACGGCGCCCTGTCGATCCCGGTCGGCAACACGCCAGTCGTGGTGCAAGGCCCCAAGGGACCGGTCGGGCTCGCCGCCGTCGAGGGCAGCGTCTGGGACCCCGCACTCGACGGGCACTGGCGAGTCCTCGACGGCACCGCACCGACCGCGCGCAACCAGCTCATGGTCACGCCCGCGACCCTCGACCGACTCGGGGCATCGATCGGCGACACCGTCGACCTGACCGACCCCGTCACCAAGCGCTTCACGATCACCGGGACGATGCGCGACCTCGGCTCGGCGCCCGGTGAGCAGGGCGTGTTCCTGCCGTGGGGGACCACCCTGTCGACGACCGACACCACGGACGCCACCGGGCTGTCCGACGTCACGGTCTACCTGCCGACCGACGCCCCCACGTGGTCGGAGATCCAGCAGCTCAACGCGCACGGCATCGTCGTGCAGTCCCGGCCCGTCGTGCTGGACCCGCCGGATGCCCGCCTGCCCGGCGGCGGGATGAGCTCCTCGATCGGCTGGTACCTCGGCGCCATGGCGCTGCTCGGCGTCTTCGCGATGTTCGAGGTCGCGCTGCTCGCCGGTGCCGCGTTCCTGGTCGGCACCCGGGCGGACACCCGTTCGTACGCGATCGTGACGAGCGTCGGCGGGGACAAGCGGTTCGTCCGGACGATCGTCGCCGGTTCCGGCCTGGTGCTCGGGTCGATCGGCGCGGTGCTCGGCGTCGCCGTCGGCACGGGCATCGGCGTCCTGGTGTTCCGGCTCGTCGACAACGGCGACGTGGTGTCGTTCCCCGGGCTGCACGTGCCGCCGCTCCTGCTGCTCGTGGTCGCGGCCGCCGGAGTCCTGGCCGGGCTGGTGTCCGCACTCGTCGCTGCGCGGGCCGCCACCCGCATCAACGTGCTCGCGGCACTGCGGGGTTCGCTCCGTCCGGCACCCGTCGACCGACCGGCCCGTCGTCGCCGACGCCTGTGGGGCCCGGGGCTCATCGTCGCCGGCACCGTGATGACGCTGGCCTGCGGCGTCGGGGTCCTCATGCTCAACGACCGCCCGGTACAGGACGACCACTGGGCCTGGGTGGTCGGTGCCGGGGTCGCGATCGGGCCGTGCCTGATGCAGCTCGGCATCGCGATCTGCTCACCCTGGCTCCTCGCCCTGGTGTCCCGGCTGTCATCGCGCCTGGGGCTGTCGGCCCGACTCGCCGCTCGCGATGCCCGGCGCAACCCGGTCCGGACGGTGCCCGTGCTCGCCAGCGTGATGAGCGTCGTGTTCGTCGCGTCGGTCGTGATCACGTGGAGCGCATCGAGCCACGCGCAGTACGTCCGCGACTACGAGTACCGCACCGCCGTCGGGGTGGCGACGACCGAGGTGCAGCTGACCGGCGCGGAGGGCATGCCCCAGGGCCACGACGCCGCGTTGACCGCGCACGCGGCGAAGGTCGTGGCGCGGGTGCTCGACCACGACCGGATCCGGGTGCTCGGGGTCGTCGACGCCAGCGCTGGTGACACCCCGTCGACCATCACGGAGCCGCACCGCTGGGGGAACCACGACTGCCCGGCGCTCGACACCACGGGCTGCTCGGTCTACCTCGAGAGCGGCGACTCGATGGGCCCGCACATCTGGACCGGCACCGTCGATGACTACGCCGTGCTGACCGGGCACCGCCCGTCCACCGCCGTGCGAGATGCGCTCGAGGGCGGCAAGGCCGTGTCGCTCTGGCCGGAGTACGCCCGCGACGGCGCGGTCCGCATCGACACGTTCCACGACCGCACGTGGGAGAGCCCGACGATCACGACGAGGACGAAGCCCGACGCCAGTGTGTCGATCCCGGCGGTGCTCGACGTGCAGTCACCGCGGATCCAGGTCGGCGTCTTCATGACGAAGGCCACCGCGGCGCACTACGGCGTCCCCGCCGTCGACGGCATGCTCGTCACGACACTGCCCGGCGACATCGCTCCCGAGCAGTGGGACGAGCTGAGCTCGGCGTGGCAGAGCTTCGGCGGCGCGGACCGAGCCCGGTGGGACGGCCCGCAGTTCGCCTACGAGGCCGGACCGGTCGACAACGGGGCACTCATCCGCGCGATCGTGCTCGCACTGGCCGCGGCGGTGACGATCGGCGCGACAGCGGTGGCCATCGGGCTCGCACGGTCCGACGGGCGCCGAGACGACGAGGTACTCGACGCGATCGGCGCCGCACCGCGACTGCGCCGGCGGGTGTCGACCTGGCAGGCGGCGATCCTGGCCTCGGTCGGCGCGGTGATCGGCACCCTGCTGGGGCTGCTGCCGATCCGAGCCCTCACCCTGCGGTTCTCGGCGCCCGCGGCCGGGTCGAGCCACCTGCCGTTCGTGCCGGACTGGTCGATGCTGGCGCTGCTCGGGATCGGGTTGCCGCTCCTGGTGACCGCAGGGGCGTGGCTCACCGCGCACGGCCGACGACGGGTGGCGGTGCGGCGGGCGCACTGAGGCGGGGGGGTGGCGCGGCACGGGGCGCCGTCCCGGTGCAGCCCGGTCAGGTGCCGGGCTGCACCACCATGAGCACGGCGACGACGACCCACACCAGGTTGAACAGGCCGACCAGGGCCGCGAGCTTCCGCGGCGAGCGCTCGGTCCCGTTGCCACGCAGGACCTCGCGCTGCTCCGGCAGGACCCCGAGCGCGAGGACGGCCGCAGCCACCGCGGTCAGGCCGATCGACACGAGCAGCCAGGCCTCGTCGAGCGCCCCGACCTCGAACGCCAGGGCCGTGCCGAACGTCGGGACGGCGAGCGAGATGATCGAGTACACGTGGCAGATCCGGTGCAGGACCGTGGCGACCGCGCGGGCCCCCTGGTCGTGCGGGTCGGCGACGAGCGCGTGGGCCGGCTTCGGGAACATGCTCCCGGCGACCGCGACGGGCCCGAGGGTGAGCAGCGCCGCCACGACGTGCACGGTGAGGAGGACGCTGGACATCCCTTCCAGCCTAGGGCGCGGCCGCCGTGCTCACGTGTCCGCGCAGAACGACTCGACGTCGACGTGGACACCGTCGAGGCCACCGCCGAGCCGCATCCGTTCGACCGCCGCGTCCTCGCGGAGCGGCATGACGAGGTCGGTGCCCATCGCCCGGTCCACCGCCGCGTAACCGGCTGCGTCCCACCCCCGCTGCACCCGCGGAGCCAGGTCCTGCGGCCGCACGGTGGGCAGCACGAGCGACCCGGTCCACCGCCGGCCGCCACCGTCGCACCGCTCCGCGACGAGTTCGACCTGCGGAGGCGCTGCGGCGGCGGGTGTCGGTGACGACAGGTCGTCGAGGGGACCCGCCCAGCGGATGGTGTCCTCGAGCAACGAGCGGGTCCCCGCCTCGATCGCGTCGCCGCCGAGCGTCGTCGTCGTGGTCGGCACCGGCCCCGGCCAGTCGGGGTCCGGCGTCACCGACGGCTCGGTCGTCGTCGCGGCCTCCGGAGCACGTCCGAGGGAGCCGTCCGGCAACCCGCTCCCCGTGATCAGCGGACCGACGGCGAGCAACCCGACCAACGCGATCGCGATGCCCGCGTCCAGTGGCCACAGGAACTCGGGCACCTGGACGGCCTGGTCAGCCCTCGTGACCCGTGTCCGGCGCAGCCACAACGCGACGGTCAAGAACCCCACCCCGACCGTGACGACCGCCAGCTCGATGGGGAGCGGCACGATCCCGAGCCCGGCAGCCCACCACGTCGCCGGCAGTGCGGCTGCGATCGCGGTGGTCAGGTACGACGCGGCGACCAACCGGGTCTCGCGTCGCGGCAGGACCTCGTCGGCGCGGCGTGGGCGGGACAGTATCCACGCCGTCGCCACGACCGCGTTGACGCCGACCCCGATGCGTCCGAGACCGAGCCCTACGAACTGGCCGAAGTCCCACCAGACCTGCGTGTCGTCGTCCACCTCGTACCGGGTGTGCCCGGCGAAGTGGAGCAGGACGAGCACGCCGGCCACCCCGAGCAGGTACAGCGCCCAGGACCACCGCGGCACCGCGAGTCGTCGGAGCGCGGCGGCGACGAACACCACCGACGTCGGCATGAGCAGCAGCAGCGCGACGCCCGCCACGCCGTCGAACGCGTTCGGTTCCACCCTGGCGACGCTACGAGCACCCCGTGCCGTCGCCGGACTCCCGGCGCGCGACTACGTCCGACGACCCATCGGGATCGACACCTCGGCCAGCACGACCTCGTCGTCCATCGGGATCGGACCCCGCACCCGCGGGACCCCGTCGACCCACTCGACCGGCACCCCCGCAGCCGCGAGCCCCTCGACGCTCAGCTCGATCCGGAGCAACGGCAGCGCGAGGTCGCCGTACCGCTCGGCGACGACCTCGGCCACCCGGTCCGGAGTCGTGGCACGGACGTACCCGCCGGGCTCGAGCGGCACCCCGCGGGTGGACACCTCGTACTCGCCGAACCCGCGGCTCATCTCCCAGTCGTCGGCGATCGCCACGTGACAGACCACATCGGTCATGGACCCTCCTCGTCAATGAAACGGGAGCGTATCATTCTGGCTAGGATGGGTCCGTGAACAAGCGTGGACGTCCGACCGCCGACGAGCGGGCCGCCCGTGACGAGCGGATCCTCGACGTCGCGACCGCGCTGTTCCTGGAGCACGGGTTCGCGGGGGTCGCGCTCGACCGCATCGCCGCCGAGTCCGGGGTCACCAAGCGCACGCTCTACACGGCGTTCGGCGACAAGCCGGCGATCCTCCGGGCGGTCGTCCGCCGGCAACACCCCTACGCCGACCAGCCCACCGGGGACCTCGTGTCCACGGCCACGGCGATCGGCGCCGCGCTGCTGTCGGACCGTGCCGTCGCCCTGCACCGGCTCGTCATCGCGGAGTCGCCCCGGTCACCCGAGCTCGCCCGCGAGTTCCACGAGGCCGGCCCGCTCGCCGCCCAGCAGGCCCTGGTCCGTGCCGGCGCGACTCCGGAGACCGCTGGCGAGCTCTTCACCCTGCTGCTGGGGGAGCTCCACCGCGAGCGCCTGCTCGGCCTGGCCCCGGCCCCGACGGCGGCCGAGGTCGCCGCACGCGCCGCGCGTGCCGTCGCGGTGCTCTCGACCTGACCCCAGGGCGGACGGGAGGCCCGTGGCGGCGCCGCCACGGGCCTCCCGTCCGTCACGGAGTGCGCAGAAGGCGACGGGTCACGCGCTCGGACCCGTCGCCTTCTGCTCACTCGATGCGGCGCGAACCGCGCTCAAGCGGGGTCGGGCAGCGCCTCTGCGTAGGTGCGGAACTCGCCGCGCTCCGCGTGGATCGCCCACAGGCGATCCGCGATGGACGCACCGGAGTGCTCCGGCTGCCCGTCGTCGATGCCGAACGGGATGATGAGCTGGCCGACGTGGACCTGCTCGTCGCGCACGGCGTCGTGCAGGAGCTGGGCGTAGGCGCTCTCCGCCGCGAAGGCGACCGAGGTGCCGGTGACCCGGGCGCCGGGACGCACCGCACTGCCGCCGTTCACGAACAGGATCGTGCCGTGGCCGATCGCACGCATGCCGGGCAGCACCTGGCGGACCGCGTTGACCGAGCCGTAGACCGAGAACTCGATCGGGCCGACCAGGTCGTCCGCGGTGGTCTCGAGCACCGGGCGCATGTACTCCTTGGCGGGGAGCGGGCTGTACTGCAGCACCTCGATGGGGCCGAGCTGCTCGGTCGCGCGCTCGAGGGCGGTGCGGAGCGAATCGCCGTCACGGACGTTCGCGGCGAACCCAGCGGCCGTGATGCCCTGCTCGCGCAGCGACGCGGCGAGGCCGTCCAGGCGGTCCTGGTTGCGGGAGACGAGGGCGATCGAGAAACCCTCGCGGCCGAAGCGTTCGGCGACGGCGAGACCGAGGCCCTTGCCGGCCCCGATGATGGCGATGGTGGTCATGCGGAGTACTCCTCGTCGGTGACGTGCTCGAGCCAGGTGGTGGTGGTCGCCGGGTCGTCGGCGAGGTCGAGCATCGCGAGGTGCTCCATGTAATCGGTCGGGGTCGCACCGTGCCAGTGCTCCTCACCCGCCGGCGTGTAGACGGTCTGGCCGGGCTGGACCTCGACCACGCCGCCGTCACGGGTGCCCATCAGCGCGACGCCCTCGGTGACGTGCAGGGTCTGGCCCTTGGCGTGCGCGTGCCACGCGGTGCGGGCCCCGGGCAGGAACCGGACCTTCGCGACGGTCATCGTCTGGCCGGCTTCCGTCGGGCTGGCGATGGCGTCGAGGTACACGTCACCGGTGAACTGCGCGGCCGGGTTCTTGACGGTCGGCTGCTTCGGTTGGATCTCCATGGCCCCGACGGTAGGCCGATGTGCGCACCGGAGGGAGGTGCCGGTCGTACCCCTCAGCCGTTTCCCGAACACGACGTGTGTGATCGAAGCACGATCCGGGAGGACCACCGTGCACAGCAGCGAACACCCGACCCCGAACCCGCACCCGAGCCCCACCCGAGCCCGACGCGCCTGGTCGGCAGCGGGCATCGCCGCGGTGGCCGCCCTCGCCCTGAGCGGCTGCGCCGATGCCGCACCCGACGACGACGGCGGCACGTCGACGAGCGCCCGCGCCACCGCCCCAGCCGACCTGCCCACCGGGCAGGTCGCGCTCGACGGCGACACCAGCGACGTGGTCACCGGGCTCGAGGCGCCGTGGTCGGTCGTCCGGACGGGCGACGACGGCGACGCCCTGGTCAGCGAACGCGACTCGGCGAAGGTCCTCGAGCTGCAGGACGACGGCACGACGCGCGAGGTCGGCACCGTCGACGGCATCAGCCACGGCGGCGAGGGCGGGCTCCTCGGGCTGGCCCTGCACGACGGCGACCTGTTCGTGTACTCGACGGCCGACGACGGCAACCGGATCCAGCGGTTCGAGCTGACGGGCAGCGCCGGGTCGTGGGCGCTCGGCGATGCGACGACGATCATCGACGGGCTGCCGTCGAACACGTTCCACGACGGCGGCCGCATCGTGTTCGGCCCCGACGACATGCTCTACGCCAGTGTCGGGGACGCCGGCACGAGCAGTGACGCGCAGGACGAGGACTCGCTCGCGGGCAAGATCCTGCGGCTCACCCCGGACGGCGACGTGCCGGACGACAACCCGTTCGACGGGTCACCCGTGTGGAGCCTCGGGCACCGCAACGTGCAGGGCCTGGGGTGGTCGTCCGACGGCACGATGTTCGCGTCGGAGTTCGGCGAGAACACCCTCGACGAGCTGAACGTGATCGAGGCGGGCGAGAACTACGGCTGGCCAGAGGTCGAGGGCGAGGGCGGCGAGGACCAGGGCTTCGTCGACCCGGTGCAGCAGTGGTCCACCGACGATGCGTCCCCGAGCGGCCTGACGGTCGTCGACGACACGGTGTTCGTCGCCAACCTGCGCGGCGAGGTGCTCCGGGCGATCCCGGCGGACGACCCGAGTACCTCGACCGAGTACTTCCCAGGGGACTTCGGCCGGATCCGGACGGTGCTCGAGGGGCCGTCGGACACGCTCTGGTTCGTCACGAACAACACCGACGGCCGTGGTGACCCCGCAGCGGGGGACGATCGCATCGTCTCGGTCCCGCTCACAGGGGCGGCGGGCTGAGCCAGCGGCCTCGCCCCACAGGGGTTCCGGCAGCCCCTCGCTCGCACGCAGTCCAGCCGGTTACCGTGACGGCATGAACTACCGCGACGAAGCCCGCGACTTCCTGTCCAGCCGTCGCGCCCGCATCACCCCCGAGCAGGCCGGGGTCGAGACGTTCGGCACCCGCCGCCGTGTGACGGGGCTCCGACGCGAAGAGATCGCCCGGCTGGCCGGCGTGAGCATCGACTACTACACGCGGCTCGAGCGGGGGAACCTGCAGGGTGTCTCGGACAGCGTGCTCGAGGCCGTCGCCGGCGCACTGCAGCTCGACCCCGCCGAGCTCGAGCACCTGCGCGACCTCTCCCGGCACCAGAACGCGACCCCGCGGCGAGCGGGGAAGGTCGTGCCGGTGGCGGCCGTCCGCCCGGAGTTGCAGTACCTGCTCGACGTCATCACCGACGCCCCGGCGATGATCATCAACAACCGGCAGGACATCGTCGCGGCCAACGCGCTCGGCTTCGCGATGCACTCGGACCTGGTGGCGGCTCCGGCCCGGCCGATGAACTTCTCGCGCTTCATCTTCCTCGACCCGAAGGCGCGGAACTTCTACCAGGACTGGCAGCGGGCGGCGCACACGAACGTCGCGATCCTGCGACGCGAGGCTGGTCGGACACCGAACGACCGTGACCTCGCGGCGCTCATCGGCGAGCTGTCGATGCGGAGCGATGACTTCCGCGCGCTCTGGGCAGCGCACGACGTCCGACGCCACTACTCCGGTGTGAAGTCCTTCCGGCACGCCGTCGTCGGGCCGCTCGAACTGCACTTCCAGACGCTCGAACTCGCCGAGGACCCCGGGCTCGCGCTCACGATCTACCCGGCGACCCCGGGCAGCCCGACCGCCGACGCGCTCCGCCTGCTCGCCTCGTGGGCGGCGACGGAGCAGATCGCGGAACGCGCTCGCGCATCCGCCTGACGGGTACCAGCAACCCCTTCTTCCCCACCCGGCACCGTCCTACCGTGGACGCATGGACACCAGAAGCGAAGTGCGCGACTTCCTCCGCACCCGCCGCGAGCGCGTCACGCCGCAGCAGGTCGGGTTGCCCGACTTCGGTGGCGCCCGACGGGTCAAGGGGCTCCGCCGTGAGGAGCTCGCGCTCATCGCCGGCATGAGCGTCGACTACTACATCCGCCTCGAGCGCGGGAACCTCACCGGCGTCTCGGAGAGCGTGCTCGAGTCCCTGTCGCGCGCGCTGCGCCTCGACGACGCCGAGCACGCGCACCTGTTCGACCTGGCCCGCGTGCAGAACGCCTCGGCGACCACGCGGCGGAAGCCGCCGACGTCGAAGGTCCGACCGAACGTGCAGCGGATGCTCGACGGCATGACCATGCCCGCGTGGGTGCGGAACGGCCGCTCGGACTTCCTGGCCGGCAACGCCCTGGCGCGTGCGCTGTACTCGCCGCTGTTCCTCGACCCCGCCGGCACCCCGAACACCGCCCGCTTCGCGTTCCTCGACCCGCGCGGTCAGGAGTTCTGGCGCGACTGGGACGTCGTCGCGAGCGACATGGTCGCCGTGCTCCGTGCCGAGGCCGCCCGGTCGCCGTACGACAAGGGGCTGACCGACCTGATCGGCGAACTCTCGACCCGCAGCGAGGAGTTCCGGCAGCGCTGGGCCGCACACGGGGTCATGCGGCACCTGAACGGTTCGAAGCGGGTGCACCACCCCGAGGTCGGCGACCTCGACCTGACCTACGAGACCATGGAGCTCGCGACCGACACCGGGCTGACGCTCATCGCGTACGGCACGGAGCCGGGCTCCCCGTCCGAAGAGCGTCTGCAGTTGCTCGCGAACCTCGTCGCCACGACGGCCGAGGCCGTCCCGGAGTCGGAAGACGCATGAACGACACCGAGTCCGTCCCGACCACCGCACCTGCTGCACCCCTCGGATTCCTGGGCCGCCTGCGGTTCCGGTGGCGCGCTGAGCAGGAGATCCACGACCTGACCCGCGACCGCGCGCTCGAGGAGCGCGTGCGCGCCGAGGCCGCCGTGCGGCTCGCGCCCGGCCCGTGGCACCTCGGCGAGCTGTTCCGACGCCGCTGACGCGACCCGCGCCGCACAACCAAAATCACCCCGAACCACGTGATCGCCTGGTTCGGGGTGACTTGCGTTGTGCGCGTGCCCAGATGGCGGACGGGAGGCCCGGTGCGATGCCGCCACGGGCCTCCCGTCCGTCAGTCGGTCGCGTTCACCGGCGACGTGCGGCGGGCACCAGGGTGTGCTGCCCGTAGCTGTTGTCGTCGGGGTTGATCGTGACGCCGGGGGCGACGAGCTCGTCGATGCGGTCCAGGACCTCGTCGCTGAGCACACGGTCGGCGGCGGGGAGCTGCGACTCGAGCTGCTCCATGGTGCGCGGGCCGATGATCGCGCTCGTGACGCCGGGGTGCCGGATCACCCACGCGAGCGACATCTCGATGAGGGACATGTCCTGCGACTCGGCCAGCAGCGCGAGTTCCTCGACGACGTCGAGCTTCCGCTGGTTCGCGAGCGTCGACATGTCGAACCGGGCCGCGGGACGGTGCTTCGCCGTCGGGGTACCGGGAGCATCCTTGCGCCAGCGGCCACTGAGCCAGCCGCCGGCGAGCGGGCTGTAGACGAGGGTGCCCATGCCGTAGCGCTGCGTGGTCGGCAGGACGTCCTCCTCGATGCCGCGCACCAGGATCGAGTACGGGGGCTGCTCGGTGCGGAAGCGCTCCAGGCCACGGCGCTCCGAGGTCCACTGCGCCTCGACGATCTCGGCGCCGGAGTACGACGACGAGCCGATGTTCCGGACCTTGCCCTGGCGCACCAGGTCGGTCAGGGCGCTCAGGGTCTCCTCGACGTCCATCGTGGGCGACGGACGGTGCACCTGGTACAGGTCGATGTGGTCGGTGCCGAGACGGCGTAGGGAGTTCTCGACCTCCTGCATGATCCAGCGGCGCGAACCACCGGAGCGGTTCGGGCCCTCACCCATCGGCATGAAGAACTTGGTGGCGAGCACGACGTCGTCACGGCGGTCCTTGATCGCCTTGCCGACGATCTCCTCCGAGACGCCGTCCGAGTAGGCGTCGGCGGTGTCGACGAAGTTGATGCCCGCGTCGAGGGCACGGTGGATGATCCGGATCGAGTCGTCGACGTCGGCGTTGGCCCACGGACCGAACATCATGGTGCCCAGTGCGAGCGGGCTCACCTCGACGCCGGTGCGTCCGAGCTGGCGGTACTCCATGGTTTCCTCTCCGTGCCCGCGGGTCTCGCCGGGCACGGTGGCCACGCTAGGCCGGTGGCCCACGACGAAAGGGGGGAGGACCGTACCTCCCTCGGTCGGCGGGGCGGTCGTAGCGTCGAGCCATGACGTTCGCCGAGACCGACCCCGAGTTCGCCCGGTACCACGCCGACTTCGTGGACGAGACGCTGCAGCACGCGTCACTCAGCAGCCACGACCGCGCGGTCGTGCAGCTCGGCGCGATGATCGCCGGCGGCGCACAGGCCGCCTTCCGGCAGCTGCTCGGCACCGCGCTCGACGGCTCACTGACCCCGGTCGAGGTGAAGGAGATCGGCTACCAGGCCGTCGCCTACGTCGGATCCGCGCGAGCTGCCGACTTCCTGACCATCACGAACGAGGTGCTGGTCGGGCGGGGCGTCGAGCTACCGCTGCCCGGCCAGTCCACGACCACGCCGTCGGACCGGCTCGAAGGGGGCCGTGCAGTCCAGAGCGCCGTGGTCGGGACGGAGCGGGTCGACGCCATGTACGAGCACGCGGCCGAGGACACCATGCACTTCCAGCGGTTCCTGTCCGGCAACTGCTTCGGCGACACGGTCGGTCGGGACGGCCTCGACCTGCCGACGCGTGCGCTGCTGACGTTCGCGGTCCTCGTCGCGCTCGGCGGTGCGGACGCGCAGGTCACGGGACACGTCGCGGGCAACCTGCACGTCGGGAACACCCGGCAGCAGCTGCTCGACGTGCTCACCGTCCTGGTGCCCGTGATCGGCTACCCACGGACGCTGAACGGTCTCGCCGCGGTGGACCAGGGTGCACCCGCCGCTTGACGCTCAGATCGCGAGCTCGACGTCGTGACCGTTGACGGTCACGATGATGCGAGGGTTCTCGGCACCGGTCGCGGTGATGTAGCTGCGGAGCGTGGAGAGCAACATGTCTTCTCGCCGCTCCATCTGGGACACCGCGCCCTGACTGATGCCGAGCTCGTGCGCGATCTCGGCTTGGGTGCGCTTGCCGGCTTCGCGGACCATCGCGAGGCTCATGGCGTGGATGCGGTCGAGCTCATCCGCTTCCACTTCAAGCGCGGCCACGGCGTCCGCGACGCCCGGCTGCTGCAACATCTGATCGAGGCGGTCGTTGCCCCGTACGAAGTCTTCCTTGCTCATCGTGCTTCCTCGGTCTCGTTCCGCCATCGGTCGCGGTCCTCGTCGGGTGGGAACAACAGATCAGGCGGAGCGCCACCCCTGTGACGTACGGGTGTGACACCCGCCAGACCGGATGCTGCTTGGACTGCCGGACACGCTTGAGCATGAACGTCAGCAGCTGCAGACGTCTTCGCCCACGCTCGGTCGTGTCGGTCTCAAGACGATCGAGCTGGTCGTTGAACTCTCGCGACCAGTCGATCTGCATGCGGCGAAATTACCTGCGACTGATATTAGCCGCAACTAATATCGAGCGCAAGGGCAACGACTGGCGGGAGTGCGCCCCGTCAGACGACGAGGGGACCGGCGACCTCGAGCTGATCGTGGTCGACGAGCCAGCGGACCGCGTCGAGCACCGTCTGCTCCGCGGTGAACCCGGGCGCGTAACCGAGCAGACGACGGGCCTTCTCGACGCTGAAGACCTGGCTGCGTGACAGGTGCTCCCAGCTGGCGCCAGCGTGCTCTGGAGCCGTGGTCTCACGGAACCGGTCCCAGCTGACGGAGTCGAGCCGGGCCTCCTGGCCGAACCACGACGCTGCCAGATGGGCGTACCCGCGCGCGGTGAGCGCCGTCGGAGCCGTGATGAAGAAGTCCTCGCCCGTCGCCGCCTCGCGGTGTTCGACGGCGAGCTGGAACGCCTGCGCGACGTCGTCGGCGTGCACGTGGGCCATGGTCTCGGCGCCGAGCCCGGGGACCTCGATCGCCTCGCCGGCGGACAGCCGCGTCAGCACCGAAGGGTCCAGGTTGCCGAGCGGACCGATCGGCATCCAGCCCGGACCGCTGATGTGTCCGGGGTGCACCGTGGTCGTCGCCAAACCCCCTGACACGGTTTCTTCCTTGAGCGTCCGGGCGATCGCGTCCTTCTGCACGCCGTAGTCGCCGAACGGCGGCGTGAAGTCGTCTTCGGTGATCGGCAGGACGCTGGATGCTCCGGCACGCCAGATCGAACCGCAGTGCACCAGGTGTGTGCTCGTGCCGCGGAGCGCATCGACGAGTGCGGCGGAGGACGACTCGGTGAAGCACACGAGGTCGACGACGGCGTCAGCGGCGAGCGCGGCGATCCGCGCGCCGAACGTGCCGTCGCGGTCCTCCTGCTCGCGGTCGGCGGCGACCCGCTCGACCTGCTGCCACTCGGGGGAGTCGGCGTACGGGGTGCTGGTGCCACGACTGAGCGCGACCACCTGGTGGCCGGCGCGGACGAGGCGGGGCACGAGGAACGTGCCGATGTGCCCGGTGGCTCCGATGACGACGATGCGCATCAGTCGGCGGTGATGACCTTGACGGAGCCGGCGATGGTGGCCGCGTCCTCGGCGAGCGCCACGACGGGGTCGGGCAGACCGGTGGCCGCGCCGACCGCCTTGCGGAGTCCCCAGCCGACGAACGAGCCGACGACTGCACCGATGCCACCGAGGATCGCGCCCTCGATGCGCAGGTCGCGCCGGCCGGTCGTGCCGAGTGCTGCGCCGACGAGTGCGCCGGAGCCGATGCGGCCGATCAGGCCGGTGGGGGAGATGCGGTTCGGGGTCTTCGGCAGCTTGTCGCCGATGAGCTCGCCGACGGCCGACGCGACGAGCAGTCCGCGGCCGAGCGGTGTGCTGAAGACCTTCCAGTCCTGCCACGATCCCTTCAGCGAGGACCGGTCGTGGTTCAGCGCCAGCACCGCGAGCGGGGTGGCGCTCCGGCCACCGCTCAGGATGCCGAGCACCAGGGTGCGGACCAGGGTGTGCTGCTCGTGCTGCTTGCTCATCGTGTCTCCAGACGTGATCACGTCCGACCGTACGCACGCGGGCCGCGAGTGGTCCGAGGGTCCGCACGGACCGTGGACACCGAGCCGCCCCGAGTAGCGTCCGCCGCATGAGCAACGTCATCGTCTTCGGCGGCCACGGCAAGGTCGCACTCCTCACCACCCGCATCCTCAGCGAGCGCGGCCACACGGTCACCTCGGTCATCCGGAACGCGGACCAGTCCGACGAGATCCGCGCCCACGGCGGCGAACCGTTCGTGGCGGACATCCAGCAGCAGTCCCTGACCGACTTCGCCGAGCTGATCCACGGGCACGACGCCGTCGTGTGGTCGGCCGGTGCCGGCGGCGGGTCCGTCGACCGCACGTGGGCGATCGACCGCGACGCCGCGATCCTGTCGGTGCAGGGTGCGAAGCAGGCCGGTGTCGAGCGCTACGTCATGGTGTCGTGGTCCGGCTCGCAGCTCGACCACGGGGTGCCGCAGGACAACGACTTCTTCGCCTACGCGCAGTCGAAGGCGGTCGCCGACGCCGTGGTGCGCGACTCCGGTCTGCAGTGGACGATCGTCGCGCCGAGCACCCTGACCGACGACGAGGCGACGGGTTCGGTCGACTGGGCGGGGTCGTCGAGCGACGTGCCGCGCGGCGACGTCGCGCACGTGATCGCCGACGTGCTCGAGAACCCGGGCACGGCCGGCAACACCATCCGGTTCAACGCGGGATCGACCCCGATCGCGGACTTCCTTCGCGCCGACGCGGTCTGACGACCGGGCGCGGCCCGGAGCCGCGCGTCAGTAGATCTTCCCGATGCCGGTCAGGTCACCGAGCCCGAGCGTCCGCGACCCGGTGTCGCAGGTCCCGCCCGACGGTTCCATGACCTGGCCGGTACCGGTCTTCACATGGCCGAGCCCGTACAGGTGCCCCCACTCGTGGGTGGCGACCGCCTGGGTGTCGTACCGCGCACCGGAGCAGGTGTCGGTGGAGCTCCACTTGTAGCTCGTGGCGTACCGCTGGTCGGACTCCTTCGCGATGCCGTTGCTGTCGTACCAGACGCACGTCACACCGAGGGTGCCGGAGGGCAGTTTGCCCCACCCGACGACGCTGTACCCGTTGCTCTTCGCGCACCCGCCCTTGTCGGTGAGTCCCGGGGCCTGGGTCGCGAGGCGGACGTAGGCGTTCCGCGCCGTCGAGTTCACGGTGCGGTCGCACGACGAGATCGTGCCCGTCCACGCGTTCGCCGCCTTGCGGAGGGCGTCCTTGGCGTAGGTCGACTTCTGGCCGGACTGGTTGTAGTACCACTGCACGGTGCTCGACCAGCGGTAGGGGTTCAGCTCGTAGGCGGTGCTCGTGCACTTCGTGCTGGCGGCGGCGGCGGTCGGAGCGGCGGCTGCCGCGCTGGCCGCAGCGCTCCGCGCCTGCTCCTGGCGCACTGCGGGCGCCGAACCACTCCAGGACTCGTCGATCCGGACCGCGACACCCCCGCCGCCGGTGTTCGCGATGACGACCTCCGCCAGTTCGGCCGCGCCCGGTACCGCCGAGCTGCTCGCCATCACGCTCTCACCCGGCGCCGGCACGGCGAACGTGCGGCCGTCCGGCAGTGCGACCGTGCCGGAGGAGACGGTGCACCCCGTCCGGAGCGTCTGCACCGAGAGCGTCCCCGCGGCGCAGCGCGCACCGGCCGACGGCGCCGCAGCTGCCGGCATCGCTGCTTGCGCGGGTGCCGCTGTGGCGGTGAGGCCGACCACGAGCGCGATGACCGCTCCGGTGGTGAGCGTGTTCCTGAGCGGACGCATGGTTGCCCTTCCCGCGGCGGGCCCCTGCGGCCGCCGTCCCTGATCGGGTCCATGCTCGCCGATCAGCCCCCGCCAGGTCCAGGGATGCGCCAACAGGACACGCCGGGCCCGTGTCCTGCGACGGTCAGCGCAACCGCTCGACCATCGGACACGCGAACGGATCGCGCGCCGCCAGACCGACCTCGTTGAGGTACCGGACCACGATGACGTACGAGTGCACCAGCGTCGTCTCGGTGTACGGCACACCCTGGTCCGCGCAGTACCGGCGGACCATGTCGCGTGCCGCGCGCAGGTTCGGCCGGGCCATGCTCGGGAACAGGTGGTGCTCGACCTGGTGGTTGAGCCCGCCCATGAAGTACTCCACCCACGCGCCGCCACCGATGTCGCGCGAGGTCAGGACCTGACGCGAGAAGAAGTCCACGCGTCGGCCGGGCTCGATGACGGGCATGCCCTTGTGGTTCGGCGCGAACGCGATCCCCATCAGGAAGCCGAACACGGCGAGCTGCACCCCGAGGAACGCGAAGGCGATGCCGACCGGCAGGAACCAGAACACGACCCCGAGGTAGAGCACGAAGCGCCCGACGAAGACGGAGCCCTCAGCCCACCGCCGCTTGACCGGGCCACGGCTGGTGTAGGTCCGGATCGACTGCCAGTGCAGGTTGACCCCCTCGACCAGGAGCATCGGGAAGAACGCCCAGCCCTGCACCCGGACGAGCACCCGCAGGAACCCGGTCCGGCTGGCAGCGTCCTCGGGCCGGAACGAGATCGCGTCGAAGGAGATGTCGGGGTCCTTGCCGACCGTGTTCGGGTTGGCGTGGTGCCGGGTGTGCTTGTTCATCCACCACGCGTAGCTGATCCCGGTCAGGAACGTGCCGGCGTAGCGCGCAGCCCGGTCGTTCCAGTGGTGCGACGCGAACACCTGCCGGTGGGCGGCCTCGTGTGACAGGAACGCGAACTGCGTGAAGAGTGCGCCCAGCACCCCGGCGACGATCAGCTGGTACCAGGAGCCGCCGAGCACGGCGAACGCCCCACCGGTGAGCACGAGCAGCCCGGCGAGCACGGCGATGAGCCCCCAGTACCAGCCCGTGCGGCGACCGAGCAGCCCGGCGGAGCGGACCTGCGCGAGCAGTGCGGTGTACGTCGAGGTGGTGTCGGTCCGCGGCGACCGTCGTTCGGTCTTGCGGTAGCCGGTCGGTGCGAGCAGTTCGTCGCCCATGGGGTCCTCCTGGATCCAGTGCTGCGCCTGCAACCGGGGACCGGGGTTACGAGTCGTCGTCGAGCGTACGCCGGCCCGGACCGGGGACTCTCGGGGTCAGGCTGGCAGGACCAGTCGGCGTTCCACGACCGCGCGGGCGACGTCGGCCAGCCGCTCCTGGTGGGCCCTGGCGTACTGCCGGAGCAGCGTGAACGCCGTCTCGGTGTCGACGGCGTGCGTGAACGCCACGAAGCCCTTGGCCTGCTCGATCACGACACGGCTGTCGAGGGCTCGCTGCAACTGCGCCTGCGTCAGGGCCGCGTGTTCCAGGGTCCGCTGCTGCAGGATGCTGATGGTCGCGACGTCGGTCAGCGCCTGCGCGGCCAGCGCGTCGTCGCGGTTCAACTCGCCCTCGGTCTCGCGGAACAGGTTCAGCGACCCGAGCGTCGTGTCGCGCAGCCGCATCGGGATCGCGTGCACGGACGCGTACCCCGACTCGACCGAGGCCGCTGCGAACGTGGGCCACCGGCGCTGCATCTCCGCCTGGTCGCTGACCGACACCGGTCGTCCGGTGGCGAAGCACTCCACGCACGGGCCCTCGCCGGCGTCGAGCTGCAGGAGCCCGACGAAGCTCGATCGCTCGCTGGTCGACGCCACCACCTCGAGCTCCTGGTGCGGGTTCGCCAGCAGGATGCCGGCCGCCGACGCGTCGAAGATGTCGACGACGCTGTCGACCAGGTTCTGCAACAGGTCGACGACGTCGTACTCGTCGACGAGGGTGTCGGTCAATCTGACGAAGGTGTCGATGAGCCGGTGCTCGCGGGTCGGTGCCATGGTGCGTGCTCCTCAGTTCTCGGAACCGTACGGCCTGGCGAGGTCGATGCGGCGAGCGATGACGTCGTTGGAGACGTCGCGGACGGTGCGTTCGGTGGCGAAGGCGTGCGCCTGCAGCACGAGGAGGGCGTCGGTGACGTCCACCCCGAGCTGCGCCGCGACCATGCCGGTCGCCTGGTGCACCTCTCGTCGGGAGTAGCGGCTGGTGTCCATGTCGGCGCGGCCGTCGGCGGCCGCGGCGAGCAACGCACCACGGAGCACCCGACGGGCCGCGACCTCGGTGAGCTCCACGGCGCCGCGGATCTGCCCCACGGTCAAGACGCGTTCGCGGTCGACGGACAGATCGACCGCCCCGACCGGGATCGTCCCGATGCGCATCGGGAACGAGAAGACGGCGCCGACCCCGGCCCGCAGGAGTTCCTCGAGCGCGACGGGCCACGCCGGGTTGCGGGTGCGGGACAGGTCCGGCTCGAGCACCGGCCGCTGGTTGGTGAGGGCCTCCCAGCAGGGTCCCTCGCCGAGGTCGAACTGGATCTCGTCGATCCGTTCGGCGCGCTCGTCGCTCGCGCACACGGTCGCCGAGCCGAGTGGGTTGCCCAGCGTGGAGATGCCGACCCCGGTCACGGGCAGCGTCGTGAGGAAGGGCGGGCACATGTCTGTGCCGTCGGGTGCGGCCTGCAGTGCGGAGACCGCCATCGTGAAGTCGTTCATCGCGAGGAAACCGTCCAGATCCGGGTGCGCGGGGCTGATCCGGTCCCCGCGTGCTGCAACGCTAGCGCAGTGCTCGGTTGCCGTCGCCTACCAGGTCCGTCGACCCGCGCGGACACCGTCAGCCCGCGCTGACGCGCGAGGCTTCCGGCACGAAGTGGATCCGCTCCGCGGCGCGCGTGACCTCGCGGGCCCGTGCGGCGCGGTCGTCGAACTCGATGCGGGCGGCGTCCCGGACCTGCTCCTTGTCGAACAACGACGCGCGGCTCACGACGTCGACGATCGTCGCCACCACGGTCGCGAGCCCGCGCTCGAGCTGCCCGAGGTTCGTGTTGCCGATGACGAGGCGTCGGTCCTGCACGTCGAGCGTCACGTCCGGGTAACCGGCGGTGACGAGCTGCGCGTGCCCGTCGGCGCCGCGGAGACCTGCCATCTCAGCGGCGTCGGGCCGCCGGTTGAAGACCGCGGGGACGTCGTAGTACTTCGCCGCCGTGGGCTTGCCGAGCTCGGTGGGCAGGCCGGAGGCCACCACACTCGTGAGCGCGAGCGGCATCGAGGCCGCCTCGGACTGGTTCGTCATGATGACTCCCTGGGCGGCTCCCCGTGGGAGCTCGAGAAGGCCTCGGGCTCGGCGCGACGACACCGTTTCGCCAGTGTGGGACCCGCGGATGTGAGGCCTCCCAGCCGACCGCCTGCAGCGCCGAGACCGCCGCGCTGCCGCAGCGCAGCGCCGGGGCGCCACCACGCCCCGGCGCCACCACCCTCAGGCGAACTGCGCGTAGAACCCCGACGGGTCCTGCGACAGCGACGCCTTCACCCCGCGGCTCCACTCGTCGACGACGACCTCGGCCGCGTCACGCTCGACGCCGTCCAACGCTGCCCGCACCACGTCGGCCGGGTCGACCTTCGGCCCCTCGTAGCCGGCCATCATGTCCGTGTCCGCCGCACCGAGGTGCAGCCCCTGCACGCTGATGCCCTTGCCCGCGAGCTCCAACCGCACCGCGTTCGTCAGGTTCCACTCGGCGGCCTTCGCCGCCGCGTACGCGCCGGATCCCGGGTAGACGAACCAGGACAGCGCGGACAGGACGTTCACGATGCCGCCGCCACCGTTCCGCTCGATCACCGGCGCGAACGCCCGGATCATCGCGAGGTTCCCCCAGTAGTGCGTGTCCATCTCGCGGCGCGCATCGGTGAGGTCGTCGGTGAGCAGCGAGCCCGTCGTCGAGATGCCGGCGTTGTTCACGAGCAGGGTGACGTCGCCCGCGGCTGCGGTCGCCGCCTCGACCGATGCCTGGTCGGTGATGTCGAGCGGCAGCGGCACCACGCCCTCGATATCCACGAGTTCCGGTCGGCGTGCGGTCGCGTAGACCTTGGTGGCGCCGCGCTCCAGCAGCTGCTGGGCGAAGCGGCGTCCGATGCCCCGGTTCGAGCCCGTGACGAGTGCGACCGATCCAGCGATGTCCATGACGTCTCCTCCTGCCGCGCGGGTGTCTCCCGCAGCGGCTCGGTTACGCTAAGACCTCACATCCATGTCAGGGGCAAGCCCCGGATCGGAGACCGCATGCGGATCGGCGACCTCGCCGCAGAGACGGGCGCCAGCGTGCGCTCGCTGCGGTACTACGAAGAGCAGGGGCTGCTCACGGCGTCGCGGACCACCAGCGGGCAGCGCGTCTACGACGCCCCGGCGGTCGAGCGCGTCCAGCTCGTGCAGCAGCTGTTCGCCGCCGGTCTGCCGAGCCGCACCATCGTGCAGCTGCTGCCGTGCGTGGACAGCGGGCACGCGACACCGGAGTCGTTCGCGCTGCTCGTCGCCGAGCGCGACCGGATCACGGCGCAGATGGCGGAGCTCGAGGCCGCCCGTGGCCGGCTCGACGAGGTCATCGCCATCAGCGAGCACCCGACTGCCGAGCACTGCCCGGCGCTGCGCGAGCCGGCAGACGGAGCGGTCGCGGCCTGAGACGTGGTGGGGGGTCGGACGGGAGGCCCGTGGCGGGTCCGCCCGTCCGCCACCCGGTCACGATTAGAGCGGCGGCTGCGGCGTCAGGGCTGGAACACCTGGATCTGGTCCAGCTCCGCGAACCCCGTCCCCTTCGTGAAGGTGAGCGTGTTCGCGCCCGCCTGCAGGGTGACGGTCTTCTGCGCCCACCCGAAGCGCCCCCAGTTGACCGTCGGCGCGTAGCTGACCGTTCCGGCCGACGTTCCGTTGACGGCGATCGCGTGCGAGCTCGTCGCCCCCGTGCCGTTGTCGTAGCGGACGTTGACCGTGTACGTCCCCGCGGTCGCCGCCTGCACCGTGAACTGCACGGAGCTGGTGGCGTTGTTGATGTTGCCGACCTTCGCCCCGCCGACGGCATCGGCCTGGGTGACGGTGCTCGTGTCGTTCCGCACCGCCGACTCGGCCTCGTACCGCTGCGCGTTGATCGGGATGGAACCGACCCGCACGTCGTTGTAGGTGGTCGTCAGGTTCTCGACGTTCGTCGCCTGGTAGAGCGTCTTGCCGTCGGCGCTCGAGTCGAAGCCCTGGGCGAACCCGCTGAACGTGCCACCCTCGGCGTCACGGGCGTCGTAGGTCACGGCGTAGGGCAGCTGCTCCCACGAGCCGGAGCCCTGGTTGCGGTTGACGACGAAGTTCTGCCCGCCGTCGATGTTCCCGGCGCTGTCGAGCGACCACTTCGACGACACCACGATCATGCCGTTCGCGTTGCCCGTCGTCGGGACCCAGCGGACTTCGGGCGAGGAACCGACACCGCGGCCGTCCGGCAGCGCGATCTTCGTGCCGATGCTCGTCTCGGGGCTCCAGGTCAGGCCGTCGGGCGAGGTCTTGAAGTAGACGGGAGCGGTGTTGTTCGTCTGGCTCGGCCGGTTGACGACCTCGAAGGTGGCGACGTAGTTGCCGTTCGGGATCCGGGTGACCGTGATCATGCCGGGCCGGTCACTCTTGTTGGTCGGCGCCGAGACGTTCACCAGGCCGCCCCAGGTGAGGCCGCCGTCCGTCGACCGTCGGTAGCTGACGGCCTGCAGGACGCCCTTCGCCTTCTGCCGCTCGTCGGAGAAGTACGTCACGAGGCCGCCGTTGGCGTCGACCGCCACGGACGGCTCCCACACGGTCGAGGTGGTCGAGGTCGGGCTCGGGTCGTAGGTGGCGGGCCCGCCGGTGTCGACGGTGCTGACGAACGACCAGGTCAGCCCGTGGTCGAGGCTCTTGTACATGACCAGGCGGCTGCTCGACCGGTCGGTCGGCATGATCATGCCGCTCAGCAGCAGGGTGCCGGCGGGCATGGTGCCGAGCTGGATCGGGGTCTCGTACAGCGAGGGCTGGGCGGTGCGGGTGAGCGTCGGGAACTGCGCGCTCGGCTTCACGGTGGCGACACGGCTCCACGAGGTGCCGTTGTCGGTGCTGCGGTAGATCGGGTAGACCTGCACGCCGTTCTCGAGCACGAGCTGGTCGAAGGTGACGAACTGCTGGCCGTTCGCCGACCCGCTGTTCTTCAGGACGATGTTCTTGGCGTAGGTGGTGCCGGCAGCACGGCCGCCCTCGGGGTTGAAGGCGGTGCCCGCGGCGGGCGAGTACACGAGGGCTCCGTTGCCGGTCGTGACCGCCTGGGCGGGAGCGGGGCCGGTGACACCGGCGACGAGGGCTGCCGCAGCTGCGGCAGCGGTGACGACGAGCGCGAGCGTTCGGCGTCGACGAGGCGCCGGAGCGGCGCCGAGGCGGAGGGACATGGTGCTCCGTTCGGTTGGTGGTGCGGTGGAGGTGCGCGGAGACGGACGGGAGGCGCGGGACCGACCCGACCCGCGCCTCCAGACCGTCACTGGGTCGCCGACAGGGCCGCTGCCACGGCTCGTTCCTGCCGCGCATGCGCGGCGAAGGCGTCGGCGACCGGGTTGCGACGGCGGTCGAGCCCGCCGTCGCCGTCTTCGACGAGGTCGAAGAGGCCCATCGTGAGCAGGTGCTCCTGGCGGGGTGCGTCCGTGTGCCGCCAGGTCCACTCGTACATGTCGAAAAGCGGCCACCAGGTGTAGCCGACGACCGGCACGCCCTCGGCACGGAGTTCGTGCACGGCGGCCACGGAGTCGTCGAGCCAGCCGATGCGTTCGTCGACCGACCCGGTGACACACGTCTCGGTGAGCATGACCGGGGCGCCGTACCGCTCGGCATACGTCGTCAGCACGTCGCGGAGGCCCTCGGCCCCCGTGTCCCGGTACGGACGCGGGTCCGCGAAGCCGCCGCCGTGGTGGACGCCGGCCTCGAAGACCTCGGTGGAGTGCAGGGGGTAGTAGTTGACGCCCATGACGTCCGGCCGGACCGAGTGCTGGCGGAACCAGTCGAGGTCGGCGTCGGTGACCCCGCCGGAGCGCAGCCGACCGACCAGGGGGTGTCCGTCGTCGACCCCGCCGGTGACGAGGTCCTCGACCAGGAACGTCTGCGCGCGGAGCCGGGCGACGGTGTCCCGGTGCTCGGGGACGTCGACGTCGCCGACGTACCGGATGCCGGCGTCGACGTGCACGAAGGTGGCGGCGTCGCCGAGCTCGCGGGCGATGGCGTGCTGGGTGGCGACGAAGCCCTTCGCCAACGCCGAAGCGATGCGGGCGGACCCCTCGGCACCGGTCAGGTACGGGGGCCAGTAGCCGTACTCACCGGAGAACAGGGCGTGGATGACCGGCTCGTTGACGGGCGTGTAGTCGGTCGCGACATCGCCGTACCGGGCGGCGAACCGGGCGGCGTACTCGGTGACGTGCGCCGGGTAGTCGGGGTGCGCGAACTGGCCGTCGAGCCAGAGCGGTGTGCCGTAGTGGAGCAGGTCGACGACGGGCCGCAGGCCGGTCTCGCGGAAGCGCTGCATGACGCCGTCGACCCACGACCAGTCCCACACGCCCGGTTCCGGGGCGACCCGGTACCAGGGCACGCCCCAGCGGAGCAGCTCGGCGCCGACGTCCACAGCCAGGCCGAGGTCGGCGGCGTACTGCCGGTAGTGGTCGGTGAGTTCGTACTCGTCGATGGGGCGCTCGCCCGGGCGGGCCTGTGGGACGAAGGTGTCCTCGATGCCCAGGGCGAAGTGCAGCCGTCCGTCGTCGGACCAGTGCATGGTGTCTCGTTTCGTGGTGGGCGCTCCCCCGAGGGGACCGCGCGGGGTCGTCGTCACTTGAGCCCGGTGCTGGCGACGCTCTCGATGAAGCGGCGTTGCACGAGCAGGAACATGACGGCGAGGGGCAGCACGGCGATCAGGGCGCCGGCCATCATCACGCCCTGCGGGATGATGCCGCCGGGTCCGGTCAGCAGGGTCAGCCCCGAGGTGATGGTCCCCATGTCCTGGTCGGTGGTGAACACCAGCGGCCAGAGCAGGTCGTTCCAGTTGTTGACGAAGGTGAAGATGCCGAGGGTGAGCAGTGCCGGCACGGCGTTCGGCAGGACGACGCTCCGGAAGATCCGCCACTCGGACGCCCCGTCGATGCGCGCCGCGTTGTCGAGGTCGCGGGGGAGCGACACGAAGAACTGCCGGAGGAAGAAGATCCCGAAGGCGTCCGCCGCCCGCGGGGCGATGAGGCCGGCGAAGGTGTTCACCCACCCGAGGTCGGACACGAGCTGGTAGATCGGGATCAGGGTGGCCTGGAACGGGATCATCAGGCTGGCGATGATCACGATGAGCAGGACCTTGCTGCCCCGGAAGTCGAGCCGTGCCAGCGCGTAGGCGGCGAGCGCGTCGAACGCCAGCGCGAAGACCGTCACCCCGCCGGCGAAGGCGAAGCTGTTCAGGATGAGCCGGCCGAACGGCAGCTGCGTGAAGATCGCCCGGAAGTTGTCGAGCGTCCAGGTGTGCGGGAACAGCGTCGGCGGGTAGGCGTTCACCTCGCTCGCCGGCTTGAACGCCGTGAACACGATCACGAGCACGGGCAGCAGCACCGCGAGGGTGACGATGAGCACGGCGGCGAAGCCGACCCAGCGCATCGACGGCGGGCGCCGGGCCACGGTCCGGCGCCGGACCGCGGTCGCCGGACGGGGGAGTGCGGTCATGATGCGGTGTCCTCTCCGCGCTTGCCGAAGAACAGGAACTGCACGAGGCTCAGCAGCAGCGTCGCGATGAGCAGCACGTAGGCCAGCGCGGACGCGAAGCCGAGGTCCAGGTCCTTGAACCCGGACTGGTAGATCTGCATGACGATCGTCTCGGTGGACCGGTAGGGCCCTCCGCCGGTCAGCACGTAGATCTGGTCGAACGCCTGCAGCGCGGCGATGAGCGCGACGATGACGACGAACGCCATGGTGTTGCTGAGCATCGGGAACGTCACGTTCGCGAACCGCTGGCGGCCGTTCGCGCCGTCGAGCTGCGCCGCCTCGTACAGGCTGGTCGGGATCTCCTGCAGTCCGGCCAGGAAGATCACCATGTAGAAGCCGAAGTTCTTCCAGACCGCGACGAGCACCACGGTCGGCATCGCCAGGGTCGGGTCCTGCAGGACGTTGCCGAGCCGGATGCCGCCCACCTGGAGCCAGTGGTTCAGCAGGCCGATCTGCGGGTCGAGCAGGTACGACCACGCGAACGCGGCGACCGCCAGCGAGACGATGAACGGCAGGAACAGCGCCGAGCGGAAGAACCCGCGGAACGGCAGCGCCGGGTGGTTGAGCGCCAGGGCCAGCACCAGTGCGACGGCGATCGCGACCGGGGTGAAGAGCACCGAGTACAGCGCCGTGTTGCCGATCGACCGGACCACGTCCGGGTCGGTGAAGACCCGGACGTAGTTCGCGAAGCCGACCCAGCTCGGGTCACCGAACCCGCTGGCGTCTGTGAACGACAGCCGCAGTGCCGAGAGCATCGGCCAGAGGACGAACGCCCCGAGGATGATGATCGCGGGTGCGAGGAAGCCGACGACGGTGGCACGGCGACGGAAGGTCCCGTTCAGGGGCGTCCGGCCGCCGAGCTGTCCCGGGGGACGGTACCGACGGCGTCGGCCGAGTTGCTGCGTGGTCATGAGGTTCTCCGTGGGGCTGAGCGGCGGCTGGTACGGCGGGGGCGCGGCTACCCGAGCGCCGACTGCACGTCGGTGTCTGCGGTACCGAGGAGCGACTCCGGGTCGCCGCCCGCGATCGACTTCTGCGTCGCGGTGTCGAGCGCGGTGAGCACGTCGCCGCTGTTCACGACGCCGGGCAGGAGCGGGATCGTCGTGCCGGGCAGACCCGTCAGCGCCGCGACGGTGGGGTTCGCGTCGACGTCGGCGGCGGTGACGTCGGTGCGCAGGGACGGCCAGCCGGAGCCGAGCGCCCACTTCGTGGCGACGGTCTTCTCGTTGAAGTACCGCAGGAAGTCCTCGGCCGCGGCCTGCTTCGGGTCGTCGGTCTGCGCGGTGACGCCGAGCGAGATGCCGATGGCCGAGGCGACCTGTGCCTTCGGCCCGGCCGGGATCGCGGCGATGCCGTAGTCGATGTCGGAGGCCTTCGCGACGCCCGCCATCCACGGGCCACCGATCTCCATGGCGGTCTTGCCCGCGGTGAAGAGCTTGTCGGCCGCGATGCCGTCGACACCGGTCGGCGAGATCTTGTCCTGCCGGATCGCCTTCGCCCAGTACTCGAGCGTCTCGACGTTGGCTGCGGAGTCGATCGTCGACTTCGTGCCGGCGTCGTTCGTGATCGACCCGCCGTTGCCCGCGAACAGGCTCGGCCAGATGCCGTTGCCGACCGTCTGGTGGTCCGGCAGCACCAGGCCGTACTGCTCCGGGGTGCCGTCGCCGTTCTCGTCCTTCGTCAGCTTCTTCGCGTCGGCGACCCACTCGTCCCACGTCGTCGGGAACGCGTCGATGCCGGCCTCGGCGAAGAGCTTCTTGTTGTAGATCACGGACAGGGGCACGAAGCCGCTCGGGACGCCGTACTCCTTGCCGTCGACCTGCTCCATCGCGACGGCCTGGTCCTTGAGCGCGCCGGTGTTGCTGGTGTCGTCGTCGTAGAAGTCGCTCAGGTCGACGAGCGCCTTCTTCTCGGCGTAGACGGGCAGTCGGTCCGAGGTCATCGCGACGATGTCGGGGCCCTTCTTCGCCGTCAGCGCGGGGAGCATCGTGTCGTCGATGACCGCCCACGTCTTCGTCTGGGTCGTGATCGTGACCTTGTCCTGCGACTCGTTGAAGTCCTTGACGATGCCGTCGAGGACCTTGCCGTCGGCCTCGGTGTACCCGTGCCAGAACGTCAGGTCGACGTGGGCGTTCGCGGACGATCCGGGGGAGCCGGCGCACCCGGCCAGGGAGATCGCCGCCGCTGTTGCGAGCGCGACGACCGCGATGTGCTTCTTCATCGAAAACCTGCCATCCGTCCCGCACAACGGTGTGCGAGACCTCGTCCATGCCGGATTTACACCGGTGTAAATCTGGACAGTAGTCGGTGCTCGACCAGCAGGTCAAGGGGTCAGGCGGAGACCGTGCGTTCCACGGTCACCGGCGCCGACGAGGCCCGGACGACCAGGGCGTGCGGCGAGCGCAGGACCGCAGGGGCAGCGGCCGTCCCCGCCTCGAGCTGCTCGACCAGGACCCCGACGGCCGTCGCCGCGACGCGGTCCAGGTCCGCCGACACCGTGGTCAGGGCAGGCGTCGCGAACGCGGACTCCTCGATGTCGTCGAAGCCGACGACCGCGACGTCGTCCGGCACGGTCCGACCCGCGAGCTGCAGTGCACTCATCGCACCGAGCGCCAGGGCGTCGTTGCAGCAGACGATCCCGTCGACCTCGACGCCGGAGCCGAGCAGTGCCCGCGCCGCCGCCGCACCCTCGGCCCGGTGCCAGAGCGCGGTCGGCACGACGCGCTCCTGCCGGAACGCGACGCCGTGTTCGGCGAGCGCCTCGCGGTACCCGCGCAACCGTTCCTGCGCGGTCCGCACCGGGCCGGACGGGTCCGAGCCGATGAACGCGATGGACCGTCGCCCGGCACCCAGCAGGTGCGCGGTCGCGTCGTGCAGGGCATCGGCGTTGGACATCGTGATGAACGTGACCGGACTGTCCGGGATCGGCTCACCGAGCACCACGAGGGGGAACTTCACCTCGAGCGCGGACGCATCGCTCGACCGCACCGTCAGGGGGCTGTAGATGATGCCGTCGATCGAGTGCTCGCGCATCCGGGTGATCGCGTCGGCCTCGCGCACGCCGCTCGCGGTCTGCTCGATGAGCACCGTGTAGCCCACGGCACCGGCGGCGCGGATGACGGCGTCGGCGAGCTCGGCGAAGTACGCCTGCCGCAGTTCCGGGACCGCCAGGCCGATGACCTTCGACCGCCCGGCGCGGAAGTTCCGGGCCGACACGTTGAGCTCGTACCCGAGTTCATCCACCGCCGCCATCACCCGGTCGTGGGTGCGGGCGGAGACGTGCTCGTAGCCCGACAGGACGTTCGAGACGGTCTTCTTCGAGACACCCGCGACGGCCGCGACGTCGCTCATCGTGGGGGGCGAGCGGTGTCCCTGCGCCATCCGCGTCCCCTCTCTCGCGTCCGGAATGCGTTGGGCAGGAACCTACCGCACCAGCGTGGTGCGGATCGGCCGTCCCGGTCCGGTCAGGGCCGGCGGTCCCCGGGCGGCGTCCACGACGGAGCTGCGTCCACGGCGGCACCGATGCTCCGCGCGATGATCCCGAGCTGTCTCGTCTGGGCCGCAGTGAGCGTGTCGAAGACCAGGCGCTCGACCAGGGCATGGTGCGCGGGCGTCGACTCGAGGACCTTGCCGTGCCCGTCCTCCGTCAAGACCGCGAGGGTGAAGCGGCCGTCCGTCGCGTCGACCACACGGTGCACCCACCCCTTCGCCTCGAGCCGCGTGACCGCGCGGGACAGCCGCGAGAGCGTCGAGCTCGCGTACCCGGCGAGCGTGCTCATCCGCAGGGTCCGGTCCGTCGCGGTGTCGAGAGCGGTGAGGACCCCGAGTTCGAAGTGCGTGAGGCCACTGTCTCGTTGGAGTTGGGCGTCCAGGGCGACCGGGAGCCGCTCGAGCATCGTCGCCACCGCCGCCCAGATCTCGAGCCGTTCGTCGTGCAGGCCGTGTGGTTCGTCGCGCGGTGCCATCACCGCATCGTACGGCCGATGACTTGCCTGAGCAAGTAAATCGCCGTACGGTGACTTGCTCAGGCAAGTCACTGCGTCGAGCGACGCGGTGCGACGAAGGAGGATCCATGGACCTGCAGCTCCGAGGCAGAACGGCGTTCATCAGCGGATCGACGCAGGGCATCGGGTACGCGATCGCCTCCGCACTCGCGGCCGAGGGCATGCGAGTGATCGTCAACGGTCGAGAGGACGCCCGGGTCGAGGCAGCCGTCGATCGCCTGCGGCGTGACCAGCCGGGAGCCACGGTGTCCGGGATCGCGGCCGACTTCGGCGACCCGGGCGCCGTCACCCGACTGCTCGGGTCACTCGACGCCGTCGACGTCCTCGTCAACAACGTGGGACTCTTCGGCCTCGCCGCCTTCGAATCGATCGCCGACGAGGACTGGGCCCGGTACTTCGAGGTCAACGTGATGAGCGGGGTCCGCCTGTCGCGGCACCTGCTCGGCGGGATGCTCGAACGCGGGTGGGGCCGCATCGTGTTCATCGGGAGCGAGTCGGGCGTGAACGTCCCCGCGGACATGGTGCACTACGGCGTCACCAAGGCCGCGGTGATCGCGCTCGCGAACGGACTCGCGAAGCAGACGCGCGGGACCTCGGTCACGATCAACACGGTCCTCGGTGGTCCCACGTACTCCGACGGTGTCGCGACGACGGTCGAGGCCATCGCCGAGACGCAGGCACTTCCGGTCGAGGCGATGCAGGCCGCGATCATCGGTCAGAACCGGACCAGCCTGCTCGAGCGCTTCATCGACCCGGCCGAGATCGCGGCGCTCGTCACCTACCTCGCGAGCCCGTTGTCCTCCGCGACGAACGGCGCCGCGATCCGAGCCGACGGCGGCGTCCTGACCGGGCTCCTGTAGGTGGCACGTCAGCCCAGGTGCGCGTAGTCGGGCAGGTCGATCGCGTCCGCCGGCGGCGTGAAGAACCGGTCGCCGAGCCGACCGATGACCGGCGTCGACGCGACCCGGACCGCAGCGCCGAAGGCGGCGATGCCGAGCCGGCTCTTCGGGTTCGCGACCCGCGGGACCCCCGGCGGCAGCTGCTGCGCCTGGGTGACGTACGGGCGCATGATCCGCTCGTAGCCCCGGAAGGCGTCGCGGTGGTCGACGTGGGCCGCGAGCTCGCCAGCCAGCACGTAGGCCCCGGTGAGCGACAGACTCGTGCCCATGCCACTGACCGGCGAGGCGCAGTACGCCGCATCGCCCACGAGCGCCACCCGACCATCGGACCACCGCGGCGCCCGGACCTGCCCGATCGACTCGGAGTACAGGTCATCGGCGGCGTCGATGCCCGCGAGCACGCGCCCCGCCTCCCACCCGGCGTCCGCGAACACGGTGCGCAGGCGCCGGCGCTGCTCCTCGATCGTCCGCCGTTCGGAACCCGCACGCTCCCGCGTCCGGTCGGTCACGAACGACAGCGTCGCCCGGATCGTGCCGTGCGGGTCCGGGCGGAGCGTGACCGACCGCCCACCCGGCGCGTTGTACCAGCGCCACCAGTCGTCGTCCGCGGCCGTGCGGGGGATCGTCGCGTACGACGTCTCGAGGCCGAGCGAGCGGATCTGCGGCTCGTCGCCGAAGACCAGTCGACGGGTGCTCGAGCCGATGCCGTCCGCCGCGACCACCAGATCGAACCGCTCCTCCGTGCCGCGCTCGAACTGCACGGTCACGCCGTCGCCGTCGCCCGCGATGCCGGTGATCCGGTCGCCGAAGCGGTACTCGGTGGTGTCGGTGGTCCGGCTGACCAGCAGTTGCGCCAGGTCACCGCGCAGGATCTCGAGCTCCGCCGTGGCACCACCCGAGTCCGAGGTGCCGGCGGGGAACTCCGCGATGACGGAGCCGGAACGGCCGATGAACCGCGTGCCGACCTCACCG
The DNA here is from genome assembly GCF_015350995.1 of Curtobacterium sp. VKM Ac-1393. Classification (GTDB taxonomy): domain Bacteria; phylum Actinomycetota; class Actinomycetes; order Actinomycetales; family Microbacteriaceae; genus Curtobacterium. The sequence continues at coordinate 449,406 of NZ_JADKRW010000004.1, forward strand.
GTCGTCGCGGCGCGGATGTCGTCCTCGATGCCCATCCGCCGCGAGACCTCGCGACCGGCACCCCGCACGTCGACGTTCTGTCCACCGGTCCGGAGCTCCGGAGCGCGCTCGACGATCGTCGTGTCGTACCCGTAGCGGTGCAGCCAGTAGGCCAGGGCGGGCCCGGCGATGCTCGCGCCGGAGATGAGGACGCGCTTGCGATCGGTCGACATGTTGCCTCGAATCTTGATTACCAATGATATTGGCAATCTACACGACTAACATCGACATCGTGCCGCACGACGACCCGACCGACCCCGCACCTGCTCCGACCGCGCGCCGAGACCGCGAGGACCGACGCGACCGCCAGACCGCGCGCCGTGACGGACGTCCCCTGCTGGACGACGACATCCGCGCCCGGGTCCAACAGGTCGGAGTCCGCCAGCAACGGTTCGAGCGACACCTCGCCCGGGCACTCGACGTCGATGCGGCCGGGCTCGAGGCGATGGACCACCTCATCTCCCACGGCCCGTCGACCCCCACCGAGCTCGCACGACGGCTCGAGGTGTCCACCGCCGCGATGACCCTCGTGCTCAACCGTCTCGAGACCGCCGGGCACGTCCGGCGTGACCGGCACCCCAGCGACGGCCGGAAGCTCGTGGTCACCGCCGCCGAGCAGTCGTCGGACCGTGCGTACGACCTCGTGCTGCCGCTCATCGACGGGATCGAGGACGCCGTCGCCGGGATGGACGCCACCGAACGCGCCACGGTGCAGGCGTTCCTGGACCGGCTGATCGGGATCTACGACGACGCGATGGACTGATCAGTCGACCGCGTCGGGAGACCACAGTCGCTCCCCGAGGTTCCACCGCGCCAACGCCTCGACCTGCGCCTTCGCGCTCTCCAGGCTCGTGTGGTCACCGAAGACCTCACCGGACCACCCACGGACCTCGTACCGGTGCGTGAACACGACGGTCCCGATGTGGGACCGGCCAGCACGCGCTTCCCAGCGGTCGACCTCGGTCGTGGTCCAGGTCGTCGAGTCGCGCGCGAGCACACCACTCGGCTGGGGCGGGGAGTTCGGCTGCGAGGAGGACATGGCCTGTTCCGGTCGGCAAGGCACGAAGGGATCGTGCCGGCAGCCGGGGGCTCGGGTCACCTGCGTCCGACGGTAGTCCTCTGACGGCGTCGTCGCCCCGAGATCCGGCCGTCGACGCGCTGCGCCGTGCGGACGGGAGGCCCGTGACGGGCCCGCACCGTTCCTCCCGTCCGCCACCCCGTGCGGTCAGTGCGCCGCTCGCGTGAACGTGCGGTGCACGACGCCGGACGGCGACGCGACCGTCTCGACGGCGAAGCGATCCTCGATCCGCTCGAGCCCGTCCCACAGCCGCTCGCCCCGGCCGAGCACGATCGGCACCTCGACCAGGTGCAGGTGGTCGACCAGGTCGGCCTGCAGGAACTCGCGGACCGTCTCGACCCCGCCGCCGATCCGGACGTCACGCCCCGGAGCCGCCTGACGGGCGAGCTCGAGCGCCTCCGCCGGGGTCGCGTCGACGAAGTGGAAGGTCGTGCCGCCCGCCATCTCCAAGGGCTCGCGCGGATGGTGGGTCAGCACGAAGACCGGTGTGTGGAACGGCGGCTCGTCACCCCACCAGCCGGTCCAGTCGTCGTCCGGCCACGGCCCGCGCTGGGGCCCGAACTTGTTCCGCCCCATGATCTCGACGCCGATCTCCGGACCCCACGCTCGTGCGAACTCGTCGTCCGGGCCGGTCGTCCCACCGGACGCGCCCTGCATCGCGCGGAAGGTCGCGGTCGCGGCGAACCACTCCATCAGGCGACCGTCGGCGTGCCCGAACGGATGGTCGAGCGACTGGTCCGCCCCGGCGCCGTAGCCGTCGAGCGAGATCGCGAAGTTGTGGACCCTGACCGTCGACATGCTGCTCCTGTCCTGCTTCAGAGGGTGGTGCCGGTCGCCGTCGCCAGGGCGTCGACGAGCGCTCGGCGGAACTGGACGTCCGCCACCGCCGGGTGCGGCTCTTGCCGCTCTCCGTGGAACCAGTAACCACCGCTGGTGGTGGCATCGGGGTCGGTCACGAGGGCCTCTTGCGTGCGGTGCCCGAGCTCGAGGTCGTCCGATGCCCCGGCACCACCCATCTTCGTGGGCACCCAGCCCGGGTCGACGGCGTTGCTCAGGACGCCGGGTCGCCGGGCAGCGACCTCGGCAGCGAGCGCGGTCACGAAGAGCTTGGTGTCCGAGTAGGTGTTCGTCTCCGCGGTGCCGTCCCAGTCGACCCCGTCCAGCCGGGGTCGGCCACCGCGGTGCATCCCGCTGCTCAGGTACACGTGCCGGGTCGGCGTGTGGAGCAGGGCGGTGAACAGGTACGGGGCGACGACGTTGACGGGCACCAGCGCGCGTCCGGAGATCACGCCGGCGTTGTGCACGACGGCGTCGATCGGTTCGCCGGCGTCGAGGTCCCGCGCGGCGGCGATCACGGCCTCGCGGTCGGACAGGTCGGCGACGACGAGCGTGGCGCCGCGGTCGACCAGGTCGGCGACCGCCGCGGCGCGCTCGGTGCTGCGGGCGTGCACGACGACGTCGTGGCCGTCGGTCAGCAGGGTGTCGGCGGTCGCCCGCCCGAGGCCGTCGGTCGAGCCGGTGACGAGGATGCGGGACATGGGTTCATCATGCGCCCGGTGGTGGGCGCGTGTGCGGTGGGACCCAGCCGACGTCAGCCGATGACGCCCGTGTGCTCGAGCACGATGTTCAGGCCGATCAGGATGAGGACCACACCGCCGGCGATCTCGGCGGGCTTGCCGAACCGGGCTCCGACACGGCGGCCGACGAGCACGCCGGCGAAGGACAGCACGGCCGTCGTCACACCGATAAGCAGCACGGCGCCGCCGATCGACACCGGCAGGAACGCGAGGGTGACCCCGACCGCCAGGGCGTCGATGCTCGTCGCGACCGCCAGGACCAGGAGCTCACGGATCGGCAGGGTGTCGGTGTCCTGCTCGGTGTCCTCGTGCTTCGAGAACGCCTCCCACAGCATCTTCCCGCCGACCAGCGCGAGCAGCCCGAATGCGATCCAGTGGTCGAAGGACGCGATGGAGCGGGCGAACGCCGACCCGAGCAGCCAGCCGAGCAGGGGCATGAGCGCCTGGAACGCGCCGAACGTCAGCGCGATGACGAGGGCGTGCCGCACGTTGAAGCGCTTCATGTGCAAGCCCTTGCCGAGGGCGACGGCGAAGGCGTCTGCGGAGACGCCGAGGGCGATGAGGAAGAGGGCCCAGAACGACATGGGGTGGCGCCTTTCGAGACGGTCGGACGGAGACGCCGACGTCTCAGGACCTGTCGATCCTGGCATGCCCGAACGCACGAAAAGGCCTGATCAGCGGTATTCGTCGCGCCGAATCCGGGGGTTGGTGCGCCCGCCCTGCGTTCGCGGGGGCGTCAGCCGGCGAGGATCCGCCAGGCCATCACGACGAACGTCACGAGTGTTCCGAGGATCGAGACCACCACGGCGGTCACACCCAGCCGACGCCCCCGGCCGGCCGCCACGATCGCGCGCACCGCCAGCATCGACGCGATCAGCTGGAAGGGCCAACCGAGGATGAACACCGGCGGGATGCAGCTGAAGTACAGACCGGTCAGCGCCAGGAACAGCGCGATCAGCGCAGTGCCGGTGCGGTGGGGCCCCCGGGCGCCCTTGGTCGGTCGGCCTGCGGGCGCCCCCTCGGCCGGCATCGCGTCCGGGTACGGGTTGTCGGGGCGGAGCGCCTGCAGGGCCCGGATCCGGTCCGGACCGAGTTCGTCGTCGCGGGCGAGCGCGGCATCGCGCATCGCGACCGCGTCCTCTGCGACCGACAACCGGTTCGACGGCAGACCCGAGCCCTCGTGCTGGGCGATGGCCCAGGCGAACCGGGCGCGCTGGGCGGCGGTCGAACTCGTCACGGCGTCGACCGCCCAGGCGCACGTCGTCAGGAACATGATGCCTCCGAGCGCCAGGAGCACGGCGCCCCCGGCTTCGTCGGAGTTCGTCAGCAGCATGAACGCGCTCATCGCGATGAGGACGACGCCGAACAGCCCGGTCGTTCCGATCTGCACGCTCCAGTAGCCGTTGCCCGAGCGCGCCCCCGCGGGTGTAGTCATGCCTACAACACTACTGACGGCGGTCCCGCGATGACGGGTCGCGTTCTCGACGCGACCACGAGTCGGACGGGAGGCCCGTGACGGGTCCGCCACGGGCCTCCCGTCCGGTCCGTGGCGCGTCAGCGACCGGCTGCCGCGTGGTTGGCGACCTGGGTGGCCGACAGTTCCGTTCCGTAGACGGCCGCGTACCGCATGGACCCGGTGAAGTAGGCGTTGGCGGGCGAGCCCGGCCACCCGCTGACGGTGTCGTAGCCGATCCGGTACCAGCCGGTGTAGCTCTCGGGCGTCTTGTACGTCGTGTTCGACGCGACCAGCGCACCGTCGACGTACAGACGCATGCCGTTGGTCGGCGACATCGTCGTCACGGCGTGGTGCCACGAGCCGTCGGTGTACACCTTGGGCGAGGTCACGACCTGGGTCGTGCCGTTGTAGGTACCGAAGACCAGCTGGCCGCTCGTGTTGAGGTAGAGCTTCCGGTCGTGCTGTCCGGAGCCGCCGGTCTGGCTGCTGCCGAAGCCGATGAGCTGTCCGCCGGCGACCGTGGTCTTGAACCAGACCTCTTCGCTGAAGGTCGTCGGGTTGGCGTACGAGGTCGGGGTGGAGACGTAGCTCGTCGAGCCGTTCAGGACGTAGGCGCCGCCGCTGTCCCGCGGGCAGGCGATCGGGGTCGTGGTGGCCGTGGTCATCGCGCCCTGGTAGGTGCCGTTCGCGCCCCTGCCCGACGAGTCCGTGGCGGTCTTGGCGTTCGTCGCCTCGGTGAGACGGTAGGCGAACAGTGCGTTGGCGGCGTCGGCTGCGACGGCGCCCGAGCAGGTGAAGTAGGGAGCGGTCGCGGCGGAGTTCGTGTCGTTCCGGATGGTCGCGCTGTAGGCGGACCGCGTCGGCGCGAAGTGGTTCAGCAGGACGACGACGACCAGGGCGACCACGAGGAGGAGGGCGACGACGCGGCCGTCGCGCAGGCGGCGGACGCTCACGATGCACGCACCGCCTCGACGCGACCGACGGCCAGGCAGGCGACGAGCGGGACCAAGCAGACCGCGATCAGGGCGACCCAGCCCATCGGGTCGAGATCGATGTTCGAGGTCAGCTGGTAGTGCCCGTTCTTCGTGAGCTCGTGGATCACGACGCGGCCGACCTCGCCGTCGACCAGGTGCACGGTGTTGCCGCCGTGGGCGTCAACGCGGACCGGGAAGATGCCGGACGAGATCACGGTGGCCTCGACACCCGTCGGGCTCGAGGTGTTCGTGATCGTCGTGACGTTGACGAACGGCTTCAGCAGGAACGCCGCGTACGACACGGTGAGCGCGGAGCCGGCGATCCGCAGGCACGTGCGGGTGACGCGGTCGGTGAAGGCGCTGGTGAGGGTCAGGATGAGCAGCGTGCCGATGAGCAGGATCGGGGCGGCGCGGAACAGCCAGCCGAGGTGGGGGACCAGCAGCGCCGGGGTGCCGATGACGTCGGCCTGCGACAGGGTCCACGGGTCGGCGGCGCCGTTCACGTCGCCGCGGGTGTGCAGGCCACCGTCGGCGTCGATCGCGATGATGCGGTGCGTGTAGACGACGTCCGGGTTGGCGGAGGTCTCGAACGAGACGATGTCGCCGACACGCAGCGTGGCGACGTCCACCGGCAGGTCGAGCACGAGGGTCCCGACCGGGGCGGCCTCGCCCATCGACGGCGTCTCGACGACGAACCAGCGGCCACCGGCGGACAGGAACAGCACGGCGGCGGTGAGCAGCACGGCGGCGACCAGGGCGAGCAACCAGGCGAGGGTGGACTCGGACCGGGTGACCGCGCGACCCCGGAGAGCCGGACGGTCGAGCATGCCGCTGAGCGGGATCGCTGCGGTCTGGCTCATGTGCTGCTCCTGCGGCTTCCGGGGTGCTGGTCTTCGGGGAACGGGGGTGGCGACGCTCGGCCGGAGGGGGGTTCGGTCGAGCGTCGCCGGTCTGGGGTCACGGTGCGTTCCGGGCCGGCTGGGGGGGGTGCCGACCCGGATCGGGATCAGGCCGTGAACGTCCAGGTCATGGGGACCGAGGCCGCGAGGCCCTGGTAGGTGTTGCCCGCAGAGGAGTCGAGGGTCACCGCGAAGTTGAACGGCGTCGACGCGCCGGCCGCCGGAGCCGCGGGCATCGTGAAGGCCGACGCTGCAGCACCCTTGAAGCTGGCGAGCGTGCCACTGAAGACCGTGGTCGAGCCCGAGGTGATGACGAGGTTCATCTTGGCGCAGAGGTCGGTCGCGGTGCCGTTCGAGGAACCGTTGTTCGACTGGGTGCACGTGCTGCCCGGGTTCAGGGTGAACGTGCTCGCGGCTGCGGTGCCGGTGTTCTTGATCGAGATCGCGGTGTTGACCGTGTTGCCCGGGGTCATCGTCGTGCTGCCACCGAACTTGTTGATGGTCGAGCAGGTCGCGGAGTTCGTCGAGACCGAACCGCCGTCGGTGCTGAGGCAGGTGACGGTTGCGCCGGCGTTCTGCTCCTGCATGATCAGCGTGCCGCTGGCGGCGGTGTTGCTGCTGTTGGTGATGCTCGCCGCGAACCCGGACAGGGTGCCGGTGAGCGAGAGGGAGAGGAGGACGGCGGCGAAGATGCCGGCGAGGAGCGCCACGGGGGCGAAACGGATCCGCTTCAGCGCGGAGGTGCGGAGCTTGGTGGACACGGTGTACCTCATCGGTTCGGTGGTTCGCGGTGGTTGGGGGGAGCAAGTCATTCGGGCTGATTTGCTTCAATCATTAAGATAGTCATCGGTTGACCAAATTAGCCACTCACACAATCACCCCAGTGCGGGGGACGCTCCCGTCCCCCTGCTGCCCGACATGCAAGGATTCCCCTCGTGACAGCCGCAGCACACGATGACGCAGCCGACCTCATGGCCGCGTTCACCGCCGTCGTGCGCGCGAACGCCAGCCTGGTGAGCCAGCTCAGCGCCCGCGCCGGGGTGCACGAGAACGCGCTCCGGGCGCTCGTGCTCGTCAGCGACACCGGGTACTCCACGCCGACCGAGGTGGCCGGGTACCTCGGACTGACCTCGGGCGCGGTCACGAACATGGTCGACCGGATGAGCACCGCCGGACTGCTCGAGCGCGCGCCGAACCCGGCTGATCGTCGCGGGGCGCTCCTGCGGCTGCTGCCGGCCGGCGACGCCGTCGTCGCGGACTACCGACAGCGGTACGCGGCGATGCTCCGGGCCGTGGACCGTGCGCACGGCGGGGAGCTGCACGAGGTGCTCAACGACCTGGCGACGAGTCTGTACGAGCAGGCCGGAGCTGCTGCGGAGGACTGACCGCCGGTCACACCGGGGTCAGCGGCTGCCGCTCACCAGCGGGGAGCTCGATCCGGACGGTGTCGCCCGCGCGCACCACGCCGCCGGCCTCGACGACGCTCATGACACCGCCCTTGCGCTCCACCGAGCCGTCGTCGGCGCGGCCCAGCACCTGTCGCAACAGGCCAGGGTCGAAGTCGTTGATCTGCTGGCACGGGTTCCGCAGGCCGGTCAAGCAGACCCGGGCCTGGTCACCGAGGTGCAGCACCGTGCCGGTCGGCAGGCCGAGCAGATCGACCCCGCGGGTCGTGACGTTCTCACCCATCTGGCCCGGCTCGAGGTGGTACCCGGCCTCGGCGACGTCGTCGAACACCTCGGCGTGGAGCAGGTGGACCTGCCGCAGGTTCGGCTGGGAGGGATCACGGGCGACGCGGGACCGGTGCTGCACGGTCGTCCCGGCGTGCGCATCGCCGTCGATGCCCCATCCCTCGACCAGGGTCACCTCGTCGACGACGGGCTTGCTGAACCGGTGGGCGCTGTCGCGGCTCACGGCGATCACACGCGGCTGGTCGTCACGCTGCTCGGTCATGATCCGATTGTGGCGCAGCACGGGCTCGATGCGCCAGGTTCGGCTCATCGCGCTTCGGTCAGTGCCCGAGCTCGACCAGGAAGACCCCGGCGATGATCAGCGCGATCCCGCCGAGCATGAGTGCCGTCAGCGGTTCGCGGAACAGCACCCGGCCGAGGATCGCCGTCAGCGCGACACCGGTCGCGGCCCAGATCCCGTAGGCGACACCGATCGGCAGGCCCAGCGTCAACGCCACCGCGAGCAGGCTGAACGCGATGAGGTACCCCGCGACGACGGGCACGAAGAAGACCTTCTTGCCGTCGGTCGCGAGCTTCAGGCTGATCGTCGCACCGACCTCGGAGACGATCGCGACGGCGAGCAGGACCCAGGCCATCAGCGCGCCTCCTGCTTCCGACGTGCCAGCGCACGTTGAGAGCCGATCTCGACCAGGAGCACCCCGGCGGCGATCAACACGATGCCGACGACCATGGTGAGGGTCAGTGTCTGGCCGAACAGGACGGCTGCCAGCACGGCGGTCAGGGCGACACCGGACGCTCCCCAGATGCCGTAGGCGACCCCCACGGCCATGCCCGCGCGGAGCACCAGGATCAGCATCGCGAACGCGGCGACGTAGCCCGCGACGACGAGTGCGTACCACCCGGGCTGCTCGACGGCGGCCTGCATCGACAGCGCCGCCGTCACCTCGGCGACGATCGCGGTGCCGAGGAACAGCCACTTCATGCGCCGCTCCCGGCTGCCAGAGCCGCGATCGACCGTGCCGCGACCAGGACGGTCGCCTGTGCGGCCGTGTCGTCGCGGTCGGCGAGCCACGTCGAGCCGATGCCGTCGGCGGTCGCGATGAGCAGCCGGACGACGTGCTCGACCGGCACGGCCCAGCGGATGCCGTCATCAGCGGTCCACTCCTCGACCTGCGCACGGACGGCGTCGAGGTACGCCTGCTGCTCCCACGCCGCGAGGTCCCGCAGATCGGGGTCGCGTCGTGAGTGGGTGACCAGCTCGACGACGGCGAGTGCGGTCGCCGGATCGGTGCGCGTCTGCGCGAGGTGCGCCGACAGGCCGGAGGCGATCCGGGCCTCCAGGTCGAGCCGGGTGACCGGCGGTGCGAACGCGACCGCCATGGCGGTGCGGAGCTGGCGTTCCAGGACCGCTCGGAAGAGCGGTGCCTTCGACGCGAAGCAGTAGTGGAAGGCGCCGTGCGGCAAGCCGGCGCGGGCGGTCACCGCTCGCGTGGTCACCGCGCTGATCCCGCCGTCGCGCAGGACGGCGATCGCGGCGTCGACGAGCTGCTCGCGCCGCTCCTCGACGCTGCGGTGCTCTTGCTGGAGGGTCATGGGCCGACCGTACCGTCCGACTTGGCCATGTGGCCAAGTTGGACGGTGAACTCTCAGTCGGTGATCGTGAGGGCTCCGCCGTCCTCGCGGATGCGGCCGTCCTTCGGGACCCACACGCGCAGGCCGTCCAACCTGGCGGTGGTGAAGGACGCAGCGTCGTCCTGCAGCAGCGTGGTCACGGCCTCCGGTGCGGGAAGCCGGCGGTCGCGACCGACCACGATGGCGACGTACGGGCCGCGGTCGAGCCGGTTCGTGCCCTGGTTGCCGACGTACGGCTGGAAGAGCGTCGGGGTCGCCGACACGAACAGGATCCGACCGTCGGGCACCCCCTGTTGCTCGAGGTAGCCGGGCAACAGCGCGATCCCGGTCGGGTGCGCCCGCGCGACGGCCTGGCTCACCCGGAACGACGGGACGACGAGCGTCGCGACGAGGACGAGCACGACCGGGACGGTCAGGACCCTCGGCGGGAGGGTCGCGAGTCGCGCGAAGCCGATCGCGGCGAGCACCAGCACGAACGGCATCCACGCCGTGTAGTACGTCGGCAGCGCGATCTTGGCGACGACGACGTAGAAGCCGACGAGCAGCACCAGGGATGCGCCGACGTACGCGACCAGGCGGTCCGCCCGCACCACCAGGGCGGCGAGCACCCCGATCGCGAGCACGACGAGCATCGCCTTGCCCGTGCCGTCGAGCAGGAACCGGAAGCTCGCCCACCACGGCGCGAACGTGTAGATGTCGCCGTCGATCGTGATCGGGTGCCCGTTGGTGTTCTGCCCCTCTTGGAAAGCGACCATGTACTGGATCGCGGAGCGGATGCCCATCGGGACGTACAGGGCGACGAACGTCACCGTGAAGGCGGCGACCCACAGCACGCCACCGACGAGGCCCTTCCGCCACGCTCGGAACAGGATCGGGAGCAGCAGGAACACCGGGAGCAGCACGATGGTCGACAGCTTCGACGTGACCGAAGCGGCCATGAGCACGCCGGACACGGGAGCGAGCCACCACGCCCGCTCACTGCGGATCCACCACCACGCGACGACGATCGCGAACACGGCGAACGCCGTCATCACCGGGTCGAGCAGGGCGAGCCGGTCGACCCGCGCACCCGCACCACCGCGGGGCGTCAGCCACCACAGGGCCGCCGCCAGCAGGGCACCCCAGTAGCCGATCTCACGGCGCAGCCACAGGTACACGACCACGCCGACCGCGAAGGTGAGCACGCCGACGAGGACCCGCGGGCCGATCGGACCCTGCCCGGTGACGAGCTGCACGAGCCCGAACAGGTACTTGGCCGTCGGCGGGTGCTCCCGGTTCGCGGTGAAGTCGCCGTGGACGTACTGCCACCCGCTCTGCAGGTAGATGTTCTCGTCGCCGGTGATGTTCGAGCCGGCCAGGTTCCAGAAGCACTGGTAGAGCGCGGCGAGCAGGACGAGGGAGGCGATCGTCAGGCGGAGGCGGAGGTCGCCGGCGATAGCGAGCAGTCGTGATGACACCAGACGAACCTACTGGCTGTGGTCGGCGGGCTCGGTTCTGCCGCGGCACAGCGCGCCAGCGAGTAGTACAGCTGGCGAAGCTCGCGCACCGCAACAGCAGTTGCTCAAAGCAGAGCAGGCGTGAACGCAGCTTCGCGCTGCGTCCACGCCTGCCAGCAAACCCGGGCCATCAAGCCACTCCGACCCAACGCACGTCGCCCGGGGTGTCGCAGAGACCGTCAGCCCAATCCACAGCACGGGGTTCGCCGGGGCCCGACGGGTCTACGAAGTCCCCCGTCCATGCCTCAGCGGCCAACGCTTTCGCACTGTTGTCGGTGAACAGTGCGCGTTCTTGCGGTAGGTCGTAGCGGCGGCCAAGGACGGGGCCGTTCGGCCGATCCCGGTAGAGCACGACGGCAACATCATCAGTGAGGGCGCGGGCGCCGACCCACTCCATGCCCGTGTTCCAGTCCGTGTCGGTCTGGAACAGGTGCCGAAGCTGGGCGATGAACGTTTCCGTGTATGCGCGCCGGTCATCTGCGGTCGCGTAGTCCATGGTCATGATGCAAGCACGCTCAGTCGTCGGCGTCGAGTCCGGACTCGCCGGTCGACGGCTCAGTGACCGGGCCGAGCGGCTCGTAGCTGAGCGTGACGGAATCCTCGCTCACGTCGGCGTCGGACTGCACGGCGGCACGCTTGCTGCCGATCCGGTCCGTCGGAGTCTGGAAGGCTGTGTCCACCCAGCTCGGGCAATCGTGCGCCTTGTCCTCGTTCGTGCAGTACGCCGTGGCGATCCCGAGAGTGGTCTGGTGCAGGTCGACGCCGTAGTACACGCCGACCTTGCGGTAGTCCATGACGACGTGGAACGGACGGCTGTCGGTATACTTACAGTTCTTGCCGTTGACACACTCGATCTTGTTTGCCCAAGCGTCGTACTGCCGCTTCTGCCCCTTCGCCGTTCCGCCGTTGGGGTTGTTCGTGGCGAACTTCAGCGAGTTGATCAGCTTGATGTTGTGTTTCGTGCGGATCTTCTTCATCCCGAAGCCCTTCGCTGTCGTAGCGCTGTACGCACCCTCGCGGACAAAGACGTTGCGGCCCTTGTAGTCCTCCCACGAATTCAGGATGACGCTGCCAGCGGTCGCCGCGGTCGCCGATGAGACCGGCACGACGATCCCCGCAGTCACCGCGATGAGTGCGCCAGCGCTTGCCAGCAGGCGAAGCTTGGATCTGTTCTCGTTCAGCATGTTTCCTCCCGAAGGCGCGGAGGAAGCCCCTCTCCCCCCGAGCTGCTGCGAAGGACGCTATCGGTGATCAAAAACCATTTCTTGCAATCACCTTGCAACACCTGAAGTTCCGTTCACCTGAACCTCTTCAAGTGATTCGGGATATAGCCGACGCTCCAGAGCGGGACGTTCTGAGCAGCTTCGGTGGGTGTCATCACCGTGCACCGTTCCGTGTCGTGGTCGCGTCTCGTCAGCCGATCCCGTTGCGAGACGAGGCGGATTCGGGAAGTCGGTGGATCCTCGCGCCATGAACGCTCTACTCATCGGGTACGCCCGTGTCTCAACCTACGAACAGGACCTCACCGCCCAGCGCGTCGCGCTGGAACGGCTTGGAGTCCTCCCGCCCAACATCCACACCGATCATGGCCTGACTGGCACGAACAGATCACGACCAGGGCTGCGCGAAGCGCTTGCCTCCTGTCGTGACGGTGACACACTCGTCATCGCCAAGCTCGACCGGCTCGCACGAAGCCTCCGCGACGCGAAGGACATCGTCGACGAACTCACCGCCAAGAACGTCAAGCTCAACATCGGCGGCTCCGTCCACGACCCGAACGACCCCGTCGGCCGGCTGCTGTTCAACGTCCTCGCGATGGTGGCCGAGTTCGAGTCCGACCTCATCCGCGCCCGAACGCGCGAAGGAATGCAGATCGCGAAAGCGAAAGGCCACCTCCGCGGCCGGCAACCCAAACTCAGCTCCGCGCAACAACGCCATCTCCTCGAGGTCCACGAAGCTGGCACGCACTCGGTCGCCGAACTCGCCGAGCTGTTCGGCATAGGACGCGCAACCGTCTACCGCTGCGTCAACCGACAAGCGCACCCCAACCGCTAAATCCTCAGCTCCGCTCTCAGACGTAGGCGTCCAAGAGCGGAGCCTCACCCGGGACCAGAACCATCGAGGGTCCCCGCCTGGCGGCTTCGAGCAAGCACGTCCGTGGAACGACCGGCTAATGAGACAACCGTGCCGCGATGCCTCGTCCACGCCACAGACCCGAGCGGCGAAGACATGACCACGTCGGCAAAATCAACTACATGCGTTCTCTCGCCATCGCCCTGTTCATCGTCGGCGCACTGCCGTTCGCGAGCGGCATCGTCGACTACCTCATCGACTACCGCCGAACAGGCAAGCTCTACCGGAAGAAGCTTCCGTGGTTCCCGATCATCATCAGCGGATGGGTGCTGGCCGCCGCCGGGGTGCTCCTCGGGATGTTCACCACAGGGCAGGGGTTCGAGTGAACATGGAGCCAACCGCCTCGCTGCGGGCCGGCTGGAGCCAGGCAAACGACGTCACTTGCGTCGTCCTCGTGTGAAGGCGAGGACACCGCCTACCGCCACGAGCGCCAGGACGATGACGATCCAAATGGGGAACGGGATGCTCCCGCCAGGGTTCATCACCGCCAGGTAGTGAGAGGTAGAGCTGAACACGAGGCTCCGATCGATCGCAACCCGCCGAGGGGATCCCTCGTCCAGCCCGCTTCCTTAGGCTACTTCCCTCGCCCGCGCCGCCGCCCGGTAGTCGATCGCCTATCGGTCGCGGTTCGTTCCGCGAAGAGCGGATCGCCACAGTCTGATGCCGGTGTAGAGCAAGAGGGCGCCGAAGACGATGTTCAGAACCGCGAGCAGGACGTCGAGGTCTGGACGACTCAAGCGCACGACGGACGTCACGATGAAGGTGAGCCCGAACACGATCGCACCTGTACCCAGGACTTTCGCGCTGACGGTGTCCGTTCGCTGAAGCTACTGCTTCCGAGCGACCGGCGAGCGTTCCCGTACGGGGCGATCCTCCGGTCGTCAGCGCCTGAGGAACTCGGCGACCAACGTCGCAGCCGCGGTGACGCCTCCGAGAACAAATCCATAGCCGACGAAACGTGTGAGTTCCGGAGTGAACTGCCCTCCCAAAAACTCCCCTTGAACTTTCCGCGCGAAACGGGCGATCGGCCTGGGGAAGAGAATGAGGATACAGCCCCACGTGACGCAGATCACTGCCAGCCCAACCAAAAACAAGCCCACCTCGCTGAGCGTAGCGCGATCGCAGCGCAAGCGGTGGAAGCAGTCCCGCAAGCCGATCGGCTAACGAGACCCGAGCTAGGGCGCTGCAGCGATATTCTCGACGTGAACCCGCCCAAGGCGCATCTACCCGGTAAGGGTGCGTCCTGCCCGCAGCATGGTGAGGGTGGTTGCCCGTTCGAGCCGGGCCGGGTCCGTAGGCCTCACTTCGCTGCGGGAGATGTCGGAGGCCATCAACGAACACGTCCGAGCGGCCTTCGTCAAGCGAGACAGGCGACGTTATCCGCGATCGCATCACCGTGACGCGCTCCGGCGCCCGGTGAACGACCGGCTTACGGGCACCATGTCGAACCGCCCGCACGGCGTTACTCGCTAGGTTGATTGCAGTTCGGTACTGCCGACGTGGCGAGCGGGAGGGATGACGATGGGTGCTGGAGTGCTCCCCCGGGTGCCGTGGGTGGCGTCCCCGCTGATCGTCCCAGCCATCGTGTATGCCGTCGTAGCGCAGCGGCGGAAAAGGTGAACGAGGTAGTGCAGTTCTCCGCGGCTACGAAGTATCTGCTGTCTGGACTGCTGTCATTGCTTATCATCGGCACCGCCCTCCTCGCCTTGTTTGTTGACCCTCGGATGGTGGTGCTGGTGGCGTTCCTGGTCTTGCTCTGGTGGAGGCTCTTCGCCCTGAAGGTCGTGTTCGCTTCGGACGCGCTCGTCCTCATTGGCCTGGTGTCTGTCCGACGGGTACCGCGGATGAACGTGCTCCGGGTCGAGGAGGGGGCTGTCGTCGTGATGAGGAAGCAGGGTCGTGATCGCCGCATCACGATCCCGATCGCTATGAGTGCCTCCAAGATCACTGACAACTCGCCTGATGCACGGGTGAAACAACGCGTCGACGCCGCATACCGAAGATGGGTCGCGGGGCCAGCGACGTCCGCATCGGCCTGAACGCGACCCGACCTCTCGACCGCCGGAAGGCGTGCAGCTGGCGAATGCGCCCGGTGAAGGATCGCCACCGGACAGCTACGCCTCACTACCATCAAGTCGACCTGGTTGGGTGGAGTCCATGTGGATCCCGGGAATCATCGCTGGGCCGGCAATCGTTGCGGTAGCGGTCGCTGCGTTCGTGCGTCCGGCGTTGATCGCGCAGTATTTTGTTGACGCCCAGCAGAGCAGCCGCGGTCCGCAGCGTGCGATGACTCCGGGGCTCGTGCGTGTGCTCGCTGGAGGGCTGGCCATGATCGGCATCGTCTGGATCCTCCTGTCGATCTTCGGTCACCCCGAGTGACCAGAGAGTCGAAGGCGGGACCAAACGGAGTCCGGTGGTCGATCGGCTACCGGGCAGCGGCGCTACCAAGCACCGAGGTTGCTACCTGTTGAGGTCGTGAGATGTACGGGGAGTGACTGGCGCTGAGCACTTCGTGGCTGCTGCATCGCATCGCCATCCTGAGTTGCAGCGCGGGGCTCATCGCGCGGTCATCTGCGCAGACGAGGTAGTGACTGACCGCGTGCTCCCATGGGGCTGCTTCGACGACACCTCTTCCGTGCCCGGAGGCCTGCGGCACGAGCAGACCGACCGCCCGTTGCGCCGCCTGCGGGTCGCAGTCCGCGTAGAACAGCTCGGCCGCCGCCTCGGCCGGGATGAACGTGCCGCCTTCCGGGTGCGGTCGCACGAAGGCGTTCACCGGTGCGTCGACACCACCGAGCTGCGCGCAGCTCTCCCCAACTTTGGGTGCGAAGGCTGCCATGAAGACGAACGAGGCAGCTCCCTGCATACCGGCGGCGGCCGCCCCGCCGTAGCTGTGGGCGACCAAGATCGGCTCGTTCCGACAGGCGTCGACGACTTGTTGCACGGCTCCGGTGTCTGCGGCGAGAGACCCTCGGTGCAGGCGAGGAACGTGCACGATCGCGCCACGCTCTTCGAGAGCTGCCCGGAGTGGCTGCATGTGCTGCGGCTGGTGGTACAAGCCGTGAACGAGGATCACTTCGGGGGCCGTCACGGCGCTCAGCCAATCACCCTTAGCTCCGCCGTCCCGGTAGGCGATGGCTCAGCGGCGAACGATCCGGATGATTCGGATGAAGTAGTACGTGAGCAGGAACATTAAGGCGCCCAGGGCAACAAGTAGGTAGCCGATGGCGTCTCCGGATCGAGCTTGCGCGATGCCCAAGATGACTGCTGCCGCCCCAACGAGCGGCGCGCACACTGCAAGGACTCGAACGAGCGCCAAACCTCTTGGAGCGGGTGCTTTCACTTTGGG
Source organism: Curtobacterium sp. VKM Ac-1393 (assembly GCF_015350995.1). Taxonomy (GTDB): domain Bacteria; phylum Actinomycetota; class Actinomycetes; order Actinomycetales; family Microbacteriaceae; genus Curtobacterium. Next base: position 465,730 of record NZ_JADKRW010000004.1, read on the forward strand.
CATGCCTGAAGCATGCCGCAGATCGCGTCCCGCTAGCCGGTGGCTGACCGAACACCTCACTGCGGTGCCGGACCGACCTTCACATCCATTTCCGACCACTCGCCGTCGGGGTCGTCCACAGGCGCGAGCCCGTGCATCAAGATGTCGAGGCACCGCCGCGCCTCGGTGATGAACTGCGGAAGCATGGTCCCCACGTCGTAGGTTCGGCCCTCCCAGGTCAGCTGAACTTGCATCGCCGGGCGCAGGAACACCTGGCCTACCATCTCGACAGTCGCACCGGCATGCAACGTCCCGAGCACGACGCCATCGGCGAACTTCACATCCGTTCTCATCTCGATGCGGGGTGTCGCTATAACCTCCGTGTTCTCGTACTTGAAGGTTGCTCCGTCGAGGGCAAGCCCATTTATGTCCGCTGAGACGGTCAGGAAGTCCTTGTGCTTATCCTGAACATCGAGATCGTGAATCATCCTCAGCACCGATGGCATGCCAGGCGGCACATAGTTGAACGGTTGCACGATGTGGAGTCGGTGCCGGAACTCCGGATCAAGTTCGCCCACCCATGACTTCAGCGCGTCGTTCCACTGCCTCGGTTCGGTGCAAATCGGGAAGTAGATCGCCTTGGGCTTCGCGGGCTGGGCGTCGTTGAAATGTGCCATGCCCCATGCGAGGGCATCAAAAGCGCTCCGGAAGTTGTGCAGGGCGTCCCCTAGCATCAGCGACCACTCGTGTTTGGGGATACCGCGAGGGACGCGCGCCACAAAATCGAGCCCCTGACGGTCCTCGCGCAGGACGGCTTCGACCGTCACCGGAGCACTCGCCGACCACTCCACGAAACTAGCCTCGAGCGCCTTCGCGTGGGTGTTCCCCCGGGCCCACTTGAGATCGGGCCAGGTTGAGAAGTTGCTACCACCGACGAGGTGGATCTGTTGTGGCGGCAGGGTTGATTCGTCGGGCTCAGGATCGGTCACGGTCCAATGTTGGTGGGTCGGTGTGACATCGGTGCGCAATCATCGCCCGCTGAAGGGATTGGAGTGCCGGCGCGCGCCGTCCCGTGGCATCTGTGCATCTGTCTGGACGCAGAGAGTTTTCGGACCTCTGAGCGCGGGTCCGAGGTTTCTAAGCTGGCCATGCGGTGCCCGGAGGCCGATCGGCCATCGAGACGGTCGACGCCCGGCAGGATGGGCCCAAGTTCTGCTTCCGTCGACGGGCGCAGGGTAGCGTCGAAGCATGACGTCGTGGTGGAATCGCACCGATCGGTCGGATCGCCCGGAACTGACGAATCGTATGCCTGCGGGACTCACCGAGTCGTGGTGGAACGTCATCGTGGGTGCCGCCTTGATGATCGGTCTCCCCATCATCCCGCTCAGTGGAGGCTTCGACGCGGCACGCATCGCGTTTGCTCTCTTCGGCCTGGCCATCATGGTCGCGCTCGAGCTCGTGTTCCTAAGGAAGCTTGTCCAGCGCATTGCCGGCCGGCGCGCGCTTCGCGCCGAGCGCGACGACGGTTGAGAATCAGGTCCCGATGCGTTCGCGCGTCCGTCAGGCGATCCGCAACCGCACATCTGAGACGTCTTGTTAGTCGGCTGCGTCGCGTCTGCCTGGGGACGGCACGTCGCTCAACGCAGCTGCTCAAGATTCAGTCCGGCAGCAAGCGGTCGGCGAGTGCGAACCCGACCGCAGAAGGGAGTACTGCACACGCGCAGGCTAGGAGCACGAGAAGGACGGCATGGGCTGAGGTATAGAACCCTCGTCTCGCAGTACGGTTCTTCTTGGGCTGATGATCTTTGACCTCTTGGTCAAACCAGCCGCGGCTGCGCTGACCGAGGTACCACTCGGAGATCTTGCCGCTGAGGTCGGAGGCGATCATCACCACCTCGCCTTGGGTCTTGGCCGCAAGCATCGCGTTGACCCGAGTTTGCGCCCAGACGGCGATCATGCGATCCCTCCGACGCAGCCCAACAAGTAAGCGCGGTACTAGGAGCGCGTACTCGATCTCGGGCTTGGTCCAGAAACGCACGACAACTGGTCTGGAGTGCGTCCGAGCGACGCGTTCGAGGGCGGTCAAAACAGTGTCGACCATCGAGGCGCGAGCAGCCCGGCGAGCGGAGACCACGACCATCACCTGTGTGATCGCGAACAAGGCCACTGTCACCAGCACCGACACCAGCGCGACCAGTGTGGCGCTCACAACCGTTTCCCCATCGTCATCCCACCAGCATTTACGGAGCTGCCGGGGTCCGCGACCCCCAGAACGCGTTCGAGGCACCGCATTGGGCGTCCGGTTGTCGATCCTTCATCGAGGCAGAGTCGACCGGCCATGGTCAGCTGTCGAGCGCGATGACCCACACAACCAGTAGCGCACCCGCGACGACGAGCACTCCGATCCCTGACCAGAA
>NZ_JADKRW010000005.1 GCF_015350995.1 Curtobacterium sp. VKM Ac-1393
GGCTCGGTGCCAGCTGGCACCGCGCCTCCCGTCCGTCAGGTGGTCGCGTCTAGGACTTCGACGCCTCGACGAAGTTGCGTCGCGGGTCCGTCTCCTTGATCAGCGAGGTCGCGTCGCGACCCGACACGGCGCCGGTGACCCAACCGATGATGATGCGTGCCTTGCGGTTCAGCGTCGGCATCGCGTACACGTGGTACGCGCGGTGGGCGAGCCACGCGAGCAGGTTCGTCATCTTGATGCCCTTGATGTTGGCGGCACCCTTGGCGACGCCGTACGACGCGACGGTGCCGATCGAGGGGTGGCGGTACTCCTCGAGGGGCTTGCCGGTGATCGTCGCGACGACGTTGTCCGCCGCGACGACGGCCTGACGCACGGCGTTCTGCGCGTTCGGCGGGTAGAACGCCGGCTGCTTGTCGGCGGTCAGGTCGGGCACCTGTGCGACGTCACCGAGGCCCCAGACGCCGGGGACGACCGCGTGGGTGTCCTCGGCCTCGACCTGGAGCTTTGCGTTCGCAGCGAGGTGGCCCTTCGGACCGCGGGGCAGGTCGGACGCGTCGAGCAGCGGGTTCGGCTTCACGCCGGCGGTCCAGACGAGCAGCCCGGTCGGGATCTCGTCGCCGTCGGACAGCTTCACGATGCCGCCCTCGGCGCTCGGCATGGTGGTCTTCAGCCGGACGTCGATGCCCCGGGCGCGGAGCGACTCGAGCGTCCACTTGGAGAGCTCCGGGCCGACCTCCGGAGCCACGCGGTCGAGCGCGTCGATGAGGACCCATCGAGGCTGCTCCCCCGCGAGCGACGGGTAGGTCTTGATGGCGGCCTGCGAGACGTCGAAGAGTTCGCCGATCGCCTCGACGCCCGTGTAGCCACCGCCCACGAAGACGCTGGTGAGCAGGCGACGACGCTCGTCCTCGTCACGCGTGGCAGCGGCCTTGGCGATGTTGTCGAGGAGCTTGGCGCGCACGTAGGCGGCCTCTTCCACGCTCTTGAAGCCGACGCCGTACTCCTCGAGCCCGGGGGTCGGGAAGGTACGGGTGACGGAACCGAGCGCGACGACGAGCTGGTCGTAGCCGAGCGTGCGGTCGTCGCCACCGGCGGTCGCGATCGAGACGGTCTTGTCCGCCGACGAGATGCCGGTGACCTTGCCCTGGATGACGCGCGTCTTGCGGAGCGCACGACGCAGCTCGACGGTCACGTCCTTCGGGGCGATGTGGCCGCCGGCGACCTCGGGCAGGAACGGCAGGTACGTGTAGTAGGTGTTCTGGTCCACGAGCGTGATGCGCATGGGCACGGTCGCGGCGTGCTTCTGCAGCTGCTTGACGGTGCTGTAGCCAGCGGAGCCGCCGCCGAGGACGAGGACGTGGGGGATCGAGTCTGCCATTCCTCCGGTCTACCGGACTTTGGCTTGGCGCGTCATGAGCTGCGCGGCCTGTCGCGGAGCCGCCACCAGGCCGTCTCGGCGATGTCGAGGCCCGTGTAGACCCCGTGCGGGGTGCGTCGGGACTCGGTCAGCGAGAACCGTCGCAACCGGTAGCCCCCGGCGAAGCGGTCGATGATCGCCTCGGGTGACGCTTCTGCGTCGCGTTTGACGTACCAGGTGCGATCGTCGACCGGCTCGATCACGCGCGGGTCACCGGCGTCCGCCGATGCGCGAGCGCAAGACGTCGATGCGCTTCTGGATCTGTTCGATGCTCGCCTGTGCCACGGCCGGACCGCCGCTGATCCGCCGGAGTTCTGCGTGGATCGAGCCGTGGGGTTCGTTCGAGTGGCGGGACCAGATCGACACGAGCCGCGCGAGCTCGGTCCGCTGCTCCTTGATGGTCATGTACATCGGGCGGTTCTCGGGCTCGGCGGCCTTCGGCTGCCCGTCCTTGACCGCGCGGCCCTTGGACCGCTTGGCCTGGGTCGCCTGGCGGGCCCGGAGCAGGTCGCGGACCTGGTCGGGTTCCAGCAGCCCGGGGATGCCGATGAAGTCGAGCTCCTCGAGCGAACCGACCTCGCCGCCGGTGCCGAACTCACCGCCGTCGTAGAGGACCCGGTCGAACGACGCCTGGGAGTCGAGCGCCTCGAACGGCTGGACCTCGAGCAGGCTCTCGGACGCACGGTCTTCCTTGTTGGCCTCGGCGACCATGGCGTCTTCGGGGTTGTACATGCCGTCGTCGGCGTCCTTGGGACGGTCGAGGGCGTGGTCGCGTTCGAGCTCGAGGGTCGCCGCCAGCGCCATCAGGCCGGGCACGCTCGGCAGGAAGACACTCGCGGTCTCACCGCGGCGTCGGGCACGCACGAAGCGGCCGATCACCTGGGCGAAGAACAGCGGGGTGCTCGCGCTCGTGGCGTACACGCCGACGCAGAGCCGCGGGACGTCGACACCCTCGGACACCATGCGCACGGCGACCATCCACCGCGAAGTGTCGTCGGCGAAGGCGCTGATCCGGCTCGACCCGGCGGCCTCGTCCGAGAGCACGACCGTCGGCCGCTCCCCCGTGATCTGCTGCAGGATGCGGGCGTACGCGCGGGCCGTCGTGGTGTCCGTCGCGATGACCAGACCACCGGCGTCCGGCACGCCGCGGCGCACCTCGGTCAGGCGCTTGTCGGCTGCGGAGAGCACCGCGGGCATCCACTCGCCCTCTGGTGACAGCGCGGTGCGCCACGCCTGGGCGGTGATGTCCTTCGTGACCTGTTCGCCGAGGGACGCCGACATCTCGTCGCCCATCCGGGTCTTCCAGCGCATCTGGCCGGCGTAGGCCATGAACAGCACCGGTCGGACGACGCCGTCCTTGAGCGCACGGCCGTAGCCGTAGTTGTAGTCGGAGATCGAGGTGCGGATGCCTTGCTCGTCGGGGGCGTACTGGACGAACGGGATCGGCGCGGTGTCGGACCGGAAGGGCGTGCCGGACAGCGACAGGCGACGGGTGGCTCCGGAGAAGGCCTCTCTGATGCCGTCACCCCAGGTCAGGGCATCGCCGCCGTGGTGGACCTCGTCGAGGACCACGAGCGTACGGCCGCTCGCGGTGATCTTCTGGTGCACCTCGGGGTTCATGCCGACCTGGGCGTACGTGATCGCGACGCCCTGGTAGTGCCGGCCGAACATGCCGTCACCGTTCTTGAACATCGGGTCGATCCGGATGCCCACGCGGTCGGCCGAGTCGGCCCACTGCCGCTTGAGGTGCTCGGTCGGGGCGACGACCACGATGCGGTCGACGGTGCCGCGCGCCAGCAGCTCGGTGGCCAGGCGGAGCGCGAAGGTCGTCTTGCCGGCGCCGGGTGTCGCGGCGGTGAGGAAGTCGCGCGGCTCGGTCTCGAAGTACTTCGTCAGGGCTTCGACCTGCCAGGCGCGGAGCTTCGACGCGGTGCCCCACGCGGCGCGGTCCGGGAACGCCGGCGACAGGTGCTGGACGGCGGAGTTGCCCGCAGCCTCGGCCAGGGCGGCTGCATCGGCTTCGTCTCGCGCCGCCGCTTCGGCGTGTGCCGACGACGGCGACCCCGCACCGTCTCCGGCCCGGTCGTCCCCCGACTCGGCCCACAGCGTGGCGGGCTGCTGCTCTTCGTACTCCGCTGCGCTCACTGGACCCGATTCTACCGCCACCGTCAGTCCTGCCTGGCATGCGGGACGTGGCCGTCGGGGGTCCGACGGACCAGCGATGCCGGTCGCAGCACGCCTGCACCGAACCGCGCCGCGACTGCGTCGACCGTGGTCTCGGTGTCGCGCCACGGCGCGTCGTCGTCCCACAGCGCGTTGCTCGCCGCGGCCGGCACGAGGTTCTCACCGCGGACGCCGATGAGTCGGATCCGGTTGCCTGGTCGGTGCAGCACGTCGTACAGCTCGACGGCTTCGCGGTGCAGCCGCTTGGCGACGTCGGTCGGCTCGGCGAGGGTGCGCGACCGGGTCAGCGTGGTGAAGTCGGTGTACCGGACCTTGAGCGCGACCGTGCGGGCCTGCACGTCCGCGTGGCGCAGGCGGACGGCGACCTTGTCGGCGAGGCGCAGGAGTTCGCGCGCGACGTCGTCCCGCTCGGTCAGGTCGTGGCCGAACGTGACTTCGTGCCCGATGGACTTCTCGCCCACCCCGGTGTCGACGACCCGTGGGTCGCGCCCCCAGGACAGATCGTGCAGGCGCTGGCCGCCGGCGGGTCCGAGCGCGGAGACGAGTGACCCGAGCGGGGTGTTCGCCAGGTCGCCGACGGTGCGGATCCCCCGGCGCTCGAGGGTCTCCTGCGTCTTGCCGCCGACGCCCCACAGCGCGGAGACCGGCTGCGGGTGCAGGAACGCGATGGTGTCGGCAGCGGGCACGACCAGCAGCCCGTTCGGCTTGGACCGGCTCGACGCGAGCTTCGCCACGAACTTCGTCGACGCGGCACCGACCGAACAGTGCAAGCCCGTCTCGGCGTGGACCGTGCGCCGGATCGCCTGACCGATCTCCCACGGCGTGCCGTACAGCCGGAGCGCGCCGGCGACGTCGAGGAAGGCTTCGTCGATGCCGAGCCGCTCGACCCGCGGGGTGAAGCGGTCGAAGATCGCCATCACCGCCGCGGACTGGTCGCGGTACTTCTCGAAGTGTGGCTCGACGATGACCGCGTTCGGGCAACGTCGCTTCGCGATGGCCATCGGCATCGCGGAGTTCACGCCGTACTTGCGGGCCTCGTACGTCGCCGCGGTGACCACGGACCGGTCGGAGTCGTGGCCGACGATGACCGGCAGCCCCACCAGATCGGGTCGGTCGAGCAGTTCGACGGACGCGAAGAAGGCGTCCATGTCGACGTGCAGCACGGTCGCCGAGGCATCGTCCACCGGGGCGTCGGAGACGAGCCGGTTGCTTCCGTCCTGCTTGCTCACACCGAGATGCTGCCACGCACCACCGACATCGCCGTGCCAGCGCTCGTTCGAGCCGGCACCGTGCGAGGTCGACCGCTTCGTGCGGCTCCGCGAGCGGGACCCGCACCGGCCGTGGGCGCGCGCGTCAGGCGGGCGGGCCGAGCACGGACGCCGCGAGGGTGCGCGCCGCCGAGTCCCGGGACGACGGGTGGTACTGCCCGGCCCGGACGTCCCGCGCCAGGCGCGCGAGCTCGCTCGACGACCGGAACGCCGAGCCGCCGACGACCCGCATCGCCTCGTCCACGACGTGCTGCGCCGTGTCCACCGCCCTGGCCTTCGTGCCGACGAGCAGCGGGAACCACCGGGCGCCGAGGTCGTCGAGTTCGTCCACCGAGCGGGCGAGGGCGTCCACCTGCAGCGTGATCGCGTCGACCGTGCCCCGCAGGTCTGCGATCGTGCGTCGGACGTCGGGGTCCTGCGACCGGAGCGAACCGTCGGCGGACATGCGGCGGCCGACGGCGGACGTCGCCAGCGCGATGGCCCGCTCGGCGATCCCGACGTACACCGACGCGATGAGGAGTTCGAAGGCGGCGAAGACCCCGAACACGAGCGGGTCCTGGTTCGGCCCGACGGGCAGCGACCGGACGATGCGCTCGGCCGGAACGTGCACGCCGTGCAGCCTCGTGGTGCGGCTCTGCGTCGCTCGCATGCCGAGGGTGTCCCAGTCGTCCAGGTGCTCGACGTCGCCGTCGGACCGGAGCACGAAGCCGTGCACGAGCCGCGGTTCCGCTCCGGACGTGTCCTTGCCGAAGACGCTCAGGACGTCCCACGCCGGTGCGAGCGAGGTGAACACCTTGGTGCCGGTGAAGCGGTACCCGCCGGCGCCGTCCGGCTCCGCCGTCGTCGACGAGTCGAACAGGACGGCGTCGTTGCCGGGTTCGCTCACCCCGAAGGCGAGCAGGTGGCCGTCCGCCGCGTGGTCGGTGACGGCCTGGAGGAACGACTCACCTCGCGCGGTGACGGCGCGCGCCGCCTGGACCCACACCTGGTGCATGCCGAGGCCGAGCGCCGTCGCCGGCGCGGCCTGGGCGAGGGTCCGCTGGACGCCCACCGTGCCGCGGAGGCCGAGTCCGGAGCCGCCCTGCTCCACGGGGACCCCGATGCGCAGGTACCCGGCTGCCCGGAGCTCGTCGAGGTCCTCGGCGCAGAACGCGTTCGCGGCGTCGTACCCGGGGGCCCGCTCGGCGATGCGGGCGAGGAGGTTCTCCGGCACCGTCCACGCGGTTGCACCCGTCCCGGCGTCCGCGCCCGTGTTGGCCTTCGTCATGGCACGAGACTATGGTCCGGAGCGTGTCAGATCGTCATCCGTGGTCCAGGTACGTCGCGATCGGTGACTCGTTCACCGAGGGGATCGGCGACCCCGACCCCACTGTGCCCGGGGGGAACCGGGGCTGGGCGGACCGGGTGGCCGAGGTGCTCGCCCACGGGTCCGACGACTTCGCGTACGCCAACCTGGCGATCCGCGGGCGGCTGCTGCAGCAGATCATCGACGAGCAGGTGGAGCCGGCGCTCGCCCTCCGCCCGGACCTGGTCACGGTGTCGGCCGGTGGCAACGACATCATCCGGCCGGGCTCCGATCCGGACGAACTCGCCGAGCGAGTGGACGCCATGGTGGCCCGGCTGCGGAGCGACGGCGCCACGGTGGTGCTGTTCACCGGCCCGGACGTCGGCATGACGCCGGTGCTCGGCATGGTGCGCGGCAAGACGGCTATCTACAACGAGAACCTGCACGCCATCGCGCTGAAGCACGGGGCCCTGGTGGCGAACATGTGGGCCCTCCGGGTGCTCCGCGACCCGCGGATGTGGGCACCGGACCGGCTGCACCACTCCCCCACCGGACACGCCACGATCGCCGCCGCGGTGCTCGACACCCTCGGCGTCCCGCACGGCCTGGAACCGTTCAACCCGGAGCCGCTCGAGGCCCGGCCGTGGCGTGAGTCCCGTGCGGAGGACCTCGGCTGGGCGAAGGAGTACCTCATGCCGTGGGTCGTCCGGCGGATCAAGCACACCTCGTCGGGCGACGGTGTCTCCGCCAAGCGCCCGGACTTGCAGGACGTCGTCGAGCACCGGTCCGACACCCCGTAACGGTCAGTCAACCGGGCGACGGAGCGTCATCGGGCCGTCGTGCAGCGGCTCGGTCTTCCACTTCGCCCCCACGGTGCCTGCGTCGAGGTCGATGCGCAGGTGCAGCAGGTGCGGCGTCTCCAGGAAGCGGAGCGCGACGAGCACGCTGCCCTCCGGCTCGGTCGCCGCACTCGCCGCGAGGGCGCCCTCGACCGCCCACCGTCCTTCGCCGAGCGGCACGGACTCCGACCGGCCGTCGTCGGTGATGGTCAGGCGGATCCCGTCTGCGTCACGTGCGAGCGTGACGGCATCGAGGATCCCGCCGGGACGCGACCGGAGCTCGACGTCGGCGAGGTGCTCGGGAAGGCGACCGCCCTGCACCGGAGGCAGTCCCAGGGAGGCGAGCCGGGCCTCCAGGGCGGTGTCCGCACCCGTGTCGGACGGACGGTCGACGGCGGGCAGCAGGTGTTGCCAGGCCGCGTCGAGGACCGCCTGCATGTCGAGGCTCTGTCCCGTGATCGCGAGGACGACGTCGTGCTCCGGCAGGACGACGCAGAACTGACCGTAGGCGCCGTCGCCGCGGAAACCGTGGCGGGCCATCCAGAACTGGAACCCGTAGCCCTGCGACCAGTCCGGGTTCTCCTCGCCCGGGTTCTCGACCTGTGTGCTCGTCGCGGCGGCGACCCAGTCCTCGTCGAGGAGCCGCTCGCCGTCCCAGACGCCGCGCTGCAGGTACAGCTGACCGAGCGCCGCGATCGCCGACGTCGGGGCGTAGCACCCGCTGAAGCCGAGCTCGGCGCCGGACTCGTCGCGGCGCCAGGCGAGGTCGTCGATGCCGAGCGGGTCGAGCAGCCGGGGGCGCAGGTAGTCGACGAGGGACCCACCACTGACCCGTCGGACGAGGGCGGCGAGCGTGTACGTGCACGGCTGGTTGTAGGCGAAGACGGTGCCGGGCTCCTCGTCCGGTGGCGTCAGCAGGAAGCCGCGGACGAGGTTCGTCGGGTCGGCGGCGCGGGCACGGTCGAGCGCTTCCTCACGGTGGCCGCTCGCCATCGCGAGCAGGTGTCGCACCCGGATGCGGCGGCTGCGCTCGTCCGTGATGTCGGCGTCGAGTTCGGGGAAGTACGACAGCGCGGTGGCGTCGAGGTCGATCAGTCCCTCACGCACGGCGATGCCGACGGCCGCTGCGGTGAAGCTCTTGCTCAGCGAGTAGAGCAGGTGCACCCGGTCGGCCGCGTACGGCTGCCACCACCCTTCGGCAGCGACCTGGCCGTGCCGGAGCAGCACCAGGCTGTGCGGCTCGACGCCGGGTGTCGACTCGAGGGCGTCGACGAACGCGAGCACGCCGCGCGCGTCGATGTCGAGGGCGGAAGGGGTGGACCGTGGGAACGTCGTCGTCGTCACGCGTCCGACACTACGGACTCCGGGTGGTGCGCGTCAGAGCGCGAGCACCGTCAGCCCTGGAACGGGTTCGTCCAGCGCCACCAGACGCCGGGATCGTCGATCGTCCGTTCGAGCACGAGCGGCACCGTCACCGGGTCGTGGTCAGTGACGGTGAAGCGGACGGTCCCGACCCGCTCGCCCTTCGTCCCGAGGGTCACCTGGTCGAGGTGCGCCGTCGCGCGGACCTTCGTCTTGCCCCAGACCAGGACCTCGGCGGCCTTCGCGGTGACCGCGTCGGCCTCGTCCTGCCAGGGGGTCGAGAACGTCCCGAACGTCTGCCCGGCGTGGGTCAGGGGCACCACCTGGAAGTTGTCGGCGACCGAGCGCAGCAAGCGCTGCACGTCGACGTCGAGCGAGTCGTGGTCGACGCCACCGAGCATCACGCCGATGACGGTGACGTCGCGGCCGCCCCGTTCGTAGGTCGCGGCGAACAGCAGGCAGGCACCGGCTTCGTCGAGGGTGCCGGTCTTGATGCCCTCGACGCCGTCCATGCCGAGCAGCTTGTTCGAGTTCTCGATCGCGCCGACGGTCGGGATCGTGACGTCCTCGGTGCCGACGATCTCCTTGACCACGGGGTTCGCGAGTGCCAGCTGTCCGAGGTCCACCAGGTCGGTCGCGGTCGAGGTGTTCTGCGGATCGAGACCCGTCGGCTCGTGGATCGTGGTGTCGTCGAGACCGTGCTCGTCGAGCCACTTCGACGCCGCCTGTTCGTACTCGGCGATCGACCCGAAGGCCCAGATGGCGAGGGCCCCGGCGTAGTTGTTCGCCGACTTCATGAGCATGACCTGGAACGCCTGGTGCTCGGTGAGCTTCAGGCCGGCTGGCATCGGGGCGACCTCGCCGTTCATCGCCGCGTACTTGGCGTAGAGCGACTCCATCTTCGGCGTGAAGGTGATCGCCGGTCCGGACTGCCCGCGTTCCATCGGCTTCTCGTCGAGGACCACGAGTGCCGTGACGATCTTGGTGATGCTCGCGATCGACCGGGGCTTCGTGTCACCGCTCGTGCGCAGGCTCTCCGGGAAGTCCGTGGCCTCGACCGCGGTGGCGCCGTAGCCGGGGAAGCGCAGTGCCGGGACACTCGAGGTGGGGGCCGAGTACGTGGTGGTCGACGCGCTCGCCGGACCGAACGGCACGACGGCCGCGGCCACGAGGTACCCGGCGACGAGCACCAGGACCGCGACGACGGCGATCGTCACGGGCCTCCGGACGGCGGAGCGGGGGCGACGGACGACTCGTGACACGGGAACCGAGCGTACCGGTCGGTCCCTAGACCCGGGCTGCGACCGGCAGCTCGGCGGCCGGGGTCGTCGTGGGCGTGTCCATCGTCGCTGCGGTCGGCGTCGGCCGCGCGAACGTCAGCCGCCGGGACAGGTACGCGAACACCGGGCCGAGCGCGTTCATCGCGACGACCGACGCCCACGCCGCCCAGGCGTTGCCCGGATCGAACCCGAAGCCTCCGAAGCACGTCGCGAAGAACGACGCGAAGCCGAGGAACATGCCGGGCACGAGCCCGAACAGCCGCGTCCGACCCGTGTACATCAGGGCGCAGTTGACGACCAGGATGAGCAGCGCGAGCACGGTGTTCTGCGCGGCCTGCCCCTCGCCGAGCACTGTGCCGAACCGCTGGTCGAGCAGCACGATCACGAGGCCGAAGGCTGACCCGATCGGCATCGCCGGCCAGAGCCGGGTGGCGTTCCGGAGCGTGGGCGTCGGCCCGAGCAGGAACATCCCCGCCCAGCTGATGAAGATCGCCCAGGTGGGCAGGTGCAGCGCGTTGCCGCCGATGAACGCCGTGGTGCCGGCGAGGACCGAGGCGACGATCTCGTGCGGGATCCGTTCACGCATGGGTGAGCTCCTTCGATCGGGTGGTGAGGCGGGTCGTCCGGGTGGTCTCCGCGACGACGCGGCCGCGCTTGAACACGATGTTCCGGTCGGGACGGTCGAGCAGGACACCCGCCGGGTCGGTCGTCGACAGGACGACGAGGTCGGCGGCGGCTCCCGGCCGGATGCCGTGGGTGTCGGCGACGCCGACGACGCGGGCTGCGGACGACGTGGCCATCTCGAGCACGCGCCCGAGGTCGTCCGGGCCGGACAGGTGCCCCACCTGCGCGAGCAGCAACCCGATGTCGAGCAGGTCCGCGTTGCCGAACGGCGTGAACGCGTTGCGGATGTTGTTCGACGAGTAGGCGCTCGTGACGCCGGCGTCCCAGAGCTCGCGTACCGGGACGACCCCGCGGCGGACGTCCCGGTCGTCCGAGCGACCGCCGAGGTGCAGGTCCGTGGCGGGCAGCGGCACCACCGCGACACCGGCTGCCGCGAGTCTCGCGAGCACGGCGCCGCGCGAGACCGGCGGCAGGCTCGCCAGCGAGGTCACGTGTCCGAGGGCGACCCGGTCGTGCAGTCCGCGAGCGGCGACCCGGTCGGCGATGTGCCCGGCGAGGGCGAAGCGCGGGTCGGACGTGTCGTCGGCGAAGTCGGCGTGCAGGTCGGCCGGCACGTCGAACTCCTCGGCCAGGTCGAGGACGGTCTCGACGTGCTCGTGGCACGCGGCCAGGGTCGCCTCGTTGTAGGTGCAGCCACCGATCACGTCGGCCCCGGCGGCGAGCGCCTGGCGGAGCAGGGCGAGCGTGCCGGGCGCCTTCGCGATGCCCTCCTGCGGGAACGCGACGATCTGCAGGTCCAGGGCGTCGCGGTACTCGTCGCGCAGGGTGAGGAGCACCTCGACGCCGGTCAGTCCGACGACGGGGTCGACGTCGGGGTGTGCCCGGACGAGTGTCGTGCCGTTGGTGATCGCCTGGTCGAGCAGGGTGCGGGCGCGGTCGCGCACGGCGTCGTGCGTGAAGCCGCGCTTGAGCTCCCCCGTCACCGCGATCGCGCCGGCGAGGGTGCCGTCGGGGTTCGGGCGTTCGCGGTCGAGCAGGGCCTTGTCGACGTGCAGGTGCGCTTCGATGAGCCCCGGGATCACGACGCGACCGGCACAGTCCACGACGTGCGCCGCGTCGGTCGGCTCGACCTCCGTGCCCGCTTCGGCGACCTCGGTGCCCGCTTCGGTGACGCGGACGATGGTGCCGTCGGCGACGTGGACGTCGACCAGGCGGCCGTCGGTCAGGCGGGCCGTGCGCAGGATCAGGTCCATGGTGGTGCTTCCTCGGATCGGGTCGGATCGGACGTGAGACCCACCCTTCGCCCGCCGTGTTTCCGGCTCCGACGTCGCGTGTGACGAGCGTGTAAAAGTTGGTCGTACCAATGAACCAAGCGGACCAATGGCCGTAGGCTCCTGCCATGCAGAGAGGCCGCACCCTGAGCGCCGCGACCGCCGCGCACCTGGCCCGTCTGGTGCTCGAGGACCTGGCACCCGGCGACAAGCTCCCGCCGGAACGGACCCTGGCCGAGGACCTCGCCGTGTCCCGCACCACGGTGCGTGAGGCCATGCAGGAGCTCGAGCGCCGCCGGCTGGTCTCGCGGACACCCGGCCGTGGCACCGTCGTGCTGCCGCGCTCCGAGGAGGCGACGGCCCTGCTCGAGCAGCAGACCGGCGCAGCCCACGGTGACGACCTGGCACGGCGGGCCGAGCACGTCGCCGAGTTCCGCGCGGTGGTCGAACCGAGGGTCGCCGGTCTCGCCGCCGTCCGTGCCGGCGAAGCGGACCTGCTCGCCCTCGAACGCATCCTCGCCGCCACGCACGCGGGGCTCAGCCCCGAGGAGTCGCTGGCCCAGGACGTCGCCTTCCACGTGCAGGTCGCGCGTGCCTCGGGCAACCCGCTGCTGGTGTCGCTGTGCGAGCTCAGCAGCGGCTGGGTGCAGGACGTCCGTGCCCGGTCGCACAGCACCAGCGAAGGCCGCCGCTCGTCGTTCGTCTGGCACGAACGGATCCTCGACTGCATCCGACGTCACGACGAGGACGGCGCGCGTGACGCGATGACCGCACACCTCGCCGACGTCGCCCACCTCGTCGAACGGAAGGCCGACCGATGACCACGCACACCCCGGCGATCCCGACCCTGCAGCCCGGCGCCGGCCCGATCCGGTCCACCCGCTACCTGCCCGTCGATCCCGGCACGGTCCTGTGGGGCCGACTGCCGAACGCCGACGACCGTCCGGCGATCACCGTCGCACCCGGTGAGGACGTCACGATGGACACCGTCAGTCACGAGGGGATCCTGCCCGACCAGGGCAGCGACCCCCTGGCGTACTTCGGGTCGCACGGGGTCGCCCCCGAGCATGTGCTGGACGACGCCGTCGCGATCGCCCGGTCCGGTCACCGCGACCCGGGTGCGGACGGCCCGCACGTGGTCTCGGGTCCGATCGCGATCGCGGGCGCGGAACCCGGCGACGTGCTCACCATGACCGTCCTCGAGACCCTGCCGCGGGTGCACTACGGCGTCGTGTCGAACCGGCACGGCCGCGGCGCCCTGCACGGCGAGTACCCGGTCGACGGCACCACGGTCAGCGTCTTCGCCGACGTGGTCGAGACGGCCGACGGCCAGCGGGGTCGCATCCCCCTGACCGGTGCCCGCGACCGCTTCGCGCACTTCCCGCTCGCACCCTTCCTCGGCATCATGGGCGTCGCCACCCCCGGCGAACGCCTGCACTCGGTGCCGCCGGGCCGGCACGGTGGCAACGTCGACGTGAACCTGCTGCAGGTCGGCGCGCAGCTCCACCTGCCGGTCCTCGTGCCCGGAGCGCTCGCGTACGTCGGCGACCCGCACTTCGCGCAGGGCGACGGCGAGGTGGCGCTGACCGCACTCGAGGCCTCGCTCCGCGCCACCATCCGGTTCGACCTGACGCCGGCCGACCGGGCGGCGCAGCAGTTCGGCGAGCTCGTCTGGCCGCTCGTCGAGACGCACGAGTTCCTCGTGCCGACCGGCATGGACCCGGACCTCGACGAGGCCGTCCGCGCCTGCGTCCGGCACGCCGTCGCGATCCTCGGGTCCCGATGGGGCATGGAACCGCACCTGGCGTACGCCTACCTGTCGGCGGCGACGGACTTCAACATCTCGCAGGTCGTCGACCTGGTCACCGGCGCGCACGCCCGCATCCGCAAGGCCGACTTCGAGGAGCCCGCACGATGACCACGCCCGACACGAGCACCGCGGCACCGGAGGGCCTGCTCGCGGCCCTCGACGCCTACGAGGCCGCCCTCGCCGCGAACGACCTCGACGCGCTCGACGCCGCCTTCGTCGACGCCCCCGGCACGATGCGCGGCGACGACCGCGGCCTGCTCGTCGGGCACGACGCGATCAGCGCGTTCCGCGGCGCACGGGGTGGGATCGGGACCCGGTCGCTGACGCGCGTCGAGGTCCGCCCCCTGGCCGACGGGCTCGCCCTCGTCGTCTCGGTGTCCGAGTTCGCCGCGGGTGGGCAGGGCCTCCAGACCCAGCTGTGGCGACGCGACAGCGACACGAGTAGCGGCAGCGGCAGCGACGACGTCGCACCGCGCTGGCGCATCGAGGCGGCCCACGTCACCGGCCGTCCCAAGGCGTTCGACACCACCGTCTGGCGCGCGGTCGGCGATCCGCTCGTCGCCGCGACGGGCGACGGCCCGCTCGACGGACTGACCGTGGCGGTGAAGGACCTCTACGCCGTCCCTGGCCAGCCCGTCGGCGCCGGCAACCCCACCCACCTGCGCGAGTCCCCCGTCCAGACGACGCCGGCCGCAGCCGTCGCCGCGCTCCTCGACGCCGGCGCGTCGATCCGCGGCATCGCACGCACCGACGAGTTCGCCTACAACCTGACGGGTCGCAACGAACACCACGGCACCCCGCCCAACGGGGCGGTCCCGACCCGACTGCCGGGAGGCTCGTCCAGCGGATCCGCATCGGCCGTCCGTCTCGGCATGGCCGAGATCGGGATCGGCACGGACACCGCGGGATCGGTGCGGGTCCCCGCCTCGTACCAGGGACTCTGGGGCCTCCGGACGACCCACGACACGGTCTCCCGTCAGGGCCTGCTCCCCCTGGCGCCGTCGTTCGACACGGTGGGGTGGCTCACCCGGATCGCCGACGTCCTGCTCGCGGCGCTCGACGCCACGGTGCCGTCGAACCCGGGAGCCCCCGCCGCGTCCGTGCTGCTCGTGCCCGCTGAGCTCCTGGACCTCGTGGAGCCCGACGTCGCCGAGGCCTTCACGGCGTTCGTCGCCGGACAGGACGAACCCATCGGCGCCGTGCAGCTCGCCGACCTCGGGGTCCCGCCCCTCGACGACCTGCGCGAACTGCTGCGGCTCGTGCAGGCCGCCGAGGCCGTCGCTGCCCACGGCGCATGGATCGACGCCCACCCCGGCGCCCTGAGCACCGTCGTCGGCGACCGGTTCGCAGCAGCCCGGGCGAACGACCCCGCCGCCACCGCCGACGCCGTGGCCCACCTCGACGACGTCCGAGCGGCCATCCGGACCGCGCTCGCCGGACGGACCCTGCTGTTCCCGACGGTCCCGGGGCCGGCACCGTTGATCGCCGCCGATGCCGCCGCGCTCGAACGGACCCGGACCGCCACCACGGCGATGACGAGCCTCGCGAGTGTCGGCGGCCTGCCGGCGGTCACCGCTCCCGCCCTCACCGTGGACGGCGCACCCGTCGGCGTGTGCCTGGTCGGCGAACCGGGCACCGACCGTGCCCTGGTGATCCACGCCGGACGGTTGCTGCAGGACTGACGCGGGTCGGGCCTCCCGGTCGGCTCGTCGGGTGTCTAGGAGGCGAGCCGCTGGGCGTGCGTGACCGCCCACAGACCGACGGCGCTCGCCGCGGCGATGTTGAGCGAGTCGACGCCGTGTGCCATCGGGATCCGCACCGTGGTGTCGGCGGATGCGATCGCGGCGGGCGTCAGGCCCTGCCCCTCGGTGCCCATGACGAGCGCGACCTTGCCGGGGACGTCGCGGACGAACTCGGCGAGGTCGACCGACTCGTCGGTCAGCGCCATCGCGGCGAGGTGGAAGCCCTGCTCGCGCAGCTCCTCGCCCGCAGCCGGCCAGTCGCCGATGCGGGTCCACGGGACCTGGAGGACCGTGCCCATGCTCACCCGGACACTCCGGCGGTACAGCGGGTCCGCGCAGCGCGGGCTGACGAGCACCGCGTCGGCGCCGAGGCCGGCGACGCTGCGGAAGACGGCACCGACGTTGGTGTGGTCGACGATGTCCTCGAGCACGACGACGAGCTTCGCGTCACGGACCACCTCGGCGACGGTCGGCAACTCGGGGCGCTGCACGGCGGCGATCGCGCCACGGTGCATGCGGAAGCCGGTGAGCTCCTCGAGCAGGGCGTCCGGGCCGACGAAGACGGGGCCGTCGTGGTCCGCGACCAGTGGCAGGACGCTGTCGAGCCACTTCTCCTGCACCAGGATGCTCCGCGGCGTGTGTCCCGCACGGACCGCACGCTCGATGACCGTGTTCGACTCGGCGATGTACAGGCCGCCCTCGGGTTCGCTCACACGGCGGAGCGCCACGTCGGTCAGCCGGGCGAAGTCGTCGAGGCGGGGGTCGTCGAGGGACTCGATGCGGACGGGGTGCACGGGGCTCGTTTCGGTGTGGTGCGGGTGGTGTGCCGGACGGTGTCGCAGCCGGTGCGCCGGTCGGTGTCGCGGCTGGTCTCGCTCCGTCGCGCCCGTCGGGAAGCGACCGGGACGGTCGGCTGTTGAGGGTACCGTGAACAGGGTGCTGGATGATGCTGCGTCGACGAGCGGACCGACCACCGGGGCGGCCACCGGCTTGCCGACCGCAGCGGACCTCGATCGCGTGGTCGAGGTGCTCGCCGGCAAGCGCGTCGCGGTCCTCTCCGGCGCCGGCCTGAGCACCGACTCGGGCATCCCCGACTACCGCGGCGCCGGACGGATCGTGCGGAAACCCATGACCTTCCAGGAGTTCCGAGCCGACTCCGCCAAACGGCAGCGCTACTGGGCGGGCTCGCACCTCGGCTGGCGGAGCTTCGCCGCTGCCAGGCCGAACGAGGGGCACCGCGCGCTCGCCGCACTCGAGGACGCCGGCGTCGTGACCGGTGTCATCACGCAGAACGTCGACGGCCTGCACCTGCGGGCCGGGTCCCGCCGCGTGGTCGAGATCCACGGCTCGATGGACCGCGCGCTCTGCCTGACGTGCGGGCAGGTGTTCTCCCGTGCTGACCTGGCCACCACGATCGACCGCGCCAACCCGTGGATCGACGAGCCAGGCTCGGTGCAGCTGCAACCCGACGGCGACGTCGAGATCACCGACGTCGAACGCTTCGTGGTGCCGGACTGCTCGGTGTGCGGCGGGATGCTCAAGCCCGACGTGGTGTTCTTCGGCGAGTTCGTGCCCACCGAGAAGTTCCAAGAAGCCGTGTCGATCGTCGCCGACGCCGAGGCACTGCTCGTGGTGGGGTCGTCCCTCACCGTGAACTCCGGTGTGCGACTCGTCGACCACGCCGCCCGCCGCAAGAACCCGGTGGTCATCGTGAACCGCGGAGCCACGCGGAGCGATCGCCGTGCCGCGGTGAAGCTCGACGGCGGCACCACCGAGACGCTCGTGCACCTGGCGGAGCGGCTGGGGTCGGCGGGGTCCGGTCCGCCGTCTGGTCCTGCGGCGTCTGCTCCGCCGTCTGGGATGATCGACGGGTGACGACGCTCCTGTACCTGGTCCGGCACGGCGAGACCGACTGGAACGCGCAACGCCGCATCCAGGGGTCCACCGACATCCCGCTCAACGCCGTGGGGCGGCGGCAGGCCGCGGACGCCGCCGAACTCCTCACCCGCCGACGGTTCGACGCCGTCGTCGCGTCGCCGCTGTCCCGCGCCGCCGAGACGGGGTCGATCATCGCCGACCGGCTCGGTCTCGCGGCACCCACGACGTACCCCGGCTTGGCCGAGCGCTCCTACGGCGAGGCCGAGGGTCTCACCGACACCGAGGTCACCGCGCGCTACCCGCACGACGACATCCCCGGACGCGAGTCCCGCGCAGCCCTGCTCGCCCGCATCACCGAGACGCTCGGCGAGATCGCGGTGCGCTTCGACGGCGGTGTCGTGGTCGTCGCCACCCACGGCGCGGTGATCCGGAGCGTGGTGAACGAGGCCGCTCCGGGCACCGCCGACCGGCACAGCACGCCGATCAGCAACGGGTCGATCCACTCGTTCCGGTGGGACCCCGAGCGCTTCCACGCCGAACTCGTCCGGTTCGACGACCCGATCGACGACGCCTCGGACGGACCGGGCGGGTACGCCTTCGAGTACCAGAACCCACTGGAACGCCGGGGCTGACCGGGTTCGGCAGCGCCGTCCGGGGGCCGCGCGGGTCCGGCAGCGCCGTCGGCGGACGTCGCGGACGTCGCGGGCGACCAGCGACTAGGCTCCGACGAACCCGAACCAGGGGGCGACATGGTGACCGACGGAACCGAACGGGGCGGCTGGCAAGCCGCCGACCAGCAGGACGACGACCTCAACCGGGCCTTCGGCCCCGAGACCGCGAGCGTGCAGACCCGCTCGATGGGGCAACGTGCTCGGACCTGGCTCGTCATCGGGGGCAGCACCGTCGTCGTCGCCGGTGTCATCGCTCTCGTGCTCGGCACCATCATCGGCAGCGTCCAGAACGGCATCGGCGGGGTCTTCCCCCGGCCGGACCTGGCGCTCGACCGGTTCGACCGTCAAGCGTCCGACGTCACCGGTGTCACCGAGGTGCGCCAGCACCCGGCGACGAAGACCGGGTTCGCGAGCTACGACGCGATCGCGACGGTCACCGCGGACCCGTCGCTCGACGCCGCCGCACGGAGCGAGCTGGTCGCCGACCTCAGCCGTGCAACCGACTCGGCAGGTGGCAACGGGGTGCGGGTGGTCGCGATCGCCGACCTCGGCAACCTCGAGGTCGGCGTGACCGAGTCCCGTTCCGTGGCCGAGCAGCGCCTCGTGCTTGCCGACCGCCTCGACCACATCGGCGGGGTGACGGCCGTCCGGTGCTCGTGGGCCCGCGGTGGTTCCCCATCGGACCGCGCCGCCGACCAGGCGATCGTCGTCGAGACCCCGGGGCGCGGTGCAGCGGTGCCGCCGATCGTCGCCCGGGTGACCGAGGAGACGCACAGGGTGTTCCCCGGGGCGAGCGTCGAGGTGGTCGCGGCGAAGTAGTTCGGGCCGGCAGCGGGTCCCGTGGCCGACGCGGAACGACGTGACCGATGTCGTACGACGTCGACATCGTCGTTCCGCGTCGGTACCCCGCCAGCCCGCCCCTACCGAGCGCCCCGGTCCGCGACAGCCCGCTCGACGGCCCGCACGACCTGTTCCGCAGAGTCCTGCCACCGGAACCGCGCCGCCCGCTCGACCGACTGCGCCGAGGCCTCGTCCCACCGCTCCTCGACCCGCCGCACCGCGGCCGCCACCGCCGACGGAGACGCCGGATCGAAGTACTCGGCTGCCGCGCCCCCGATCTCACGGAAGATCGGGATGTCGCTCACCACGACCGGCGTGCCGACACCCATCGCCTCGACGAGCGGGATGCCGAACCCCTCGTCGTACGAGGCGGTCGCCAGCGCCGTGGCCGACCGCAGCACCGACAGGTACTCGTCGTCGGTCGCACCGTCGTGGAACACGATCGCCCCCGCCGCCGCGAGTCCCTCGATCCGCGACCGGTCCGCGGCGGACACCCGCGACATGCAGTGCAGGGTCCAGTCCGCCCCGAGCAAGGGCAACGCGGCCGCGAGGGTCTCGACGTTCTTGTACGGCATGAACGACCCCATGTACACGAGCGAGCGCTCGCGGGGCGCACCGGCCGCACGCGGCGTCGCCGGGTCGGCGGCGTTGTAGGCCACCGTCACGGGACGCTTCGTCAGGCGGTGCTCCGCGATCAGCCCGGCGGTGGTCTCGGACACCGTCACCACCCCGTCGGCACCGTTCAGCAGGACGCGCTGCGGCACCCACGACAGGTGGAACGCGCGCCATCCGAGGCGCAGCGGCCACGAGAACTCCCGCGGAGGCGTCCGGTTCCGGTAGTAGATCAGGTCGTGCAGGGTGAGCACGAGCGCGTAGTCCCGTCCCCGGGACCCCATCGTCTGCATCGGCGAGAACACCGCGTCGAGCCGGAGTCGGTTCACCCGGCGTGCGACGAGCGGCTCCCCCGCCTCGGTCGGCGCGGGGAGCATCTCCCACGGCAGGCCCGGCGGCAGCGAGTCGAGCTGGCGCTCGTCGTGGACGAGCGCCACGAAGTCGTGCCGGTCCGGCAGGTTCGCCACCACGCCGGCGGTGAACCTGCTGATGCCGTCATGGCGGCCGATCCTGACGTACCGGCAGTCGATCCCGATGCGCAGGCGCGTCACGACGCGTCCGTCCCCTCGGTCGTCCGGGAGGCCCGTCCCGCGCCCGACGGTCGACCCGCCTTGGCAGCGCGGCCGCGTCCACTGCGTCCCCGCGTGTCCGCCATCCGGCGCAGCACCGCGGCCGCGGCCGGCGCCGGCGTCTCGTAGTGCACCAGGTGGCCGACGCCGGGGATCACCACGAGCTCGGCGTCGCGCAGCCGGGCGGCCAGGGCACGCTGCTCCGGCACGGCGGTGATGTCGTCGCGCTCGGCGGCGATCATCAGGACCGGCACGTCGATGCGGTCCGCGTACTCGGAGACGTCGTGGGTGACCGAGGTCCGGAACGCCTCGAGCACGCTCGTGCGGTTCGCGAAGGCCGAGAAGTACCGGTCGTGCTGGTCGTGCACCCACCGGCGCAGCGCGCGGTCGTGCGACTTGAGCATGGCGATGCTCATCACGCGCACGATGGCGGCGTTCCGCAGGATCCCGAGGCCGATCGGCTTCGGCAGGACGGCCCCGGCCCGGTAGTAGCCGATCGCGATCCCGGTGCCGACGGCCCGCGGGCCCTGCAGCGCCGGCGCAGCGATCGGGTTCACGAGGACCAGCAGGCGGGTGTCGAGACCCGCGGCGACGGCGGCCGACACCACGATCGAGCCGAACGAGTGCCCGAGCACGACGGCGTCGCGTCCGAGGCCGAGTGCCGCGTGGAAGCCGGCCAACCACGACACGTACGACTCGACGTCCGAGACCGGCAGCGGGTCGGACACGCCGAACCCGGGCAGGTCGGGCACGATCACGCGCGCGCCCTGCAGGTGGGCGGCGATCGTCTCGAGACCGTGGTGGTCGCCGCGGAACCCGTGCACCGCGAGCACGGTCTGTGCCGCGTCGGACGGCCCGTACTCCCAGTAGTGCGTGGTGCGGCCGTCGACCTGCACGGACCGGTGGACCACCGGGGTGGCGGCCATGAGCGACTGGTACGGGGAGAGCACGGGCGGTTGCATCGGCGCCAGTCTACGAAGACAACCGGCCGAAACCCCGGACACCCGGAGCATCGCACGCCTATCGTGTCCGGGGCGGGCTCTCGATGCGGCTCGTGGACCTTCGACGAGGAGCACGGTGACCTTCACAGCCCCGATCCAGCTGCCCGGCCTGACGCTCGACCCGCAGTGGTACAAGCGCTCGGTGTTCTACGAGTGCATGATCCGCTCGTTCGTCGACTCGAACGGCGACGGCATCGGTGACCTGCAGGGCGTGATCGGCAAACTCGACTACCTGCAGTGGCTCGGAGTGGACGCCCTGTGGCTGCCGCCGTTCTTCCAGTCGCCGATGCGCGACGGCGGCTACGACATCGGGGACTACAAGGCGATCCTGCCCGAGTTCGGCACGCTCGACGACTTCCGCGAGCTCGTCACGAAGTCGCACGAGCGGAACATGCGCATCGTGATCGACATGGTCATCAACCACACGAGCGACCAGCACGAGTGGTTCCAGCAGTCCCGCGAGGACCCCGACGGACCCTTCGGCGACTTCTACGTCTGGCGGGACACCGACGAGGAGTTCTCGAACATCCGCGTCATCTTCGTCGACACCGAGGAGTCGAACTGGACGTTCGACCCGGTGCGCCGCCAGTTCTTCTTCCACCGGTTCTTCTCGCACCAGCCGGACCTGAACTTCGAGAACCCCGCGGTCGTCGAGGCCGTCTACGACGTCGTCCGGCACTGGCTCGACCTCGGGGTCGACGGCCTGCGCCTCGACGCGATCCCGTACCTGTTCGCGTCGGAGGAGGGCAACGGCGAAGGCGAGCCGGAGACCCACGAGTTCCTCAAGAAGCTCCGCGCGATGGTGGACGACGAGTACCCCGGCCGCGTGCTGCTCGCCGAGGCGAACCAGTGGCCGCGCGAGACCGCCGCGTTCTTCGGCACCGACGAGGAGCCCGAGTGCCACATGGCGTTCGACTTCCCGGTGATGCCGCGCATCTTCTACTCGCTCCGCGCCCAGCACGCCAAGGAGCTGTCGGCGATCCTGTCCGAGACCCTCGACGTGCCGGAGAGCGCGGCGTGGGGCGTCTTCCTCCGCAACCACGACGAGCTGACGCTCGAGATGGTGAGCGAGGAGTACCGGCAGGCCATGTACGGCTGGTACGGCTACGACCCCCGGATGCGCTCGAACATCGGCATCCGCCGCCGTCTCGCTCCCCTGCTCGACAACTCGCGCGCCGAACTCGAGCTCATCCACGCGCTGCTGTTCTCGCTGCCGGGCTCGCCGTTCCTGTACTACGGCGACGAGATCGGGATGGGCGACAACATCTGGCTGCCGGACCGTGACTCCTCCCGCACGCCGATGCAGTGGACCCCCGACCGGAACGCCGGGTTCTCGACCGCGGACCCCGGCAAGCTCTACCTGCCGGTCGTGCAGTCGCTGGTCTACAACTACGCGCAGGTCAACGTCGAGGCGCAGCTCGCACAGTCGCGGTCGCTGCTGCACTGGGTGCGGAACGTCATCCACGTGCGGAAGGCCCACCCGGTGTTCGGGCTCGGGACCCTGCAGGTGCAGGAGACGTCGAACGAGTCGGTCCTCGCCTTCGTGCGCTCGTGGGAAGGCTCCGGGCAGCAGTTCGGCCCGTCGGCGGAGGACGTCCTGTGCGTCTTCTCGTTCGCCACGAACCCGACGTCCGTCACGGTGTCGGCACCGGAGTTCGCCGGTCGCCCGCTCTACGACCTGTTCGGCGGCGGTTCGTTCCCCGCGTTCGACGAAGACGGCACGGTCACGCTGACCCTCGGCACGCAGTCGTTCTACTGGCTGCACGTCGGCGCGCCGGTCGGGTAGCGCCGGCGGTGTCGGTGCGTCCCGTTAGCCTGACCGCGTGACGTTCCCCACAGCACAGCTGGACACGACGCAGCCGACCGCGGCCGACGAGGCCCCTGCCCCGGCACAGGACCTCTCCGGACGACCCTGGTGGCACGCCCTCGGTGTCTTCGACCTCGAGACCACCGGTGTCGACGTCGAGACGGCACGGATCGTCACGGCCCACGTCGGCCTCATCGACATGACCGGGGCCTCCATCGCCGAGGGTGCGTGGATCGCCGACCCGGGCATCGCGATCCCCGAGGGTGCAGCGGCCGTGCACGGCTACACGACCGAGCGCGCCCAAGCCGAGGGGCGGCCGGCGGCCGAGGTCGTCGCGGAGATCATCGCCGCGATCGAGGCCGTGTTCGCCCGCGGCATCCCGCTCGTGATCTACAACGCCCCGTACGACCTGACCGTCCTCGACCGCGAGGCGAAGCGGCACGGCTTCGCCTCCCCCGTCATCGGGAACATCGTCGACCCGCTCGTGATCGACAAGGCCCTCGACACCTTCCGCAAGGGCAAGCGCACGCTCGAGGCGGCCTCCGAGCTGTACGGCGTCACCCTCGACGACGCCCACGACGCCGGTGCCGACGCGATCGCCGCCGGACGGGTCGCTCAGGCCATCGCCGGCAAGTACCAGGACGAACTCGGCATCTCGGCAGAGGAACTCCACCGCAAGCAGGTCGGTTGGTGCGCCGAGCAGGCGGCGTCGTTCCAGGACTACATGCGCAAGAAGCGCGATCCGTCCTTCACCGCCGACGGTCGCTGGCCCCACCGCAACGCCACCGCGAGCATGTAGCATCTCAGCGGGGGCAGATCACGGTATCCGTCCCGCACCGACGCAGGACGAAGCACCAACAGGAGATCAGCACACGTGTTCTTGAAGACCTTCGGGTGGTCCCTCGTGATCACCGTCCTCGCCCTCGCCACGGCGCTGATCTACGGCAGCTGGAGCGCGGTCGCCATCACGCTGATCCTCGGCGTGCTCGAGATCAGCCTGAGCTTCGACAACGCGGTCGTCAACGCCCGCATCCTCGAGCGGATGAGCCCGTTCTGGCAGAAGATGTTCCTGACGGTCGGCATCGTCATCGCGGTGTTCGGCATGCGCGTGCTGTTCCCGCTGCTCATCGTGGCCGTCACGGCGCACCTCAGCCCGGTCGAGTCGATCCAGCTCGCGCTCGAGAAGGGCCCCATCGACGAGCCGGGGACCTACGCCTACCTGTTGCACGAGGCGCACCCCCAGATCGCTGCGTTCGGCGGGATGTTCCTGCTGATGATCTTCCTCGACTTCATGTTCGAGGACCGCGACATCCTGTGGCTACGGTGGCTCGAGCGTCCGCTGCACTTCATCGGCCGCCTGCCGATGGTGAACGTCGTCGTCGCCCTCGCGCTCCTCGCACTCTTCGGGGTCACGTCGGGCGACCACCAGGCGATCGTCCTCGTCTCCGGGATCGCCGGCCTGGTGACGTACTTCCTCGTCACCGGACTCGGCGGCCTGTTCGACGTCGGCGACCCCGACGACGACGGCAACTCGTTCGAGAGCGCCGACGAGATGGACGCCGAGGCGGGTCGCATCGTCACGAAGCGCCGGCTCGGCCACGTGGCCGGCCGTGCCGCGTTCCTGCTCTTCCTCTACCTCGAGGTCATCGACGCGTCGTTCTCGTTCGACGGGGTCATCGGCGCCTTCGCCATCACGGCCGACCCGATCATCATCGCGCTCGGTCTCGGGCTGATCGGCGCGATGTTCGTCCGCTCGCTCACGGTCTTCTTCGTCCGACAGGGCACGCTCGACGAGTTCGAGTACCTCGACCACGGTGCGCACTGGGCCATCGGGGCGCTCGCCGTGATCCTGCTCGTCACCATCACGACCGAGGTCAACGAGGTCGTCACCGGCCTGATCGGCGTCGTGTTCATCCTGGCGGCGTTCATCTCGTCGATCGTCCGGAACCGGCGCAAGGCCGACCACCCCGCTCCCTCGGAGCCGGCCACGCTCTCGCGCTGACCGGGTCCCGGCACACGCATCCCCACTCCAGCACTCCACGAAAGGGTCATCGCCATGGGTCTCAGCCTCCAGAAGGGCCAGTCGCTCTCACTGACCAAGCAGGACGGCAGCGCGCTGTCGCGGGTCCGCCTCGCGCTCGGCTGGGACGCCGTCGCGGCGAAGCGGGGACTGTTCGGCGGTCGCAAGGAGGCCGAGGTCGACCTCGACGCCTCGGCGATCTTCTTCGACGCGCAGGGCACTCCCATCGACTACGTCTGGTTCAACCAGCTGCGCAGCAAGGACGGTTCGGCCCAGCACACCGGTGACAACCTCACCGGCGCCGGGGACGGCGACGACGAGACGATCCGGATCGACCTGTCGGCCGTGCACGCCTCGGTCGCGCAGATCGTCTTCGTGATCAGCAGCTACAGCCGACAGACCTTCGACAACGTGCAGAACGCCTTCTGCCGGGTGGTCGACGACTCGTCCGCCGGGTCGCCCGAGGTCGCGCGCTACCAGTTGACCGACTCCGGCTCGCACACCGCGATGGTCATGGCCAAGGTGTCCCGCGCCGGCAACGGCTGGTCCTTCAGCGCGATCGGTGAACGCGCGAACGGGCGGACCGTGCAGGACCTCGTCGCACCCGCGACCGCAGCACTCTGAACCGGAAGGACGCAGCGAACGTGGCGACCCTCTCGCTCTCCAAGGGCAACAACCTCTCCCTGACCAAGACCGACCCGAGCCTCCGACGGGCCATGATCGGCCTCGGCTGGGACCCCCGGACCACCGCGGGTGAGCAGTTCGACCTCGACGCCTCGGCGCTGCTGGTCGGTGCGAACGGCCGCGTGCGGTCGAACGACGACTTCATCTTCTACAACCAGCTGCAGTCGGTCGACGGTTCCGTGGTCCACCAGGGCGACAACCGCACGGGCGACGGCGACGGTGACGACGAACAGATCCTCATCGACCTCGACGCCGTCGCGGCCGACGTCGAACGCGTTGTGATCGTCGTCACGATCGACCAGGCGGAGGCCCGCCACCAGAACTTCGGACAGGTGCGCGGCGCGTTCTGCCGGGTCGTCAACGACGAGACCGCGAACGAGGTCGTGCGGTTCGACCTGACCGAGGACGCCGCTTCCGAGACCGGCATGATCTTCTCGGAGATCTACCGGTACAACGGGGAGTGGAAGTTCCGCGCCGTCGGCCAGGGGTACGCCTCCGGCCTGCGTGGCGTGGCGACCGACTACGGCGTCGTCCTCGACTGACCGTCCCCACCGACTGAAAGGCACGACCATGGCAGGACTGACCCTCACCAAGGGCAACAACCTCTCGCTCACGAAGACCAGCCCCGGCCTGACGGTCGCCACCGTCGGTCTCGGCTGGGATCCCCGCACCACCACGGGCGAGCAGTTCGACCTGGACGCCTCGGCACTGCTGCTGAGTGCGTCGGGCAAGGTGCGCTCGGACGCCGACTTCATCTTCTACAACCAGCCGCGCAGCGCCGACGGCTCGGTCGAGCACAAGGGCGACAACCGCACCGGCCAGGGTGACGGCGACGACGAGCAGATCAGCATCGACCTGACGTCGCTGCCCGCCGACGTGGACCGCGTGGTCATCGTCGTCTCGATCGACCAGGGCGAGGCCCGCGGTCAGAACTTCGGCCAGGTCCGCAGCGCCTACTCGCGGGTGCTCGACCAGGACGGCACCGAGATCGTGCGCTTCGACCTCTCCGAGGACGCCGCCCCCGAGACCGCGATGATCTTCTCCGAGATCTACCGGAACGGTGCCGAGTGGAAGTTCCGTGCCGTCGGGCAGGGCTACACCACGGGTCTCGCCGGCATCGCCACCGACTTCGGCATCCAGCTCGGCTGACCCACCGACCCCGCCGACCGCACCCAGACCAGGAGAACCAGCCATGCCCGGACCGCTCGCTCCGCCGGAACCGATCGAACCGACCGAGGACGCCCTCGTCCTCCGTCCCGCAGCGTCCGCCGAGGTCGTGACCCCGGACGACGCCCCGGGCATGGTGCCGGTCGATCCCGAGCGGCAGTCGCAGATCGCCGCGCAGGCCCGGGAGTTCGTCGACGAGGTCGCCACGCTCGACCCACGATCGCCGGCGTTCACCGAGAAGGTCGACGGCATCACCACCATCGGTGGCGCCGAGATCGCCCGGTCCGGCGGCTTCTCCTCGCGGATGCTCGAGCGTTCGCAGTCCTCGGTCGCCGGTGCCAAGCGGACCGGCGACAGCGCGCAGGTCAAGGTCGCGACGACGCTCGGCGACCTGCGGTCCACCGTCGAGGACCTGACCCCGAACCAGGCCGACCTCAGCACCGGCCGGAAGATCCTCGGGCTCATCCCCGGCGGCAACAAGCTGGCGAAGTACTTCCAGAAGTACGAGTCGGCGCAGACGCAGCTCGACCACATCATCAAGTCGTTGATGGCCGGCCAGGACGAGCTCCGCAAGGACAACGCCACCCTGGCGGACGAGAAGGTCCAGCTGTGGGAGACCATGCAGCAGCTGAGCGAGTACGCCGTCTTCGCGAAGGCGCTCGACGCGGCGACGGTGACCAAGGTCGAGTCGCTGCGGAACGGCGGCCGCGTCGACGAAGCGCAGAAGCTCGAGTCCGACGTCCTCTTCCCGGTGCGCCAGCGCCACCAGGACATCCTCACGCAGCTGGCCGTCTCGGTGCAGGGCTACCTCGCGATGGACCTGGTCCGGAAGAACAACACCGAGCTCATCAAGGGCGTGGAGCGTGCGCGGACCACGACCATCGCAGCGCTCCGGACGGCCGTCGTGGTCGCGCAGGCGCTCGCGAACCAGCGGATGGTGCTCGACCAGATCGACGCCGTGAACAACACCACGAACGCGATGATCCTGCAGACCAGCGAGATGCTGCGCGACCAGACCACGCGGATCCACCAGCAGGCGACCAACTCCGGCGTCAGCGTCGAGACCCTGGAGCGTGCGTTCGACAACGTGTTCCAGACGATGGACGCGATCGACTCGTTCCGCTCCGAAGCCGCGCAGAACATGGCCTCGACGGTGACTGCGCTCGAATCCGGCATCCAGCGCGCGAAGCCCTACCTGGAGCGCGCGCGGCAGTCCGGCGACGACCCACGCTCGATCAGCCGATGACCCGATCGGCCGACCACGGTGCGTGACCGTCTGCGCGCGCTGTTCGGCCGCGACGACGATCGCGAACCGGAGCCCACCGACACCACCCCGGCGGCGGTGGCCGCGGCGGCGGCTGCACGCATCGACGTCCGGGGAGCCGGCGGGTCATCCGACGACTCCGCGGCCGCGGCGGGCCTCGACGACCTCCGTGCCTTCGTCCGGGCCGCCGGGGCCGAGCTGCCCACGGTCGTGTCGTCGCGGATCCGGCACGTCGAGGACCTGCTCCGGAAGACGGCCGGCACGGTGGTGGCACGCGGGGCATCGACCGAACAGCGGTTCCTCTTCCAGGCCATCGTCGACGACTACCTCCCCACACCGGTCCGGACCTACCGGTCCCTGCCGGACGCCGACCGCACCGAGGACAGTGCGGCGACCCGCACCCTCGCCGACCAGCTCGACGTCGTCGCCGAGACGGTCGACGACATGCACGAACAGATCAGGAGCGGAGCCATCGCAGAGCTCTCCACCCACGGACGGTTCCTCCGTGACCGTCTCGGCGACGGCGACCCGGGTCTCCGACTCCGCGGAGCCGACTCGTGACCGGGCGACTCGTCCCGGGCGCGAACGCGGCGCTGACGGCCGAGAACCCCGGCCTGGACGCGGTCGTCGTGGGCATCGCCTGGGACCAGATCGCGAGCCGCGGCCCGTCCGCTGAACTCGTCCCGATGGCGATCGTCTGCGGTGCCGACGGCAAGGTCCTCTCCGACGACGACCTGGTGTTCTTCAACCAGCTCGACGGCGCCGACGCTTCGGTGCGCTTCCTCGACGACTCCGACGACGAGGAGATCGACGTCGACCTCGTCAGCGTGCCGGCCGCCGTCGACAAGATCGTCTTCGCCGTCTACCTGGACCCGGACCCGCGCTCCCCTCGCGACCTCGGCTCGGTCCGGTCGATGACCATCCGGGTCGGTTCACCCGACGGCCGTGAACTCGTCCGGTTCGACCTGCCGTCCGACCGGAACCACACGATCGACGCGGTGATCCTGGGCGAGCTGTACCGGCACCGGTCCGAGTGGAAGTTCCGTGCGGTCGGACAGGGCTACACCACCGGGCTGACGGGGCTGCGCACCGACCACGGCATCGGCCGCGCGCGATGACGTCCGGACACCCCTACCTGCGGCGACGACGCCGACCTGTCCCGACGGCCACGCTGCCGCCCCGCACGCCGGTCGCGCCCGTGGCTCCGGCAGCAAGCGCGCCCGCACTCCCCGCGGCCGGCGCGGCCCCGCACCCCGTCGCGTCCGTCGGTCCGTCGGAGCGGGTGCTCCGCCGACGTGCCGAACTCGCACGGCGCGTCCGCCCGTTCCCCGCCCCCGATCCCCGGGCCGTCCGCGTGCTCGGTCCGGACGACCCGGTGGCCCGCGTCGACCGCCGCCGGTCCGCCGTCGGCGCGCTCACCGTCACCGGTTGCACGAGCGCGGCCTGGGAGACCGTCGACTGGACCGTCGGCGCGACGACCGCGGCCGGCGCCGAAGCGGGCCGGCGAGCCGTCACCGCGGGCAACCGTCCCCTCGTCGGCTTCGACGACGGCGTCGCACTCGTGTCGCTCCGACACGTCCGGCAGCTCCGACGTGCACTGTTCATGGCCCGTGGCACGGAGCGGCTCGTCGTATCCCTGCACGACGGCACCACGATCGGCGTCGCCGAGGGCACCCCCGACACCATGACCGTGCTCGCGCTCTCCGTCGTCGACGGGGAGCTCGAACTCCGCGCCGAACCCTTCGCTCGCTCGACCCACGACGGCGACGTGTTCGCCGCCTTCGGGTTCGTCCTGTCCACGCCGCTCCCGGGGGTCTGACCCATGCGCCACTTCGCCCACCTCGAGGGACAGGAGCAGCTGTTCCTGCACCCGCCGGAGGACGTCGGCCGCGACAGCGACCAGGGCCTCCGGGCGGTCGCCCTCGGCGCCACGCTCTACACGCCGGGCATCCGACCCGACCTGGTGCACGACGTCCGGCGCCAGACCGCCCTCGGCGCCGGGTCGATCGTGCTCTGCCTCGAGGACTCCGTCGCCGACGCCGACCTCCCCGTCGCCGAGACCCACGTCGAGGACGCCCTGCGTGCGCTGCAGCAGGACGCCGACGATGCCACCCTGCCGCAGCTCTTCCTGCGGGTCCGTGACCCCGGACACCTCCGCCGGCTGACCGACCGCTTCGGCGACCGTCTGCTCGACGTGCTCACCGGCTTCGTCCTGCCGAAGTTCGAGGACTCCCCGAACAGCGGATCCCGCTACTTCGACGTGCTCGACGACCTGAACGCCGGCCGTCCCGAACACCGCCGCCTGCTGGTCATGCCGATCCTCGAGTCACCGTCGATCATGCACCGCGAGACCCGCACCGAGGCCCTCGCGGCGCTCCGTGACCTGCTGCTGGCGCGCCGCCGCGACGTCCTGGCGCTGCGCATCGGCGCCACCGACCTGTCGAGCGTGTTCGGCCTGCGCCGACCGTCCCACCTGACCGTGTACGAGGTGCAGGTGCTCGCCTCGGTCATCGGTGACGTGGTGAACGTGCTGGGACGGGCCCGTGACGGCTTCGTCGTCAGCGGTCCGGTGTGGGAGCACTACCCCGGCTCCGACCGGGTGTTCCGCACCCAGCTGCGGGCGACGCCGTTCGAGGTCGCGGGTGACCTGGCGCTGCGTCGCCAGCTGCTGCTCGAGGGCTTCGACGGCCTGCTCCGCGAGGTCACCCTCGACCGCGCGAACGGGCTGACCGGCAAGACCGTCATCCACCCCCGGCACGTGCCGTTGGTGCACGCCATGTCGGTCGTGAGCGACGAGGAGTTCTCGGACGCGACCGACGTCCTCGCGAACGTCGACGGCGGTGTCGCCGCTTCCCGCTACGGCAACAAGATGAACGAGATGCGACCGCACCACGACTGGGCCGAGCGCACGATCCTGCGCGCGCGGGCCTTCGGTGTCGCCAACCCCGACGTGACGTTCGTCGACGTGCTCGAACGGAGCCTGCAGTGACCGAAGCCCCGCCCACCCCCGCCGACCTCGGCGTCGCCCTCACCGACGCGCCGCCGACGACGGTCGCGCCGTCCGTGCCGCTCGGCTCCCTCGCACGGATCGCCCTGCGCCGGAACCCGAAGCGAGCGCACCTGCTGGTGTCGACGGTGCTCGCGAAGCACCTGCCCACCGTCCCCGCGGTCGCCCTGACGGCCGGCGAGGCACTGGCCGCACGGGTGGCCGACGTGCTCGACGGCGGGTCGCGCTGGGACACCGCCGCCGCCGCCCGGCTCGAGCGCGTCGTCGGTGCGGCCGCTGCCGCCGACGCTCCGGACGGCGACACGGCCGCCGCCGCCGGACCCACGGGTGCAGACCCTGCGACGCTCGCAGTGCACCGCGCCGCGACCACGCTGCGGACGGACCTCGCGGCGCTGCGCCCCGAGCACCCGGACACGCTCGTCCTGGGCTTCGCCGAGACGGCGACCGCGCTCGGCGCGATGGTCGCCGAAGCACTCGGCGCCGCGTACCTGCACTCCACCCGGCACGACCCGCCTGGTGCCGTGCCCGCCGCCGGGTTCGACGAGGCCCACTCCCACGCGACCGCGCACCGCCTGCTCCCCGCCGACCCCGACTGGCTGCCCGACGACGGCACGGTCGTCCTCGTCGACGACGAGCTGAGCACCGGCGCCACCGCGCGCGCGACGATCCGCGCACTGCACGCCCTCGCGCCGCAGCGGCGCTGGGTGGTCGCCGGTCTCATCGACCTCCGCTCCGCAGCGGACGTCACGGCGACCGAGGCACTCGCGGCCGAGATCGGGGCACCCGTCACGGTGGTCGCGCTCGGCCGCGGCGACGTCGTCCTGCCGGCCGACCTCGCACACGCCGCCTCCGCGGTCGTCGCGGCCCACGCGGTCGCACCGACGGACGCACGAGACCTGTCGGACGCGCACCGGATCGAGACCGGCGAGGTGTCGGACGGGAGGCCCGTGGCGGCCCCGCCCCGCGCCTCCCGTCCGACAGCGGTCACCACCGTCACCGCACCGCCCACCGCCGTCGACCGCACCGGCACGCCGGCACGCCGTGTCCGGCTCCCACGTACCGACGTCGAGGGGATCGCACGCGACGTCGTCGCGGCGCTCGGCGACGCGCCGCGACGTGTCCTGGTCCTCGGCACCGAGGAGCACATGCACACGCCGCTCGTGGTCGCGGACGCGATCCGGCGGCAGTCCGACGCCGACGTGCGGTTCTCGACCACCACGCGGTCCCCGGTCGCCGTCCTCGACGACCCGGCGTGGCCGATCCGATCCGGTGTCCGCTTCCGGTCGCACGACGCCACCGTGGACGGCCCAGGGGAACGCTTCGCGTACAACGTGCACGGCTTCGACGCGATCGTGGTCCTGCCCGAACCCGGCACCGAACGCGACCTGCTCGACGGCGCGGACGGCCTCCTCGCCGCACTGCTGACCGCGGCACCCACCGTCGTCCTCGTGCGTGCGCCGCTCGACGCGCACGACGGCTCCGGTGTCCCGCGGCCGCTCACCGGGCCGTCCTTCGGCTCCTACGAACCCGACGACGTCACCTGGCTGCTCCAGGACCTGGCCGGAGCGGCGCTCGAGGCCGACACGGCCGACCGCGAGCGGGCGATCCAGCTCGATGGGGCGAACTACGCCGAGTCGCTGCCCGTCGAGTACGTCCCGTCGGACGAGTACGAGGCGCTCTACCGGGACGCCCTCGATCGGTCCGCCGAACGCATCGCCGAGGCCGTGGGGATCGTCACCGAGCTGATCCTGCGCGGTCGGCCGCGCCCGGTCCTGGTGTCCCTGGCCCGGGCGGGCACCCCGATCGGCATCCTGGTGCGACGGTGGGCCGAGGTGCACCACGGCCTGCGGCTCCCCCACTACACGGCGAGCATCGTGCGCGGGGTGGGCCTCGACGAGACGGCACTCCGCTGGCTCGCCGCCCACCACGACCCGAGCCAGGTCGTCTTCGTCGACGGGTGGACGGGCAAGGGCGCGATCACCCGCGAACTCACCGAGGCCCTGAACCGCTTCGCGGCGTCCGACGGTGTCCGCTTCGCCGACGACCTCGCCGTCCTGGCCGACCCCGCGGGGTGCACGCCCCTGCACGGCACGCGCGACGACTACCTCGTCCCGTCGGCCTGTCTCAACTCGACGGTGTCCGGGCTGGTGTCCCGCACCGTGCGCAACCCCGCCCTGACCCCCGACGGTACCTTCCACGGTGCCAAGCAGTACCGGGACCTCGCGCCCCGCGACCACTCCCGCGCCTTCGTCGCCGCGATCGCCGACCGCTTCGACGCCGTCCGTGACCGGGTCGACGCGGCGCTGGCGGCCACCGGCGGACCAGAGGGATCCCGGGCGGTCGACTGGCGTGGCATGCGCACCGTCGAGGCGATCGGATCGGAGTACGGCATCGACGACCTGCACCTCGTGAAGCCGGGCGTGGGTGAGACCACGCGGGTGCTGCTCCGTCGGGTGCCGTGGCAGGTGCTCGTCCGCGACCCCGACGACGTCGACATCGCCCACGTCGTCGCCCTCGCTCGGGAGCGCGGCGTCCCCGTCGTGACCCGGCCGGACCTGTCCTACAGCTGCATCGGGCTCATCCACCCCCTCGGCAGCCGGGTGGCGGGTTCCCCGGCAGGGACCGGGTCCGCCGATGCGGTGGCAGGTGGTGCGGCGTGACCGCGCTGGTCGGCTTCGACCTGGACCGCACGCTCGTCTACTCGGCCGCGGCACTGCTGCTCGACGGACCGGACGAGACCGCCCCGGCGCTCGTCGTGACCGAGGTCTACCGGCATGCCCCGCTCTCCTTCATGACCCGCGCAGCCGACACCGCCCTCGCCGCGCTGGCCGAGCGCGCCGCGGTCGTGCCCGTCACCACCCGGACGGTCGCGCAGTACCGCCGCATCCGGCTCCCCCTGCCGGCCACCGGGTGGGCGGTCACGACGAACGGCGCGGTCCTGCTCCACGACGGGCGGCCCGACGACGACTGGACGGCTGCGCTCCGAGCGGAGATCGACACGACCTCGGCGCCGTTGGAGACGGCCGAGGCGCTCGTGCTCGCCGGGCTCCCCGCAGCGGCACTGCTCCGGAACCACCGCGCCGAGGACCTCTTCGTCTACGCCGTGCTCGAGCGGTCGGAGCTCCCGGACCACGCGGTCACCGACCTGGCGGCGACCCTCGCCGAGCAGGGCTGGACGGTGTCGGTGCAGGGTCGGAAGCTGTACGCGGTCCCGATCGCGATCCGCAAGGAGCGTGCCTTGGCGGCCGTCGCCGAGCGGATCGGAGCCACCCGGGTGATCGCGGCGGGCGACTCCCTGCTCGACCGCGACATGCTCGCCGCCGCCGACGTCGCCATCCGGCCGGCACACGGTGAACTGCACGCAGCGGGCTGGACGGCGCCGCACCTGCTCGTCACGCGGTCGTCGGGCGTGCTCGCCGGCGAGGAGATCATCGGCCTGGCGGCGCGAGCCGTCGCGGACGTGCCGGTCCGCGCGGACTGATCCCGGTCCCCTACCCCACCGACGACGAACGGGCGGCCCTCCCGGAGGAGGACCGCCCGTTCCGTTGCTGTGGAAGGACTACTTGGAGAAGCCCTTGAAGCGCTGGTTGAACTTCTCGACGCGACCGGCCGAGTCGAGGATGCGCTGCTTGCCCGTGTAGAACGGGTGCGACGCGGACGAGATCTCGACGTCGATCACCGGGTAGGTGGCACCGTCGAGCTCGATGGTCTTGTCGCTGTTCGCGGTCGAACGCGTCAGGAACGTCTCACCGGAGGCCAGGTCACGGAAGACGATGGCGCGGTACTCGGGGTGGGTGTCGGTCTTCATGGAGTTTCCTCGATAGCGGTAGCGGTGGTGGGATTGCGCAAGATGCGCGGGAAGTCATCGGCTTGCGCCAGCCGTCAACGTTACCAGACGGACGGCGCGATCGCAGCGCTAGGACGCGCGCGCCGTGTACCGGCCGGCGTCCTTCGTGACGGACAGCGCGATGCCGAACGCCTCGGTCAGGGTCGCGTCGGTCAGGACCTCGTCGATGGGCCCGGCTGCCTGGACGTGACCGTCGGCGAGCACCAGCGCGTGGGTGAACCCGGCCGGGATCTCCTCGACGTGGTGGGTGACGATCACGATGGCCGGCGAGTCCGCGCTCTGGGCGTAGCCGCCGAGCGTGCGGACGAGGCTCTCACGGGCGCCGAGGTCGAGCGAGGCGGCCGGCTCGTCCAGGAACAGGATCTCCGGGTCGGTCATCACGGCGCGGGCGATCTGGACGCGCTTCTGCTCGCCGTCGCTCAGCTCGCCGAAGGTGCGGTCGGTGAAGGACCCGAGACCCCACTCCTCGAGCACACGCTGGGCTCGGCGGACGTCGAGCTCCTCGTACTCCTCGTTCCAACGCCCGGTCACCGAGTACGCGGCCGTCAGGACCACGTCGATGACCTTCTCGGTCACCGGGATGCGGCGGGCGAGGGCGGTCGACGCGAAGCCGATGCGCGGACGGAGCTCGAACAGGTCGGCGCCGCCGAGCTCGGTGCCGAGCACCTCGACCTCGCCCGAGGTCGGGAACGTCTGGGCCCCGGCGACCTGCAGCAGCGTGGTCTTGCCGGCGCCGTTCGCGCCGAGCACGACCCAGCGTTCGTCGTCCTGCACCTCCCACGAGATCGAGTCGAGGATGGTGGCCCCGTTGCGGACCACGGAGACGTCTGACAAGCGCACGACCGAGGGCATGCGACCAGCCTACGGGTTCCGGCCGAGCACCTCGTCGTAGACCTGCCGTGTCCTGGTGGCGATCGCGTCCCAGGTGAACTCGGTCTCGACCCGCAGGCGTCCGGCGCGGCCCATGAGCTTCGCGAGCCCCTCGTCGGCGAGCACCTCGTTCAGGGTCGCCGCCAGGTCCGCGACGTAGCGGTCGGGGTCGGTCGGGGTGCCGGTGCCGTCCTGCGCCTGGTCGATCGGCACGATGCGGCCGGTGAAGCCGTCCGCGACGACCTCGGGGATGCCACCGGTACGCGTCCCGACGACGGGGATCCCGCACGCCATGGCCTCGAGGTTCACGATGCCGAGTGGCTCGTAGATGGACGGGCACACGAACACGGTGCCCGAGGAGAGCACGTTCACGATCTCCTCGTGCGCGAGCATCCGGTCGATCCAGACGACGCCCTCGCGCTGTTCGCGCAGCCCCTCGACCAGGCCGGTGACCTCGGCGAGGATCTCAGGGGTGTCGGGAGCGCCGGCGCACAGCACGATCTGGACGTCCTCGGGCAGCGACGCCACCGCGCGGAGCAGGTAGGGCAGCCCCTTCTGACGGGTGATGCGCCCGACGAACACGACGCTCCGACGAGACGGGTCGATGCCGAGGGCACGCACGGCGTCCTCGTCGACGGTCGGCTTCCAGGCGTCGATGTCGATGCCGTTGTAGACGACGTGCACCTTCGCCGGGTCGATCGAGGGGTACGAGCGCAGGATGTCGGCGCGCATGGCCTTCGACACCGCGATGACACCGTCGGAGTTCTCGAACGCCTCGCGTTCCATCCAGCTCGACAGGCGGTAGCCGCCGCCGAGCTGCTCGGCCTTCCACGGACGGAGCGGCTCGAGGCTGTGCGCCGTGACGACGTGGGGGATGCCGTAGGTCAACTGCGCGATCCGGCCCGCCGAGTTCGCGTACCAGGTGTGCGAATGCACGAGGTCCGCACCGTCGACGTCGGCCGCGATGGCCACGTCGGTCCCGAGCGCCTGCAGCGCACCGTTCGCCTGCTCGAGGCCGGCCGGGGTCCGGTAGCCCCAGACGTCGGCCTCGTCACGGAAGGCCCCGAACGCCCGGACACGGACGTCGGTGTCCGTCCCCGACCGCAGCGCAGCGGTGAGTTCGGACACGTGGACACCCGCACCGCCGTAGACCTCCGGCGGATACTCCCTGGTCAGCAGATCGACTCGCACTGGATCAACGTAACCGGTTCCCAGTGCTGACGCCTACTGTGAGCGGCATGGCTCCAAAGAAGGTCTTCGGCATCGTGCTCGCTGGCGGCGAGGGGAAACGGCTCATGCCGCTCACGGCCGACCGGGCGAAGCCCGCAGTCCCGTTCGGCGGGAACTTCCGTCTCATCGACTTCGCGCTGTCGAACCTGGTGAACTCCGGTCTGCAGAAGATCGTGGTCCTCACCCAGTACAAGTCGCACAGTCTCGACCGGCACGTCGCCGAGACCTGGCGCATGGAGGGCCTGCTCGGGTCCTACGTGGCGTCGGTCCCCGCGCAGCAGCGGCTCGGCAAGCGCTGGTTCGCCGGCTCGGCCGACGCGATCCTGCAGTCGCTCAACCTGCTCCGCGACGAGCGCCCCGACATCGTCGTCGTGGTCGGTGCGGACCACGTGTACCGGATGGACTTCCACCAGATGGTCGAGGCGCACATCGCCTCGGGTCGCAGCGCCACCGTCGCGGCGATCCGGCAGCCCATCGAGCTCGCCGACCAGTTCGGCGTCATCCAGGTGGACGCCGACGACCCGACCAAGATCGACGCCTTCCTCGAGAAGCCGAAGAACCCGGTCGGGCTCGCCGACGCCCCCGGCGAGGTCCTGGCGTCGATGGGCAACTACGTCTTCAACGCCGATGCCCTCGTCGACGCGGTGCTCCGCGACGGCCAGGTCGAGTCGTCCGCGCACGACATGGGCGGCGACATCGTGCCGGACTTCGTCGACCGCGGCGACGCCGGCGTCTACGACCTGCAGCGCAACGAGGTCCCCGGCTCCACCGACCGCGACAAGTACTACTGGCGCGACGTGGGGACGATCGACTCGTTCTTCGACGCGCACATGGACCTCATCGCGCCGGTGCCGGTCTTCAACCTGTACAACCAGGACTGGCCGATCTTCAACCAGCAGACGAACCTGCCCCCGGCGAAGTTCGTGCGGGACGCCAACGGCAACACCGGGTCGACGGTCGACTCGCTCGTGTCGCTCGGCTGCCTGGTGTCCGGCGCCCAGGTCGAGCGCAGCATGATCGGCCCGTGGTGCGGGATCGACTCCGGCGCGAAGGTCCTCGACTCGATCGTGTTCGAGCGGGCGACGATCGGTGCGGGGTCGGTCGTGAACCGGGCGATCCTGGACAAGGACGTCGTCATCGCACCGGGCGCGAAGGTCGGCATCGACCGCGAGGCCGACGTGGCACGCGGCTTCACCGTCACCGAGTCCGGCATCACCGTGGTGGGCAAGGGCGTCCGCGTCGACGCGTAGCGTCGGCCGGTCACGTCTACTCCGACGAACGGGCGGACAGGAGGCACGGCTCGCGTCACGGACGCGGGCCGTGCCTCCGTCTGTCGGTACCGTTGGTGCGTGCCCCGCTTCCTCGTCGTCCTCGATGCCGATTCCACCCTCCTCGAGGACGAGGTGATCGAACTGCTCGCTGACGCCGCCGGCACCCGGCCACAGGTCGCGGCGATCACGGAGCGCGCCATGCACGGGGAGATCGACTTCGCGGAGAGCCTCCGGGAGCGTGTCGCGACCCTGGCGGGCCTCCCGGTCGACGTCTTCCGTCGCGCACAGCAGGCGGTCCGTGTGACGCAGGGGGCCGACCGACTCGTCCGCGGCGTGCACGCCGCCGGCGGGACCGTCGGTGTCGTCTCCGGCGGGTTCCACGAGGTCCTCGACCCGTTCGCGACCGAGCTCGGTCTCGACCACTGCCGAGCGAACCGGCTCGAAGTCGCCGACGGCGTGCTGACCGGGCGTGTGCTCGGCGACGTCGTCGACGCGCACGCCAAGGCCGTCGCCCTGCGCGAGTGGGCCGCGTCCGACGGCGTGGACGAGGCCCGCACCGTCGCGATCGGCGACGGTGCGAACGACCTCGAGATGATGCGCGTCGCCGCCCTGTCGGTCGCGTTCGACGCGAAGCCGCGCGTGCGGGAGCAGGCCGACGTCGCGGTCGTGGACCGCGACCTGTCCGCGGTGCTCGCGACGCTCGGCCTGCGCGGCTGAACGGACCGTCCGGTCTTTCGTGCTCAGCGACAGCTCACGCGCGCGAGCACCCGTGAACTGTCGCTGGGCCCGAACCGACGCGCAGTCGCTGGCTAGTGGCCCATCCCGAGGCCGCCGTCGACCGGGATGATCGCGCCGGAGACGTACCCGGCGCCGTCGCTCGCCAGGAACAGCGTGGCATCGGCGACGTCGTCCACCGTGCCGTACCGGGCGGCGGGGATCGCCTTCTTGAACTCGGCCTGCAGTTCGTCGGAGAGCGCAGCCGTCATGTCGGTCTGGATGAACCCGGGCGCGACGACGTTCGCGGTGATGCCGCGCGAGCCGAGCTCGCGGGTGATCGAGCGGGCCATGCCGACCAGGGCGGCCTTCGACGACGCGTAGTTGACCTGGCCGATCTGGCCGTAGGCGCCGACGACGCTCGACATGAGCACGATGCGGCCGAACTTCGCCTTCATCATGCCCTTGGTGGCGCGCTTCACGACGCGGAACGTGCCGGTCAGGTTGGTGTCGACGACGCTCGTGAAGTCGTCCTCGGACATGCGGAGCAGCAGCTGGTCGTTCGTGATGCCGGCGTTCGCGACGAGCACCTCGATCGGACCGAGCTCGGCTTCGACCTGCGTGAAGGCAGCGTCCACCGAGGCGGTGTCGGTGATGTCGGCCTGCACGGTGAGCGCCCCTTCGGGTCCGCCCTGTCCGCTGCGCGACGTGACCGCGACGCGGTGCCCGGCCGCGACGAAGCGCTCGGCCAGGGCGTGGCCGATGCCGCGGTTGCCGCCGGTGATCAGGACGGTACGGGGGGTGCTCATGGTCGCTCCGTTCGATGGTGGTGTGCGGTGGTGTCGTGCCGACGGGTCGGCTGACACGCCCGGACGAGCGTACCGGAGCCACCACCGCCCCCCGTTCGCGCGCGGCGCACCCACGATCGGCCGCAGAGGCTTAGGCTGGACCACGGGTAGACGGAGACCATCTGTATGAAGAGCACGCACACCAGCATCACCACGCTCCCGGATTCGCCGGAGCTGGACCGGGCGCACCGCCTGTCCAAGTACGTGTGGCAGATGGCGATCCGCGTCGTCCTGTTCAT
This sequence comes from Curtobacterium sp. VKM Ac-1393, assembly GCF_015350995.1. GTDB lineage: Bacteria > Actinomycetota > Actinomycetes > Actinomycetales > Microbacteriaceae > Curtobacterium. The sequence goes on from NZ_JADKRW010000005.1 coordinate 39,622, forward strand.
CGCTGCCGTGCTCGTCTACTCCATCTGGCACTCGTGGATCGCCGTGCTCCCGATCGTCGCTGCCGCCGTGATCCCCTGGGTCGCCGTCGTCATCGCGAACGCGGGCAGCCGCACCGAGAGCGACATGATCTCGCCCGCGGGTGCGATGCAGCTCTACGATGCCGTCGACCCCGGCCTGCGAGAGCAGCAGGAGGAAGACCGCGCCCAGGCCTACCGCGACGAGCAGGACCGACTCCGCCAGCAGGCGCAGCACGCACAGGACGAGTGGCAACGCAACGGCGACCGCTCGAAGATGTGGGGCCACCGCTGATGGGGGCCACCTTCGACCTGCAGACCGAGCCCGGCTCGACTCCCGTGTGCTCCCGCGCCGGGTGCGTCCAGACGGCTGCGTGGCGCGTGAACTGGCGCAACCCGCGGATCCACTCGGCCGACCGCGTGAAGATCTGGGCTGCGTGCGAGGAGCACCGCGACTTCCTCGCCGACTACCTGCGGTCGCGCTCCTTCCCGGTGCGCGTCACGGGCATGCACGAGGACGTCGACCGCCTCGACGACGAACGCGACCCGGCATCGTCGCCCAAGAACGACGTCGGGGTGCGCTCCACCGGCACCGGTCGATGACCGACGACTTCGACCCGCACTCCCGGTACGGCCGGAAGCACGCTGCCAAGCTGCAGCGCGCTGCGGACCGTTCCCGCCGGTCCGTCCCGGACGACCAGCGACCCGACCACGACCCGAACGAGCCCTTCGTCGGCTGGCACTTCGTCCGCAGCCGCCGCTGGCTCGGGTACTTCGCGATCGCTGTGGCCTTCGCGATCGTCTGCGCCCTGTTCGGCATGTGGCAGTGGGACCGCCGGAACGAAGCCGTCCGCCAGAACGAACAGGTGGCGCAGAACTACGACCACACCCCCGTGCCGCTCGACCAGGCGCTGCCGACGGCCTCGAGCTGGCAGGACGAACAGGAGTGGCTCCGCGTCTCCGTGACCGGCCGCTACGACGTCGACGCGCAGCTCCTCGTCCGCAACCGCGTGCACAACGGCCAGCCCGGCTTCGAGGTCCTCACTCCCCTGGTCACCGGCGACGGCCGGGCCTTCATCGTCGACCGCGGGTGGGTCCCCACCGGCAACGCGCAGGACGCCCCGGACCACGTGCCTGCTCCCCCGTCGGGTGAGGTGACGGCGATCGTCCGGCTGCAGCAGAGCGAGCCGCGCATCCCCGGCCGGACCGACCCGGCGCACACCGACCAGGTGCAGTCGGTCACCCTTGCGGACGTCGCGAAGAAGGTCGACACCCCCATCTGGACCGGTGCGTACGGCGAGCTCGCCTCCGAGTCCCCCGCTCCGACCGAGGCCCGTCCGCTCGGCTGGGAGCGTCCCACCGCGGACACCGGCCTGCACCTCAGCTACTTCATCCAGTGGTTCATGTTCGCCGCCGGCGGCTTCGGGTTCCTGGCGTACGTGATGGTGCAGGAGTACCGGAACCTCAACCAGGACGACCCGGACGAACGCGAGCGCGCCCAGGAGCGGCAGCGCCGCAAGGACGCCAAGCCGAAGACCGACGCCGAGATCGAGGACGACCTGATCGCGTCCCGCCGCTGACGCTCGGCTCGCGCGCTGGTGCTGCGATTTGTGCTGTGGCAGCTGCTGACGCGAGACGCCGGCGTCATCGCAAGACGCCGCCATGTCCGCGAGACGCCGCCAGATCCGGCGGCGTCTCGCCGCTTCCGGGGCGTCTCGCCGACACGACGCGTCTCACCAGCACGCGAACGCGACCCCACAGCGGACGGGAGGCCCGTGGCGGCGTCACCACGGGCCTCCCGTCCGCCTGCCCTCGCGATCAGGGCGCACGACGCCGTCGTGTCCACAGGACGCCGCCATGTCCGCGAGACGCCGCCGAATTCGGCGGCGTCTGGTCGCCTCAGCGGCGTCGGGCGGAAACGACGGCGTCTGACAGGACGACTACGCGAGCTCGATGAGCTCCGCGTAGTCCTTGTTCCAGTGGTCCTCGGTACCGTCCGGCAGCAGCAGCACGCGTTCGGGGTTGAGCGCCTCGACGGCACCGGCGTCGTGCGACACCAGGACGACCGCACCCTCGAACCCGGCCAGCGCGTTCAGGATCTCCTCGCGCGACGCCGGGTCGAGGTTGTTCGTCGGTTCGTCGAGCAGCAGCACGTTCGCGCCCGAGACGACGATCATCGCGAGCGACAGTCGGGTCTTCTCGCCACCCGACAGGACCCCGGCCTTCTTGTAGCCGTCGTCCCCGGTGAACAGGAACGACCCGAGCACGCGACGTGCCTCGGTCTCGTTGAGGTCGGTCGACGCCGACACCATGTTCTCGATCACCGTGCGGTTGATGTCGATGTTCTCGTGCTCCTGCGCGTAGTACCCGATGCGCAGGCCGTGACCGGGCTGGATCTCACCGGTGTCGGGCAGGTCGGCACCCGCGAGGATCCGGAGCAGCGTCGTCTTGCCAGCACCGTTGAACCCGAGGATCACGACGCGCGAACCGCGGTCGATCGCCAGGTCGACACCCGCGAAGATCTCCAGCGACCCGTAGGACTTCGACAGCCCCGCGGCCATGAGCGGCGTGCGGCCGCAGGGGGCAGGCGTGGGGAAGCGGATCTTGGCGACCCGGTCGGCGACGCGCTCGTCCTCGAGACCGGCCAAGAGCTTGTCGGCACGCGCGACCATCTGGTGCGCCGCGGCGGCCTTCGAGGCCTTCGCGCCGAACCGAGCGGCCTGGTCCTTCAACGTCGCGGCCTTCTTCTCGGCGCCGGCACGCTCCTTGCGGCGACGCTCCTCGTCAGCGACACGCTGCCGCTGGTAGAGCTTCCAGCCCATGTTGTAGATGTCGATGGTCTGGCGGTTGGCGTCGAGGTAGAAGACGCGGTTCACGACCTCGTCCACGAGCTCGACGTCGTGGGAGATGATGATGACGCCGCCGGGGTAGGTCTTGAGGTGCTCCCGCAGCCACACGACCGAGTCGGCGTCGAGGTGGTTCGTCGGCTCGTCGAGGATCATCGTCTCGGCGTCCGAGAACAGGATGCGCGCGAGCTCGATGCGACGGCGCTGCCCACCGGACAGGGTCTTCAGCTGCTGGTCGAGGATGCGGTCCGGCAGCTTGAGGTTCGACGCGATCGACGCCGCCTCGGCCTCGGCCGCGTAGCCGCCGAGCGCGTTGAACTGGTCGTCGAGCCGGCTGTACCGGCGCATCGCCTTCTCGGCGACGGCCGAGTCCTCGCTCGCCATGTCGAGCGTGGCGAGGCGGATGCCCTCGACGAGCTCGCCCAGACCACGGGCATCGAGGATGCGCTTGCGCGCGGTCTCCTCCGGGTCACCCGACCGTGGGTCCTGCGGCAGGTAGCCGATCTCCCCACCGCGGTCGATCGTGCCGCCGTTCGGCTGCGTCTCGCCCGCGAGAGCCTTGGTCATCGTCGTCTTCCCCGCGCCGTTGCGGCCGACGAGTCCGATCTTGTCACCCTTCTCGACACGGAAGGACACGTCTTCCATGAGGAGACGAGCTCCGACGCGGATCTCGAGTTCGTGCACGGCAAGCACAGTGGACGTCCAATCAGTTGGTGGGTTTGCACAACGACGTGTGCGTGAGGTGCACCGCTACGCTGACGGGACCGATGGTTCCGAACGGGACCAGCAGTCCATTCTAGGAGAATCCATGACGAACGCCACCGGGTTCGCTCCCCGCGCAGTCCTCGCCGACCGTCTGCGCACGCACGGGCTGGCCACGAACGCCGCCCTCGTCGCCGGCGGAGCCCTGTTCACCGCCGCGATGGCGCAGCTCGAGGTCCCGATGTGGCCGGTCCCGATCACCGGGCAGACGCTCGCCGTCGTGCTCGTCGGCGCGACCCTGGGTGCCCGCCGCGGCATGCTCTCGCTGCTCGTCTACGCCGTCGCCGGCCTGGCCGGTGCACCGTTCTTCGCCGACCTGACCGGTGGCCTGCAGGCCTTGGCCGTGCCGAGCTTCGGCTACGTCATCGGCTTCATCCCCGCCGCGGGCGTCGTCGGCTGGCTCGCCCGCCGCAACTGGGACCGCCACTTCGGACGTGCCGCCGTGGCGATGCTGCTCGCGAGTGCCATCCCCTTCGTGACCGGTCTGCCGTACCTGGCGGTCGTGCTCGGCCAGCTCGGTGCGCCGAACGACCTGCAGTCGGTGCTCGCCGCCGGCCTGTACCCGTTCATCGTCGGCGGGATCGCGAAGGCGCTCATCGCCGCCGGCATCGTGCCGCTCGCGTGGAAGGCGCTCGGCCGCCGCTGACGCGCGCTGCGCGGAGTGTCTGCCACGCCCGCCCCCGGCGGCCGGGGTTCCGAAATACCGGAACCCCGGCCGCTTCTGCGTCCGCCCGTGGAACCTCGGCGAAACTGAGCGGCGTGTCCAGCCCGGCGCGCCCCGCGCGTGTCGCGACCACAGACGGACGGGAGGCCCGATACCAGCTGGTACCAGGCCTCCCGTCCGTCAGGGGGTCGCGACTAGATCGCGAACCCGAGTGCGCGCATCATCTCGCGCCCGTCGTCGGTGATCCGATCCGGACCCCACGGCGGCATCCAGACCCAGTTGATGCGGAAGGCGTCGACGATGCCGTCCAGGGCGTTCGCGGTGTCGCCCTCGATGACGTCGGTGAGCGGGCAGCCAGCGCTGGTCAGGGTCATGCTGATGACGAGCGCCGAGGCCTCGTCGTCCCACGCCAGGTCGTAGATCAGGCCGAGGTCGACGATGTTCACGCCGAGCTCCGGGTCCTGCACCTCTTTCAGGCCCTCGACGACCTCGTCGAACTTCTCCGGGGCGAGTGCCGCGATCATCAGGCCTGCGCCTCGGCGGCCGACGCTGCAGCAGCCTGCACGTAGCGGTCGTAGCCCTCGTTCTCGAGGCGATCGGCCAGCTCCGGGCCACCCTGCTCGGCGACCTTGCCGGCGACGAACACGTGCACGAAGTCCGGCTTGATGTAGCGCAGGATGCGCGTGTAGTGCGTGATGAGCAGCACGCCCAGGCCGGTCGCGGCCTTGGCACGGTTGACGCCCTCGGACACGATCTTCAGCGCGTCGACGTCGAGTCCGGAGTCGGTCTCGTCGAGCACGGCGAAGCGCGGCTTGAGGAGCTCGAGCTGCATGATCTCGTGGCGCTTCTTCTCGCCGCCGGAGAAGCCCTCGTTGACGTTGCGCTCGGCGAAGGACGAGTCCATCTTGAGGTCGGCCATCGACTGGCGGAGCTCCTTGATCCAGCCGCGCAGGGCCGGGGCCTCACCGTCGATCGCGGTCTTGGCGGTACGGAGGAAGTTCGAGACCGTCACGCCGGGGATCTCGACCGGGTACTGCATCGCCAGGAACATGCCGGCACGGGCACGCTCGTCGACGCTCATCGCGAGCACGTCCTCGCCGTCGAGGGTGATCGAGCCACCGACGACGTTGTACCGGGGGTGGCCGGCGATCGTGTACGCCAGAGTGGACTTGCCGGAGCCGTTCGGCCCCATGATCGCGTGGATCTCGCCCTCGTTGATCGTGAGGTCGACACCCTTGAGGATCTCCTTGGTGCCCTGATCGGTGTCGATCGAGACCTGGAGGTCGCGGATTTCCAGAGTGGACATTGCGTGGGTTCCTTCGGTTGCAGCTGTGTGCGGCGTCAGCCGCGGGAAGTGTGGGGTGGTCTAGTCGACCGGGACGGTGTCGTGCACGTCGACGTAGACCTCGCCGTCACGGACCTCGACCCGGAAGACCGGGACGGGCTCGTACGCGGGGAAGTTCTGCGGCTTGCCGGTGGTCAGCGAGAAACGGGACCCGTGCGCCCAGCACTCGAGCGAATCACCCTCGACGAAGCCCTCGGCGAGCGAGATGTCGCCGTGGGTGCAGGTGTCGCCGATCGCGTGCACGGTGCCGGACGAGTCCTTCACGATGGCCACCGCGGTGCCGTCGACGACGGCGCGCATCGGGCTGTCGACAGCGATCTCGGACTCCGCGCAGACCTTCGTGGGCATCAGGCGTCGGCCTCAGCCGTCGCGACGGTGTCTGCCTCGGCACCGGACTCGTCCGGCGCGACGATCACCGAGTGACCGTCGGCGAGTTCCTGCTCGACCGCGGCGATGAGGCGTTCCTCGAGCTCGGGGGCACCGATCTTCTGGATGACCTCGACCAGGAAGCCGAGCACGACGAGACGACGTGCCTCTTCTTCGGGGATGCCACGGGCCTGCAGGTAGAACAGCTGCTCGTCGTCGAAGCGACCCGTCGCACTCGCGTGCCCGGCGCCCTCGATGTTGCCCGTCTCGATCTCGAGGTTCGGGATGCTGTCGGCACGGGTGCCGTCGGTCAGCACGAGGTTGCGGTTCTGCTCGTAGGAGTCGGTGCCGTCACCGGCGCGGCCGATGAGCACGTCGCCGATCCAGACCGTGTGCGCACCCTTGCCCTGCAGTGCACCCTTGTAGTTGACCCGACCGCGCGTGTTGGGCGCGTCGTGGTTCACGTAGACCTGCTGCTCGATGTACTGGCCGGCATCGGCGAAGTACACGCCGTACATCTCGGTGTCGGCACCCTGGGCACCGAGGTGCGTCGAGGGGTTCACCCGGATGACGTCACCACCGAGCGAGACCACGACGTGCTTGAGGAAGGCGTCGCGGCCGACCTCGGCGAAGTGCGTCGACACGTGCACGGCGTCGTCGTCCCAGTCCTGCAGGCTGACGACGGTCAGGCGTGCGCCGTCCTGCACGACGATCTCGATGTTCTCGCTCAGCAGCGCGCTGCCGCGGTTGTCGATGACGACGATGCCCTGGGCGTGCGGCTCGGCCGTGATGACCGTGTGCGCTGCGCGGGGCTGCGTGCCGAAGTCGGAGCGCGTGATGGTGATGAACTCGTGCGCCTCGGTCGACTTGACGGTGACGGCGAGGACGGCGTCACGAGCCGTCCAGGCTGCGGCGGCCGCACGGTCCTCCGGCAGGCCGGCGGTGCCGACACGGGGGTCGTCACTGCGACCCCACTCGACGTCGGCGCCGTCGGACTGACGGGCGAGGAACGGGTAGGCGGAACCGTCGAGGTCACCGTCGAGGAGCGGCTGGAGCTTCGCCAGGGGCGCGAACTTCCAGTTCACCTCGCGCCCGGTGACGGTCGGGAAGGCGCCGAGGTCACCGGACTGGAACCGCTCGGAGCGGGTCTGGACCGGGATCTTCTTGTCGGGGGCGTCCCAGCCGCCGTCGGAGTGGGCTCCGGCGCCGTGCTGAACGGTCGCCGCAGGCGCCGCTGAGGCCGCTGGTTCGATCGGCTGGTCGATGTGGGGAGGGGTAGTGCTGGACATCTAGCCGACGGATCCTTCCATGCTCATCTCGATGAGCTTGTTGAGTTCGAGCGCGTACTCCATCGGGAGCTCGCGGGCGATCGGCTCGATGAAGCCACGGACGATCATCGCCATCGCTTCGTCCTCGGCCATGCCGCGGGACATCAGGTAGAAGAGCTGCTCCTCGCTCACGCGCGAGACCGTGGCCTCGTGCCCGAGCTGGACGTCGTCGACGCGGATGTCGATCGCCGGGTAGGTGTCGCTCCGGCTGATGGTGTCGACCAGCAGCGCGTCACACCGCACGGTGTTCGCCGCGTGGTGTGCGGACGGGTCCACCCGGACCTCGCCGCGGTAGCCCGCACGACCGCCGCCGCGGGCGATCGACTTCGAGACGATCGACGACGTCGTGTACGGCGCCATGTGGATCATCTTCGCGCCGGCGTCCTGGTGCTGGCCGGGGCCGGCGAACGCGACGGAGAGGGTCTCACCCTTGGCGTGCTCACCGGCGAGGTAGATCGACGGGTACTTCATCGTGACCTTGGACCCGATGTTGCCGTCGATCCACTCCATCGTGGCGCCCTCGTGCGCGATCGCGCGCTTGGTCACGAGGTTGTAGACGTTGTTCGACCAGTTCTGGATCGTCGTGTACCGAACGCGGGCGTTCTTCTTCACGATGATCTCGACGACGGCCGAGTGCAGCGAGTCCGACTTGTAGATCGGCGCCGTGCAGCCCTCGATGTAGTGGACGTACGAGTCCTCGTCCGCGATGATCAGCGTCCGCTCGAACTGGCCCATGTTCTCGGTGTTGATACGGAAGTAGGCCTGCAGCGGGATCTCGACGTGGACGCCCTTCGGCACGTACACGAACGAGCCGCCGGACCAGACGGCCGTGTTCAGCGCCGCGAACTTGTTGTCGCCGGCCGGGATCACGGTGCCGAAGTACTCCTGGAAGAGCTCGGGGTGCTCGCGGAGCGCGGTGTCGGTGTCCATGAAGATGACACCCTGCTGCTCCAGGTCCTCGCGGATCTGGTGGTACACGACCTCGGACTCGTACTGCGCGGCGACGCCGGCGACGAGGCGCTGGCGCTCGGCCTCGGGGATGCCGAGCTTCTCGTAGGTCGCGCGGATGTCCTCGGGGAGGTCCTCCCACGACTGCGCCTGCTTCTCGGTGGAGCGCACGAAGTACTTGATGTTGTCGAAGTCGATGCCCGTGAGGTCGGCGCCCCAGGTCGGCATCGGCTTGCGGCCGAAGAGCTGCAGGCCCTTGAGCCGGTTCTTGAGCATCCACTCGGGCTCGTGCTTGAGGTTCGAGATGTCGGTGACGACCTCGTCCGAGACACCACGGCGGGCCGAGGCCCCGGCGGAGTCGGAGTCGGACCAGCCGAACTCGTATTGCCCGAGCCCTTCGAGCTCCGGACGGTCGATGAGCACGTCGGACATGGTCTCCTCGTTTCCTTCTCGCGGGACAGCGTCTTCAGGGGTGAACCCGTGGCGTCTGGACGCCATTCCACCGCAGACCGCTGACAAGCGGTCACGGTGCTGCTCCCTCGCAACGACAATGGTTCCACGCAGTCCCTGGATCGATCGGCGATCTCGGCCCATTCGGAGCCGGCGCCTGCCTAGACTTGACTGCTGCTGAACCCTCGAATCCTACAGGTTCACTGCACGGAACAACAGGAAGGCACCACCCTCGTGACTCGCGTCGGACCCCCCGTCGACCAGGAACTCCGGACCGGACGGTGGTGGTCGCTCCCCCGCGTCGTCGACCGGCGGGTCATCGCACTGGCGTGGGCCTCGTTCGTGGTCGAGGTCATCCTGATCGGCACCGGTGGCCTCGTCCGCCTGACCGCGTCGGGCCTCGGATGCCCCACCTGGCCCAAGTGCACGGCCGATTCCCTGGTCTCGACGCCTGAGATGGGCATCCACGGGATCATCGAGTTCGGCAACCGGATGCTCACCTTCGTGCTCGTCATCGTGGCGATCGCGATGTTCCTGGCGGTCGTCCGGATGCTCCGCACGCGTCCCGAACTCTTCTGGCTCGCGTTCGCTCAGGGCGTCGCGATCCCGATCCAGGCGGTCATCGGCGGCTTGAGCGTGTTGACCAGCCTCAACCCGTTCGTCGTCGGTCTGCACTTCGTCGTGTCCGCCGCCCTCACCTCCGTCACCGCGGCGCTGGTGTACCGGACGACGCACGGCCCCCGCACCGCCCGCCGTCTGGTCCCCACCTGGTACACCGGTGTCGTCCGCGGCACCGTCGCCGCCGTCGTGGTCACCGTGCTCGTCGGCATCCTCACCACCGGCAGCGGCCCGCACGCCGGTGCCGACGAGGCCGTCGACGGCGGACGCCTGCACCGCACCGGGTTCGACCCAGCGGTGCTCGAGCACCTGCACGCCTGGCCCGCGTACGTGCTCTTCGCGCTGACACTCGTGCTCGTCGTCGGCGCGGTGCGCCTGCGACTGTCGAGCAAGTGGGCGCTCCTGCTGCTCGTCGTCGAGTTCCTGCAGATCGCCGTCGGACTCACCCAGGCGCGCACGGGCTTGCCCGTCGGACTGGTCGGCACGCACATGGTGCTCGCCGGACTGCTCGTCGGGGCGGTGACGGCCGTCGTGCTGTCCACCCGCGCGAGCGCCGGTCGCGAGGCCGCGCGCGAACCCCTCGACGCCTGACGCCCGGGCGCGTCGCGCCGGTCGGGCGCACCGCTGCTGCGACACCCCACGAGTCGATCGACTCGTGGGGTGTCGTTCGTTGCGCGTGCATCGGATGCCTGCGCATGGTCCGTCAGTCCACGCGACGATCGACCGGTGGATCGTCGCAGAACGCGTGCGCCTCGCGCCCACGCACGCACACGGCGGCCGGGAGGCCCGTGGCCGTGTCCGCCACGGGCCTCCCGGCCGCCTGGTGGGAACGTCACCCGCCGCAGCACGCCGGCGTCATCGTGTCACGCCCCGGAATGCACGAGACGCCGCCGAATACGGCGGCGTCTTGCGGACACGGCGGCGTCTCGCGGACACGACAGCGTCTCGCGACGCCCGCCGTAACGGCTAGAAGGTGAAGACCTGCGGCAGCAGCGGGTCGATGCCCACGGCGATGAACAGCAGGGTCAGGTACGTGATCGAGCTGTGGAACACGCGCATCGGCTGCACGTGCTCGACGTGCTGGATCACCCGCGAGTACAGCCGGTGCGACTCGACGACGAACCAGATGCCCCCGGCCAGCGCGACCACGGTGTAGAGCGGGCCCATGTGCGCCACGGGGATGAGCAGCAGCGAGCAGACGAGCGTCGCCCAGGCGTAGAGCACGACCTGCAGACCGACGACGGTGCGGCCGCGGACCACGGCGAGCATCGGGACGTCGGCGGCGTCGTAGTCGTCGCGGTACTTCATCGAGAGCGGCCAGTAGTGCGGCGGCGTCCAGAGGAAGATCACCATGAACAGGATGACCGGTGCCCAGGTCAGCGAACCGGTCACGCCGGCCCAACCGATCAGCACGGGCATGCAGCCGGCCGAGCCGCCCCAGACGATGTTCTGGGGCGTGCGGCGCTTGAGCCACAGCGTGTAGACGAACACGTAGATGAGGATCGCGATGACGCTGAGCGCCGCGGCGAGCCAGTTGACCAGGAAGCCGAGGACCGCTGTCGACAGGACGCCGAGGATCCACGAGAACACGAGTGCCTGGCGGTCGGTGAGTTCACCAGTCACCAGGGGCCGGGTGCTCGTCCGCTTCATCAGGCGGTCGATGTCGCGGTCGATGTAGCAGTTGAAGGCCGATGCCGAGCCCGCGGACATCGCGCCGCCGAGCATCGTCCAGAACACGAGCCACAGGTCCGGGACGCCCCGCGCGGCGAGGAACATCGTCGGCGCGGTCGTCACGAGCAGCAGCTCCATGACCCGCGGCTTCGTCAGGGAGACGTACGCACGGACCTTGCGGGACAGCGGCGATCGGGGTCGATCGGTGTCGGGCCTGGTCACGGTGGCAGTCGGCAAGGGAACCTCAGTCTGTTCGCATCAGCTCGCACACTCGGTGGACGACTGCGGCGGCGTCCGGGCGTGCGCTGACCCGGAATGTCCACGGGTCGTCGACAGTTTACGCGATGGAAGCGCCGCGATGATGCCCCGCTTCCCCACGACACGCCCGGCGAACGCGTCCTGCGCGACCCGAGTCATGAACATCGGGGGTCACCTGAACCCCTTCTGAGTGGCTGGTCACTATGCTGGACATGCCCTCCCGCAGTGCGTGCCCCGATGACGTCGGTCGCGATGAGCCGGTCGGCCGCCGCATGACGGCGACACGACTCGGCCCCGGGATGGCCACATGTCCGTGCGATGGCACGAGCCCTCGCACATGTCGCATCAAGAAGGGTCAACATCCAAGTGGCTGAATTCACCTGGGACGCCATCGACCGGAAGGCCGTCGACACGGCCCGCGTTCTCGCCGCCGACTCGGTCGAGGCCGCCGGCAACGGTCACCCCGGCACCGCGATGAGCCTCGCGCCGCTCGCACACCTGCTCTTCCAGAAGGTGATGCGTCGCGACCCGAGCGACTCCACCTGGATCGGCCGCGACCGCTTCATCCTCTCCGCCGGTCACGCCTCGATCCTCCAGTACGTGCAGTTCTACCTGCACGGCTACGGCCTCGAGCTCGAGGACCTGCAGCACCTGCGCAAGTGGGGCTCGAAGACCCCGGGTCACCCGGAGTACGGCCACACCGACGGTGTCGAGATCACCACCGGCCCGCTCGGCCAGGGCCTCGCCAGCGCCGTGGGCTTCGGCTACGCGCAGCGTTACGAGCGCGGCCTGTTCGACCCGGAGACCGCCGACGGCGAGTCGCCCTTCGACCACTTCACCTACGTGATCGCCGGCGACGGCGACATGCAGGAGGGCGTGACGAACGAGGCCGCGAGCCTCGCCGGCCGCCAGCAGCTCGGTCGCCTGGTCGTCTTCTACGACTCGAACCAGATCTCGATCGAGGACGACACCGACATCTCCTTCTCGGAGAGCGTGCCGGACCGCTACGAGGCACTCGGCTGGCACGTCCAGACCGTGGACTGGAAGAAGACGGGCGAGTACTCGGAGGACGCCGAGGCGCTCTTCGCCGCGGTCGAGGCCGCCAAGGCCGTCTCCGACAAGCCGTCGCTCATCGTCCTCAAGACGATCATCGGCTGGCCGTCGCCGACCAAGCAGAACTCCGGCAAGATCCACGGCTCCGCGCTGGGTGCCGACGAGCTGAAGGGCCTCAAGGAGGTGCTCGGGTTCGACCCCGAGCAGACCTTCCACGTCGACCCCGAGGTGCTCGAGTACACCCGTGGCGCCATCGCCAAGGGCCAGGAGCAGCACGCCGAGTGGACGAAGACCTTCGACGCGTGGGCTGCGGCCAACCCGGAGAAGAAGGCCATCCTCGACCGCATCAACGCGGGCGAGCTGCCCGAGGGCCTCGAAGCGGCCCTGCCGGTCTTCCCGACCGAGAAGGCCGTCTCGACGCGTGCCGCCTCCGGCAAGGTCATCAACGCCATCGCGCCGCTGATGCCCGAGTTCTGGGGCGGTTCGGCCGACCTCGCCGAGTCGAACCTCACCACGATCGAGGGCGCGAAGTCCTTCGGTCCGGCCGAGGCGTCGACCAAGGCGTGGAGCACCGACCCGTACGGCCGCGTGCTGCACTTCGGCATCCGCGAGCACGCGATGGGCTCGATCCTCTCCGGCATCGTCCTGCACGGCAACACCCGCCCCTTCGGTGGCACCTTCCTGATCTTCAGCGACTACATGCGCCCGGCGGTCCGTCTCGCCGCGCTCATGCAGGCGCCGGCGATCTACGTCTGGACGCACGACTCCGTCGCCCTCGGCGAGGACGGCCCGACGCACCAGCCGATCGAGCAGATCTCCGCGCTCCGTGCGATCCCCGGTCTCGACGTGGTCCGCCCCGCCGACGCCAACGAGGTCGCGTACGCGTGGCTCGAGATGCTCAAGCACACCGACCGTCCGGCGGGCATCGCGCTGAGCCGTCAGAACCTCCCCGTGTTCGAGCGTGGCGAGGGCGACGCCTCCGGTGAGGTCTTCGCCTCGGCGAAGAACGTCGCCAAGGGCGCGTACATCCTGGCCGAGGCGCCGAACGGCACCCCGGACGTGATCCTCATCGCGACCGGTTCCGAGGTCCAGATCGCCGTCGAGGCGCGCGAGCAGCTCAAGGCCGAGGGCATCAACGCCCGCGTCGTGAGCGCCCCGTCCCTCGAGTGGTTCCGCGCCCAGTCCGAGAACTACCAGGACCAGGTGCTCCCGAAGGACGTCACCGCACGCGTGTCGGTCGAGGCCGGCATCGCCATGAGCTGGCGCGACATCGTCGGCGACAAGGGCCGCAGCGTCTCGATCGAGCACTTCGGTGCATCGGCCGACTACCAGACGCTCTTCAAGGAGTTCGGCTTCACGACGGAGCACGTCGTGGCCGCCGCGAAGGAATCGCTCGCGGCTTCCTGACCCACGCGGGGCCGGGTCCGGTTCGCCGGATCCGGCCCTTCTGCCGGGAGGCGCGGCTCGGCTCCGCCACGCGCCTCCCGGTCCCCCAGACCCCGACTCCACGGCCCCCGTCGCATCCACGACGACGGCCAGTCGATGAAAGAAGAAGAGAAACACATGGCTGAGAACACCCCCACCGCCGCCCTCTCCGCGGTCGGCGTGAGCATCTGGCTCGACGACCTGTCCCGCGAACTGCTGGAGACCGGCAAGCTCGAGTCCCTCATCGCCGAGAAGAACGTCGTCGGTGTCACCACGAACCCGACGATCTTCGCGTCGGCCCTCGCCAAGGGCGAGCGGTACGACGCACAGGTCAAGGAGCTGGCCGCTGCCGGCACCGACGTGACCAGCGCGATCTTCGAGATCACCACGCAGGACGTCGCCAACGCATCCGACGTCTTCAAGCCGATCTACGACTCGAGCAACGGCTTCGATGGCCGTGTGTCGATCGAGGTCGAGCCGGGCCTGGCCCACGAGACCGCCAAGACCATCGAGCAGGCCAAGTTCCTCTTCGACAAGGTCGGCCGCGAGAACGTCCTCATCAAGATCCCCGCCACGGTCGAGGGCCTCGAGGCCATCACCGAGGTCATCGGCGCCGGCATCTCGGTCAACGTCACCCTGATCTTCTCGCTCGAGCGCTACCGCGCTGTCATCGACGCCTACCTCGGTGGGCTCGAGAAGGCCAAGGCCGCCGGCCACGACCTGTCGAAGATCCACTCCGTCGCCTCGTTCTTCGTGTCGCGCGTCGACTCCGAGATCGACAAGCGCCTGGACGCCGTCGGCACCGACGAGGCCAAGGCCCTCAAGTCGAAGGCCGGCATCGCCAACGCGCAGCTCGCCTACCAGGTCTGGACCGAGGCGTTCGCCTCCGAGCGTGCCCTCGGCCTGCTCGAGGCCGGTGCGAACACGCAGCGTCCGCTCTGGGCCTCGACCGGCGTCAAGGACCCGTCGCTGCCCGACACCCTCTACGTGACCGAGCTCGCCGCGCCGAACACCGTCAACACGATGCCGGGCAAGACGCTCGACGCCACGTTCGACCACGGCGAGATCCACGGCGACGCGATCGCCGGCACCTTCGACGACGCGCAGCAGGTCCTCGACCAGCTCGCCGCGCAGGGCATCGACTACGACGACGTCGTGGCGCTGCTCGAGAAGGAGGGCGTGGACAAGTTCAACGTCTCGTGGGGCGAGCTCGTCGACACCGTCAAGACCGCGCTCGAGGGCGCCAAGTAGTGACGGTTTCCATCGCTGCCAGCGGCGACGCCGCGCGGGCCATCGACTCGGTGGTCCCGCGGCTCGTCGCTGACCTGGTGGCCTCGGGCATCACCGCCCAGGACGCCGAACTGTGGGGACCGGACGCCGAGGCCGAGGCGTCGAAGCGCCTCGGCTGGGTAGAGGCCGTCTCGGTCTCCCGCCCGCTCGTCGACCAGATCACCGCGCTGCGCGAGTCGCTCCGTGCCGAAGGGGTCGACCACGTCGTCCTCGCCGGCATGGGCGGCTCGTCGCTCGCGCCCGAGGTGATCACGCGCACCGCCGGCGTCCCGCTGACGGTGCTCGACTCGACCGATCCCGCGCAGGTCCGGGCCGCCGTCGCGACGAACCTCGAGCGCACCGTGCTCGTCGTCTCGTCGAAGTCGGGCTCCACGCTCGAGACCGACTCGCAGCGCCGTGTGTACGAGCAGGCGTTCCGCGACGCCGGGATCGATCCCGCCGCCCGCATCGTCGTCGTCACCGACCCGGGCTCCGCGCTCGAGGCCGTCGCGACGGACGCCGGCTACCGCGTCTTCACCGCCGACCCCACCGTCGGCGGCCGCTACTCGGCGCTCACCGCCTTCGGCCTCGTGCCCTCGGGGCTCGCCGGAGCGGACATCGCCGAGCTGCTCGACGAGGCAGATGCCATCTCCGCACTGCTGTCGGTGGACCTCGACGAGAACCCCGGGCTCGTGCTCGGTGCGGTCCTCGCCGGCACCGACCCGCTGCGCTCCACGATCGCGATCGTCCCGGACGGCACCCACATCGTCGGCTTCGGCGACTGGGTGGAACAGCTGATCGCGGAGTCGACCGGCAAGAGCGGTCGCGGCCTGCTGCCCGTCGTGCTGCACGCCGACTCCCCCGAGGTGTCCGCCGCACTGCCCGACGTCCAGGTCATCCGCCTGGTCGGGTCGCGCGAGGACGAACGCCACGTCGCCGAGGGCGAGGTCGAGATCACCGGCACGCTCGGTGGCCAGTTCCTCGTCTGGGAGTACGCGGTCGCGGTCGCCGGGCGACTGCTCGGCATCGACCCGTTCGACCAGCCCGACGTCGAGGCCGCCAAGGTCGCGACCCGTGCGCTCCTCGACGACCGTCCGGCCGCAGCAGAACCCGCGTTCACCGAGGACGGCATCGCCGTCTCCGCGACGCCTGGACTGCCGGTCGGGACGACGCTCGCAGAAGCTGTGTCGGGCCTCCTGTCCGCACTGGACCAGACCGGCTACGTGGCGGTGCAGGCGTACGTCGACCGCACCACGAACGGCGACCTCGAGACGCTCCGCGACGCCCTGGCGGCGCGCACGCGTCGTCCGGTCACCTTCGGGTACGGACCGCGGTTCCTGCACTCGACCGGCCAGTACCACAAGGGCGGCCCTGCCACGGGAGTGTTCCTCCAGATCGTGGCCGACGAAGCGGAGGACCTGGCGATCCCGGGTCGACCGTTCTCGTTCGGGCAGCTCCTCCAGGCCCAGGCCGCCGGCGACGCGAGTGTCCTCGCACAGCACGGCCGCCCGGTCCTCACCCTCACGACGTCGGACGTGCACGCCGCCACCGCGGCCATCGCCTCCGCCGTCTCCCACTGACTCTCGAAGGAGATCACCGACTCATGTCACCGGTGGCAATCACCCCGGAGCACAACCCGCTCCGGCTGCCGACCGATCGTCGACTGAACCGGATCGCGGGACCGAGCACGCTCATCATCTTCGGCGTGACAGGTGACCTGTCACGCAAGAAGCTGATGCCCGCGGTCTACGACCTGGCCAACCGTGGGCTCCTGCCCCCGGGGTTCGCGCTCGTCGGGTTCGCCCGTCGCGACTGGGAGGACCAAGACTTCTCCCAGCTCGTGCACGACGCCGTCAAGGAGCACTCCCGGACCCCGTTCGACGAGGACGTCTGGCGTCAGCTCGAACAGGGCATCCGCTTCGTCCAGGGCTCGTTCGACGACCCCGAGGCCTTCCGTGAGCTGAAGCGCACGGTCGACGACCTCGACGCCGAGCGCGGGACGCTGGGCAACCACGCGTTCTACCTGTCGATCCCGCCGAAGATGTTCCCGGTCGTCACCGAGCAGCTGAAGCTGTCCGGCCTGACCGAGAAGCGCGAGGGCTCGTGGAGCCGTGTGGTCGTCGAGAAGCCGTTCGGCTCCGACCTCCGCACCGCCCGTGAGCTGAACGCGATCGTCGAGAGCGTCTTCGCTCCCGACGACGTGTTCCGCATCGACCACTACCTCGGCAAGGAGACCGTCCAGAACCTGCTGACGCTCCGGTTCGCGAACCAGATGTACGAACCTATCTGGAACTCGAACTACGTCGACCACGTCCAGATCACGATGGCCGAGGACATCGGCGTCGCCGGACGTGCCGCGTACTACGACGGCATCGGTGCGGCACGCGACGTCATCCAGAACCACCTGCTGCAGCTCCTCGCGCTCACCGCGATGGAGGAGCCCGTCTCGTTCAAGGCCGCCGACCTGCGCGCCGAGAAGGAGAAGGTCCTCTCCGCGGTGCGCCTGCCCGAGGACCTGTCGACGGCCACCGCCCGCGGGCAGTACGCCGGCGGGTGGCAGGGCGGCGAGAAGGTGCTCGGATTCCTCGACGAGGGCGGCATGGACCCCGAGTCCGGCACCGAGACCTACGCGGCCATCAAGCTCGACATCGCGACCCGTCGCTGGCAGGGCGTGCCGTTCTACCTGCGCGCCGGCAAGCGTCTGGGCCGACGGGTGACCGAGATCGCGATCGTGTTCAAGCGCGTCCCCGAGGACGTCTACGGCAACTCGCAGTCGCCGCTCGGTCAGAACGCGCTCGTCATCCGTGTCCAGCCGGACGAGGGGGTCACGCTCCGCTTCGGCTCGAAGGTCCCGGGCGTCGGCACGCAGGTGCGCGACGTCACGATGGACTTCGGCTACGGCCACGCGTTCACCGAGGCCTCCCCCGAGGCGTACGAGCGACTCATCCTCGACGTGCTCCTCGGCGACCCACCGCTGTTCCCGCGGCACCAAGAGGTGGAACTGTCCTGGAAGATCCTCGACCCGATCGAGGAGTTCTGGGCCACGCAGGGCCAGCCCGAGCAGTACCGTCCCGGCACGTGGGGTCCGGAATCGGCCGACGCCCTGCTCGCCCGCGACGGCCGGACCTGGAGGCGTCCATGAAGATCGACCTGCCGAACACCACGGTCTCGAAGATCCAGAAGAAGCTCGTCCACATCCGCGAAGAGGGCGGCGCTGTCGCTCTCGGTCGTGTCCTGACCCTCATCATCTCGACGGCCCTGGGCCACGAGGAAGAGGCGATCGAGGCGGCGAACGAGGCGTCGCGCGAGCACCCGATGCGCGTGATCATCGTGTCGAAGAACGCCGGTGACACGAAGTCGCCCGGCCGTCTCGACGCGCAGATCCGTGTGGGCAGCGACGCGGGCGCCAGCGAGGTCATCGTCCTCCGCGCGTACGGCGAGACCGCGACCGACGAGGAGAGCCTGGTCACCGGCCTGCTCCTGCCGGACGCGCCCGTCGTCGCCTGGTGGCCACAGACCGCCCCGGAGCAGCCGTCGGCCTCGGCACTGGGCCGCATCGCCCAGCGCCGGATCACCGACGCAGCCGCACAGAAGGACCCCAACGGCGCGATCGAGGCCCTCGGTGCCTCGTACGTGCCGGGTGACACCGACTTCGCGTGGACCCGCCTGACCCTGTGGCGGAACCAGCTCGCCGCGGCGCTCGACCAGCCGCCGTACGAGCCCATCACCGGCGTCGAGGTCTCCGGGGCGTCGGACAGTCCGTCGACGATCCTGCTCGCCGCGTGGTTGCAGCTGCAGCTCGAGGTGCCGGTCACGGTCACCACGTCGCCGCGTGCCACCGGTTCGAGCGGCATCCACGGCGTCAAGCTCGTGCGCGAGTCCGGCACCATCGAGCTCGAGCGTTCCCTGGTGGACGTCGCGACGCTCTCGATGCCCGGGCAGCCGACGCACGACCTGTCGCTGCCACGCCGCAACCTGCGCGACTGCCTGGCCGAGGAACTCCGTAGACTCGACCCGGACGTCCTCTTCGGAGACGTCGTCAAGCACGGGGTTCCCCAGCTGCGCGAGACCATCGCCCGCTGAGCACCCCACAACGGTCGGGCCGTCTGTCTGGTGCAGACGGCCCGACCGGACCGAAGGCGGTCGTACGACCGGTCGGCCGCCACGAACACGGGAGTCACGTGACCAACGAACGGCGGGTGCTCGTGCACCCGGACAAGCAGGCCCTCGGCGCTTCGGTCGCCGCACGCTTCATCACCAAGATCATCGACGTGCTCGACGAGCAGGAGCGTGCCGACATCGCGATCAGCGGTGGCTCGGTGTCCTCTCTCGTCCTCGCCGCGATCGGCAAGTCGCCGGCGCGCGAGAGCGTCGACTGGTCGAAGGTGCACGTCTGGTGGGTCGACGAGCGCTGGGTTCCGGCCGGTGACGCCGACCGCAACACCACGGGCACGCAGACCGACTTCTTCGACCACGTCGACATCCCGGAGTCGAACATCCACCCGATGCCCGCTTCCGACGCCGGCATCGACATCGAGGCCGCCGCGCTGCAGTACGAGCGCGAGCTGCAGGACGCCGCGTACGAAGGCGCCGTCGCTCCGCGCTTCGACATCACGCTGCTCGGCGTCGGCCCCGACGGGCACACCGCGTCGCTGTTCCCCGAGTTCCCGCAGCTCACCGTCACCGATCGCGCCGTCGTGTCGGTCGACGACTCCCCCAAGCCGCCGCCGCAGCGTCTGACCGTCACCTACCCGGTGATCAACGCCTCGCAGCGCGTCTGGGTCATCCTGTCCGGTGCCGAGAAGGCGTCGGTCCTCGGGCTCGCCCTTGCGGGCGCCTCCGTCGAGGACGTCCCCGTCGGTGGTGTCCAGGGCCGGAAGCGCACCGTGTTCTTCGTGGACCAGGACGCCGCGCGCGACGTCCCCGAGAACCTGATCGCGTCGACGTACTAGACGCGCGTCCTGCCTGACGGGAGGCCCGGTGCCAGCTGGCACCGGGCCTCCCGTCTGTCGTCTGGTCGCGTCCACCGCGCGCGTCCGCCTGCCCACCGCCCGCCGCCCGCCCCGAGGTTCCGAAATCTCGGCATGTCGGCGCGCGCCTCGCCCGTCTCTGGAACCTCGGCGGAGCGCACGCGGCGTGTTGTGGAACCTCGACGATTGCAGGTGGAGCAGATGTTGTACGCGTCCGGCACGGGCGCGCTGCATGCACGACACGCCACACGCTCGGCGTCGAGGTCGCACGAACGGCCGCCGGAGCAGCTCCGGATGACGAGATTTCGGAACCTCGGCGTGGCTCGAGGCCGCTGTGGCATCTCG
The DNA here is from genome assembly GCF_015350995.1 of Curtobacterium sp. VKM Ac-1393. GTDB lineage: Bacteria > Actinomycetota > Actinomycetes > Actinomycetales > Microbacteriaceae > Curtobacterium. Next base: position 59,955 of record NZ_JADKRW010000005.1, read on the forward strand.
GCGGAGCGCACGCGGCGTGTCGTGCAACCCCGAGAGCGCTCAGCGACACACGAAGGCCCCCGCGCCATCTCGGTGCGGGGGCCTTCGTCAGTGTGGGGGCGCTACGCCTTCTTGGCCGCGGTACCGCGACGTTCGCGAAGCTGCTGGAGCGCGTCCTCGAGGAGCTGCGCTGCCTCTTCCTCGGTACGACGTTCCTTCACGTACGCGAGGTGCGTCTTGTAGGGCTCCGTCTTGGAGACCACGGGCGGGTTCTCCTTGTCACGCCCCGCCGGCAGACCGCTCGACGGTGAATCGACCGTCTCGGGGATCTCTTCGTCGGGCAGGTTCGCGGCGAAGTACCGCACGACCTCGTTGCCGAGGGCGTCCCAGTACGAGATCGCCACACGCTCTGCCTGGACCCCGCGGTCCTGCTCCCCCATCGGACCCGCGCCGACGCGAGACCCTCGGATTGCACTGCCTCCGCTTGCCATGGATCAGACCCCCGCCGTGAACTTGTTGATGAGACCGAGCACGATGATGGAGACGATCCAGACCAGACCGAGGATCACCGTGATGCGGTTGAGGTTGCGCTCGGCCACGCCGGACGCACCGAGGTTGCTCGTGACCCCACCGCCGAACATGTCGGAGAGGCCACCACCGCGGCCCTTGTGCAGCAGGATGAGGAGCGTGAGCAGGAGGCTCGTGATTGCGAGCAGGACCTGCAGCACGACGGAGAGTATCGCCACGACGTACCTTTCGTGTCAGTCAGCCGTACCAGTGTACCGGCCGCGCGGAGCACGGCCGGTACCTGGACGGGAGTGGTGCGGACGCCAGTCCGCGACAACAGCGCCTGTCGACTACAGCCCGACGTGCTGGCGGAACCGGGCGATCGCCGCGAACTCCTGCACGTCGAGCGATGCGCCGCCGACGAGGGCACCGTCGATGTCGGGCTCGCGGAGGAAGCCCGCGATGTTCCCGGACTTCACCGAACCGCCGTAGAGCACACGGGTGTCGGCAGCCGCCTGGTCACCCCAGGCTGCCGCGATGCCGCGACGGATGGCTGCGCACTCGTCCTGCGCCTGCTCGGCCGTGGCAGCCTGACCCGAGCCGATGGCCCAGACGGGCTCGTACGCCACGACGATGTCGGCGGGCTTGACGGCGTCGAGCACGACACGGAGCTGCTCCACCGGCACGACACCGGCGCCGCGCTCCTCACGCTGCTCACCGGTCTCGCCGACGCACACCACCGGCACGAGGCCGTGCTTGACCGCCGCGGCGGTCTTGGCTGCGACGACCTCGTCGGTCTCACCGTGCAGCGTGCGCCGCTCGGAGTGCCCGACGATGACGTACTGGGCATCGAGTGCGGACAGGAACGCGCCGGAGACGTCGCCCGTGTAGGCACCGGAGTCGTACTGCGACAGGTCCTGCGCACCGAAGTGGATCGGCAGCTTGTCGGCCGAGATGAGCGTCTGCACGCTCCGCAGGTCGGTGAAGGGCGGGAACACGGCGACCTCGACGTCGTCGAAGTCGTGGCGGGCGTCCTTCAGGGTCCACGCGAGCTTCTGCACCGTGGCGATGGCCTGGAGATGATCGAGATTCATCTTCCAGTTGCCGGCGATGAGCGGGACGCGGTTCATGCTGCATCTCCCAACGCGCGACGGCCGATCAGCGGCGTACGGGTCATGCGGACCACCCCAGTGCTTCGAGACCGGGGAGCGACTTGCCCTCGAGGAACTCGAGGCTCGCACCACCACCGGTCGAGATGTGCCCGAACTGGTCGTCCGAGAAGCCGAGCGAGCGGACGGCAGCGGCGGAGTCGCCACCGCCGACCACACCGAGGCCGTCGACCTCGGTCAGGGCCTTGGCGACGGTCTTCGTGCCAGCGGCGAAGGCCGGGAACTCGAACACGCCCATCGGACCGTTCCAGAACACCGTCTTCGAACCGGACACCGCCGACGCGAACCGCGCCGCCGTCTCCGGGCCGATGTCGAGGCCGATGCCGTCGGTGCCGAACGACGACGACTCGATCGCGTCGGCCGACACGGTCTCGTGCGCCGCGTCAGCGGAGAACCCGGAGGCCACCACGACGTCGGTCGGCAGGTCGATCGTCACGCCGAGCTCCTTCGCGCGCGAGAGGTACTCGCGGACGACGTCGAGCTGGTCGGCTTCGAGGAGCGACTTCGCCACCCCGTGGCCCTGGGCCGCGAGGAAGGTGAAGAGCATGCCCCCACCGATGCAGAGCGTGTCGACCTTCGGCAGGATGTGGTCGATGACCCCGAGCTTGTCGCTGACCTTGGACCCACCGAGCACGACCGTGTACGGCCGTTCCGGCGAGGTGGTCAGCCGCTCGAGCACCCGCAGCTCGGTCTCGATCAGTGAACCGGCCGCACTGGGCAGCGCGGACGCGAGCTCGTAGACCGAGGCCTGCTTGCGGTGCACGACCCCGAACCCGTCGGACACGAAAGCGTCTCCGAGCGCAGCGATGCGGTCCGCGAACGCCTGGCGCGCGGCGGCGTCCTTCGAGGTCTCCTCCGGGTTGAAGCGGAGGTTCTCGAGCAGCAGGACGTCACCGTCCTCGAGGGCCTCGGCGGCTGCGGTCGCCTCGTCGCCGACGGTCTCGCCGACGAACGTGACCTCTTTGCCGAGCAGCTCGGAGAGCCGCTGGCCGACCGGCGCGAGCGAGAACTCCGGCTTGGGTTCCCCGTCGGGGCGGCCCAGGTGGGAGATCACGATGACGCGCGCGCCGGCGGTGATGAGGGTGTTCAGGGTCGTCAGCGACGCCCGCACGCGGCCGTCGTCCGTGATCGTGCCGTCCTTGAGCGGGACGTTCAGGTCACAACGGACGACGACGCGCTTGCCGGCGAGGTCGCCGAGGTCCTCGAGGGTGCGGAGGGCCATGTGTTACAGACGCTCGCCGACGTACTCGGTCAGGTCGACGAGACGGTTCGAGTAGCCCCACTCGTTGTCGTACCACGAGGTGATCTTCACGAGCCCGCCGATGACCTTGGTCAGGCCGGAGTCGTAGATCGAGGAGTGCGGGTCCGTCGTGATGTCGGTCGACACCAGCGGGTCCTCGCTGTAGAGCAGGATGCCCTTGAGCGGGCCCTCTGCGGCCTCCTTGTACGCGGCGTTGATCTCGTCGACGGTGACCTCGGACTTGGTCTCGAGGGTGAGGTCGGTGATCGAGCCGGTCGGGACCGGGACGCGGAGCGCGAAGCCGTCGAGCTTGCCGGCGAGCTCCGGCATGACCTGGCCGATGGCCTTCGCGGCACCGGTCGAGGTCGGGACGATGTTCAGCGCGGCCGCACGGGCACGACGGGGGTCCTTGTGCGGGCCGTCCTGCAGGTTCTGGTCAGCGGTGTAGGCGTGGATCGTGGTCATGAGGCCACGCTCGATGCCGAACTTGTCGTTGAACACCTTGGCGAGCGGCGCGAGGCTGTTCGTGGTGCACGACGCGTTCGAGATGATGTGGTGGTTCGCCGGGTCGTACTGGTCCTCGTTCACGCCGAGCACGATGGTGACGTCGTCACCGGTGGCCGGGGCGGAGATGATGACCTTCTTGGCGCCTGCGTCGATGTGCTTCTGCGCATCGGCGGCCTTGGTGAAGAAGCCGGTCGACTCGATGACGATGTCGACGCCCAGCTCGCCCCAGGGGAGGTTCGCGGGGTCGCGCTCCGCGAGGACCTTGATCGGCTTGCCGTCGACGACGATGCTGTCACCGTCGAGCTCGACGGAGACACCGAGACGACCCGTGATGGAGTCGAACTTCAGCAGGTTCGCCAGCGCGGCGTTGTCGGTGAGGTCGTTCACCGCCACGATCTCGAGGTCGGAGCCCTTCGCGAGGGCGGCCCGGAAGAAGTTGCGGCCGATACGGCCGAAGCCGTTGATACCGATCTTGACGGTCAATGGATCTCCTGGTGGGTGTGGAGCGTCCGAGGGACGCTGCTTTCGGAGGGCGATGGCCCTGTCGGACCCGCGTGTGGTGGACGATACGCCCGTAACGTCGCCGAAACGACCCTAGCAGTCGGACACTGCCAGGCCGTGCCGGATGACGGTCCGTCCGGACGGTTGCGCGAGGCGTCCTGCGGGACGTCGGCGCAGCCCGAGAAAGCGGCCACAGAACGGACGGGAGGCGCGGTGCCAGCTGGTACCGCGCCTCCCGTCATGCAGGTCGGACGACCCGTCTCAAACGCCTTCGAGCTCCTCGGGGACGCTCGCTTCCGTCCCGGGGATGCCGAGGTCGGACGCGCGCTTGTCGGCCATCGCGAGGAGCCGACGGATGCGACCAGCGATGGCGTCCTTCGTCATGGGCGGGTCGGCGTGCTGGCCGAGCTCGTCGAGGGACGCGTCGCGGTGCTGCAGGCGCAGCGCGCCGGCGTACTGCAGGTGGTCGGGGACCTCGTCGCCGAGGATCTCGAGCGCACGCTCGACCCGGGCACAGGCAGCGACGGCGGCCTGCGCCGAGCGGCGGAGGTTGGCGTCGTCGAAGTTGACGAGGCGGTTCGCGGTCGCACGGACCTCGCGACGCTGCCGCATCTCCTCCCAGTCGGCGGTGGTGCGGGCGGCACCCATCACGGTGAGCATCTGGCCGATGGCCTCACCGTCGCGGATGACGACGCGGTGCACGCCACGGACCTCGCGGCCCTTCGCGGCGACGCCGAGACGCGACGCGGCACCGACGAGGGCCATGGCGGCCTCGTTGCCGGGGCAGGTGACCTCGAGCGCGGCGGCCCGACCCGGGTCGGTCAGGGTGCCGGAGGCGAGGAACGCACCACGCCAGATCGCGGCGAGGTCCTCGCGGTTGCCGGTCGTGAGCCGGTTCGGGAGCCCGCGGACGGGACGACGACGGGCGTCCATCAGACCGGTCTGGCGCGCGAGGGTCTCCCCCGCCTCGAGCACGCGGACCAGGTAGCGGGTGCCGCGACGCGACGACGCGGACGAGCCGACCGACGCCTCGCTCCGGACGCCGTACAGCTCGGCGAGGTCCTTGCGGACCCGGTGCACGATGATCCGGGTGTCGAGCTCCACCTCGACCGCGATGCGGCCCGAGATGACGTGCAGACCACCCGCGAACCGGAGGATCGTGGCCAGTTCGGCGGCGCGGACCGTGTTGCGGTTCACGGCGACCCTGGCCAGTTCGTCCTTGACCTCGGCAGTCAACGGCACAGCATCATTCCTAACGTTCATCTGGTGGTCCCGCGATTCCGGCGGCACGTGCATGGGAGCGGCCGGAGGGACGGTCACTCCCGGCCGAGATCTCGGTTCTTCACACGCACGGCGACGCCAGGCATCCCGCGGAGGAGGTTCGCCAACTCGGCGACGATGGCGACCGAGCGGTGCTTCCCGCCGGTACAGCCGATGGCGATCGTAGCGTGTCTTTTGTTCTCGCGCTGGTACCCCTCGAGCACCGGCTCGAGCACGGAGACGTACCGGTCGACGAACGGACGGGCTCCGGCCTGGGCCAGCACGTAGTCCGAGACGGGCTGGTCGAGGCCCGTGTGGGCCCGGAGTTCCGGGACCCAGTAGGGGTTCGGCAGGAACCGGACGTCCGCCACCATGTCGGCGTCGGCGGGCAGTCCGTACTTGAACCCGAAGCTCATGAGCGTCACCTGAACACCCACGAAGTGATCGTCGGCGAACTGCTCGGTGACGGTGTTCGCGAGCTGGTGGATGTTGAGGTCCGAGGTGTCGATCACCATGTCGGATGCTTCGCGCAGTCCGGCCAGCCGGGTCCGCTCGCGCGCGATGCCGTCGAGCAGGGTGTCCTCGCCCTGCAGGGGGTGCGGGCGTCGGACCTGTTCGAAGCGCCGCACCAGCACGGCGTCGGTGGCTTCGAGGAACAGCACCCGGACCCGCGCGGACGTGGTCGACCGCACCTGCTCGACCGCGTGCTCCGGGTCCGTGAAGAACCGTCCACCGCGGACGTCGACGACCGTGGCGATCTTCGGGATCTTCTCGCCGGCGCGGTCGGCCAGCTCGGTGAGCGGGGCCAGCATCTGCGTCGGCAGGTTGTCGACGACGTACCAGCCCAGGTCCTCGAGGGCCTTACCGACCGTCGAGCGTCCGGCCCCGGACATGCCGGTGACGATGAGGATGTCGTGCTGCGACGAGTGTGGGGTCGCGGTGGCGCTGTCGGTCATCTGGGAGTGGGCTCCGTCGTGGCGGCCCGGGCGCGTCGCCCGGGGAGGTCTCGGCTGCGGCTCCAGGGTATCGCCCGCTTCCCGCCGGGAGGCACGGGTTGCGTCACGACGGCAGCTGCGGACCGTCGTGGGTCACCTCGGGGACCCGCACCGGGCCTCCTGGGACCGGCGCAGCGTCCGTCTCGTCCGCGGGGTCCGTCTCGGCGTCTGGTGCACTCGTCGGGCTGGCCGCGCTCGTGGCCGGTGCGCTCGTCGGGGTCTGCCGCAGCTTCGTGACGACGGCGGCAGCGGTCGCCGGTCCGACGCCGTTGACCTCGCTGATCTCGTCCGCAGTGGCCTCGCGCAGCCGTGCGACGGACCCGAAGTGCTTCAGCAGTGCGTTCACCCGGGACGGCCCGAGCCCGGGGATCTCGGACAGGCGGGACCGGACGTCGCGCTTGCGGCGGGTGCGCTGGTGCGTGATCGCGAACCGGTGCGCTTCGTCACGGATGCGCTGGATGAGGAAGAGCGCCTCGGAGTTGCGCGGCATGATCACCGGGAAGTCGTCGTCGGGCAGCCAGAGTTCTTCGAGCCGCTTCGCGATGCCGACCAGTGCGATGTCCCGCACCCCGGCTTCGTCCAGGGCGCGCTTGGCGGCCTGCACCTGCGGCTGCCCGCCGTCGACGATCAAGAGCTGCGGCCGGTACGCGAACCGCTTCGAGGGCTTCGAGCCTTCGACGACCTCGGCGCTCGTGACGTCGGGGACGTCCGGCAGGTCGGCGTCCTCGTCGAGGCGCGCCAGACGACGCGTGAGCACCTGGTACATGCTGTCGGTGTCGTCGGTGGTCTCGGCGATCGTGTACCGCCGGTACTGGTCCTTGCGGGGCAGGCCGTCCTCGAACACGACCATCGACGCGACGACGTTCGTGCCCTGCAGGTGCGAGATGTCGTAGCACTCCATGCGGAGCGGGGCCTCGGTCATGCCGAGCGCTTCTTGGATGTCGGCGAGTGCCGCCGACCGGGTCGTGTAGTCGGCCGACCGCTTCGTCTTGTAGAGCATGAGGGCCTGGGCGGCGTTCTGCGCGGCCGTGCGGGCGAGTCCGGCCCGGTCGCCGCGCTGGGCGGTGCTGAGCTTGGTGCCGCGTCCGCCCCGACGTTCGCTGAGCCACTGCTGCAGTGCCTCGGCGTCCTCCGGCATTGTCGGCACGACGACCTCGCGCGGGGGTTCCTCGGCGACGGCGGCCGGTGTGAGCTCGTTGTCGGCGTAGACGCCCTGCACGATCTGCTCGACGAGCTCACCGGTCGAGATGTCGAGCTCCTTGTCGACCACCCAACCGCGGACACCGCGGATGCGGCCACCGCGGACGGAGAACAGCTGCACGGCAGCGGCGAGCTCGTCCTCGGCGATGCCGAACAGGTCGATGTCCACGGAGTCGCGGAGCACCACCGCAGACTTCTCCAGCACCGCTTCGAGCGCCTCGACCTGGTCGCGGAACTTCGCGGCCTGCTCGTACTGCATGGCGTCGGCAGAGGCGCCCATGCGCTGGCGCAACTCGGTGATCACGCGGCGGTCGTAGCTGTTCATGAAGCGCACGAACTCCTCGACCAGGGCCCGGTGCTCCTCGATCGAGACCCGCTGGGAGCACGGACCGCCGCACTTGCCGATCTGTCCGGGGAAGCAGGGCTTGCCGGTCTGCATCGCACGCTTGTACGACGAGTCGGAACACGTGCGGATCGGGAACACCTTGATCATCAGGTCGATGGTGTCGTGCACCGCCCAGATCTTCGGGTACGGCCCGAAGTACTTCGCGCCCTTGATCTTCCGGTTCCGCGTGACCATCACCCGTGGGGCCTCGTCCGCCATGGTGATCGCCATGTACGGGTAGGACTTGTCGTCGCGGAACTTGACGTTGAACGGCGGGTCGAACTCCTTGATCCAGGTGTACTCGAGCTGCAACGCCTCGATCTCGGAGCCGACCGTCGTCCACTCGACGCTGCGGGCCGTCAGCACCATCCGTCGGGTGCGTTCGTGCAGCGTGGGCAGCGGTGCGAAGTAGTTGCTCAGCCGGGCGCGGAGGTTCTTCGCCTTGCCGACGTAGAGCACCCGGCCGGACTCGTCACGCCATCGGTAGACACCCGGGTCGGTCGGGATCTCCCCCGCCTTCGGGCGCCACGGGACGGTGTCCGCCACCTACCGCGCACCTGCCTTCTGCTTGCTCTGCTTCTCGGGTGCGGTCGCCTGTCGCGCCTTGACCGCCTGCTGCTTGCCGACCCGGGCGTCCTGCGCATCGAAGATCTCGCGCAGGAACACGCCCGTGAAGCTCTCCGGCACGTCGGCGACGTGCTCCGGGGTGCCGGTGGCGAGCACGGTGCCGCCACCGGCGCCGCCCTCCGGCCCCATGTCGATGACCCAGTCGGCCGACTTGATGACGTCGAGGTTGTGCTCGATCGTGATGACGGTGTTGCCCTTGTCGACCAGGCTCTGCAGCACGATCAGCAGCTTGCGGACGTCCTCGAAGTGCAGACCCGTGGTCGGCTCGTCGAGCACGTAGACGGTCCGGCCGTTCGACCGGCGCTGCAGCTCGGTCGCCAGCTTGACGCGCTGCGCCTCGCCACCGGAGAGCGTGGTCGCGCTCTGGCCGAGTCGGACGTACCCGAGACCCACGTCGACCAGGGTCGCCATGTACCGGTGGATCGCGGAGATCGGCTCGAAGAACTCGGCCGCCTCGCTGATCGGCATGTCCAGGACCTCGGAGATGCTCTTGCCCTTGTAGTGGACCTGGAGCGTCTCGCGGTTGTAGCGCGCGCCACCGCAGACCTCGCACGCGACGTAGACGTCGGGCAGGAAGTTCATCTCGATCTTGATCGTGCCGTCGCCGGAGCAGTTCTCGCAGCGACCGCCCTTGACGTTGAAGCTGAACCGACCGGGCTGGTAGCCGCGGGTCTTCGCTTCCGGGGTCTCCGCGAACAGCTGGCGGATCCGGTCGAACACCCCCGTGTAGGTCGCCGGGTTCGACCGCGGCGTGCGACCGATCGGAGCCTGGTCGACGTGCACGACCTTGTCGAGCTGGTCGAGCCCCTTGACGCGGGTGTGCTTGCCGGCGATGTGGCGGGCGCCGTTGAGCTGGTTCGCGAGCACCTTGTACAGGATGTCGTTGACCAGGGTCGACTTGCCCGAACCGCTCACCCCGGTGACGGCGGTGAACACGCCGAGCGGGAAGTCGGCGTCGATCGTCTTCAGGTTGTTCGCCCGGGCACCCTGCACGCTGATGGTGCGCTTCAGGTTGACCTTGCGGCGCTCGGCGGGGACCTCGATCGCACGACGACCGGCGAGGTAGTCCCCCGTCACCGACTCGCGGTTCGCGATGATGCCCTCGTACGACCCGGAGTGCACGACGTTGCCACCGTTGACGCCGGCCCCGGGGCCGATGTCGACGACCCAGTCGGCGGTGCGGATGGTGTCCTCGTCGTGCTCGACGACGATGAGCGTGTTGCCGAGGTCCTTGAGCTTGACCAGGGTGTCGATGAGGCGCCGGTTGTCGCGCTGGTGCAGCCCGATGCTGGGCTCGTCCAGCACGTACAGCACGCCGGTCAGGCCGGACCCGATCTGCGTCGCGAGACGGATGCGCTGTGCCTCGCCGCCGGAGAGCCCGCCGGCACCACGGGCGAGCGTCAGGTAGTTCAGACCGACCTCGAGCAGGAACTCGAGGCGTGCCCGGATCTCGCGCAGGACCGCCGCGGCGATGTGCGCTTCACGGTCGGTCAGCGTCAGGGTGTCCATGAACGCGTAGGCGTTGTCGAGGGACATGTCGGTGACGTCGGCGATGCTGCGGCCGTCCACCGTCACCCCCAGCACCTCGGGCTTGAGTCGTGTGCCCTCGCAGACCGGGCACGGCACCTCGCGCAGGTAGCCCTGGAACCGCTGGCGCTGGGCGTCCGATTCGGCCTCGGCGAACTTCCGCTCGATGTAGGGCATCACGCCCTCGAACCCGCTGGTGTAGCGCATCTCGCGGCCGAACCGGTTGCGCCAGGACACCGACACCTGGAAGTCCTTGCCGGTCAGGATCGCGGCCTGCACCGACGCGTCGAGCTGGCTCCACGGGGTGTCGAGCGTGAACCCGAGCTCCTTGCCGAGACCGGCGAGGAGCTTCTCGAAGTACGAGTACAGCCCGCTCGTGCCCGTCCACGGCAGCAGGACGCCGTCGCGCAGCGAGGCCTCGGGGTCGCCGAGCACCAGGTCCGGGTCGACGGACATGCGGGTGCCGAGGCCGGAGCACTCGGGGCACGCGCCGAACGGTGCGTTGAACGAGAACGTGCGCGGCTCGATCTCGGTGAGCGCGAGCGGGTGGTTGTTCGGGCACGACAGGTTCTCGGAGTAGGTGCGCACGGCACCGGGTCCGTCGTGGTCGACCAGGTCGATGCCGACCGTGCCACCGGTCAGGCGCAGCGCCGTCTCGAGCGAGTCGGTGAGGCGACCGAGGATGTCGTCGTTCGACACGAGGCGGTCGACGATCACCGAGATGTCGTGCTTGACCTGCTTCTTGAGCTTCGGCGGGTCGCTGAGCTGGATGCGCTCACCGTCCACGATCGCGCGGGCGTACCCGGACGCCGCCAGTTCTTGGAAGAGGTCGACGAACTCGCCCTTCTTCTTCGAGATGACGGGCGCCAGGACCTGGAAGCGCGTGCCGGACTCGAACTCCATGAGCTGGTCGGCGATCTGCTGCACGGTCTGCTTGCTGATGACCTCGCCACAGGTCGGGCAGTGCGGGATCCCGATGCGCGCCCAGAGCAGGCGCATGTAGTCGTAGACCTCGGTGATCGTGCCCACGGTCGACCGCGGGTTGCGGTTCGTCGACTTCTGGTCGATCGACACCGCGGGCGAGAGCCCCTCGATGAAGTCGACGTCGGGCCGGTCGACCTGCCCGAGGAACTGCCGCGCGTACGCGGACAGCGATTCCACGTAGCGACGTTGGCCCTCGGCGAAGATCGTGTCGAAGGCCAGCGACGACTTGCCGGATCCGGACAGGCCGGTGAACACCACGAGGGAGTCACGAGGGATCTCGAGGTCGACGTTCCGGAGGTTGTGCACCCGGGCCCCACGGACGCTGAGCGTCGAGGAACCGGTGGGAACGGTCACACCGGGGAGGTGGGGATCGGTCGGCTCGCCGAAGGCGTTCCGGCCAGGGGTCGCAGTGCCGCGGTCAGAGGTGATTGTCATCGCCGTCGATTCTACGAAAGGGGTCCGACATCCGCCCGCGCGTCGGCGCTCACACGAGTGCGTCGAGAGCGAACGCGACCCCGGAGCGACGCTCGCTGGCGGTCCAGAGCCGTGCTGCGGCGGTCCGGTCGTGGGCGCGCGGTTCGGCGGCGACGACAGCAGCGGGGCCTCGCAGCTGCATCCACCCCGCCGGCCCCCAGTACTCCCCCGAGCGCACTCCGACGCCGACCGCGGCGCGCACGAGCGGTTCGGCCCCGGCGTCCTTGCCCTGGGCGTACAGGCGCTGCGCCGGCCGGGTCCACGCGGGCTCCGGACGGGACGGCGCGACGTCCGGGCGCGACGGCGAGAGTGCGTCGAGTGACAGCCCGGGGTGCGCGACCACGCTGGCGACGGACGAACCCGCATCCGCCAACCGCTGGGCGAGTTCGAAGCCGAACAGCATCACCGCGAGCTTGCTGCGGCCGTACTGCCGGTAGCTGGAGTAGTGGCCGACGCGGAACGGGTCGCCCTGGTCGAGTCGGGCCCACCGGTGCGCGATCGAACCGAGGTGCACGACTCGACCGCTGCGCTGTTCGAGCGACGGCAGGGTCAGCGCCGTCCAGGCGAAGTGCCCGAGGTGGTTCGTGCCGACCTGCAGTTCGGTGCCCTGTGCGGTACGGCTCGGGGTCGAGGCCCCGACGACACCGGCGTTGTTCACGATCGCGTCGACGCCGTCCGGTTCGAGGCCCGCGAGCTCGTCGGCGGCGGCACGGACGGAGTCGAGGTCGGCGAGGTCGAGGTGGACGTGCGCCAACGCCGCATCGGCCACGTGACGGCGGATGCTGCGCTCGGCAGCCGCTGCCCGGTCGTGATCCCGGGTCGCGAGCACGACCCGGTGCCCCGCCGCGGCGAGCTGCTCGGCGGCGTGGTAGCCGAGACCCGCACTCGCGCCGGTGACGACGACCGTGCGTTGCCGGTCAGCTGACATGCCCGGCCGACTCCATCTGGCGCAGCGCCTTCTTCAGGTCCTGTACCTCGTCGCGGAGTCGCGCGGCGAGCTCGAACTTCAGCTCGGCGGCGGCCTGCAGCATCTGCTCGTTCAGGTCCCCGATGGTCGCCTCGAGCTGGGTCGCGCCCTCGCCCGCGATGCCGCCGCGCTTGAGGTTCGGCGTCGGCGAGCGGCGGCCGTCCGACCCGGCACGACCCTGCAGCAGTGCCTTCGTGTCGTCGTTCTCGCGCTGCAGCACCTCGGTGATGTCGGCGATCTTCTTGCGGAGCGGCTGCGGATCGATCCCGCGCTCGAGGTTGTAGGCGACCTGCTTCTCGCGACGACGATCGGTCTCCTCGATCGCGGTCTTCATCGAGTCGGTCATCTTGTCGGCGTACATGAGCACCTGGCCCGACACGTTGCGGGCGGCACGACCGATGGTCTGGATGAGCGACGTCGACGACCGCAGGAAGCCTTCCTTGTCGGCGTCGAGGATGGCCACCAGCGAGACCTCCGGCAGGTCGAGGCCCTCGCGCAGCAGGTTGATGCCGACCAGCACGTCGTACACGCCCTGCCGCAGTTCGGTCAGGAGCTCGACGCGCTTCAGGGTGTCGACGTCGGAGTGCAGGTACCGCACCCGCACGCCGGCGTTGCCGAGGAAGTCGGTGAGCTCTTCGGCCATGCGCTTGGTCAGCGTCGTGACGAGCACGCGTTCGTCCTTGTCGACGCGCTGCTTGATCTCCTCGAGCAGGTCGTCGATCTGGCCGTCGCTCGGCTTCACGACGATCTCGGGGTCGACCAGACCCGTCGGACGGATGATCTGCTCGACGACGCTGTCCGTGATCCCGAGCTCGTACCGGCCGGGGGTCGCCGACAGGAAGACCTTCTGTCCGACCCGGTCGAGGAACTCCTCGAACCGCAGCGGACGGTTGTCGAGTGCACTCGGCAGGCGGAACCCGTGGTCGACCAGCGTGCGCTTGCGCGAGGCGTCGCCCTCGTACATCGCGCCGATCTGCGGCACCGTGACGTGGGACTCGTCGATCACGATGAGGAAGTCGTCGGGGAAGTAGTCGATGAGGCAGTGCGGCGCTTCGCCCGCGACGCGGCCGTCCATGTGCCGCGAGTAGTTCTCGATGCCCGAGCAGAACCCGATCTGCTCCATCATCTCGATGTCGAAGGTCGTGCGCATGCGGAGCCGTTGGGCCTCGAGCAGCTTGCCCTGCCCCTCGAGCTCGGCCAGACGCTCGGCGAGTTCCGCCTTGATGTCGACGATGGCGCGGTGCATGACGTCGGTGTCGGCGACGTAGTGCGACGCCGGGAAGATGGACACGGCCGGCAGGTCGTCGATCACGTTGCCGGTCAGCGGGTGCAGCGACGACAGCGCTTCGACCTCGTCGCCGAACATCTCGATCCGGATGGCGTGCTCTTCGTACATCGGGATGATCTCGATGGTGTCGCCACGGACGCGGAACGTGCCGCGGGCGAAGTCGACGTCGTTGCGCTGGTACTGCATGGAGACGAACTTGCGGACGAGCTGGTCGCGCGAGATCGTCTGCCCGACGTACAGCGCCACCGAGGCGTTCATGTACTGCTCCGGCGTCCCGAGGCCGTAGATGCAGGACACCGTCGAGACGACGACGACGTCACGCCGGCTGAGCAGTGAGTTGGTCGTCGAGTGCCGGAGCCGTTCGACCTCGGCGTTGACCGAGGAGTCCTTCTCGATGAAGGTGTCCGTCTGCGGGACGTAGGCCTCTGGCTGGTAGTAGTCGTAGTACGAGACGAAGTACTCGACCGCGTTGTTCGGCATGAGGCTGCGGAACTCGTTCGCCAGCTGCGCCGCGAGCGTCTTGTTGTGCGCGAGCACGAGCGTCGGCCGCTGCACCTGCTCGATGAGCCACGCGGTGGTCGCCGACTTGCCCGTTCCGGTGGCACCGAGCAGCACGACGTCGGTCTCACCGGCGTTGATGCGTCCGGCGAGTTCGGCGATGGCCGCCGGCTGGTCGCCACTCGGCGTGTACTCGCTGATGACCTCGAACGGGCGTACCGCTCGGGTCGGTTCGATCGCAACACCCATGCCCTCAACGGTAGTCGGCACCCCTGACACCGGCGCACGTGCTCGCCCTCGGCGTATCGTCCCCGCCAAGCACCCTCCAAGTCCGCTGATAAGCAGCGGGCATAGCGTCCGGTTCGTTCAGCAACCCGACCGCTCCGCACGTTCCCGACGAGCCCAGCACGAGCCACACCCGAAGAGGCCTCATGACGACGGCGACCCCCGCCGCACCGACGAAGGGCACGCCGTTCCGCGGTCGCATCCGCGGACGCGTGCTCCTGCTGCTCTGCTGCATGTACGCGATCTCGTACATCGACCGGACGAACATCTCGACGGCGCTGCCGCACATCACCGAGGAGTTCGGCTTCAACGAGGCCACAGCCGGCCTGATCGTGTCCGCGTTCTCGCTGCCGTACGCGCTGCTGCAGGTGTTCGGCGGAACGATCAGCGAGAAGGCCGGACCACGCAAGGCCCTGTTCGTCATCACCGTGGTCTGGGGCATCGCGACCCTGTGGACCGGCTTCGCCGTCGGCTTCTGGACGCTGTTCGCGGCACGGGCACTCCTCGGGCTCAGCGAGGCGGCGGCGTTCCCGACCGCGACCCAGGCGATGACCCGCTGGATCCCGCGCGACCGCAACGGCTTCGCGCAGGGCGTCGTGCACTCCGCGGCCCGGCTCGGCAACGCCCTGGCCCCGCTCCTCGTCGCCTGGGTGATCGGCTCGACGGGCAGCTGGCGGTGGGCGTTCTTCGCGACGGCGGTCCTGTCCTTCGTGTGGGGCATCGTCTGGTTCGTCTGGTTCCGGGACAAGCCCGAGTCGACGACGGGCATCACGCGGGTCGAGATCGACGAGCTGCCGCCGGTCGAGACGCGCGCCACCCGCCCACCGGTGCCGTGGCGCCAGATGGCGCGCCAGATCCTGCCGGTGACGTTCGTCGACTTCGGCTACGGCTGGACCCTTTGGGTGTTCCTCACCTGGTTGCCGACCTTCCTCAGCTCGACGTACGGGCTCGAGATCGCTGACTTCGCTCTCTTCACCACGCTCATCCTGCTCGCCGGCGTGGTCGGGGACACCGTCGGCGGCATGCTGAGCGACCGGATCATCCACCGCGGCGGCAACACCCGGAACGCTCGCAGGACCGTCCTGGTGATCGGACTCGGCGGCTCGTTGGTCTGCCTCATCCCGCTCGTCATCGGGCAGGGCCTGCTCGTCGCGACGATCTCGCTCGCGCTGTCGTTCTTCTTCCTGGAGCTCTGCAACGCGAACCTCTGGGCGATCCCGATGGACGTCGCCCCGCAGTGGTCCGGTACCGCTTCGGGGTTCATGAACACCGGCTTCGGCATCGCGGGCGTGGTCTCCCCCATCGTCTTCGGCCTGCTCATCGACGCGTCCGGCTGGCAGCTGCCGTTCGCACTGTCGTGCGTGCTGCTCGGCGCCGCCGCGGTCGTCGCGTGGTTCATGAAGCCGCAGCGGCTCACCTCGACGAACGGCGTCCTCGAGGTCGGGACACCCGCGGCCGAGCAGCGCGCCGCCTGACCCGCGACGCGCGCCGTCAGCGGCACGCCGTGCCGAATCGGGCGTACCTGGTCGAGAGGAACGACCAGGTACGCCCGATTCCGCTGTCCGCAACGGGACCCGCCGGGCGTGCGCGCGGCCCTGGTGGTCCCCACCCGCCGGACGGGAGGCACGTGCCCAGGCCGACCCGCGCCTCCCGTCCGCCGCGCAGCGCGTCCACCGCCGCGCACAGCATCCGCCGCCGCGCACAGCGAGCAGGAACGGGCGTCCCTGGTCGGGAGAACCGACCAGGGACGCCCGGAACGCGCGGGTCAGCGCTGCGGGCTGCGCGCCCGACGCCGGCCGCGGGACGCGAGCGACGGCCGGCCGGTGAGCGGCACGCTCAGCGGGGTCCACCGGAACGCCTCGGTGACCGCCACGGACAGCACCACCACGAGCAGGTACGTCACGAGCGTCAGCCACGGACGCGGCACCACGGCCTCGAGCCAGCTGTCGCCGTACAGCAGGATCCAGATCAGGAACGGATGGCTCAGGAAGATCCCGAACGACCGGTCCGAGGCATAGTCGACGAAGCGCGCGACCGGGCTGCCGGGGCGCCGACGGTCCGCCCAGCGCGCTCCGATCGCCAGGAAGCCGACGAACACCGCGGTGCTCCAGACGGCCTCGATCGGTTGCAGCGGTGTCCCGGCGGCGTAGAGCGACTGGCCGAGGGCCACCTGGAGGGCCCAGACGCCGAGCGTCAGCGCGCCGACGCCAGCGAAGGCCCAGAGCACGGCGCGACGGTGCACCCGGATGAACCGGAGGAACGCGTCGGCGTGGTCGGCGGCGATCGCCCCGGAGACGATGAAGAACACGTACGAGAAGAAGAACTGCTTCTGGTAGCCGTGCAACCAGGCGTCGCTCGCCGGGAAGTACTTGTACCCGGCGAACACCACGAGCTGCACGACGAGCGCCACGACGAGCGCCGTGACGTGGTGCCCGCGGGTCTTCCGGACCAGCCACACGATGACCGGCAACAGCAGGTACACCTGCATCGTCACGAGCAGGAAGTACAGGTGGTACTTCGACGTCCCGGTGGCGATGCCGGTGGCGAGCGTCCGGACGAGATCGGGCACGTCGCCGCGTCGCGTGGCGCTGAGGAGCCACTCCGAGCCCACGTACACGAACGACCACGCCAGGTACGGCACACCGACGAGCAGGAACCGCTTCGGCCAGAACTGCGCCATCGGCCGCGGTCGCAGCGTGTAGCTGTAGACGAGCACGAAGGCGGTCAGCGAGAAGAAGACGAGCCGGGTGAAGTGCAGCAGCGCGAGCAGCGCGTTGAGCCCGACGTCGTCGGACGCGGCGGTGTGGCTGGTGGTGTGGACGCCGATCACGCAGGCGAACGTCAGGATCCGGAGGACGTCGACCTCGTACAGGTGGCGCGGCTTGCCTTCGGCCGTTCGGGTCGGGGTCTGGACGTGTGGCTGCTGCGGCTGGCCCTGTGGCTGCGGCTGGGCCTGCGACTTCGACTTCGACTGCGCACCGGTCACGACGGCTGCGCCATCGTCCGGACCTTCGCACGCTGCACCTTGCCGGTGGGCGCCCGCGGCAGGTCGGGCACGACGACGATCTCGACCGGGCGGCGGAACCGGGTCAGGTGGGCCTCGGCACGCGCGGTGAGGTCGGCGACGACCGTGCCGGGGTCGGGGTCCCGGTCGCCGTCCGACTGCAGGATCACGTAGGCGATCGGCACCGCGCCGAGCACGTCGTGCGGACGCCCGACCACCACCGCCTCGAGCACGCGGGGATCGCCGAGCAGTACGTCCTCGACCTCGGCCGGGTACACCTTCTCGCCACCGCGGTTGATGACGTCGTCGGACCGCCCGGCCAGCGACACCCAGCCGTCCGGGGACACGGACCCGAGGTCCCCGGTGCGCAGCCAACCGTCGGCGTCGAACCGCTCGGATGCCCGGCCGAACAGGTACCGGTCGACGATGCCTGGGCCTCGGACCCACAGCGCACCGATCGCGTCAGCCGGCAGGGGCGTGTCGTCCTCGTCGCGGACCTGGACCTCGGAGCCGACCGGCACACCGACGGAACCAGGCCGCGCGGGTGCACCGAGCGGCGTGGCCGTGATCTGCGATGCGCCCTCGGTCATGCCCCAACTGACGACGAGCGGCACGTTGCCGAGTGCCGCTCGAACGGGTTCGGGGAGCGGTGCGGAGGCACTCCGCACGAAGCGGAGCCCGTCCGGGAACGCGAGCGGTCCGGTCTTGGACAGCACCGCCAAGATCGCCGGCACCGCGTTCAGCCAGGTGATGCGCCGCTCGGCGAGCATCTCCCAGAACCCCGTCCGCCGGAAGCGCGGATCGAGTACCAGCGTCGCCCCGGCGACGAGCGTCGCCAGCAGGCCGACGACCTCGGCGTTGACGTGGAACAACGGCAACGAGTTGAACCCGCGATCGCGCTCGGTCAGCCCGTTGTGCTCTGCGACCGCCCGTGCCACGACGAGCAACTGCGACTCCGGCAACTCGACGCCCTTCGGCGCGCCGGTCGACCCGGACGTGAACAGCACCACGGATCCCTCGCCCGGTGCGTCCGGGCTCTCCGCGGGCACGTCGCCATCGCGGACGGCGGCCGGGAGGAACGTGGTCGCGTCGATCCCGCAGGCCGGCGCCCCGGGGACGGTCCCGTCCACGGCACGGTCCGACACCACGATCGAGGCCCCGCCGATCAGGTCGGCGAGACGGGCCGGCTCGGTCGCCGGCTGTCCGGTGTCCACCGGGACGGCACGGCGACCGGTCGCCACGGCGGTCAGGTGCACCACGGCGAACGCGAGGGGGTCGCCGACGTCGACCAGGACCGCGCCGGACGCCGGGACGCCGATCGCGTCGAACGTCGCGGACCAGGCGGTCACCGCGTCCTCGAGGCCCCGGTACGTCAGGACCCGCGCGGAACGGGCGTCCTCCAGGTACGGGCGCTCCGGACTCCCCGCCGCACGGGCACGGACGAGCGAGCGCAGGTCGGGTTCTCGGTCGAGGGGCTGCACCAGCAGAGGCTATTGCTCGTGGCTATGAGCCGTCAGGGGGAACGGTGCCGGCTGACGGTGCAGCGCCCTCGGTCGGGAACCGGTGCAGCATCCACTGCCAGATCGCCGTCATCCGCGCCTTCCCGTCCGCGCCGAGCGGCGTCGAGTCCTTGATGATGAGCGAGTGCGCCTTCCCCCGCCCCCGGACGTCGGTCAGGATCGCGTGCGGGTCGGCGCCGACGGGCGGTGGGTCGGTGTCCGTGCGGAACGGACCGGTCGTGCCGTCGAGTCCGAGGACCCGCCACGAGCCGGTGATCCGCGGGCCGAAGGCGTCGCGGACGTCGTCGACGGCGTACATCCGCGCGACGGGCGTCTGGCCGGGTCGATCCATCCAGGCCGCGTGCGACGGTCCCCGCGACTCGACGGGCGACGAGAACATCAGCGCCCCGCGGACGGACCGGATGTGCGCGATGTACGCCGCCTCGCCACCGCCCTGGGAGTGTCCGGCCACCACGATGTCCTGCCAGGCGATGTCGTCGTCACCCTGCACGAACCGGCCCCACCCGCCGTCGGGGTCGTGGTCGTCGAGGTAGGCCACCGCGTCGCGGAAGCGCGACACGATCGACCCGGCGGGCGTCACCGAACTGAACTGGGACTGGCGGGTGCCGTCGAACCGGTTGCGCTGGACCATGCCGTAGCAGCGGGCGTCGGCCTCGCACGTGCCGGACAGGGTCCGGCCGAGGTTCCAGTAGTCCAACCCGAGCACGTGGTACCCGTCCGCGAGGGCCTGACCGAGGAAGCGCTGGTAGTCCGCCGGTCGGGATCGTGTGGCGGGCAGGAACAGCAGGAGCGGTCCGTCGACGGAAGTGCGAGCCGCGAAGTCGTCGCGGTTCGGGGTGAGCCGTTCGCCGCCCACGGTGCCGAGCCGGAAGCGGTGGAACTCCCCCGCAGGTCCGCGGTCATCGCCCGACGGTGCCTCGTCGGCGTGCGAGCGATCGGTCGTCGGCGTCCGTCCCTCGTCCTCGATGCGCTGCGCCCCGAGCAGGTTCGCTGCGACCAGTGCGCCGCCACCGATCGCGACGAGGACGATCGCGGCGAGGACGAGCAGCAGACGGTGCTTCACGAGGTGATCCGCGACCACACCTCGTCGGCCGAACGGAGGGTCTGCGCGAGCGTGCCCGTCGCGTCGACGACGTGGTCGGCGAGGGCGAGACGGTCGGCGTCGCTCGCCTGCGCGGCGACCCGGCGTTCAGCGTCGTCGCGGGCCATGCCGCGGTGCTCGACGAGTCGTTCGATGCGCTGGGCCGCCGGGGCGTCGACGACGACGACCGCGTCGAACCGGATCGGGCGGGAGCCACGGGCCTCGGCCAGCAGCGGCACGTCGTACACGACCATCGCGTCGGGGTCGGCGGCGCCGGCTTCGTCGAAGGCGCGCTGCGCGAGCCGCCAGACCTCGGGGTGCGTGATCGCCTCGAGGTCCTTCCGGGCAGCCGGGTCCGAGAACACGATCGCTCCGAGCGCCGCCCGGTCGAGCGAGCCGTCGGCCGCGATCACCGAGGAGCCGAACCGCTCGGCGACCTGCGCGAGCCCGGGGCTGCCGGGTGCGACGGCGTCCCGCGCCAACCGGTCGGCATCGACGACGATGCCGCCGTGCTCCGCCCAACGCTTGGAGACCGTCGACTTGCCCGCGGCGATGCCGCCCGTGAGACCGATGATGCGCACGGCGACAGGCTAACGACCCGCAGCGTGGAAACGCCGAAAGCCCGGCACCCCCTGGGGGATGCCGGGCTTCCGGTCAGTGCGACTCGCTCGATCAGTTGGTCGAGCTGAGCTTCTCGCGGAGCGCCGCCAGCGAAGCGTCGTCGGCGAGGGGGCTTGCGCCACCGGTCTCGCTCGAGAACGACGACGAAGAGGAAGCGGACGACGTCGATGCGCCGGCCGGGAGGTCGAAGCCACCCTTTTCCTCGTCGGCGATGGTCTTCGCGACCTGCGCCTTGTGGGCTTCCCAACGACCCTGGGCGGCCGCGTACTGGCCCTCCCACTCGGTGCGCTGGGTGTCGTAGCCCTCAAGCCACTCGTTCGTCTCCGGGTCGAAGCCGTCCGGGTACTTGTAGTCACCCTTGTCGTCGTACTCGGTCGGCATGCCGTAGAGCGCCGGGTCGAACTCGGTGCCCTCGGGGTCCACGCCCTCGTTCGCCTGCTTGAGGCTGAGCGAGATGCGGCGACGGTCGAGGTCGATGTCGATGATCTTGACGAAGACCTCGTCGTTGACCGAGACGACCTGCTCGGCGAGCTCCACGTGCTTGTTCGAGAGCTCGGAGATGTGCACCAGACCCTCGATGCCGTCGGCAACGCGGACGAAGGCACCGAACGGGACGAGCTTCGTGACCTTGCCCGGTGCGATCTGACCGATCGCGTGGGTACGGGCGAAGACCTGCCACGGGTCCTCCTGCGTCGCCTTGAGCGAGAGCGACACGCGCTCGCGGTCCAGGTCGACCTCGAGGATCTCGACGGTGACTTCCTGACCGACCTCGACGACCTCGCTGGCGTGCTCGATGTGCTTCCAGCTGAGCTCGGAGACGTGGACGAGACCGTCGACGCCACCGAGGTCCACGAACGCACCGAAGTTGACGATCGAGGACACGATGCCCTTGCGGACCTGGCCCTTGTGCAGGTTGTTGAGGAACGTGGTCCGGGACTCGGACTGCGTCTGCTCGAGGAGCGCACGGCGCGACAGGACCACGTTGTTGCGGTTCTTGTCGAGCTCGAGGATCTTCGCCTCGATCTCCTGGCCGAGGTACGGCGTGAGGTCGCGGACGCGACGGAGCTCGATGAGCGAGGCGGGGAGGAAGCCGCGGAGACCGATGTCGACGATCAGGCCGCCCTTGACGACCTCGATGACCGTGCCGGTCACGACGCCGTCGGACTCCTTGATCTTCTCGACGTCGCCCCATGCGCGCTCGTACTGCGCACGCTTCTTCGACAGGATGAGGCGGCCTTCCTTGTCCTCCTTCTGGAGAACCAGGGCCTCGACCTCGTCGCCGACCTTGACGACCTCGTTGGGGTCGACGTCGTGCTTGATCGAGAGCTCGCGCGAGGGGATGACGCCCTCGGTCTTGTAACCGACGTCGAGGAGGACCTCGTCGCGGTCGATCTTCACGACGGTGCCGGAGATGAGATCACCGTCGTTGAAGAACTTCAGGGTCTTCTCGACCTCGGCCAGGAAGTCATCAGCCGAACCGATGTCGTTGATGGCGACCTGCTTAGGAGCCTTGGTCGTAGTGGTTGTCATGTAGAGATTGCTCCGAACGGACATGAGTCGGGCCGTGGCGTGCGGGGGGTCGAGACCCCCGTGGTGCTCCGCCGTGGCGATTGATTGAGTGGCGCGGATTGCGCCGCACAAGTCTAACCGCACCGGCCGAGCCCTCACAACCGGGCGTGTCGCCGGCGCGTCAGCCGAGCAGGGCGCTCCGCAGGGTGTCCAGACCGATGCTGCCGAGGGACAGTGCGCGGCGGTGGAACGCCTTGAGGTCGAAGGCCGCACCCTCGCGGGCGGCGACCTCGTCGCGGATCGACTCCCACACCCGCTGCCCGACCTTGTACGACGGTGCCTGCCCGGGCCACCCGAAGTACCGCGCGACCTCGAACTGCACGAACGCGTCGTCCATGTTCACGTTCTCGCGCATGAAGTCGAGGGCGTACTCCCACGTCCAGCCGCCGCCGTCCGGGTTCGTCTTCTGCAGGTGCACGCCGATGTCGAGCACCACGCGCGCGGCTCGCATGCGCTGCCCGTCGAGCATGCCCAGACGGTCACCGTCGTCGTCGAGGAACCCGAGCTGTTCCATCAGGCGCTCGGCGTAGAGCGCCCACCCCTCGACGTGCCCGGAGGACCCGGAGAGCTGGCGCCGCCACGTGTTCAGCTCGCCGCGGTTGTAGACGCCCTGGCTGATCTGCAGGTGGTGGCCGGGGACACCCTCGTGGTACACCGTGGTCTTCTCGCGCCAGGTGCCGAACTCGGTGACCCCCTCGGGCACCGACCACCACATCCGGCCCGCGCGGGAGAAGTCGTCGGACGGGCCGCTGTAGTAGATCCCGCCCTCTTGCGTCGGGGCGATGCGGCACTCCAGGCGGCGGATCGGATCCGGGATGTCGAAGTACGTGCCGGCCATCGCGGCGACCGAGGCGTCGCTCGTCTCCTGCATCCACCGCTGCAGGGCTTCGGTGCCGTGCAGGATCCGTGCCGGGTCGGTGTCGAGGACCTCGATGGCGCGGGCGACGCTGGCGCCCGGCTCGATCCGGTCGGCGATGCGCTCCTGCTCGTCGCGCATGCGGGCGAGTTCCTCGAGGCCCCACTCGTACGTCTCGTCGAGGTCGACCACGGCGCCGAGGAACCGACGGGAGTGCAGCTCGTACGCGTCGCGGCCGACGGCGTCGACCGGGGTGGCGAGCGGGAGCAGCTCGTGTTCGAGGAACTGCCCGAGGCTGCGGTAGGCGGCCGAGGCGACCTCGGCCCCGCGGCTCAGGTCAGCGCGGAGCGAGTCCGGCACCGCGGACCCGTCATCGAGGGCGGCACCCTCGGCGAGCCGGCGGAAGAACCCGTCCTCGGCACCGTTGCGGGCGGCCTGCTCCGCCACCAGGGCGACCTGCCGCTTCGCCGGGGTGACGTCGTCGCGCGTGCCCTGGAGCAGGGTCTCGCGGATGCCCTCGAGCGCGTCCGGCAGCGCGTGCAGTCGGCTGGCCACGTCCTGCCAGTCGGCCTCGGTCGCGGTCGGCATCAGGTCGATGATCTCGCGGACGGACTGCGTCGGGCTCGCGATCACGTTGAGGTCGCGGAGGTGCAGCCCACGGTCGTACGACTCCTGCACCAGGTCGAGCTCCGCGCCGAGGTCCGCCTTCGTGACATCGTCGACGGGGTCCACGGCCGCGGCGGCGTCGAGCGCACGCTTGGCGGCCCGCGCCGCGTCTGCCAGGGCTGCGGCCCCGGCCGGCGAGGTGTCGCCGTACTCCCCCGTCCGACCCGGCACACCGATGTACGTGGCGGTCGTCGGGTCGAGGTCGACGAGGGTCGTGACCCACCCCTCGGCGACGTGGTCGACGGCGGTCTGCTGGCGGACGGGACGCTCTTCGCTCATGGTCCGACCCTATCCACCACGACCGGACGGCACGCGGGTCAGTGCGCCGCGCTCTCCCAGTTCGCGCCGACGCCGACCGAGACGTCGAGCGGCACGGTGAGCTCGGCGGCGTTGCCCATCCGGGTGCGCAGGATCTCCTCGACCCGCTCCTGCTCGCCGGGTGCGACCTCGAGGATGAGCTCGTCGTGCACCTGCAGCAGCAGGTGCGACCCGAGTCCGCCGTCGCGCAGGTCGTCGGCGACGCCGAGCATCGCGATCTTCATGATGTCGGCAGCCGAGCCCTGGATCGGGGCGTTCAGGGCAGCACGCTCGGCGTTCTCGCGCAGCACGCGGTTCGGGCTCTTCAGGTCGGGGAACGGACGACGACGGCCGAAGATCGTCTCGGTGTAGCCGTCTTCGCGGGCCTGCTCCACGACGTTGCGCAGGTAGTCGCGCACCGCGCCGAACCGGGCGAAGTACTCGGTCATGAGCGTCCGGGCCTCGGACTGCTCGATGCGGAGCTGCTTCGAGAGCCCGAACGCGCTCAGCCCGTACGCCAGGCCGTACGACATCGCCTTGACCTTGGTGCGCATCTCGGCGGAGACCGCTGCCGGCTCGACGCCGAACACCCGGGCGCCGACGAAGCGGTGCAGGTCCTCGCCTTCGTTGAAGGCCTGGATCAGTCCGGGGTCGCCGGACAGGTGCGCCATGATGCGCATCTCGATCTGCGAGTAGTCGGCCGTGATGAGCGTCGTGTACGGCTCGGCCACGGCGAACGCGGACCGGACCCGGCGGCCGACCGCGGTCTTCACGGGGATGTTCTGCAGGTTCGGGTCGGTCGACGAGATGCGCCCGGTGCTGCTGCCCGTCTGCTCGTACCGGGTGTGGATGCGCCCGTCGACGATCGCCGCGTCGAGCGTGTCGACGATCTGCCGGAGCTTCGTGGCGTCGCGGTGCTGCAGCAGCAGGCCGAGGAACGGGTGCGGGTGCTGCTCCTGCAGGTCGGTGAGGCTGGCGGCGTCGGTCGAGAACCCGGTCTTCGTCTTGCGGGTCTTCGGCATCGCGAGCTCGGTGAAGAGCACTTCCTGCAGCTGCTTCGGGGACCCGAGGTTCACCTCGTGCCCGATCTCGGCGAAGGCCTGCTGCGCGAGGTCGGCGGCGCGCTCGCCCAGTTCCTTCGACAGGCCGGTGAGCACCGGGCGGTCGATGCCGACGCCGATGGTCTCCATGCCCGCGAGCACCGACACCAACGGCAGCTCGATGTCGTCGAGGACCTTGAGCGACGACTCGTCGATCCGGGCGCGGAGCGCGGTGGTGACCCGGAGGACGAACCACGCGTGCACGCCGACGTTCACCGGGTCGGTCTCCGGCACGAGCTGGTTCGGGTCGGCCGTCGGGAGCTCTTCGCCGAGCTCCTGGTAGACGAGGTCGGTCAACGGCTGCCCCTGCTTGCCCGGCTGCGCGAGCCACCCCATGATGCGGGCGTCGCCGGCGATGCCGTTCACGACGAAGCCGGCGGTCGCGAGCGCCTTGATCGCGGCCTTGGCGTCGTGGAAGTGCTTCGGGGCGTCGGAGGCGAACCACGCCGACAGCTGCTCGTAGTCCTTCGCGCCGCTGCCGCCTGGCACCTGGACGGCGTCGTCGTGGGTCGCGATGCCGATGGTGCTGAGCCGGCCGTCGATGAGCTCGACGGCGACGCCGTAGCCGTTCGCCGCCTCGGACGCGTTGCGGCGCTCGAGCCAGTAGCCGAGCTCTTCGTCGATCAGGGTCTTCACCGACGGTGGGGTCGCGGCACCGTCCGTCACGCCACCCTCGGCCGGCTGCTCGGACGGTTCGCCGGAGCCGGCGACCTTGAAGACCCGGTCGAGCAGGGTGCGGAACTGCAGCTTGGCGAAGAGCTCGCGCACGGCGGTCTCGTCGAAGGGCCGGAGTGCGACGTCGGCCGGGCCGACGGGCAGTTCGACGTCGGTGACCAGACGGTTCAACCGACGGTTGCGGACCGCGCGGTCCTGCTGCTCGCGCAGGTTGTTGCCGACGACGCCCTTGATCTCGTCGGCGTGTTCGAGGACCCCCTCGAGCGAGCCGTACTGGGTGACCCACTTGACCGCGGTCTTCTCGCCGACCTTGTCGATGCCGATCAGGTTGTCGCTGGTCTCGCCGACGAGCGCGGCGATGTCGGGGTACTGGTGCGGCTCGATGCCGTAGCGCTCGTAGACCTTGTCGCGGTCGTAGCGGGTGAGCTCGGACACACCGCGGACCGACGGGTACAGCAGCGTGACGTCGTCGTTGACGAGCTGGATGGCATCGCGGTCACCGGAGACGACGTAGACCTGGTACCCCTGCGCGGCACCCTGCGACGACAGGGTCGCGAGGATGTCGTCGGCCTCGTAGTCCTCCTTCGTCACCGTGGTGATGCCCATCGCCTCGAGCGCCTGCTGCAGCAGTGGGATCTGGCCCTTGAACTCGACCGGGGTCTCGGAGCGGGTGCCCTTGTACGCCTCGTACTCACGGGTGCGGAACGAGAACCGGGAGATGTCGAACGCCACCGCCAGGTGGGTCGGCTTCTCGCGCTGCAGCAGCATGAGCAGCATCGAGATGAAGCCGTGGATGGCGTTGGTGTGCTGGCCGTCCCGGTTCACGAAACTGTCGACCGGCAGGGCGTAGAAGGCCCGGAAGGCGAGCGAGTGGCCGTCGATGACCATGAGGGTAGGCTTTGCGGAGTCCGACACCCGGACAGCCTACCGACGCCATCCGACACGGGAGTTCGAGCGCGTGACCGACGAAGCGACCATCACCGGGGGCGTCGACGACCGCCTCGCTGCCCGCGGCATGGGCGAGCTCGCCGACAAGATGGGCATGGTCATCACCGAGATGTCGGCCGACCGCGCCGTCGGCAGCATCCCGGTCGAGGGCAACCGACAACCGGTCGGCCTGCTGCACGGCGGCGCCTACGTGGTGCTCGCCGAGAGCCTGGGGTCGATGGCCGCGAACGTGCACGCCGGCGAGGGCCGCTACGCCGTCGGCATCGAGCTCAACGCCTCGCACACGCGGAGCGCCACGTCGGGCACCGTGACCGGTGTCTGTACCGCGATCCACCTCGGCAACACGCTCACCACGCACGAGATCGTGCTCACCGACGACCAGGGGCGCCGCTGCTCCACCGTCCGCATCACCAACCTCATCCGCGAGGCGCGCTGAACCCTCGTCAGTCCTCGGGCGGACGCTGCAGCAGGAGTCGTGCGTCGCCGAAGCCGAGCCGTCGGTAGAGCCGCTCCCCGTCGACGCTCGAGTGCACCGAGGTCCGTTCGACACCGAGGTCGTCGGCGATCTCGAGCAGCGCGGTCACGAGTCGTCCGGCGACGCCGAGCCCACGCAGGTCCGGGTGCACGTAGACGGTCTGCACGTCCGCGGTCAGGCGTCGCCCCGGCCGGTCCGGTGTGGGCGGGCGTGCGACCAGCCCCAGCCAGGCCATGCCGAGCACCGCGCCGTCGCGCTCCGCGACCACGCATCGGTGCGTGTCCGGGTGCGCGGCGGCGAAGGCGGTCATGGCTGCGCGGTACTCGTCCGGCGTCGCGGCCGGCTCGGCGCCGCCCTCGCCGACGCTCCACCGCCACCGCAGGTCGGCCACCGCTGGCATGTCCTCAGGCCGGGAGGCCCGGATCACCACGTCGTCCACGGCTCCAGCCTGCCAGGTGGTCGCCTCCACCGCCCCACGCACCAGGGAACGCAGAAGCGCCGCCGGACCAGGGTCCGACGGCGCTTCGTGAGCGACGAGGTCGTGCTACTTCTTGGCGCTGAGCTGCTCGATGATCGCCTTGGCGACGTCGTGCATCGTCAGGCGGCGGTCCATCGAGGCCTTCTGGATCCAGCGGAACGCCTCGGGCTCGGTGAGGCCCATCTTCTCGTTCAGCAGGCCCTTGGCACGGTCGACGAGCTTGCGGGTCTCGAAGCGCTCGACCAGGTCGGCGACCTCGGCTTCGAGGGTGATGATCTGCTGGTACCGCGAGAGGGCGATCTCGATCGCGGGGAGCAGGTCGTTCGGCGTGAACGGCTTGACCACGTAGGCCAGCGCGCCGGCCTCGGTCGCACGCTCGACGAGGTCCTTCTGGCTGAACGCCGTGAGGAGGACCACCGGAGCGATGTGGTTCTTGGACAGCTTCTCGGCTGCGGAGATGCCGTCGAGCTGCGGCATCTTGACGTCCATCACGACCAGGTCGGGGCGGAGGTCGGTGGCGAGCTGCACGGCGGTCTCGCCGTCGCCGGCCTCGCCGACCACGTCGAACCCGTTGTCGCGGAGGATCTCGACGATGTCGAGGCGGATGAGCGACTCGTCCTCGGCGACGACGACGCGGCGCGGTGCTGTTGCGGTTGCTTCTGTGTCACTCACAGCCGCAAGCCTACTAGACGTCAGAAGTTGCGTTGTACGAGTGGCGGGACTTGAACCCGCACGCCGTGAGGCAGAGCATTTTGAGTGCCCCGTGTCTGCCGATTCCACCACACTCGCGAGGACTCCAGGCTAGCAGGACACCTGCGCCCCGACGGCCGCCGCCGGCAGCGACAGCTCGAACACCGCGCCGCCCAGTACGCCGTCCGCCCCGTGCCGCAGCCCGCCGCCGTGCGCCTCGGCGATCCCCCGCGCGATCGGCAGCCCCAGTCCGGCGCCACCGGACCGGGCGTCACGCGCGGCCTCCAGTCGGACGAGCCGGTCGAACACGCGCTCGCGGTACTCCACGGGGATCCCAGGCCCGTCGTCCTCGACCCGGACCACGGGACCGGTGCCGTGGTCGCCGAGGCTGACCACGACCCTGCCGGTCGCACCCGCCGCACGCGCCGCGTTGTCGACGAGGTTGCCGACCACCTGGGCGAGTCGCTCGGCGTCGACGTCGGCGGGCACGGGGCGTTCGGGCACGTCCACGTCGAGGTGGACGGACGGCAGCCGGAGCCGGAGCCGTTCGCCCTCGGCAACGAGGAACGCCCCGAGGTCGACGACCCGTCGGTCGAGCTCGATCCCCCGGTCGAGCCGGGCCATGGTCAGCATGTCCTCGATGAGCCGCGCGGCCCGGTCCGCCTGGCGCACGACGTGCACGGCGAGGACCTCGCGGGTCCGGTCGTCGCCGTCGCCGCCGCGCACCAGGGTGTCGGCGGCGGCGCGGACCCCGGCGACGGGCGTCCGCAGCTCGTGCGCGGCGTCGGAGAGGAACGAGCGGACCCGCGCCTCGGCGGCGACCGCGTCCCGCTCGGCCCCCTCGACGGCGTCGAGCATCTCGTCGAGGGCGACGGCGACCCGCCCGATCTCGGTGTCCTGCCGGGTGGGCCGGAGTCGCCGGCCGCGGTCGCCGCCGGCGATCGACCGCGCGGTCGTCGCCATCTCGTCGAGCGGCCGGAGGGACCGGCGGACGACGAGCACCACGCCGAGGACGGCCACGCCGAGGAACGCCGCGGACGCGCCGCCCATCACCCAGCCGAGCTGCACGAGCGTGTCCTGGACGTCACGGGTCCCGGCGGTCAGCGTGAGGCGGGTGCCGTCGTCGAGCCGGCTCACCAGGGTGAGGACGCCGTCGTCCTCGCGCACCGTCGACGACGTGATCGTGGTGCGCTCGACCGTGCTCGTCGGTGTGGTCGTCGGCGTGGCCGCCGCGGTGGGCGTCCGACCGACGTCGCCGCTGCCGCGCGGCACCGTCGCCGGCAGGCCGCCCGGGTCGGGCGGACCGGTGCGGAGCTGGTCCGGGGTGGGGCCGGCCTCGACGGCGTCACCGTCGGGTTGGACGATCCGGACCGAGAGTCCCTGGGCGGACAGCCGGTCGGCGAGGTCCTCGACGTCGACGGTGCCGACGAGTGCCGCGGCGGCCGACGCACGGTCACGGAGCCGGTCCTCGGCCTGGGCGCGGAGTCGGACCCCGAGGACCACCTCGACCGCCACGGCCAGTCCGGCGAGCAGGACGGCGAGCAGGACCACGATGGCCACCACGGTCCGCAACCGCAACGAGGTCGTCCGGAGCGGACCGTCGTGGACGCTCACGCTGCCGTCCGCTCGTCGCTCAACCGGTACCCGATGCCGCGCACGGTGTGCACGAGACGGGGCCCGTGCGCCTCCATCTTCCGCCGGAGCGCACTGAGGTGGACCTCGACGACGTTCGCCGCGACGTCGTCGTACCCCCACACCTGCGTCGTGATCTGTCCCTTCGACACCGTTCGGCCCCGGCTCTCGGCGAGGAAGCGCAGCAGCCGGAACTCCGTCGCGGTGAGGTCGAGGAGCACTCCTGCCCGGCGAGCGGTGGCGGCGTCCGGGTCGAGCACGAGGTCGCCGACCTCGACGACCGACGGGATCCGGCCGCGCCGCCGCAGCACCGCCGTCACCCGTGCGACCAGCTCGGCCATCGCGAACGGCTTGACCACGTAGTCGTCGGCCCCCTCGGCGAAGCCACGCAACCGTTCGTCGAGCTCGTCGCGCGCGGTCATCATGACGACGGCGGCGTCCGAGGCCGACCGCAGACGTCCGGCGAGCACGATGCCGCTGGGACCGGGCAGCATCCAGTCCAACAACACGAGGTCCGGCGCGGCACGGCGGACGTCGTCCAGGAGGTCGCGGCCGTCGGCGGCCTCGGCGACGAGGAAGCCCTCGGCGCGCAGGGTGGTCGCGACGGAGGTGCGGATGGAGTCGTCGTCGTCGACGACGAGGATTCGAGCGGGAGCAGGCACGGCGGACACCGTAGGTCCCCTCGGCGGGCACCGAGCATGGAGGACGCTGGAGAATCCCTGTGCTTCAGGCATGCTTCAGATTCGGACTCGAGCGTCGTCTCCAGCGACGGATCAACCGGATCCGCCCGGTCACGGAACGGAACCACCATGCACGACGAACGAGACGACACGACCACCGCGACGAGTCCGCGACGCGGCGCACTCCTGCGTCGGGTCGGGATCGGCACGGCCGCAGCCGCGGTGCTGGTGCTCGGCGGGTTCGGCATCGCCACGGCGAACGCCGCGCCGAGCAGCCCCGGAGCGACCACGCCGACGGGTGCGCCGACCAGCGCGACCACGCCGGCTCCCGCGCAGCCCGACGGCGGCACCGCGACGGTGCCCGCACCACCCGGGGGCGGTCCCGCCACGGCGCCCGGCTGCACGGCGCTGCCGGATCCCGGTGCGCGCGCGACCGTGCCCGCGCCCCCGAAGGACGAGCAGGGCAAGGCCCCCACGCCGCCGAAGGACGGCGCGAAGAGCAAGCCCACCGCGCCCACCCCGCCGAAGGACGGCACGAAGAACAAGCCCACCGCGCCCACCCCGCCGAACGACGGCACGAAGAACAAGCCCACCGCGCCCGTCCCGCCGAAGGACGGCGGGACGGGGAAGGCGACGGTTCCCACCCCGGCACCGACCTCCGGTTCCTGATCACCAGGCCGGGAGGCGCACCCCGTCAGCGGTCCCGACCGCGCGGGGCGCGCCTCCAGGCCGGTTGTCGACCGTCTCAGACGCCCTCGAGCGCCTCGATCGCCGCCACGAGACCGGCCCGTCGCGGCGACCGCCGCGGCAGCACCGCGAGCAGCGCGCGGAGCACCCGCGCGTCCGCCGCCCCGTCGGGTGTCCGCGCCCACGCGAGCAGCGCGTCGACCCCGCCGTCGGCGACGACGGACTCGCGGAACCGACCCCGCACCAGGTCGCGCACGGCATCCACCCCCGGCGCAGCCGACCCCGGCAGGACCGGTCCGGCGTACCGGTCGACGGCCTGGAGGCGCGCCCCCCGGTCGAGCGCGGACAGCACGGTGTCGACGTCGGTCGCCATCCCGGTCACGCGGTACGGCCGCGACGTCACGGTCACGCCCGACGCGTGCTCCGCGAGGACCCGTCGGAGCCGCACCACCTCGGCGCGCAGGGTCACGATCGCGCCGGCGTCGCCGTACACCGCCTGCGCGAGGTCGGCGGCGGCCAACCCGTCCGGGTGGGCGGCGAGGACGACCAGGAGCTCGGAGTGCCGGGGCGAGAGCTGCACCCGGTGGTCACGGACGCGCAGGACGGCGGTGTCGGTACCGAGCACGGACAGTTCGGCGCCGGGTGCGGCCGGCGTCGACGCGGAGGGCGCCGGCAGGCGACTCGCGGCGAGGGCGAGCTGTGCCTCGGCGGCGGCGACCGTGGCGGCGAGCAACGACAGGGTGTGCCGCTCGACGGCCCGGTCGTCGCCGGTCAGGTCGAGCACCCCGACGGTGGCACCGCGGGCGTCGTGGACGGGCACCGCCGTGCACGACCACGGCTTGACGGCGTTCGCGTAGTGCTCCTCGGAACGGATCTGCACCGGTCGGTCGAGCCGCAGGGCCGTGCCGGGCGCGCTCGTGCCGACGCGGTCCTCGGCCCAGTCGGCACCGGGGACGAAACCCATGTCCTCGGCCGCGCGCCGTGCGGTGCGGGCACCGTCGACCCAGACCAGGCGGCCGGAGGCGTCACCGACCGCGACGACACAGCCGGCGGAGCGCGTGTCGTCGAGCAGCAGGCGCCGGACGACGGGGAGCAGGGTCGCGAGCGGGCCGTCGCGGCGGGCGGCGTCGAGCTCGTCGTCCCCGAGGGTGAGCGACGGCACACCGTCCGGGTCGACCGCCGCGGACCGCCGCCAGGACGCGGCGACGAGCGGGCGGAGCCGGTCGGGTGCGCGCATGCGTCCTCCGATCGACCCCACCCGCCGCACCGTCGCGACGAGTCCCGCCAGCCTACGT
The DNA here is from genome assembly GCF_015350995.1 of Curtobacterium sp. VKM Ac-1393. Lineage (GTDB taxonomy): Bacteria > Actinomycetota > Actinomycetes > Actinomycetales > Microbacteriaceae > Curtobacterium. The sequence continues at coordinate 92,622 of NZ_JADKRW010000005.1, forward strand.
CCGGGGCACGGCCGGGACCAGGCCCAGATCGGCGAGCTCGGCGTCGTCGAGCATCCGCGACCGGGTCAGGAACCGCTTGCCCTCCGGACTCTCCACCGAGAACCCGCCGCCCCGGCCGTCGACCACGTCGATCGTCAGGTGCGTGTACTTCCAGTACTCGAACTGCGACTTCGACATGTAGACCTCGATCGGGTCGAGCCCGTCGACCGCGAGCGCTCCGAGCAGGACGTCACCGGAGCCGGTGCGGAACATGCCGACGGGATAGCACATCGGACTCGACCCGTCGCAGCAGCCGCCCGACTGGTGGAACATCAGGGGACCGTGCCGGGCGGCGAGGGTCCGCAGGACCTCCCCCGCCGCCGGCGTCACCGCCACGCGTGCGGTGTGCGGCCGACTGTCCATCAGAAGAAGCCCATCGGACCGTCGGCGTAGGACACGAGCAGGTTCTTCGTCTGCTGGTAGTGGTCGAGCATCATCTTGTGGTTCTCGCGCCCGATGCCGGACTGCTTGTACCCGCCGAACGCCGCCCCGGCCGGGTACTGGTGGTAGGTGTTCGACCACACCCGACCGGCCTGGATGTCGCGGCCGGCGCGGTACAGCGTCGTGGCCTCGCGACTCCACACGCCGGCCCCGAGCCCGTACAGGGTGTCGTTGGCCGTGGCGATCGCCTCGTCGTAGCCGCTGAAGGACGTCAGTGCGAGGACGGGTCCGAAGATCTCCTCCTGGAAGATCCGCATCGAGTTGTCGCCCTCGAAGACCGTCGGCGTGACGTAGTAGCCACCGGAGAGCTCGCCGCCCAGGTCGGCACGCTCGCCGCCGGTGAGCAGTTTCGCGCCCTCCTGCTTGCCGATGTCGATGTAGCTCAGGATCTTCTCGAGCTGGTCGTTCGACGCCTGCGCGCCGATCATCGTCGACAGGTCGAGCGGGTGCCCCTGCTTGACGGCGCGCACCCGGTCGAGGCCGTCGGCGACGAACCCGTCGTAGATCTCCTTCGCCACGAGCGCGCGGGAGGGGCAGGTGCAGACCTCGCCCTGGTTGAGGTTGAAGAACGTGAAGCCCTCGAGCGCCTTGTCGTAGAACGAGTCCTTCTCGGCGGCGACGTCGGCGAAGAACACGTTCGGGCTCTTGCCACCGAGCTCGAGCGTGACCGGGATCAGGCTCTGCGAGGCGTACTGCATGATGAGCCGACCCGTGGTGGTCTCGCCGGTGAACGCGATCTTCCTGATGTCCGGGTGCTGGGCGAGCGGTGCGCCGACCTCGATGCCGAAACCGTTGACGACGTTGAGCACGCCGGCGGGCAGCAGGTCGCGGATGAGCTCGACGAGCACGTGGATCGACGCCGGGGTCTGCTCCGCCGGCTTCAGGACGACGCAGTTGCCCGCGGCCAGGGCCGGCGCGAGCTTCCACACCGCCATCAGGATCGGGAAGTTCCACGGGATGATCTGCCCGACGACGCCGAGCGGTTCGTGGAAGTGGTAGGCCACGGTGTCGTGGTCGATCTCGCCGGCCGAACCCTCCTGCGCCCGGATCGCCCCGGCGAAGTAGCGGAAGTGGTCGATCGCGAGCGGGATGTCCGCGCCGAGGGTCTCGCGGATCGGCTTGCCGTTCTCCCACGTCTCGGCGACGGCGAGGGCCTCGAGGTGCTCCTCCATCCGGTCGGCGATCTTGTTGAGGATGATCGCGCGCTCAGCGGCGCTCGTCTTCCCCCAGGTCGGGAACGCCTTCCAGGCCGCCGCCACCGCACGGTCCACGTCGGTGGAGTCGCCACGGGCGACCTCGGTGAAGACCTTGCCGGTGACGGGGGTCGGGTTCTCGAAGTACCGACCGCTCGCCGACGGGACGTACTCGCCGCCGATGAAGTGGTCGTACCGCGATCGGTACTGCACGAGGGAGCCCGCTTCGCCGGGTGCGGCGTAGCTGGTGGGCGATGGTGCGATGGTCATGGTGGTGGCCTTTCGACGACGCTGTCGGGGCACGTTCGGATCGCGTGCCTTCCCGCACGGTACGTCCGCGGGGGTTGCATCCGGTTGCACGGGCACGACGGCTGCACGGCGCCGCCGTCGGCCGGGTAGCGTTCGGGACTCCATCGGTCCGATCAGGAGGAGTGTCCGTGGATTCTCGTGCCGTCCGCACGTTCCGGGTGTTCGTCGTCGTCACGGCGGTCGTCGCGATCGCCCTCGGGATCGTCGCCATCGCGTGGCCGCGGCCCTCACTGGTCGTGGTGGCCCTGCTCTTCGGCGTCTACCTCGTCGTCGCCGGTGCCCTGCGGGTGGTGGCCGCGGCGCGCGGGCACGGGACCCCGACGGTGTGGCGGTGGACCTCGGGGATCGTCGGGGCGCTCGTCGCGGTCGCCGGGCTCGTGGCGCTGCTCGACCCGGCGATCCCCCTGGTCGTCTACGCGGTGCTGGCCGGGGTCGGCTTCGTCATCGAGGGCATCGTCGCGATCGTCGGCGGGTTCGTCGGCCACCCGGGGTCGTCCCGCGTGCCGACCCTGGTGAGCGGGGTGCTCTCGATCCTCGGCGGCGTGGTCGTGCTCGTCGCGCCGGGCCTCGCGCTCACGGTCTTCATGGTGTTCGCGGGCATCGCGCTCATCGTCGTCGGCGCCGCGGCCCTGCTGCTGCTGCCGCCGCGCGCCGCCGTCCGCCGGTAGCCGTCAGGCGGCACCGGTGCCGAACAGCAGCCCGAGCGCGTAGGTCACCACCGCAGCGCCGAACCCGATCGCCAGCTGCCGGAACGCCCGCTTGCCCGGCGACGCCCCGCTCAGGACACCGACGACCGCACCGGTGCCGAGCAGCGCGAGCCCGACGAGCGTGCCAGCGACCGCGATGGCCGCCCACCCCTGCATGCCGAGCAGGAACGGCAGCACCGGGATGATCGCGCCCGACGCGAAGAACAGGAAGCTCGACACCGCGGCACTCAGGCCGTTGCCGACCGCCTCGTGGTCGTCGACCGTCGCCACCGGGCCGGTCGTCGGACGCCGCTCCCCGATGCCGGACAGCACGTGTGCCGCGTGCTCGGTCGCCTCGGCCTCGGACATCCCACGGGCACGGTAGACCAGGGCGAGCTCGTTCGCGTCGACGTCGAGGTCCGCCACGGCCTGGCCCGCGTCGGGGTGCGGCGTGGACGCCTCGAGCAGTTCACGCTGCGACCGGACCGAGACGTACTCCCCCGCACCCATCGACAACGCGCCGGCGAGCAGGCCCGCGATGCCGCTCAGCAGCACGAAGTGCCGGTCCGCACCGGACGCGCTGATGCCGATGATGAGCGCCAGGTTCGACACCAGCCCGTCGTTGGCCCCGAAGACCGCTGCGCGGAACGTGCCGGAAAGCCGCATCCGGCCGCGGTTCGCGAGCCCGCGGACCACCTCGCCGTGGATGCGCTCGTCGGCCGCCATGCTCGCGGTCGCGTCGTCGTCGTCCGCGTAGGGTGAACGGTCCTCGGCACGCTGCATGAGCGCGAGGACGAAGACCGACCCGAAGCGCTTCGCCAGCCCGGCGAGGACGCGCGTGCGGAGGCTCCCCCGCATCGGCCTGCCGACGTCGTCACCGAGCAGGTCCAGCCAGTGCTGCTCGTGCCGGCCCTCGGCCTCGGCCAGGGCGGCGAGGATCGCGCGCTCCTCGCCGGAACGCCGTGCGGCGAGGTTGCGGTACACCGCGCCCTCGGCGCGCTCGTCGGCCAGGTAGCGACGCCAGCGGCGGACGTCGGCGCGCGGCGCCGGGTGTTCGGTGGGGAGGCTCACAGCAGCCATCCTGCCGCCTGCGGCCGACGGATGGTCACCACCACGGCCGTGGGGACGCGGCAGGGCGCGGACCGGAGGCGACGCGCGTTCGTACGCCGGGCCTCCCGTCCGCGCCCTGTCGGCGAGGGATCCTGCGGATCAGTCGCGCACGTAGGCCGGCGCGGCCTCGGCGTGGGCGTCGCCCACGCGGTGCACGCGCAGGTCGTTCGTCGAGCCCTCGATCCCGGGAGGGGAACCGGCCGTCACGATGACGCGGTCGCCGGGGGCGGCCAGGCCGTTCTCGAGGAGGACGTCGTCGACCTGCGAGAAGAGCTCGTCGGTGTGGGTCTTGCGCTCGACGAGGAAGGACCGCACGCCCCAGGTGAGGGCCATGCGGCGACGCGTGGCCTCGTTCGGGGTGAAGGCGATGATCGGCAGACCGTGGCGCAGCCGGGACATGCGGCGGGCCGAGTCACCGGACTCGGTGAACACGCAGAGGTACGACGCCTCGGTGAACTCGGCGATCTCGACTGCGGCGAGCGTGATCGCCCCGCCGAGGGTGCGCGGCTTCGTGCCGAGCGGCGCGATGCGCTCGAGGCCGTGGTCCTCGGTGGACTCGACGATGCGGGCCATCGTGCGGACCGTCTGCACCGGGTACTCGCCGACGCTCGTCTCGCCCGAGAGCATGACGGCGTCCGCGCCGTCGAGCACGGCGTTCGCGACGTCGGAGGTCTCGGCGCGGGTCGGGATCGGCGACGAGATCATCGACTCGAGCATCTGCGTCGCGACGATGACCGGCTTCGCCATGCGGCGGGACAGCTCGACGGCGCGCTTCTGCACGATCGGGACGGCCTCGAGCGGCAGCTCGACACCGAGGTCACCGCGGGCGACCATGATGCTGTCGAAGGCGTCGATGATCTCCTCGAGCGCGTCGACGGCCTGCGGCTTCTCGACCTTGGCGATGACGGGGAGGCGCTTGCCCTCTTCGTCCATGATCTCGTGGGCGCGGACGACGTCCGAGGCGTTCCGCACGAAGGACAGCGCGATGAGGTCGGCACCCTGGCGGATCGCCCAGCGGAGGTCGGCCTCGTCCTTCTCGCTGAGCGCGGGGACGTTGACGGCGACGCCGGGCAGGTTGATGCCCTTGTTGTTCGACACGGTGCCGCCGACGACGACCTCGGTGCGGACGCGGACACCGTCGGTGTCGAGCACGCGCAGGCGAACGCGACCGTCGTCGATGAGCAGCGGGTCGCCGGGCTTGACGTCCTGGGGCAGGCCCTTGAACGTCGTGCCGCAGATCTCCTTGGATCCGGGGACGTCCTCGGTCGTGATGGTGAACACGTCGCCGACCGCGAGGTCGTGCGGGCCGTCGGCGAACTTGGCCAGGCGGATCTTCGGACCCTGCAGGTCGACGAGGATCGCGACGGGCTTGCCGAGCTCCTCGGCCGCGCGACGGACGTTCACGTAGTTGGCTTCGTGGACGCTGTAGTCACCGTGGCTGAGGTTGAGTCGGGCGACGTCGACGCCCGCTTCGATGATCTCCTTGACGGTCTCGTAGTCCGACGTAGCCGGTCCGAGCGTCGAAACGATCTTTGCGCGTCTCAATGGATTCCTTCGTGTGGTGGATGGTGCTCTGGTTTCCGCGCTGTGGGGCCGCGCGGAACGAGGCGAGGCCACCAGCACCTTATCGAGTGCAGGTGGCCCCGGAGTCACGAGATGGACATCGCCCGGTCGGTCGCCTTGACCGGCGCCGGCAGGATCGTCGAGCCCTCGAGGTACTCGTCGACCTTCGCGGCCGCGGCACGACCCTCGGCGATCGCCCAGACGATCAGGGACTGCCCACGACCGGCGTCACCGGCGACGAACACGCCGGCTTCGTTCGTCGTGTAGTCGGCACGGCGGTCGAGCGCACCGGACACCGCGGTCGGCAGGCCGAGCTGCGGCTCGATCGTGTCGGACTCGGGGCCGGTGAAGCCCATCGCGACGAGGACGAGGTCCGCCGGGATCTCACGCTCGGAGCCGGCCTTCGGCACGCGACGGCCGTCGAGGTACTCGGTCTCGGCGACGCGGAGGGCTCGGACCTCGCCGGCCTCGTTCGCCAGGAACTCGACGGTCGACGCCAGGAAGTGCCGTTCGCCACCCTCTTCGTGGGCGCTCGTGACCTCGAACACGGTCGGGAACATCGGCCACGGCTGCTCGGACGGACGCTCCAGCGGTGGCTGCTTGCCGATCGCCAGGTTCGTCACGCTCAGGGCACCCTGCCGGTGCGCGGTGCCGATGCAGTCGGCACCGGTGTCCCCGCCGCCGATGACGACGACGTGCTTGCCCTCGGCCGTGAGCTGGTTGTCGACCCGGGTGCCGGCGTTCGCCTTGTTCTGCTGCACGAGGTAGTCCATCGCGAAGTGCACGCCCTCGAGGTCGCGCCCCGGGATCGGCAGGTCACGGGGCACGGTGGCACCGGTCGCGACGACGACCGCGTCGTAGCGGGACTTCAGGTCGTCCCAGGTGATGTCGCGGCCGATCTCGACACCAGCGCGGAAGCGGGTGCCCTCGGCCTGCATCTGGGCGAGCCGTGCGTCGATCTGGCGCTTCTCCATCTTGAAGTCCGGGATCCCGTAGCGGAGCAGACCACCGATGCGGTCGTCGCGCTCGTACACGGCGACCGTGTGCCCGGCACGCGTGAGCTGCTGCGCGGCGGCGAGCCCGGCGGGGCCCGACCCCACCACGGCGACGGTCTTGCCGGTCAGGCGCTCCGGCGGGTGCGGGGTGACCCATCCGTTCTGGAACGCGTCGTCGATGATCGAGACCTCGACCTGCTTGATGGTCACCGGCGGCTGGTTGATGCCGAGCACGCAGGACGACTCGCACGGGGCCGGGCAGAGCCGCCCGGTGAACTCCGGGAAGTTGTTCGTCGCGTGCAGCCGCTCGATCGCCTGACGGCCCTCGCCGCGCCAGGTCAGGTCGTTCCACTCCGGGATCAGGTTGCCGAGGGGGCAGCCCTGGTGGCAGAACGGCACGCCGCAGTCCATGCAGCGGCCCGCCTGGCGCTTGAGGGCGCCGGACTCCTGCTGCTCGTAGACCTCTTTCCAGTCCATGAGCCGGACGGGCACGGGTCGTCGTGCGGGGAGCTCGCGTTCCTGGACCTTGAGGAATCCCTTGGGATCAGCCACCGGTCACCTCCATGATTCTGTTCCAGACCACGTCGCCGTCGGGGTCGAGCCCCTCGTCGACGGCGCGCTGACGGGTCTCGAGCACCGCCGCGTAGTCACGCGGCAGCACCTTGACGAAGTCGCTCAGGTCACCGGACTCGAGCAGGTCGGATGCGAGCGTCGAGCCGGTCTCCGCCGCGTGCCGCGTGAGCAGGTCGGTGACGATCGCGACGTCGGCGCTGTCGAGCGCCTCGAGCCGCAGTTCGCCGGTCGCGAGAGCATCGGTGTTGACGTGCTCCTCGCGCAGTCCGCGGACGTACGCGGTGCCGCCGGACATGCCGGCCCCGAGGTTCCGCCCGGTCTCGCCGAGGATGAGCGCGAGCCCGCCGGTCATGTACTCGAGCGCGTGGTCGCCCACGCCCTCGACCACCGCGGTCGCACCCGAGTTGCGCACCAGGAAGCGCTCGCCCACGATGCCGCGGATGAACATGCTGCCCTGCGTCGCGCCGTACCCGATCACGTTGCCGGCGATGACGTTCTCGGCCGGGTCGAAGCCCGAGCCGGCGTCCGGGCGCACGATGATCTCGCCACCGGACAGGCCCTTGCCGACGTAGTCGTTGCTGTCGCCGATGAGCCGGAGGGTGATGCCGGCGGGCATGAACGCGCCGAGCGACTGCCCGGCGGAACCGCGCAGTGTGACGTCGATCGAGCCGGTGGGCAGCCCGTGTTCGCCGTGCCGCTTCGTGACCTCGTGGCCGAGCATCGTGCCGACCGCGCGTTCGGTGTTGCGGATGGGCAGGTCGAGCGCGATCGAACCACCGTGGTCGAGGACGTCGGCGGTCTGCTGGATGAGGGCCACGTCGAAGTGCTGCTCGAGTTCGTGGTCCTGCTCGCGCTGGTGCCGCCGCGGCTCGGCTGCGTCGAAGTGCGGGCCCTTGAGGACCGGCGCGAGGTCGAGCCCCGATGCCTTCCAATGTTCGAGGGCACGGTCGACGTCGAGCGTGTCGGCCTGGCCGATCGCCTCGTCGAGCGTGCGGAAGCCGAGCTCGGCCAGGAGCTCGCGGACCTCCTGCGCGATGAACTCGAAGAAGTTCACGACGAACTCGGGCTTGCCCGAGAACCGCTTGCGGAGCTCGGGGTTCTGCGTGGCGACCCCGACCGGGCACGTGTCGAGGTGGCACACGCGCATCAGGATGCAGCCCTCGACGACGAGCGGCGCGGTGGCGAAACCGTACTCTTCGGCGCCCAGCAGCGCGGCCACGACGACGTCGCGACCGGTCTTCATCTGGCCGTCGACCTGCACGACCACGCGGTCGCGCATGCCGTTCAGCATGAGCGTCTGCTGCGTCTCGGCGAGCCCGATCTCCCACGGGGTGCCGGCGTGCTTGAGCGAGTTCAGCGGCGACGCACCCGTCCCGCCGTCGTGGCCGGAGACGAGCACGACGTCGGCCAGGGCCTTCGTCACACCGGCGGCGACCGCCCCGATGCCGGACTGGCTGACGAGCTTGACGTGCACACGAGCGGCCGGGTTGGCGCGCTTGACGTCGAAGATCAGCTGCTTGAGGTCCTCGATGGAGTAGATGTCGTGGTGCGGCGGCGGCGAGATCAGGCCGACACCCGCCGTGGCGTGCCGGGTCCGGGCGACCCACGGGTACACCTTCTGCGGTGGCAGCTGACCACCTTCGCCGGGCTTCGCGCCCTGCGCCATCTTCAGTTGGATGTCGGTGGCGTGCGTGAGGTACATGCTCGTCACACCGAAGCGACCGGACGCGACCTGCTTGATCGCGCTGCGGCGCTCGGGGTCGAGGAGCCGGTCGACGTCCTCACCGCCCTCGCCGGTGTTCGAGCGACCACCGAGGCGGTTCATCGCGATCGCGAGCGTCTCGTGGGCTTCCTTCGAGATCGAGCCGTACGACATCGCGCCGGTGTTGAACCGCTTGACGATGGACTCGATCGACTCGACCTCGTCGAGCGCGATCGGCTTCCGCAGCCCGTGCTTGAACCGGAAGAGCCCACGCAGGGTCATGAGCTCCTCGGACTGGTCGTCCACGGCGCTCGAGTACTCGCGGAAGATGTCGTACCGGCGTGCACGGGTGGCGTGCTGCAGCCGGAAGACGGTGTCCGGGTTGAACAGGTGCGGGGGGCCCTCGCGGCGCCACTGGTACTCGCCGCCGGTCTGCAGGCGCTCGTGCGAGAGCACTGCGCCGTCCTGCGGGTAGGCCTGGGCGTGGCGCTCGGCGTTCTCCTTCGCGATGACGTCGATGTCGACGCCGCCGAGGATCGACGAGGTGCCGGTGAAGTACTTGTCGATGAACCCCTGGCTCAGGCCGACGGCCTCGAACGCCTGCGCACCGGCGTAGCTCGACACCGTCGAGATGCCCATCTTCGACATGATCTTCAGGACACCCTTGCCGAGCGCCTTGATCACGTTCTTGACGGCCTGCTCCGGGGTGATCCCGGTGATCATGCCGGCACGGACCAGGTTCTCGCAGGTCTCCATCGCGAGGTACGGGTTGATCGCCGAGGCACCGTACCCGATGAGCGTCGCCACGTGGTGGACCTCGCGCACGTCGCCGGCCTCGACGATCAGGCCGACCTTCATGCGCTGCTCCGTGCGGATCAGGTGGTGGTGCACGGCGGCGAGCAGGAGCAGGCTCGGCACGGGCGCCTGCTCGGCGTTGCCGTCGCGGTCCGACAGCACGATGAACTGCTTGCCCGACTCGATGGCGGCGTCGACCTCGTCGCACACCGCGGCGATGCGCTTCTGCATCGCCTTCTTGCCGGCGTCGACCCGGTACAGGCCCTTGATCGTGACGGTCAGGTGCCGACCCGACCCGGTCTCGAAGTGCTGCACCTTGGCGAGCTGGTCGTTGTCGATCACCGGGAAGTCGAGGGTGATCTGCTGCGCGTGCTCGGGGCCGGCCGACAGCAGGTTGCGCTCCGGACCGAGGCCCATGCCCATCGAGGTGATGACCTGCTCGCGGATCGAGTCCAGCGGCGGGTTGGTCACCTGGGCGAACTGCTGCGTGAAGTAGTCGAACAGCAGCCGGGGGCGCTGCGAGAGCACCGCGATCGGGGTGTCCGAGCCCATGGCCCCGAGGGGTTCCGCGCCCACCTGCGCCATCGGGCGGAGCAGGATGCGGACTTCTTCCTCGGTGTAGCCGAAGGCGCGCTGACGCCGGGTGACCGACGCCGGGGTGTGCACGATGTGCTCGCGGTCCGGCAGGTCGTTCAGGTTGATGCGGCCTTCGTCGAGCCACTCGCCCCACGGCCCCGACGTCGCCAGCTCCCGCTTGACCTCGTCGTCCTCGATGATGCGGCCGGCCTCGGTGTCCACCAGGAACATCCGGCCGGGGCGCAGACGGCCCTTGCGGACGACATTCGCGGCGGGCACGTCGATGACCCCGGTCTCGGACCCCATCACGATGAGTCCGTCGTCGGTGACGAGGAAGCGTCCGGGGCGCAGCCCGTTGCGGTCCAGGGTGGCGCCGACGAGCGAACCGTCGGTGAAGGTGATGGCGGCCGGGCCGTCCCACGGCTCCATGAGCATCGAGTGGTACTCGTAGAACGCCCGCAGCTCCGGGTCCATCCCGACCTGGTTCTCCCAGGCCTCCGGCACCATCATCGACACGGCGTGCGGCAGCGTCCGACCGGTCAGGGTCAAGAGCTCGAGCACCTCGTCGAACGAGGCCGAGTCGCTCGCGCCCGGGCTGACGATCGGCAGCAGCGGGGCCATGTCGCCGAGCAGTTCGCTCTCGAGCTGCGACTGCCGTGCGCGCATCCAGTTGCGGTTGCCGCGCACCGTGTTGATCTCGCCGTTGTGCGCGATCGTCCGGAACGGCTGTGCGAGCGGCCACGACGGGAACGTGTTCGTGGAGTAGCGCGAGTGCACGATCGCGAGCTTCGATGCGAAGCGGTCGTCGCTGAGGTCCGGGTAGAACGGCTCGAGCTGCAGCGTCGTGACCATGCCCTTGTAGACCATGGTGCGGCTCGACAGGGACATGAAGTACAGGTCGTTTGCGTGCTCGGCACGCTTGCGCAGACGGAAGGCCTGGCGGTCCAGGGCGACGCCACTCCACGACGCACCGTGCAGGTCGTGCCGCACCGACGCGACGAAGAGCTGCTCGAACGCGGGCATCGCGGCACGCGCCAGGGTGCCGAGCACCTCGGGACGCACCGGGACCTCGCGCCACCCGAGGACCTTCAGGCCCTCTTCGCGCGCGAGCCGCTCGACGGCACCCTTGACGGCATGCCGGTCGCCCTCGTCGGTCGGCAGGTAGGCCGTGCCGACCGCGTACTCCCCCGCCGCCGGCAGGTCGAACGGCACGACGGCGCGCAGGAACTCGTCCGGCACCTGGCACAGGATGCCAGCGCCGTCACCCGTGCCCGCGTCCGACCCCACGGCACCGCGGTGCTCGAGGTTCCGGAGGGCGCCGAGGGCCGCGTCGACGATGTCGTGACCGGGTGTCCCGCGGAGCGTCGCGACCATCGCGAGGCCGCAGGCGTCCTTCTCGTTCGCCGGGTCGTACATCCCGGTGGCGTCCGGCACCGCCGAGAACCGACGGTGCGGCGGCACGAGGGACTTCGGTGCCGGGGGCTGGGTTGGCTGGAGCGCCATGGGGAACCGTCCTCACGAGGAAGTGGAACAGGGACAGCGGTGGCCCGGTGGTGCGTTCCGCCCAGACGGGCGGGACTGGTGCCCGTGCCCCGCTTGTGGCGGGGAGTGGTGCTTCCTAGGCGCGATCAGCAGGGGTGGTGCCCGGTGCGGAGCCCTGGGCGACGAGTGCTGCATCGTCGCCATCGTGCTCCGAGAAGGTGTCGTCGGAGTCTACATCGGACTTCGGACGCGGCTCTCGACCGGGCAGGTACGGGCTCGGCTCCTTGCCGGTGTGCCGACGCGTCTGCACGATGAAGATGACGATCCCGAGCAGGATCGCGGCGAAGGACATCCAGACGTTGGTGCGGATGCCGGCGAAGGTCTCGCTGGTGTCCACGCGGATCGACTCGAGGAACGAGCGGCCGACGCCGTACCAGATCAGGTACAGCGAGAGCACCTTGCCCCACTGCAGGGTGAACTTGCGGTCGAGCAGCAGGATCACGACGACGCCCAGGACGTTCCAGATGATCTCGTACAGGAACGTCGGGTGGAACAGCGTGCCCTCGGGCAGCCCCTTCGGGAACGCCGCGTTGGTCGACTCGATCTGCAGCCCCCACGGCAGGCTCGTCGGCATGCCGAAGAGCTCGTGGTTGAAGTAGTTGCCCAGTCGTCCGAACGCCTGGGCGAGCAGCACGCCGGGCACGACGGCGTCGATGAAGGACGTGAACCGGAGACCGACCTGGCGGCACCCGATCCACGCGCCCACGGACCCGAGGATCAGGGCGCCGAAGATGGCGAGTCCGCCCTCCCAGATGTACAGGAAGGACAGCGGGTCGATGCCGGGGCCGAAGTAGTCGGACACGTGGGTGAACACGTGGAAGAGCCGACCGCCGATGATGCCCGCGGGCACCGCCCAGATCGCGATGTCGATGATGATCCACCGCTCGACGCCACGCGCGTTGAGGCGACGGTTCGCGAGCAGCACCGCGGCGACGATCCCGAGCAGGATGCAGATCGCGTAGGCGTGGATGCGGAAGTCGAGCGGCAGCGACCAGCCGAACGCGTCGCGCAGCCAGGCGGTCAGGTCGAAGTACTGCCAGGCGGTGCTCGGGCTCGGGATGCTCAGGAGGGGCATGGAGGAACGATCGCCTTTCGGAACTGACTGGGCGCGGTGTCGACGTGTCGTCGGCCCCGCTCACTGTAGCGCGGGTCGAGGACCCGCCAGGAACTGGACTAGGAGCGGTGAGCGCCGGTGGTGAGGTCCGCCGCGCGGTCGGCGACGCCCTGCACCCCGAGGTCGGCAAGTGCCCGGACGAACGCGGAACCGACGATCGCGCCGTCCGCGTACTCCAGGACCTCGGCGACCTGCTCGGCCGTCGAGATGCCGAGGCCCACGCACGTGCGCTCCACACCGGCGTCGCGGAGTCGGGACACGACCGTTCGTGCCGCCACGTCGACGCCGATCCGAGCTCCGGTGACACCCATCGTCGAGACGGCGTAGACGAACCCGCGGCTGGCATCCACCGCCTGACGCATGCGGGTGTCAGACGACGACGGCGCGGCGAGGAAGACACGGTCGAGCCCGGTGCGCTCCGACGACGTCATCCACTCGGCGGCCTCGTCCGGGATCAGGTCCGGGGTGATGAGCCCAGCGGCACCGGCGGCGACGAGGTCGTCCGCGAACCGGTCGACGCCGTAGCGGAGCACCGGGTTCCAGTACGTCATGACGAGCACGGGGACGTCCGCACGCTCGGTGATCTGCTGCACGGCGTCGAACACCTGCGCGACCCGGAAGCCGTTCGCCAGGCTCTCCTCCGCCGCGCGCTGGATGACCGGACCGTCCATGACGGGGTCGGAGTAGGGCAGGCCGAACTCGATGACGTCCACACCGTTCTCGGCGAGGGCGACCGCGGCGTCGACGCTGGTCTGCAGGTCGGGGTACCCGGCGGGCAGGTAGCCGACGACGGCCCCGGCACGCTCGGCGTTGGCGGTGTCGATCGTCGTGGCGACGGTCTGGTTCGTGGTCACAGCTGCACCGCGTTCTCGTCGAGGATGCCGAAGTACCGACTGGCGGATGCCACGTCCTTGTCGCCTCGGCCGGACAGGTTGACGAGCACGACGCCCTCGGGCCCGAGTTCCTTGCCGAGCTTCATCGCGCCGGCCAGGGCGTGCGACGACTCGATCGCCGGGATGATGCCCTCGGTCTGGCTGAGGAGACGGAACGCCTCCATCGCCTCGGTGTCGGTGATCGGCGCGTACTTCGCGCGGCCGATCGATGCCAGGTAGGCGTGCTCCGGCCCGACGCTCGGGTAGTCGAGCCCGGCGGAGATGCTGTGGCTCTCGATGGTCTGGCCGTCCTCGTCCTGCATCAGGTACGACTTCGCGCCCTGCAGGACGCCCTCGCGCCCGAGCGTGATGCTCGCGGCGTGACGACCGGTCTCGACACCGTCACCGCCGGCCTCGAAGCCGTGCAGCGCGACGGACTCGTCGTCGAGGAACGCCTCGAAGATGCCCATCGCGTTCGACCCGCCACCGACGCACGCGGCGACGGCGTCCGGCAGGCGTCCGACGCGGTCGAGGACCTGCTGACGCGCCTCTTCGCCGATCACCTTGTGGAACTCGCGCACCATCTCGGGGAACGGGTGCGGGCCGGCGACGGTGCCGAGCAGGTAGTGCGTCGAGTCGACGTTCGCCACCCAGTCGCGCAGGGCGTCGTTGATGGCGTCCTTCAGGGTGCGGGAACCGGTCTCGACCGGGATCACCTCGGCGCCAAGCAACCGCATGCGGGCGACGTTGAGCGCCTGACGCTCGGTGTCCACTGCCCCCATGTACACGACGCAGTCCATGCCGAACAGTGCGGCGGCGGTCGCGGTCGCGACGCCGTGCTGACCCGCGCCGGTCTCCGCGATCAGGCGGGTCTTGCCGAGACGCCGCGCCACGAGGGCCTGGCCGAGCACGTTGTTGATCTTGTGGGACCCGGTGTGGTTGAGGTCCTCGCGCTTCAGGATCACCCGGGCGCCACCGGCGTGCTTCGCGAACCGCGGCACCTCGGTGATGATCGACGGACGCCCGGTGTAGTCGCGCTGCAGCTCGTCGAGCTCGGCGCGGAACGCCGGGTCCGCCCAGGCCGTGCGGAAGGCTGCCTCGAGCTCGTCGAGGGCGAGGACGAGCGACTCGGGGACGAAGCGTCCGCCGAAGTCACCGAAGTACGGGCCGTGCAGGTCGCGGAGTGAGGTCACGATGGGTCTTCCCGGGACGAGTCCGACGCGACCGGCGGTGCCGGCGGTCGGACGGGTGGAGCGTTCAGCCGCGGTCGGCGGCCTCGATGAACGACGCGAGGGTGGTGGCGGGGTCGGTCCCGGTGACCAGGGCCTCCCCGACCAGGACGACGTCGGCACCCGCAGCGCGGTAGTGGGCGACGTCGGCAGGACCGGCGACGGCGGACTCGGCGACGCGCACGACCCCGTCGGGGATGCGGTCGGCGAGGGAGCCGAACAGGTCGCGGTCGAGCGAGAAGTCGGTGAGGTCGCGGGCGTTGACCCCGAGGATGCGCGCGCCGGCGTCGAGGCCACGAGCGACCTCGTCGGCGGAGTGCGCCTCGACCAGCACGCGCATGCCGAGTTCTTCGGCCAGCGTGTGGAGCTCGACGAGCTGCTGCTGTCCGAGCGCGGCCACGATGAGCAGCACGACGTCCGCACCGGCGGCGCGGGCCTCGACCACCTGGTACGGATCGGCGATGAAGTCCTTGCGGAGCACCGGGACACCGACGCGCGCCTTGACGGCTTCGAGGTCGGCGAGGCTGCCGAGGAACTTGCGCCCCTCGGTCAGGACGCTGATGGTCGATGCGCCGCCGCGTTCGTAGTCGGCGGCCAGTGCGGCCGGGTCCTCGATGGAGGCCATCGAGCCACGGGACGGGCTGGCGCGCTTGACCTCGGCGAGGATCTTCACGCGGTCGCCGGGGGCGAGGAAGGTGAGGGCGTCGAGTGGCGACGCCACCCGGTCGAGGTCGCGTTCGACGTCCGCGTACGGGCGGTCGACACGACGGGCGGCGGCGTCCTCGAGCGCGCCCGCGACGAGGGTCTCGAGCACGTTCGGCATGCGAGCCCTACTCGGCGTGGTGCTTGGCGACGTACTTCGGACCGTTGACGCCGTAGCCCGCCTTCGCCATGACCGCACCGACGATCAGGCCGATGACGACGACCGCAGCGGAGGCCCAGACGCCCCAGGGCTGGTCGAACCAGAAGAACAGCGTGCCTGCGGCGAATCCGATCAACATGATCACGACGGCGGTCCAGGCGGCCGGCGAGTGGCCTTCGCCGAGATCTGCGGGCTCAGTGTTGCTCACGGTGCTCCTCGTTCTGCTCCGGCGTCGTCGGTCGACCGACGCCCATCCGATCCTACCGTGCCGACGGTCGGGTCGACCCCAGCGCTGAGGTCGTCCCAGTCGACGACGGCGTCGCGCACGACCGGGGCCTTCGCGCGGGCGTCGGCTGCCGCGCCGGCCGTGGCCGCGCCGTACTTCCGGCTCGGACCGGGCCACGAGCGCTGCACCACGATGACGACGACGCCGAGCAGCACGGCGAGCACGCCGCCGGCGATCCCGACGGCCGGCCAGAGCGACACGTCGACGCCCGAGACGACGCGGCGCACCGCGGTGACGTCACTGACACCGGCGACGGCGCCGATCGCGCCCCGGGCCGCGGCGACCGGGTCGCGGAGCGCGGTGATGCCGCTGACGACGACGCCGAGTCCGAGCAGGATCTCGACGCACGCGAGCACGATGCGGAGCACCCTGCCGGCGATCGTCATCGCGAGGAACAACGCCAGGCTCGCGATCGCCAGGGCGGTGTACTGCGGCACGACCGCTGCGCCGTCGGCGTCGACCGTCGAGGTGACCGCGGCACCGGCGTGCAGGTCCACGGTGAACCACGTCTGGGTCCACGCGAGCATGATGACGCCGGCCACCAGCAGCCCGGCGACGACGATGATCGGGCGCGAGCGCTTCACGAGCGGACCTCGCGCATCCGGTTGGCCGTGGCCACGGCGCGCAACGGTGCCGCCGCCTTGTTGATCGTCTCCTCGTGCTCGGTCGCTGGGTCGGAGTCGGCCACGAGCCCGGCACCGGCCTGCACGCGTGCCACGCCGTCCTTGATCAGGGCGGTGCGGATGGCGATCGCGATGTCCGCGTCGCCGGCGAAGTCGAAGTAGCCGACGACGCCCGCGTAGGCGCCGCGCTTGGCCGGTTCGAGCTGATCGATGATCTCGAGAGCGCGGGGCTTCGGCGCACCGGACAGCGTGCCCGCCGGGAACGTCGCGCGGAACACGTCGATGGCGGACATCCCCGGGCGCACGGCTCCCTCGACGCTCGACACCAGGTGCATGATGTGGCTGAACCGCTCCACCGTCATGAACTCGGTGACCGCGACGGACCCCGGCTCGCAGACCTTCTGCAGGTCGTTGCGGGCCAGGTCGACGAGCATCAGGTGCTCGGCGCGTTCCTTCGGGTCGTCGAGCAGGTCCTCACCGAAGCGGACGTCCTCTTCCGGCGTCGCGCCGCGCGGGCGGGACCCGGCGATCGGGTGCGTGATGGCGCGGCCGGACTGCACCTTCACCAGGGCCTCCGGCGAGGCACCGACGATCCAGTACCGCTCGTCGGCGGTGTCGGCCAGGGCCAGGAAGTACATGTAGGGGCTCGGGTTGAGCGTCCGCAGCACGCGGTAGACGTCGAGCGGGTCGGCCGTCACCTCGTGGTCGAACCGCTGCGAGACCACGACCTGGAACACGTCGCCGTCGCGGATGAACTCCTTCGAGCGCTCGACCGCTGCCATGTACTCGTCCGGTGTGGAGCGGTGCGTCGGGGTCGGCTCGGCGATCTCGAACGCCTCGGCGACGGTCGCGACGCTCGGCTGGACGAGGTCGGCCTGCAGGCGGTCCAAGCGGAGCTGCGCGTCGGACCAGAGGGCCTCGGCGTCGTCGGTGCCGTCGTTCAGCACACTCGCCACGAGCAGCACGAGCCCGGTGCGGTGGTCGAGCGCGACGAGTTCGGACACGAACGACAGCGCCTGTCCGGGCACGTCGAAGTCGGCCGGGGGCACGTTCGGCAGGTGCTCGAGCTGGCGCACGGCCTCCCACCCGATGAACCCGACGGTCCCGCCGACGAGCGGGGGCGAGCCGGGCACCCGCGGGGTCGCCCAACGGTCGTGCAACCGGGCGAGCACCTCGAGCGGTTCGCCGTCGAGGGAGCCGACGGCGCGCTCGGCGTCGATCCCGGTGTCGATCCAGGCGGCGCGGTCGCCCTCCTGCGTCAGGACCCCGAAGCTGCGCACGCCGACGAACGACCAGCGCGACCAGAGGCCGCCCTGGCCCGCGGACTCGAGCAGGAACGACCCGGGCCGGCCGTCCGCGAGCTTCCGGTAGACGCCCACCGGCGTCTCGCTGTCGGCGTAGAGCGCGCGCACCACCGGGACGACGCGGTGGTCGCCCAGCAGGGCGTCGAACTCCGGACGGGAGGTCGTGTGCGGGGTCTCTGAGATCGTCGCGGTGGTCATCGGGTCGCCTCCACTGCCGTGTCCGCCGGGGCAGACATGGTCACGGGCGCGAGCGGGTCGACGTCGAAGCAGCGGTGCGCACCGGTGTGGCACGCGGCCCCGACCTGCTGCACGGTGACGAGCAGCGTGTCGGCGTCGCAGTCGAACGCCGCGTCACGCACGTACTGCGCGTGCCCCGAGGTGTCACCCTTCCGCCAGTACTCGCTCCGCGACCGCGACCAGAAGGTCACGCGCCCCTCGGTGAGGGTGCGGCGGAGCGCTTCCCGGTCCATGTACCCGAGCATGAGGACGTCCTTCGACGACTCCTCTTGCACGATGGCGGGGAGCAGCCCGTCCGCACCGAAACGTGCGCGGTCGAGGACCGCCTCGGTGTCGGTGCTGGTGCTGTAGGTCATGAGACTCCTAGCCTACGGCGGCGGATCAGCGGACGGCGGCGGTTCAGCGGACGGCGTGGCCGGTCGCGCGCAGCGCGGCCTTGACGTCGCCCACCGTCATCTCGCCACGGTGGAAGACGGACGCCGCGAGGAGGGCATCCGCACCCGCGTCGACGGCCGGGGCAAAGTGGTCGACCCGACCCGCGCCTCCCGACGCGATGACCGGGACCCGCGCGACCGAGCGCACCGCAGCCACGAGTTCGAGGTCGAACCCGTTCTTCGTGCCGTCCGCGTCGATGGAGTTCACGAGCAGCTCCCCCGCGCCGCGCTCGACGGCGTCGCGCGCCCAGGTGACGGCGTCGATGTCGGTCTCGGTGCGGCCGCCGTGGGTGGTGACCACGAAGCCCGAGGCGGTGCGGTCGGAGCGCTTGACGTCGAGCGACAGGACAACGGCCTGCGCGCCGAAGCGGTCGGCGATCTCGCCGACCAGGTCGGGCCGGGCGATCGCGGCGCTGTTCACGCCGATCTTGTCCGCACCGCACTGCTGCAGCCGGGACACGTCGTCGACGGAGCGGACACCGCCGCCCACCGTGAGCGGGATGAACACCTGCTCGGCGGTGCGGGTGACCGTGTCGTACATCGTCGAACGGTTCTCGACCGTGGCGCCGACGTCGAGGAAGGTCAGCTCGTCGGCGCCCTGCTCGTAGTAGCGCGCAGCGAGCTCGACGGGGTCACCGGCGTCCTGCAGGTCGAGGAAGTTCACGCCCTTGACGACCCGGCCACCCTGGACGTCGAGGCACGGGATGACCCGGACGGCCACGCCGCCCGGCGCCGCGGCGGCCGCGGTCACAGCCGGGCCGCGTGGATCGGGCTGACGAGGATCGCGCGGGCACCGAGGTCGTACAGCGCGTCCATGATGAGGTTGGCGTCGTCGCGCGGGATCATCACGCGCACCGCGGACCAGTCGCGGCCGTGCAGCGGCGAGACCGTCGGCGACTCGATGCCGGACGCGACCGCCGTCGCCTGCTCGAGCAGCGCGGTGGGGATGTCGTAGTCGAGCATGACGTAGCCCCGCGCGACGAGGACGCCCTGCAGACGACGGCGCAGGACGTCGATGCCCGGGATCGTCTCGTCGGTCGACACCAGCAGCGCGGTCGACTCGAGGATGACCGGACCGAAGATCTCGAGACCCGCCTGCCGCAGGGTGCTGCCCGTCGACACGACGTCGGCGACCGCGTCGGCGACCCCGAGGCGCACGGCGCTCTCGACGGCTCCGTCGAGCTTGACGAGTGTCGCGGTGACCCCGTGGCGGGCGAGGAAGTCCCCCACCAGACCCGGGTAGCTCGTGGCGACGCGGACCCCGTCGAGGTCCGGCAGCGTGCTGTACTTCCCCGGCGTGCCGGCGAACCGGAAGGTCGAGTCGGCGAAGCCGAGCGCGTCGACCTCGTGTGCCTCGGAGCCGGAGTCGAGCAGCAGGTCGCGGCCGGTGATGCCGACGTCGAGTGCGCCGGAGCCGACGTAGGTCGCGATGTCGCGCGGGCGGAGGAAGAAGAACTCGACGCCGTTGCGCTCGTCGAGCAGGTGCAGCGCCTTCGGATCGCGGCGGCCGGCGTACCCGGCCTCGCGCAGCATGTCGGACGCGGTCTCGGACAGGGAGCCCTTGTTGGGCACGGCGATGCGGAGCATCAGGGGGTCTGCTTTCTGGTCGGGAGCATGACGGATCGAGGTCGGTGCACGGGCGGCGCCCGGGCGCGTCCTACAGATGTCGCCAGATGTCCGCCGGGGACAGCCCCTTCGCGACCATGAGCACCTGCAGGTGGTACACGAGCTGCGAGATCTCCTCCGAGGTGCGCTCGTCGCCCTCGTACTCGGCCGCCATCCAGACCTCGGCCGCTTCTTCCACGATCTTCTTGCCGATCTGGTGCACGCCGGCGTCCAGTTCGGCGACGGTGCCGGAGCCCTCGGGGCGCGTGCGCGCCTTCTCGGTGAGCTCCTGGAACAGGTCGTCGAACGTCTTCACGCGGTCCAGGCTACCGGTCTCCGCTGACGACGCCGACGTACCGTCCGGACGGGGCGCGCTCATGCCCGCGCCCGCGCGGCCGCTTCGCGCAGGTCCGTGATCCGCGCGGCGGGCTCACCACCGAAGACCGCCGACCCGGCGACGAGGGTGTCGGCGCCGCTGCGCACGGCCTCGGGCGCGGTGTCCACCGAGATGCCGCCGTCGACCTCGAGCCACACGTCGAGCCCGGAGGCGTCGACCGCGGCACGGGCGTCGGCGAGCTTCGGCATCACGGACGGCATGAACGACTGCCCGCCGAACCCGGGCTCGACGGTCATGAGCAGGATCATGTCGTAGGCGTCGAGGTGGTGCAGCACCTGCGTGATCGGGGTGCCGGGCTTCACCGCGACGGCGGCACGGGCCCCGTTCGAGCGGATCGCGGCGGCCGTGGCCACGGGGTCGTTCGCGGCCTCGAAGTGGAACGTCACGCTGGACGCCCCCGTCTCGGCGTACTTCGGCGCGTTGACGTCGACGTCGGTGACCATGAGGTGGACGTCGAGCGGCACCGGGGAGACCTGCTGCAGGCGCTCGACGATGGGCAGGCCGAGCGTGAGGTTCGGCACGAAGTGGTTGTCCATCACGTCGACGTGCACCAGGTCGGCGGTCTCGATGCGGTGGAGTTCACGCTCGAGGTTCGCGAAGTCGGCGGACAGGATGCTCGGCGAGATGCGGATCGTCACCCGGCAAGCCTACCGGCGCGTGCGCGACACCCCGCCGCCTCGCCGCCCCGCCGCCTCCCCGCCCCGCCGCCCCGCGACGACCTCAGCGGGCGCCGACCACCCGGGTGCCGAGCTCCGAGCCGAGCATCGTCCCGAGCGCGGCGTCGACGAGCCGTTCGCCCTGCGCCCGGTCGATCCGGCGGGAGACGACCAGGGTGGCGATCCCCTGCATGGTCGCCGCGAACAGGAGCTTGAAGAGGAGTCGGGCGTCCGCACCGTCGTCCCCCACGGCCGCGGTTCCCACGGCACCCTCGAGCTCCGCGAACAGCGACTCCGCGGCGGCCTGCACCGGCCCGGGCCGGCCGGTCGTCTTCGCCTGGAACATGAGGTCCATCAGCGCCGCGTCGTCGATCGCGAAGTCGACGTACGCCAGGGCGACCCGGCGGAACCGGTCCTCCAGGGCGTCGGCGCCGGACAGCGCCCGGCGCACGGCAGCGGTCAGCCGGTCGAAGCCGAGTTCGGCGAGGGCATCGAGGAGCGCCTGGCGATCGACGAAGTGGCTCCGGGGGGCGCCGTGACTGACCCCGGCGCGGCGGGCGAGGTCGCGGAGCGAGAGGCCGTCGACCCCGGATTCGCGCAGCACCGCGACGGCCTCGTCGAGCAGCACCGCACGCAGGTTCCCGTGGTGGAAGGGCCGCTCGGTCATGGGGACATCCTAGACCCGGACTAGGCATTGACTATTTTCTAGGCAGCGCCTAGTTTGACGGCATGCCTTCCAACGAGACCCTGCTCGTGTTCGGCGCGACCGGCCAGACCGGCCAGCACTTCACCCGACTCGCGCTCGAGGCCGGTCACCGTGTCCGAGCCGTCGCACGGACACCCGCCAAGATGCGGATCAGCCACGACGCCCTCAAGGTCGTTCCGGGATCGATCACGGACACGCTCGACCTCGATGCGCTCCTCGACGGCGTCGACGGCGTCATCACGATGCTCGGCGACGCGCCCGCCCAGCGCGAGCGCCCGATCAACACGCCGTTCGTCCAGGCGCTCGTCCCCGCGATGCGCCGGGGCGGTGCCCGTCGACTGCTGTACCAGGCCGGCGGCCTGAGCGCCGCGCCGGGCAAGCCGCTCGCGCTGCCGCTCCGGGCGATCCGCGGGACGATCGCCCGCGGCTACATCGGGCAGCACGAGGACAACGAGGCGGTGATGCGGTACCTCGACCAGGACGCGCAGGACATCGCCTGGACGGTGCACCGGGCCGGCATCGGGTCCGACGGGCCGTCGAAGGGCGAACTGCGACGCTCGTCGTCACGGATCAGCATCGGCACCTTCGTCGACTGCGCCGCCTACAACCTGCGGGCGCTGTTCGACGACTCGGCCGTGCACACCTGCGACGGCAGCGCCTACCGACGTGCGGCCTGACCGCCGGGCGGCCTGCTCAGCCCACGCGACGGAACAGCGCGATGAACATCGCATCCGTCCCGACCCGGTGCGGCCAGAGCTGCGCCGTGGCACCGTCCGCGATCTCCGGGTCACGTGCCGCGACCCCGCGCACGATCGACGCGGTCTCGAGCTGCTCGAGCACGTCGCCGTGCCGCCCCATCAGCGCGTCGACCTGCCCGCGCGTCTCGGCCAGGTGCGGCGAGCAGGTGACGTACGCGAGCGTGCCGCCCGGTGCGAGCACCCGCACCGCTGCGTCGAGCAGTTCGGTCTGCAGCGCCGCGAGCTCCTGGACGTCCTCCGGGGTCTTCCGCCAACGGGCCTCCGGACGCCGACGCAGAGCTCCGAGCCCGGTGCACGGCGCGTCGAGCAGGATGCGGTCGAAGGTCAGCCCGGTGCCGTCGCGGCCGTAGCGCCTGGCATCGCCCTCGACGACCCGGACGTGGTCGCCGAACACCCCGAGGGCGTTCCGCACCAGGCCGGCGCGCGCCGGTACGAGTTCGTTCGCGACGAGGGTCGCGCCGCCCTGCTGGGCCTCGGCCGCGAGCAGCGCGGCCTTGCCGCCGGGCCCAGCGCACATGTCGAGCCACCGCTCCCCCGCGCGCACCGCGGACGACCGGCTCAGCGCGAGGGCGGCGAGCTGCGAGCCCTCGTCCTGCACGCGCAGGCGTCCGGCAGCGACGCCCGGCACCCGTGCGGGATCGCCGGAGATGCCGCGGATCCCGACGGGCGAGACCGGCAGGACGTCGGCGGTCCGGACGGGAGGCACGGCACCGGCGACGTCGTCGGCCGCCGCCTCGTCGACGGTCGGCTCCACCGCGACGGCTGCGTCCGTCTCACCCGTCGCGCCCGGCTCGGCGGTCGGGTCGTCCTCGTCGGGCGCGGTGCCCGTGGTCGCGGCGGCGATGTCCTCGTCGGTGGCGAGTCCGGGCAGCGCCGCGAGCTGGACCCGCGGCGCGGCGTTGTCGGCGGCGAGCAGGGCGGCGAGCTCGTCGCGGGCGCGTTCGGCAGCCAGGGCGTCGCGCAGTGCCGAGACGACCCACGCCGGGTGCGACCACCGGGTCGCGAGCAGTGCGTCGCCGCCACGACCAGCGGTGATCTGGGCGTCCCACTCGTCGTCGGTGCGCGCGGCGATCTTGCGCATCACGGCGTTCACGAAGCCGGTGGCACGGCGGGCACCGACCTCGCGGGCGAGCTCGACGGTGGCGTCGACCGCGGCGTGCGTCGGGGTCCGCATGGCGAGCAGCT
This sequence comes from Curtobacterium sp. VKM Ac-1393, assembly GCF_015350995.1. Lineage (GTDB taxonomy): Bacteria > Actinomycetota > Actinomycetes > Actinomycetales > Microbacteriaceae > Curtobacterium. Next base: position 116,414 of record NZ_JADKRW010000005.1, read on the forward strand.
GGTGCGCACCGAGGCGCATGACGTCGAGGACGTCGGCCTCGATGTTCTCGGCTCGACGCCCGGAGGCCTGCGCGATGATGACGTCGTAGCGGCCGAGCATCCGGATGGAACCGTAGGTGAGCTCGGTGGCGAACGCGGCGTCACGAGCGGTCAGACCGGCACGGCGGATCCGCGTCGGCAGCAGCAGGTTCGCGTAGGCGTCGTCGACCTGCACGGCGCGGAGCACGTCGAAGGCGACACGGCGGGCGTTCGCCGGACGGGGGCCGCGGTGGGCTCCCCGGGTGTTCGTCGGCTGGCTCATGCGAGGACCTTCCCGTCCAGTTCACCGAGGCCACGGGCCCAGGCTGCGGCGTCCATCGCCTGCTTGCCGGCCGGCTGTACCGTGACCAGTGCCAGCGGACCGTCGGCGGTCCCGACCAGCAGGCGGCCGCCGTGGAGTGTCAGCGCACCGGGCGCGAGGTGCGGGACGGGGTCCGCCGTGCCTCCCGTCAGCCGGTTGCTGCGGAGCAGCTTCACCCGCGTCTCGCCGAGGTGGGCGTACGCACCGGGTTCGGGCGTCACGCCACGCAGGCGGGCGTGCACGACCGCGGCGGGGGCGTCGAAGTCAATGTGCCCGTCATCGATGGTGAGCTTCGGGGCGAGCGTCGGCGCACCGGTCTGCTCGCTCGCGACGGCGGTGCCGGCCGCGATGCCGTCGACCACACGCGCGACGGTCTCGGCGCCCGTCTCCGCCATGGCGGCCAGGACCTCGCCGGCGGTGGCCTCGGGGTCGATCTCGAACGGGTCGGCGGCGTACACCGGGCCGGCGTCGAGCGCCTCGACGAGCTGGAAGACCGAGGCAGCGGTCCGGGTGTCCCCCGCCATCACGGCGCGCTGCACCGGTGCGGCACCGCGGTACGCGGGCAGGTCAGAGAAGTGCAGGTTGACCCAGCCGAGCCGCGGGGCGTCGAGCGCGGGGCGGCGGAGCAGCGCCCCGTAGGCGACGATCACGCCGAGGTCGACGTCGAGCGCGGCGAGCTGCGCGGTGACCTGGTCGTCGACGCGGCTCGCCTCGATGACCGGCAGGCCGAGCTCGGCGGCGACCTGCGCCACCGGCGTGGGCGTCAGCACGCGCTTGCGCCCCTGGGGCGTGGCCGGCCGGGTGAGCACCGCGGCGATCTCGTGCTCGGACGCGGCCAGGCGGCGGAGGGTGGGAACGGCCGCAGCAGGGCTGCCGGCGACGACGAGACGCATGGGTTCGATCCTCCCACGAGCGCGCTCGCCGGACTGACCCGAACCGGACGTCCTGTGGATGGGTACGTTCTGCGGCACGGAACGAGAGGGGCTCCCATGTCCGATGTCACCACGTCCACCAACCGCTTCGCGGGGTCCAGCATCCAGAAGGTCGCGCTGCTCGTCGGCGTCGTGTTCCTGCTCGTCGGGATCGCCGGGTTCGTGCCGGGGCTCACCTCGGGGGCACTCGGCGGTGCCGGGCACGGCTCGATGGCGATGCTGCTCGGGATCTTCCAGGTGTCGGTGCTGCACAACATCGTGCACCTGCTGTTCGGGGTCGTCGGGGTGCTCGCCGCCGGGTACGCAACCGGTTCGCGGATGTACCTCGTGCTCGGCGGGGTCGTCTACTTCGTGCTCTGGGTCTACGGGCTGTTCACCGCGGGGCACTCGTTCGGTGCGAACTTCGTGCCGCTGAACTGGGCGGACAACTGGCTGCACCTCGTGCTCGCGATCGGGATGGTCGCGCTCGGCGTCGTGTTCCCGCGGATCGGCGGGCGGGCCGCGCGCGCCTGACGTGGCTGTGGGTGGAGTCGTGCGTCGACTCCGATCGACACCCTCGTCGTCGTACGACGTCGAGGGTGTCGTTCCGCGTTGGAGTCGTTGCGGTCAGACCTCGCTGAAGGGCTCGGCGTCGTCGAGCCGGACCCGCAGCGTCGGCGCCGCTCGACGCCGGTTGCCGCCCTTGAGGACCCGCCGGGTCGACGACCGCCGGATCACCTCGGCCTTGAGGGTCGCCGCGACCTCGGCACCGTGGGCGTACGGGAACCGCACGATCGCCCGCACCGTTCCCGGCAGGGCATCGTCCTCGACGGGCACGGGACCGAGCACCGGGCCGGCGGTCGCACCATCGAGGGCCTCCACCGCGGCGGTCACGGCCTCGTCGGTGCCGGTCATCGTCGCGACGCGGACCGCCGGCGGGAAGTGCAGCTCCCGACGGTCGGTGAGTTCGTCGTGCGCGGGACCGTCGAGCCGCCACAGGGCCATCGCGGTCGCGAGCTTCCCGCCGATGCCGACCAGGTACGCCTCGGCCCCCGGTGCACCCTTCGCTGCGGCGTTCGTCCAGAACCGCAGGACGTCCTCCTGCACACGCAGGCCTTCCCGGGCGAGCATCTTCTCGCCGTCGAGCAGCAGCACGCACGCGTAGCCACCGGGCACGCTCGGCTCGGCGCCACGGGTCGCGACGACGACGGACGGTCTCGCGGGGACCTCGTCGAGCGGGCGGGAGCCGTCGGCCACCACGATCCGGGTGCCGGGGAACGCCCGCCCGAGTTCGTCCGCGGTGCGTTGGGCGCCCTGTCCCACGGGCTTGACGGTGCCGTTGCCGCACGTCGGACAGCGGAACCCCACGGCGAGGGCACCGCAGAACCGGCACTGCGGGGTGGCGCCGCGGTGGGGGCTGCCGAGCGGACCGCCGCAGATCCGACAGTGCGCCCGTTCACCGCACTCGGCACAGACGAGCCCGGTGCCGAACCCGGGGCTCGCTACCTGCACGAGCACCGGTCCGTGTTGGCTCGCCTCGCGCGCCGCTCGCCAGGCCGAGCTCGGGATCCGCGCCTGTGCGGCGTACCCCTCGGCACTGGTCTGCTGGACGGTCGGGATCACCCTGGGGTTCTGCACCCGGTACGGCGTGACGTCCTGCAACCAGCGCAGCTCGACGAGCCGCTGCACGTCGGTGCTGCGGGCGTGCGAGAGGAACAGCAGCGCGGCACCGGACTGCGCGGCCCGCACCAGGGCGACGTCGCGCGTGTGCACGTACGGCGCGCGCTGCTCGATGAACGAGGCGTCGCCGTCGTCCCACATCGCGATGAGCCCGAGGTCGGCGGCCGGGGCGTACATCGCCGTGCGGTTCCCGATCGCGACGACGGCGTGCGTGCGGGCCTGCAGCAGCGCCTTCGCCCGCTGCCCGTTCGTCTGCTTGGCGTCGAAGCGGACGACCCGTTCCGTCGGCAGCAGGGCGAGCAGGGCGCGCTCGAGGTCCATCACGTCGCGGAAGTCGGGCACCGCGATCACGGCGGACTGCTCGCTCGCCACGGTGTGCGCGGCGGCCTGCGCGAGCGTGGCGGCCCAGCCCGGCACCCAGACCGGGTCGGCGTCGCTGTGGTCGTCGCCGTCGCTGTCGTCACCGGAGGGCGCGGGCAGTGCCACGGGGTGGGGAACGGCGGCGACCGCAGCGCGATCGCGCTCGGCGAGCACACCCTCGAGCATGCCCGCGGTGTAGCCGGTCACCGGTGGGGCCGTCACCGGGGGCGGGGACCACGAGGTGTCGCGTGCGAGCCAGGCCTTCTCGGCGCGGACCTGCCGCGTCGGGACCGCGAGCCGGAGCACGTCCGAGGCCACACCGGCGGCCCGGTCGGCCACGGCCCGGGCGAGCTTCCAGATCTCCGGCGCGAGCACCGGCACCGGCGAGACCAGGGTCTCGATGGCGCTGAGCTCGCCGGGGTAGTCGCCCTCGGTGACGATCTCGACGACGTAGCCGTCGGACATCCGGGCCCCGGTGCGGAGCGGGACCTTCACGCGGACCCCCGGCACGCAGTCGCCCTCGAGCTCGGCCGGCACCCGGTAGTCGAACAGACGGTCCAACTGCGGGAGCGGCGAGTCGAGGACGACGCGCGCGACGGTGGTCACGCGTTCGCCTCAGACGGCGGCGGCGACGAGCCCTGCGGCGGCGCGGAGTTCCTCGACACGGTCGAGCTGCTCCCAGGTGAACCCGGGGAGCTCGCGGCCGAAGTGTCCGTACGTCGCGGTCTGCGCGTAGACCGGACGGAGCAGGTCGAGGTCGCGGATGATCGCGGCCGGACGCAGGTCGAAGACCTGGCGGATCGACGCTTCGATCGTGGCGTCGTCGACGTGCCCGGTACCGAAGGTCTCGACGTAGAGCCCGACGGGCTTCGCGCGGCCGATCGCGTAGGCCACCTGCACCTCGAGACGGTCGGCGAGTCCCGCGGCGACCGCGTTCTTCGCGACCCAGCGCAACGCGTACGCCGCCGAGCGGTCGACCTTCGACGGGTCCTTGCCGCTGAACGCACCGCCGCCGTGGCGGGAGGCCCCGCCGTAGGTGTCGACGATGACCTTGCGGCCGGTGAGCCCGGCGTCGCCCTGGGGACCGCCGATCTCGAAGCGGCCGGTCGGGTTGACGATGACGTCGACGTGCGAGGAGTCGAGGTCGACGAGGTCGAGGACCGGACGGATCACGTGTTCGGTGATCTCGGCGGTGAGCTGCTCGAGCGTCACGCTCGGCGAGTGCTGCGTCGACAGGACGACGGTCTCGACGGTCTTCGGCACGACGCCGTCGTAGCCGACGGTGACCTGGGTCTTGCCGTCCGGACGCAGGAAGGTCAGCTCACCGGACTTGCGGACCGCTGCGAGGCGCTCGGCCAGTCGGTGCGCCAGCCAGATCGCGACCGGCATGTACTCCGGGGTCTCGTTCGTCGCGAAGCCGAACATGATGCCCTGGTCGCCGGCGCCCTGGCGGTCGAGCGGGTCGACGGCGCCGGTGCGGGAGTCGAGCGACTCGTCGACGCCCTGCGCGATGTCCGGCGACTGCGCACCGATCGAGACCTCGACGCCACAGGTGGCGCCGTCGAACGAGACGTCCGACGAGTTGTACCCGATGCCCGTGATGACGTCACGGACCAGCTTGGGGATCTCGACGTAGCCCGAGGTCGTGACCTCGCCCGCGACGTGCACGAGGCCCGTCGTCACCATCGTCTCGACGGCGACCCGCGCGTGCGGGTCCACCGTGAGCAGTGCGTCGAGGATGCTGTCCGAGATCTGGTCGCAGATCTTGTCGGGGTGCCCCTCGGTCACCGACTCGGACGTGAAGAGGCGCAGAGCAGCTGCAGTCACCGGGATCAGTCGGAGGGCTGCTGCTGCTTGGTGACGGTCAGCTTGTCCTCGTTGATCTCGTGGAGAGCCACGGACAGCGGCTTGTCGTCGATCGTCGAGTCGACGAGCGGGCCGACGTTGTCGAAGAGCGAGCCCTCGTGCAGGTCGGCGTAGTAGTCGTTGATCTGTCGCGCGCGCTTGGAAGCGAAGATGACGAGCGCGTACTTCGACTCGACCTTGCTGAGCAGGTCGTCGATGGGCGGGTCGATGATGCCCTGGGGGTTGGCCATGGAGTCTCCTCGTCGTCGGTGCACCCGTCAGGGCGCAGAGAACAAGTCTACGACCTGTCGTGCCGCGGTGCCGACATCGGAGTTCACGATGCGGACGTCGAACTCGTCCTGGGCGGCCAGTTCGACCTTCGCGGTGTCGAGTCGACGCGCCTGTTCCTCGGGCGACTCGGTGCCGCGACCGATGAGCCGGCGCACCAGTTCTTCCCACGTCGGGGGCAGCAGGAACACGAGCACGGCCTCGGGCATGGCGTCGCGGACCTGACGAGCACCCTGCAGGTCGATCTCGAGCATGACCCGCTCGCCGGCGTCGAGCGCTCGGTCGATCGGCGGCCGCGGGGTGCCGTACCGGTAGGAGTTGTGCACCGTGGCCCACTCGAGCAACTCGCGCTCGCGGATCATCCGGTCGAACTCGGCGTCGTCGACGAAGTAGTAGTGCACGCCGTCGACCTCGCCCGGACGGGGCTTCCGGGTGGTGGCGGAGACGCTGAGGTTCACGTCCGGGTACTGCTCGCGGATGTACGCGCTCACCGTGCCCTTGCCGACGGCTGTCGGGCCGGCGAGGACCACGAGCTTCGACGCGCCGCGCTTGCGACCGCGGGCGGCGAGCCAGTCGGCCAGGGCCGTGCGCTGGCGGGTGCCGAGGCCCCCGAGGCGCTTCGACGGCGCGATGCGCAGCGTGCCCATGATGGACTCGGCACGGGCCGGGCCGATGCCGGACAGGCTGACGAGCAGGTCGCGCACCCGGAGCGAGCGTTCGGCCGAGGTGGTCTCGACGAGGGTGTCGTCCCATGCGGACCGTGCGACCTCGAGCGCCGAGCGCTCACCCGACGCGACCTGGGACTTCACCGCGGCCCGGGCGCGTCGTGCGGCGACCGCGGCCTGGGCAGCCGCGACGCGGTCGACCTCCGGCGGGGTGCGGTGGGCCGGCAGGTCGGCGCGGTCGGAGCCGTCGGTGCGGTCGCCGTCGGAGCTCATGCTGCGGCCCCGAGTGCGGCGCGGATGCGGTCGGCGCGGTCGGACACGAGTGCCGCGACCCCGTCCGGACCGTCGGTCAGCAGGCCGCGGGACTCGCTCACGAGCACCTGCTCGGCGCGCGCACCGTACAGCGCCCGGAGGTCCTCGATCCGGGCGCCCTGGGCACCGAAGCCCGGGGCGAGGACCGGCGCGGTGCCGATCGCGTCCGCGTCGATGCCGAAGTCGTCGAGGTGAAGGGTCGCGCCGAGCACGAGCCCGACGTCGCCGAGGGCCTGGTCGCCCGCGGCCCGGTTGTCGTCTGCCACGTCCACGACGATACCGGCCGCGACCGTCCGGCCGGTACGCGGGCCCTCTGCCAGGACCGCGGTCTGCAGCACCCGGGCCTCGGGGTTGCTCGTCGCGGCGAGCACGAACACCCCGGCACCGTTGCGGCGTGCGACGTCGATCGTCCCGCTGAGCGAGCCGTAGCCCAGGTACGGCGACACCGTCATCGCGTCGGCCGCGAACGGCCCGTCGCGGTCGAGCCACGCGAGCGCGTAGTCGTCACCGGTCGACCCGATGTCGCCCCGCTTCACGTCGGCGACGACCAGGAGGCCCGCATCGCGTGCCCGACGGATCGTCGCGTCGAGCGCGCGGTAGCCCGCGACCCCCGCCGCCTCGAAGAAGGCGATCTGCGGCTTCACGATCGCCGCTCGACCGGCGGCCGCGTCGACCAGGGTCGCGCCGAAGGCGGTCAGGCCCCGCTCGTCGCGGCCGAGCCCCCACGCCGCCAGGGTGGTGGCGTGGGGGTCGATGCCGACGCAGAGCGGTGAACGCTCGCGCATCGCGGACGCGAGCCGATCGCCGAAGGAGGCCGGGCCTCCCGTGTGCCCCTCGCTCACCAGGTGGCGCGCTCCCGCGCGTAGTCCTGCAGGCTGCGGACGTTGAGCGGCGTGCCGATCGTCTCGATCGCCGCGACCGCCGCACCGATCTGCGCGATCGTCGTGAACAGCGGCTTGTCCGCGGCGACCGTGGCCGCACGGATCTCGTACCCGTCCGCTCGACCGGCGGCACCCGACGGCGTGTTGATGACGATGTCGACCTCGTTGCGGGTCAGCAGGTCGACGACGCTCTCGCCGCCCTGGCTGTACTTGCCGACGATGCCGACCTCGATGCCGTTGCGGCGCAGGATCTCGGCCGTGCCCTCGGTCGCGATGATCGTGAAGCCGAGCTGCTGCAGACGGTGCACCGGCAGCACGATGGCGCGCTTGTCGGTGTCTGCGACGCTCACGAACACGGTGCCGCTGGTCGGCAGGCCGCCGTACGCGGCGTCCTGCGACTTGAGGAACGCCCGCGGGAAGTCGCGGTCGATGCCCATGACCTCGCCGGTGGAGCGCATCTCGGGGCTGAGCACCGAGTCGACGACCTGGCCTTCGCGGGTGCGGAAGCGGCGGAAGGGCAGGACGGCTTCCTTGACGGCGACCGGGGCCTCCATCGGGACGAACGCCCCGTCGCGCGCCGGCAGCATGCCCTCGGCGACGAGCTCGTCGACGCTCGTGCCGGTCATGATGCGGGACGCGGCCTTGGCGAGCGGGATGCCGAGCGCCTTGGAGACGAACGGGACCGTGCGGCTGGCGCGGGGGTTCGCCTCGAGCACGTAGAGCACGCCGGCACCGATCGCGAACTGGACGTTGAGCAGACCCTGCACGCCGATGCCGCGCGCGATCTTCTCGGTCGCGTCGACGACGCCCTGGATCTCGGCGCGGCCGAGGCCGACCGGGGGCAGGGTGCAGGCGGAGTCGCCGGAGTGGATGCCGGCCTCTTCGAGGTGCTCCATGATGCCGCCGATGTACAGGCGGTCACCGTCGAAGAGCGCGTCGACGTCGATCTCCACCGCGTCGTCCAGGAACCGGTCGACGAGCAGCGGGAGCTCCGGGCCGATGATCGCCTGGTCGGCCATCCGGTCGAAGTAGTCGGCGAGCGACGGGGAGTCGTACAGGATCTCCATGCCGCGGCCGCCGAGCACGAAGGACGGGCGGACGAGCACCGGGTAGCCGATCTCCTCGGCCACGGCGGTCGCGCTCGCCAGGTCGTGGGCGGTGCCGTTGCGCGGTGCCAGCAGGCCGGCGGCGTCGAGGATGGCGGAGAACTGGCCGCGTTCTTCTGCCGAGTCGATCGCCGTCGGCGTGGTGCCGAGGATCGGGATGCCGGCGGCCTCGAGCGGCTTCGCCAGGCCCAGGGCGGTCTGCCCGCCGAGCTGCACGACGACGCCGACCAGCTCGCCGGACGCGGATTCGGCCTCGATGACCTCGAGGACGTCCTCGGCCGTGAGCGGCTCGAAGTACAGGCGGTCCGAGGTGTCGTAGTCGGTGGAGACCGTCTCAGGGTTGCAGTTGATCATGATCGTCTCGAACCCGGCGTCGCTCAGCGCGAAGGACGCGTGCACGCAGGAGTAGTCGAACTCGACGCCCTGGCCGATGCGGTTCGGGCCGGAGCCCAGGATGACGACCTTCTTGCGGTCGCTCGCGACCACCTCGGTCTCGGCGTCGTACGACGAGTAGTGGTACGGCGTCAGGGCCGGGAACTCGCCGGCGCAGGTGTCGACGGTCTTGAAGACCGGTCGGATGCCGAGGGCGTGGCGCTCGTCGCGGACCTGCTGCTCGCTGACCGGGTTCGCCTCGGTGCTGCGCAGCGACGCGATCTGGATGTCGCTGAAGCCGTGCTCCTTGGCCCACCGGATGGTTTCCGCGTCGAGCGTCTCGGCCGCCGCGACCTCGGCCGCGACCTCGTTGATGAGCACGATCTGGTCGATGAACCAGGGGTCGATCTTGGTGGCCTCGAAGACCTCGTCCGCGGTGGCGCCGGCGACCAGGGCCTGCTGCACCGTGACGATGCGGCCGTCGGTGGGGATCGACGACTTCGCGAGCAGGGCGTCCTTGTCGAGCTCCGCCGCCGGGGTGTCCCAGTGGAAGCTCGACCCGCGCTTCTCGAGCGAGCGCAGCGATTTCTGCAGCGCCGTCGCGTAGTTGCGGCCGATCGCCATCGCCTCGCCGACGCTCTTCATGGTGGTGGTGAGCGTCGCGTCGGCCGCGGGGAACTTCTCGAACGCGAACCGCGGGGTCTTCACGACCACGTAGTCGAGCGTCGGCTCGAAACTCGCCGGGGTGACCTTCGTGATGTCGTTCTGGATCTCGTCCAGGCGGTAGCCGATGGCGAGCTTCGCGGCGATCTTCGCGATCGGGAAGCCGGTGGCCTTCGACGCCAGGGCCGACGAGCGGGAGACACGCGGGTTCATCTCGATGACGATCAGGCGGCCGTTGGACGGGTCGACGGCGAACTGGATGTTGCAGCCACCGGTGTCGACGCCGACGCGACGGATGATGTCGATGCCGATGTTCCGCATGTTCTGGTACTCGCGGTCGGTGAGCGTGAGTGCCGGGGCGACGGTGATCGAGTCGCCCGTGTGCACGCCGACCGGGTCGACGTTCTCGATCGAGCAGATGACGACGGTGTTGTCGTAGTTGTCGCGCATCAGCTCGAGCTCGTACTCCTTCCAGCCGAGGATCGATTCTTCGAGCAGGACCTCGGTCGTCGGGCTGGACTGCAGCCCGTCGCCGACGAAGCGGATGAGCTCGGCCTCGTCGTACGCGAACCCGGAGCCGAGACCGCCCATGGTGAAGGACGGGCGGACGACGAGCGGGTAGCCGAGGTCCTTCGCGAACTCCTTCGCCTCGTCCAGCGTGTGGGCGATGTGGCTGCGGGCCACGTCCGCGCCGGACTCGAGCACGAGCTCCTTGAAGAGCTGCCGGTCCTCACCGCGCTGGATGGCATCGACCTTGGCGCCGATGAGCTCGACACCGTGCTTCTCGAGGATGCCGGCCTCGTCGAGGGCGATCGCCGCGTTCAGGGCGGTCTGCCCGCCGAGGGTCGGCAGGACGGCGTCCGGCTTCTCGATGCGGATGATCTCCTCGAGGCACGCGTTCGTGATCGGCTCGATGTAGGTCGCGTCGGCGAAGTCGGGGTCGGTCATGATCGTCGCCGGGTTCGGGTTGACCAGGATGACCCGGACGCCCTCGGCGCGGAGGACACGGCACGCCTGGGTGCCGGAGTAGTCGAACTCGGCGGCCTGCCCGATGACGATCGGGCCGGAACCGATGACGAGGACGGAGTTGATGTCTGCGCGCTTGGGCATCAGTTCGCTTCCTTGGTGATGTCTGCTGCGGGGGTGGTCGCGTCGGCGGTGGCCGCGTCGAGCGGCTCCCCGTCACGACGCGCGCGCACCAGGTCCGCGAACCGGTCGAAGAGGTACATGCTGTCGTGCGGACCAGCGGCGGCCTCGGGGTGGTACTGCACGCTGAACGCGGGCACGTCGAGCGCGCGGAGCCCCTCGACCACGTTGTCGTTCAGCGAGTAGTGCGAGACCTCGACGCGACCGAAGCCGGCCGGCGACTCGAGCACCTGGCCCAGGGGCGCGTCGACCGCGAAGCCGTGGTTCTGGCTCGTGATCTCGACCTTGCCGGTCGTGGTGTCGAGCACCGGCTGGTTGATGCCGCGGTGGCCGAACGGCAGCTTGTAGGTGCCGAAGCCGAGCGCGCGGCCGAGCAGCTGGTTGCCGAAGCAGATGCCGAAGAACGGACGGCCGGTCCGCAGGCTCCCCTGCAGGAGTTCCACCTGGGCGTCCGACGCGGCGGGGTCGCCGGGTCCGTTCGAGTAGAACAGGGCGTCCGGATCGAGCGCCGACAGCTCGGCGGCGGAGATGTCCTGCGGCACGACGTGCACCTCGAAGCCCCGCTGGGCCAGGTACCGCGTGGTCGAGGCCTTCACACCGAGGTCGAGGACGGCCAGGGTGCCGATCTGCTCGCCCTCGGCGGGGACCACGTAGGTCTCCGGCGTCGAGACGATCGCCGAGAAGCTCGCACCGGCCATGGTCGCCTGCTGCCGGACGGCGTCGAGCTGCTCCGACTCGGACAGCGCGGCGTCGGCTCCGCTGAACACGCCGCCCTTCATGGCGCCGGCGTCGCGGATCCGCCGCGTGAGCGCACGGGTGTCGATGCCGGAGATGCCGACGATGCCGTCGCGCACCAGGTGGTCGTCGAGCGATGCGTTGGCGCGGTGGTTGGAGACCACGCGGCTGGGGTCGCGCACCACGTACCCCGCGACCCAGATGCGACGGGACTCGGGGTCTTCGTCGTTCACGCCGGTGTTGCCGATGTGCGGCGCGGTCTGCACCACGATCTGGCCGGCGTAGGAGGGGTCGGTCAGCGTCTCCTGGTACCCGGTCATGCCGGTCGCGAAGACCACCTCGCCGAGCGTGCGCCCACGGGCGCCGTAGGCCCAGCCGTCGTACCGGGTGCCGTCTTCGAGGACCAGGACGGCCCGTTCGCGTGTCATGCTTTCTTCCCTTCGCCCGCGGTTCGCGGGGCATCGGCCGCAGTCGCCTGCGGCCCGGTCTCGGTCAGTCCCTGCAGGGCGTGCAGCGCGGCTGCGTCGCCCTCCGGGAACCGGAAGTAGGTGTCGAGGTCCGTCGCACCTGCGGCGCCGGTCGCCGTCCATCGCAGACGGACCAGTCCCCCGGGTTCGACCACCCGGTCGATCGCCCACGTCGAGCGGTCGGCACCGCGGACCGCGGCGCGCGCGATCCAGCGGTCGTCCGCTCCGGCGAGTCGCAGGACCACGCCGGTCTCGTGGACGGTCACGCCGCCGCGGCCCCGGAACCCGAGCCCGCCGGCGGTGATGCGTTCGAGCGGCTGGTCGGCACGGGTCGTCGCGACGGAGAAGCCGTCCCAGGACCCGGCCGCCGGTCCGACCGTGGTCGGGACGGGGACGGGAGGCACGGATTCCGCCTGCTTCCTGGTCCGCGTCCGCCAGGTGCGCGCCATGGCGACGAACAGCGCGGCGACCGCGAGCAGGATGACCCCGCCGAGCAGCCAGCGCGCGGCGTCGCCGCTCATGCGCGCGCCCCCGCCCGGAGGGCTCCGGCGTGGGCGGCGATCGTGTCGGCGTCGACGAGCTGGCCGTCGAGCACGGTGGCGTACCCCTGGTGGAACGTGGCGACGACCCGGCCGGGCAGGGTCATGCCGAGGTACGGCGAGTTCTGCGACTGCCCGGCGAGGTCGGTGACCGCGAACTCGCGGCTCGCCGACGGGTCGTACAGCGTGATCTCGGCGGGGGCGCCTTCGGCGATCCGCTGGCCCTGTCCCTCGACCTGGCCGATGCGTGCCGGAGCCTCGGACAGGACACGGGCGACGTCGGCCCAGTCGAGCTGGCCCGAGGCCACGACGGCGGACTGCACGACGCTGAGCGCCGACTCGAGCCCGACCATGCCGTTCGCCGCCGCCGGCCACTCGCAGCACTTCGCCTCGGCGGTGTGCGGTGCGTGGTCGGTGGCGACGATGTCGATGGTGCCGTCGGCGAGTGCGGCGCGCAGGGCGTCGACGTCCTCGCGTGCGCGGAGCGGCGGGTTCACCTTGTAGCGGGCGTCGTACCCGGGAGCACCGTGGTGTCCGGCGATGAGGTCCTCGGTGAGGACGAGGTGGTGCGGCGTGACCTCGGCGGTGACGTCGATGCCGCGGGACTTCGCCCAGCGGATCACCTCGACGCTGCCGGCGGTCGACACGTGGCAGACGTGCAGTCGTGCGCCGACGTGGTCGGCGAGCAGGACGTCACGGGCGATGATCGCCTCTTCCGCCACGGCCGGCCACCCCGCCAGGCCGAGTTCCGACGACAGCCGGCCCTCGTTCATCTGGGCGCCGATGGTCAGCCGGGGTTCCTGCGCGTGCTGCGCGAGCACGCCGCCGAAGCCCTTGATGTACTCGAGCGCGCGGCGCATGAGCAGCGGGTCCGCGACGCACGAACCGTCGTCCGAGAAGACCCGGACCTTCGCCCTGCTCGTCGCCATGGCGCCGATCTCGGACAGGTGCGTGCCCTGCAGCCCCTGCGACACGGCGCCGATCGGCCGGACGGTCACGTAGCCGGCGTCGTCCCCGAGCGCCTGGACCTGCTCGACCACGCCGGCGGTGTCGGCGACGGGGCTCGAGTTCGCCATCGCGTTCACCGCGGTGAAGCCACCGGCCGCGGCGGCACGCGAGCCGGTGAGGACCGTCTCGGATTCCTCGTGACCGGGCTCGCGCAGGTGGGTGTGGAGGTCGACGAGACCGGGCAGGGCGATCAGCCCGTCGGCGTCCACGACCGTGGCGCCGCTCGCGTCCACACCGGCGCCGATCGCGGTGATGCGGCCGTCCTGCAGACGGATGTCGGCACGCGAGCCGTCGACCAGCTGCGCGCCGCGGATCAGGTGAGCGGTCATGCGGCGGACTCCTTCGGTTCGGTGCCGGTCAGGGCCAGGTAGAGGACGGCCATGCGGACCGAGACGCCGTTCTCGACCTGCTCGACCACCGTCGAGCGGGGGTCGTCGGCCGCGATGCCCGCGATCTCGAGCCCACGGTTCATCGGACCGGGGTGCATGATCAGTGTGCGCTCGGACAGTCGCGCGAACCGCGCAGCCGTCAGGCCCCAGTGCCGCGTGTACTCGCGCGGGTTCGGGAAGAACGCGTCGTCCATCCGCTCCTGCTGGATGCGGAGGGTCATCACGACGTCCGGGTCCTCGGCGAGGGCCGCGTCGAGGTCGTGGTGCACGGCGGCCCCGAACGGCGTGGTGGTCGCGGGCAGCAGCGTCGGTGGTGCGGCGAAGGTGACGCTCGCGCCGAGGGTCCGGAGCAGCCACGCGTTCGAGCGGGCGACGCGACTGTGCAGCACGTCGCCGACGATGAGGACACGGACGCCGTCGAGGCCCTGGCCGCGCGAGCCGGCACCGTGCAGACGGCGCCGCATCGTGAAGGCGTCGAGCAGGGCCTGCGTCGGGTGCTCGTGCGTGCCGTCGCCGGCGTTCACCACGGGCACGTCGATCCAGTCGGCGTCCGCGAGCACCCGCGGTGCGCCGGACGAGCCGTGGCGCATGACGATGCCGTCGATGCCCATCGCGCCGAGGGTCTGCACGGTGTCCTTGAGGGACTCGCCCTTCGAGACGCTCGAGCCCTTGGCCGCGAAGTTGATGACGTCGGCCGACAGGCGCTTCGCCGCGGCCTCGAACGAGATGCGCGTGCGCGTCGAGTCCTCGAAGAACAGGTTCACGACCGTCTTGCCGCGCAGGGCCGGGAGCCGCTTGACTTCGCGCGTGTTGACCTCGGCCATCTCCTCGGCCACGTCGAGGATGTGCACGGCCTGGTCGCGCGAGAGGTCGGCCGTGGAGAGCAGGTGCCGCATCACGCCACCCCCTGCTCGATGAACACGGTGTCGTCCCCGTCGGTCTCGGACAGGTGCAGGGTGACCCGCTCGTCCGAGGCGGTCGGCAGGTTCTTGCCGACGTGGTCCGCGCGGATCGGCAGCTCGCGGTGGCCGCGGTCGACGAGCACGGCTAGCCGGACGGCACGCGGCCGACCGATGCCCTGCAGCGCGTCGAGCGCCGCCCGGACGGTGCGGCCTGAGTACAGGACGTCGTCGACGAGGACGACCACCTTGCCGTCGATGCCACCGGCCGGGATCACCGTGCGGTGCGGGGCGCGACCGATGCCGTGCCCGAGGTCGTCCCGGTGCATGGTCACGTCGAGCGTGCCGACCCGTTCGGATCCGATGCCCGCACGTGCGGACTGCCACTCGGGCTCGATGTCCGCCAGGACGCGGCCCAGCCGTTCGGCGAGTACGGCGCCCCGTGTCGGGATGCCCAGCAGGACGAGGTCCGAGCCGCCGTGGTTGGCCTCGAGGATCTCGTGTGCGATGCGCGTCAGAGCGCGCGTGATGTCGGGTTGCTGCAGGACCGTTCTGGTACCCACGTCGACCCCCTTCCCCGCCTCACCGGACGGCATTAAAGGATGCTGACGTGCTCAAGCCTAGCGGGACTCGTGGTCCTCTGCGACCGTCCGACCGGACGGAGCGCGACCACCCGCGACGGCTCCGAGGACACCGTTCACGAAGCCCGCGGAGTCCTCGGTCGACAGGGACTGGGCGAGCTCGACGGCCTCGGCGATCGCGACGGCGTCGGGCACCTCGGGGTTGAACCGGAGCTCCCAGACGGCCATCCGCAGGATGCAGCGGTCGAGGACCGGCATCCGGGCGATCGACCACCCCTGGGCGTGGTCGACGATGACGGCGTCGATCTCGTGACGGGCGTCGTCGACCCCCGTCACGATCTGCCGCGCGTAGTCCCAGCTCGAGGCGCGCTCGGGCTGGTCCAGGTGGCGGACGGTCTCGGTGGCGAGGACGTCCGTGATCGGCAGCTCACGCACCTCGGCCACGTAGAGCATGTCGAGGGCGCGCTTGCGGGCCTTCGAACGAGCACTCATACGTACGTCGCCTAGGAGTTGACGCGGCCGAGGAAGCTGCCGTCGCGCGTGTCGATCTTCACCGTGGTGCCGCTCTCGAGGTAGAGCGGGACCTGGATCCGGTGGCCGGTCGCGATGATGGTCGCGTCCTTCGTGCCGCCGGAGGAGCGGTCGCCCTGCAGGCCGGGCTCGGTCTCGACCTCGGTGACGATCGACGTCGGGAGCTCGACGTACAGCGGGTTGCCCTCGTTCATCGCGATGGTGACCATCGCGGACTCGAGCAGGTAGTTCTTCGCGTCGCCGACGACGGTGGCCGCGACCGGGATCTGGTCGTAGGTGTCGGTGTCCATGAACACGTAGGAGTCGCCGTCCTCGTAGAGGAACTGGTAGTCGCGTCGGTCAACGACGGCGGTGTCGATCTTGGCGCCCGCGTTGAAGGTGCGGTCCACGACCTTGCCGGAGACGACGTTCTTCAGCTTGGTGCGGACGAACGCGCCACCCTTGCCGGGCTTGACGTGCTGGAACTCCACGACCGACCACAGCTGGCCGTCGATGATGAGAACGGCGCCGTTCTTGATGTCAGTGGTACTGGCCATGAGTCGTCGGTGTCCCGTTCGGTCGTGTTCTGGAAGGTGTCCGGGCCGCGCGCGGCCCCGGACGAGTGTAGCGGACGCCCGCCCGCCGCCCGCGGCACCCCGCTCACCGGCGCCGTCGAGCGCGCCAGGAGTCGATCGCCGCCCAGCCGAGCAGCACCACGGCCGCTCCCCCGAGCAGCGCGCCGGCCACCACGGTCGAGATCGCGGCGTCGGGCCGGGCCGGCAGCGACAGGTAGACGATCGCCAGGATCCCGGCACCCGCACCGAGCAGCACGAGCAGGATGCGCCGGACCATGCCGGACACGAGCTCGCGGTCGCGGCGGTCGGCGAAGAGCCGGATGTTCACGGTGAACTTGCCGGTCTCGATCGCCTCGCCGATCCGGTCGACCCGCCGTGGCAACCGCCGGGCAGCCGACACGACGCCGATGAGCTCCTTCGCCGCCAGGTCGCGGAGCTTGCCGGGCCGCAGTTGGTCGGTGATCTGCTCACGGGCGAGCCCTCGCGACTCCTCGAGCAGGTCGAACGACGGCGCGAGCGTGCGGAGCGTGCCCTCGAAGATCGCCAGCGCCCGCGCGGCGGCGACGAAGTCCGGCGGCGCCTTCAGCCGGTACCGCCCGAACACCTCGACCGCGTCGTCGACCGTCTCGACGCCGATGCGCGCACCGGGGCCGAGCTCGTCCGCGACGAAGCGCGCGATGTCCCGACGGAAGTCGGGCTCGTCGTGCGCATCGCGCACCGGCGCCATCCGCAGGACCGCATCGGCGATCCGCGACGTGTCGTCCTGCAGGTAGGCGACCAGCAGGTCCTGGACCGTGTCCCTGAGGGTCGGGTCGAGCCTCCCGACCGATCCGAAGTCGATCAACGCGGGCCGTCCGTCGGGCAGCACCAGCACGTTCCCGGGGTGCAGATCTGCGTGGTACAGGCCGTCGAAGACGACCTGGCGCAGGAACGCGCGCAGGATCGCGCGCATCGGGCCGTCCAGGTCGCGGTCCGCGCGCTCGGCGCGGATCGCGCTGAGCGTGTCGCCCTCCAGGAACTCCATGACGAGCACGCGCCGACCGGACAGGTCCGGGTAGGGATCCGGGAACCGCACTTCGTCCGGTCGGGCGCTGCGGGCCTGCGCCGCACGCAGCGCAGTGAGGTTCCGGAGCTCCGAGACGAAGTCGACCTGACGGACCAGGTCGTCGGCGTACTGCGCGGCCACGTCCTGCACGCCGACCTGGCGTGCCTCGGTGGACCAGCGCGCCATGAAGCGGACGACCCGGAGGGCGATGTCGACGTCACGGCGCACGGCGGCGTCGATGCCGGGCCGCTGCACCTTGACCGCCACCGCGGTGCCGTCGGGCAGCCGGGCACGGTGGACCTGGGCGATCGAGGCCGCGGCGACGGGCACCGGGTCGAAGGACGCGAAGACCTGGTCGAGGGGGGCGCCGAGCTCCCGTTCGAGCAGGGCCAGGACCTGGTCGGCGGGGGCGGCCGTGACGTTGCGCTGCAGGTGTGCGAGCCCCTCGGTCCACTCCTCGGGGAGCAGGTCGTCACGGGTGGACAGCAGCTGGCCCATCTTCACGAAGCCGCCGCCCGCTTCCTCCAGCGCACGGCGGAGGTGCTCCGCCTGGCTGCGGCGCAGGTCGGAGGTCGCCGGGTCGTGCGAGAAGTCGAGGCGGCGGAACGGCACGAGGTGGTGGCGCCGGGCGATCGACAGGAGTTCGGTGAAGCGGCGGCCGCGGGACCGGAGGGTGCCGGTGTCGGTCTCCTGCGCGCCGGAGAGGTCGCTGAGTCGGGGTGGGGTGGGCACGTCCTCAGTGTGCTCCCCGCTGCTGGGTCCGCCGCGTGCGCCCGTCGTCGTGCACAGGCCGGGAGGCGCGGTTCGGCATCCACAGATCGGCTCGCGTGACGCGCCGGGTCGCGCCCACTGCCGCACGCTGGTCGCATGGAGACAGCACTGGTCGCGGCGTGCATCGCCGCCGGCGCGGCGATCGTGGCGGCGGTCGTCAGCTGGTTCGGGGCGTTCCAGAGCCGACGGACCGCTGACCGGGACCAGGCGTGGAAACGGCTGACCTGGGCGATGCGAGCCAAGAGCACGGCTGCGGAACACGACATTTCGAGAACTGTGCTCGAGCGCATGATGACCGTACGGTGGGCGTCGAAAGCCGACAAGAACCTCGCGCTGCGAGCACTCCGTCGACATCCACTGCCACCCCCAGAGAGGAAGGAACCATGATGCACCTGTTCGCACCGCTCCCGGACCGGCCGCCGTTCAAGGTCGACGGAACGGACGCCGACGACGCCGAACTCGCGGCCTGGTTGGAGGGCGCGACGGTCGCCGAGATGGCAGAGGCCGAACGGACGGGCGTCACCACCGTGTCCATGCAGGTCAAGTGGTGGTGGCGACGGACGCGGCGCGTGCTGCGCTGACGCCGGGTCAGGCACCGCTGCCGTTGTACCGAGCGGTGGCGCCCGACTCGACCAGGTCGCGGTAGCGCTCGAGCGCGGTCTCGGCACCGGTGCCGTGCTCCTGGTGCACGCCGATCCCCCGGGCGACGAGCTGCTCACGCCAGTCCCCCGGCACCGGTCCCTCGTCGAAGCCCGTGATGCGCTCGACCGTCGCACCGTCGGCGGCGAACTCCAGGGCGGACACCCCCGACCACAGCAGGGCACCGAGGCACATCACGCACGGCTGCGCGTTGACGACGAGCACCCGACGGTGCCCGACGTCACGGCCGAGGTTCCAGGCACCGGTCCGTGCCTGGGCGAGCCCGAGCGTGACGACCTCGGCGTGCATCGACGACAGGTTGGTGTGCAGCACGAGGTTCACCCCGAGGGCGACGACGGCGCCGGTGTCCTCATCGATGACGGCCGCGGCGAACGGTCCGCCGGTGCCCTCCTCGACGTTCCGCTCGGCCAGGGCGTTGACGAGCGCGAACCGGTCGGCTCGCGTGCCGAGGTGCTCGGGGGCGGCGGCCTGGGCGTCACGGAGCCAGTCGGGGACGCCGACACGGAGCTCGGTCGGGAACGGGGCGAGGGCTGCTGCAGACATGCGGTGACGCTAACGGCGCATCGTTTCGACGGTGTTTCCCGATCGAAACGACGCTGAAACACCGCGCCCGTAGCGTCGTGCTTCACCGGCTCGAGCCGGCAGGACACCGCGAGCATCCACGACTCGCGAACGGGTTGCGACAGGGGGCGACGATGACGGCACACCACACGACCGCGGCGTCCCGCTGCTGGCCCCGCGGCGCCATCGCGCACGGACACTGACGGCCGGCTGACCGACCGACCGACAGACCGTTCGTCCGTCTGACCGCCGCGCGCCGATCCGCCGGGCGGTCCACGTGCTCTTGAGCGAACCGTCCCGTCGACGTGCGCCGATCCGCGCACGCCGCGCCGTGCCTCCCGGCCGTCCGTCCGTCCGTCGGGCGCGCCCACCCACCTGCTCCGCCGTCCCCTCCGAGAGGACCCCCGTGACCACGATCCACCTCGCCATGTTCCTGTTCCCCGGCTACCACCTCGGCGCCTGGCGCCTGCCGGACGCCGTCCCCGAGCTCGACCTGGGCATCGAGCACTACGTCCGCGCCGCCGAACTCGCCGAGGCCGCGAAGCTCGACGCGCTGTTCTTCGAGGACCAGGCCGCCGTCCGCCGCAGCAACGACATCCTCGCCGGCGACACCTACGGTGCCGCGAACCCCCGCTCGATCCACTTCGACCCGACGATGCTGCTGCCCGCCCTCGCGATGCGGACCACACACCTGGGTCTGGCTGCGACGTCGACCACGACCTTCAACGACCCCTACAACCTGGCGCGACGCTTCTCGACGCTCGACCACATCAGCGGCGGCCGTGCCGGATGGAACCTCGTGACGTCGTTCAACGAGGACGAGGCCCAGAACTTCGGGCTCGACGCCCACGTGCAGCACGCCGCGCGCTACGAGCGGGCGAGTGAGTTCGTCGACGTCGTCACCGGGCTCTGGGACTCGTGGGACCCGGACGCGATCGTGCGCGACAAGCAGTCCGGCACGTACTTCGACACCGACAAGATGCGGTTCCTGCAGCACGACGGCGAACACTTCCGGGTGCGCGGGCCGCTGACCACGGGCCGGAGTCCGCAGGGACGGCCCGTCGTGTTCCAGGCGGGGGCGTCGGAACCGGGCCGCGCACTCGCGGCGCGCACCGCCGACGTCGTCTTCACCCTGCAGTCCGACCCGGACGAGAGCCGGGCGTTCCGCGACGACATCCGGGCGCGCGCCGAACGGTTCGGACGCGACCCCGACCACGTCAAGGTGCTCGTCGGGATGACCCCCATCGTCGGCGACACGGAACAGGACGCCCGCGACCTGGCCGACCGGATGATGGCGCTGATCCCCGACGACCTGGCACTGAGCAATCTGAAGCCGCTCGCCGGTGGCGTCGACTTCCGGCAGTTCGACCTCGACGCGCCCGTGCCGGAGCTGCCCGAGTCGAACGCCGGCAAGTCGCACCGGGCAGCGATCATGGCGGTGTCACGGCAACAGGGGCTGTCCGTCATCGAGACCGCCCGGTACTTCGCCGAGGGCAGCTACCGGAAGATGATCGGGTCGCCGTCGACGATCGCCGACACCATGCAGGCGTGGTCGGAGGCCGGGGCGTGCGACGGGTTCCTGGCGGTGCCGACGCACTTCCCGGCCGGGGTCGAGGACTTCACCCAGCGGGTCGTGCCGGAGCTGCAGCGCCGTGGCCTGCACCGGACGGAGTACACCGGACGCCACCTGCGCGACCACCTGGGGGTGCAGCAGTACTAGCCGCCGACCTCTTGGTAGGCGGTGAAGAGCAGGTGGTCCTCGGGCCCCTCGAGGATCACCGGCTTGCCGACCCCGTCGAGGATGATGAACCGGAGCATGCCGGCACGGGCCTTCTTGTCGCGACGCATCGCGGCGAGGAGGCCCTGCCACCGGCCGATGCCGTACGAGGTCGGCAGGTCCAGCGAATCCAGGATCGCCCGGTGGCGGTCCACCGTGGCGTCGTCGAGGTGCCCGGTCAGGCGCGCGAGCTCGGCGGCGAACACCATGCCGACCGACACCGCAGCACCGTGCCGCCACTGGTACCGCTCCGCGTGCTCGATGGCGTGGCCGAGCGTGTGTCCGTAGTTCAGGATCTCGCGGCGGCCCTGCTCGGTGAAGTCGTCGGACACGACCTCGGCCTTCAGCGTGATGGCGAGTTCGACGACCCGGCGGAACTCCGGCGTCGTCGGGTCGGTGACACGGGCGACGTCGGCCTCGACGATGTCCAGGATCTCCGGCACGGCGATGAACCCGGCCTTCACGATCTCGGCGAAGCCGGTCAGGATCTCGTTGCGCGGCAGGGTGCGGACCAGGTCGAGGTCCGCCACGACCGCGCGCGGGGCCGAGAAGGCGCCGACGAGGTTCTTGCCCTCGTTCGTGTTGATGCCGGTCTTGCCGCCGACGCTGGCGTCCACCATGCCAAGCACGCTCGTCGGAACCGACACGTACGGCACGCCGCGCAGCCAGGTGGCGGCGACGAAGCCGGCCAGGTCGGTGACCGCCCCGCCGCCGAGGCCGATGACGGCGTCGGTGCGGGTGAAGTCGGACTGGCCCATGATCTGCCAGCAGAACGACGCCACCTCGATGCGCTTCGCGGCCTCGGCGTCCGGCACCTCGGCGATGAGCGCTTCGAGACCCGCCTCGACGAGCAGGTCGCGCAGGTCGTTCGCCCGCGCACCGAGCGTGGGGGCGTGCACGATGAGCACCTTGGCGACGCGGGGGCCGAGGATCGCCGGCAGCGAGCCGAGCAGGCCGGAGCCGACCGCCACGACGTAGCCGTCGTCACCGCCGACGCGGATCTCGGTGGTGCCTGCGGGCAGGATCGGGTCGGTCACGGTGCTCCTTCGGTGCTGGTGCTGGTGTCGTCGCCGCTGCCGCTGGTGCCGGCCGCGCTGTCGCCGCGGCGGGTGGTGCCGGCTTCGGGGCCGCTGGTGCCGGCGTCGCTCCGCAGCCACGTGACGACCTCGTCGACGACGCGGGACATCGGGCGGCGGGAGGTGTCCACGACGACGTGCGCGAGTTCGGCGTAGGTCGCCGCACGCTCGTCCATGATCGTCTGCCAGGCGTCGATGCCGCCGTTCGCGAGCAGGGGCCGGTCCGAGCCGGCGATCCGCTCGGCGACGGCCTCGGGCGAGACCGTGAGCAGGACGATGCGGGCGCCGGACAAGGCCTCACGAGTGGCGGCGTGCGTGACCGCTCCACCGCCGACGGCGATGACGCCCCCGGTGGCGAGTGCGGTGCGGACGGCCTCGGCTTCGAGGGCGCGGAACGCCGGCTCACCGCGGTCGGCGAAGATCCCGGGGATCGGGCCGTGCTCGCGGACGATGACGCGGTCGGTGTCGGTGAACGGCACGCCGAGTGCCTTCGCGACGCGTTTGCCGACGCTCGACTTGCCAGCGCCCATCGGGCCGATCACGACGACGGGCGAGCCGGGCACGGCACCGCCGCCGGGCGCGGCACCGCCGCCGGGCGTGCTCACGACGCGTCGGCCGGCGCCGCCGGGTCCGTCCGACGGGTGCGGAGCGTCTCCGGGATCGACGCGAGGTAGGCGTCGAGGTTGCGCTTCGTCTCGACGACGTTGTCGCCGCCGAACTTCTCGAGCACCGCGTCGGCGAGCACCAGCGCCACCATGGCCTCGGCCACGACGCCGGCGGCCGGCACGGCGCAGACGTCCGACCGCTGGTGGTGCGCCGAGGCGTCCTCACCGGACACGACGTCGATCGTGTGGAGCGCGTGCGGGATGGTCGCGATCGGCTTCATGCCGGCGCGGACCCGCAGCACGGTGCCCGTGGACATGCCGCCCTCGGTACCCCCGGCGCGGTCGCTCGTGCGGTAGATCTCGCCGTCCTCGCGGAACAGCTCGTCGTGCGCGGCAGACCCGCGACGACCGGCGGTGGCGAAGCCGTCGCCGACCTCGACGCCCTTGATCGCCTGGATGCCCATGATCGCGGCGGCGAGGCGTGCGTCGAGGCGACGGTCCCAGTGCACGTGGGAACCGAGCCCCGGCGGGACGCCGTAGAACAGGACCTCGACGACGCCGCCGAGGGTGTCCCCGTCCTTCTTGGCGGCCTCGACCTCCGTCACCATCCGGGCGGAGGTCTCGGCGTCGAAGCAGCGGAGCTGGTCCTCGTCGAGGCGGTCGACGTCGTCGGGCATCGGCAGGTCGGTGCCGTCCGGCACGCGGACCGTGCCGACCTGCAGGGTGTGGGCGACCGAGCGGATGCCGAGTTCGGCCAGGAAGGCCTTCGCGACGGCGCCGAGGGCGACGCGGGCCGCGGTCTCCCGGGCGCTGGCGCGCTCGAGGATCGGACGGGCCTCGTCGAAGCCGTACTTCTGCATGCCGACCAGGTCGGCGTGGCCCGGACGCGGACGGGTCAGCGGGGCGCTGCGACCGCGGGAGATCTCGGTGGCCTCGACCGGCTCGGGGTTCATGACCTCGACCCACTTGGGCCACTCGGTGTTGCCGATCCGGATCGCGATCGGGCTGCCGAGGGAGTACCCGTGCCGGACGCCACCGGACACGTGCAGTTCGTCCTGCTCGAACTTCATCCGCGAGCCGCGACCGTAGCCGAGCTTGCGGCGCGCGAGATCGGCACGGATGGACTCGAACGACACCGGTACACCCGCGGGCAGGCCCTCGAGCATCGCGATCAGTTCGGGTCCGTGGGACTCACCGGCAGTCAACCAACGAAGCATGGACCAATCCTCCCACAGCGCACCACCGTGCGACGTCGCCGTCCTACTGGTAGTCGGGGTGCGCCCGGAGCCAGGCCTGGAACTTCGCCACGGCCTGCTCGTGCTCCGCGAACGTGTCCGAGAAGACCGTCTCGCCGGTCTCGAGGTCCACCGTCACGAAGTACAGCCACTTGCCAGAGGCCTGGTTCGTCACGGCCTTGATCGCCAGGTCGCCGGGGTTCGAGATCGGTGCCGGCGGCAGGCCCTCGTGCGCGTAGGTGTTGTACGCGTTCGAGGCGTCCTCGCGCTCGGCGTCGGTCGTCGTCACGCGGTGCGTGTTGCCGGTGCCGTAGGCCACCGTGGCGTCGGACTGCAGGCGCATGCCGATGTCGAGCCGGTTCTGGAACACGCGCGCGACCTTCGGGTAGTCGGCGGCGAGGCCGGCTTCCTTCTGCACCAGCGACGCGAAGACGATGACGTGTTCCTGGTCGGCCTCCTTGACGCCGGCGGCGGCCAGGTGCTCCTTCATCGTGTCGACCATCGACGCGAAGTACTGCTCGGCGGTCCACCCGGGGTTGATCGGGTACGTCGCCGGGAACAGCCAGCCCTCGAGCGTCGTCGCACCGGACGGCAGGTCGTAGGCGGACAGGTCCTTCGCGGCCTTCGCGACCTCGGTCTTCGTCAATCCGGCCTTCGAGACCATGCCGGCCTCGATGTCGGCCAGCGCCGTGCCCTCGGGGATCACGATCGAGGCCTGTACGCGGTTCTTGTCGTCCTGCAGCGCGGCCAGGGCCGACTTCGAGCTCATCTGCTTCTTGAGCGAGTACGAGCCCGGCTGGAACTGCACGTCGGGCGACGCCAGCAGCAGCTTGTAGAAGACCTTCGAGTCCTTCACGACCCCGCTGCGTTGCAGCGTGGCGGCGACGTCCTCACCGATGTCGCCCTGCTTGATCGTGATGGTCACCTTGGCCTTGCCGGTGCCCGTGTAGTCGTCCGGCTCCTGCGAGCCGCTGAGGGCTGCGGCGATCTGCTGGATCTTCGGGGCGGCGAACACGTACGCGCTCACACCACCGGCGAGGACCACCGCGACGATCACGATGCCGGCGACGAGGGGTCCGCGACGTCGCTTCGGTCGCGGCTCACGTGGCGGCCGGGAGGCACCGCCGCCGGTGCGACCCGGGTCGTCGGTCCGGTCGGATCCGGTCCCGCCGGGTGCTGCTGCTGGTGACGGGACCTCCCCGGTCAGCAGGGCAGCGACCTCCGGGTGCAGCTCCGGTGCGGACTCCTCCGGTGCGGGCTGCTCCGGTGCGGACTGCTCCGGAGCGGTGGGCGTGTCACGACGAGCGCGTTCCGCTTCGAGCGCACGCGCCTCACGACGGGACATCGGACGATCCGGCTGCGGGGCCGCCCCGCCGGTGTCGTCGCGGTCATCGGTCCCTGCAGTGCGGTCGGAAGTCGCCTTCCGCCGCTCGGCTTCGTTGCCGGGCGCGATGATCGCGTTCCAGTCCAGATCGTCTGCCAACGGTTCTCGGTCTCTCGGTCGGGAACTCCGCCTGGGCGCCGTCGTCCTCGGGTGACGGAAGGGCACGCCGGATCGCGGTGGGATGCCCTGTCAGGGAAGCGTGGTGCCCGGAGGGGCACCGGCACTGCGTTCGTGGTCGAGCGCGTGTTGCAGAATGATAACAGCGGCCGCTTGGTCGATCACGGCCCGCGACTTCTTCGTGTTCTTGCCGGCCTGGTGGAGCCCGCGTTGGGCGGTCACCGTGGACAGCCGTTCGTCGACCAACCGGACCGGGCGGTGCTCGGCGATCCGGGCGGCGAAGACCCGAGCGTCCTCGGTCGACGCGGTGTCGCCCCCGGACATCGACAGCGGCAGCCCGACGACGACCTCGAAGACGTCGTACTCGTCGGCGATCTCGCGGATGCGTCGCAGGTCGGTGGCCTCGTGGCGGCGGACCGTCTCCACCGGCGTCGCCAACAGGCCGTCCCGGTCGCAGACGGCGACCCCGATCCGAGCGCGACCGACGTCCACGCCGAGCCGCCGCCCGGACCGGATGGCCACGATCAGCCCGCGAGCCGTGCGGTCACGGCGCGGAGTGCAGCCGGCAACGCGGCCGGGTCGGTCCCGCCACCCTGTGCCAGGTCCGGCTTGCCGCCGCCACCGCCGCCGAGCACACCGGCGGCCTCCTTGGCGAGCGGACCCGCCTGGACACCGGTGGAGCGCGCGGCATCGTTCGTCGCGACGATCACGATCGGCTTCCCGCTCACGACGGCACCGAGGACGACGACGGCCGCACCGTCGCCGAGCTGCGAACGGACGCCGGTGGCGAGGGAACGCAGGTCGTCACCGGACTGCAGGCCGTCGACGGTCTCGGCGACGACCGTCGTCGCCCCGATCGTCGTCGCGTTCCGAGCGATCGACGGGACACGCTGCTGCAGGTTCGCCGACTCGTACTCGGCGATCTTCTTCTGCGCGGTCCGGAGGTCCTCCATCAGCGACTGCACGCGCGTGGGCAGGTCGGCACGGGGGGCCTTCAGCGCACTGGAGAGCTGCGACACGATGGTCCGCTCGACCGCGAGGTCGCGGAAGCCCTCGAGGCCGACGAGCGCCTCGACACGGCGGTTGGTCGAACCGACGCTCGACTCCCCCACCAGGTTGACGAGACCGATCTGCGCGCTCGAGGCAACGTGCGTGCCACCGCAGAGCTCGCGCGACCACGGTCCGCCGATGTCGACCATGCGGACCTCGGCGCCGTACTTCTCGCCGAAGAGCGCCTGCGCGCCGAGCGCCTTGGCCTCGTCGATCGGCATGATCCGGGTCGAGACCTCGAGGTCGGTGCGGATCGCGGTGTTCACGACCTCCTCGATCTCGGAACGGGTCGCGAGCGAGATCGGCTGCGACCACGAGAAGTCCAGGCGCATGTACCCGGACTTGTTGTACGAACCGGCCTGCAGCGCCTCGGGGCCGAGGATGTCGCGGAGCGCGGCGTTCACCAGGTGCGTCGCGGAGTGCGCCTGCGTGGCACCGCGGCGGTACTCGGCGTCGACGACGGTGCTCGCAGCGTCACCCACGCCGACCTCGCCGGAGCGGACCTGCACGGTGTGGCTCCAGAGTCCGGCGACGGGGCGCTGGACGTCGAGGACCTCGAGGTCGAAGCCGTTGCCGACGATCGAGCCCTGGTCGGCGTCCTGCCCACCGGACTCGGCGTAGAGCGAGGTCTCGCCCAGGACGACCTCGGCGATGTCCCCCGCCACGGCCCGGTCCACGCTGACGCCTCCGACGATGATGCCGAGCACGTTCGTCTCGGCCTCGAGCGCGTCGTAGCCGAGGAAGACGGTCTCGCCCTTGGCCCGGAACGCGCTGTACACGCTCAGGTCGGCGATGGCGGTCTTCTTGCTCTTCGCATCGGCCTTCGCACGGGAGCGCTGCTCGGACATCAGGGTCTCGAACGCGGTCCGGTCGACGTGCACGCCGGCCTCTTCGGCCATCTCCATCGTGAGGTCGATCGGGAAGCCGAACGTGTCGTGCAGCAGGAACGCGGTGTCGCCGCCGATCGAGGGTGCGCCGTCCTGCTTCGCGCGCTCGACGGCGACGTCGAGGATGGTCGTGCCCTGCGCGAGCGTGCGGAGGAAGGTCTCCTCTTCCGCGTAGGCGATGCGCGAGATCCGGTCGTAGTCCGACGCGACCTCGGGGTACGCGTCGCGCATGGCGTCGCGCGAGGCCGGGAAGAGCTCGGGGAACGTCGCGGTCTCGACACCGAGCAACCGCATCGCGCGGACGGTGCGGCGGAGCAGACGGCGCAGGATGTACCCGCGGCCCTCGTTCGACGGGCTGACGCCGTCGGCGATGAGCATCAACGCGGAACGGACGTGGTCAGCGATCACGCGCATCCGCACGTCGTCCTCGTGCACGGCGCCGTAGCGACGGCCGGAGATCTCCGAAGCACGGTCGAGCACCGGACGGACCTGGTCGATCTCGTACATGTTGTCGACGCCCTGCTTGATGAAGGCGACGCGCTCGAGCCCCATGCCGGTGTCGATGTTCTTGTTCGGCAGCTCGCCGGTGATCTCGAAGTCGTACTTCGAACGGACGTCGGCGATCTGGTACTGCATGAACACGAGGTTCCAGATCTCGACGTAGCGGTCGTCGTCCGTCGCCGGACCGCCGTCGATGCCGTACTCGGGCCCGCGGTCGAAGAATATCTCCGAGCAGGGACCAGCGGGTCCGGGCTGGCCGGTCGACCAGTAGTTCGTGTCCTTGCCGAGGCGCTGGATGCGCTCGTCGGGCAGGGACGAGTGCTGCTTCCAGAACGCGATCGCCTCGTCGTCGTCCTCGTACACCGTGACCCACAGGTCGTCGGCCGAGAAGCCGAGGCCGCCGTCGGACTCGGGGTTCGTCAGGAACTCCCAGGCGAACTGGATCGCCTGCTCCTTGAAGTAGTCCCCGAACGAGAAGTTGCCGTTCATCTGGAAGAACGTGCCGTGCCGCGGGGTCTTGCCGACTTCTTCGATGTCGTTCGTGCGGATGCACTTCTGCACGCTCGTCGCGCGGGGGTACGGCGCCGGGACGAGGCCCGTCAGGTACGGGATGAAGGGAACCATGCCGGCGACCGTGAAGAGGAGCGACGGGTCGTCGGAGACGAGGGACGCGGACGGGACGACGGTGTGGCCACGGTCGCCGAAGTACTGGAGCCAACGGCGGCGGATCTCTGCGGTCTGCATGGTGCTTCCTGGGTTCAGGTCGGGGGTGGGAAGAGGGAGCGTGACGGTGTCCGGCCGGACGGCTCAGACGTCGGTGCGGAGCTCGGCGTCGCGCGACCGGTAGCCGTCGGCGATGGCACCGGTGAAGGCCTTCGTGCCGGCGTTCACGTCGGCGAAGAACCGGGCGCCACCCGGGGTCCGGGCGACCTGGTGCGCCACGGCGAATCCGATGACGACGCCGACCGCGACGAAGAACAGCTGCTTCACGGTGCCTCTCCCTCTGTGCACCCTGGCGGTGCATGCCCGGACAAGCTTAGCCGCCGGCCACTTCCGCACGTTCCCGCCCGCAAGACGCCGTCGTGTCCGCACGACGCCGCCGAAACCGGCGGCGTCTCGTGCAGCTGGAGGCGTGTCGCGCAGACGCCGGCGTCTTGCAGCACACGGCCGCCCCTGCCCCGACGCCACCGCCCCGCACGAGACGCCGGTGTGTTGCGTGCCGGAACGCCGAACGGCGGGCCGCCCTCGAGAGGACGACCCGCCGTTCGGGTGTGATCAGTGGATCAGCGAGCTGCGTAGTACTCGACGACGAGCTGCACTTCACAGGTCACGGGGACCTCGGCGCGCTTCGGGCGACGCACGAGGCGGGCCTGGAGCTTGTCGATCTCGACCTCGAGGTAGCCCGGGACCTTCGGGAGGACTTCCTGGTGGCCACCGGCAGCGGCGACCTGGAAGGGCTCCATCGACTCGGACTTCGGCTTGACGTGGATCAGCTGGCCCTCCTTGACGCGGAAGGAGGGGCGGTCCACGAGCTTGCCGTCGACGAGCAGGTGACGGTGCACGATCAGCTGACGAGCCTGCGCGGTGGTGCGGGCGAAGCCGGCACGCACGACGAGGGCGTCGAGGCGCTGCTCGAGGAGCTCGACCAGGTTCTCACCGGTCAGGCCCTTCGTCTTGCGGGCCTCTTCGAAGACGATGCGGAGCTGCTTCTCGCGGATGCCGTACTGGGCGCGCAGACGCTGCTTCTCTCGGAGGCGGACGGCGTAGTCGCTGTCCGCACGACGGCGCGTACGGCCGTGCTCACCGGGGCCGTAGGGGCGCTTCTCGAGGTAACGGGCCGCCTTCGGCGTCAGCGGGATGCCGAGTGCGCGCGACAGGCGGGTCTTGCTGCGGGTACGTGACTTGGTAGACACAGGGTCCTTTTCTCTGTTCGAACTGAATACTCACCGGAGGCCGGGCACGCGAGTGCCGGTGGCCCCGACGACGGGATCCAGAGGGATGAGCCTGTGGGATCGGACGGCTACAGTCCGAACCTCTGCCCCCGTACCACCGGAGTGGCACTCTGTCCTCAACGCAGCCGTGCTCGAGGACCAGGACGTAGGCCCGTCAATGCTAGCAGGAACTCGACGTGGCTCCTACTGACCGCGGGTGATCTTCCGGAGTCGTTCGAGCCGCGGCCCGACCTCGCGCTCGAACCCGTTGCCGGTCGGCGTGTAGTACTCGGTGCCCTCGAGCACATCGGGCAGGTACTGCTGCTCCGCGACCCCGTGCTCGGCGTCGTGCGAGTAGACGTAGCCCTTGCCGTGCCCGAGCCGCTTCGCGCCCGCGTAGTGCGCGTCGCGCAGGTGCATCGGCACGGTGCCCATCCGACCGGCCTTGACGTCCGCCATCGCCGCGTTCACGCCGTTGTAGGCGGCGTTCGACTTCGGCGCCGTCGCCAGGTACACGACGGCCTCGGCCAGGGGGATGCGGCCTTCGGGCATCCCGATGAGCTGCACGGCCTGTGCAGCCGCCACGGCGATGGGCAGGGCCTGGGGGTCGGCCATGCCGATGTCCTCGGACGCCGAGATGATGATGCGCCGCGCGATGAACCGGGAGTCCTCGCCCGCCTCGATCATCCGGGCGAGGTAGTGCAACGCCGCGTCGACGTCGCTCCCCCGCACCGACTTGATGAAGGCACTGATGACGTCGTAGTGCTCGTCCCCCTGACGGTCGTATCGCAGCAGAGCGCGGTCGACGGCTGCGGCGACGGTGTCCGCGTCGACCACGGGCACGGTGTCGTCGCCGTCGTCCTGCGCCGCGGTGGCCGAGGCGGCGGCGGCCTCGAGCGCGGTGAGCGCCCGTCGGGCGTCGCCGGAGGCCAGTCGCACGATCGCACCGCGCGCTTCGTCACCGAGCACCACCGCACCGCCGAGCCCCCGGGGGTCCTCGACCGCACGGTCGACGAGCATGCCGAGGTCGCCGTCGGTGAGCGGCTTCAGGGTGAGGAGCAGCGAGCGCGAGAGCAGCGGCGAGATGACCGAGAACGACGGGTTCTCGGTGGTCGCGGCGATGAGGATGACCCACCCGTTCTCGACACCGGGGAGCAGGGCGTCCTGCTGGGCCTTGCTGAACCGGTGGATCTCGTCGAGGAACAGCACCGTCGTGGAGCCGTAGAGGTCGCGGTGCGTGAGGGCCTTCTCCATGACCTCGCGCACGTCCTTGACACCGGCGGTCACGGCGGACAGCTCGACGAACTCGCGCCCGGACTGCCGTGCGATGGCCTGCGCCAACGTCGTCTTTCCGGTGCCGGGAGGACCCCAGAGGATGACCGACACGCCACCCGGGTTGTCGCGGGTGCCGGTGGCGAGCTGCACGAGCGGCGATCCGCGACCGAGCAGGTGCTGCTGACCGGCGACCTCGTCGAGACTGGTGGGACGCATCCGGACCGCGAGCGGGACGGAGCCCTGCGCGAGACCGGCGCGACCACCCGTGGTGGGCGCACGCATGCCCGAACGGTCCGCTGCCATGCGTCAATCGTAGGCCGACCCGCTGACAGCCCCGCGCCTCCCAGGCCGTTGATGGCGACGACTCGGCTACGCTCGTTGCACACTGCGACGAGAGGGCAGAACAGCACCGTGGCACCGAAGATCCCAGCGCGCGACAACCGCGAGGCGCGCGAGCGCCTCCGTCTCTACCAGGCCCGCCAGGGACTCCACGACCGGCAACGACGCCGACGTGTCCGCGACAACGTCGTCGGCGCCGGTGTGCTGGTGCTGGTCGCCGCCCTCGCGACCGGTTCGCAGCTCGCCTTCGCCGGGTCACAGGGGAACGGGTCAGCGGACGCCAGCGCGAGCGCGACGGCCACCCCGACGCCCTCCGCCAGTGCCACCGCCGCGAACACCGGCGACGTGCCGAGCAAGACGATCGCGAAGGGCGCGACCTGGACGGGCTCGCTGACGCTCAACAAGTCGATCGACCTCGGCATCGAGCTCGACGGTGCGAAGGCCCCGCAGGCCACGAGCGTCGAGATCTCGCTGATCGAGAAGCAGTTCTACAACGGCACCACGTGCCACCGACTCGCCGACAGCGACGGACTGAAGTTCCTGCAGTGCGGCTCGGCGAACGGTGACGGCACCGGCGACGCGGGGTTCCAGTACGGCCCGCTCGAGAACGTCCCGGCCGACGGCGTGTACGACGCGGGCACCATCGCGATCGCCCGCTCGAGCTCGCCGTACTCGCAGTCGACCCAGTTCTTCATCGTCTACGGCAAGACCACGCTCGACGGCTCGACGGGCGGCTACACGGTCGTCGGCAAGGTCACGAGTGGCCTGTCCGGACTCGAGTCGAAGATCGCCGACAAGGGCATCGCTTCACCCGGCCAGGACGGCACCGGCGAGCCGAAGGTGGCGACGAAGATCACCGACGCGACCATCGCGCAGGAGAAGTAGTCCACAAGCCGTCGCCCGCAGCGGGCCGCGGAGGCCGTCCGTGCAATAGGCTGACGACCTGACCGTGCCGACGGTGACGTCGGCGATGCACGACCACGATCGAGGCGAGACCTGTGGGATCTGACGAAGCAACGACCTGGGGGCGGGTCGACGAGAACGGCACCGTGTACGTCCGGTACGAAGAGACCGAACGGACGGTCGGTGAGTACCCGGACGCGACCCCCGAAGAAGCCCTCGCCTACTTCGCGCGGAAGTACGCCGACCTCGAGGGGCAGGTGAAGATCGCCGAGCAGCGCGTCCAGCGTGGTGCGTCGGCGAACGACGTCGCCCGGACGGTCGAGCACCTGACGACCCTGGTGGCCGAAGCCCGCGTGGTCGGCGACATCAAGTCGCTCGAGACCCGGGTGGGCGCGCTCACCGAGCAGCTCGGCTCGCTCACCAAGGAGCAGGCAGAGCAGGCGCAGCAGGCCCTGAACGACGCCCTGGCGCACCGTGCGGCCCTGGTCGGCGAGGCTGAGGCACTCGCGGCCGTCGACCCCGCACGCGCGCAGTGGAAGCAGATCACGGCGCAGCTGGACGACGTGTTCGCCCGCTGGCAGCAGCACCAGCACGACGGCCCGCGCATCCCCAAGAACGAGGCCAACGAGCTCTGGAAGCGGTTCCGCGCAGCGCGGTCCACCGTCGACCAGCACCGTCGTGCGTTCTACTCCGAGCTCGACGCGCAGCACCGCGACGCCCGCACCCGCAAGCAGGAGCTCGTGACCCAGGCCGAGGCGCTCGCCTCGCGTGGGTCCGATGCGATCCCGGACTACCGCCAGCTGCTCGACGACTGGAAGGGCGCCGGACGCGCCGGCAAGCGGCACGACGACGCCCTCTGGGCGCGGTTCAAGGCCGCCGGCGACGTGCTGTTCGAGCAGCGCCACGCGGAGAGCGCAGCAGAGGACGAGGAGTTCTCGGGCAATCTCGAGGCCAAGCAGGCGCTCCTGACCGAGGCCGAGCCGCTGCTCAAGGCGACCGACCGGGTGGCCGCGCGCAAGACCCTCACCGGGATCCAGCGCCGTTGGGACGAGGTCGGCAAGGTCCCCCGCGCGGACGTCCGTCGCATCGAGGATCGGCTGCGTGCGATCGAGGACCACGTGCGTGGGCTCGAGGACGCGCACTGGAAGGAGTCCAACCCGGAGCGCAAGGCCCGGCAGACCGGACTCGCCAGCCAGCTCGAGGACGCCATCGGCAAGCTCGAGTCCGAGCTCGCCGACGCCCAGGCCTCCGGCGACGCCCGCAAGATCAAGGACGCGCAGGAAGCGCTCGACGCCCGCAAGATCTGGCTCGACGCCCTCGGCAGCTAGTCACGCCACACGACGACGCCCCCGTGACCGATCGGTCACGGGGGCGTCGTTGCGTGGCGTCCTGCGGCGTCGTCGCGCGGCGTCGTGCGGCTGACCGTCGTTCAGACCGGCGTGTGCATGCCGAGCAGCAACCGGATGTCGAGGTCGTCCTGCCGCATCTGCGCGGCGAGCTCGTCCATCGAGTCGAACTTCACCATGCCCCGCACGTACGACACGAAGAGCACCGAGATGCGATCGCCGTACAGGTCCAGGTCGACGTCGAGCAGGTGCGCCTCGATCTGCTTCGCGGGGACACCTTCGAACGTCGGGTTGTTGCCCACCGACACCGCAGCCGGGTACACCGTGCCGTCGTGCAGCACGCGGGCGGCGTAGACCCCGTCGGCCGGCGCGAAGCCCTCGAACGCCGGGTCGAGGTTCGCCGTCGGGTACCCCATGGCCCGGCCGCGCTGGTTGCCGTGCACGACCGTGCTGCGGACCGCGTGTTCACGTCCGAGCAGCCGTGCGGCCTCGGCCACGCGCCCGTCACCGAGTAGCTCGCGGATCCACGTCGACGAGACCCGCCGCTCGCCGTCCGGTCGGACGTCGTCCACCAGGTCGACGTCGTCGATGAGCTCGACCGTGAAACCGTGCTGCTCCCCCAGAGTGCGCAGGAGCGCGACGTCGCCGGCGCCCTTCGCCCCGAAGCGGAAATCGCTGCCGACGAACACCAGCCGGGCGTGCAGGGTGTCGACGAGGATCTCGGACACGAACGCCTCGGGTGCCTTCGACTGCAGGTCTGTGTCGAAGCGGAGCAGCAGGGTGGCGTCGACGCCGGCCCCGGCGAGGAGTTCCCGGCGCTGCGCCGTGCTCGTGAGGGCCGGTGGGACGTGCTGCGGATCGATGACGTTGAGCGGGTGCTGGTCGAACGTCACGACGGTGGCGACGAGGCCCTGTTCGTGGGCGGCGCGCTCCAGGTGCGCGATCACCGCGCGGTGCCCGACGTGCACGCCGTCGAACTTGCCGATCGTGACGGCGCTCGGGCCGAAGCCGTCCGCGACGTCGGCGATGTAATCGTAGAACTGCACGGCTGCTCCTACTCGCCCGCGGGCGCGGTGGTCGATGCGGGCAACGGCTCGGTGGTCGCGGTGCGGTGGTGCTTGCGGAGCCACCAGAGGCCCGCGATCGGCAGCACCAGGGGTGCGAAGGCGTAGCCCATGCCGTAGTACGACCAGATCGTGTCGTCGGGGAAGAGCTGGCGGTCGAACAGCGACAGCGTGCCGATGACGAGCACGCCGGTCATCTCGAAGACGATCGTCACGCACGCCACGCGGTACCAGGACCGTCCGGGCACGATGAGGGCGATCATCGCGACGATGTACACGACGGCGGCGATGGCGCTCACCGTGTACGCGAACGGCGCGAACGAGAACTTCTCGATGATCTGGACGACGCTCCGGCCCGTCGCTGCCAGGGCGAGGATGCCGTACACGGCGATGAGGACGCGGCCGATGCCGGTCGCGAGTGAGGATCTGGTCGCCATTGCACCGATTCTACCGACGCGCGGCGGCCACGATGACGCTCGACGTCAGTTCAGCGCGAACCAGATCTGGTACATCCGGTAGATCATGACCGCGACCGTGAACGCGCCGGCACCGAGCACGACGGTGCTCCACTTCGTGCGGTCCACGAGTGCCCAGACGATGGAGGCCGGTGGCACGAGCAGCACCGAGACCGCGTAGACGCCGAACTCGAGCGCGTTGCCGTCCGGCGGGCTGCCCGTCGCCGGCAGGACGATCGAGACGACCCCCTGCACCAGCAGCAGGAGCTCGATGAGCGCCAGGGAACCGACGGTGTAGTCGTTGGGCTTCCAGCCGATGAACCCGACGACGACGGCGAACAATCCCGCCAGCACGGCCACGACGAGCTGGACCCACATGAACCACTCGATCACGCGTGCGCTCCCTTCGGCGTGGCTGCGGACGGAGCAGCAGCCGGAGCGGGGAAGTTGGTGATGACCCGGAGCAGTCCGCGTCGTACCGAGACCAGCCCGACGAGGCGGTCGTCGTCGACGGCGACCGCGGCCACCGGACCGTCGGAGTCCGGGTGGTCGGCAGCGACCCGTTTGCCGTCGGTCAGGTCCTTGGCGGCGGCGGCATCGAGCGACACCGCCGAGAACAGGCGACGTGCCACGTCGGCCGGTCGGGCGAGCGCGGCACGGACGTCGACGTCGTCGTCCTCGAGGTCGATCGCGTCGGCCACGTCGAACGGGCCGACCCGGGTGCGGCGGAGGGCGGTGAGGTGCGCACCGGTGCCCAGGGTCGCGCCGACGTCACGGGCCAGGGCGCGGACGTAGGTGCCCGAGGAGCAGGTCACGACGACGTCGAGGTCGACGACCGGCACGGACACCCCGTCGACCGTGACGGTGCTGTCGTTCCGCCCGGTGACGTCGAACTGCGAGACGGTGACGGTCCGCGACTGCAGCTCGACCGTTTCGCCCTTGCGCGCGAGGTCGTAGGCACGACGGCCGTCGACCTTGATCGCGCTGACGGTGGACGGGACCTGGTCGATCTGGCCGCGCTGCACCGCGACGGCGCGTTCGACGGACTCGTCCGAGACGTCGGCACCGGCGACCCCGAGCGCCGCCGTCGGGGTGCCGTCGGCGTCGTCGGAGTCCGTGGACACGCCGAGGCGGATGGTGGCCGTGTAGGTCTTGCCCAGGCCGACGAGGTGGGTGAGGAGCCGGGTGGAGTGCCCGATCCCGAGCAGCAGCAGGCCGGTCGCCATCGGGTCGAGCGTCCCCGCGTGGCCGACCTTCTTCAGGCCGAGTCGACGGCGGGCGATGGACACGACGCGGTGGCTGGAGATCCCCTGCGGCTTGTCGACGAGGAGGATGCCGTCGGGCACGGTTTCGAGCACCAGAGGAGATTACCAGCGCCGGTCAGCAGGCGTCGTTCCACTCTCGCCGAGGGTGCTCGGGGTCGGTGACGTCCAGGACCGCGGACGCGGCGATCTTGACGTCCGCCCGACGCTCCAGCCGGCCGGCCTCTTGCTCGACCCAGAGCGACCAGCGCCAGAGCCCACGGACACCCGGCGCGAGCAACCCGTGCCCGTGCACGACGAGGACGCCGTCTCCGGCGCCGGTGGTGCGGAACGGTGCGACCACGTCGGAGCGCAACGCGTCCGGGTCGGCGGACGGCGCTGCAGCGGCCATCGCGGAGACCCCGTGCTGTTCGAAGCCGGCGACCAGCGCGGCCGCGACGTGCTCGAGGTCGGTGCCGTCCTGCCCGTCGATGCCGATCACGGTTCGGTTCGTGCCGACCTGCGCGATCGCCTCGGCCGCGATCGCGGCCATCGTGTCGGTCTCTTCCGGTGCCCAGCGTGCCATGCGTCCACCGTAGGCTGTCGTGGTGAACGCGAGCAGAGCCTCCCGGCCGGATGTGGAGAACGCGAGCGTCCCCGACATCGCGACCCCGTTGATCTCCTGGTTCCGGCAGGAAGCCCGCGACCTGCCGTGGCGCCGATCCGGCTTCCCCGCGTGGGGCACGTTGGTCAGCGAGATCATGCTGCAGCAGACGCAGGTCGCTCGCGTCATCCCCCGACTGGAGGCGTGGCTCACCCGGTGGCCGACCCCTGCGGACCTCGCGGCCTCACCCCCGGCGGACGCGGTGCGTGCCTGGGACCGGCTCGGCTACCCGAGACGGGCGCTCGCGCTGCACGCAGCGGCCACGGTGATCGCGACGGAGCACGGCAACGTCGTGCCGCGGGACGTCGACGCGCTGCTCGCACTGCCGGGGATCGGCGACTACACGGCGCGTGCCGTCGCAGTGTTCGCGTACGGCGACCGACACCCGGTCGTCGACGTCAACGTGCGACGGGTCCTGAAGCGCGTGCTCCGCGGCCAGGGCGATCCCGGGCCGGCGAAGGCCAAGGACGACCTGCCGCTGATGGAGTCCGTGCTACCCGACGACCGCGACGACGCCGCCACGACGAACGCCGCGGTGATGGAGCTCGGAGCGCTCGTGTGCGTCGCCCGCTCCCCCGCGTGCGATGCCTGTCCGATCGCGGACCGCTGCGCCTGGCGTGCTGCCGGGTACCCGGAGCACGACGGGCCCCGCGCGCCGAAGCAGGCGAAGTTCGCCGGGAGCGACCGGCAGGTGCGCGGCCTGATCATGGCCGAGCTCCGCGCGAGCGACGTGCCGGTCGCCCGGTCCGAGATCGAACCGGTGTGGCCCGACGCCGAGCAGCGGGACCGGGCACTCGCGTCGTTGCTGCGCGACGGCCTCGCCACCGGCGACGACGCGACCGGGTACCGACTGCCGGACGCCTGACGCGCCTGGCCGTCCGGGGACCGACACGCGAACGCCCCGCTGCGCACGGGGCGCAGCGGGGCGTTCGGACAGTCGTCGACTACGCCCGCGCAGCGTCCTGCTCGTCGTCGGACGCGTCGTCCTCGTCCTCGTCCTCGTCGCGCTTGTACGGGTCGGCGTCGCCGGCGTACGTCGCGCCGACCGACGCGGCACGGACCTGCTCGTCACGCACCGAGGCCTGCACGAGCAGGTCCTCCATGTGCGCCGAGGTCTCCGGCAGTGCGTCGGCGATGAACTCCAGCGACGGGGTGAGCCGCGCCGTGATGTTCTTCCCGACCTCGCTGCGGAGCATGCCGGTCGCGGCCTTGAGCGCCGCGGCGGAGTCGGCGCGCTCCTCGTCCGTGCCGTACACGGTGTAGAAGACGGACGCGTGCTGCAGGTCGCCCGTCACTCGGACGTCGGTGATCGTCACGAAGCCGAGACGCGGGTCGCGCAGACCCTTGTCGAGTCGACGTGCGACGACTTCCTTGATGCGGTCCGCCATCTTGCGCGCGCGCTGCGGATCGGCCATGGGTGCCTCCTGTGGCGATGTCTTGCTCTGGAACGGGGCTGGGCCCCGGCCTCCCGTGAAGGAAGCCGGGGCCCAGAGTAGTCACACGATCAGTCGCGCGGCTTCTCGACGAGCTCGGTGGTCTCGATCTCATCACCGATCTGGATGTCGTTGAACTTGCCCAGACCGATACCGGCCTCGAAGTCCGTGCGGACCTCGGTGGCGTCGTCCTTGAATCGACGGAGCGACTCGATCGCCAGTCCGTCGGCCAGCACCACACCGTCACGGATGACGCGCGCCTTGGCGTTGCGCGTGATCGTGCCGGAGCGGACGATGACACCTGCGATGTTGCCGAACTTCGAGGACCGGAAGACCTCGCGGATCTCGGCGACACCGGACTGGACCTCTTCGTACTCGGGCTTGAGCATGCCCTTGAGGGACTGCTCGATGTCGTCGAGTGCGTTGTAGATGACCGAGTAGAAGCGCACGTCGATGCCTTCGCGTGCTGCACGCTCCCGGGCCTTGACGTCCGGACGGACGTTGAACCCGACCACGATGGCGTTGTCGATCGTGGCGAGGTCGATGTCCGACTCGGTGATCGCACCGACACCGCGGTGGAGGATGCGGAGCTGGACGCTGTCGTCGACCTCGATGTCCAGGAGCGACTGCTCGAGTGCCTCGACGGCACCGGAGACGTCACCCTTGATGATGAGGTTGAGCGAGTCGACCTTGCCCTCTTCGAGTGCACGGGTGAAGTCCTCGAGCGAGATGCGCTTGCGGGCCTTGGCCAGCTGGGCGTTGCGCTCGGCGGCTTCACGCTTCTCGGCGATCTGACGTGCCGTGCGGTCTTCCTCGGTGACGAGGAACGTGTCGCCGGCGCGGGGCACCGAGGACAGACCCTGCACCTGGACCGGACGGCTCGGCGTAGCGGCCTTGACCGCGACACCGTTCTCGTCGGTCATCGCACGGACGCGGCCGTACGCCGTACCCGCCACGATGGCGTCGCCGACGTGCAGCGTTCCGGACTGGATGAGGACGGTCGCCACCGCACCACGGCCCTTGTCGAGCCGTGCTTCGATCGCAACGCCTCGGGCGTCCTTGTCGGGGTTCGCACGCAGGTCGAGCCCGGCGTCGGCGGTGAGCAGCACGGCGTCCAGGAGGTCCTGGATACCGATGTTCTGCCGAGCCGACACGTCGACGAACATGACGTCTCCGCCGTACTCTTCCGCGACGAGGTTGTACTCGGTGAGCTGCTGGCGGACCTTGGCCGGGTTCGCGCCTTCCTTGTCGATCTTGTTCACCGCGACCACGATCGGCACGTTGGCCGACTGCGCGTGGTTGAGCGCCTCGATCGTCTGGGGCATGATGCCGTCGTCCGCCGCGACCACGAGGATCGCGATGTCGGTGACCTGCGCACCACGAGCACGCATGGCCGTGAAGGCCTCGTGACCCGGGGTGTCGATGAACGTGATCGGACGCTCGATGCCCTCGTGCTCGGTGACGATCTGGTACGCACCGATGTGCTGGGTGATGCCACCGGCTTCACCCTCGACGACCTTCGAGTTGCGGATCGCGTCGAGCAGTCGCGTCTTACCGTGGTCGACGTGACCCATGACGGTCACGACCGGGGGACGGATCTGCAGGACGGAGTCGTCCTCGTCGGCGTACTCGGCATCGATGTCGATGTCGAAGCCCTCGAGGAGCTCCTTGTCCTCGTCCTCCGGCGAGACGATCTGGATCTTGTACCCCAGCTCGTCGCCGAGGACCTCGAACGTGGCCTCGTCCAGCGACTCGGTAGCGGTCGCCATCTCACCGAGGTGGAACAGCACCGTGACCAGGTTGCCGGGCATGGCGTCGATCTTGTCCGCGAAGTCCGAGATGCTCGCACCACGGCGGAGTCGGACGACCGTGTTGCCGTCACCACGAGGGACCTGCACACCGCCGAGCGACGGGGCCTGACGCATCTCGTACTCGGCGCGCTTCGTCCGCTTCGACTTGCGGGCGCGGCTCTTGCCACCACCACGACCGAACGCACCAGCGGTACCGCCGCCGGGGCCACGACCACGGCCACCGCCACCGGCGGGACGCGGGCCGCTGAAGGCCGGACGCGGGAAGCCGCCACCGGCGCCACCACCGGCACCCGGACGAGCACCACCGGGGCCGCCACGACCGCCGCCACCCTGGCCCGGGCGCTGCCCGAAGCCGTTGGGACGGTTGGCCTGACCGGGTCCACCCGGACGCGGGGCACCCGGACGCGGGACGCCGGGACGCGGGGGCTGCGGACGGGGGATGCCCGAACCGCCGGCACCGGCACCAGCGGCGGGGCGCTGGCCCATGCCCTGGTTCGAGGCGAACGGGTTGTTGCCGGGGCGCGGCGGGCGCGAGCCCATGCCCTGGTTCGACGCGTAGGGGTTGTTGCCCGGACGTGCTCCGGGCTTCGGGCCACCGGGCTTCGGGCCGGCAGCGGCGGGCTTGGCACTCGAGCCGGGCTTCACCGCGTCGGTCTTCGGCTCGTCACCGGTGGAGTCGGCCGGCTGCGTGGCAGCCTGCTGCTCGGCGGCGGCCTTCTCGGCGCGTGCCTTCTGCGCGGCCTCGGCCTCGGCCTGTCGCTGAGCGACGGACTTCGGTGCGGCCGGTGCCGGCACGTCCTCGGCAGCGGGCGCTGCCTGGACCTCGGGCTCCGGGGCGGGTGCCGGACGCACCGGACCGGGGCGGGGGCCGCCGGGCTTCGGTGCGCTGGACTTGGGCGCGCTGGTCTTCGCCGGTGCGCTCGGCGCGGCGGCCGATGCAGCGGGCTTGGATGCCGGGACACCGTCTGCCTGCAGGGCAGCACGGAGCTTCCGTGCAACGGGGGGCTCGATGCTCGAGCTGGCACCCCGGACGAACTCGCCGAGCTCCTTGAGCTTCTCGAGTGCGGTCTTGCTGTCGACGCCGAGTTCGCTTGCGATCTCGTGTACGCGTGGTTTAGCCACTGTTCTCCTTCACGGGTCCCACCCCGTAAAGGGCAGGACTCAATGGATGACGGGTCTCATTTCGAGCCGCTCATCAGTTGTCCATAAGCCGTTCAGCCTGTTCTGTCATGTCCGGGCGCTCGGTCGACTCTCGTGAGAGGGCGACGATGTGGTCGAGCACCGCGGACGTGTCGGGATCGCGATCCAACCGGAGCGCACGGCGGAAAGCCCTGCGCTTGACGGCCAGATCGTAGGCATCGACGGTCGGTGTGAGCCATGCTCCCCGGCCCGGCATGACTGCCTTCGGATCGGCCACGACGCGGCCGTCGCTCAGGGCGACGACTCGGAGAAGTGAGGATCGGGAAGCGCGACGACGACTGCCGATGCACGTTCTGACGGGAACCACTCTACTCCTTGCCTCGGACGTCCGCGATCCGGCGCGCCCTTCTGGGCACGCCGGAGGCGAAATCGTCCTAGTCGTCGCCGTCCAGGATGGAGTCCGGCTGGATGTCGATGCGAGCGCCGGTGAGCTTCGCGGCCAGGCGGGCGTTCTGCCCTTCCTTGCCGATCGCGAGCGACAGCTGGTAGTCCGGAACGAGCGCACGGACGGCCTTGGTCGACGCGTCG
Source organism: Curtobacterium sp. VKM Ac-1393 (assembly GCF_015350995.1). Classification (GTDB taxonomy): domain Bacteria; phylum Actinomycetota; class Actinomycetes; order Actinomycetales; family Microbacteriaceae; genus Curtobacterium. The sequence goes on from NZ_JADKRW010000005.1 coordinate 158,545, forward strand.
AGCACGAACGCACTCGTCACCTTCGCAGGCGACAGGGCGCTCGCGACGAACGCCGACAGGTCCGGGGACCAGTCCACGATGTCGACCTTCTCGGCGCCCAGTTCGTTGGTCACCGCACGCACACGCGCGCCGAGTTCGCCGATGCAGGCACCCTTCGCGTTGACGCCCGGCTCGTTCGCCTTGACCGCGATCTTCGTGCGGTGCCCGGCCTCGCGTGCGAGCGACGTGATCTCCACGACACCGGACGCGATCTCCGGCACCTCGAGCGCGAAGAGCTTCCGGACCAGGCCCGGGTGCGTGCGCGAGACGGTGATCTGCGGGCCCTTGTTGCCGCGGGCGACGCTCGTCACGTACACGCGGATACGCGAACCGTGGGTGTAGGACTCCCCCGGCACCTGCTCTTCCGGCGGCAGGATCGCCTCGACCGTGCCGAGGTCGACCATCACCATGCGCGGGTTCGGGCCCTGCTGGACGACGCCGGCGACGATGTCGCCTTCCTTGCCACGGAACTCGCCGAGGATCTTGTCGTCACCGATGTCGCGCAGGCGCTGGTTGATGACCTGCTTCGCCGCGAACGCCGCGATGCGACCGAAGTCGCTGGGCTGGTCGACGGCTTCACCGATGACGGTGCCCTCGTCGTCGAGCTCGGGGACGTAGACACTGACCTCGCCGGACTTGCGGTCGAGCTCGACACGCGACTGCGCGTGAGCCGGCTCGCCGTTCTCTTCGGCGTGCTTCTGGTAGGCGGTCAGGATGGCAGATTCGATGATCTGGACCAGTTCGTCGAACGGGATCTCCCGCTCGCGCTCCATGAGTCGCAGGACTGCGAGATCGATCTTCACCGAGGTGCCTCCGTATTCAGATGAGTCGCTCCTGCGGATGGAACCGTCGCAGAAGTCGGCCACAAGCGTACCCCAGAACCAGACGGCGGACGGGAGGCCCGTGGCGGCATCGCCACGGGCCTCCCGTCCGTCAGGTGGTCACGTCCAGAGCGTGACACGCCGTCGTCTCGTCGAGACGCCGCCAGGTGCGCGAGACGCCACTGGATTCGGCGGCGTCTCATCGCGTTGCCGGTGTCCGGCGGACACGACGGCGTCTTGCGCAGGCAGGACGCCGTCGTCTCAGATCGCGCGGACCGCGTCGAGCAGCTCGGCGACCGGCACGTCGCGGCGTTCGCCGCTGGCACGGTTCCACAGCTCGACGACACCATCGGCGGCGCCACGGCCAGCGACGACCACGATCGGCATGCCGAGCAGCTCGGCGTCGCGGAGCTTCACGCCGGGCGACACCTTCGGGCGGTCGTCGTAGAGCACGTCGAACCGCTCGCCCTCGAGTTCGGCGACGATCGACGTCGCCAGGTCGTACGCGACCTGGTCACGGCCGGTGGCCACGATGTGCACGTCGAACGGCGCGACGTTCTTCGGCCACGCCAGCCCCTTGTCGTCGTTGTGCGCCTCGGCCAGGATCGCCAGGATGCGCGTCACGCCGATGCCGTACGAGCCCATCGTGACGGTCGCGAGCTTGCCGTTCTCGTCCTGCACCTTGAGGCCGAGGGCCTCGGCGTACTTGCGGCCGAGCTGGAAGACGTGTCCGATCTCCATGCCGCGGGCGGTCTCGAGGGGGCCGGAGCCGTCGGGCGACGGGTCCCCCGCGCGGACGTCGGAGACCTCGGCGACACCGTCGGCCACGAAGTCACGACCGGCGACCAGGCCGGACACGTGCACGCCGCGCTCGTTGGCACCGGTGAGCCAAGCGGTGCCGTCGACCACGCGCGGGTCGACGAAGTACCGGATGCCCGTGGCGCTGTCGGCACCGAGGACCTGCGGGCCGATGTAGCCCTTGACCAGGCCCTTGTTCTTGCGGAAGTCGTCGTCGCCTGCGGCTTCGACCTCGGCGGGGGCGAACGCCACCTCGGCGCGTTTGAGGTCGACGTCGCGGTCCCCGGGGAGCCCGACGACGACGACCTCGCGCGTGCCGTCCAGGTGGGTGAGCGCGAGCACGACGTTCTTCAGCGTGTCCGCCGCGGTCCACGGGGCCCCGTCGCGCGGGGCGACCTGGTTGGCGTGCGCGACGAGCGTGTCGATCGTCGGGGTGTCCGACGACGGCAGCAGCACGGCGTCGGGCTGGCCCTCGATCGGCAGGGACGCGGGCACGGGCGTGACGTACGCCTCGACGTTGGCCGCGTAGCCGTTGGCGCTGCGGACGAAGGTGTCCTCGCCCACGGCGATCGGGTGCAGGAACTCCTCCGACTTGGAGCCGCCCATCGCGCCGGCGTCAGCCTTGACGATGACGTACTCGAGGCCGAGGCGGGCGAAGATCTTCTCGTACGCGTCGCGCATGACCTGGTAGCTGCGCTCGAGGCCCTCGTCGGTGAGGTCGAACGAGTACGCGTCCTTCATGGTGAACTCGCGACCGCGCAGCAGACCGGCACGGGGGCGCGCTTCGTCGCGGTACTTGTCCTGGATCTGGAACAACGTGACGGGCAGGTCCTTGTACGACGAGTACAGGTCCTTCACCAGGAGCGCGAACATCTCTTCGTGCGTCGGGGCGAGCAGGTAGTCGGAACCCTTGCGGTCCTGCAGGCGGAACATGCCGTCGCCGTACTCGGTCCAGCGGTTCGTCGCCTCGTACGGCTCGCGCGGCAGGAGCGCCGGCAGCAGCACTTCCTGCGCACCAGCGGCGACCATCTCGTCGCGGATGATCCCCTCGATCTTGGCGCGCACCCGGAGTCCGAGCGGCAGCCAGGCGAAGATCCCCGGGGACTGGCGACGGACGTACCCGGCGCGGACGAGCAGCTTGTGGCTCGTCACCTCGGCGTCGGAGGGGTCGTCGCGGAGCGTACGGAGGAACAGATGCGAAAGCCGAGTGACCACGGGGCCAGCCTAGCGGCGCGCGCGCACCGTGAGGCACTCGCACGGTGCGAGCCGTTCGCACGGTGCGAGGGTCCAGGCGAACGGTGCGAGGTTGCGTACTCGGTGCGAGGCGCGGTGGCTCGCACCGAGTACGGAACCTCGCACGGGAGCGCCTCGCACCGAGCGCGCCTCGCACGGTGCGAGGAGAGTACTCGCCCGCTACGGGGTGGTGATGACCTCGGGGCTGCCGAGCGCGGCTTCGGGGCCCATCTCGTCGGCGATGCGGTTCGCCTCGGCGATGAGCGTCTGCACGATCTCGTGCTCCGGCACCGTCTTGACGACCTTGCCCTTGACGAAGATCTGACCCTTGCCGTTGCCCGACGCGACGCCGAGGTCGGCCTCGCGTGCCTCACCCGGACCGTTCACGACGCAGCCCATGACGGCGACGCGCAGGGGGACGGACATGCCCTCGAGTCCCTTGGTGACGTCGTTCGCCAGCTGGTAGACGTCGACCTGGGCCCGGCCGCAGCTCGGGCAGGACACGATCTCGAGCTTGCGCTCGCGCAGGTTGAGCGACTGCAGGATCTGCAGGCCGACCTTCACCTCTTGCGCTGGCGGTGCGGACAGGGACACGCGGATCGTGTCACCGATGCCCTCGGCCAGCAGGATGCCGAACGCGGTCGCGCTCTTGATGGTGCCCTGGAACTCCGGGCCGGCCTCGGTCACACCGAGGTGCAGCGGCCAGTCGCCGGCGGCGGCGAGCTGCCGGTAGGCCTTGACCATGACGATCGGGTCGTTGTGTTTGACCGAGATCTTGAAGTCGTGGAAGTCGTGCTCCTCGAACAGGCTGGCTTCCCACACGGCGGACTCGACCAGGGCCTCGGGCGTGGCCTTGCCGTACTTCTGCAGCAGGCTCGGCTCGAGCGACCCGGCGTTCACGCCGATGCGCAAGCTGACTCCGGCGGCCTTGGCGGCAGCGGCGATCGCGCCGACCTGGTCGTCGAACTTGCGGATGTTGCCCGGGTTCACGCGGACCGCGGCGCAGCCGGCGTCGATGGCCTGGAACACGTACTTCGGCTGGAAGTGGATGTCGGCGATGACCGGGATCTGCGACTTCTTCGCGATGATCGGCAGGGCGTCGGCGTCCTCCTGCGTCGGCACGGCGACCCGGACGATGTCACAACCAGAGGCCGTGAGCTCGGCGATCTGCTGCAGCGTCGCGTTGATGTTCGTCGTCGGGGTCGTGGTCATCGACTGGACGGACACCGGAGCGTCGCCACCCACGAGCACCTTGCCGACGCGGATCTGGCGCGACTTGCGTCGGGGGGCGAGGGTTTCGGGCGACTTGGGCATACCGAGGTTCACAGCGGGCACGTGTGCACTCTACGCGCTCGATCCGGCCCCACCTGCCCGGTCACACCGGACGCTCAGAGCTGCGCGGCCGTGTCCACCACCGTGATGAGCGGCGCGTACAGCCGCATCACGTCGAGTGCGCGTGCGTGGTCCGCGTCGCTCGCCCCGGCGCACGCGTCCGCCACGACCGTCACGGTCGCGCCCGCGTCCGCCGCCGCCAGGGCCGTCGACAGCACGCAGCAGTCGGTGGACACGCCCGTCAGCACCAGGTCCGGGTGGTCGCCGACGACTGCCTGGAGGCCCGTCCCCCACTTGCCGAACGTCGGCTCGGTCACGACGGGGTCGTTCCGGTCCGCTGCCGCACTCGCGAAGGGTTCGGTCAGTTCGTACAGCGGGTCGCCGTCCGGCACCAGGGCGAAGGGCCAGTCGCGGTAGTACGGCACCCAGGCGCCCTGCGGGCGCTGGGGTGCCACGAACCGCGTGAACACCGTGCGCCCGGTGAACCGGGGCAGCAGCCGTTCGATGCCGACCCCGGCGTGGTCGTACCGCGGAGCCGCCCAGGGGCTCTCCCCCGTGAAGACCTGCTGCATGTCGATGACGACGAGCCAGGCGTCGTCGGGGATCGCTGTGCTCATCGCAGGTCGTCCGGGGCGCTCAGGGCTTCCTGGCGGTGGACCGAGCCGCGGGCGAAGAGCAGGGTTCCGAGGAACCCGACGACCAGGGCGACCAGCACCCCGAGGTTCGCGTACGCCCAGGCGCCCTTCCGTCCGCCGAGGCCGAGTGGCTCGAGCAGGTAGCCCTGCCACGACAACCAGGCCGGCGACGCCAGCGTCACCAGGCCCCAGCCGAGTGCCGTGCCGACGACGACCAGGGCGATCGCGCCCCACCGGACGTCGCCGTAGCGGCCGCGACGATCGTCGAGCTCGGACTCCGCGTACGCCCTGCGCCGGAGCAGGACGTCGGCGACGAAGATGCCGGCCCAGGCGGCGATCGGCACGCCGAGGGTGATGAGGAACGCCTGGAACGGGCCGACGAAGTCCGTTGCGAAGAAGGCGATGTAGATCGCGCCCACCACCATGAAGACGCCGTCGACCCCGGCTGCGACCGGTCGTGGGAGCTTCACGCCGACGCTCAGCAGCGCCAGACCGGACGAGTAGATGTCGAGCACCGCGCCGCCGACGAGCCCGAGGATCGCGACGAGGGCGAAGGGGATCAGGAACCACACCGGCAGGATCGTCGTCAAGGCGCCGATCGGGTCGGCACCGATCGCGGCGCTCAGGTCCGGCGAGGACCCGGCGAGCAGGACACCGAAGACCACGAGGACGGCCGGTGCGAGGGCGCCGCCGAAGGTCGTCCACCCGACGACTCCCCCGGTGGACGACGACCGCGGCAGGTACCGCGAGTAGTCGGCCGCCGCGTTGACCCAGCCGAGACCGAACCCGGTCATCACCAGGACGAGTGCACCGATGAACTGCTGGCCGCTCCCCGTCGGCAGGGCGGCGATCGCCCCGAAGTCGATGGACGGCACCGCGAGCACCACGTAGACGACCGTCAGCACGGCGGTGACGACCGTGATCCAGGTCTGCAGGCGCATGATCACGTCGAACCCCGCGACGCCGGCACCGACCACGAGCGCCGCGACCACGACGAGGGCGACGACCTTGGTCAGCACACCGCCGTCCCAGCCGAGCTCGGTGAACACCGTCGACGTCGCGAGGACCGCCAGTGCGGCGAGGGCCGTCTCCCACCCGACGGTGAGGATCCAGCTGAGGAAGGCGGGCACCCGGTTGCCGCGGACCCCGAAGGCCGCGCGGCTCAGCACCATCGTCGGGGCTGATCCGCGCTTGCCGGCGATGGCGACGACGCCGCACAGCAGGAACGAGAACACCACCCCGATCACCGAGACGGCGGTGGCCTGCCAGAACGAGATCCCGAAGTCGACGACGAAGGATCCGTAGGCGATGCCCAGGACGGAGATGTTCGCCGCGAACCACGGCCAGAACAGTCCCCTGGGGGTGCCCTTGCGGTCGGACTCGGCGATGACGTCGAGGCCCTGCCGTTCGACGGTGCGGACCTCGGGCGCGGCGGTGGTGGGCCCGGAGTTCGTGGGCGCTGTGCTCATCCGCTGAGCGTAGCGCCGGAGCGACTACCCGAACAGGTTCACGGGCCGCACGATGTCGGCGTAGATCAGCAGCGCGCTCATCCCCGCCAGCAACACCACGACGACCATGGTGAGCGGCATCGTCTTCGCCAGGTCGATGGGGCCCGGGTCCGCCTTGCCGACGAGCTTGAAGGATCGTCGCTTGATCGCCTCCCACAGCGCGCCGGCGATGTGCCCGCCGTCGAGCGGCAGCAGCGGCACCATGTTCAGCACGAACAGGCCGATGTTCAACGAGGCCAGCAGCCCGAGGATCGTGTACGCCTTGTCGACCACCGGCACGCCGCTCATCGACGAGACCTCGCCGATCGCGCGGCCGACACCGACGACCGACACGGGGCTGTCCTGCGATCGCTCCTGCGCGCCGAACGCCGCGTTCCAGACGGCCACCAGGCGCTGCGGCAGGTCGATGATGAGGTGCGCCGACGCGGAGATCTGCGCACCCGTCGCGGGCAGGACCTCGGCCGGCGACTGCCGCACGAGCGACTGCCCGATGCTGACCCCGACGACACCGACCCGCTGGGTCTTCGTCGTGCCGTCGTCGTTCGTGACGACCTTGCCCTCGGCGTCGTAGACGTCACGGGTGGCGGTCGTCGGGGTGATCTCGAGCGTCTTCCGAGCACCGTCGCGCTCGACGACGACCGTGACCTGCTCGCCGGCGGACTCCTGGAAGACCTCGGAGACGCGCGCGATGGTCGGGTCCTGCTCGCCGTTCACCGAGAGCACGACGTCGCCGGACGCGATGCCGGCCTGCTTCGCCGGCGACTCCGCGTCGCCCGAGGTGCACTCGGTCGCCTGGCTGGTCGGCAGGACGCAGTCGACGCTCGACGTGAAGGTCGTGGTCGGTGATCCGAATCCGCACAGCAGCACGCCGAACAGCACGATGCCGATCACCAGGTTCATCGCGGGGCCCGCGACCATCACGATGATGCGCTTCCAGGGGGTCAGTCGGTAGAAGGCACGGGAGTCGTCGCCGCCCGAGTCGGCGATCTGCTCGGCACTGGCCTGGCGGGCGTCCTGCACGAACGCCCCGTACATGCCGGTGTTCGTGATCGCGCTCGGACGGCCGGAGGCACGCGGCTTCAGCATGCCGACCATCGAGATGTAACCACCGAGCAGGATCGGTCGGATGCCGTACTCGGTCTCACCCCGCTTGAACGACCACATGGCCTTGCCGAAGCCCAGCGAGTACTGCGTCACCTTGACGTTGAAGAGCTTCGCGAAGGACAGGTGCCCCAGCTCGTGGAGTCCGATCGAGACCAGCAGGCCGATGATGAAGACGACCACGCCGAGGACGAAGAGCAGGACGGATTCGACGGTCACCGGGAAAGGGTACGGGACGCTTGCCATGACGGAGCCGAGCGCCGTCTGAGAGGTGGGACGGGCCTCTCCCCACCGGCACGGCCGTCCCGCCGCTGGCGCGTCGCGCCGGAACCGGCGGTGTGGGCCCAGTCCGTCACGTGGTGACCAGGCGACGGACGGGAGGCCCGACTCGCGTCAGCGGGACAGCGCGCGGTCCGCCGCGGCGCGGGCCCACTGCTCCGCCGCCAGCACGCCGTCGAGTGACGGCTCCCCCGCCGTGTGCTCCTCGACCACGCGCTCGACGGTGTCGACGATGTCGAGGAACCCGATGGCGCCCGCGTGGAACGCGGCCACGGCCTGTTCGTTCGCGGCGTTGAACACGGCCGGGAACGTCCCGCCGAGCGCGCCGACGCGTTTCGCGAGCGCGACCGCACCGAACGCGTCGGTGTCGAGCGGCTCGAAGGTCCAGGTGCTCGCCGTGGTCCAGTCGAGCGGCACGCCGACGCCGGGCACCCGGTCCGGCCAGGCGAGACCCAGCGCGATCGGCAGGCGCATGTCCGGCGGCGAGGCCTGCGCGATGGTGGAACCGTCGACGAACTCGACCATCGAGTGCACGATCGACTGCGCGTGCACGGTGACGTCGATGCGGTCGTACGGCACCCCGAAGAGCAGGTGGGCCTCGATGACCTCGAGTCCCTTGTTGACGAGCGTCGCGGAGTTCGTCGTGACGACGAGGCCCATGTCCCACGTGGGGTGCGCCAGCGCCTGCGCCGGGGTGACGTCGCGGAGCTGCTCGCGGGTGCGGCCCCGGAACGGGCCGCCGCTCGCCGTCAGGACGAGCCGATGGACCTCGGTGTCGGCCCCGGAGCGGAGCGCCTGCGCGATCGCCGAGTGCTCGCTGTCCACGGGGACGATCTGGCCCGGTGCTGCGGCCTGCTGGACCAGGGAGCCGCCCACGATCAGGCTCTCCTTGTTGGCGAGGGCCAGGGTCGCACCGGTCTCGAGTACCGCGAGCGTCGGCCCGAGGCCGACCGAGCCGGTGATGCCGTTCAGCACGACGTCGGCCTCGACGCTGCGCACGAGCTGTTCGGAGTCCGACGCGCCGAACGCCGTGTCGCGGACGCCGAACCGGGCTGCCTGCTCCGCGACCAGGTCACGGTTGCTGCCGGCGGTGAGGCCGACGACCTCGAACCGGTCGGGGTTGCGGGCGACGACGTCGAGCGCCTGCGTGCCGATCGAGCCGGTGCTGCCGAGGACGACGATGCGCCGCCGGGCCACGGTCAGCCCTTCGCGAGGATGTCGACCACGAAGACGAGCGTGGCGTTCTTCGGGATGCCGGAGCCCTCCTGCGGGTTCGCGCCGTAGGCGTCCTCCGGCGTGGCGACGATCAGGACCTGCGAGCCGACCTTCTGCCCGACGAGACCGGTGACGAAGCCCTTGATGAGCGCGCTCTCCGAGACGGTGAAGGTCGTCGGGGCACCCTTCGACCACGAGGAGTCGAACTCCTTGCCGGTGGCGTAGACGACGCCCTTGTACTGCACCAGTGCGGTGTCGCCGTCCGCGATCGCCGCGCCGTCGCCCTGCTTCAGGACCTCGACCGTCGTCTTCGACGGGGCCTTCACGCCGTCGGGGATCGTGATCTCCGGCTCGCCGGACGCCTTGTCCTTGACCGTCGGCAGGCTGGGATCCTGGTCCTGCGGGGTGCCGCTGGCCTTGGTGGGGGTCTGCGCGACGACGTCGGCGACGACGACGATCTCGCCGCCGGTGTTGAAGCCGAGCGCCGCGGACTGACCGACCGCGGCGACACGGTCGCCGACCTTCGAGCAGGCGAGCAGGGCACCGAAGCCCGAGCCGCCGACCGACAGCACCTGCGGGTTGCCCTCGTCGAAGCCGACCGTACCGAGCTTCTTGGCGTCCTTGGCCTCGTAGACCGTGTACGACACCTGGGCGTAGTCACCCTCGTCCAACGATGCACCCTTGCCCGAGACGAGCTTGGTGGCCTGCGGGGTCTTCGCCGACAGGCCGGCCGCGAACTTGACCGTCGGGGCCTTCGCACCGCCGAACGAGCCGGTCGCCCGGATCGAGTCCGAGGCCTTGCCGGGGTCCGGGCAGGAGGTGATCGCCGAGGCGGTGGCGCTGGCCGTCGGGGTCGGCGAGGCCGTGGACCCGTCCGAACCGGAGCCGGAGCACGCGGCGAGACCCAGCACGACGGCGGGGACGAGGGCGATCGGGAGCAGACGCAGACGCTTCACGGGAACTTAGTCTGCCCCACCCGCTGAAGAGTCCCCTGCCAATGTCGCAGCACGGACGACCGTCTCGGCGTCGTGGTGCACCGGGAACGACACCGAACGGGCGATGAAGCACAGCTGGTTGGCCGTGGCGTGCGCGGCCTCGGCGTCTGCGACCCGGTCGGCCTCGAGGATCGTCACGACCGGGTGCAACGTCGCGTCGGTGAGCTCGCCCGAGCCGTCGCGGTTCAGGTTCAGCGACGCCGTGGCCGTGTCGCGGTAGTCGACGACGGTGAAGCCCTGGGTCACCGCGACGTGCAGGTAGCTGAGCATGTGGCACTGCGCCAGCGCCGCGACGACGAGTTCCTCGGGGTTCCACCGGTCGCGGTCACCGCGGAACGTCGGGTCGGCCGAGCCGGCGACGTCGGGCTTCCCGACGGCCGACACGACGTGGTCGCGGCCGTAGTCGCGGTAGCCGGAGGTGCCGGTGCCGCGGTCGCCCGTCCAGTTGACGGAGACCTCGTAGGTGTGGTCCTGCACGCGGGTGCTCCTTCGTCGTCGTCGCTGGCGGTGGTCCGCCCTGGCTAGCATGGCGGCATGACGGTGAGCCACGAAGTCCGCACTGATCGCCATCCTCTCACCGCCGACGGGTCGGTCGAACTCGCAGTCCTGGACCGGTCGGGGTTCGACGAGAGCCGGCACATCGGCGCGGGGGTCGTGGTCGACTCCTCGGGCACCGTCCTCGACTCGGTCGGTGACGTCGACGCCAGCATCTACCCGCGCTCGACGATGAAACCGTTCCAGGCCCTGGCCGTGCGCGGAGCCGGTGCGCTGTTCTCCGACGAGGAACTCGTCCTCACCACCGCGAGCCACGCCGGCACGGCCGCGCACCAGGCCCTCGCGCTGCACATGCTCGAGTCGTACGACCACGTCGAGGCCGACCTCGGATGCCCGCCGGACATGCCGTTCGACCGTGCGACCGGCCGCACCATGGACGGCCCGCGCCGCCTCGCGATGAACTGCTCCGGCAAGCACGCCGGCATGCTCGCGGCCTGCCGTCTCAACGGGTGGGACGAAGCGACCTACCTGGACATCGCGCACCCGATGCAGCAGCGGGTCCGCTCGGTGGTCGAGGACTACACGCACGAGACGGTCGACCTGGTCGGGACCGACGGGTGCGGCGCGCCCGTCTTCCCGCTCACCCTGACCGGGCTGGCACGCGGGTTCGCCGGCGTCGTCGCTCGCGCGGACGCCGACTCCGCCGCGCTGACCGACGCGGTGCTGGCGCACCCGTGGGCGATCGACGGCGTCGGCCGCGCCAACACGGTGACGATCGAGCGGCTGCAGGTGCTGGCGAAGCTCGGCGCCGAGGGCGTGATGGTCATGGGGCTGCCCGGAGGCGCCGCCGTCGCCGTGAAGGTGCTGGACGGATCGCAGCGCGCGGGGACCCTCGCCGCCCTGACCCTGCTCCAGCGCAACGGACTGGTGGGGGCCGAGGGCGTGGCCGATGTCCTGGCGGCGACCGGCGAGCAGGTGCTCGGTGGTGGCGTCCCCGTCGGTGCCGTGCGGGTCGGTTCCGGCCTGCGCTGAGGCCGTCACGGGTCGAGCACCGGCAGGGTCGGTCGCAGCGCGACGCCGCGTCGGTCGGCTGGGCGGCGCACGGTGCACCCGTAGCGGGTGACCTCCACCACGACGTCCCACACCCGTGGCATCGTGCCGAGTCCCGGGACGAGGACGACCGTCCCGTGCGGGTGTCCGGCACGGTCCAGGCGAGCGAGCACCGCCGTGCCCTCGGGCAGCGGGGGAACGCGCTCCGACGGCGCACCACGGACGTCGTCGTCGCGTTCGGCGGCTGCACGGACCTGCTCGGCGATCCCCTCGAACACCGCGGCGGCGAGGACCCCGGTGCCGATGACCACGATGTGTCCCGTCACGTCGGTCTCGTCCGGCGTGCCGTCCGGTCGGTGGCCGAGCAGGAGCCGTGCCGGTCCGTCGACGCCCACGGCCCGGTCCGGCACCGGGACGCCGTGGTCGGCAGGAGCCCGTGGCTCGTCACCGCCGGCCGCCCGGGTGGACCGGTGGAGCAGGACGTCGAGGACGGCGCAGCATCCACCTGCGGCGAACAGGACGGGCCGGGACCACCCGGCGACGGGCGCCAGCAGCCCGGCCAGCACGAGCAGGATGGCCGTCCCGACCAGGACGCAGCGGGCGGCGAACGGGGTCATGCTCCCATCGCAGCAGATCGGCTACGCGGCCGGGACGACGACGGCCGATCTGTGGAGAAGGTCGGGCGGCTACTGCACCAGGAAGAACTGCTCGCCGATGTCGACCCGTGCACCGCGCTCCACGCGGTAGCGGCGACCCGGCTCGCACCGGCGGATCGAGCCGTCGATGTGCCGGACGACGGTGCCGTTGCCGGAGAACCGGTCGGACACCCACAGGTCGTCACCGTCACGGCCGAGCTCGAGGTGGGTCTTCGACACGGACTTGCCCGGGTCGTGGACCGTCAGCAAGTCGTCGTAGCGTTCCCCCGGCTGCGGACGCGGGAGTCGACCGAGCAGGCCGGTGCCGTGCACGCCGAAGCGTTCACCGGTGCTGAAGTGCAGCAGGAACGGCGCGCGCGTCGGGGTCTTGGAGACGATGCGGGTCTCGTCGACGTCCTCGTCGAGTCCGTCGACGAGTTCGTCGTCGGCCGTGCTCGACGCGACGTGGTCCGACGGTGCGGGCGGCAGCGAGGCCGTTGCCCCTCCGGGGATCGGGGGCAGTGGTGCTGCCGTGGGCGGGGCCCAGGACGCCGGTGCGTCGGCTGCTCCGAGTGGTTCGTCCGAGGGCGCAGCGTGTGCGCCGCGAGGACGCTCACCGATCGGCGGCGTTGCACGGTCCTCGACTGCGGGACCCTCGGCGTCCGTCTCGTCGGCCTCGGACTCGGCGACGGGGATCTCGTCGTCCGGCGTGTCGGTCGTCGCCGTCCCCCCAGCCCCGGCGGACTCGACGTCGGAGTGTTCGGTCGCCCAGTCGGGACGTGCCATCGGCAGGGGCACGACCGGCCCGGTGAAGGCTGCGGTGACGGCAGGTCGCACGGCACCGCACTCACCGCAGAAGATGTCGTCCGGCTCGAGGCGGTTGCCGCACACGTGGCAGATGGTCGTGGCGTGCATGCCCGGGGTCACGAGGGGTGCTGGCCGCGGCGGGCGGCGGTCGATCAGCGGCTCGACCACGGCGGTGTCACCCGGCTGCGGCGGCGACACGACGGGTACCGCGGCGATCTGCTGGCCAGCGCCGTCCTGGACCGGCGCATCGGCGTCGGGCTCCCCGAGGGCGGACGCGTCGTGCTCGGCATCACCCGAGGAGCCGTCGGTCGCGGCGTCGCCGTCGGGTTCGAGACCAGACGCGGGCGGGATCGGCGGTACGACGGGCACGGCGGGTTCCGCCGGGGCGTCCGGTTCGGCTGCGGCGCCTCGTCCGACCCACCACGAGGGGCCGGACGGAGCTGCGGTCGGGGCAGGGGCGACGGGCGGCGCCCACACCGGCGCCGGAGCCTGGGGCGGGGTCTCGTCGGCGGGCGACGGGGACACCGGACGGTCGTCGACGGGAGCCAGCCGGGTGCGCTCGGGGTCGTCGGCGCCCGGGTCGGCGGGCTCGGAGTGGTAGGCGTCCGGGTCGAGCGGCGGCTCGGCCTCTGTCTGGACCGCCTCGGACTGCGCGGCCGCGTTCGACCAGTCGCCGAGGCCGGAGTCGGCCCCGTGCACGTGCGATGGTGCCTGCCGCGGGGCGTTGTCATCGGGACGCTGGACGGGCACCGCAGCCGGTGTCTCGGTGCCTCGGCGATCGGCACCGGTAAGCCAGGCGCGTGTCGCGGGGTCGAGCGTGGACTCCGGCAGCCAGGCGTCGGCGGCGGGGTCGGACCGGCGGCCGTGGGCATCGGGCTGCTGCAGGGGCGGCGGTGGCGCCTGCTCGACGGGGGTGGGAGCAACCGGACGACGGCTCGCACCGGCGGTCACCGCTCGTCCGCACTCACCGCAGAAGATCGCCCCGTCCGGGAGCATCGATCCACAGTGTTCGCATCTGATCACGGTCTGCCTCTGTCCTCACTCGGCCGTCCACGACGCTCGTCAGGCCTCCGGCCATCGTAGTCACCGCGTCTCGCCGGGCCCTGACCGGTGCTCCCCCGACGCCGATCGGGACCTCGCAGGGACCGGAGCGACACGGCCGTCCGGAACCGCTCCCGCCGGTTCCGGCCGGTGTGCAGGGTACTGATCGCCTCGTCGGCGGCCGACCACATCCGGTCCGCGGCACGCTGGTCGACGTCGCTCGGTCCGAAGACCGCGCGGTCCGCGAGCGCGGCGAGACCGGTCCCGCCGTCGCCCGGAGCGCCGACGACGGTCTCGCGCCTGGTGGCCGACCCGGCGACGTCGTGGCCGCGGTCGAGCAGCGCGTCGCGGTACTCCTCCCAGGCCCCGACGACGCGACCGCGTGGTGTCGGTGCCCGACGCCGCCGTCGCCGACGGACCCGCTTGAGCAGGACGATCACGCCGAACGGCAGGAGCACGAGCGCGGCGACGCCGAGCACGCCGAGCACCCACGGCAGCGCGGCGAGCAGGATCTGCAGCCACAGTGGTTGGACGGGCGGCGTGTTGCGGTCGCTCTGCGGCGGCGCCTGCTGGTCCTGGTCCTGCTGGTCGACGGGGGGCGGCGGCACGACGGTCTCGGGTCGGGTCACCGGCTGCGGCGTCTGCTGCTGCTCGTTCGGGATCTCGCGGACACTCGGGTTCGGGTTGAGCATGACCCATCCCCACTGCGCCGTGTCGACCTCGATCCGCGCGGTGACGTCCGAGCCACGGAAGGTCGTCGTCGCCCCGCTCGCCGAGGTCCCGCCGGAGCCGGAGTCCCCACCGGCCGTGAAGCCCATGACCACTCGTGCCGGGAAGCCGAGCTCGTCAGCCATCAGGGCGGCCGCCGCGGCGTACTGCTCCTGGTCGCCGACCATCAGGGGCGACGTCAGGAGTTCCTGGATCCGGTCGGCTCCGTGCCCCGAGCGGCTCATCCGGTCGTCGCCCACCCCGTGGCTGACGTACCCGTTGCGCTTGAGCGCCTGGATCATCGCGACGAGCTTCGCGCCCGCGGTCGTCTCGGCGTCCGTCGTCGCCTCGACCGTCTCGCGCACGGCATCGGGGACGTCGCGTGCGGTCGGCACCGCGGCGTTCCCCGGACGGGCCGCAGCGAGTTGGGTGTCCGTCGGCTGGTCCGGCACGACGGCGGTCAGGGCGTACGAGGTACGGTTGCCGACTCCGCCGACGACCGCGCCCGTCTGCGTCGACCCGTTGTAGAAGAACGCACCGCGCTCGTCCTCGGAGTCGGACCCGGTGAACTCGACACGCTCCAGGTCGCCCACGGTCGGCAGCCAGACACCGCGGTAGCCCTCGAGGGTCACCCCGACGCGCACGGTCGTGCCGTCGACGCCCCGGACGTCGACGGAGGTCGGCACCCGCTCGAACGTGCCCGACGACGCGGAGCCGTCGGACCCGCCGACGCGGTAGACCACGCCGTCGTACGTGTCGAGCGTCGCGATGCGCACGAACCCGTTCTCGGGCAGACCCGTGACCCGGAGCTGCGCCGTGTCCGCCGCGGCCCGCTCTTCGTACGCCCGGAACCCGCTCAGGGGACTGACGTAGTCACGCGGGTCGAACGGCTTGACGACGTCCGTCCGGGCCACGGTGCGGTCGTTCGCGGGCGGCGCGACGAGGCCGAGTCCGGTGGCGACGACGGCCGCCGCCACGATGGTCCCGGTCCCGACCAGGGCAGGCCGCACGACGGACCGGGCGATCGGCACGGCCGACCCGATCGTGGTCGCGACGGCGACCGCGCGTCGCGCGTGCCGCACCGTGAGCGCCCAGACGAGCGCGATCGCGACGAGCACGACGGCCGTCACGATCGACGTGTCGAGCCGGCTCGGTCCGACGACGATCCCGACCGCGAACAGCGCCAGTGCCGGGATGCTCGCGAGTTCCTGCCTGGAGGCACGGGTCGCCACGCTCACGGCCGTCACCGTCGCGACGAGGAGCGTCACGAAGTACGGCACGAGCAGCGCCTCGTAGGAACCGACCGGCAGACTGATGGTCACCAGTTGCTTCCACCCGAGCGCGACGCCGGCGAACAGGGCGAGGAGCCCCTGCCCCGTCGGCAGGATCCCGGCGGCCTGGCCGGGCACGGCCGCCGGCACTCCGGCGATGGTGAACGCGGCCACCGTCGCCACCGCCACCGCGACGAAGGGCAGGCGCAGGACCGCACCGACGACCGCCACGAGCGTTCCGAGGACGATCGCGGTCACCGCCGCGACGATCATCGCCTGGTCGCGGTACACCGGCCACCAGGACACGCTCGCGACGGCGAGCAGCAGCCACACCGCGAGGGTGCCGCCGACCAGGCGGAACGGCGCGAGCCGACGGGCGTCACGGCGATCGGACCGCCGCGTGGACCGTCGCCCGCGCTCGGTCGACGCCGGGGTGACCACAGGCGGGGCGCTCACGCTGCCGCCGATCGGTGCAGGGCGTGCCGGAGGTCGTCGAGGTAGCCGATGGTCATCACGGTCAGGCCCGCGACGCGCAGGAACCGGGGCTGGGCCTCGGGTTCGCAGATCACCGCGACGACCTCGACCCCGACGGGGAACCGCGTCGCCGCGAGCCGGAGCGCCGGCAACCCGATGGTCGAACCGACGACCAGGAACGCGACCGAGATGCCCTCGGTGTCGCTTCCGACGATGCGGGAGACCTCGGCGATCGGCAGGCACGCATCGGCGAGCCCGACCGAGGCGAAGTCGTCGAGCAGACGCGTGGGCGTGACCGTCGGCAGGGTCCGCACGGCGTACACGGCACGCTTGGCGAACTCCGGGGTGCGCTCGGAAACGACGACCGAGACCTCGCGGCCGTCGCGGATGGCCCGGGCGCCGAGCGAGGCGGCCGCGCTGACCGCCAGCTCGAACTCCTCGTCGTCCCCGAACTCGGCCCGCGCGGTGCCGAGCGCCACCACGAGGTGCGATCGGCGTGTGTCCTCGAACTGCCGCACCATCAGGGCGCCGGACTTGGCCGTCGACTTCCAGTGGATGGTGCGCGGGTCGTCACCGGGCATGTACTCGCGGATGGCGTGGAACGCGATGTCCGCCGGCGACAGGTCGGTGGTCGCCTGGCCCTCGAGGTCGCGCACCAGGCCGGTGCTCGTCGACGGGATCGCGATGGTGCGCGGGTGCACGATGACCTGTTCACGGGCGGTCCACACGACCTCGCGGCGGACCAGCCCGACCGGGTCGGCGCGGACGCCCGTCACCGGCCCGACGTCGAGGACGCCGCGGCGGACCGTCGGCACCGGCACCAGCTGCTCGAAGGTGCCGTGTGCCCCGATGGCCGGGATCGCGACGTCGACGAGCCCCGGTCCCACCGGCACCTCGACCGTCGTCGGCACCGAGGGCAGCCGCGTCGGGTTCTCGGCGGTGACGACGACACCGGCCTCGTCACCGACCGCCACCCGGTGCTGCGGCAACCGCATCCGGATCACCAGGCGCGTACGGCCGATGAGCGCGATGCCCGCGACGACGACGAGCACCGCACCCGCGAAGCCGACGACGACGACCTCGCGCAGGCCGAACCGGTAGCCCGCCACGAACGCGACCAGCGTGAGCGCGGCCACGGTCCATCCGAGCCCGGTGACGACGGACGAGACCTCGCCCCAGGAACGCTTGACGAGCCTCCAGGCCGTTGCCCAGACCCGGACGATCCCGATGACCGCATCCGCGGCGACGCCGTCTCGATCACCGACGATCCGCGTGCGGACGTTGGTCATGCCGGCGACCGTCCCCGTGCGTTCGTACGCCGTCGTCCCGCGACGCGACCGCGTCGAGGACGGACGGCGCGAGCGCGTGGAGACGGGCCGGCGGTCCGTCACGTCGTGACTCGGTCGGCGGGCGGAGGCGTCTCCACCAGCAGCTGTGCGATGACGCTCGGCGCGCTGACGCCGTCGAACTCGGCCTCGGCGTCGAGGACCAGTCGGTGCGCCAGGACCGGCACCGCGAGGGCCTTGACGTCGTCGGGTGTGACGTAGTGCCGCCCGCTCAGGGCGGCGAGGACCCGCGCGGACCGGATGAGGCCCATGGCGCCGCGCACGCTGACGCCGAGCCGCACCTCGCTGGCGGAACGGGTCGCGTCGACCAGCCGGGCGACGTAGTCGGCGATGACGGCGTCGACGTGCACCGTGCGGGCCAGCGCAGCCATCTCGGTGATCGTCGCTGCCGGCACGACGCTCGCGAGCGGGACCGACGCCGACGGCGCGGAGGACGTCTCGAGGATCTTCACCGTGGCGGCGTGGTCCGGGTAACCGATGGAGGTCTTCATCAGGAAGCGGTCGAGCTGCGCCTCGGGCAGGCGGTAGGTGCCGGCCTGCTCGATCGGGTTCTGCGTCGCGATCACCATGAACGGCGCCGAGAGGCGGTGGTTCACGCCGTCGACCGTGATCGCCGACTCCTCCATCGCCTCGAGCAGCGCCGACTGCGTCTTCGGGCTCGCACGGTTGATCTCGTCGGCGAGGACGATGTTCGCGAAGACCGGTCCGCGGTGGAAGTCGAACTCCTGCGTGCGCTGGTCGTAGACACTGATGCCGGTGATGTCACCCGGCAGCAGGTCGGGGGTGAACTGGATGCGGTTCGTGCTGCCCTGCACACTCTGCGCCAGGGCACGCGCCAGGCTCGTCTTGCCCGTGCCGGGGACGTCCTCGAGGAGCAGGTGCCCCTCACTGAGCATCGCGGTGACCGCCAGGCGGATCACGAACGTCTTCCCGAGGAGCACCTGCTCGACGTTGGTGACGATGCGGCCGGCGACGTCGGCGAACCAGGTGGCCTGCTCCGGGGTCATGCTCATGCGGGGTGGTCCTCGTGGTCTCGGGGATGGCGGTGGGTGCAGCGTACGGTCAGCGGGCGGCGGAACCGGGTCAGCCGGGGGCGGGTTCCGGACCGGGCTGTTCGGGCGCGGGGGCTGCCGCGATCGTGGCGCTCGGCGGGTTCGGGTCCTTGTGGCCGTCGACGATCGCAGCGACGTACACGAGGCCGGAACTGATCGAGCTGTCGATCACCGGGAGGTCCTGGGGCGCGTAGTCAGCCGCGTCCGCGCAGTCGAGCAGACCCAGGACCGAGCGTGTGCAGATCGTCACGCTGTAGGCGGTCGGCTGGACACCGGCGTTCTGCGGAGCCGCACTCACCGTCACCTGGGTACCGGCGGTCATCGAATCCGGCAGCGTCGCTCGTGTCTGGACCGGTCGGAGCCCGTCCACAGTGGTCCCGTTGCCGCAGAAGTTCGACGTACCGTCCGCGCACGCCACGACGGTCACGCTCACGGCGGAACCGAATGCGACTCCGTCGACCCACGACCCGTTCGAGCCGAACGAGACGAACCCGCCGCCGTTCACCGAGTAGGCGTAGTGGTCGACGGTTCCGTTGGCGCTGGGCTGCGCTCGCGGGTTCCGGATGCGGATGGCGTAGGTGCCCGCGTCGTCGCTGAACTTCTCGACTGCCATGTCCGCCGAAGCGGTCCCCGGCGCCGCGTAGCCCTGCACCGAAGCGGCACGACTCGGCGTGCAGAACAATCCGTTGTCGGCCAGTGCGACGTACTGGAAGTTGCCGTTCGAGCTCAGCGTGTCCGACGCTGTGCCGCCGTCCCACTTCTTGTCCGAACCGGTCGTCGAGCATCCGGCGGGGATGGTGGCTCCCGGCGAGTACCGCACGATCGTCAGGGTCCGACCGCTGCCCGCCCAGTCGCTCTCGGCGGCGCTCAGGGCGACGGTCGTCCTGCCCGGCGACTGATCGCGTGACGCGTTCAGGGTCGGCGCCGCGGGAGTCCCGACCGCCGTCCCCGTGGCAGACGCCGAGTTCCACTGCACGACGGTGCCGTTGCGGTCGGCGTCGTTGCGGGCGGACACGGTCACCGTGTACTGCGCCGCGCTCTGGGCGCCGGTGAACGCGGTGCTCGTCGCGGTGCCGGTGTGCCGGGTGCCGGACAGCCCCGGGCCCTCGATGGTCACGATGTAGTCGTCGACCTCACTGCCCCGGTTCGGAGCGGCGACGGCGTTCCACTTGACGTCGAGCTGGTTCGGCGTGGACTTGCTGGGCGTCACGGTGATGCCCTTGGGCGGCGCCGGCACGAAGTCCGCGCTGATCGGGGCGGATCGACCCGACGGCTCGGAGTCGCCGATGGCGTTCGTGGCGATGACCTGGAACCGGTACGACGCCTTCGGGTCGAGCCCGGTCAGCGTGCAGACGGTTGCGGTGCCGCAGTTCTTCGCGACACCGTTGGTGCCCGTGACGCGGTACCCGGTGATCGGTGCGTTGTTGCCCTGCGGGGTGGACCAGGTCAGCGTGGCCTGGCCGCCGTCGTAGGACCCGGTGCGGGTCGGCGTGCCCGGTGCATCGGGGACGTCCTGCACGGAGATCGTGACGTCGCCCCAGACGTAGCGGTCGGGATCGTTCGTCGCGTCGGCGACCTGGTACTGCAGGTGGGCGTCCACCGGCTTCGCATTGCCGGACACCCGGACCTGCAGGCGCGTGCGGTCGGCGCTCGGGGTCACGGAGACGCCGCTCGGCAACCCGCCGGACAGCCCGCGGATGTTCACGACGCGCAGCCGCTGCCCGGGGAACGGGTTCGTCGGCTGGTCGTTGGTCAGGACGTCGATGGTCGTGGTCGCACCGCGCTTGGTGATCGACCGGTCGGCGCCCGGCTGCACGAGCGGTCGGGTCGAGGCGACGACCCCGACGGTCACGGTGCCGGCGCGTCCGGCGTTCGCGTCGTCGCGCACCCCGATGCCGATCGAGGCGGAGGTGTTCTTCTTCGCGGTGTCGGCGACCGTGATCGTGAGCTGCTGCTTCGCTATCGTCGCGGTGGTGCCGGCGGCGGGACGGCCGACGATCGAGTAGCGCAGCTCCGGCAGGTCCCTGGGGTACGGGTAGTCGGTGAGCTTGGTCAGGTCGATCGTCCGGGTCTCTCCCGGCTGCATCTCGACCGCAGAGCCCGTGAACGCCGGCGGCTGGTTCGACCGCGGCGTCACCGTGACGGGCAGCACCAGCGTCGCGACCCGGCCCTTGCCGCCGTTCGCCGCGGAGCCGTCCGTGACCTCGAAGGAGATGGACGCGTTGCCGTAGTAGAGCTTCGACGACGTGAACTGCAGGGTCGACGAGTCCACCACCAGGCTCTGCCCGTTCGCGTGGGTCGCCTTGACGGTGCCGCGGTCGGTGATCTTCGCCGTCTTGCCGTTCGCGGTGACGACGTAGTCCTCGAGCGGGATCCGGACGGTGGCCTCGCTCTTCACCGTGACGGCTCCGGCGGTGCGGTTGATCTGCGGCAGGGCGTCGTCGAAGCCGGGGACGTTGATGAAGCCGTACGACACGATGTCGGGGTGGTCGACCCGGGCGACCGAGAACGGGATCACCTGCGAGGCATCGGTCAGCCGGACGGTGATGCGGCCGTCGTCGGTGAGCCGGGCGGTGTCGCCGTAGCCGTCGACGATCCCGACCTGCAGGTCGGCCGCGGTGCCCTCGGCGAAGAAGACGTTGTCGAGCACGTCGACGGTCACGCTCTCGCGCCGCAGGATGTCCTGCAGGTCGAGGGTGGTGTCGTCCACCTCGGGGCGGAGCGGCTGCGCGTCGGGGTCGACCGTCACCGTGAGGAAGGCGGTGCTCGACCCGCCGCTGGCGTTCGCCACGGTGTAGAGCACGGCGTAGTCGCCCGACTTGGCGCTCTTCGGCGGGGTCACCCGGATCTGCTGCTTCCGCAGGATCTTCGCACTGACGTCGTCGGCGGTGGGTTCGGCCGCCGACACCGTGAGCTGGCCGCCCTCGGGGTCGGAGTCGTTCTGCAGCACCCGGACGGTCACCGAGCCGCCGGGCCGGATGGTCACGTGGTCGGCCTCGGCCACGGGGTTCGAGGCCTGCTCCGCCCGCGGCGCGATGCCGACGCGGACCGTCCCGGTGGCGCGGGCGCCCAGGGCGTCCACGACCGTGTACGTGAACTCGTCGGTGCCGGCCGAGTAGTCGCCCGCCTCGTAGGTCAGGGCGTCGGAGGCCACGTCGGTGACGGAGCCCTTGTCGGGGTTCGACCCGACGCCGACCAGCTGCACTGAGTCGCCGTCCGGGTCGATGCCGTTCAGTGGCACCGAGATCCGCACCGACGACCCGGCGACGACGCGGGCGGTCACGGTCTGCGGGACGGGCGGGTTGTTCGTCGCGGCGTCGCGTTCGCGGACCGAGATCGACACGGCCGCGTCGGCGTACTGTCCGTCCGGTCCGGCGACGCGGTAGACGGCGGTGTAGTTGCCGGGGGTCTTCGGCGCGAGGTACCGCAGGTGGTCACCGGACGCGAACAGCAGGCCGCCGTCGCCGGGCACGTTCTGCACGAGTTCCGGCTGGAGGGTCAGCGGCTCGCCCTCGGGCTGGGTGTCGTTGTCGAGCACGTCGATGTTCGCGACGTCCCCGACCCGAACGGTCGCGGTGTCGGGCTGGGCCACCGGGGGCTGGATGCGGTCCGGCTTGGGGATCTCGACGACGGTGATCGTGCCGGTGGACGACGCCAGGCCGTTCGTCTCGGTGTACCCGAACGAGACGGGGCCGTCGAGGGGGGCGGTGAGGGTGACGCGCACTGTGTGCTGGTCGAGGATGCTCGCCTGGACGCCGCTGCCCCGCTCCGGACCGTCGAGCGCCGTCACGAGCAGCACGCCGCCCGCCGGGTCGATGTCGGTCGCGGTGACGTCGGTGTCCTTGGTCGACAGCGTGTTGACGAAGACCGTCTTCGGGGTGGTGATCGGAGCCGTCGAGGCGTCCGGCGGCGCCAGGATCGTGACCCGGACGATGCCGCTCGACGTCTTCACGCCGTCGGTCACGGTGTACTCGAGTTGGTGGTCCCCGGCGCTCGCACCCTGCACGCGGAAGGTGCCGGCGTCGTAGCTCGGGGTGACGGTCAGCCCGCTCGCGGACGACACGCTCGTCAGGGTCACGGTGCCGTTTCCACCGCGGACGTGGTCGAGCGGATCCGCGGTGAAGGCCTTGCCTGCGTAGCCCTGCACGGGGAAGGGATCGGCACGGAGCGGCACGCTCCCCTGCTTCGCCACGCGCACGGTGACGGCGCCGCGGCCGTCGGCACGCCCGTCGCTGACGACGAGCTGCACGGAACGTTCGCCGGTCCGGCCGCTGTCCGCGCGGAAGTCGAGCAGGCCGTCCGGGGTCGTCGACACCCGGTCGCCGTCCGACGCCGCCGCGGATTTCAGGTACACCGGATCGCCGTCGGGATCGACCCAGTCGCCGAGCACACTCGTGACGACGTGCCCGTTCTGCACGACGTCCGCCGAGGTGTCGCGCACCTGTCGCGGTGCCTCGTTCTGCGAGTCCGGACGGACGGTCACCCGGACCGTGGCGGTGTCGGACCCGCCGTTGCCGTCGGTGATCGTGTACGGGAACGTCACGGTTCCGGTCGCGCGCGACGACAGCGTGACCTGCAGCCGCTGGCCGTCACCGACGATCGCGACGCGGCCGGCGGACTCCGAGATGGAGCCGACCTCGCTCACGATGATCGGGTCGCCGTTGGGGTCGTAGTCGTTGAGCAGGACCGGGAGGCTCGTGGTGCGTCCCGGACGAGCGCCCAGTTCGTCGTCCACCGCCACCGGCGGCTTCTGGTCCTTGTCGACCTCCGGGTCGTCGTCGGAGACCTGCTCCTGCTGCTGGTCGTCGTCCTGCTTGATGAGGTCGGCCCAGTTGTCGATGAGCTGGCCGCTGCGGTCGATCGCCCACGAACGCCCGCTCGACGGATCGTTGGCGACGACGGTCTGCCCGTTGTGCAGGATCTGCATCGAGCTGGTGCCGCCGGTGCTCGCGAGGCGTTGGAGGGCGCTGCCGTCGCAGGTGTTGATCGCCTGACCGCCGGCCCAGGCCGCGTAGGTGCACCTGCCGTCGACGTACGGCCGTGCGGCACGTCCGGAGACCTGGAGCGCGGTGGCGTCGACGGTTCCCGAGGCGGTCACCCGAGCGAGCCCGGCGGTGCCGGCGACGGTGACCTCGGAAGCGGTGTCGGACGACCGCTGGAGTGCTGGCGACGCCCCCACCCGGTCGCCGAGTTCGACGGTCCGGCCGTCGACGGACAGGGCCCCGCTGGTGCGGTCGAGCACGGCCATGTGCCCGTCGAACGTCGCGACCTGGAAGTCGTCGGTGCGGCCCATGCCGACCTTCCACCGCTGGTCGACGGACAGGGTCGAACCGACGGTGACGAGCGACGCCGTCCCGGTCTTCGCCGAGTACACCGCGACGTGGCCGTCCGACGCGTCGAACACGGTGTCGGCTCCGAGCGTCAGGTCGGCCTTGGTCGAGGCGTCGAACTCGGCGAGGTCGGCAGCCGGGGTCGCCCAGAGCTCGCCCGTGTCCTGGTTGCCGATCACCGCGGTGTCACCGGCGAAGAAGACCTGGGGTGTGCCGGCGGGCAGGGTCACGGCGTCGCCGACGGTGGCGTCGGCGACGTCGATCTTCGCCACGGTGCCCTTCGTCTCGTCGACGCTGTAGACCATCGACCCGCGCTGCAGCACGGACAGGTCGTCGCTCGCGGTCTCGACGGCCGTGTTGAGCTGCAGCACCCCGGTGTTGGCGCGCCCGACCGCTCCGTACTCGGCCGAGGGCACCCAGACGGTGCCGTCGCCGAGGTCGACGCGCTGTGTGTGGTAGCCCGTGGACACGATCGCCGTCGTCGCGACGACGGCCGCGACCAGCACCGAGACACCGGTGGTGACCGCAGCCGATCGGTGCTTCGCGAGGAGGGCGCGGATCACCCGGCACTCCCGGCGGTCGCGCACTTCTGCGCGCTCGCGGCACCGGTCTTGCCGTCGCGGTTCACGGCGACGGAGATGCACTCCTCGTCGCCGCGCTGACCCGAGACGACGAAGGTCGTGCCGGTCTGCTGGCTCGATGCGCCGTTCGACGAGATGACGTAGGTGTCGCCGCTCCGGAGGCCCGGGTCCGCCCACGAGAACGACACCGACCCTGCGGACGTCTGCGAACGGACGTCGGCCACCACGGGGATCGCGCCGGCACCGAGCCGCCCGACGACGACCACGGTCGCGATGGCCAGGGCGGCGACCACGACGACCGCCAGCGACGTCGCCCACACCAGGGTCGACCGGGTCCGCCGACGCGCACGGGTCACCGATCCGGTGCGGTGCACGGTGCCCACGCTGTGCGAGCCGCCGACGACGACGCCACCCTGCACCGCACGCCGGGTGCGACGACGGGCGCCGACCCGCGACGGCGGCTGGAGTTCGCGGATCATGGTCCGGTCGCCGTCCGGGGTCGGCGTCGCGATGGCCCACGACTCGACGGCGACGTCGGCGGCGGTCTGTGGGATGCCCAGCTCGGCCTCGACCTGTTGGAACCCGCGCACGAGTTCGAGGACGGTCGTCGGGCGCGACGGCACCTTGCGGGACAGTGCGGTGGCGAGCAGGCGTTCCAGCGACGGCGGCACGTCGGTCCGGCCGGTGGGCTTGACACCGCCCTTGTCGATCCGGTGCATCAGGTCGCTCGCGCCGTTCTTGCCGCCTCGGATCTCGAACGGGCTGCGTCCTGCGAGCAACGAGTAGACGGTGGCGGCGAGGGAGTACACCTCGGACTGGATCGTGCCGCGGGACTCGTCGATGAGCACCTCGGGCGCGGACCACGGGATCGACATGCCGATGGGTTCGTCCGGGTCGGTGCCGCCGATCGTCGCCGCGATGCCGAAGTCGGACAGCACCGGGTTGCCGTAGGCGGTGAGCAGGATGTTGGACGGCTTGATGTCGCGGTGGAGCACGCCTTCGCGGTGCGCGGTCTCGAGCGCTGACCCGATGCGGATGCCGATCGAGAGGACCTCGGACACCGGGATCGGCTCACGGCGGTAGCGCTCGCTCAGCGAGGAGGAGCACAGTTCCATCACCAGGTACGGACGACCATCAGCCGCGACGCTCGCCTGGAACACGGTCAGGATCGACGGGTGCGTGCTGAGCCGCGCCATGAGGTTAGCTTCGGCCTGGAACATCTGCCGGACGCGGTCGTCGACGACCTCGTCGAGCAGCACCTTGACCGCGACCTGGCGACGCGGCATGTCCTGCTCGTAGAGGAAGACGTCGGCGAATCCGCCGGAGCCGAGGACGTGCACCGGGCTGAACCCGCCGATCACGGGTGGGTTGGACGGCAGGCGTCTCGCCATCGTCCTCTCCTCCCCGGCCGAGCGGCCAACTCTCTCGTCGTGGCCTTGACATTGTACGAAGCGTTGGTGACCGACCGTCCGGACACCGACCCCCGGTGGACGGGTGCACTCCCCCAGTTCGGGGGGGGTACTGCGGGCGTCAGTGCCGGGGCAGTGTGTCCTCGAGGTCGCCGTCGTCGGGAGCGGCATCGACCTGGAGCACGACGACGGTGACGTTGTCGCGCCCACCGGCGACCACCGCGTCGCCGACCAGACGCTCGGCGAGGCCCTGCGCGCCGGGCTCGCGTGCCGCGATCCGCGCGATGCCGGCGTCGCCGAGTTCCTTGGTGAGGCCGTCCGAGCAGACGATGTAGCGGTCGCCGGCGCGGAGCGGCAGGGTCCACCAGTCGGGAGCCGGCGGCTCGCCGAACCCGACCGCGCGGGTGATGACGTTGCTGTCCGGGTGCTGTTCGGCGTCCTCGGCGCGGAGCAGACCGGCGTCCACCATCTCCTGCACCACGGAGTGGTCCACCGTGACGCGGCGGAGCACGCCGTCCTCGATCCGGTAGGTCCGCGAGTCCCCGACGTTGAAGACGAGCGCCGCCGGCTGGCCGAGCGACGCCACGAGCGCGATGCCGGTGACGGTCGTTCCGGCACCGATGGCGTTGCCGCCCGCCGCACGTTCGATGTCGGCCGTGGCGAGCAGCAGGGCGCGCTGGATCCCCTGCCGGGTCGTGAAGGGTTCCTGGGTCACCTGCTCGAGGCGCCGGACGACGGCGTCGCTCGCGCGGTCGCCCGCCAGGTGCCCGCCCATGCCGTCCGCGACGACGAAGAACGGGGCGCCGACGATGTAGCTGTCCTCGTTGTGGTCACGGCGCCGACCGATGTCGGTCGCGGCTCCCCACGAGAGCGTCAGGGTGGCGCCGTCGGCACCGGGGACGTCGATGGCGTGCGCAGTCGCTGCTCGGCCGAGTTCGGTCACGTTTCAGGATCGCTCTCTGGGGGGTCGGGGCGTGCCGTGTGCTGTCTGGTCGGTGGGCCACGGGGGAACCGGTGGGAGACCGTCCGCCGTCGGTGCGACCCGGAGGTACGGCGACAGGACCTCGATGGCGTTGCCGTCACCGACCTCGACTACCGTACCCGTCAGGGCGACGATCGACGCACCCGATGCCATGCGGTACACGGGAGCGCCGGCCGGCCGGATGACGGTGCCGTTGGTGGACCGCAGGTCCTGCACGACCACCGCCTCACCCTCGGCTTGGACGCGGACGTGCGACGACGAGACCTGACCGTTCGTCGAGCGCACCGTCACGAGTTCCGGCAACGGGCCGCTCGTGATGCGCGGCAGCGACGGACGACGTCCGATGATCACCGGGTGGTCCAGCCGGAAGGTACGGTCACCGATCCGGATCGACGGCACGCGCGCCGTCGGCGCGGCAGGGGCGGCCGGGAGGCCCGTGGCGACTCGCCCGGGCACGCTCGGCAGGACGGTGGTCCGGTCACGAGCACGGACGACCGTGTCCTCCGGGTCCATGGCCCCGCCGGACCCGACGCCGTCCGTTCCGGGCGACTCTGGTCGAGGACGGAGCACGGTGTCGCCCAGCGGGTCGCCGGCGGGCTCGCCGTCCGCTGGACCGCGGGGTCCACGGATGACGGTGTCCTCGATGTCGTCGTCGCGCAACCGGAGCCCTTCAGGTGTCGTCTCCACCACCGTAGACGATCCGGTCGACCCGCCACGGCCCCACGGCGCACCGTGTCGCTCACCCGGAGCACCGTTCCCAGGTCGGAGCGCTGCCCGCCAGCACCGACCGCAGGACGAGGCCGGCGAGGGGATCGTCGGCGCGGGTCTCCAGGGCGTAGCGGGAACGGGTCTCGGCGCGGGCCGACGAGCCGAGGGCCCAGGCGCACCAGGCACCGAGGGCGAGCGCACCGGCCGCACCCATCGCCCCGTCGACCATGCCGTCCTCCGCACGCCAGACCCGCCAGGCGTCGGCGCACCGGTCGCCCGCCGTGCGCACACGAGCGCGATCGGGTTCCGGTCCGACCCCGAGCAGCGCCGGCGGCGTCGGGTCGGCGAACGGGTCGAACCCCTGGACGGACCGTGGATCGGGCAGGTCGCGCGCTGCCAGGAACGTGACGAGGGCCAGGCGCGTGGTGAGTGCGCCGCAGGCCGTGACGATCGCGATCGCCCCGGTCTTGGGGCACGGACCCGTGCCGGGCGCGACGAGCGCGGCCGCAGCTGCTGGCAGTGTGACCGCCGCCGCGATCTCGCGAGGGAAACGGACTGCGGTGCCGTCCGGAGAATGTGCCGTCGAGGGGATCATGCACGCCATCGAAGCGTGATCCGGGCCTCCAGGCAGGCGCGGACCGACCACCTGTGGACAGCAGCGCCCCGACCCGACCTGTGGAGGACGGACCGGGGCGATGCTCAGGCGGTGACGGGCGCCAGGCTCTCGGCGACGAGGTCCCAGCCGGAGTCGCTGCGTTCGACGACGACGCCGTGCGCGGCAGCCCAGTCGACCAGGTCGTCCATGGTCTCGACGACCGCCCCGGTGCGCGCGAGCAGCGCGACCAGGCGACCCTTCGCCGTCTTGTTCCAGTGGTTGAGTGCACGCCGCCTGCCGGAGCCGTCGACGCTCACGACGCGCGGGGCGACCGCCTCCGGAACCGGACCGAGCTGCCGGTACCCCTCGGAACGGAGGTCGAGCACGAGCCCGTCCGCCCGCTCGGCCAGTACGCGGGACGACACGGTCGGCCAGTGCGACGCCAGCCGGAGCGTGCCGAGTCGTGAATCGTGCGACAGGCGGTACGCCGGGATCGGGTCGCCAGCACCGATCGGTCCGAACATGGCCGACTGCACGACCACGTGGTCGTGCCACCACGAGCGGGTCGCGGCGTCCGCGGTCTGCGCGCCGAGGGGGTCGTAGAGCACGCCCGTGTAGCGCTCGATCGCAGGCATCGTGCCCGACGTGTCCAGCTCGAGGTTGCGGAACCGTTCGGCGATGGACTTCGGGCCGAGCTTGAGAGCCGTCCTGGCCGAGGACTCCTCGGAACTGACAAAGCGGGCCACGGTGATCACCGCGGCCCGCTCTTCGGCCAGTTCCGGGAACGAGAGTGCACGCAGATCGAGCGTGCGACTCGTGTCCCCGCCCTCCCGCTTCGTCTCCGAAGGCGGGAGCAGGACGGTCAGTCCGGTCAGGACGCCAGCGCGGCCTGCCGCGCGACGATCGTCACCGTGTCGTGCTCGACCGACAGGAAGCCGTCCTCGGCGTCGACCGCGACGGTCGACCCATCGGCCCGCGTGATGCGGACCTGACCCTGCGCGAGGATCGCGAGCATCGGCTCGTGACCCGCGAGGATGCCGATCTGGCCCTCTGTCGTCCGTGCAACGACCATGGTGGTGTCGCCCGACCAGACCTCACGGTCGGCCGAGACGACGCTCACGCTGAGACCCGCCATGTCAGCGGTTCTCCTTCTGGATCTGTGCCCACTTCTCTTCCACGTCGTTGATGCCACCGACGTTGAAGAACGCCTGCGTCGCAACGTGGTCGAACTCGCCGTCGGCGATGGCGCGGAAGGACTCGATGGTGTCCTTGAGCGGCACCGTGGAACCCTCGACGCCCGTGAACTTCTTCGCCATGTACGTGTTCTGCGAGAGGAACTGCTGGATACGACGAGCGCGCTCGACCGTGATCTTGTCCTCTTCGGAGAGCTCGTCGACACCGAGGATGGCGATGATCTCCTGCAGTTCCTTGTTCTTCTGGAGGATCTGCTTGACGCGCGTGGCCGTCTCGTAGTGGTCGGCGCCCAGGTACCGCGGGTCCATGATCCGCGACGTCGAGGTCAGCGGGTCGATCGCGGGGTACAGACCCTGCGACGCGATCTCACGCGAGAGCTCGGTGGTCGCGTCGAGGTGCGCGAACGTGGTGGCCGGAGCCGGGTCGGTGTAGTCGTCAGCCGGCACGTAGATCGCCTGCAGCGAGGTGATCGAGTGACCACGCGTCGAGGTGATGCGCTCCTGGAGCACACCCATCTCGTCGGCGAGGTTGGGCTGGTAGCCCACGGCGGACGGCATGCGGCCGAGCAGCGTCGAGACCTCGGAACCGGCCTGCGTGAAGCGGAAGATGTTGTCGATGAAGAGGAGCACGTCCTGCTTCTGGACATCGCGGAAGTACTCCGCCATCGTCAGCGCCGACAGGGCCACGCGGAGACGCGTTCCCGGCGGCTCGTCCATCTGGCCGAACACGAGGGCCGTCTTGTCGAAGACCCCCGCCTCTTCCATCTCACCGATGAGGTCGTTGCCCTCACGGGTGCGCTCACCGACACCGGCGAACACCGACACACCGCCGTGGTCCTGCGCAACGCGCTGGATCATCTCCTGGATGAGGACCGTCTTGCCGACGCCCGCACCACCGAAGAGGCCGATCTTGCCACCCTGCACGTACGGGGTGAGGAGGTCGATGGACTTGATGCCGGTCTCGAACATCGAGGTCTTCGACTCGAGCTGGTCGAAGGCCGGGGCCTTGCGGTGGATCGGCCAGCGCTCGGTGATCTCGAGCTTCTCGTCCGTGTTGAGCACGTTCCCGAGGACGTCGAAGACCTTGCCCTTGGTGACGTCGCCGACGGGGACCGAGATCGGAGCGCCCGAGTCACGGACCTCCTGGCCACGGACCAGGCCGTCGGTCGGCTTCAGGGAGATGGCACGGACCAGGTCGTCGCCCAGGTGCTGGGCGACCTCGAGGCCGATCTCCTGCGACGAGTCACCGATGGTGATGGTCGTGAACAGGAGGTTGTACATCTCCGGGATTGCGTCGTGGGGGAACTCGATGTCGACGACGGGACCCGTGACACGGGCGATCCGGCCGACACCGGGCGCCGACGACGTCTCGACCGCGGTGGTTGCGGTGTCGGTCATGGCTGGTGCCTTCCTGAGGGTGGGTATCTGTCCGCGAACGACGCGGACTACTTCTTCTTCGACGAGAGGGCGTCGGCGCCGCCGACGATCTCGGAGATCTGCTGCGTGATCTCCGCCTGACGCGCGTTGTTCGCGAGCCGGGTGAAGTCACGGATCAGCGAGTCCGCGTTGTCGCTGGCCGCCTTCATCGCCTTCTGACGGGCGGCGTGCTCGGAAGCAGCCGACTGCAGCATGGCGTTGAAGATGCGGCTCTCGATGTAGACCGGGAGCAGCGAGTCGAGCACTGCATCAGCGTCCGGCTCGAACTCGTAGAGCGGCAGGGGCTCGTTGCCCTCGGGCTCTTCGACCCCTTCGACGACCTCGAGTGGCAGCAGGCGAACGACCTGCGGCTCCTGCGTCGCCATGCTGAGGAATCGGTTGAACACGATGTGGATCTCGTCCACGCCGCCCTCTGCGGTGTCCTGGAGGAACTTCGCCACGACGGCGTCGCCGATCTCCTTGGCCGTCGAGAACTCGGGCTGGTCGGTGTTGCCGACCCACTGCTGCTCCGACGCGCGCTCACGGAACGCGAAGTACCCGACGGACTTGCGACCGACCAGGTAGTAGACGACGTCCTTGCCCTCGCTGCGGAGCAGGGAGGCGAGCTCCTCGCCCTGCTTGAGGACGTTCGTGCTGAACGCACCGTTCAGGCCGCGGTCCGAGGTGAAGAGCACCACGGCCGCACGGGTCGAGGACTCCGGCTCGGTGGTCAGCACGTGGTCGACGTTCGAGAACGTCGCCACGGCCGAAACCGCACGCGTCACGGCTCGCGAGTACGGGCCGGACGCAGCCATGCGGGCCTGCGCCTTCTGGATCCGCGACGCCGAGATCAGTTCCATCGCGCGAGTGACCTTTTTCGTGGTCTTCGCGGACTTGATTCGCTGTCGGTAGACCCGGACCTGCGCTGCCATCTAGCGACGACCCTTGACGATCTGCTCCTGGTCGACGTCCTCGGCGTCTGCCGCGTCGAACTGCTCGGAGCCGAGGGTCTTGCCGTCGCTCGTCTGGAAGCTCTTCGTGAACTCGTCGATCTGCTTCTCCATCTCGGCGACGGTCTCGTCGCTGAGCTGGTTGGTCTCACGCAGCGTGGTGAGGACCTCGGAGTTGCGACGCAGGTGGTCGAGCAGCTCGGACTCGAAACGCAGCACGTCCGGCACCGGGACGGTGTCGAGCTTGCCGTTCGTACCGGCCCAGATCGAGACGACCTGCTCCTCGACCGGGTACGGCGAGTACTGCGGCTGCTTGAGGAGCTCGGTCAGGCGGGCACCACGGTCCAGCTGACGGCGCGACGCCTGGTCGAGGTCGGACGCGAACATCGCGAACGCCTCGAGGGAGCGGTACTGCGCCAGCTCGAGCTTCAGCGTGCCGGAGACCTTCTTGATCGACTTCACCTGCGCGTCACCACCGACGCGGGACACCGAGATGCCCACGTCGACGGCCGGACGCTGGTTCGCGTTGAAGAGGTCCGACTGCAGGAAGATCTGGCCGTCGGTGATGGAGATGACGTTGGTCGGGATGTACGCCGAGACGTCGTTCGCCTTGGTCTCGATGATCGGGAGACCCGTCATCGAGCCGGCGCCGAGCTCGTCGGACAACTTCGCGCAACGCTCCAGCAGACGGGAGTGCAGGTAGAAGACGTCACCCGGGTACGCCTCGCGCCCCGGCGGACGACGCAGGAGGAGCGACACGGCACGGTAGGCCTCGGCCTGCTTCGACAGGTCGTCGAAGATGATGAGGACGTGCTTGCCGGAGTACATCCAGTGCTGGCCGATGGCCGAGCCGGTGTACGGGGCGAGGTACTTGAAGCCGGCCGGGTCGGACGCGGGAGCGGCGACGATGGTGGTGTACTCCATCGCACCGGCGTCCTCGAGCGCACCCTTGACGGAGGCGATCGTGGAGCCCTTCTGGCCGATGGCGACGTAGATGCAGCGGACCTGCTTCTCCTCGTCGCCCGACTCCCAGTTGGCCTTCTGGTTGATGATCGTGTCGATCGCGATGGCCGTCTTGCCGGTCTGGCGGTCGCCGATGATCAGCTGACGCTGACCACGGCCGACGGGGATCATCGCGTCGATCGCCTTGATGCCGGTCTGCAGCGGCTGGTGGACCGACTTGCGGGCCATGACGCCGGGAGCCTGGAGCTCGAGGGCACGACGCCCTTCGGCTGCGATCTCGCCGAGACCGTCGATCGGGGCGCCGAGCGGGTCGACGACGCGACCGAGGAAGGCGTCGCCGACGGGGGCGGAGAGGACCTCACCCGTGCGGGTGACCTCCATGCCCTCTTCGATGCCGGCGAACTCGCCGAGCACGATGGCGCCGATCGAGTCTTCATCGAGGTTCTGCGCGAGGCCGAGCGTGCCGTCCGCGAAGCGGATGAGCTCGTTCGCCATGACGCCGGGGAGACCCTCGACGTGGGCGATGCCGTCACCGGCGTCGGTGACGTGCCCGACCTCGGCCGTGGAGGCCTTCGTCGGCTCGTAGTTCGAGACGAAGTCCTTCAGGGCATCACGGATCTCATCGGGGCTGATGGTGATGTCTGCCATGGGATTTTCCTTGTGGTTTTCCGGGGCCCTTCGGCTCCGAGAGGGTGACGCTGCCGGACACGGCAGTTCCCGTTGTGGACTTGGGGAGGAGCGGCTTCGACCGTACGCCTAGCCGGCGAGCTGGAGCCGGAGCTCCGAGAGTCGCGTGGACACGGTGCCGTCGATGACGTCGCCGCCGATCTGCACCCGGACCCCGCCGACGACCGTGGGGTCGACGACCTGGTTGATGCTGATGTCCTTGCCGTACCGCTCGGACAGACCGCGCGTGACGCGAGCCGACTGGGCGATGGTCAGGGGCGTCGCCGTGACGACGGTCGCGACGAGCTTGCCGGCCTGCTCCGCCACGATGCGCGAAGCATCGCGGACGATCTCACCGATGCGGCGGCCGCGAGGCTGCTGCACCATGGCCGACACGATCGTGATCGTCTGCTCGGATGCCTTGGCACCGAGGAGCCGCTCGACGAGTGCGCCCTTCTGCTGAGCGCTGCCGAGCTTCGTGCCGAGCGCCAACTCGAGGCCGGCGTCCGAACGGACAGCGGTCTCGAAGGCGAACAGCTCCGACTCGATCGACGAGTCCGGACCCGCGGTTGCGGCGACGGCGCGGATGCCCGCGTCCTCGATGCCGGCGAGCAGGTCCTGCTGCGAGGACCAGCGCGAGCCGGCCACCGCCGTCAGGACCGCACGCGTCGCGTCCGACTGGCTGGCGAAGACGCGGTCGATGAGGACCTTCTTGCCGACCGCATCGGCCGTGGGGTCGGACAGCAGCCCGAGCAGCTGCGGCGCACCGGCGATCGCACGCCCGGAGGCGAGGATCTCGGCACCCGCGGCCAGGTCGGCGCTCGAACCGAGGTCCGAGAGCACCGCCCTGGTGGACGCGAGTGCTTCTCTGGTAGCGCTGCGCATGCTCAGTGCTCCCCCGTCTTCGTGGCCTGCGAGGCCTCGAGGTCGGCGAGGAAGCGGTCGACCACTGCGGTCGACTTGGCGTCGTCCTTGAGCGACTCGCCGATCACGCCGGCGGCGAGGTCGAGGGCGAGGGTGCCCACCTCAGACCGGAGGGACTGGACGGCGCTCTGACGCTCGGCCTCGATCTGCGCCTGGGCGTTGGCCGTGATGCGTGCCGCGTCGGCCGCTGCCTGCTCGCGGACCTCGTTGCCGATCGCCGTGGCGTCGGCGCGGGCCTGCTCACGGATGCGGGACGCCTCGGAGCGGGCGTCGGCGAGCTGCTTGTTGTACTCGTCGAGCGCAGCAGCGGCCTGCTCCTGAGCAGCCTCTGCCTTCTTGATGCCACCCTCGATGGCCTCAGTGCGCTCATCGAGCATCTTCGTGATGCGCGGCGTGACGACGAGCCACATCACCAGGAAGATGATGACGAAGGCCACCGCGGACCACACGATGTCGTACACCGGCGGAATGAGGGGGTTGTGCGTCTCCTCCGCCGCGATGATGAGTGCGTTGTGCATCGAGGAACCTTAGTTGGTGAAGATGAAGTACGTGGCGATGCCGATGAAGGCCAGGGCCTCGGTGAAGGCGATACCGATGTACATGAGGGTCGTCAGGCGGCCCTGGAGCTCGGGCTGGCGAGCGACGGACTCGATCGTCTTGCCGACGACGATGCCGACACCGATGGCCGGGCCGATCGCAGCGAGGCCGTAGCCAACCGTCGCGATGTTGCCGTTGATCTCCGCGAGAACGGTCGTTGCGTCCACGTGTTTTCCTTTCGAGGTGCGGGTCCGGCGGATGCCGGTCCCGTAGGGGGTCAGTGAGGAATCAGTGCTCGTCGGCCAGCGCCAGCTGGATGTAGACGGCGGTGAGGAGCATGAAGACGTAGGCCTGGAGCAGCGCGACGAGGATCTCGAAGAAGCTGAACGCGATGCCGAACGCAAGGGTCCCGACGCCGAAGGCCTTGAAGCCGAGCGAAGCGTCGAAGAAGAAGAACTGCGTGGCCGAGAAGAACAGGACGAGCAGCAGGTGCCCGACGACCATGTTCATCAGGAGTCGCAGCGTGAGCGTCACCGGACGGAGCACGAAGGTCGAGACGAGCTCGATCGGCGTCACGATGATGTACAGCGGCCACGGCACCCCGGGCGGGAAGAGCGAGTTCCGGAGGAACGTGCCCGGGTGCTTGCGGAGACCGGCGTAGATGAACGCGACGTAGGCGACGATCGCGAGGATCATCGGCATCGCGATGCGACTGGTGCCAGCGAGGTTCATGCCCGGGATCAGACCCGTCAGGTTCATGAACAGCACGCCGAAGAAGATCGTCGCCAGGAGCGGCAGGAAACGCTTGCCGTCCTTCTCTCCGAGGTTGTCGAAGGTGTTGCGACGGACGACGTCGAACGCGTACTCGATGAACGCCTGACCGCGGTTCGGGACGAGCTTCAGCGCACGGGTCCCCACGAAGGCGAACACCAGGAGCACGGCGACGGCGAAGAAGCGGATGAGGACGACCCGATCGATCTCGAACGGCGTCCCGGCGAAGAAGATCGCATCCGGGAAGAACTCGTTGATCGACGGACCATGGAACTCGGCGGCCTTGCTGCTCCCCGCCGCAACGGTGTCAACCGCAGCAGAGAGGGACAGGGGAAGAGCGTGGGATAGCAGCGCTGTCTCCTGTGTCGGCGCGCGCACATCATGGCACGCGATGGTGGACGTTGTGGAGGCTTGCCCGCTCCGAGCGAAAGGCTCCGGTGGCGGACTCCGAGAAGCCTATCAGGTGCGAGAGGCTTCCCGGCTTCTCAGTTGTGGGGGGTCGGGTTCCCAGCGTCCGCGGAGCCGTCGATCCCGTCGCCGGGCAGCTGCACGCCGATCGGGATGCGCGCCTTCGCCACCGCGACGACGTCGATGACCAGGGACCCGACGACCCCCGCGATGATCACGATCGCGAGCACCGGGAAGTCCACCCAGGTGCGGTCCTTCAGCGCCACGAGCAGCACGATGAACACGATGAACTTGAGCAGCCACGTGCCCATCACGATGCCGAAGAACGCACCCGAGATCATCTGGCCCTTCGACACGCGCAGCGCCACGAGGACGCTGACCGCGGTGAGCCCGAGGAACACCACGCTGAGCACGGCGCCGAGCAGCCCGCCGACGAGGCCGGGAGTGTCGGCGACGAGCAGCCCCACGACTCCCCCGACGATCGCCAGGGCGACGGCGAGCACGGCACCCCAGGTGATGATGCGGCGGAACACCGGCCGGACGTGGTCGAGCGCGTTCGGTGCGGTCACGTGATGTCTCCTGGGATCGTGCGGTCGTTGGCGGCCCGGTCGAGCGGGTCGAGGCTGGCGTCCACCACGGCGGCGGAACGGTTGGCGGTCTGGGCGGCGATCTCGGTGCGTTTCCGCCCGAGCGGCGCGAACGTGGCGACGGCGCACACGGTGAAGCCGACGGCGACGAACGCCACGACCCAGTACCAGTCCACGAAGAGGAACAACAGGCACCCGAAGGCGACCGTGGCGGTCCACGCGTAGAAGATCAGCACGGCGTGGAAGTGCGAGTGCCCCATGTCGAGCAGCCGGTGGTGCAGGTGCTTGCGGTCGGCCGAGAACGGTGACTTGCCGGCGCTGAGCCGCCGGGTGACCGCGAGCCCGAAGTCCAGGATCGGCACGATCAGGATCGCGAAGGGCAGCAGGATCGGGATGAACGCCGGCAGCAGCGCCTGGCGTGTCTGCACCGCTGCGGGGTCGATGTTGCCCGTGACCGACACGGCGCTGGTGGCCATCAGGAAGCCGACGAGCAAGGCCCCCGCGTCGCCCATGAACAGCTTCGCGGGGTGCCAGTTCAGGATGAGGAACCCGAAGCAGGATCCGACGAGCACCGCCGTCAGCAGTGACGGCAGGTTGAAGAAGAACTCGGTCTGCACGACCACGCGGTTGATGAAGAAGGTGTACAGGAAGAACACCCCACCGGCGATGATCGCGACCCCGGCGACCAGGCCGTCGAGTCCGTCGATGAAGTTCACCGCGTTCATCACGAGCACCACCGCCAGCACCGTGAAGATCAGGCTCATGTACGACGAGCCGACCCCCAGCGTGTTGCCGATCGGCAGCGACACGATCGCGACGCCCTGCCAGGCGAGGATGCCCGCGGCGATGATCTGCCCCGCGAGCTTCGTCATCCAGTCGAGGTCCCAGATGTCGTCAGCAACGCCGAGCACCACGATGATCGTCGCGCCCCCGAGCACCGCAAGCACGCGACCCGGTTCGGAGAACACCAGCCGGAAGTAGTCGGTCCCCGCGATCGACGGGAACAGGAACCAGGCCGCCAGCAGCGAGACGATCACGCCGATGTACATCGCGATCCCACCGAGGCGCGGTGTCGGCGTGCGGTGCACATCGCGTTCGCGGACCTGCGGGTACCACTTGTACTTCAGCCCGAGCTTCCACACGAGCACGCTGACCAGGAAGCTCACGACCGCCGCGATCGCCCCCGCCAGCAGGTAGTACTTCATCCGACGAGGTCGGCTCCGACGACCCGGGTGATCTCGTCGTCGGAGATCACCCCGTGCCGGACGATGCGGAGCTTCCCGCCGTCCGACAGCCCCGTCGCGTCGACGATCGTCGACCCGGTCGAGGCTTCGAAGCCCTCGTGCTGGCCGATCGCGCCACCGTCGAGGTACACGGCGACGCTGTCCCCGAGCATCCGCTCGGCGGCGTCGACGTCCATCGCGGCCGGGTCACCGGTCGAGTTCGCGGACGACACCGCGAGCGGACCGACTTCTTGCAGGAGCTCGAGCGCGATCCGCGAGTCCGGCATCCGCAGGGCGACCGTGCCTCGCGTCTCGCCGAGGTCCCAGTCGAGCGACGGCTGCGCGCGCAGGATCACGGTCAGGCCGCCGGGCCAGAACTCGGCGACGAGGTCGCGCACCTGCTGCGGCACGTCGCTCGCGAGCGCGTCGAGCGTCGGCGGGCCGGGGATGAGCACCGGCGGCGGCGACTGCCGCGTCCGGCCCTTCGCGTCGAGCAGCCGCTGGACGGCGGCCGCGTTGAAGGCGTCCGCGGCGAGGCCGTAGACGGTGTCGGTGGGGACGACGACGAGGTCTCCGCGCCCGAGGGCGGCACGTGCGAGCCGCATCCCGGTCAGGAGCCCGTCGGAGTCGGTGCAGTCGTATCGGGATGCCATGACTCAACGATGATAGTGCGACACAATGGAGGACATCGTGAACGAGACCTCTTCGCCCCGCCTCCTGTTCCTCTTCGACATGGACGACGTCCTCGTCCGCTACGACTGGCAGGTGCGGATGGCCGCACTCTCCGAGTTCACCGGACACGAGTTCGAGGAGCTCCGTCGCCGTTGGTGGGACTGCGGCCACGAGATGCGTGCCGAGGCCGGTGACTTCGCCGACGGCGACGAGTACCTCGCCGCGTTCGAGCGGGCGATGGAGTGCGATGTCCCCGAGGCCGAGTGGGCCCGGATCCGCGGCTCCGCGATGACCGAACTGCCCGAGCGCATCGAGGCCGTCCGGATCGCCAGCGAGCACGGGCGTGTCGGCCTGCTCACCAACAACGGACCGCTGGCGGGTCGCTGGATCCACCAGTGGGCGCCGTCCCTGCCGGCGCTGTTCGGCGAGCACCTCGACACGTCGAGCAACTTCGGCGCCCGCAAGCCCGAGCCCGAGGTCTTCGTCCGCGCGCTCGAGCACCACGGCGTGCCCGCTGAGCGCACGTTCTTCGCCGACGACATGCCGGAGAACATCGCGGGAGCGCGGAGCGTCGGCATCCACGCCGTCCTGGTCGAGCGCGACACCGACCTGCGCGAGCACGTCCGCGCCTTCGTCGCGCAGCAGCGCGAGGCCTCCCCCGTCGCCTGACGAGCGCTGGCACGCCGGCGTCGAGCGTTCGGGGCCCTCGCAAGACGCCGGCGTCATGCGTTCATCTGCATCGCAAGACGCCGGCGTCTTCACGAGACACCGGCCAGTTGCCGACACGCCGCCACTTACCGCGGCGTCTCGCGCACTCGGCGGCGTCGCACCGACACGACGGCGTCTCACCACCGCGCGCACCTGCCGACCGGGAGGCCCGGGGTGCGTCCGCCTACCGGGTCGCGGTGGTCGTGCGGTCGCGTCCCGTCAGGTCGACGTGCGTCTCCGGGGTCCGGAACCCCCGGCGTGCGAGCACGTCGCGGACGCCGGCACCCTGCGGTTCGGCGTGCTCGATGACGAGGACCCCTCCGGGGACGAGCAAGCGCCACGCCGTCTCGGCCAGGGCGCGCACGGCGTCGAGGCCGTCCGGTCCGCCGTACAGCGCCATCGCGGGGTCGTGGTCGCGGACCTCGGGGTCGATCGGGATCGCATCGTCCGGAACGTACGGCGGGTTCGACACCACGACGGACACCCTGCCGTCGAGTTCGGGCAGCGCGTCGGCCAGGTCGCCCTCGACGAGTTGGACCGTGCCGCCGTGGGCGTCGATGTTCCGACGGGTCCAGGGCAGCGCCTCGGGCGAGGCCTCGACCGCGTAGACCACGGCGTTCGGCACCTCGGTGTCCATGGCGATGGCGATGGCGCCGCTGCCGGAACCGAGGTCCACCGCGATCGGCTCCGGGACGGCCACGGCCCGGAGCGCATCGATGCCGAACTGCACGACGCCCTCGGTCTCGGGCCGCGGGACGAACACCCCGGGTCCGACCGCCAGGGTCAGCGCACGGAAGTACGCCTGCCCGGTGATGTGCTGCAGCGGCTCACGGGTGCTCCGTCGGGCGATCGCGTGCCGGAAGCGCTCGACGTGCTCCGGTGCGATCGCTCCCCCGGTCATCGCCCGGGCCTGGACGGCACCGCGCGAGGTGTCGGTCGCCCACGCGAGCAGCAGCTCGGCGTCGACCTGGGGCGTCGGGACGCCGGATGCGACGAGCGCCGCGGCCGCCTGCTCGAGCAGGCGGTCCGCGGCGAACGTGAGGGGCGTGTCGGACACGAGCCGGGCCTCCAGGCGGGGTGTGCGGTTACGCGTCCTGGTCGCCGATGGCGGCCAGACGTGCCTCTTCGTCCGCCTGGATGGCGGACTGGACGACGGGCTCGAGCGCACCGTTCATGACGCGGTCGAGGTCGTACGCCTTGTAGCCGGTGCGGTGGTCCGCGATCCGGTTCTCCGGGAAGTTGTACGTCCGGATGCGTTCCGAACGGTCCATCCCGCGGATCTGCGACTTGCGCGCGTC
Source organism: Curtobacterium sp. VKM Ac-1393 (assembly GCF_015350995.1). Taxonomy (GTDB): domain Bacteria; phylum Actinomycetota; class Actinomycetes; order Actinomycetales; family Microbacteriaceae; genus Curtobacterium. Next base: position 199,301 of record NZ_JADKRW010000005.1, read on the forward strand.
CGAGGCGATCGCGTCGAGCTCCTCCTGCTGCCGCGCGAGGATGCGTGCACGGAGCACGCGCATGCCGGCCTCACGGTTCTGCAGCTGCGACTTCTCGTTCTGCATCGCCACCGTGATGCCCGTGGGCAGGTGGGTGATGCGGACCGCGGAGTCCGTCGTGTTGACGGACTGCCCGCCGGGGCCGGAGGACCGGTACACGTCGATCTTCAGGTCGTTCTGGTTGATCGCGACCTCTTCCGGCTCGTCGACCTCGGGGAACACCAGCACGCCGGTCGTCGAGGTGTGGATGCGCCCCTGCGACTCGGTCTGCGGCACCCGCTGCACGCGGTGCACGCCGCCCTCGTACTTCAGGTGCGCCCAGACGCCCTGCGACGGGTCGGTCGTGTTCGACTTGATCGCGACCTGGACGTCCTTGTAGCCACCCAGGTCGGACTCGGTGCGCTCGAGGAGCTCGACCTTCCAGCCCTTGGTCTCGGCGTAGTGCGAGTACATGCGCAGCAGGTCGGCCGCGAAGAGCGCCGATTCCTCGCCGCCCTCACCGCCCTTGATCTCCATGATCACGTCGCGCCCGTCGTCGGGGTCACGCGGGATGAGCAGCCGGCGGAGACGCTCCTGGCGCTCCGCCAACTGCTCCTCGAGCCCGGGGACCTCGTCCGCGAACGCCGAGTCCTCACGTGCGAGTTCCTGGGCGGCGGCGAGGTCGTCCCCCGCCGCCTGCCAGGACTCGTACGCGGACTTGATCTGGTTGAGCTCGGCGTACCGCCGGTTCACCTTCTTCGCCCGGGCCGCATCGGCGTGGAGCGCGGGGTCCGACAGCTGCTGCGTCAGGTCCTCGTGTTCCGCCAGCAGCCCCGCCACCGACTCGAACACGCGTTACTCCTGGTGACCGTTGTGGTGGGCGCCGCCGGTCGTCGGGACCGACTTCTGCACCTGCACCAGGAACTCGACGTTCGACTGCGTCTCCTTGAGGTTCCGCAGCACGATCTCGAGGGCCTGCTGCGGGTCGAGCCCGGCGAGGGCACGGCGCAGACGCCAGGTGATCGTGACCTCGTCGGCGGAGAGCAGCTGCTCCTCGCGACGGGTGCCGGAGGCGTTGACGTCGACAGCCGGGAAGATCCGCTTGTCCGCCAGGTGACGGTTCAGGCGGAGCTCCATGTTGCCGGTGCCCTTGAACTCCTCGAAGATGACCTCGTCCATCTTCGAACCGGTCTCGACGAGCGCGGTCGCGAGGATGGTCAGCGAGCCGCCGTCCTCGATGTTGCGCGCCGCGCCGAAGAAGCGCTTCGGCGGGTAGAGCGCCGCGGAGTCCACGCCACCGGAGAGCACACGGCCCGACGGCGGGGTCGACAGGTTGTACGCACGGCCCAGGCGGGTGATCGAGTCGAGCAGGAGCACGACGTCGTGGCCGAGCTCCACCAGGCGCTTCGCACGCTCGATGGCGAGCTCGGCGACGGTGGTGTGGTCCTCGGCGGGACGGTCGAAGGTCGAGGCGATGACCTCGCCCTTCACCGTGCGCTGCATGTCGGTGACCTCTTCGGGCCGCTCGTCGACGAGGACGACCATGAGGTGCGCCTCGGGGTTGTTCTTCGCGACGGCGTTCGCGATGGCCTGCAGCACGACGGTCTTGCCGGCCTTGGGCGGCGAGACGATCAGGCCGCGCTGGCCCTTGCCGATCGGCGACACGAGGTCGATGATGCGGGTCGACAGCTTGCCGGGCTCGGTCTCGAGACGCAGGCGCTCGTTCGGGTACAGCGGCGTCAGGTCCGAGAACTCGACGCGGGCAGCTGCCTCGTCGGCGGTCTGGCCGTTCACCGAGTCGACGGTCACGAGCGCGTTGTACTTCTGACGGCTCTGCTGCTCGTTGTCACGGGGCTGCTTGATCGAACCGACGACGGCGTCACCCTTGCGCAGGTGGTACTTCTTCACCTGGCCGAGGGAGACGTAGACGTCGTTCGGTCCGGGCAGGTACCCGGTGGTCCGGACGAAGGCGTAGTTGTCGAGGACGTCGAGGATGCCCGCGATCGGGATCAGGACGTCGTCCTCGGTGACCTCGGGCTCGAAGTCGTCGTTCTGGCCGCCACGACCACGCTTGCGGTCGCGCTGGCGACGGCTGCGGCCGCCCTCGGTGTCGTCGGCGTTCTGCTGCGCCTGCTGGCCCTGCTTCTGCTGACCGTTCTGCTTGGCCTGGTTGGCCGCCTGCTGCTTCTGCTCGGCGCGGTCGTCCTGCTTCGCGTCGCGCTGGCGGGTGTCGCCCTTGGCGTCGCCCTGCTTGCCGTCGCCCTGCTTGCCGTCGTTCTGCTTGCCGTCGCCCTGCTTGGCGTCGGCCTGCTTCTGCTGGTCGTTGCCGTTCTGCCGCTGCTGGCCGCCCTGCTGGTTCTGCTGGGCGTCCTGCTGGTCGCCGTTCTGCTCGCCGTTCTCGGCGTTCTGCCCACGGCCACGACCACGACCACGGCTGCGGCGACCGCGACGCGCTCCACCCTCGCCCTGCTGGTCGTTCTGGTCGCCCGACTGGTCCTGCGACTCGGCCTCGGCGTCCTGGCCCTGCTGGTCGGCCTGGACGGGGGCGTCCGCCGACGACGGCTGGCGCTGGTCCTGGTTCTGGTTCTGGTTCTGGTTCTGGTTCTGGTCAGCAGCCTGCTGGTCGCCGCCACGCTGACCGCGACCGCGACGCTGGCCACCGGTCGGTGCCTGTGCGGCTTCCTGCGCGTCCTTCTCGGCGCGGACCTGGTCGAGGCCCGCGAGCAGGTCCTCGGTGCCGGTGTGCCCGGCGTTGGTGTGCTCGGCGGCCGAGGTCGGGCCGGCGTTCACGGTGCCGCCGGACGACGCGCGACGCGAACGGCGGGCACGCGACGGGGCGGCCGGCTCGGTCTCGACGGCGGGTGCCCCGGCATCGGCGGCCGGTGCTGCTGCGACCGGCGCTGCCGCGGCCGGGGCCTCGGCGGCGGGCTCCGGCAGGGTCGGCTGCTCGGTCACGGGGGACGACACCGGTTCGGCGGCAGGTGCTGCCGCGGCGGGCGCGGTCTCGTCCGCGACGGGACGCTTGTCCTCGATCGAGGCGATGAGGTCGCCCTTGCGGAGCTTCGAGAGCCCGGTGATGCCGAGCGAGGAGGCGATGCGCTGGAGCTCCGGGAGACGGAGGGCGCGCAGATCGCTGGGGATCTCCACCTGGGCGGAGTTGTTGTCGGTCAAGGTCGGTGTTTCCTTTCGAACCGCAGAACGCGGAGAGTTTCCACCGTCCCGGATGCAGGGAGCATCGACCGCCGTTCAGACGACGGATCGGGATTCGGTGATCAGAAAGAGATGCACACCCGCGCACCGGACCCTGCGACGTCGCAGGAGCTGTCCTTGGGGACGGGCATTCCGTGCGGTTACGCGGGTTCGGCTTCGAGCGCCGAGTGCGGCACCACTGTAGCACCACCGAGATCGACGGCCAGCATGAGCGCCCGCCAGTCGGATTCCCCGTGTCGCGCCACGAGATCGGCGGCGGTGAGCCGCTGCGCCGGATCGCTGCCGAGCACCAACAGGCTCGGCCCCGCCCCGGACACGACGGCGGCCAGCCCGTGCTGCCGGAGCAGTCCGATCAACGCGTCGGTCTCGGGCATGGCGCTGGCCCGGTACGCCTGGTGCAGGCGGTCCTCGGTCGCGGCGAGCAGGAGCTCGGGGCTCTGGATCAGCGCGGCGACCAGCAGCGCGGAGCGCGAGACGTTGAACGCGGCGTCGGCGTGCGGCACGTTCGCGGGCTGCAGGGAGCGCGCGAGCTTCGTCGAGAGCGTGGACGTCGGCACGAAGACCACGGGGGCGACACCGCGGTGCACCAGGAGCCGCTTGTACGCGGGCCCCTCCGCCGTCATCCACGCGATCGTCAGGCCGCCGAACAGCGCGGGGGCGACGTTGTCCGGGTGACCTTCCATCTCGGTGGCCAGGCTGAGCAGGGTCGAGGCGTCCAGGTCGACGATGCCCTCGAGCAGCCCGCGGGCCGCCATCAGGCCGGCGACGATCGCGGCTGCCGACGAGCCGAGCCCGCGGCCGTGCGGGATCGCGTTCGTCGCGTGCAGTTCGAGGCCGGGCTGGTCGACGCCGGCGTGCTCGAGGCCACGGCGGACGGCACGGACGACCAGGTTCGTGTCGTCGGTCGCGACCTCACCGGCGCCGACGCCCTGCACGGTGACGGTGGCACCGGGTTCGGGGCGGACGCGCACGACGACCTCGTCATACAGCGACAGCGCGAGGCCGAGCGAGTCGAACCCCGGGCCGAGGTTGGCGGACGTCGCCGGCACGCGTACCCGCACGGCCCGTCCGGCGGGCACCCCGTGGGCCGCCCGCCCGGCGGGCACAGCGTGGACCGCCCGTCCGGCCGGTACAGCGCTGTGGGCGGTGACGCCCTCCCCCGGTCCGGACGAGCGGTCGACGCTCACTGCGCCGCGACCAGTCCGAGCACGTCCGCGATCGACTTGGTGTCGACCGGAACACTCGTCGGGGTGACCTCGCCGCCGTCCTGGGTGCGCAGGGCCCACTGCGGGTCCTTCAGGCCGTGGCCGGTGACGGTGATGACGACCTTCGCGCCCTTCGGCACGACGCCGGCGTCGGCACGCTCGAGCAGCCCGGCGACACCGATGGCCGATGCGGGCTCGACGAACACGCCGACCTCGGCCGACAGGATGCGGTGCGCCGCGAGGATGGCCTCGTCCGAGATGGCACCGAAGTAGCCGTCGGTCTCGTCACGGGCCTCGAGGGCGAACTGCCACGACGCCGGGTTGCCGATGCGGATCGCCGATGCGATGGTGTCGGGGTTCTTGACGACCTCGCCGCGGACGATCGGGGCCGAGCCGGCGGCCTGGAACCCGAACATGCGCGGGAGCTTCGTGGTGCGACCGGCCGCCACGTCCTCGCGGTACCCCCGCGAGTACGCGGTGTAGTTGCCCGCGTTGCCGACCGGCAGGAAGTGGAAGTCCGGGGCGTCACCGAGGACGTCGACGACCTCGAACGCGGCGGTCTTCTGGCCCTCGATGCGGTCGTTGTTGACCGAGTTGACGAGGTGCACCGGGTAGTTGGCCGCCAGGTCGCGGGCGATGTCGAGGCAGTCGTCGAAGTTGCCCTGGACCTGCAGCAGCTGGGCGTCGTGGGCGACGGCCTGGCTGAGCTTGCCCATGGCGATCTTGCCCTCGGGCACGAGCACCGCGGCGGTGATGCCGGCGTGCGTGGCGTACGCGGCGGCCGAGGCGCTGGTGTTGCCGGTCGAGGCGCAGATGACGGCCTTCGCGCCGTGCTCGACGGCCTTCGAGATCGCCATCGTCATGCCGCGGTCCTTGAAGGACCCGGTCGGGTTCATGCCCTCGAACTTGACGTAGACCTCGGCGCCGGTGCGCTCGGAGAGCCGACGAGCCGGGATGAGGGGCGTGCCGCCCTCACCGAGCGTGACGATCGGCGTCGCCTCGGTCACGTCGAGTCGGTCGGCGTACTCGCGCAGGACTCCCTGCCACTGGTGGGCCATCAGGCTTCTCTCTCTGTCCGGTGGGTCGGTCTGGTGGTGGTCATGGGTCGGCCTGGAGGCGCGTGGTGCGTCAGGCGCCGACGAAGCGCAGGACGCTGGTCACGTCCAGGACCACGTCCTCGCCGCGCAGCGTGCGGACGGTGTCCGCCAGGTCCGCTTCGCGCGCCAGGTGTGTGCCGATGACGAGCGCCGCCGTCCCCTCGGAGGCGCCCGCGGTGGTCTGCTCGACGGTCTCGACGCTCACGCCGTGCTTCGCGAGCACACCGGCGACGGTCGACAGCACGCCGGGGGCGTCGGTGACGTGCAACGTGATCTGGTAGCGCGTCCGGACGGTGCCGATCGGGAAGACGGGCAGGTCCGACTGCGTGGACTCCGCGACACCAGGGCCACCGATGACGTGCCGTCGTGCGGCGGAGACGAGGTCGCCGAGCACGGCCGAGGCCGTCTCGACCCCACCGGCACCGGCGCCGTAGAACATCAGGTCGCCGGCGGCCTCGGCCTCGACGAACACGGCGTTCTTCGCGCCGTGCACGCTGGCCAGGGGGTGCGACTCGGGAACGAGGGCCGGGTACACGCGGGCGCTGACGCCCTCGCGGCCGTCCTCGTCGGTCAGCCGCTCGGCAGTGGCCAGGATCTTCACGACGTAGCCGGCCTTGCGCGCGGCGCGGACCTGCTCGATCGTGACCGAGGTGATGCCCTCGCGGTGCACTGCTGCGAGCGGTACCGAGGTGTGGAACGCCAGCGAGGCCAGGATCGCGGCCTTCTGCGCGGCGTCGTAGCCCTCGATGTCGGCGGTCGGGTCGGCCTCGGCGTACCCGAGCTCGGTCGCGGTGGCCAGGGCGTCCTCGAACGTGCTCCCCTGCCGGTCCATCAGGTCGAGGATGAAGTTCGTGGTGCCGTTGACGATGCCCATGATCCGCTCGATGCGGTCCCCGGCGAGCGAGTCGTGCAGCGGTCGGATGATCGGGATCGCGCCGGCGACGGCGGCCTCGTAGTACAGCTGCGCGCCGACCTGCTCGGCCACCGCGAAGAGCTCCGGACCGTGGGTCGCGAGGAGCGCCTTGTTGCCGGTGACGACGTCCGCGCCGGACTGCAGCGCCTGCAGCACGAGCGTACGTGCGGGCTCGATGCCACCGATCAGCTCGACGACGATGTCGGCACCGAGGATGAGCGACTCAGCGTCCGTCGTGTAGAGGTCCTTCGGCAGGTCGACGTCGCGCGGGGCGTCGACGTCGCGCACGGCGATCCCGACGAGCTCGAGGCCGGCGCCGGCGCGCGAAGCGAGTTCGTCGGCGTGCTCGAGCAGGAGGCGCGCGACCTGGGACCCGACCGAGCCGGCCCCGAGCAGCGCGACGCGGACGTTGCGGTATTCGATCATCTGGAGTTGGTTCCTGTTCGTCGGGTCAGCGGCCGGTGCCGGCGTGGGGCACGGGGCGGACCCCGGTGTCGCGGGCGAGGAGGTCGTCGATCGACTCGCCCCGCACGAGGATACGGGCTGCGCCGTCCGCCACGGCGACGACCGGCGGGCGGCCCACGTGGTTGTAGTTGCTCGACAGGGCCCAGCAGTACGCCCCGGTCGCCGCGACGGCGAGCAGGTCGCCGCGCTGGACGTCACCGGGCAGGTACTCGTCGTTGACCACGATGTCGCCGCTCTCGCAGTGCTTCCCGACCACGCGGGTGAGCACGGCCGGTGACCCGGACGCGCGGGCGAGGCGGGCGGTGTAGTCGGCGCCGTACAGCGCGGGACGGGCGTTGTCACTCATGCCGCCGTCGACGGAGACGTAGGTGCGCGTGGCGTGGCAGCTGTCGGCGTCGCTGCCGTCGCTGCCGTCGCCGGTCTCGAGCGCGACCGGCTTGATGGTGCCGACGCGGTAGAGCGTGATGCCCGCCGGCCCGACGATGTAGCGGCCGGGTTCGACCGCGACCTCGGGCACCGGGATGTCCCGCTCGGCGCAGGCCTCGGCGATGATCGCGGCGAGGGCATCGGCGACGTCCTCGGGCGCGAACGCGGAGTCGGCCTCGGTGTAGTCGATGCCCCAGCCGCCGCCGAGGTTCAGCTCCGGCACGGGGCCCGTCGCCACCAGGGTCGCGTGCACGTCCATCAGCCGTCGCGCGGCCTCGCGGAACCCGGACTCGTCGAAGATCTGCGAGCCGATGTGCGAGTGCAGCCCGACGAACACGAGGGACGACTCGGCACGCACGGCCTCGGCAGCGGTGACGGCCTCGGTGAGCGGGATGCCGAACTTCTGGTCCTCGCGTGCGGTGGCGAGGTACTCGTGGGTCGAGGCGTGCACGCCGCTGTTGATCCGGATGCGCACGCGCTGCACGACTCCGGCTTCGGTCGCGGCACGGGCGACGCGCTGGACCTCTTCGTGGCTGTCGAGCACGATCGTGCCCACGCCGACCTCGACCGCGCGGGCGATCTCGGCGTCGGACTTGTCGTTGCCGTGGAAGCCGAGCAGGGCGGGGTCGATGCCCGCGGCCAGCGCGACCGCGAGCTCTCCGCCGGTGCAGACGTCCACGCGCAGGCCAGCCTCGGCCATCCACGCCACGACCTGGGTCGTCAGGAAGGCCTTGCCCGCGTAGTAGACGTGTGCCCGGGTGCCGATGCCCTCGAACGCCTCGGTGAAGGCGTTCCGCACCCGGACCGCGCGGGACTGCACGTCCCGCTCGTCGACGACGTACAGCGGGGTGCCGTACTGCGCGACCAGGTCGGTCGCGGTGACACCGCCGATCGCCAGGTCGCCGTCGTCGGTCCGCGTCGCGGACGCGGGCCAGATCCGGTCCACCAGCTGGGAGGCGTCCGTCGGGAACCGCAGTCGCGGCGGTGCAAGGGGGTTCTCGCTCACGGGACCCGATCCTACCGACGCGGGGCGGGCCTCCCGTCCGTGTGACGCAGCCACGGGATCAGCCGCAGCTGCCCACCGTCTGCAGGCCCTGCTCGTTGAGCGGCAGCGCGTCAGCGGTGATGCGGACCGTCGCGTCGCCCTTCGAGACGTCGAGCGAGCGCACGCGGAGGGCCTCGGGCAGGAACTGCGCCGTGCAGACCTGGACCGGCACGTTCGTGACACCGGGGATCGAGTTCACCTTGAGGCCGAGGTCCGAGTTGGTGATCCGGACGCTCTTCGGGGTGATCGTGATGCCGCGGCCGTCGTCCTGCGCGACGACGTCGCCCTTCGCGGCGTAGGTGATGTCGTAGCCGAGCACCGCCGTGGAACCGGAGAGCTCCACGCCACCGTCGACCAGGGTCAGCCGGTCGAACAGCGGGCTGTACTTCGACAGGTCCTTCACGCTCGACGACGCCAGGGTGACGGTGCCGTCGACGTCGTGCACGTCGCCCTTGCCGTCCACCGGGACGTCCTTCGCGGTGACGTCCGCGGCGAGCGGGATGCCGTCGACGGTGAGCTTCGCGGACGAGATCTCGACCTGGTCGAGTGTGCCGCTGATCAGCTGCGGGATGACGATGCCGTCGGCGTGCGCCTCGACCTGGCCGGTGGTGCCGTCGGGCAACGACTGCTCGACCTGCTGGGCGATGATGCGGTCGACGACGCCGCGGAGCACGAACTCGGCGATGACGACGAGGCCGGCGAGCACGACGACGACCACGATCAGGACGACGGGCCAGCGGCGGCGGGTGGTGGCAGCGGACATGCCTCCCAGCCTTCCACGTGGCAGCTTGGGGCCGGCACCGTGGAACGGACACAGCACCACGGGATTCCGCGGTGCTGTGTCCGGAACCTGGTTCCGGCGGCGTGGACCCCTCGCTACATGCGGGACGGGGCGGACACGCCGAGCAGCGTCAGGCCGTTGCGGACGACCTGACCGGTGGCGTCGTTCAGCCAGAGGCGCGTGCGGTGCAGGTCGGTCACCGGCTCGTCGCCGAGGGGCGTCACACGGCAGGAGTCGTACCAGCGGTGGTACAGCCCGGCCAGCTGCTCGATGTACCGGGCGATGCGGTGCGGCTCACGGAGCTCCGCGGCGTGGCGCACCACGCGCGGGAACTCGGCGAGGGCGCCGAGCAGCGCTCCCTCGGAGTCGTGCGTCAGCAACGAGGCGTCGAACGCGGACCGGTCGACCCCGGCGGCCTCGGCGTTGCGGGCCACCGACTGGGTGCGTGCGTGCGCGTACTGGACGTAGAACACCGGGTTGTCGTTCGTGCGCTTCGTGAGCAGGTCGAGGTCGATGTCGATCGCAGTGTCACTCGCGAACCGGACGAGCGAGTACCGGCCGGCGTCGACCCCCACGGCGTCGACGAGGTCCTCCATCGTGACGATCGTGCCGTTGCGCTTCGACATGCGCATCGGTTCGCCGTCCTTGAGCAGGTTGACCATCTGCCCGATCAGGATCTCGAGGTTCGTGCCCGGCTCGTCGCCGAACGCGGCGCACATCGCCATCATCCGGCCAACGTAGCCGTGGTGGTCCGCGCCGAGCATGATCAGGTTGCGTTCGAAGCCGCGCTCGCGCTTGTCGAGGTAGTACGCCAGGTCACCGGCGATGTACGCGGGCTCGCCGTCGGACTTGATGACCACGCGGTCGCGGTCGTCGCCGAAGTCGGTGGTGCGGAGCCACTCGGCACCCTCGGCCTCGTACATCACGCCGGACGACCGCAGCCGGGCGATGGCGCGCTCGACGGCCTTCGACTCGTGCAGTTCGTTCTCGTGGAAGTACACGTCGAAGTCCACGCCGAAGTCGTGCAGCGACGACTTGATGTCGGCGAACATGAAGTCCACGCCCTCGCGCCGGAACACTTCTTGCGCCTCGTCACGCGGCAGGTTCGTGATGTCGACCGACGGGTCGAGCGTCGCGATCACGCGCGCCGCGATCTCGGCGATGTAGGCACCGCCGTAGCCGTCCTCGGGCGTGGGCTCACCGAGCGCCGACGCCACGAGCGAACGGGCGAAGCGGTCGATCTGCGCACCGTGGTCGTTGAAGTAGTACTCGCGGGTGACCAGGCCACCCTGCGCCTGGAACACGCGGGCCAGGCTGTCACCGACGGCCGCCCACCGGACACCGCCCATGTGGATCGGGCCGGTCGGGTTCGCGGACACGAACTCCAGGTTGATCCGGACGCCGTCGTACAGGTCGCCGGTGCCGAACGACTCGCCGCCGTCCACGATGGTGCGGGCGATCTCGCCGGCGGCAGCCGCCTCGAGCGTGATGTTGATGAAGCCCGGGCCGGCGACGTCGACCGAGGCCACCCCGTCGAGCTCGGTCAGCTCGCCGGCGATCTCCGTCGCGAGCTCGCGCGGGTTCGTGCCGATGCGCTTCGCGAGCTGCATGGCCGCGTTCGACGCCCAGTCGCCGTGCGCGCGGTTCTTCGGACGCTCGAGGACCACGTGCGAGTCCCCGATCGTCACGGTCTCGGACGCGCCTCGTCGCTCGACGATCCCGGTCAGGATCGACAGGTACGCGGCGGAGAGTTCGGCAGGAGTCACGGCGGACGAGTCTACCGGGACACCCAGGTGCACGCCGGACGATGCGCCATCATGTCGGCATGACCACCCGAAGCCGTGCCCGGGCGTGCTCCGTCGCCACCGTCGCCACCGCAGCAGCCCTCGTGCTGTCGGCCTGTTCGGGTGGCGGCGACGGAGGTCCGACGCCCAGTGCGACCCCGGTCGGGAAGGCGGTGTCGCAGACGTGCGCCGAACTCCTGCCCGCCGAAGCCCTGTCCGTGTACGGGAAGACCTTCACCCTCGACGACTCCTTCACCCCTGCGAAGGGCTCCCCCGCCGCCACCATCGCGAAGCAGCGGGGTCGGGTCTGCCAGTTCGTCGCCACCGACGACGACGCCGTGACGATCACCCTGGCCGTCGCCGACCTGCCTGAGAAATCGCTCACGAACCTGAAGGACGCCCTCTACGACCGCGGCGGCTCGGTGCCCACCTACCGTGTCGAGGGGTACTTCGCGCTCAGCGGTGCCGTCGGACGCGCCGACGCCTTCGCCGACCCGTACTGGATCACCACCCAGTCGACGCTGTTCACCGAGCCCGGAGGCGCACAACCCGTCGTCGACGCGGTGCGCGCTGCGCTGCAGCCGTCGGCGACGGCGACGGCGACGCCCGCCGGCTGACCCGGCCGGCCGCGCTCGCACGGTGCCGGGGCCGCCGCTCGGTGCGAGGTTGCGTGCGCGGTGCGCGCCTGCTGCGCCGCACGGAGCGCGCAACCTCGCACCGGCCCGCGACGCACGCACCGTGCGGACGGGAGGCCCGTGGCGGCCCCGGACCGCGCCTCCCGGCCGCTCGGCGGCGCTCGCACGGTGCCGGGTCCGCCGCTCGGTGCGAGGTTGCACGCGTGGTGCGCGCCTGCTGCGCCGCACGGACCGCGCAACCTCGCACCGGCCCGCAACGCACGCACCGTGCGGACGGGAGGCCCGTGGCGGCCCCGCACCGCGCCTCCCGTCCGCCCCGTGGCGACGCCCCGTGCGCGACACGCGCTGTCCAGGAGCGCGCGCCGGACCTGCTACGGTTGTTCCACCCCTTGGCCCCCATAGCTCAGGGGATAGAGCACTGCCCTCCGGAGGCAGGGGCGGAGGTTCGAATCCTCCTGGGGGCACGTCACATTTCCGCGCAAGCAGTTGTCTTCGCTCCGCTCAGGCAGCTGCGCGCGATGTCGCCTGCGGCGACCTTCCCCCGTTGAGACTTCTCCGGGTCTGTCGCCAGTCTCGGGGTGGGTGACTCGACGTCTTCTGCTCACTCGACGGTCTGCCGCGACGCAGGGGCTCCGCGCCCGCGCCCGCGCTACCCCGTGTTTCCGAGCGCGACACCTCGGTCCCCTAGGATCACGGGCCGGTCGTCCCGCACGCGACCGGGAAGAGGGATCCGATGACCACCGGCACCGGGAACGCGCAGCTCGAACTCGCACGGGGCGGGCACGCCCCCGCACCACGGACCCTGTTCGACGTCCTCGCTGCGACCGCGGCCACCCACCCGGACGCCACCGCGCTCGAGGACCCCGCCGGCACCGTCGACTACGCCGCACTGCTCGACCTGGTGCGCGCGCAGGCCGACGACCTCGCACGCCGCGGAGTCCGCCGGGGCGACCGGGTCGGGGTGCGGATCCCCTCCGGCGGACGCGACCTGTACCTGTCGATCCTCGCCGTCCTCGCCGCCGGGGCGGCCTACGTCCCCGTCGACGCCGACGACCCCGAGGAGCGCGCGACCCTGGTGTTCGGTGAGGCCGGCGTGGTCGGGGTCATCGGCGCCGGCGGCGTCCTGCGCGACCGCGACGGCGGCGAACTGCCGGTGACGGACCCTGCGGCGAGCGCCGCACTCCCCCACGAGGACGACGACGCGTGGATCATCTTCACCTCGGGGTCGACCGGGGTGCCGAAGGGCGTGGCGGTCACCCACCGGAGTGCTGCGGCGTTCGTGGACGCCGAGGCGCGGATGTTCCTACGGCGGGCGCCGATCGGTCCGGGTGACCGGGTGTTGGCGGGGCTGAGTGTGGCGTTCGATGCGTCGTGCGAGGAGATGTGGCTCGCGTGGGGGCACGGTGCCGCGTTGGTGCCGGCGCCGCGGTCGCTGGTGCGGACAGGGGTGGACCTCGGGCCGTGGCTCATCGCGCACACGATCACGATCGTGTCGACGGTGCCGACGCTGGCGGCGCTGTGGCCGGACGACGCGTTGGAGCAGGTGCGGCTGGTCATCTTCGGCGGTGAGGCGTGCCCACCGGAACTCGCAGCCCGCATCGCGAGTCGTGACCGTGAAGTCTGGAACACGTACGGGCCGACCGAGGCGACCGTGGTGGCGTGCGGGTCCCTGCTGGACGGCGGTCAGCCGATCCGGATCGGGCTGCCGCTCGACGGGTGGGACCTGGCGGTCGTGGACGGTGCCGGGCAGCGGGTGGAGCCGGGCGGGGTCGGTGAGCTCGTGATCGGTGGGGTCGGGCTGGGTCGGTACCTGGACCCGGCGAAGGACGCGGAGAAGTACGCGCCGTTCCCGGAGCTCGGGTGGGACCGGGCGTACCGGAGTGGAGACCTGGTGCGGTACGACCCCGAGGGGCTGGTGTTCCAGGGGCGTGCGGACGACCAGGTGAAGCTCGGCGGTCGGCGCATCGAGCTCGGTGAGATCGACGCGGCGCTGCAGGGGCTCGACGACGTGGCGGGTGGTGCTGCGGTGGTGCAGCGGACCCCGGCGGGCAACCAGGTGCTGGTGGGGTACGTGGCCCCGGTGGCGGGTGCGACGGTGGACATCGCGCTCGCGAACGCCCGGTTGCGGCAGGAGCTGCCCGCGGCGCTGGTGCCCCTCGTCGCGGTGGTGGAGTCGTTGCCGACGCGGACGTCGGGCAAGGTCGACCGTGCGGCGTTGCCGTGGCCGCTCCCCGGAGCGACCGACGCCGCGATGCTGCCGGACACGGTGGCGTGGATCGCGGAGCGGTGGTCGGCGATCCTCGGGGTGCCGGTGTCGAGCGTGGACGACGACTTCTTCGCGCACGGCGGCGGTTCGCTGACCGCGGCGCAGCTGGTGTCCGCGATCCGCGAGCGGTTCCCGACGACGACGGTTGCCGACGTGTACGACCACCCGCGCATCGGGGCGTTGGCTGCAGCGCTGGACGAGTCCGGTCCGGTGTCGGCGTCGTCGCGTGACGTGACGCCGGTCCCGCCGGCCACCGGGTTCGCGATGACGCTCCTCGGTCTGCCGGTGCAGGTGCTGCGCGGGTTGCGGGTCCTGACGTGGACGGCGCTGGTCGCCGCGGTGCTGCACGCGACGACGCTTCCGTTCCTGCCGGTGCTCCCCTGGCCGGCGCTCGTGGTCGCGCTGCTGGTGTTCGTCACGCCGATCGGCAAGATGGCGCTGACCGTCGTGCTCGCACGGTTGCTGCTGGTCGGGGTCCGCCCCGGCGACCACCCGCGCGGTGGTTCGGTGCACCTGCGGGTCTGGTTGGCGGAGCGGATCGCCGAGGCGGTGGACGGGCCCTCGACCGCCGGTGCCCCGTGGATCAGCTACTACGCCCGAGCGCTCGGGGCGCGGATCGGCTCGGACGTCGACCTGCACGCGCTCCCGCCGGTCACGGGGATGCTCACGATCGGCAAGCGTGCCTCGATCGAACCCGAGGTCGACCTCGCCGGACACTGGGTGGACGGCGACGTGTTCCGTCTCGGCCGGGTGCGCGTCGACGACGACGCCGTCGTGCACAGCCGCACCACGCTGCTGCCCGGCGCGCACGTCGGCGCTGGTGCCGAGGTCGAGGCCGGTTCGGCCGTCGCCGGCCGGGTCCCCGCCGGGGAACGCTGGGCGGGGTCGCCCGCGGACCGTGTCGGGTCGGCCAGGCACGGACGGGAGGCCCGTCCCCCGTCGCGTCGACGCTGGCTGCTGGCGTACGGGGCCGGTTCCGTGGCCGTGGCCGGGTTGCCGGTGATCGGTGTCGCGGTCGGACTGCTGGTCGCGGTCGCCCTGGTCGGGCGCGCGTCGTCGCTCGGGGACGCCGTCCTGCGCGCCCTTGCCACGGTGCCGCTCGCCACCGTCGTCGCCGGGGCCGTGTACGCCCTGCTCGTGGTGGTGTCGGTGCGGCTGCTCGGCATCGGGTTGCACGAAGGCCGGCACCCGGTGCGCTCGCGGATCGGGTGGCAGGCGTGGTCGACCGAGCGGGTGCTGGACGCCGCACGCACGTTGCTCTTCCCCCTGTACGCGTCGCTCGTGACACCGGTGTGGTTGCGGCTGCTCGGTGCGCGGGTCGGCCGGAACACCGAGATCTCGACGGTGCTGCTCATCCCCTCGCTGACGCAGATCGCTTCGGGCGCGTTCCTGGCCGACGACACCATGGTCGCCACCTACGAGCTCGGTGGGGGCCGGGTGCGCATCGGCCGGTCGAAGGTGGGGCGCCGAGCGTTCCTCGGCAACAGCGGGATGACGGGCGCCGGACGCTCGGTCCCGCGCGAGGCGCTGGTGGCGGTGCTGTCCGCCGTGCCGAAGAAGGCCAAGCGCGGGTCGTCGTGGCTCGGCTCACCGCCGGTCCGCCTGCGCCGTGCAGCGACCCAGTTCGACGAGGAGCGCACCTTCCGTCCGCCGGTGCGGTTGAAGGTGGCGCGCGGGTGCTGGGAGCTGCTGCGGCTCGTGGCCCCGATGGTGTCCGCTGCGATCGCGCTGGGGGTGGCGGGCACCCTGCTCGCGCTGTGGTCGGCGGTGGGCGTCGGATGGACGGTGCTGCTGGCCGGCCCGGTGCTCATCGTCGCCGGGGCCGTCGCCGCGGTGGTGTCGACGATCGCGAAGTGGGCGTTCGTCGGCCGGATCACCGCGCGTGAGCACCCGCTGTGGTCGTCGTTCGTGTGGCGCAACGAGGTGCAGGACACCTTCGTCGAGACGGTCGCCCGGCCCTGGTTCGCCGAGCAGGCCACCGGCACCCCGGCCCTGGCGGCGTGGCTGCGGAGCCTCGGCGCGACGATCGGCCGCGGCACCTGGCTCGAGACCTACTGGCTGCCCGAGGCCGACCTCGTCACGATCGGGGCCGGCGCATCGGTGGCGCGCGGGACCGTCGTGCAGACCCACCTGTTCCACGACCGGGTGATGCAGCTCGACACCGTGCGGCTCGACGCCGGTGCGACCCTCGGGCCGCACAGCGTCGTCCTGCCCGCGGCAGGCATCGGCACGGGCGCCACGGTCGGGCCCGCGTCGCTCGTGATGCGCGGTGAGCAGGTGCCGCCGGGCTCCCGCTGGTCCGGCAACCCCATCGCTCCGTGGACAGCCGCACCGGCCACCCTGACGGACTGACCGGCCCCATGCGGTTGACTGTCACCGTGCCGACCGATCCTGCCGCCGACCCGTACACCCCGCACAGCGGCGACCGTCGGTGGAGCGCCGAGCACTACGACCTCCGCCTCGACTACCGCGTCGCCACCAACCGCCTCGACGGCACCGCCACGATCACCGCGCGCGCCCTCGAACCGCTCGACCGGATCGTGATCGACCTGCACGGCCTGAGCGTCGAGCGTGCCGACGTCGACGGCACCCGCGCGAAGAAGGTGTCGAAGGCCGTCCACAAGGTCACCGTCACGCCGGCCTCCCCGATCGCAGCCGACACCGAGTTCACGGTGCACCTGCGGTACCGCGGCAACCCGCGCCCCGTCCGCAGCGCCTGGGGCCAGGTCGGGTGGGAGGAACTCACCGACGGCGTCATCGTCGCGGCGCAGCCCACCGGTGCCCCCTCGTGGTTCCCGTGCAACGACCGACCGGACGACAAGGCGACCTACCGGTTCGAGATCGCCGCAGAGGCCGCGTACGACGTGCTCGCGAACGGCGAACTGCTCGGCAAGGAGCGGGACCGCATCGGCACCAGGTGGACCTACGCCACGACCGAGCCGATGGCGACGTACCTGGCGACGGTGCAGATCGGCCGGTACCGCACGACGAGGCTCCGCGGCGCCGTGGTGCCAGTCACCCTGCACCACCCCGCCGACCTCGCCGCCGCCGCGAAGACCGACTTCGGTCAGGTGCCGGAGATGCTCGCGCTGTTCTCGGACCGCTTCGGCTCCTACCCGTTCGCGGCGTACGGCGTCGTGGTCACCGACGACGAGCTCGAGATCCCGCTGGAGGCCCACGGGCTGGCGGTGTTCGGCCGGAACCACGTCGACGGCGAACACGGCACCGACCGGCTCATCGCGCACGAGCTCGCGCACCAGTGGTTCGGCAACTCGGTGACGGTCACCCGCTGGCAGGACATCTGGCTGCACGAGGGGTTCGCCTGCTACGCCGAGTGGCTGTGGTCCGAGCACCGCGGCGGCGACTCCACCGACGTGCTCGCGGCGCAGTACCGGCAGGGGCTCCTCGACCAGCCCGCGGACCTCGTCGTCGGCGACCCCGGCGCGAAGGACATGTTCGACGACCGCGTCTACAAGCGCGGTGCCCTCGCACTGCACGCCGTCCGCCGCACGTTCGGCGACGACGCGTTCTTCACCGGTCTCCGCAGCATCACCGAGCGGCACCGGCACGGTTCGGTGACGGTGCCCGACGTGCTCGGGGCGTTCGCCGCCGCCGCCGGTCGTGACGTCGCGGCGGTCCGGGCGGTCACCGGCCCCTGGATCGACGAACCGTCGGTGCCGACGCTGCCGGCTGGCTAACCGGCGAGCTCACCGTCGTTCGCGGGGTCGCAGCTGACCTCGGACCACACCGCGTCGAGCGACAGCCCGACCACGCCCGCGACTGACGCGATGGTCGAGAACGCGGGCGTCGCGATCCGCCCGGTCTCGATCTTGCGGAGCGTCTCGGGCGAGATCCCGGCGGCGAGGGCGGTGTCGACGATCGACCGCGGACCGCGGGCTCGGCGGAGGAGGGCACCGAGGCGACGGCCGCGCGCGACCTCGTCGGGGCGGAGCGGGAGACGGACCATGCCCACATAGTAATACCGGTATGATCATCCGCGTGATCGAGATCCTGACGCCTGCCGAGGTCGACAAGGCCCGTGCCACCGGAGCCCTCGTCGGCACCATCCTGCAGACCCTCCGTGAGCGCACCCGGGTGGGGACGAACCTGCTCGAGATCGACCGGTGGGCGAAGCAGATGATCGAGGCCGCCGGCGCCGACTCCTGCTACGTCGACTACGCACCCTCGTTCGGCCGCGGTCCGTTCGGCCACCACATCTGCACCGCCGTGAACGACGCCGTGCTGCACGGGCTGCCGCACGACCGCGCCCTGGCCGACGGCGACCTGTTGACGCTCGACCTCGCGGTGTCGCTCGACGGCATCGCCGCCGACGCCGCCGTGAGCTTCGTCGTCGGCACCCCGCGCGACGAGGACCTCGCACTCATCGACGCCACCGAACGCGCCCTGGCCGCCGGCATCGCCGCCGCCGGACCCGCCGCCCGCATCGGCGACCTGTCGCACGCCATCGGCACGGTGCTCGAAGCCGCCGGCTACCCCGTCAACATCGAGTTCGGCGGCCACGGCATCGGCTCGACCATGCACCAGGACCCGCACGTGTCGAACACCGGCCGGGCCGGCCGTGGGTACACGCTGCGTCCGGGGCTCCTGCTCGCGCTCGAACCGTGGGTGATGGCGGACACCGACGTGCTCGTCACCGACGCCGACGGCTGGACGCTCCGCAGCGCCACGGGGGCTCGGACGGCGCACACCGAGCACACCATCGCGATCACCGCGGACGGCGCCGAGGTGCTCACGCTCCCCCGCTGACCGACCCGGCCACCACCACGGGGACTCCGCCGGCCGCGACGACGAGCACCACGTCGGGTCCCGGACGGATGATCGTCACGGGGTGGTCGACCCCCTCGAACCGCGCGGACCCGGCGGCGACGTCGACGTCCACCGCCAGAGGGTCGACGCGCAGGCCGCGGCCGTCGCGCTTGAGTACCGCCTCCTTCGCCGCCCAGCAGGCCGCGAGCACGTCGGCGTCACCGGCCGAACGCTCGAGTTCGCCGGCCGTGAAGGCACCGAGCGGCGCTGCTGCGACACGGGACGGTCGTTCGACGTCCACACCGACCGGGCCGGGTGCGACCGCCAGGGCGAGCACGCCCTTCGTGCGCGACAGACTGACACCGATCCCGGTGCCGTGCGCCGCGGCCCACGGGCGACCGTGGTCGTTCCCGTCGCAGTGGGGGCAGACGCGCCCCGCGCGCACGGCGGGCGTCTCGACGCCCGTCGCCGACGCGACGGCGGCGACCAGGGCCTCCCGGTCGGCGGCACGGTCCGGACCCGGCGCACGCAACGTCACCATCACGGTCTGGAGGCCCGACTCACCCACGCACGCAGCCTACGGTGCGCGGGTGGTCAGCCCAGGGCGGTGGTCGCTATGCGTGCGTGAGGGCGATCAGTGCGACGTTCATCGTGCTGTAGAGACCCTCGGATCGGGTCGCCTGGCGGACGCGTCCGCGCAGGACTTCGTAGCGGCCGTCGTGCTCGCGCACGAAGCCGATCACGCCGGTGGCCGGCGTCGAGACACGGTGGTAGCCGTCCTCGAGCGGGACGACCTCGGTACTCGTGGTTCGCTCCATTGCTGTTCCCTTCCGTTCGTCGTCGAACAGTGGGCTCAGCCTACCCCGCTCCGGGGGACAAGACACCCATGGATCGGCTTGTCCACAGGGTTCACCGAGAGTCCGTCCGAGGGGTGCGCGCCGTGGATAGACTCCGGGCGACGGCGCTCTCAGGGTGCGGTTCCGCGCGGTGCCGAGGGGCACGGAGCGGCGACGGACGGAGGACGGATGCGAACGGTCCAGCGTGGATCGGGCACAGGCGGGTCGGACACCGGAAGGGGGACAGCGCGACGCTGGGGTCGCGTCACGGCGGCGGTCGTGGCGATGCTGATCGTCCTGGCACCGGCGGCGACCGCGCAGGCCACGGCACCCGTCGACCTGGGGAGCGCGTACGTCCTCGACGATTCCGGTTCGCTGAGCGCCTCGCAGCAGGCGCAGGTCGAACAGGCCGTCGAAGACCTCTACACGAAGACCCAGACGCAGTTGTACGTCGTGTTCGTCCCCTCGTTCACGAACCCGTCCGACCACACCGCGTGGGGCCGGGCCGTGCTCGACGAGAACCAGATCGACACCGACGGCATCCTGCTGTCCGTCGCGGTCGACGACCGTGACTACGACGTCCAGCAGACGAACGAGACGGAGATCTCCGCGTCCGACGTGCAGACCGCGGTGAACGACTCGCTGCTGCCCGCACTGAAGCAGAGCGACTGGTCGGGCGCCGCGGTGGCCTTCGCGAACGGCCTGACCGACACCCAGGCCCCGCCGGACCTGACCTGGCTCTGGATCCTGCTGCTCGTCATCGTCGTCGGGCTCGTCGTCGTCGTGCTGGTCATCCGTACCCGCAACAAGCGCAAGACCGCCGCGGCCACGAAGGCGCAGCAGGAGTCCCTCGCCGACCTCGAGCGCACCGCCGGCGGCGCGCTCGTCACGATCGACGACGAGCTCCGCACCGCCGAGCAAGAGGTCGGCTTCGCCACCGCGCAGTTCGGTCCCGACGCCGCGAAGCCGTTCGCCGACACCGTCGCCGCCGCGCAGCAGGCCGTGCGGAAGGCCTTCACGTTCCGGCAGCAGCTCGACGACGAGATCCCGGACTCCCCCCAGCAGCGTGCGGACTGGGCGAACCAGATCATCGCGATCTGCCAGCAGGCACACGCCTCGATCGAGGAGCAGACCGAGGCCTTCGACGCGCTCCGGTCGCTCGAGGACGGCGTCGACGAAGCAGCCGTCTCGCTGGCCCAAGCGGTCGCCGAAGCACCGGCGTCGGTCGGTGCAGCTGCGGCATCGCTCGACCGCGTCCGTGCGGACTACTCCGGTCGCACCCTCGCGACCGTGGCGGACAACGTCGACCAGGCGCACCAGGTGCTCGCCTACGCCACCGAGCGCTCGGACGCGGCCACCGCGGCGATCGCTGCCGGCGACAAGGGCCAAGCGGTGGTCGCCGTGCGCGACGCCCAGCACGCACTGGCCCAGGTGCAGCAGCTCACGAACAACGCGGTCGCGGCCGAGGGCACCTTCGCCGAGGCCACCGCACGCGCCGAGGCGATGCGCATCGACATCGAGGGCGACGTCGCCGCCGCCCGGACCCTCACCGTCGGTGGGCCCGACCTGGCCGCCGCGGTGACCCGGGCGCAGACCGTGCTGCGGCAAGGGTTCGACCCGAAGGACCCGATCACCGCGGTGGACGCCCTCACGAAGGCGAACACCGAGATCGACCAGGCCATCGCGGCCGCCCGGGGCGCCGAAGAGCAGCAGCGCCGCGCGACCCGTGCCCTCGACGACGCCCTGCGCGACGCACGGAACCGGATCAGCCAGGCGCGCGAGTACATCTCGCTGCACCGTGGCGGTGTCGGACCGACCGCGCGGACCCGCTTGTCCGAGGCCGAACGCGCCCTCGACGACGCCGTGCAGCTCGCCACCACCGACCCCGGGCAGGCGCTGCAGGCCGCACGGGCAGCCGAGCAGTACGCCGCCGCGGCGATGGACTCGGCGAACGACGACCTGGGCGGCTGGGGCGGTGGCGGCGGCTTCGGCGGGGGCGGCGGTCGTGGCAACGGGGCGCAGCTCGGCGGGCTGGTGACCGGCATCGTGCTCGGCGGACTCCTCGGCGGTCGCGGCGGCAGCTTCGGCGGCGGGGGCTTCGGCGGAGGCGGGGGCTTCGGGGGCGGAGGCGGCGGCGGGGGCGGCGGCGGCGGCTTCTCCGGCGGCGGCCGCTTCTGATCCCGCTCCCGTCCCGACCAGACCCGACAGACCAGTCACACCACGTCAGACCTTCCAGGAAAGGGAACAGCAATGGCAAAGCAGACGATCTTCGGCCGCATCTCCACCCTCGTGCGGGCGAACATCAACCAGCTCATCGACGACGCCGAGGACCCGCAGAAGATGCTGGACCAGCTCGTGCGCGACTACACGAACAACATCGCCGACGCGAAGACGGCGATCGCGCAGACGATCGGCAACGTTCGCCTGCTCGAGCAGGACCACGAAGAGGACAAGCGTGCCTCGACCGAGTGGGGCCAGAAGGCCGCCAACGCCTCGGCGGCGGCGGACAAGTACCGCGCCGAGGGCAAGACAGCCGACGCCGACAAGTTCGACAACCTCGCCAAGATCGCGATCGGCAAGCAGATCGCCGCCGAGCAAGAGGTCAAGGACGCCGAGCCGAACCTGGCCTCGCAGAACGAGGCCGTCGAGAAGCTCAAGACCGGTCTCGCCGGCATGGAGCAGAAGCTCGAACAGCTCCGCGCGAAGCGTGACAACCTCGTCGCCCGCTCGAAGACGGCCGAGGCGCAGTCCAAGGTCAACGACGCGCTCGGCAACATCGACGTGCTCGACCCGACGAGCGACCTCGGTCGCTTCGAGGAGAAGGTCCGCCGCGAAGAGGCGAAGGTCCTCGGGCAGCAGGAGCTGCAGTCGTCGAGCCTCGACGCCCAGTTCGAGAGCCTCGAGGACGTGGGCAAGGACGCCGAGGTCGAGGCACGACTCGCCGCACTGAAGTCCGGCGGCTCCTCGAGCCTCTGACCTCCCCGGACGACGCCGGACCCCACCTGACACACTGAGACGATGCAGTTCCTCGTGGTCGGTCAGTGGCAGGGTTCGGCGTCGTCGCGCGCGATGCGTCTCGGGGACGGAGCATCGGCGATCGCAGCCGACCTCCCCCGCGCGTCCACCACCGTCATCGACGTCCCGGCCGGGGCCGGTGACCGCCTCGAGACGGCCGTCGCCCGCTACACCTCCGTGCTCGCCGTCGCCGAACGCGTCGCAGAAGAGACCGGCGTCGCCAGCGAACCCGTCCTCGTGGTCGGTGGCGACGGGGCGAGCGTCCTCGGTGCGACCGTGGGTCTCGGACCGGACACCGCGTTCGTGCGCATCGCCGGCTCCAGCGGCTACCGTCCCCTCAACCGTGCTCAGCCGGTCGCTGCGGAGACCGCCGCGTTGCGCCTCCTGGTCGACCGACCTGACGACCTGTTCCCCACGCTGCCGGTGCTCAGTGCGTCGTCCGTCGTGGTCGCTGGTGTCCGCGGCCTCGACGACGCCGAGGTCGCCGCACTCGACCGTGCCGGTGTCGCCCGGCTCGACGTCGACGCCGCCACACCGGAAGCCCTCGCGGCTGCCGTGGACGCCACCGGTGCCACATCGGTGTTCGTGCACGTCGACCTGGACGTCCTCGATCCCTCCGAGGTCGACGGGCTGCTCGAGCCGGTGCCCTTCGGCCTCGACGGCGCAGGGCTCGTCGAGCGGATCCAGGCTGCGACCCGCGGCCGGCGGCTCGCCGGCGCGGCGCTCACCGGTTTCGCACCCGTGGACCCGGCCCGGGCAGTGGACGACCTCGGCGTGATCCTGCGCGTCGTCGGGGCGGTGACCAGCGCCTCCCGGGTCGCCTGAGAACCGACCCGGCGCGCCCGGGCGGAACCCATGCCGGTCCGCGTACGCTCGGCCGCATGACGGACTACGACCTCATCGTGATCGGCGCCGGCGCAGTCGGCGAGAACGTGGCGGACTACGCCCGGAAGCGCGGCCTGGCGGTCGCGATCGTGGAATCCGAACTGGTCGGCGGCGAGTGCTCCTACTGGGCGTGCATGCCGTCGAAGGCGCTGCTGCGGAGCGGCCACGCCCTCGCTGCGGCCAAGCGCCTCGACGGCGCGAAGCAGGCGGTCACCGGCGAACTCGACGCAGCCCGGGTGCTCGCCCGCCGCAACTCCTTCACCTCGGACTGGAAGGACGACGGCCAGGTGTCCTGGCTCGAGTCGGCCGACATCGCGCTGATCCGCGGCCACGCCCGCATCACCGGCGAGAAGACCATCGAAGTCGGCGGCGAGACGCACACCGCACGCGCGGCGGTCGCCGTCGTGACCGGCTCACTGCACGCGCTGCCGGACGTGCCCGGGCTGGCCGACGCGAAGCCGTGGGGCACGCGTGAGGGCACGAGCGCCGAGCACGTGCCGGAGAGCCTGCTCGTCATCGGCGGCGGCGTCGCCGGCTCCGAGCTCGCCACCGCGTGGGCATCCCTCGGCGCGAAGGTCACCCTCGTCGCCCGCGCCGGACTGCTCGGCGGCATGGAGCCGTTCGCCGGCGAGCTCGTCACCGACGGCCTGCGTGAGCTCGGCGTCGACGTCCGCACCGGGGTCAGCCCCGTCCGCGTCGACCGCGACGAGCACGGCCTCGTCACCACGACGCTCGACGACGACACCACCGTCATCACCAGCGAGGTCCTCGCCGCCACCGGCCGGAGCCCGCACACCGCGGACCTCGGTCTCGAGACGGTCGGTCTGACCGCCGGCGACTGGCTCGAGGTCGACGACACGATGCTCGTGCACGGCACCGACTGGCTGTACGCCGTCGGGGACGCCAACCACCGCGCGCTGCTGACCCACCAGGGCAAGTACCAAGCCCGCGCCGCCGGCGAGGCGATCGCCGCCCGCCACCAGGGCACGCCGCTGCACACCGAGCCGTGGGGTGCGCACGTCGCGACGGCGGACCACGCCGCGGTCCCCCAGGTCACGTTCACCGACCCCGAGGTCGCCAGCGTCGGCCTGACCGAGAAGACCGCCCGCGAGCAGGGGCTGCACGTCCGCGCCGTCGAGTACGACCTCGGTGCGATCGCCGGTTCGGCGCTGCAGGCCGACGGCTACACCGGCCGCGCCAAGATGGTCGTCGACGAGGACCGCGGGGTCGTCGTCGGGGTCACGTTCGTCGGCCAGGACGTCGCCGAGATGCTGCACGCCGCGACGATCGCCGTCGTCGGCGAGGTGCCGGTCGACCGGCTCTGGCACGCGGTGCCGGCGTACCCGACGATGAACGAGGTCTGGCTGCGCCTGCTCGAGACCTACGGTCGCCCGTCCTGAGCGTGCGCGGACTGGTCCGCCGGGCGCTGCTCGACTCCCCCGTCTCCCGCGCGGGGTGGGTGTTCGCGACGGCCGTCGGGCTGGCCGTGGGCATCCCGCTGTCGACGGGGCGCATCCGGGTGGTCGACGGGCTCGTCGTCTGCACGGGGCTGCCGCGGTGGGTGTTCCGCCGCGGCGGGACCTGCGTGGGCTCGGTGTACCTGACCCGCGACAACGACGGACCCCGGGTGCTGCGGCACGAGCGGGTGCACGTCGAGCAGTGGCGGCGGTACGGGATGCTGATGCCCGTGCTCTACGCGGTCGCGGGCCGCGATCCGCTCCGGAACCGCTTCGAGGTCGAGGCGGGGCTGGAGGACGGCGGCTACCGCTGACGGGTGCCCGTGCGCGGCCCGCCTGTTTACCGTGTGCCGTGTGCCGATCGGTCACGACACCCCGTCGGGGCGGCGCCGAGTGGTCGCAGACCGTCGGCGGCTCTGGCCGCATCCGACGGTCTGCGACCGGTCGGCGCGGCACGCGCGGTGCGTCGTGTCCTCCGGTGCAGGCCGGGCGGGCGACGAGACGTTACCGAACGGCGGACGGGAGGCACGGATCACGGCCGCCACGGGCCTCCTGTCCGCCTCGCGCTGGCCCACCTGCCCGGCGGACGTGCGCAGGTGCGTGGCGCCGCCGCGGGACCGGCGCCGGCGCCGAGGTTCCACGACATGCCGCGCGTGCTGCGCCGAGGTTCCACGGGGGCCCCGCAGGCGGCCCGAGGTTCCAAGATCTTGGAACCTCGGGAACACGCCCCGGCGGACGGCAACCACTCGTCGCCGAGGTTCCACGACATGCCGCGTGCGGCGTGCCGAGGTTCCACGGACGCCCTGGAAGCGAAGCGAGGTGCCGAGATTTCGGATCCTCGGGGCGGGCGGGCGGGCAGGCGGGCGGGCCGCGTCAGGCTGCGGCGGGACGACGCGGGACGATCAAGGGCGTGCCGGTCTCGGGGTCGGGGACGACCACGCACGGCAGGCCGAAGACGTCCTCGACGAGGCCGGCGGTCAACACCGACGCCGGCGGTCCGGCAGCGACGATCGACCCGCTGCGCATCGCGATGACGTGGGTGGCGTAGCGCGCCGCCTGGTTCAGGTCGTGCAGCACCGCGACGACCGTCCGGCCCGCGGCGTGCAAGGCCGAGGCCAGTTCGAGCACGTCGTACTGGTGCGCGATGTCGAGGAACGTCGTCGGCTCGTCGAGCAGCACGATGTCGGTCTCCTGCGCCAGGACCATCGCGATCCACACCCGCTGGCGCTGCCCGCCGGAGAGCTCGTCGACGCTCCGGTCCGCCAGTTCCACCGTCGACGTCTGCTCGAGCGCGGCCTGCACCGCACGTCGGTCCGACCCGGACGACGGGTGGAGCAGGTCCTGGTGCGGGAACCGTCCGCGGGACACGAGGTCGCGCACGGTGATGCCGTCCGGGGCGATCGGCGTCTGCGGCAGCATGCCGACCCGCCGGGCCACGGCTTTCGGACGGTAGGAGTCGATCGGCGCACCATCGAGGTACACGGTGCCGGCACGCGGCTTGAGGGTCCGCGCGAAGGACTTCAGCAGCGTCGACTTGCCGCACGCGTTCGGGCCGACGATGACCGTCAGCTCACCGTCGGGGACGTCCACGTCGAGCGTGTCCACGACGACACGGTCGTCGTACGCGAGCGTCAACCCACGGACGCCCAGCGCAGTCGTCGGCAGCCCGACGACGCTGGTCGGGAGCCCGGTTGCGGCGTTCAGTTCTCGGCCTTGCCGTGCCGCCAGTACCCCATGAACGCGACCTGCTTGCGATCGATGCCGACCCCGCGCACCAGGTGACGACGGAGTTCCTTCACGCAGCCGGCCTCGCCCGCGATCCATGCGTAGACCGGACGCTCGTCGACCGCAGCAGGGACGTCCCAGAGCACCTGCTCGTCGACGTCGACCTCGGTGAGTTCCGCGGCGTCGCCACAGACGGGACCGACGGCCACCGTCGACGCCCACGCGTGCACCTGGTCGGTCATGCGCACGCCGTGGGTCGCACCGTTCCGGGCGATCCAGCGGACCTCGACCCCGGCGGGCGCGGTCACGGGCAGGCGGTCGGCGTCGGTCGGCACCTCGATGAAGACGTGCCCGACGGTCGAGACGTCGAGCGCCTCGAGGATCGCGCAGATGGCCGGGGCGGCTGTCTCGTCCCCGGCGAGCAGGATGCGGTTCGCGTGGCCGGGCGCGAACTCCGCGGCACCGGTCGGCAGGTCCTCCGGCGACTCCGGCACCCGGGGTCCGACGATCCGGAGTTCGTCACCGACCCGGCAGGACGACACCCAGCGCGATGCTGGTCCGGCGTCGCCGTGGGCGACGAAGTCGATGTCGAGCTCACGGGCGTCCGGCCGGAACGACCGGACCGTGTACGTGCGCAACGGGTTGCGCTCGGCGTCGGGCAGCGCACGCCAGGCGGCGTACCAGTCCTCGCCTTCGGGCAGTTCGGAGAAGCCACCGTCGGACAGCGGCAGGACGACCTTGATCCGCTGGTCGAGTCCGACGGACGAGAAGTCCGCCAGGGCCTCGCCCGTCAGCGTCACCCGGACGAAGTGCGGGGTGAGCGACGTGACCGCTGCCACACGGACGGGGAAGACGCGGTACCGGGTTGCCACGGATCCGAGTATGGCATGCCTTACCTAACGTCTCCAGACCCCCGGACGGTGCGAGGATCGTCCCGTGTCCGATGCCCCCGACGACGAATTCGCAGATCTGACCGCCCTCGCCCGCGCGAGCGGCGTGCCGGAGCCGCTCCGCGCCTCCAGGCAGGTGGTCCGCACCGACGACGGGCAGGAGACGTCCGCCATCCGGTGGGGAGACCGGGAGGCCCGGATCACCTACCTGCACGGGCTCGGCATCGACGCCCACAGTTTCGACCAGACCGCGCTCGCCGTCGGCGAGCCGGCGGTCGCCCTCGACCTGCCCGGGCACGGCCGGTCGTCGTGGCGGGACGACGCAGACTACGGGGCGTCCGTGACGGCGCCGACCGTGCTCGCGGCCCTCGACGCCCTGCAGGTGCCACCGGGGATCGTCGTCGGGCACTCCCTCGGAGCGATCCTGGCGGCACGGCTCGCTGCCACGGCTCCGGAGCGGGTGACCGGGCTCGTGCTCGTCGACATGTCGCCGGACTTCGCGCAGCGGGCGGTCGACCGGATCGCCCGCGCACTCGAGGCCGAGGAACCGTTCGCCACGCTCGACCAGGTCGTCGACCGGGCCATCGAGGCACGCGTCGGTGACGACCGGCACGTGCTGCTGCGTGAGGCGCGACACACCACCAGGCTCGGTGCCGACGGCACGCTCGTGCGCCGCCACCACTTCCCGCACCTGCCCGCAGGACGCACGTCGTCGGTGGGGCGCTTCGCCGATGCCTGGCCGGACCTCGAGGCCCTGCGGGTGCCGATCCTGCTCGTCCGTGGCGACCGCGGGTACGTCTCCCCGAAGCTGCACGCCGCGTTCGCCGAACGCCTGCCAGAGGCCGAGATCGTCACGGTGACCGCACGGCACGCGGTGCAGAACCAGGCACCCCTCGAACTGGCCACGGCGATCCGGGCATGGGCGGGACGTCACGGTTTGTTGCACCGGATCGAAGAACCGACCGCGGACGACACCGGCCGCCGGTAACCTCGTGCGAGCGCGAGCACTGACCATCGCCCTCGCGCCCGGAAGGAACCCACCCCCCATGAGTCCACTCCTGCCCCGTCGCACCGCTCGGGCTGCGCGCACCACGCGCGCCGGGCGTGCCGTCCTCGCCGCGACCGCGGTCGCCGTCGTCTCCGCGCTCGCGCTGACCGGGTGCGCCGGGTCCTCGAACGAGAACGGCGGCGCCGACGCCACCGTGCGCGTCGGCCTGGTGCTCGAACCGACGAGCCTCGACATCCGCACGCAGTCCGGTGCAGCGCTCGACCAGGTGCTCATCGACAACGTGTACCAGGGGCTGGTCGGACGGACCGCCGACGGCGACGTCCGCGACGTGCTGGCCGCGAAGCACGAGGTCTCCGACGACGGCCTGACCTACACGTTCACGCTCCGCGACGGCATCACCTTCCAGGACGGCAAGGACGTCACCGCGGCCGACGTCGTTTGGTCGCTCGAGCAGGTCAAGTCGAACGAGACCTACGTCGACTCCGCCAAGCTCGCCGGCGTGACCTCGATCACGTCCCCGTCGACCGGTGTGGTCGAGCTCAAGTTGGCGAAGCCCGACTCGGACCTGCTCTGGAACCTGACCGGCCGCTCCGGCCTGGTGCTCGAGAAGGCGGCGACGAACGACCTGTCCGACACCGCCAACGGCACCGGCCCGTACGAGGTCGCGAGCTGGAAGCAGGGCGACTCGCTCACCTTCGACCGCAACGACGACTACTGGGGCACGAAGGCGAAGGTGTCCAAGATCGTCTTCCGGTACATCACCGACCCCTCCACCGCCGTCAACGCCATGGCGAACGGCGACCTCGACGTCCTCAACCCGGTCGACGGCACGCTGAAGAGCCAGCTCTCGGGCAACGCCGACATCGCGCTGCACTCCGGCAAGACGACCGACAAGTACACGCTCGCGTTCAACGACCAGAAGGCGCCGTTCACCGACAAGCGGGTGCGCCAGGCGATCCGGCAGGCGATCGACCCGAAGGCCCTCATCAAGGCCATCGGCGGCACGGGTGTCGAGCAGGGCGGTCCGATCCCGGAGCTCGACCCCGGGTACCAGGACCTGACCGACATCGACGCGTACGACCCGGACAACGCGAAGCGGCTCCTCGCCGCCGCCGGGCAAGAGGACCTCAAGCTCACGCTGACCTACGCGAACATCTACCCGGCGACCATCGGCGACGTGCTGAAGTCGCAGCTCGCCGACGTCGGGATCACCCTGACCGTCAAGCGCGTCGACTTCGCGACCTGGCTGTCCACGGTGTTCCAGGCCCCGAAGTCGGGCGAGCGCGACTTCGACCTGTCGATGGTGGACCACGTCGAGGCGCGCGACTTCGGCAACTGGGCGAACCCGGAGTACTACTTCGGGTACGACAACGCCGAGGTGCAGTCGCTGTACGCCGAATCGATCGCAGCCACGGACGAAGACGCGAAGGTCGACGCTCTGCAGAAGGCCGCGAAGATCGTCAGCGAGGACGCCGCCGGCGAGTGGCTGTACACGGCGACCGCGATCACCGCGGTGCGCAGCGGCGTCACGGGGTTCCCGGTCGACGGCGGCAACTCGCGCCTCGACCTGTCGAAGCTCGCCGTCAAGTGAGACGACCCGCGCCCGGAGCTCCGAGCACGTGACCCGGTTCCTCATCGGGCGGGTGCTCCTGCTCGCCGTCGGCCTGCTCGTCGCGAGCGTCATCGTCTTCGCGACCCTGCGCGTGCTGCCCGGCGACGTCGCCCAGGTCGTCGCCGGCACCCAGTCGACGCCGGCGCAGATCGAACAGCTCCGGCAGCAGCTCGGACTCGACCGCCCGGTGATCGTGCAGTACCTCGACTGGATCGGCGGCGTGTTCCGCGGCGACCTCGGCCGGTCCCTCGTCACCGGCGGACCGGTCGCGCCGGAGATCGTGCAGAAGCTCGGCGTCACGCTGCCGCTCGCAGGCATGTCGCTCGTCGCTGCGCTCGTCATCGGGGTCCCCCTCGGTGTCGTCGCAGCCGTCCTGCGCCGTCGACCGGGTGGCGCCGTGATCGGGTTCGTGGCGCAGGCCGTGGCGGCCGTGCCGGTCGTCTGGGCCGGGATGCTGCTCGTCGCGCTGTTCGCCGTCACGCTGCACTGGCTGCCGACGCAGGGCTTCCCCCTCGACGGGTGGTCGGCACCGGGGCGGGCGTTCTCGTCGCTCGTGCTGCCGGCGCTCACGATCGGTGCGGTCGAGGGCGCCGTCATCCTGCGCTTCACGCGGTCGGCGACGCTGTCCGTCCTCGACGCCGACCACGTCCGGACGGCCGCCGCCATCGGACTGACCCGCACGCAGGCGCTGCTCCGGCACGGGCTGCCGTCGGTCGCGCTCACCGTCCTCGCCGTGCTCGGGGTGCAGATCGCCGGTCTGCTGGTCGGGGCCGTCATCGTCGAGCAGCTGTTCTCGCTGCCGGGGGTCGGCCGGATGCTCGTGACCGACGTGGGCCGCCGCGACATCACCAAGGTGCAGTCCGAGCTGCTCGTGCTCACCGGGCTCGTCCTGCTGGTGGGCTTCGCCGTCGACGTGGTGCACCGCACCCTCGACCCACGCCAACGCGAGGTGTCCGAGTGATCCGCCGGTTGCTGTCCCGCCCCACCGGGGTCTTCGCCGTCGTCGTGCTCGGCCTGCTCGTGGTGCTCGCCGCGGTGTCGCTGGTGTGGACGCCCCAGGACCCGTTCCGCGCCGACCCGTTCCACCAGTGGGAGGGGCCGAGTGCCGCGCACTGGTTCGGCACCGACGCCGCCGGCCGCGACATCGCGAGCTACCTGCTCGCCGGCACCCGCACCACCGTGCTCGTCGCCGTCGGTTCCGGGGCCATCGCCAGCGTGGTCGGCATCGTCCTGACGGCCGTCGGTTCGCTCACCGCCCGCTGGGTCCGCGAGGGCACGGCCGTCCTGCTCGACATCCTGGTGGCGTTCCCGACCCTGCTCACCGCGATGCTCCTCACCGCGATCTTCGGCGGCTCGCTCGGCGTCGTGATCGTCAGCGTCGGGCTGTCGTTCGGCGTGACGATCGCCCGCGTCGCCCGCGGCGAGATCCGCCGCATCGCCCGGAGCGACTACGTCACCGCGGCACGGGCCTCGGGCGTGGGCGGCGGCGGGGTCCTGTTCCGCCACCTGGTGCCGAACGCGGCCCCGCTGTTCACCGTGCAGCTCTCGCTCGCGATGGCCACCGCGGTCCTCGCCGAGGCCGGCCTGTCCTACCTGGGCTACGGCGCCGGATCCGGCACGGCGTCGTGGGGCAGCCTGCTGTCCGACCTGCAGACCTACATCGGCGTGCACCCGTGGAGCGCCACCTGGCCGGGGGCTGCGATCGCGCTGGTCGTCGCGGCGCTCTCGTTGCTCGGCGACGCGGTGCGCGACGCCACCGACCCGCGCCTGACCACGAACGACCGCGCAGCGGGCGACGGCCGCCGGCCGGACGGGGCCACGACCACCCCGGGGGTGACGGCATGACGGACCGCAGCCAAACCGACCGCCCCGACCGCACCGGCAGCGGCAGCAGCGCAGCCGGCCACACGTCCGCCGCAGCCGGCGGCCTCGAGGTGGTGGGGCTATCCGTCCGCATCACGGGGCGGACGATCCTCGACGACGTGACGTTCACCGTGCCTCCCGGCCAGCGCCTGGGCGTGATCGGCGCCTCTGGATCCGGCAAGTCCATGACCTCGCTCGCACTGATGGGCCTGGAGCCCGCCGGCGCGACCGTCACCGGCAGCATCCGCCTGGACGGCACCGAACTGGTCGGTCTCCCCGAGCGCGAGCGTGCGAAGCACCGCGGATCGGGCATCGGCATGGTGTTCCAGGAGCCCGGCACCGCCCTCGACCCGCTGCGCCGCGTCGGCGCGCAGATCGCGGAGCCCCTGCGGCTGCACCGCGGACTCGACCGTCGGGCGGCACGCGCCGCGGCGGCCACCCTGGCGGCGGACGTCGGGCTGCCGGACCCGGACTCGCTGCTGCGGCAGTACCCGCACCAGCTGTCCGGCGGGCAGCGACAGCGGATCTGCATCGCGATGGCGATGGCCGGGCAGCCCGCCTACCTGGTCGCCGACGAGCCGACCACGGCGCTCGACGTCACGACCGAGGCACGGATCCTCGAGCTCTTCGAAGGGCTGTCGGCCGGCATGGTCTTCGTCACGCACGACCTCGCCGTGCTCGCGCGGATCGCCGACACCGCCGTCGTGCTCGACGGTGGGCGGGTCGTCGAGCAGGGGACGGTCGCGCAGCTGCTCGCCGCGCCGCAGCACCCCGCCACCGTCGCGCTCGTCGATGCCGCGCGCGCCACCACCCGTCGTGCAGGGGGAGCCTGGTGACCGCCGTCCTCGACGGGGTCGGGCTGCACCGCACCTACCGACTCCCCCGCCGCGGGCCCTTCGAGCCCGGCCCGGTCCGCACCGCCGTCGACGGCGTCGACCTGACGGTCGCCCCCGGCCAGCGGCTCGGGATCGTCGGCGAATCCGGATCCGGCAAGTCCACCCTGGTGCGGCTGCTCGCCGGCCTGGAGGCGCCTTCCGCCGGTTCCGTGACCGCCTCCGGCCGTCCGGTGGTGGCGTCCGGGTCCGCAGCCGCGATGCGCTGGTTCCGTCGCGAGACCGGGGTGGTGTTCCAGGACCCGTACGCGTCGCTCGACCCGCGGATGCGCGTCGGCGCGATCGTCGCCGAACCGCTGCGGGCGCTCCGGATCGACGGGGACCACCGGGCGCTGGTGCGCGACGTGCTGGAGCGGGTCGACCTGCCCGCGGACGTCGTCGACCGGTACCCGCACGAGTTCTCCGGCGGGCAGCGGCAACGGATCGCGATCGCCCGGGCCGTGGTGCACGGACCGCGGATCCTGTTCGGGGACGAGCCGATGAGCGCCCTCGACGTGGTGGTCCGGGCGCGGGTGATCGACCTGTTCCGCTCGCTCGCCGACGACCTCGGGCTGACCCTGGTGCTGGTGTCGCACGACATCGGTGTGGTGCAGCGGCTGTGCGACACCGTGGCCGTGATGTCGGCGGGGCGCGTGGTGGAGCACGGGCCGGTGTCGTTGCTCGATGCGCCGGTGCACCCGGTGACGCGGGCGTTGGTTGCGGCGGCGCCGACGCTGCCGTAGGGGCGCGGGGTGGCGGGGCGGGGGGCTCCGACTCGGAACGACTACCTCGACGTCGCACGACATCGGGAGTGTCGTCCCGCGTCGTCCACAACAGTTGCACGCGCGCGCCTGCGACTTGATCGACGTCGTAGGACGACGATGGTGTCGTTCCGCATCGGCCCGCACAGGCGGTCAGGCGGTCAGGCGGTCAGGCGGTCCAGGCAGCCGGGTGCCGGCGCTGCCACCGCAGCCGACGCTCGAGCTGGGCCCCGATCGCGAGCAGGACGCGCTCGCCCCCGGGTCGCCCGATCAACTGGACGCCCATCGGCAGGCCGCCGCCGTCCGGGTGGTCCTCGGCGGTGACCCCGACGGGCAGGGTGATCGCCGGCAGCCCCGCCACGTTCGCCATTGACGTCCACGGCGAGTACGCGCACTGGCGGCGGAAGTCCTCGTCCGGGTCGTCGCCGTACCAGCCGATCGGCCGCGGGGTCAGGGCGAGCGTCGGCGTCAGGACGGCGTCGAACCGGTCGAACGCTCCGATGAGCGTCGCCGAGAAGGCGTCGAGGGTGGTCATCGCGTCGAGCACCTGCGTGCCGGTGAGCCGCTGGCCGCGTGACACGAGCCACGACACCAGCGGCGTGAGTGCGGACAGGTCGATGCCGGGGACCATCGGCAGCCGTGCCGCAGAGCTCTCCCACGCCACCCGGAACGCGTCGGCGTAGGGAACGCGGGGCATCGAGACGTCCTCGACGCCGTGTCCGACCTCGCCGAGCGCCCGCACCGTGGTCTCGACGGCGGCACGCGCCGCGGGGTCGACCACGACGTCGACGGTGTCGTCCCACGGGGAGCCGTCGAGCAGTCCGACGACGAACCGACCCTCGCCGCGGACGGCCGCCGCGGTGAACGGCCCCGCATCCACGTCCGGGGTGACCAGGGCGTACGGCGAGGGTTCCGGCAGCCCGGTCGGGGCCACGAGCGCATCGAGCAGCATGCCCGCGTCCGCGACGGACCGGGTCAGCGGCCCGGCGACGGACAGCCCGCCGACACCGGAGCGGCCGGGCATCGACGGCACGCGGCCGCGACTCGGCTTCAGGCCGACGAGTCCGGTCGCAGCGGCGGGGATCCGGACCGATCCCCCGCCGTCGGACCCGATCGCCGCGGGCAACAGACCGGCCGCGACGGCGACCGCAGCCCCGCTGGACGACCCACCCGGCGCGCGGGTCGTGTCGTACGGGTTCCGCGTCACGCCGAACCGGGTCTCCGACGACGAGGACATGCCGAACTCGGGCGACGCGGTCTTGCCGAGACTCACCGTGCCGGCGGCGTCGAGCGCTGCGACGAGCGGGTGGTCGGCTCCGGCAGGGCGCACCGGCAGGCTCGCGGTGCCGCTGCGCGTGGGGACCCCGGCGCGGTCGTAGAGGTCCTTGTCGGCGGACGGGAGGCCCCACAACGGTCTCGACGTCGGCACCAGGTGTCCGAGACGGTCGGCTCTCGTGCGCGCTGCGTCCGCCGTGACCGTCACGAACGCGCCGAGACCGGGGTCGAGCCGCTCGATGCGGGCGAGGTAGTGCTCGGTCACCTCGAGCGCGGTCGCCTCCCCCCGGCGGATCCAGTCCCAGAGTTCCTGCGCGGCGAGGTGGTGGAGTTCGAACACGGTTCCGAGCCTACGGGTGGCGCCGCCGGGTCAGCCGCCGCAGAAGGTGTTCCACGCCACGTGCATCGCCTTCCGCTGCAGGGAGTCGAGGCCCGGGGAGAGGCGGTCCCGTTCCGCGTCGATGAGGTGCGAGCAGTGCGTGACGGTCGGCGTGGACTGCACGGAGCCGAGTGCCGTGACCATCGCCGAGTCGATCTCGTCCAGTTGCGGGCGGATCGTGCTGAGGTCCGGCGCCGTCGTCGGTGCGGTCCAGGGGTTGTGCGTCCACTGGTTGAGGCGTCCGCGCTGCACGACCTTGCTGGCCGCGATCTGGGCGCGCAGCATCCGTGTGACGAACGCGGGGTCGATGCCGCGTTGGTCGGCGAGCGCGACCGCTGCGTCCACCACGGCCTGCTCGCGGGCCGGGTCGGCGACGGGCTTGCCGCTGAGCCACTTGGACTGCGCGACGGGGTCGGCGAGTTCGAGCCGCCGGCGCACCAGGTCTCCGACGGTGTCGAGCTGCGCGGCCGTGTGCGCGGCGGGCACAGGGTCGTGCGAGCGGATCATCGTGGAACCTGTCGATTCGGAGGAGCTGGGCGCTGGGTCGGCGTGGGCGGCCGGTGCCACCACGGCGCTGCACGACAGCAGTGCCGCGGCGGCGAGCAGGACGGAAAGAGTGCGGTGGCGGGTCGTGTTCACTGCGGGTGGTCCTTCCTGAACCGAGAACGGAGATGCTGGGTCATGCGTCGGAGGACGGGTACGACGACCTCGTCGTAGAACGGGTACACGTCGAGGTGGTCCTGGTCGTGGTCGCAGGAGCACTCGACTTCGACGGCCTCCTCGAAGTTCGGGAAGACGTACCGCACCCGGTGTGGCACGCTCATGCCGTCAGGGTGACGCCGGGGTCGCGTCCGGAGACCACGACCGCATCGATCTCGACGGTGCCGTCACCGGTGCCGGCAGTGCGCCCCTGGATCTGGTCGAACGCCCAGTTGTCGGGCAGCGGCTGCAGGGTGTTCCCGGTCCATCCGGTCGACATCCCGGCGACGTACGAGCAGTGGGCCAGACCGGCGTGGCTGACCGTCGCGCAGACCAGACGCGATCCGTAGACACCCGCCTTGTACTCGTCGCCGCGGTCGGCCAGCCCCTGGGCCACGCCGCGGAAGTACGGGATGAGGAGCGATGCCGCCTGGTCGGCGGTCGCGTCGAAGTCGGCGGCGAAGTAGATCGTGGTCTGCTTCGGCAGTCCCAGACGGCGCGCGGCGTCGTGGGCGCGGTGCGCGTCGGCGATGCCCTGCTGGCGGGTGAACCACGACGCCGCGAAGCCGCCCTCCTCGAAGATCGGCCACAGCCCGATGCCGGCGGACCGCATCGTGTCGAGCTCCGATCGGGTCAGCGCCTTGTCGAGTGCGCCGGGGGTCTGGTGGTTCGTCAGGTACCGACCGACGATCGTGACGCCGGCGTCGCGTACGGCAGCCGCCCGCGCTGCGTCGAGTCGCTTCGCGGTGTCGGCGCCGGTCGTCGGGCGGTCCGCGTCACCGCAGCTCGCGATCAGTGCGGCCCAGGTCCCGAAGTCGCAGACCCCGGTCCGCTCCGACCGGGGGAACGCCTGGAACTGCTGGAAAGCGCGCACCGCCGCGGCATCGGCGGCCGAGAACACGGCGTCGAGGACGACCCGCCGCCGGTTCAGGACGAGCAGTCCCGTGACCAGTTCCACCCACGGACCGGTCGCGCCCTGCCCGACGACACTCGCCTGGGCCGCTCGGAGCGCTCCGGCCGATGCCGGCCCCCAGCTGCCGTCGACCGTGGCGGCGCCGGAGGCGATCTGCACGGCGCGGACGGCGGCGCGACCCGTGCTCGCGTCGACGAGGCCGCTCGTGCTGCCGTAGGCACCTGCGTCGGTCTCGGCGTAGGTGCGGTTCAGGGACTGCTGGACCGCACGGACGGCCGGATCTCCCCCGGCAGCGAGCGCGATCGGGTCCACCGTCAGGAGCGCCCCGAAGAGCTGCGGAGACAGCGTCGGGCCGGCCGGCGCGGCACCGAGCCCGGTCCGGAGCGCCTGGACGGCCCGCAGGGTCTGGTCGTCCCACTTCCCGGTCAGCGCGACGGCGTCGAACCCCTTGCACAGCAACCCGGCCTGGGCGAGCCGACACCAGGTCGCTGCGTCCGCTCCGTGTTCGGCGCCGACGGCACCGTGCCGGTGCAGTCCCTGTCGCGTCGCCGCGCCGACCGCGGGGACGACCGGGGTGATGCCGAGCAGCGACTGCACGGCCTGGACGACCCCGTTGACCGTGCCCGCTCCGGTGACTCCGTCCTCGTCGACGTGCACCCAACCGTCCAGGTGCCCGAAGGTCGTGTTGAGCCACCGTTGCACGCCGAGCACACCCGTTGCGGCGTCGGGTCCCGGCTGCCCGGACGGGTCGGTGGCGGTCGGCGTCCCTGCCTCTGCAGGTGCTGCGAGCGTGGTGGCGAGGAGCGGACCGATGGCGGCGATGCCGAGGACCGCTGCCCGGCGCGAGATCTGCACGAGTGTTCCCTTCGAGGAGCCGACGAGGATGAGAGCACGGTGCCCGGCGAAGTTGCGGGTCGACCTGGATTCCTCAGACGATCGTCTGATAAACCCCTCAGTGGCGTCCTATGCTGGGTGTCGAGGCGCCCGCGGAGTCCGGCGCGGACGAACACGGGAGCACATGAACGAGCGAGACACGGCGATCCCCGTCACCCGGCAGGCAATCGTCGAGGCGGCTGGCGAGCAGTTCGGCAAGGACGGCTACGAGGGATCGTCCTTCAGTCGGATCGCCGAGGCGATGGGACGACCGAAGTCCGCGATCGGCTACCACCTGTTCCCGTCGAAGCTCGCGCTCGCCACGGCGGTCATCGAGCACCAGCAGCACCGGTGGAACCGCATCGACGACGCCATCCCGTTCCCGGCCGGCATCGACCACCTCGTCGCCCTGCTCCTGACCGCCGGGCTGGACGCACGGGCCTGCCCCGTGGCGCACGGTGCGATCCGGTTGCTCCGCGAGTTCGCCCAGAGCGGCGCCGCTCGCCCCCGGGGCTTCGACTGGGGGCAGATGGTGCTCCGGCACCTCCGGGCAGCGGCGGACGCGGGCGAGATCGATGCCGGACGCGTCTCGGCCGCGTCGGCGAGCATGGCGTTGAACGCCACCTTCGGTCTCGTCGACGGCACACGAACGGTGCCGGACGACCAGCTCGAGACCCAGCTGAAGGCACTGTGGGCACCGCTGCTGACGTCGTTCGGCCTGCGCGACGCCACGGAGCGCATCGCCGGCATCGGCCCGCAGGAGGTGCCGCCCGTCCACGACCGGGGCGCCGAGGAACCGCAGCAGCGTCCGGACCCGACGACGGTCCGCACCTGGGCAACGGCGAACGGGTACGAGGTCGCAGAACGCGGCCGGATCAGCCGCACGGTGCTCGACGCGTACACCGCGGCGAACTGACCGGATCCGGAGCCGGTCAGACGCCCAGGTGGGTGGCGAGCACGTCGCGGACACTCGTCCACTCGTGGGGCCCGTAGCGATCGTCGTTGACGTGGTGGAGCTCGGCCTCGCCGCTGAACATGCTCACGAAGTACTGCATGCCCTGCCACGCCGGGAACGGCTCGGCGTCGCCCTGCTTCGACAGGCGGCGGCCGACACCGGCCATCGCCGACAGGGTGCCGGTGGTGCCCGCCCACTGCAGCCGGAAGCGCTTGCCGGTCAGTCGTGACATCGTGTCGGCGATCGACCGTGCCGTGACGCGGTCACCGGCGACCTCGACCACGCGGGGTGCGTCCGCGTCGAGTGCGACGAGCGCCGTCACGCGCGCGACGTCGTCCTTCGTGGTGAAGTCGAGCACCTGGTCGGCCGACGACCAGTAGAGCACCCGCTGGCGGTCGAACAGGATCAGCGGCGCCTGGCCGGTCAGCATGTCCGTGAACGCGCCGTTCAGCACCGAGGTCGCACGGATCGGTGCGGCGTCGAGCGTGGCGGCGAACTCGCGCCGGAGCTCGAAGTTGCGGTTCGAGCCGGGGCTGATCGAGCGGTAGTCGGCGGCGTAGTCCGAGGGGATGAACCGCGGGACGCCGGCCTCGACGGCTGCGGTGAGCAGGGCGCGCTGGGCGTCGACGATCACGGCGCGGGTGCCGCTGACCGCGGAGACGACGACGTCGACCCCGGCGAGCGCCGCGACCAGGGCGGGTGCGTCCGTGTAGGCCGCGGTGACGACGTCGACGCGGTCCTCGTCGGCGAAACGACGGTGTGCTGTGCTCGGCGTCTCGGTGCTCGGGCGGGTGAGGACGCGGACGCGGGTGTCGTGCTGCAGGAGCTCGCGGACGATGCGTCCGCCGAGGTCTCCGGTGGCGCCGGCGACGAGGACGGTGGTGGTCATGGCGGCCACGGTACGGGTGCGAGGAGTGTGCGGGCACAGGTGCGCGGGCGCCGGTGCGGCGGCACCAATGAGACGGCAACGGTGCGGTGGCGACGGATCCGCTGGCCCTATCCTGCGGTGGTGGACACGACTCTCCCCTCCGGCACGACGAAGCGCCGGATCGAACTCCGACTCGCCCGCCCCCTGCTCACCTGGTTCGCCCGTCCGACCGTCACGATCGACGGGGTCGGCCACCCGGCGCAGTGGGGCACCGGCACGTGGGCGGTCGCCGACGACGGTGACACCGTGGTGGGCGTGTACCTGTACAACCGCGCGTGGCGCTTCGGTTCGGCCACGGCGACCGTCGGCGACGCCGAGGTGCTCGAGTACCGGGCGGGCGTGTTGCCGCTCGGCGCCGGCCGGCTCGCGGTTCCCCGCAGCTGACCCTCGCGCGCACGGTGCGGCTTCCGTGATCCGGTGCGTGCTTGCGCACACCGTGCCCACCTGCTGCACCGCACCGAGCGTGCACCCCCTCACCAACGCACGAAACGCGCACCGTGCGGCGACGGCGGGTCGGTCGCCCGCCGCGTGGGACGATGGGCGCATGACCGCCACGCTCGTCGCCAAGGGCCTGTCCGGCGGGTACGCCGCACGCACGCTGTTCGACTCCCTCGACCTCACGGTGGCACCGGGCGACGTGATCGGCGTCGTCGGCGTGAACGGCGCCGGCAAGTCCACCCTGCTCCGGCTGCTGGCCGGCGTCGACGAGCCCCTCGCCGGCACGGTGTCACTGGCACCGACCGACGCGTTCGTCGGGTGGCTCCCCCAGGAGCACGAGCGGATCGCAGGCGAGACCGTCGCCGCGTACATCGCCCGCCGGACCGGCTCGGCCGAAGCGACCGAGGCCATGGACGCCGCGGCCGCCGCACTCGGTGCCCCGGACTCCGGCGACGCCGCGGCCGATCGCTACTCGACGGCACTCGACCGGTGGCTCGCCGCCGGCGCCGCCGACCTGGACGACCGCATCCCCGCCGTGCTGGCCGACCTCGGGCTCGAGGTCGGCGCCGACGACGACGGCGTCGGACCGGACTCGCTCATGACCGCGTTGTCCGGCGGGCAGGCCGCTCGGGTCGGGCTCGCCGCACTCTTGCTCTCGCGGTTCGACATCGTCCTGCTCGACGAGCCCACCAACGACCTCGACCTGGACGGGCTGGACCGACTCGAGGGGTTCGTCCGGGGCCTGCGCGGCGGGGTCGTGCTCGTCAGCCACGACCGGGAGTTCCTCGCACGCTCGGTGACGAGCGTGCTCGAGCTCGACCTGGCGCAGTCGTCGAACCGGCTGTTCGGCGGCGGCTACGACTCGTTCCTCGAGGAGCGCGAGATCGCCCGTCAGCACAAGCGCGACGCGTACGACGACTACGCCTCCACCAAGGCCGACCTGGTCTCCCGTGCCCGGACGCAGCGCGAGTGGTCGAGCCAGGGCGTGCGCAACGCGATGAAGAAGGCTCCGGACAACGACAAGATCCGGCGCAAGGCCGCTTCGGAGTCGAGCGAGAAGCAGGCGCAGAAGGTCCGGCAGATGGAGTCCCGCATCGCGCGGCTCGACGAGGTCGAGGAGCCCCGCAAGGAGTGGCAGCTCGAGTTCACGATCGGCAGCGCGCCCCGGTCGTCGGCGGTCGTGGCCACCCTGTCCGACGCCACCTTCTCGCAGGGCGACTTCACGCTCGGCCCGGTGTCGCTGCAGGTCGACGGCGGTGACCGCATCGGCATCACCGGGCCGAACGGCGCCGGCAAGTCGACGCTGCTCCGGGCACTGCTCGGCAAGCAGGCGCCGACGACGGGCACGGCGTCGCTCGGGTCGAGCGTCGCCGTCGGTGAGGTCGACCAGGCCCGCGCGGCCTTCACCGGCGACCAGTCCCTCGCCGCGGCGTTCGAGGCGATCGTCCCCGAGTACACGACCGCCGACGTCCGGACGCTGCTCGCGAAGTTCGGGCTGAAGGCGGACCACGTCGGACGACCCGCGTCGGCGCTCTCCCCCGGCGAACGCACCCGAGCGGGCCTCGCGCTGCTGCAGGCCCGCGGGGTGAACGTGCTCGTGCTCGACGAGCCGACGAACCACCTCGACCTGGTGGCGATCGAGCAGTTGGAACAGGCGCTCGAGTCCTACGACGGGACCCTGTTGCTCGTCACGCACGACCGGCGCATGCTGGAGACCGTTCGCCTCGACCGGCAGTGGCACGTCGACGCCGGCCGGGTCACCGAGCGCTGACCGACA
The DNA here is from genome assembly GCF_015350995.1 of Curtobacterium sp. VKM Ac-1393. Taxonomy (GTDB): domain Bacteria; phylum Actinomycetota; class Actinomycetes; order Actinomycetales; family Microbacteriaceae; genus Curtobacterium. The sequence goes on from NZ_JADKRW010000005.1 coordinate 241,075, forward strand.
CCGCGAGCACAGGGGGATGTCGATGCGACGCAGGGCCTGGATCGCCGTGGTCGGGGGTGCGGCGGCGCTCGCCGTGGCGGCAGCCGTCGTCGTGGGGGTGACCGCCGATCGTCCGGACGCCGACCCGACACGCGCTGCTCGGGCCGCTCCGACCGCGACGCCGACGCCGACCCCCACCCCGACGCTCGCGGCCGTCCCCCGGGCGCCGTCGGCCGCCACCCTCGCCGCACTGCCGTTGGCGTTCCACGACGGCGTCGTCCCCGAACTGCTCGACGGCGGGGACGTCCGCCCCACGGACACCTGGCAGATCGCCACCCCGCGGCACGACCTCGTGGCCCTGTACGCCAGCCCGTCGAGCCGTGCCCGCCCGGTGGCGACGCTGTCCCACCGGGTGTCGACGATCGACCTGCCCGCCGCCACCGCGGTCTGGGGCCGGTCGCCGGGCGTCGACGGCGGCATGCTCCTCGTGTCCACCCCGGCACGGAACCGCACGCCGGGTGACGGCGGCGATCCGGACGCGCCGAGCGCCACGTTCGCCTGGGCCCGGGCCGCGGACTTCACCGTCGCCGACACCGACCGGATGATCCGCGTCGACGTCGCCGCGAGCACGGTGTCGGTCGTCACCCGGAGCGGCCAGGTCACCGCGACCGAGGGGGCCCGGCTCGGCACTCCCGAGGACCCAACGCCATCGGACACCGCCACCTACGTCGAGGCGGCGTACGTCGACACCCGCGTGACCTACACGCAGGGCAACCCGATCATCCTGACCGGCGCGCACTCGTCGCGGATCCCGTCGTACGGCGGCAACGCGGCACTGACGGCGCTGCACTACTACCCCGACCCGACCGGCAGCTCGCACGGCTGCGTCCGGATCTCCGCGGAGATGACCCGCACCCTGGCCGCGCTGCCGGTCGGCACCCCCATCCGGTTCAGCTGAGGAGCGACGACGTGCCCGACCTGCAACTCGCCCTGAACGGCGACACCACCCACCCGGCGATGCCGCGCACACCGGACGAGATCGCCCGCGACGCGGCAGCCTGCGTGGCGGCGGGCGCGACGTTGCTCCACCTGCACGCGTTCGACGACGACGGCGTCGAGTCGCTCGCCGCCGGACCGGTCGGGCGGATGCTCCGTGCCGTGCGGGCCGCGTGCCCGGGGATCCCGCTCAACGTGACGACGTTCGCGGCGATCGTGCCCGACCCGCGCGAGCGTCTGGCGCTCGTGTCCTCGTGGACGGAACTGCCCGACCTGATCGCGGCGAACCAAGGCGAGGACGGGATCGACGAGGTCACCGCCGTGCTCGCTCGTCGCGGCGTCGGGGTCGAGGCGTGCGTGCTGAGCACCGACGACGCCGAGCGGTTCGTCCGGAAGGGCGGCCACGACCGGTTCGTCCGTCTCGTCGTCGAGCCACTCGTGGACGACGTCGACGACGCGCTCGCGCTCGATGCCGAGATGGAGTCGGTCATCGCCGCCGCCGGGGTCCGGCTCCCCCAGCTGCACCACGGCATCGGTGCGGCCTCGTGGCAGGTGAGCCGCCGGGCCCTCGCGCGTGGCCACGCGATCCGCACCGGGCTCGAGGACACGAGCGTGCTCGAGGACGGCACGACGGTGACGTCGAACGCGCAGCTCGCCGCCGCTGCAGCGCAACTGGTGTCCGAAGCCAGCCGCGCCGGCACCGGATCCGACTCGACTCCGGCAGCAGCTGGCTAGCGGCCGCCGAGCCCGAGCCGCTCGACGACCTCGGCACTCTCCTCCTCCGGAGTCCGGTCGGCCGCGATCGTCAGGTGCGCCTCGTCGTCCTGCGGCGGCTCGAGCGTCGCGAGCTGGGACTGCAACAGCGACGTCGGCATGAAGTGCCCGGACCGCTGCGACATGCGCTGTTCGATCAGCGCACCGTCACCGGCGACGTGCACGAACACCACCCCGGGGGCCCGCAGCACGTCGCGGTAGGACCGCTTCAGCGCCGAGCAGGTCACGACACCGTGTGTGCCGGCGTCGAGGTGCCCGCGGATCCAGCCGGCGACGACGTCGAGCCACGGCCAGCGGTCCTCGTCGGTCAGTGGCGTGCCGGCGTGCATCTTGTCGACGTTCGCCTGCGGGTGCATGGCGTCGCCCTCGGCGAACTCCCACCCGAGCTGCTCGGCGACCATCGCGGCGACGGTCGACTTGCCCGAACCGGAGACCCCCATGACCACCAGGACACGCGCATCCAGAGCGGAGTCGCCGCTCATCGGATGAACACCCCGGCCAGCAGCACGCCGAGCAGACCGAGCACCGAGATGAGGCACTCGAGCACCGTCCACGTCTTGAACGTCTGCCCCACGGTGGTGCCCAGGTAGCCCTTCACCAGCCAGAACCCGGCGTCGTTCACGTGCGACAGGAACACCGAGCCCGCACCGATCGCCAGCACGAGCAGCGACGTCACCGGCGTGGACAGGTCCGCGGCGATCGGGGCCATGATGCCCGCGGCGGTGACGGTGGCGACCGTGGCGGAACCGGTGGCGACGCGCACCAGGGCCGACACGACCCAGGCGACGAGCAGCACCGAGACGCCGGAGTCCTTCACGGCGTCGGCGATCACGCCGCCGATGCCCGTGTCGATGAGCACCTGCTTGAACCCACCGCCGGCACCGACGATGAGCAGGACCCCGGCGACCGGGGGCAGGGCGCTCTCGAGCGACTTCGCCACGGCGGAGCGGTCCATGCCGCCGCCGATCGCGAAGAAGACCATCGCGTAGATCGCAGCGATGCCGATCGCGATCATCGGCGACCCGAGGAAGTCGAGCAGGCTCACCCACGAGCCGGCCGCGTCCGGCATCGTCGCCTCGCGGATGGCCTGGGCGAGCATGAGGACGACGGGCAGCAGGATGCCGACGAGCGCGACGGTGAAGGACGGGCTGCGGGGCTCGCTGATGACGCGCGTGAAGTCGCTCTTCCCGTTGGGGAGGGACGCGGTGTCCTGCGTGGCGGAGCCGCGCCGTGCCTCCCGTCCGCCCGAAGCGGGGTCCTGCGGACCGGACGCCGACCCGGAGTCCGACCCACGCGACCCGAACAGGTCGGGGGCGGGGATGTCGACCCAGCGGGCGGCGAACTGCGCGAAGACCGGACCGGCCAGGATGACGACCGGGATCGCCAGCACGATGCCGAAGGCGAGCGTGGTGCCGAGGTTCGCGCCGACGGTCGAGATGGCGACGAGCGGGCCGGGGTGTGGCGGGACGAAGGCGTGCATCGTCGACAGGCCGACCAGGGCGGGCACGGCGATCTTCATGATCGGCACGGAACTGCGCTTGGCGACGAGCACGATGATCGGGATGAGGAGCACGAGGCCGACCTCGAAGAACATCGGCAGACCGATCAGTGCCCCGATCAGGGCCATCGTCCACGGCAGTGCCGCCTTCGACGACCTGCGGACGAGGGTGTCCACCACGCGGTCGGCGGCACCCGAGTCGACGAGCATCTTGCCGAACATCGAGCCGAGACCGACCAGGATGCCGACGCTCGTCATCGTCGCGCCGAAGCCGTTGCCGAAGCTCACGACCGCCTTGTCCGGCGCGAGCCCCGCACCGATCCCGACGCCGAGGGCACCGATCACGAGCGCGATGAACGGGTGGACCTTGAGCCAGGTGATGAGCGCGATGATCACGACGATGCCGACCAGGGCCGCGATGATCAGCTGCGGGATCGGACCGGACGGGTCGACTGTCTCGGTGCCACTGCCCTCGGCCGCGAGGACCGCGACGGGGTGGGCGAGCGCGTGGACTGGAGCGTGAGGCATCGGTGCCCCTTCCTGGAGCCGCTGCCGCGCGGCTCCGTCGCCTTGGTGTCGAGGACGGCTGGCGCTGCACGAGCCGATCCTCAATAATCTGATTAATCAGACTATACGACGATCTGCCGCGCGCCATCCGCTCTCCGTCGCAGTCTGCCGTTTCGATGGGACCGACGTCACGCCGACTGCGCGACCCGTACTGCATGGAGGAACGATGCCCCCGGCCCGAGGACTCCACGCCCACGTGCTCGACACCCTCGGGCAGCGCATCGTCGACGGCGCGATCGACCCCGGCACGGTCGTCCGACCGGAGGCCGTGGCCCAGGAGTTCGGTGTGTCCCGGTCGGTCGTGCGCGAGGCGCTCCGCGTGCTGCAGTCCCTCGGACTCGTCGAACCCCGGCAGCGCGTCGGCACGCAGGTGCTCGGGATCGGGTCGTGGGAACTGCTCGCGCCGACCGTCATCCGGTGGCGCGGCGCGTCGCCCGCCTACTTCGTGCAGCAGCGAGAACTGCTCGAACTGCGGCTCGGTGTGGAGCCCGTCGCGGCATCGCTGACCGCCGGCGGATCCGGCGCCGCAGCGGTCGCGCTGGCCGCCGGCGACATGCTCGACGCCTGCGGGCGCGAGGACAGCCGCGCCTACCTCGAGGCCGACGTCCGGTTCCACCGCGCCCTGCTCGCCGGGTCCGGCAACGCCGTGTTCGCGCACTTCGCCGGCACCGTCGAGGCGCTGCTGCGCACCCGCACCTCGGAGTCGCGGGACACGATCACGCGTTGGACGCGCGAGGCGGCGCTCCGGCACGAGGCCGTCGGGCGCGCGCTGGTGGCGGGTGACGGGGCCGCCGCGGCGGCCGCGACCACGGCGCTCGTGCGGATCACGCACGACGAGTTCACCGCCGAGGCGCCGCGCGGTTGACCGGGGCCGGGCCCGGGGCTGGGCCGGGTCCGGCCCGCTGCCGGGCCCGGCCCGCTGCCCGGGCGACACGCCGCAGGCGGTTCGCCCGGGTCGCACGACACGCCGCTGGCGGGTCGCCGCGGTTCCACGACACGGTGTCGGCGCGCGTCGAGGTGCCGAGATCTCGGAACCTCACGCGCCTGAGACGCGACCCACCGACGGACGGGAGGCCCGGGGACACGCCGCCACGGGCCTCCCGTCCGACCCGAGCCGGCCTGACGACACGCCACGCGTCGTCCGTCCAGGTCGCGTGACACGCTGTGCACCGCTGCCGCGGTGCGCAGATCTCGGAACCTCGGCGGCGCACGCCGGGCGCGCCGAACGCCGCTACTTGCGCGCGAAGAGCCGGGGGCCGCGCAACCGCAGCCGCATCGTCACCGTGCCGAGCCACCGGTCGTACTTGTAGCCGACCTTGCCCATCCGGCCGACCTCCTCGAAGCCGAGCCGCTCGTGCAGGCGGATCGAGGCCTCGGCCTGGCGGTCGGCGATGACCGCGACGACCTCACGGACCCCGGCGGCGCGGCACTCGTCGAGCAGCGCCTCCATGAGCGCACGCCCAAGCCCCTTGCCGCCGGACGCGGCACCGAGGTAGATCGAGTCCTCGACCACGCGGTTCGACCGGTCACGCGGGTTCCAGGCGTCCACCAGGGCGTAGCCGAGGATCTGCCCAGCCGGGTTCTCGGCCACCAGGAAGGGCAGCTGGCGTTTCCGGATGTCGTCGTAGCGCTGCTTCCACCGGGCGAAGGTGAACGCCGACGGGTCGAAGGTCACCGACGAGTTGCGGACGTAGTGCGTGTGGATCTCACGCACGTCGGGCAGGTCACTCGCCTCGGCCGCACGGATCCGGTACTCGAACGCGGTCTCGCTCGCCGGACGGGCACGCAGGTGTCGCGGCAGGATCCGCCGTCGCTGGTATTCCTCCTCGAGCACGGACCCGAGCCTACTGAGCGGGCAGCGACCAGTCGACCGGCGCCGCACCCTGTTCCTGCAGCAGGGCGTTGACCTGCGAGAACGGACGGCTGCCGAAGAACCCCCGCGACGCGCTCAACGGGCTCGGATGGGCCGACGCCACCACCGGGGTGTCGCCGAGCAGCGGCCGGACCGACGCGGCCTGCGCGCCCCAGAGCACGGCGACGAGCGGGGTCGCCCGGGCGACGAGCGCGCGGACGGCCTGGTCGGTGACGGCCTCCCACCCCTTGCCGCGGTGGCTGCCAGCGTCACCCGCACGCACCGTGAGCACCCGGTTGAGCAGCAGGACGCCCTGGTCCGACCAGGCGCGGAGGTCACCGTGCGCGGGCGGGGTCACGCCGACGTCGGCGGCGAGCTCCTTGTAGATGTTCGCCAGGCTGCGTGGCACCGGACGGACCGCGGGGTCGACGGCGAACGACAGCCCGATCGGGTTGCCCGGTGTCGGGTACGGGTCCTGGCCGACGACGAGCACCTTCACGGCGTCGAAGGGTGTGGTGAACGCCCGCAGCACGTCCGCGCCGGCAGGCAGGTACGGGCGTCCGGACGCGGTCTCGTCGCGGAGCCAGGCACCCATGCGATGCACGTCGGCTTCCACGGGGGCGAGCGCCGTCGCCCAGCCGGGGTCGACCAGGTCGGCGAGCGGCCGCGGCTCGACCACGGCTACGCGCCCATCGTGGCGACGGACACCGACTCCTCGCCGGCCATGACCCGCCAGACGCTGCCGGTGCCGCGGACCTCGAGCGCGCCCTCGCCGACGACCAGGGCGGTGTCCTCGTCGATCGCCAGACCGGCGGTGACGAACTCGGCCTCGGCGCTCGCGATCAGTCGCGCGAGGGTGCCGGCCTGGACCGCGTGGACGTCGATGGTCAGGTCGACCAGACCGAGGCCCTCGCGGAGTTCGACCTCGTCGAGCCCTTCGGAGGCTGCTTCGGGGCAGATCTCGACGCCGCCGATGCGCCAGCCGCCCACGAGCGCGCGGTCAGCGGCGATCATCGCGCCGGCCGAGTAGCCCAGGTAGGGCAGGCCGTCGGCGACGAGCAGCCGGAGCTGGTCGACGAGCGGTGCGATGGCTCCGAGGTAGTCGGGGGTGACCCCGCCGCCGACGACGAGTGCGTCGACGTCACTCAGGACGGTGGTGTCGAACACCTGACCGGCCGCGACCTCGGTGACGACGACCTCGGCCGCGCGGGCGCCACCGAGCACCTCGGCGATGTCGGCGGTCGACGACGGACTGCCGCCGTCGGGGCCGGCCACGGAGAGCAGGGCGATGCGCGGGACCGTGCGGCCGACGGCGGCCGAGCGTGCGGTCGCCTCGGCGAGGAACGGGGCAGCGGCGTCCGAGGCGGCGAAGGGTCCGCCGCCGACGAGGTGGATGCTCACGACTCGGCCGTCACCGGTGCGAGGGCGCTCCAGGGGAACGTGATCCAGCCGTCGACCCGGCGCCACACGTGGTCGGGTTCGAGGACGGTGCCGGGCTTCGAGTACAGGCAAGCGCTGCGCACGTCGGCACCGGCGCCCGCGATGATGTCCACCACGAGGCGCAGGGTCCGGCCGGAGTCGGACACGTCGTCGACGACGAGGACGCGCTTGCCGGCCAGGCTCGGGGCGTCGAGCGCGGGTGCGAGCACGACGGGCTCGTCGAGGCGCTGCTCGACGTCGGTGTAGAACTCGACGTTGATCGAGCCGCACTCCTTGGTGCCGAGCGCGTAGGCCACGGCACCGGCGATGATCAGCCCACCGCGGGCGACGGCGACGACGACCTCGGGTTCGAAGCCGGAGGACAGCACGTCCTTCGCGAGTAGGCGAGCGGCGTCACCGAACTCCAGCCATCCGAGCACCTCGGGCCCGCTCGTCACGGTCACGGTCGACTGAGCCGGGGCCGTGGGCTCGGGTTCGCTGCTGATCGGCATCCGACCACGGTACCGGCAGGGACCCCGCGCCCGCGACCCGTGGCCACCGCCCGGGCGGTGCGCACGGGCGGCGCGTGGGATCAGCGCGGCGTGAGCGTCCCGCGAGCGAGCTTGTGCTGCGCCGACTGCGCGACCGGCCGGATCGTGATCAGGTCGAGGTTCACGTGCGCCGGCAGCTCCACCGCGTGCACGATCGCCTCGGCGACGTCGTCGGCCACGAGCGGCCCCGGCACGTCGTCGTAGACCGCTGCAGCCTTCTGCTCGTCGCCGCGGAACCGCGTGAGCGCGAACTCGTCGGTCTTCACCAGGCCGGGAGCGACCTCCACGACGCGGATCGGTTCGCCGTTCAGCTCGAGCCGGAGTGCGCCGACCAGGGCGTGCTCGGCGAACTTCGCGGCGTTGTAGCCGCCACCGTTCTCGTACGCCACGAAGCCGGCCGTGCTCGTGACGGTGACGATGTCCGCTCCCCCGCCCTGTCGGGCACGGTCCCGCAGGTGCGGCAGCAGCGCCGCGACGACCCGCTTCGTGCCGATCACGTTCACCTCGAACATGGCGCGCCAGTCGTCGACGTCCGAGTCCTCGACACTCGCCGAGCCGAACGCGCCGCCGGCGTTGTTCACGAGCACGTCCGCGCCGCCGAGCTCCGCGACACGGGCGGCGAGCGCCTCGACGTCGGCGGCGCTCGTGATGTCCGCGACCAGGATGTCCGCCCCGGTCTCCGCGGCGAGCGCCTCGAGCTTCGACGCGCGGCGGGCGACGGCGAGCACGTCCCAACCCCGCGACCGGAACAGCCGGACGGTGGCCGCCCCGATGCCCGAGCTCGCTCCGGTGACGACTGCGCGCCGTGCTGCCATGTGATCTGCCTCCTGCGTCGGTGACCAGGGCGCGTGACGGCCCGGCCCGACCACCGTACCGAGCGGGACCGTTCCCGCACCGCGCCGAGCCGTCCAGGTCACGATCCGGTAACGTGACCGACGATGACGACGGATGCCGCCCCTCCCGCCCCCTCGGCCCCGGCGACGCAGCTCGAACCCGGCCGGGCCCCGCGCCGTATCCCGATGTGGGACACGGCGCGCTTCGTCGCGGTGACCCTCGTCGTGATCGGCCACGCGATCCAGCGGCAGACGCCGGCGAGCGAACACGCCCTGGCGCTGTACACGTTCATCTACGCGTTCCACATGCCCGCGTTCGGCGTGATCAGCGGGTACTTCTCGTCGGCGGACACCCCGACGGCGAAGCGGATGCGCCGCACGATCACGGACATCGTCGTGCCGTACATCATCATGCAGACGATCTGGACCGTGGTGCAGGGCATCGTCGAGGGCGGCAAGGACTTCAACCCGACGCAGCCGACCTGGACCCTGTGGTTCCTGCTGGCCCTGGGCATCTTCAAGCTGATCCTCCCCTACCTGGCACAACTGCGGTGGCCGCTGTTCTGGGCCGTGGTGTTCAGCATCGGCGTCGGCTACTTCGACAACGTCGACTCCACGCTGTCGCTCTCGCGCGCGATCAGCCTGCTGCCGTTCTTCCTGCTCGGGTGGCAGGTCAAGCAGTGGGGGCTCTTCGACCGTTGGTACGAGGCCTCGCGCCGCACGGTGGTCCGGGTCCGCGTCACCGCCGCCGTGGTGTTCGCCGCATGGGCCGTGTCGTGCGCCGTCTGGATCCCGCAGTTCAAGGAGTTCGACCTGCACCACTGGTTCTTCTACGACGACTCGTACTCGGGTCTCGGCGAGGACGCCTGGTGGGCCGGTGCCGTCCGCTTCGGCCTGATGCTCCTCGCGACGCTGCTGACCGCGTCGTTCCTCGTGCTCATCCCCCGGAGGAACATCTGGCTCACGCAGTTCGGTGCGGCGACGATGTACGTGTACCTGCTGCACACGTTCGTGCTGTACCCGATCCGCGAGTCCGGCGTGCTGGCCGGCCCGCACTCCGCGTGGCCGTTCGTGCTGCTGATGGTCGTGATCGCCTGTGCGGTCAGCCTCTTCCTCGCCCAGCCGTTCGTCCGGCGCGGCATGCGCTGGTTGCTGGAACCGAAGGTCGACTGGCTGTTCCGTCGCGATCCGGCGTAGCGGTGCCCCCGCGCCCTCCCTCGCACCGTGCGAGGCCCGCCCGCGAACGGTGCGAGGTTCCGTCCGTGGTGCAGGGTGCGCAGGCGCGCACCGAGTATGGAACCTCGCACCACAGGTGACCTCGCACGGTGCGACCCGCGTCGCGCTCCGCGGACGGGAGGCCCGTGACGCGTCGGGCGCGCGCGTTACGTCCCGAGGCGGGTGCGGTGGTGCGGGCCCGGTCACCTGCGTACCGTGACATCCGACGCACAGCCGCATCCCCACCGGGCACGGCCGACCAGCCGCTGGCGCGTCTGCTCGGGACCGGCCGGCGTGGCCCCCTCGAGCTCACCCGAACTCATCACCCAGCCGCACCGGACAGGAGCACCAAGATGACCGAGCACGACGCCGCGCAGTGGCAGTTCGAGACCACGCAGGTCCACGCCGGCGCGCAGCCGGACCCGACCACGGGCGCCCGCGCCACGCCGATCTACAAGACGACCTCGTACGTGTTCGCGAACTCGGACGAGGCCCGTGACCTGTTCGCCCTGGCCAAGCCGGGCAACATCTACTCGCGGATCATGAACCCGACGAACGACGTCGTGGAGCAGCGCATCGCAGCGCTCGAGGGCGGCAGCGGCGCACTCCTCGTCGCCTCCGGCCAGGCGGCGGAGACGTACGCCGTGCTGAACATCGCGGGCGCGGGCGACCACATCGTCTCGTCGTCGTCGATCTACGGCGGCACGTACAACCTGTTCAAGTACACGCTGGCGAAGCTCGGCATCGAGACGACGTTCGTCGAGGACCAGGACGACCTCGAGGAGTGGCGCCGCGCGGTCCGCCCGAACACGAAGCTGTTCTTCGCCGAGACCATCGGCAACCCGAGGATCAACGTGCTCGACATCACCGGCGTGAGCGACGTCGCGCACGAGTCCGGGGTCCCGCTGATCGTCGACAACACGATCGCGACCCCGTACCTGATCCGTCCGTTCGAGCACGGCGCCGACATCGTGGTGCACTCGGCGACGAAGTTCCTCGGCGGGCACGGCACGGTCATCGGCGGCATCATCGTCGACGGCGGGAAGTTCGCCTGGTCGCAGCACCCGGACAAGTTCCCGGAGTTCAACACGCCCGACCCGTCGTACCACGGTGCGGTCTTCGCCGAGGCCGTCGGCAACGAGCTCGCCTACATCGTGAAGGCGCGGGTGCAGCTGCTCCGCGACCTCGGGGCGTCGAACTCGGCGGACACCGCGTTCACGCTGCTGCAGGGCATCGAGACCCTGTCGCTCCGCATCGAGCGACACGTGTCGAACGCGCAGGAGATCGCCGAGTGGCTCGACCAGCACCCCGACGTCGCCACCGTCGCCTACGCCGGGCTGCCGACGTCGCCCTGGTACGCCGCGGCGAACCGGTACGCGCCGAAGGGCGTCGGCGCGGTGCTGTCGTTCGAGCTCAAGGGCGGGGTGCCCGCGGGCAAGGCGTTCGTCGACGGCCTGCAGCTGTTCTCGCACCTGGCGAACATCGGTGACGTGCGCTCGCTCGTGATCCACCCGGCGTCGACCACGCACTCACAGCTCACGCCCGAGCAGCAGCTCACCACCGGGGTCACGCCGGGTCTGGTGCGGCTGTCGGTCGGCATCGAGAACATCGCGGACCTGAAGGCCGACCTCGAGGCCGGGCTCGCCGCGGCCCGTGCGGTCTCGCAGGAGGGGCAGCGCGCCTAGCCTTTCCTCGCCCGCGGCACCGACGCGGAACGACAAGGTCGACGTCGCACGACGTCGACCTTGTCGTCTCCCCGCCCGTGCAACAGTTGCCGACGCGGTGGTGCGACTTCCTCGATGTCGTAGGACGTCGACGTTGTCGCACCCGCCCACGCACCCGCCCAGGCGCCGACCCGCAGACGCCCGGCCAGGACGACGCGAGCGCGGCCCGGGACCCGGCCACGGGGCGGGCGTGACGTAACACGGCGGCGGTGACCCGCGCCTCCCGGCAGACTGGACGCACCATGGACTGGCAGACGACCCCCGAGGACTCCGTGCCGTCCACCCTGGTGCCCGGTGCCGAACTCGGCACACTCGGCAAGCCGCCCGTCACGGGCGCCTGGCGCCCCGGCGACCACCCGGGTGCGCGCCACTTCGCGTCCCTCGGCGAGCAGTGGGTGCGCGGCGGCCGTCTGCCGGCCGTCCGCGTCGCCTACGAGTCGTGGGGAACCCTCAACGCGGCGCGGGACAACGCGGTCCTGCTCTTCCACGCGCTGACCGGAGACTCGCACGTCGCCGGTGCACCGGGCCCCGGCCACCGCACCGCCGGCTGGTGGAACGACGTCGTCGGACCGGGCCTGGCGATCGACACCGACCGGTGGTTCGTGATCGCGCCGAACATGCTCGGCGGGTGCCAGGGCACGACCGGGCCGTCCTCGGTGGCACCCTCCGGGGTCGAGTGGGGCTCGCGGTTCCCGTTCGTCACCGTGCGCGACCAGGTCGAGGTGCAGCGACAGCTCGCCGACCGGCTCGGCATCGACGTGTTCGCGGCCGTCGTCGGCGGGTCGATGGGCGGGATGCACGCACTGGAGTTCGCGGTCTCGCACCCGGCGCGGGTGCAGCGACTCGCGGTCCTGGCGTCGACGGCACAGACCACGGCGGACCAGATCGCGGCGAACTCGCTCCAGCGCTCGGCGATCCAGATGGACCCGGCGTTCGCGGGCGGCGACTACTACGAGGCCCACGTCGGCGAGGGACCGCACCGCGGGCTGGCGCTGGCTCGGCGGATGGCGCTGATGACCTACCGGGCGTCCGACGAGCTGAACGGCCGGTTCGCCCGGTCGTGGCAGAGCGACGTCTCACCGCTCGGCGACGACGGGCGGTTCTCGGTGGAGAGCTACCTCGACTTCCACGGCAACAAGTTCACCCGGCGCTTCGACGCGTCGACGTACGTCACGCTCACGCACGCGATGGACTCGCACGACGTCGGCGCCGGGCGGGGTGGTGTCGCTGCTGCGCTCGAACTCGTGACTGCCCGCACGCTCGTCGTCGGGATCTCGAGCGACCGGCTGTTCCCGATCGAGGACCAGCACCGGATCGCCGCCGGCGTCCCCGACACGCTCGACGGCGACACGGCCGCGGTGATCGAGAGCGAGTTCGGGCACGACGGGTTCCTCATCGAGCACGAGCAGGTCGGCGCGCACCTGCGGCGGCTGCTCGACGGCTGAGCGCGGCACGGCACGTGCGGCGCGGCACGTGCGGCGCGGCGCGCCGAACACCCCACAACGGGTGTCGCCCGTGGTTTGATGGCCTGGAGCCGGACTGAACGAGGCTCGGTTTCCCGCACGACCCGCACGACCCGCACGACCCGGCACGACGCGCCGGACCCGCACGACCCGGCACGACCCGTCACACCAGATCGTCACCAACCAGGACATCGATGGAATTCATCGCACAGGAACGCGACCGCTTGCTGCGGGCGACCACCCGTGTCGTGGGCATCGTCTGCGCGCTCATCAGCGTCGTCGGCGTGGTCTGCGCCGCCGCGGTCCCCGCCCTGCCGCTCGTCGGCGCGCTGCTGTGCATCGCCGCGATGGTGGCCTCGCTCGTGTTCTTCGGCCGCAGCGGCTCGGTGTGGTGGACGGCCGCGATCCTGACCACCGGCCTCGGCTCGCTGGCGCTCCTCTTCTTCGGGGTCGACGAGTCGGTGCGTCCGCTCGTCGCCGCCGCCGTGATGCCGCTCGCCGGCGGGTCGCTCTCCGCACCACTGATGGCGCAGCGTGGTCAGCCGTTCGGCCTCGGACTCACGATCGGCACCGGTGCGATCGTGGCCGTCGCGATGGTGTGGGCGACCGGCACCGTGCTGTCGACGCCCGTCAGCGGTGCCCTGCTCGGCTGGGTCCTCATCGCGGTCGTCGCCGTCTGGATCTCGCGGAGCATCCCCCGTGTCGCACGACGGATCTACAGCATCGGTACCGCGCACCGCGCCGAGCGGCAGGCCAGCGAGACCGAGGCGCAGCGACGCCAGGGTGCGCGGCTGCTGCACGACACGGTCCTCGCGACGCTCACGCTCCTCGCCCACTCCGGCGTCGGGGTCTCCGAGCAGGCCATGCGCGAGCAGGCCGCCGAGGACGCCCGGCTCCTGCGCCACCTGCGACTCGGCGCGACCCCGCAGCCGTCGCAGTCCGGCGACTACTCACTCACCCGCGAAGAGGAGTCCCCCCTCGGCCAGACCCTCGAGTCGGTGAAGCAGCGCTTCGGGCGGATGGGCCTCGAGGTCAGCTGGCACGGCACCGGACAGGTGCTGCTGCCGTCGCACGTGCTCGACGCGTTCCTGCTCGCGCTCGGCGAGTGCCTCGAGAACGTCCGTCGGCACGCGGGTGTCGGCGAGGCGCACGTGACGATCGTCCACGACAACGACATGGTGCGCGCCATGGTCACCGACTCCGGCGTCGGCTTCGACCTCACCACCGTCAGCGCCGAGCGACTCGGCTTCAAGGAGAGCGTCGTGAGCCGCCTGCGCGAGGTCGGCGGCGACGCCAAGCTCTTCTCCGCGCCGGGCTCCGGCACCACCGTCGTCCTGGAGGCACCGCGATGAGCAGGGTCCCCGAGGACACCATCAGCCGTGGCCTGCCCGGTGAGTCCACCGGTCAGCAGCCGCCACGCACCCGCCGCGAAGCCCGCGACCGGTACCGCACCAGCGAGCGCCGTCAGGCTCGTGGGCTCCCCTCGACCTCCACCGGTGCACGGTCGCTGCGCCAGGCCGCCAAGCCCGGCGCCTCGCTCGGAGCCGGGTACCTCGGCCTCGGCGCCGCGGTGCTCACCGCGATCGAAGCGGTGTCCGGCATCGTCTACTTCCTGGTCCGCTGGTCCGAGTTCTCCGACCCGTGGCTGCCCGCCGCCGCATGGGCGCTCTACCTCGTCGCAGCGGTCGGAGTCGGCCTGAGCGTGCTGACCTACGGCGAGCGGCTGACGGGGCTGGCCTTCGGGCTGATCTGCGTCGTGCTGGCGTGCGTGGTGACCCTCGACTTCATCGGCATCTGGCCCGAGCACGACATCGCGCACACCGCGTCGGCGTCCATCGCCGCCGGCTTCGCCCTGCTGCCGATGGCGACCCTCCGGCCGGCCCGCGAGGTCGCCGCGGCCATCGCGGTCCTCGGGCTCGCGTTCATCGGCATGAGCGTGGCCTCGACCCCGATCACGAACGCCACCCTGCCCGCGATCGTGTCCCTGCTCGCCCTGGTCGTGGTGCCCCCGTCCATCGCCCTGTACGTCGTGCACCGCTTCCGGCAGCTCGTGCAACGCGAGCTCGACCGGGTCCTCGTGCAGAGCAACGTGCAGGCTCCCCAGTTCGCGGTCGGCATGCTCGCATCCGACGAACTCGCCCGCCTCGACCTGGCCGCCGAGAAGCTGCTCGACGCCGTGGCGAACGGCACCGATCCCCTGCCGCTGTCCGACGCTTCGAGCTCCGTCGCCGCCTCGCTCGCCACCGAGCTCCGACTGCACCTCATCGAGGGCCGCCGCGAGACCTGGCTGTACCACGCGATCACGGAGTCCGACCACCTCGGCCGCTCGGTGAGCGTTGCCGATCCGGGTGCGCTGGCCGGCCACCTCAGCCCCGCGCAGCGTGACGGCCTGCTGCAGGCCCTGTGGCAGATGGTCGGCGACGGCCGCACCGCCACCCCGGGTCTGCCGGTCGTCTCGGTCACGCTCGGCCCGGTCGGGTCCGACGGCCACCCCGTCACCGACGAGCGGATGGACGTGCCGGTCGTCATCGAGTCCCGCGGCGTCCAGCGCCGACGCCTCGGCCCCACCGCATGGAGCGCCCTGCAGCGCATCGGTCCGTACACCGAGACGGTCCGCGACGGCGCGCTCCACATCGTCGCCCACTGCGTCGTGGACCGACATCCGTCGATGTAGCTGCCGGACACCCGGACAGCCTGCACGTGCCATGTGCCCCTCCCTCCTAGGATCGGGCACGAACTGCCCCCGAGAAAGGACGCCCGCATGGCGACTCCAGAGGAACCCATCCGACTCGCACTCGTCGACGACCACAGGATGCTCCTCGGTGCGCTCACGGAGTGGATCCGGAGCGCCGCCGACGACATCACGTTGGTGGCCGCCGTCACGACCTGGCCCGAGCTCCTGACGAGCCCGGCGTTCCCGGTGGACGTGGTGCTGCTCGACCTGGACCTCAAGGACTCCATCCCGGTGTCGCTGAAGATCTCGACGCTCAAGACCGCCGGTGTGAAGACCGTCGTGATGAGCACCTACTCGGAGCCGAACGTCGTGCGCGAGGCCCTCGCCGCCGGTGCGCTCGGCTACCTGGTCAAGAGCGAGGACGCCGACATGATCGTCGAGGCGATCCGCTCAGCACAGCGCGGCGAGCAGTACGTCTCCGCCGAGCTCGACCTGGCCATCAACAGCGGCGACGTCGGTGGTGTCCCGAAGCTCAGCGCCCAGGAGCGTCGTGTCATGGCGCTCTACGGCGGCGGCGAGCCGGTGAAGAGCGTCGCGTACCAGCTCGGCATCTCGGAGGAGACCGCCAAGAGCTACCTCAAGCGCATCCGCGAGAAGTACCGCGTCGCGGGCTTCGACGTGGGCACGAAGGTGGCGCTCCGGAAGCGTGCGATCACCGACGGCATCATCGTGCAGGACGGCGGCCCGCAGGGCCTGTAGTGCGGCACGGCGCACGCGCCCGCTTCGCTGAGTGAGCAGAAGACGTCGGGTTCCATCACGTGACTCGACGTCTTCTGCTCACTCGGCGCGGTCTGCCGCACCCCACATCGGCCGGGAGGCCCGGGGCGGCGTCGCCACGGGCCTCCCGTCCGGTGGGTGGGCGCGCCCACCGCGCGCGGTCAGTGGATGGGGACGGGCGCGGTGATCGGGCCGGTACTGGGCGACGGGGAGCGCAGCGCGGCACGGCGCGTGGTGCGCCGCTCGACCGAGTAGCTGACCATCGTGACGACGACGCCGAGCAGTGCCAGGCCGATGCCGAGCCAGCCGGGGGCGAGGAACCCGAAGCCCGCCGCGATGACGGCACCGCCGAGCGCGGCACCGATCGAGTTGCCGATGTTGAACGCCGAGTGGTTGAGCGCCGCGGCGATCGTGCGGGCGTCACCGGCGACGTCCATCAGGCGGGACTGCACCGCCGGCGGGATCGCCGACGACGTCGCACCGAGCAGGAACGCACCGAGGAGCATGCCCCAGAGCCACTGCGCGGTCAGCACCGTGATGAGCAGGGCGCCGATGAGCGAGAACATGCCGAAGTAGATCGTGCGCTTCACGCTGTGGTCGGCGAGGTGTCCGCCCAGGATGCCGCCGACGACCATGCCGATGCCGACGACCACCAGGACGATCGGCACGAACGACTCCGGCATCCCGGTGACGTTCTGCACGAGCGGTGAGATGTACGAGTACACGGCGAAGAACCCACCGAAGCCGACGGCGCCGAGGCCCATCACGATCCAGACCTGCGGCACGCGGAAGGCGCGGAGTTCCCTGCCGATCGTCGCGTGTTCGTCACGGGCGCTCTTCGGCACGAAGGCCGCGACGGCGAGGAACGTCAGTGCGAACAGGGCGGCCACGACGCCGTAGGCGATCCGCCACCCGGCGAGCTGGCCGACCCAGGTGATGGCGGGGACACCGACGACGTTCGCGACGGACAGGCCGAGCAACACCATCGCGATGCCCTTGCCGCGCTTGCCCGGGCCCATCATGTCGCCGGCGACGATCGAGGCGATGCCGAAGTAGGCCCCGTGCGGCAGACCGGCCACGAAGCGGGCGACGAGCACCAGGCCGAAGGACGGCAGGAGCGCGCTCGCGATCGTCGCGAGGACGAACCCGACGAGCAGCACGAGGATGAGGCCCTTGCGCGGGAACCTCGCGGACATCGCCGCGATGGTGGGGGCGCCGACGACGACCCCGAGTGCGTAGGCGCTGACGAGCCAGCCCGCGTGCGCGATGCCGGCGTCCGGGTCGAGGCCGTACTGCTGCGGCAGCAGTGCCTGCGCGATGTTCGGCAGCAGGCCCATCGCGACGAACTCGGTCGACCCGATGGCGAAGCCGCCGAGGGCGAGCGAGATGAGCGCGGCGGCGCGACGCGCAGGCGTGAGCTGTGACATGGGGCCTGTTCTCGGACGGCGTCCTGCGGAGCGTCGTCGGATCGGGGTGTCGAATGGACGGTGCCGCCTGGGCGACGGTGGTGACCGAGGCGTCCCGCGGTCGACGCAGCACGCGTGCCGAGCGGCAGCGCGGCCACGCCCGATCGGGGTGCCGGTCCGGGTTCAGCAGCGAACGGACGGTCCGGGTGGCGACGACCATCCGGTCAGAGCAGTGTAGACCGCTCCAACGGCCGAACGGAAGTCGCCTCACGCGGATTGCCGGGAGCGGGACCGGTCGCGGTCAGGCCGCCCGACGCTCCGTCCGCGCGCCACGCGTGGATGCGAGAGCGAGTTCGGGCAGCTCGTCGCGGTGCGTCCAACCGATACCGCACTCGGCGCACGTAGCCCAGGCGTTCTCGCCTTGTTCGTCCGTGTCGATGACGACCGTTCGCAGGTCGCAGTCGGGGCACCAGTCGTCGTGGGTCATCACGCGCTCCTCGTCGTCTCGGGGCCACCCGAAGTGGCTCGATACGGGCCATGAGACACCCGACCACCGACATCGACGGGAGGGCATCGGCGTGTCGCGCGGGCCCCCGTTGTTCAATGACCACGTGACCCTCACCACGACCGTGCTCGCCTCCTGCGCCGCCGGTGCGCCCGCGAACTGCGAGGACGCCACCGACCCGATGGGCATGGTCATCGTGCTCATCGCCGTGCTCGCCGGCATCGCGCTGCTCACCGTGCTCGTGGTGCTCGGGCCCGATCCCCGCCGGCGCACCCGCGCACGGCGGCGCGACAAGCGCTGAGCGCTGAGCGCTGAGCGCAGCGTCCGCAGCGTCCGCAGCGTGCCAGGCCGGTCAGCGCGCTGGCGTCAGTCGCCGAGCGCCGCTTCGAGCCGCTCGAGCTTGCCGTCGATCTCGCCGGTGTGGCCGGGGCGGATGTCGGCCTTGAGCACGAGCGACACCCGCGTGCCGTACGCCCCGACGGCCTCGGTGGCGCGCTTGACGACGTCCATGACCTCGTCCCACTCCCCCTCGAGCTCGGTGAACATCGACGACGTCCGGTTCGGCAGCCCGCTCTCGCGCACCACCCGCACGGCCGCGGCGACGGCGTCGTGCACGGAGCCGTCCGCCTGCTCGGAGGGACCACCGGACGGAGCAACGGAGAAGGCGACGATCATGCGTCCATCCTGCCCGCGCTCCGCCCCATCCGCACCAGCTCGACCACGGTCCACGCCAGGATCGCCACCTCGAGCACGTTCCGCACCGTCAGCACGACGAGCATCCACGGCTGCAGCGTGAGCACCTGGTCGTAGTACCCCGGGTAGATCAGCTGGGTCAGCACGGCGGTGGGGAGCGCAGCGAGCGCGATCGGCACGAACCGACGTGCACTCGGTGTCCCCGCGGCCAGCCCCCACACGATCGGCACGGCGAGCCAGCCGATGTACTGCGGCGACCCGACCTTGTTCGTGGCGATGAGCGCCGCGACGAACAGCAGCGCGAGCACCGGCGCGAGCTCGGCACGACGGGCACCGCGGCGTGCGGCCCACAGGGCGAGGACGACCCCGGCGACGACCACGACGGCCATCAGCGGCGTCGAGACCGCGGCCGCGGCGTCCGTGCCGGCACCGGAGACCTCGAACGTCAGGATCTGCTGGTTGTAGAACACGGCCGCACCAGGGGCCCCGAACGCCGCTGCCCACATGAACGGCGTCGCGAGCGGCGACTCGATCTGCAGCGCCCGTCCGGTCTGCTCCCCGATGAACGACAGCAGGTACGGCGCTCCGCCCCAGAGCACGTCGACGAGCACGATGAGCGCGGTGAGCACGAGCGCGCCCGACAGCACGCCGCGGCGGTGGCCCTTCCGCAGGAGCAGCAGCACGGCGACGAGCGCGGCCGGCCAGACCTTCGTCCACGCCCCGGCGGTGAACAGCGCCGAGGCGACGGCCGGACTTGACGCCACGAAGGCCACCCCGACCAGCGCGAACACCGTCGCGACGGTGTCGATGCGGCCGAGCGCGATCGGCCCGAGCGCGAGCAGGAAGGCGAGCCACCACCACACGACCCGCACGCCACGCGCCGACGAGCCGCCGGCACGCCCCGCCGCGCCGAGCACGCCGCTCGCCCGGAACCGACACAGGAACGCGCACGCCACGGCGTCGAGCAGCACCATCAGCAGCAGCCACCCGGAGCCGATCGACGCGATCCCACCGAGTGCGGCGGCGGCCATCGGCACGATCGCCAAGATCGGGTAGACCCACTCGCCGTCGATCCCGACCCAGAAGTCCGCGCTCCGCCCGGTCTCGATCCACCGGCTGTAGGTGATCGTCACGTCGCCGAGGGGCAGGTTCGCCGAGACGGCCGTCAGCCACCACAGCGCCGCGTGCACGGCGGCGAACGCCAGGACGAACCCGACGCGTTCGATCCACGGGTTCCCGGTCCTGCGCACCGGACGAGCGTACCGGCAGCGAGCGCCCCCGAACCGGCAGCGAGCCCACCCGAACCGACCCGAGTCCCAGGCTCCCCCAACCATGACGTGTCACCGTCTTGACCGTGACCACCGAAACCCCGCGCGGGCGCCGCAAGGCCGTCATCTGGATCTCCGTCATCGCCGCCGTCGTCGTGCTCGGCGTCGTCGGGGCGATCGTCGCGACGAACGTCTACACGAGCAACGAGAACGCGAAGGCCTCAGCGGCACCGTCCGTGGCCGCCAGCCGACAGGCGTCCACCCTCGACGACTCCGACCTGTCCGGCGACTGGACGGTCGGCGGCGACTCCGAGGCGGGCTACCGCCTGCAAGAGGTCCTCAACGGCTCCGACGTCACCGTCACCGGCCGCACCGACAGCGTCTCCGGCAGCGCCACCGTCGACGGCTCGAGCATCACGAAGGCGACGATCACGGTGCAGGTCGCCGACATCGCCACCGACTCCGACCAGCGCGACTCCTACTTCCGCGACTCGGCGATGGACACCTCCGCCTTCCCCGAGGCCACGTTCGAACTCACCGAGCCGATCGCCGACGCGGTCCCGAGCGGCTCGGACACGACGAAGGTCACCGCTGCCGGCAAGCTGACGCTGCACGGGGTCACGAAGGACGTCACCGCCGACCTGCAGGTCGGCCTGAACGGCGACGGCGTCGACATCTCCGGCTCGATCCCGGTCACGTTCTCGGACTACGGCGTGCAGGCGCCGAGCCTCGGCTTCGTGAAGGTCGACGACTCCGGCACGGTCGAGTTCCTGGTGCACGCGACCCCCGCGAGCTGACGTCCGCGACGCGCGTCACGCCCGTGACGTGCGCACCGGCGGACGGGAGGCCCGTGGCTGCCCCGCCACGGGCCTCCCGCCCGTCCCCCGCCTGCGTCTGCAACAGGCGACACGACCGATGTCGCACGACGTCGACCTCGTCGTCGCCCCGCGCGCAACAATGCGCTTGGGCAAGGAACGGCGAACTCGATGTCGTACGACATCGACGCTGTCGTCACTCCGCGGGTGCAACAACCAGCGCACGCACGGGACGACTTCCTCGTCGTCGTACGACAACGAGGAAGTCGTCACCGCGCGGCAGCAACAGGCGACATCACTGATGTCGTACGACCTCGAGGATGGCGCACCGACCGCTACCCGCGCGCGTCGCCGTCCACGACGAGGTCCCGCACGACCCCGGGCAGCTCGGCGATCAGCCCGGTCATCGGGAACGGCCCGCCGCCGGACGCCCGCCGAGCCGCCACCCCGTGCACCACCGCGGCCGACGCGGCCAGGTGCGCCAGGTCCGACGGCGTGAGCGACGAGCCAGCAGACGAAACGGCACCCTGCCGCGCCGCCACGAGCGCGCCGAGCACCCCGCCCAGCACGTCCCCGGCACCGGCCGCCGCGAGCCACGGTGTCGCCGACGATGCCACCAGGCGGACCGACCCGTCCGGCGTGACCACGTGGGTGCGCTCACCCTTGAGCAGCACGACGCTGCCGGTCTGCTCGGCGGCGCGGAGGGCTGCAGCGGCCGGGTCCTGCTCGATCGACTCGCGGGAGACCCCGAGCAACGACGCGAGCTCGCCGGCGTGCGGTGTCAGCACGGCGAGCGGCCCGAGGTCGACGAGCGGGATCGCACCGGCGTCGACCACGACGGGGACGCCGTCGTCCGAGGCGTGCCGGAAGCCGGACGCCGTCATCTCGTCCAGGTCGGCGAGCGAGGGGGCCGAGATGCCCGAACCGACGAGCCACGCCTGCACGCGACCGCCCCCGGCGACGCACTCGGGGCGACGGGCAAGGACATGGTCCGACGCCCGCGACGGTCCGACGTAGCGGACCATGCCGACGCCGGTGTGGACGGCGGCGTCGACTCCCAGCACCGCGGCACCCGGGTACTGGTCGGAGCCGGTCGCGACCCCGAGGACCCCGCGGCGGTACTTGCTGGACTCCCCCGTCGGCGCGGTGACCCACGCGGCGGCATCGGACGGCTGGACGGGCAGGAAGTCGTTCACCGGGCCCACGTTACGGTGGAGCGCATGAGCCTGTTCCTGCCTGGTCGCGTGGTGGTCTTCGACTACGGCGAGGTGATCAGCCGGACGCCGCATGCCTCTCGCGCTGCACTCGTCGAGTTGACCGGGGTGCCTGCCGACGAGCTGTTCCCCGTCTACCAGGAGCTCCGGCACGACCTGGACCGCGGGGACCTGTCCGTCGTGGCGTACTGGCGGGCGATCGGTGAGCGGGTCGGGCGCACCTGGAGCATCACGGAGATCCACCGGTTCTGGGCGATCGACTTCACCGGCTGGTTCGAGGTGGAGCCGGAGACCCTGGCGATCGTCGAGGAGCTGCACGACGCGGGGACCCGGGTGGCGCTGCTGTCCAACGCGGGCTTCGACTTCGGCGACCCGTACCGCCGCTCGCCGATGGGGTCGTTGTTCGAGACGGTCGTGGTGAGTGCCGAGGAGCACGTCCTGAAGCCCGCAGCATCCATCTACCGCGACACGTGCGCGCGTCTGGGAATCGAGCCGGAGCAGATGGTGTTCGTGGACAACAGGGCCGAGAACGCCACCGGTGCGGAAGCGATCGGGGCGGTCGGCCACCACTACACGTCGTCGGCGTCACTGCGGTCGTTCCTGACGGAACTGGCCGAGCAGCCGGCGCCCGTCATCTGAGGAGTCCCGCGTGACGCACGCCCTGTTCGAGCCGATCACCATCCGCGACCTGACCGTCCGCAACCGCATCTGGGTCTCGCCGATGTGCCAGTACTCGGCCGAAGAGCAGGACGGCGTCCCGACGCCGTGGCACCTCGTGCACCTGGGCGGCTTCGCCAAGGGCGGCGCCGGCGCGGTCGTCGTCGAGGCCACCGGTGTCGTGCCGGAGGGCCGGATCAGCCCGCAGGACCTCGGCCTCTGGAACGACCAGCAGCGCGACGCCTTCAAGCCGATCGTCGACTTCATCCACACGCAGGGCGCCGCCGCCGGTGTCCAGCTCGCACACGCCGGCCGCAAGGCGTCGACGTTCCGTCCGTGGGAGCCCGAGCACGGTTCGGTCCCCGCCGACCAGGGTGGCTGGTCGACCGTCGCCCCGTCTGCCGAGGCCTTCGACGGGTACGCCGTCCCGCGCGAGCTCGAGACCGAGGACATCCGGGTCGTGGCGCTCGCGTTCGCGCAGTCCGCTCGTCGTGCGGTCGAGGCCGGGTTCGACCTGGTCGAGATCCACGCCGCCCACGGGTACCTGCTCCACCAGTTCCTCTCGCCGCTCAGCAACCACCGCACCGACCAGTACGGCGGATCGCTCGAGAACCGTGCTCGGGCACTGCTCGAGGTCGTCGACGCCGTCCGTGCCGAGGTCGGCGAGGGCCTCCCGATCGTCGTGCGGTTCTCGGCGACCGACTGGGTGGACGGCGGGCTCACGCTCGACGAGACCACGCAGGTCGCCCGGTGGGCTGCGGAGCACGGCGCGGACCTGGCCGACGTCTCGACCGGCGGCAACGTCGCGAGTGCGCCGATCCCGGTCGGCCCCGGCTACCAGGTGCCGCACGCCGCGGCGATCAAGCGCGACGCCGGCATCGGCACCATCGCGGTCGGCATGATCTCCGAGGGGTTCCAGGCCGAGCAGATCGTCGCGACCGGGCAGGCCGACGTGGTGATGGTGGGCCGCGAGTTCCTGCGCGACCCGGGCTTCCCGCTGCGCGTGGCCGTCGAGCTCGGCGTGACGGTCGACTACGAGCCGCAGCAGTACCACCGTGCCCGCGTCACCGCGTAGACGCGCCACGATTCTGTACGGATTCACGGTCGGCCCCACGGGCAGGCAGTACGATTGGCAGCACTGTGGACGATCCCCCGAATAGTTCTTCGCCTCACTCATCCGCCGCTCACTCGGTGAGCTGCACGTCATCCCTGTGCGCGATCGGGGGTGAATCATGAGTCCGATCGACATCGTCATGCTCGTCGGCGGCATCCTGCTGACACTCGGCACCGGCGTCTTCGTCGCGTCCGAGTTCGCGCTGGTCAACCTCGACCGAGCAGACGTCGAGGCCCGACGCGACCGCGGTGAACCCGGCCTCGCCCCCGTCATCGGGGCGTTGAAGGTCACCTCGACGCACCTGTCCAGCGCGCAGCTCGGCATCACGCTGACCACGCTGCTCACCGGGTACCTGCTCGAGCCGTCGATCGCGAAGCTGCTCGAAGCCCCCTTCCTGGCGATGAACCTGCCAGAGGGCATCGTCGAGACCGTCGGCTCGATCATCGCGCTCGTCATCGCGACGCTGCTGTCGATGATCCTCGGTGAGCTCGTGCCGAAGAACTTCGCGCTGGCGCTGCCGCTGCAGACCGCGAAGCTCGTGGTGCCGCTGCAGATCGCGTTCACCACGGTGTTCAAGCCGGCCGTCGCCGTGCTGAACGGCACCGCGAACGCCGTGCTGCGGTCGATGGGCATCGAGCCGCAGGAAGAACTCTCCGGTGCACGCAGCGCCGAGGAGCTCACCTCGCTGCTGCGTCGTTCGGCGTCCGAGGGCTCGCTCGAACAGGACACCGCGACGCTGCTCCAGCGGACGATCTCGTTCTCCGAGCTGAGCGCCAGCGACGTGATGACCCCGCGGCCGCGGCTCTCCACGATCCGCGTGTCGGAGTCGGCGGAGGACGTCATCTCCCTCGCCCGCAAGACCGGCTTCAGCCGCTTCCCCGTCATCGAAGAGGACGCAGACGACGTCGTCGGCATCGTGCACGTCAAGCAAGCCGTCGCCGTCCCGCGCGAGAAGCGCCCGGAGGTCCCCGTCGGTGCACTCATGACCGACGCGGAACGCGTCCCCGAGACGATGCCCGGTGACACCCTGCTCGCCGAGGTCCGCGGCCGCGGCTACCAGATGGTCATCGTGGTCGACGAGTACGGCGGGACCGCCGGGGTCGTCACCCTCGAGGACCTGATCGAGGAGATCGTCGGCGAGGTCTCCGACGAGCACGACCGAGCCCGCATCGACGTGGTCCGCTCCCGCGACTGGCTGACCTTCCCGGGTCTGCTGCGTCCCGACGAGCTCGAGGACCGCGCCGGCGTGAAGGTGCCCGAGGACGGCCCGTACGAGACCGTCGGCGGCTTCCTCATGTCGACGCTCGGGCGGCTGCCCGTGGTCGGCGACGAGGTCCCGCTCGACGGCGGCGTCTTCCGCGTCGAACGTCTGGACGGCCGCCGGATCGACCGCATCCGCTGGACCCCGACGCCCCCGCCGACCGACACCGCGGCGACCGCCATCATCATCCCGGCCACGAAGGCCACCACCAAGACCGCGAAGCGGTCCGAAACGAAGGAGAGCACCCGATGAGCTCCGACTGGTGGGGGATCTTCTGGCTCGTCGTGCTGCTGCTCGGCAACGCGTACTTCGTCGCCGCCGAGTTCGCCGTCATCTCCGCCCGCCGTTCGCAGATCGAGCCGCGCGCGGAAGAGGGCTCCAAGGCCGCGCAGATGACCCTGTGGGCGATGGAACACGCCACCCGTATGCTCGCGACCACGCAGCTCGGCATCACCGTCTGCTCGCTGCTCATCCTGAACGTCTCCGAGCCGGCGATCCACCACCTGCTCGAGGTCCCGCTGCACCTGACGGGCTGGAGCGCCGAGGTCATCGGCACCGTGGCGTTCGTGTTCACCCTGCTGCTCGTGTCGTTCCTGCACGTGGTGTTCGGCGAGATGGTCCCGAAGAACATCTCGTTCTCGATGCCGGACCGCGCTGCGCTGCTGCTCGTCCCGACGCTCTGGTACATCGGCCACGGCCTGCACTGGGTCATCGTCGGGCTGAACGAGGTCGCGAACGGGGTCTTGCGGCTGTTCCGCGTCGAACCCAAGGACGAGGCGGTCAGCGCCTACACCGTCGAAGAGGTGCAGACCATCGTGGAGCAGTCCCGCCGCGAGGGCACCCTGACCGACGACGGCAAGCTCGCCCTGGCGTTCGAGTTCACCGAGAAGAAGGTCCGCGACGTCGCCGTGCCGATGGCGGAGCTCGTCACCCTGCCCGAGGACGCCACCCCCGCCGACGTCGAGCGTGCCGTCGCCCAGCGCGGGTTCTCGCGGTACGTGCTCGTCGGCGAGGACGGCTCCCCCACGGGCTACGTGCACGTGAAGGACGTCATCGACCTGCGGCCGGACGAGTTCGACGACCCGGTGCCGCCGAAGCGCATCCGGCAGCTCATCTCGCTGTACACGGAGATGGACCTCGAGGACGCCCTCGCCACCATGCGGGCAGCAGGGCGCCACGTCGCGCGGGCGTTCGACGCCGATGGTCGGACACTCGGCGTGCTGTTCCTCGAGGACATCCTCGAAGAGCTCGTCGGCGAGGTCGAGGACGCGACCCGGCGCCGGTAGACGCACCAGCAGACGGACGGGAGGCACGTGGCGGCCCCGCCACGTGCCTCCCGTCCGTCTCGCGGTCGCGTTCACCCCCGCGAAAGCGACGGCGGAGCCGGCGCGCGCTACCAGCTGACGGGGAGCGGCTTGCCCTCTTCGTAGCCGGCGGCGGACTGGATGCCGACCAACGCGCGCTCGGAGAACTCGGCGAGCGAGGACGCACCGGCGTAGGTGGCGGAGCTGCGGACGCCCGTGGTGATCATGTCGAGCAGGTCCTCGACGCTCGGGCGCTCCGGGTCGAGGTAGATCGTCGACGACGAGATCCCCTCGGCGAACAGCGCCTTGCGGGCACGCTCGTACGGGTCGAGCCGTTCGAAGCGCTCGCGGACGGCCTTGGCGGACGCCATGCCCCAGCTCTCCTTGAAGGCCTTGCCGGCGGCGTCACGGCGCAGGACGCCGGGAGCCTCGAGCGTGCCGGCGAACCACGAGCCGATCATGACGGCCGAGGCACCGGCCGCCAGGGCGAGGGCGACGTCGCGCGGGTACCGGACCCCGCCGTCGGCCCAGACGTGGGCGCCGAGGGACCGGGCGGCGGCGGCGGTCTCGAGGACCGCGGAGAACTGCGGCCGACCGACCGCGGTCATCATGCGCGTCGTGCACATGGCACCGGGTCCGACACCGACCTTGATGATGTCCGCACCCGCGTCGACGAGGTGGGCCACGGCGTCGGCGGTGACGACGTTGCCGGCGACGAGCGGGATGCCGAGGCGCAGGGCGGCGACCGTGCGGAGGGCGCGGAGCATGCCCTCCTGGTGCCCGTGGGCGGTGTCGAGGACCAGCACGTCGACGCCGGCGGCGGCCAGGGCCTGCGCCTTGGACGCGACGTCGCCGTTGATGCCGATCGCGGCGGCGACCCGGAGGCGACCGGAGGCGTCGACGGCCGGGGTGTAGATGTCGGAGCGGATGGCGCTCGTCTGACTCGTGGTGCCGACGACCTTGCCGTGCCGCATGACGGGCGCGAAGTCGACCTCGGCACCGCTCAGCACGTCGTACACGTGTCGGGGTGTTCCGGCGTCCTCGGCGTCGATCGCGGTCGACGCGCCGTGCAGCAGGTCGCCCAGCGTGGCGTCGGGGCCGGCGTCTCCCAGGCGTGTCGCGGGGACACAGCCGAGGTACTCGCCGTCGGCGTCGCGGACGACCACCCCGCGGCCGGCGACGGGCAGCAGCTGCTCGAGGGCCTCGGCGACGGTGGTGGACGAGCCCATGTCGTAGGCGGTGTCGTAGTCGACCGGCTGGTCCTTCACCCAGCGGATCGCGGCGTCGAGGTCCTGCAGGTGCATGTCCTGCGGCAGGACGCCGAGACCACCACGTCGGGCCAGTGTCGCGGCGAGCCGGGGGCCGGTGACCGAGTTCATGTTCGCGCTGACGATCGGGATCGTCGCACCACTGCCGTCGTTCGCGGCGAGGTCCACGTCGAACCGGCTCGTCACGCCGGAACGGCTGGGGACGAGGAAGACGTCGGAGTAGGTCAGGTCGTGTGTCGGCCGCGTCTCGTAGAACCTCATGCGCCCCACTGTACGGCTCCGCCGGGAGCCCCGGCCGGGGCCCGACTCGCGCCGGGGCTGACACGGAACGGACATGTCCGAGCGGCTAGGCTTGGCACCTGTGCGGGGCAGGGTTGCGCCGCACGACACACACGAGCATCTATCGACGGAGAGTGGGCGATCGGCTGTGTCGAGCCATCTGACCGGAACGGACGAGACCGCGGGCGAATTCGGGGCGAACGAGTGGCTCGTCGACGAGCTCTACGAGCAGTTCGTCGCGGACAAGGAGTCGGTCGACAAGTCCTGGTGGCCGGTCCTCGAGAGCTACCACCGCACGCAGGTCGGCGGCGCTCCGGCTGCTGACACCTCCGGCGGGGCTCCTGCCGCTCCGGCTGCCGCTGCACCGGCTGCTCCGGCATCCGGCGCTCCGGCTCCCGCACCGGCCGGTGGTCCGATCCAAGCGAAGACGACCTCGCGCCAGCCGTCACCGCCGCCGATCCCCGCCGAGGCGAACGACGCCGCCGACGACCACGAGGAGACCCACGAGGACGTCGCCACCCCGCTCCGGGGCATGGCGAAGACCCTGGCGTCGAACATGGACGCCTCGCTGACCGTCCCGACCGCGACCAGCGTGCGGACGATCCCGGCGAAGCTGATGATCGACAACCGCATCGTCATCAACAACCACCTGCGCCGTGCCCGCGGCGGCAAGATCTCCTTCACGCACCTGATCGGGTGGGCGATGGTGCAGGCCCTGAAGGACTTCCCGAGCCAGAACGTGTTCTACGAGGAGCGCGACGGCAAGCCGTTCGTCGTCGCCCCGGCGCACGTGGGCCTCGGCATCGCGATCGACGTCCCGAAGAAGGACGGCACCCGCTCCCTGCTCGTGCCGAGCATCAAGCGCGCGGAGACCCTGACGTTCGGCCAGTTCCTGTCGGCGTACGAGGACCTGGTGAAGCGGGCCCGCGACAACAAGCTGACCCCGGCGGACTTCCAGGGCACCACGATCTCGCTCACGAACCCGGGCGGCATCGGCACCGTGCACTCGGTCCCCCGCCTGACGAAGGGGCAGGGCGCCATCATCGGCGCCGGCGCCCTCGAGTACCCGGCGCAGTTCCAGGGCTCGGCGTCGAAGACCCTGGTCGAGCTCGGCATCGGCAAGACGATCACCCTGACGAGCACCTACGACCACCGCGTCATCCAGGGCGCCGGTTCGGGCGAGTACCTCAAGCACGTGCACGAGCGCCTCATCGGGGAGCACGGCTTCTACGACGGCATCTTCGCGGCGCTCCGGATCCCCTACAAGCCGATCCAGTGGGCGAACGACATCAACGTCGACCTGGCGCACCGGGTGAACAAGACCGCTCGCGTGCAGGAGCTCATCAACAGCTACCGCGTCCGCGGGCACCTGATGGCCGACATCGACCCGCTCGAGTACCGCCAGCGCACCCACCCCGACCTCGAGATCGAGCGCCACGGGCTGACCTTCTGGGACCTCGACCGCGAGTTCGTCACCGGCGGTCTCGCCGGCACGACGAGCGCTCCGTTGCGCGACGTCCTGGGCATCCTGCGCGACGCCTACTGCCGGACGGTCGGCATCGAGTACATGCACATCCAGGACCCGGAGCAGCGTCGCTGGATCCAGGAGCGCATCGAGGTGCCCTACTCGAAGCCGTCGAAGGACGAGCAGCTCCGGGTCCTCGGCAAGCTCAACGAGGCCGAGGCGTTCGAGACCTTCCTGCAGACCAAGTACGTCGGGCAGAAGCGCTTCTCACTCGAGGGCGGCGAGTCCACCATCGCCTTCCTCGACACCCTCATCCAGCACGCCGCCGGCGTCGGCCTGGCCGAGGTCGCGATCGGCATGGCCCACCGCGGCCGCCTCAACGTGCTCACGAACATCGCCGGCAAGACCTACGGCCAGATCTTCCGCGAGTTCGAGGGGTCGTCGCTGCCGGGTTCGGTGTCCGGTCAGGGCTCCGGCGACGTGAAGTACCACGTCGGCACCGAGGGGCTGTTCCGCACCTCGGACGGGTCGAGCATCCCCGTGACGATCGCGGCGAACCCGTCCCACCTCGAGGCCGTCGACGGCGTGCTCGAGGGCATCGTCCGCGCCAAGCAGGACAAGCAGGGCCCCGGATCGACGAACGTGCTGCCGGTGCTCGTGCACGGCGACGCGGCGATGGCGGGCCAGGGCGTGGTCGTCGAGACGCTGCAGATGTCGCAGCTGCGCGGCTACCGCACCGGTGGCACCGTGCACCTGGTGATCAACAACCAGGTCGGGTTCACCACCCCGCCCGAGTCGGCACGCAGCTCGGTGTACTCCACCGACGTCGCGAAGACGATCCAGGCGCCGATCTTCCACGTGAACGGTGACGACCCCGAGGCCGTCTCGCGCGTCGCGGACCTGGCGTTCGCGTACCGTGAGGCGTTCCACCGCGACGTCGTGATCGACCTCATCTGCTACCGCCGCCGCGGGCACAACGAGGGCGACGACCCCTCGATGACCCAGCCGCTCATGTACAACCTGATCGAGGCCAAGCGCTCGGTCCGCACGCTGTACACCGAGGCCCTCGTCGGCCGCGGCGACATCACGCAGGAAGAGTACGACGAAGCGCACCGCGACTTCCAGGACCGCCTGGAGCGTGCCTTCGCCGAGACGCACGAGGCGCAGACCGGCACCATCCCGGTGATCCAGGTCGACGACGACGGCGCCGTCCAGGGGCTGGAACGCCCGGCCGCGCAGCAGGACGACTCCGAGGTCGAGGTCCGCGAGACCGCGGTCTCCGAGGAGCTCGTCCGCTCCATCGGCGACGCCCACAGCAACCCGCCCGCCGGGTTCTCGATCCACCCGAAGCTGCAGCAGCTGCTGTCGAAGCGCACCGACATGACGCGCAACGGCGGTGTGGACTGGGCGATGGCCGAGCTCATGGCGATCGGCTCGCTGCTGGTGGAGGGCAAGCCCGTCCGGTTCGCCGGTCAGGACGCCCGACGCGGCACCTTCGTCCAGCGCCAGGCGGTGTTCCACGACCGGTCGAACGGTCAGGAGTGGCTGCCGCTGTCGAACCTGACCGAGGACCAGGCCCGGTTCACGATCTACGACTCACTGCTCAGCGAGTACGCGGCGATGGCGTTCGAGTACGGGTACTCGGTCGAGCGCCCCGAGGCCCTCGTGCTCTGGGAGGCGCAGTTCGGCGACTTCGCGAACGGCGCCCAGACCGTCATCGACGAGTTCATCTCGTCCGCCGAGCAGAAGTGGGGGCAGCGCTCCGGCCTCGTCCTCCTGCTGCCGCACGGCTACGAGGGCCAGGGACCGGACCACTCGTCCGCCCGCATCGAGCGCTACCTGCAGCTGTGCGCCGAGGACAACATGGTGGTCGCCCGCCCGTCCACCCCGGCGTCGTACTTCCACCTGCTGCGCCGCCAGGCGTGGGAGCGGCCGCAGAAGCCGTTGATCGTGTTCTCGCCGAAGGCCATGCTCCGCCTGCGCCAGGCGACGAGTGCGGTCGAGGCCTTCACGACCGGCACTTTCGAGGCGGTCATCGACGACGACCGTCTGCGCTCATCCGCCCCCTCCGACAGGGCAGCGGTGCGTCGCGTGGTCCTGCACTCCGGCAAGGTGCACCACGACCTGCGCGCCGAGCTCGACAAGCGCGGCGCCACCGACGTCGCCCTCGTCCGGCTCGAGCAGCTCGCCCCGCTCCCCCTCGAGCGCATCCTCGAGGTACTGGCCGGCTACCCGGACGCCGACGTCGTCTGGGCCCAGGAAGAGCCGGAGAACCAGGGCGCCTGGCCGTTCGTGTGCATGAACCTGTCGCCGCACCTCGACGGCCGGCCGCTGTCGGTGTCCGCCCGCGCCGCGAGTGCTGCACCCGCCACCGGGTCCTCGAAGCGTTCCGCACAAGAGGCCACCGAGGTCATCGAGAAGGCCCTCGGCTAGACCCTCGAGACGCCGGGGTGCGCTACGCGATCTTCGTGTAGCGCACCCCGGCGTCGTGGTACCCGCGCTTCTGGTAGAACCGGTGCGCGCTGTCCGTGGCGGCCGCGCTGACGGCGCTCAGGCGACGCGCGCCCTGGTCCACCGCCCACGTCTCGAAGGTGCCGATCAGCGCCGAACCGGTGCCGAGCCTCCTGGCCGTGTCGTCGACCACCAGCAGCAGGAGCTGCGCCGTCGGCTCGTCGCTCGCGTACGCCCAGGTGACCTGCGCGCCCGCGACCGCCACGGGGCGTCCGTCGTCACCGCGGACCACCCACGTGCGGTGCCCGGCCTCGGGCGTGAGCCGTTCGAGGCGGGCGCGCATGGCGGCGTCGTCGACCTCGTGACCGAGCAGGCGGACGAGGGCGGCGACGTCGGCGACGTCCGTGTCCGACCAGGTGGTGATCGACTCGACGAGGAGGGTCATGCTGGCGACCCTACCCGGGCGCCGCACCGTGTTGCGACGGGGTTTCCTGTCAACTGATATTCATATATGCTGCTGTCATATCACCCGCCGGGTGATTCCGACCGACAGGACAGCCATGCACATCACCTCCCGCCACGGCCGCACCGCCGCCTGGATCGCCTTCCCCCTCGCCGTCGTCGCGAGCGGCGCACTCATCGCCACCGCTTCGTACGCCGCGTTCTCGAGCAGCACCGACAACGCCGGGAACAGTTGGCGCACCGGCGCCGTCGCACTCACCGACGACGACGAGGGCGTCGCCATGTTCGACGTCGACGACCTGGTTCCCGGATCGTCGGGGACGAACTGCATCACCGTCACCGCCGAGACCACGAACGCGTCGACGGTGAAGGTGTACACCGACGAACAGGCCGACGTCGACTCGCTCGGGCAGTACCTCGACATGCAGGTCGAGCGAGGTTCGCTCGGTACCGCCGGCGACTGCAGCACCTTCACCCCTTCGTCGACCGTGCACGACGGAACCCTCGCCGGTCTGATCGCGGCGGACTCGTTCGGCACCGGACTCGACGCGTGGAAGCCCGCAACGGGCACGGCGAGCACGACCTACCGGTTCAGCTACGACCTGTCACAGGACGCACCGAACACCGTGCAGGCCTCGGAGGCCGCCACCACGTTCGTCTGGGAAGCGCAGACCGACTGACCTCCCCGTCCCACCCGGACCGAGCACCACGACGACCCCGACCGACAACGAGGAGCAGCTGATGCGAACCATCGTCACGCACCACACCGTCCGGTGTGCGGGCGACGTTCCCCGGTTGCTCCTCGCGGTCGGGGCGCGCACGGTGCTCTGGTCCGTGCTGCTGCTCGCACTCTGGTCGTCGCTCCCGACACTGCTCGGCTGGCACGTCACGACGGTCGTCTCCGATTCGATGGCCCCCGGCATCCGCACGGGGGACGTCGTCGCGGCCATGCCGGTCGGCACCGAGGCGCTCGAACCCGGACGCGTCCTGCTCGTCGACGACCCGGACCACGACGACCGTCTCCGCCTCCACCGGCTGGAGCGCATCGAGCAGGACGGTGGGCTCCGACTCCGAGGGGATGCGAACCAGACCGCCGACCGGAGCGCCGTCGCGCCCGAGGCTGTCCTCGGCGTCGGCGTCCTGCGGTTCCCGGGCGTCGGCCTCCCTGGGATCTGGCTCCGCGACGGGGCGTGGTCCGCACTGCTGCTCACCGCCGTGGTCGCCGCGCTGCTCGTCACGGCGACCCGCGCAGACCGGCGTGTCGTCGCGGGCCAGCCGTGCGAGCGATGTGGTGCACCGCGATGGGACCGCACGAGCCCCGCGATCTCCCCCGGCACGACACGACTCGCGACCGATGGCGCGTCAGCCTGGGCGCTGCCGACCGTCGCCGCCGTCGCGGTGACGACCATCGCGCTGACCGTGACCGCCGGCGCCGGCTTCAGCGGTGCCACCGCGACCGCGTCATCGCTCCGGACGCAGTCGTTCCCGTGTTTTGCCCGTCCGCTCGACGGCCCCGTCCTCGCATGGGACTTCGACGAGAAGGGCGGAGCCCACGTCCGCGACACCAGTGGGCACGGCGCCGACGGCTCGAGCCGCCTCGGCCCCGTCCGCAACGACGACCCGTGCTCGGGGAACCCCTCGATGCGCTTCGAGACGAACGACAGCCGGGTCGCGACGACCACCGCCGTCGCGGCGCCCCAGGTCTTCTCGATCGAGGCATGGTTCCGCACCGACCGCGCCGGTGGCCGGATCCTCGGCTTCAGCTCGAGCCAGGACTCGGCGTCGCCGAACAAGGACCGGCACCTCTACATCAGCTCAGCGGGTCGACTCATGTACGGCGTGCAAGGGACCGGCGGCGGTTTCCGATTCACGACCGGATCGGCCACGCGGGTCGACGACGGGCAGTGGCACCACGCCGTGGGGACGTTCCGGCAGGGACGAGCCGAGTTGTGGCTCGACGGCGCACTGGCCGGTACCCGGACCGACATCGTCGGCGCGAACCAGTACAACGGGTACTGGCGGGTCGGTCGCGAGTCACTCGATCCGTGGAGCGGGCAGCCTTCCGACTACACGTTCCGCGGGGACGTCGACACGGTCCGGGTCTACGACCGGGTCCTCGACGGAGCGTCGATCGCTGCGCACCACGCAGCGGGGCGCTGACCCGATCAGTGGGTGGACTGCTCCAGCCGGATGCGCGCGAGGATCTCGCCACGCAGTTCGTCCGGGGCGGTCTCCTTGCACGCGCGGCGCACGGTCTCGATCAGGACGACGCCGACGCGGTGCTCGGTCGTGCAGTCCTCGCAGTCGTCCATGTGTTCACGGATGTCCGCCGCGTCCTCGCGGCAGAGCTCCCCGTGCAGGAACTCCTCGAGCTCGGCCTTCGCCTTGGAGCAGTCGCAGCCGCTCATCGTGCTTCCTTCCCATCGACGCGACCCTCGGTCGCGACAGCCTTCCGGCCTCGTCCGCGCATCGTCGCCGTCGACGCTGCGTCCGGGACGATGCCGGTCTCTCGGGCGTGGTCCGCCAGGAGCCCCCGCAGGAGCCGGCGACCACGGTGCAGACGGCTCATGACCGTCCCCACGGGGGTCTTCATGATGTCGGCGATCTCCTGGTACGAGAAGCCTTCGACATCGGCGAAGTACACGGCCATCCGGAAGTCCTCGGGGATGGCCTGCAGGGCGTCCTTGACGGCGGACGACGGCAGGTGGTCGATCGCGTCGGCCTCGGCGGACCGTGCGGAGATCGACTGCGTGACGCTCTCGGCGCCGCCCAGCTGCCAGTCCTCGAGCTCGTCGATGGTGCCCTGGTACGGGTTCCGCTGGTTCTTGCGGTACGTGTTGATGAACGTGTTCGTCAGGATCCGGTACAGCCAGGCCTTCAGGTTCGTGCCCTGCTTGAACTGACGGAACGCGGCGAACGCCTTGACGAAGGTCTCCTGCACCAGGTCCGATGCGTCGGCAGGGTTGCGGGTCATCCGCATCGCCGCGCCGTACAGCTGGTCCATGAAGGGCAGCGCCTGGGTCTCGAACAGTGCCCGGAGCTCGTCGGCCGACACGGTCTTCGCGTCGACGAACGACGCGTCGTCGAGCGACGCCGCCTCTTCCGCGACAGCGTCGAGCTGCTCCTCGGTCTCCTCGACCAGGTCGTGCGGTGCTGCGTGCGGCTCGTCGGTCGTCATCGCGGGCCAGTCTAGAGCGAGCGACGTGGACACGCCGGGCAGGCGCGTCCGCGAGGGTGCGAGTGCTGTCGCCAAGGGTCCTCCCGATCGTTTCAGTAGTCTTGTGAACCGATGGACGACACGACGCATTCCCAGAGCGGGGCACCGAGCACCGCGGCTCCGGCCCCCTGGACCGCCCCGCTCGCGCGCGGTCCCCTGCGCGGCGACGTCGCGCTGCCCGGCTCGAAGTCACTGACGAACCGCGAACTCGTGCTCGCCGCCCTCGCCGACGGGCCCTCCGTCATCCGACTGCCGCTGCACTCCCGCGACTCGGCCCTCATGATCGCGGGGCTCCGGCAGCTCGGGGTCGGGATCGACGAGGTCGACCCAGCACCGGGCGAGCAGCCGAACCCCTACGGACCCGACCTCCGGATCACCCCGGCCCCGATGCACGGCGACGTCCGCGTCGACTGCGGGCTCGCCGGCACCGTGATGCGGTTCCTGCCGCCCCTCGCCGCCCTGGCCGTCGGCCCCGTCGTGATCGACGGCGACCCCTACGCCCGCAAGCGCCCGATGGACGCGATCATCCAGGCGCTCGTCGACCTCGGCGTCGACGTCACGGACAACGGTGACGGCTCGATGCCGTTCGCGTTCACCGGCACCGGTTCGGTCCGGGGCGGTGCGCTGTCGATCGATGCCTCGGCGTCGTCGCAGTTCGTCTCCGGGCTGCTGCTGTCCGCGCCCCGGTTCGACGAGGGCCTGCACCTCACCCACGTCGGGGAGCGCTTGCCGAGCCTGCCGCACATCGAGATGACCGTCGCGGCGCTCCGTGCCCGCGGCGTGGTCGTCGACGAACCGGCGGTCGGCGAGTGGGTCGTCCACCCCGGACCGATCGGCGCGCGCGACGTCACCATCGAACCCGACCTGTCGAACGCCGCACCGTTCGCGGTGGCCGCGCTCGTCGCGGGCGGCACGGTCCGCATCCGCACCTGGCCCCGCGCGACCACGCAGGTCGGCGCCGACCTCGAGACGCTCCTGCCCCTGTGGGGCGCGAGCGTGGCCCGTGACGGCGACGACCTCGTCATCGACGGCGGCGTCGGGATCCGGGGTGGGGCCTCCTTGCCGGGTCTGGACCTGGACCTGAGCCGCGGCGGCGAACTCGCACCGGCGCTCGTCGCGCTGGCCGCGCTGGCGGCCGGGCCGACCGAGATCACCGGGATCGGCCACCTGCGTGGGCACGAGACGGACCGCCTCGCCGCGCTCGCGGCGGACGTGAACCGGTCGGGAGGCTCGGTGCACGAACTCGACGACGGCCTGCGGATCGAGCCTGCCGTGCTCCACGGCGGCGACTGGGCCGCGTACGACGACCACCGGATGGCGACGGCTGGCGCCATCGTGGGCCTCGTCGTCGACGGCGTCGCCGTCGACGACATCGGGTGCACGGCGAAGACGCTGCCGCAGTTCCCGTCGTTGTGGGCGGACCTGGTCGCTTCATCGGTGAGCGGGGGCTGACGCATGAGCTGGTGGGACGACGTCGACGGTGACGACTCCGACGCGGACGAGCCGTACGGACAGTACGACGAGTCGAGCGTGCGGGTGCGTCCGAACCCGAAGGGCAACCGGCCCCGCACGAAGACCCGGCCGACGTACGACGACGCCCCGGTGGGGTGGGTGACGAACGTCGACCGCGGGCGGTTCGGGGTGCTGGTGGGGTCCGGCTCCGATTCCGATTCCGGCTCCGGCTCCGGCTCCGGCGACGAGCACGTGATCACGGCGACGAAGGCCCGCGAGCTCGGCAAGAAGTCCGTCGTGACCGGCGACCACGTGTCGCTCGCCGGCGACGTCTCCGGCGACGACGGCACGCTCGCGCGCATCGTGAAGGTCGCCGAGCGCACCACGCTGCTGCGCCGCAGTGCCGACGACTCCGACGAGGTCGAGCGCGTCATCGTCGCGAACGCCGACCAGATGCTGATCGTCGTGGCGGCCGCCGACCCCGAGCCCCGTACCCGGCTCATCGACCGGTACCTGGTGGCCGCGTTCGACGCCGGGCTGGACCCGATCCTCTGCATCACGAAGACCGACCTCGCCGACCCCGCGCCGTTCCTGGCGCACTTCGCCTGCCTCGACCTGCGGATCGTGACGAGCCGGTCCGACGACGTCCCGTTCGAGGCGCTGCACGAGCTGCTCGACGACAAGGTCACCGTGACCGTGGGGCACTCCGGCGTCGGCAAGTCGACCCTGGTGAACGCCCTGACCGGGTCGACGCGGGCGATCGGCGTCGTGAACTCGGTGACCGGGCGTGGGCGGCACACCTCGTCGTCGTCGATCGCGCTGCGGGTCCGTGACGGCGGTTGGATCATCGACACCCCGGGCGTGCGGTCGTTCGGCCTCGGACACGTCGACCCCGCGAACGTCTTCCGCGCGTTCGCCTCGCACGCGATCCCCGTCCAGCCCGCGCGGGACGGCATCCCGTTGGCGCAGGCGCACGACTGGGAGATCGTCGACCGGGTGCAGGACGGAGAGCTCGGGGCGACCGGCGTCGAGCGGCTCGACTCGTTCCGTGCGCTCCTGACGGGCATGGGCGCCTCCGACCCGGGTTCGGAGTAGCCCGCGCGGGCGTCCCGTCCCGCCCGCGTCCCCGCCCCCTCGAGCCCCGTCCCCTCGAGGTTCCGAAATCTGCGCATCTCGGCGGCACTTCGGCCCGGTCGTGGAACCTCGGCGTGCAGTCCGCGGCGTGTTGTGGAACCTCGGTGGCAGGTGCTCGGGCGCGTCACCCCGAGTGCCGAGCCTCTTCCGATCGGCCCCCTCGCGCAGTCGCGCCGCCTCCCAGGTTCCGAAATCTGCGCATCTCGGCGGCACTTCGGCCCGGTTGTGGAACCTCGGCGTGCAGCGGGCGGCGTGTTGTGGAACCTCGGCGGCAGGTGCTCGGGCGCGTCACCCCGATTGCCGACCCCCTCCCGACCCCGCGCCCCGCGTCGACACGTGTGCAGCAGTGTTGTACAGTGAACCCTCGTGTCTGAAGTTGCAAAGTACAACTTTGCGCCGACCCCCGCCGTCGACGCCCCGTCCCCGAGCACGACAACGACGTCGCACGCGCACCACTCCCCCACTCACAAGTCCTCACGGTTGCCGAAACCGCCCCGCACCGACAGCGTCCTGCGCCCCGCCGGCCTGGGACGGGTGCTCCTGACCTTCGCCACGCACATCCTCGTGCCGCTGTTCCTCGCCGCCGGGATGGGCCTCGCCTACCTCGGAGCCTTCCACGCCCCTGCACCGAAGGAACTGCCGGTCGGCATCGTCGGCCAGTCCGCCGCCACCCAGGTGTTCGCCCAGACCGTCACCGACCAGTCCGACGGAGCCCTCGTCGCTCACGTCGTCGCCTCCACGAAGGACGCCGAGCGGCAGATCCGCGACCGTGACCTGGCCGCCGTGTACGCCCCGACGAGCACAGGCGCGACGCTCTACGTCTCGACCGCGGCCTCGGAGACCACCGCGAGCGCCGCGCAGAAGGTCTTCCTGCCGATCGCGTACGAGCAGCACGTGCCCTTCCGGGTCGTCGACGTCGTCCCCACCGGCGAGCAGGACAGCACCGGCCAGGGACTGTTCTTCCTGCTCGTCGCCCTGAGCGTCGGCGGCTACGCATCGGCGATCGCCGTGGCGTCCGTCGCGACGAAGCTCCGCTCGGTGTGGACCGCGATCGTCGGCCTCGCCACCGCGGGAGTCGTCGCCGGCATCGGGGTCATCGTCGCCGGACCGATCTACGGCGTCATCACGACGCACCACTGGCAGGTGTTCCTGTTCGCCTGGCTGTACGACGCGATCATCGTGGCGATCGGCGTCGGCCTGCACCCGAT
Organism: Curtobacterium sp. VKM Ac-1393; assembly: GCF_015350995.1. Classification (GTDB taxonomy): domain Bacteria; phylum Actinomycetota; class Actinomycetes; order Actinomycetales; family Microbacteriaceae; genus Curtobacterium. The sequence continues at coordinate 280,570 of NZ_JADKRW010000005.1, forward strand.
CCTCGGGCGGTGGACCACGCCGGTGCTCACGATGCTGTTCGTGATGCTGAACTTCACGTCGTCCGGCGGGATCTTCCAGGCCTCGTTCGTGCCCGGCTTCTTCTCGGCGCTCCACTCGTTCTGGAGCGGTGCCGCCTGGCTGCAGGCCGCACAGGACCTGCAGTACTTCCCGGACGCGTCGCTGGGGCGGTCGTCACTCGTCCTCGCGCTCTGGCTCGCCGCGGCGGTCCTGCTCTGCGTCGTGGTGCACGGGTTGGTCGCCCGCCGCACCCGCATCGCCCGCGAGCGCGAGGTCACCCGGCTCGAAGAGGAAGAGGTCGTCGCCGCGTAGCCCCGCTACGCTCGACCCGTGGACCTCAGCGCCGACCTGGACTTCGCCCGCTCGCTCGCCGACATCGCCGACACGATCAGCCTCGAGCGGTTCCGGGCCGCCGACCTGCACGTGTCGAAGAAGGCCGACAGCACGCACGTCACCGACGCCGACCAGGCCGTCGAGCACGCCCTGCGCGAGCGGATCGCGACCGAACGACCCGACGATGCGTTCCTCGGCGAGGAGACCACGGCCGACACCGGCGCCGAGGCCACCAGTGAGGGTCACCGCCAGTGGGTCATCGACCCGATCGACGGCACCGCGAACTACCTGCGCGGCGTGCCGGTGTGGGCGACCCTCATCGCCCTGGCGGTCGACGGGCGTCCGGTGCTCGGCGTCGTGAGCGCCCCCGCGCTCGGCAAGCGCTGGTGGGCGGCCGAAGGGCTCGGCGCGCACTCGTTCGACGGCGAGCTCCGGGTCTCCGGTGTCACCGACCTGGCCGACGCGAGCCTGAGCTACAACAGCCTCCAGCAGTGGGACGACGACGACCGGCTCGACTCGCTCGTCGACCTGTCCCGCAAGGTCTGGCGCACCCGGGCCTACGGCGACATGTGGTCCTACATGCTGGTGGCCGAGGGCGTCCTCGACATCGCGGGCGAGCCGGACCTGAAGCCGTGGGACATCGCCGCTCTCGTGCCCATCGTGGAAGAGGCAGGCGGGCGTTTCAGCTCACTCGACGGCGACCCCGGGGCGTGGCACGGCAGCGCACTCGCGACGAACGGCCTGGTGCACGAGGCCGTCGTCGAGGTCATCCGCCGCTAGCGCCGTCAGGCAGCGGTCGCAGCCTCACGCCGGGCAGCGCGCCGCCTCACCACCAGGTCCCCGACGGCGAGCACCAGCGCCAACGCCATCAGCGACACCGTGAACGTCGTGCCGCTCCGGAACGCGTCGTGGTACGCATCGAGCCGACTCACGCCGCCGGAGCCGGCGCCGGAGCCGCCAGAAGCCGCTCCCCGCACGATCCCGTAGAAGATGCTCGTCGCCACCGCGGTGCCGATCGCCGTCCCGACGCGCTGCCCGAGCTGCTGCATGGACCCGGCGACGCCGGACTGCTCGACGGGGATCTCGGCCAGGGTGAGCGTCTGGTTGGGCGACACCACGAACCCGCCGCCGAGCCCACCGACCAGGAACGCACCGGCCATCGCCCACGGCGTGACCTCCGGCGGGGTCAGCACCGCGGCGAGCATGAGCAGCACGAAGCCGACGACGACCATGAACAGGCCGAAGACCACCAGGGCGCGCCCGACCCGGTCGACGATCCGCCCGCCGACGTACGACCCGACGGCGCTGGTGGCCGCGAACGGGATGCTCACCATGCCGGCGAACAGCGGGGAGAGCCCGAGGCCCTCCTGCAGGAAGAGCGTGACCATCAGGAAGGACGCCGGGATCGCCGCGAAGTAGACGGCCACGATCGACAACCCGTTGCGGTAGGACGAAAGCCGGAACAGCTCGAAGTGCACCACCGGCGACTTGCCCTGCCGCTTGTACCGGACCTCCCACAGCACGAAGAGTCCGAGGAACACCGCGAAGCCGACGAGCCACAGCCACCGGGCACCGGAGTCCCCCGCGCCCGTGGTGAGCACGAACGGCAGCATCAGCGTGATGATCGCGGCGCCGAGCAGCAGGATGCCGACGATGTCGAGCTCCCGGTCCTTCGCCTGCCCCTGGGCGCCCTTCGGCAGCAGCTTCACCGCGAAGAACAGGGCGACGAGCCCGAGCGGGACGTTCATCCAGAACAGCAGCCGCCAACCGTTCTCCTCGCCGCCGAGCGCGATGAGCCCGCCGCCGATGGTCGGGCCGAGGGCGGTGGAGATGCCGATCATGGCGCCGAACAAGCCGAAGGCCCGTCCTCGTTCCGGTCCGCGGAACAACTGCTGCACCAAGCCGATCACCTGCGGCATCTGCGTCCCGGCGGCGAAGCCCTGCAGGATGCGCGTGACCATGAGCACCTCGATGGTCGGGGCGACAGCGCACAACAGGCTCGATCCGGTGAACGCAACGAGCCCGACGATGAACAGGGCACGTCGGCTCTTCAGGTCACCGAGCCGACCGGCGGGCACGAGCGCGAGTCCGAATGCCAGGGCGTACCCCGCGACGATGAACTGGAGCGACGAACTCGTGGCGTCGAGGGACCGCTCGATGGACGGCAGCCCGACGTTCACCTTCGACAGGTCGAGGATGGTCAGGGCCGCCACGGCCACGCAGACCGCGAAGGCCCGCCAACGCGTGCGGTCGTCGAGGCGGGCATCGGTCGGATCAGCGCTGGACATCACCGTCATTCGTACACCGACCGGGCACCGGAGCCAGCGGCCTCGGCTGTACCCCGGTTCTTTACCACGATGGAGCAGACCGTGATCGGGCCCCCTCTCCGTGGCCCCCCGTACTGGGGGCACGGTGGGCGGATACGGGGTGCGCACCGCGGCTCAGATCGGCAGGACCTGAGTTATCGTGCATCAAGCGGTTGGTCACGTGACGGCCTGGATTCCCTAGATCCGGGTGCAGAACAGACCGACCGTGTTCGTCCGAAGACCCTAACCCGAGGGGTGATACAGACGATGACATCATCGTTCCCGAGCGGAACCGAGTGCACCCTCACTCGTCGACCGCGTTCAAACCACGACAGTTCCGGCGCGCGCACCGTCGCCGCCTTCCGTCCGCACTCCGACACGGCAACCCACCGTGCAGCAGTCCGGTCCGCCTCACGGCGCCCCGTCGCAGCGTTCGCAGCGCTCACCGACGACCTCTCCGCAGCATCCGCTTCCGGGCCCGGAGGCCGGTGAGTCATGGCACTCACCGGTCGACGTCTCGAGGTCGACCGGATCGCGACCCTCGCTGTACTCCCTCGGGAGTCCGCGATGGTCGTGGTCGGCGACCCTGGTTCTGGACGCAGCAGCGTCCTCGACGCGGTCTCGAACCGCGTTTCCCTCCCCGTCGTGCGGGTCGGTGTCAACGGGAGTGAATCCCGTTGGCCGCTGGCCGGCGTGACCTCCCTGTTCACCGCGCTCGACGACCCCCGTGCGACGGCCCACATCGCCCATCTCCTGCAGACGGGTGAGACGGCGGTCCCCGTGGCCGCCGGACTGGCGGCGGCGCACGACTTCCTCGACGCCGTGCACGCACTCACCCTGCCGCCGACGCTCGTGCTGATCGACGACCTCGACCGCATGGACGCCGAGAGTCAGGAGCTCATCGCGTTCCTCGCCGGCCGACTCGCAGGCACTGCTCTGCGCGTCGTGGCGACGGTCCGTTCGGTGCCGTCGGACGGTCCGCTCGCGGCCCTGCCGATGCTCCGCATCGAACCGTTGCCGTCCGACGAGGCGCTCCTCCTCGCCCGTTCGATGGCTCCGGAAGAGGCGAACGACGGCGTCCTCGCCGTCCTCGCCGCGGAGACCGGGGGCAACCCCGGCGCGCTCCGCGAACAGCTCGCGGTGCTCAGCCGCGAGCAGCTCACCGGTGCGGAGCCGATCGTGCTCCCGCTCCGACCCACCCCGACGACCGAGGCCCTCGCGGCCGTCGCACTCGGGTCCGCCGCGGGACGAGATCTGGACGTCCTCGCGAAACTCGCCCTGGTGCCGGTCGCGAAGACCACGGCATGGGACCGCGACGAGTTGGACGACCTGGTCGGAGCAGGCCTCACCACCGTGCGGGGCCAGAGCGTGACGGTCCGCGACCCGCTGGTCCGGTCCGCGCTGTACTGGCGGATGCCTGCCCGTGACCGCCGCGCGGCGCACGCCGCGCTGGCCACGGCGAGCGCCGAGTCCGACCCGCGGGCCGCCGCGTGGCACCGGAGCTTCGTCGACGACGTCCCCGACGTGGTCGCGCTGCTCGCCGCAGCACGGTCGTACGTGCTGGACGGCAACGTGCTCGCCGCGATCGCCCTCACCGAGCGTGCCCTGCACGTCGGGGGCGGCACCGAGGACGAGCTCGTCGCGTTGCTCGGGGTCGCCGAGGCCCTGCTCGGCAAGCGGATGCTCGGCTTCGCCGCGCGCTACCTCGCTGCGCTCCGGCCGTTCCGGACGACGGCGCACGAGGTCCGTCGGCTGCGCCTGCAGTACTCGGCGCAGTACCTCAGCGGCGACGCCGTGCACGCCGACGAGCTCCTCGTGTCGGTGGACGCGACGGACCCGGCCGACGTGGACGCGGTCGCCGGCCTGATGGCCATGGTGGCGTGCTTCCGTGCCGAGGCGTGGGAGCTCGACCAGGCGAAGGACCTGCTGCACCGGGTCGGGGCCCTCGAGGCGTCGGCGTCTCCGCACACCGTGGAGATCACGACGACCGCGCAGGAGCTCATCGCTGCGATCGACGGCACCCTGCCGGCGGACACCGACCTGCACGACGGGCTCGCGACGTCGGTGCTGCTGGCGATGTCCGACCCCGCCCTGCTGCTCCTCGCGCACGCGCTGAGCATCGCCGAGCGGTACCGGAGCGCGCGTCGGGTGTTCGCCCTCGTGCTCGCCCGGGGCCCGCAGACGGCCCCGGTGTGGACCGAGGCGGCCCGCTACCTGACCGCCGAGAACGAGGTGCGCTCCGGGAACTTCCGGCAGGCGCTCCGCGCGATCGACGTGTGGGAGGCCGGTTCGTCGGTGGTCGAGCGGCTCCGTGAGCCGTCGCGGGCCATCGCGATCGCCTGGCGGCACTTCGCCGAGGGGCGGTCGGCCGAGGCGCTGGCCGTCGTGGACCGGTGCCTCGAGCACCGGTCGACGAGCCGCCTGTGGGGTGCGACGGCGAAGCTGCACGCGCTCCGCGGTCGGGTCCTGCTCCTCGACGGACGACTGGACGAGGCAGCCGCCGCACTCGAAGCGGCGGACGCCATCGGACGGTCCCTGCGGAACCCCGCGGTGCTCCGGCACCTCGGCGACCTGGTCGAGGCGTACGCACGCCTCGGTCGGATCGACGACGCCCGCACCATCACCGCGCGGCTCGCGGCAGACCACCACGCGCGGCCCGGTCGGTGGGGTGCGCTCGTGCTGGCGAGGAGCCTCGCGCTCGTCGCCGACGACACCACCCGTGACACCGCCCGTCGCCGCGCGTTGGAGCTGTTCCAGCCGCACGACTCGCAGTTCGAGCGGGCACGGACCTTCGCGGCCCTCGCGATGGTCGGCAACCCCGCCGAGCGTCCGCGTCTCGGTGCGGCTGCCGCCGCGGCGTACGAGGCGGCCGGCATGCGCCGTCCCCTCGTGACCCCCGCACCGGCTGCGGTCATGCCGCAGTTCGGCACGGGTACGTCGCTCAGGTCCGCACCGGTGCTGTCCGCGTCGATGCCGGGCACGCCCCGGAGCGCTCCGGACGCCTCCGCCGTGCTCACGTCGCTGACGGCCGAGGAACGTGCCGTCGTGCAGAAGGTGACGGAGGGCTACCGCAACCGCGAGATCGCGTCGTCGCTGTTCATGTCGCAGCGCACGGTGGAGCTGCGGCTCACGCAGATCTACCGGAAGGTGGGTGCGCGGTCGCGCTCCCACCTGGTCGCGCTGCTCACGTAGTCGAAGCGAGCACAAGGCGGACGGGAGGCCCGGTACCAGCTGGTACCGGGCCTCCCGTCCGCCTTTTCCCTGTCCAGAACGCGGCGCGCGTTGCGGGAGTCCGCACGCGTCCGCACCGCGGTGTCCCCAGGACGCGGGGAACCGCAAGAGCAGTCGACGACTGTTGCCGTGGCGGCGTCGCCGGGTGAGGCTTCTCATGCACCGACCGCCGTGCCCCTCCCGAGGGGCCGGACCGCGGTACCCCGTCCGGTACCCGAGCCTCGTGGCCCACCCACTCCGACGTCCGTCCTCGCCTGATCCGAGGACGGGCGCCGGTCCGGGCGGCGAGGTCCCGGACGCGCGGCAGACCCGACGGCGGTCGGTGCCGAACCCTGCTCCAACCACCCCTGTTCCACCCACCCCCGGTTCCACCCACCGTTCCCCCGAAGGGACAGCCGATGTGCGGCATCATCGCGGCGCGCGTGTCTGACGACGCGACGCCCTACCTGCTCGACGGACTCGAGCGACTCGAGTACCGCGGCTACGACTCCGCCGGCATCGCCGTCCGGACCGCCGCCGGACACACCGAGACGATCCGCTCGGTGTCACGGGTCGGTGACCTGCGCACCCTCGTCGCTGCCCGGTCCGGCGACGCCCTGACCGGGGTCGGCATCGGCCACACCCGGTGGGCCACGCACGGCGCCGTGCGCGAGGCGAACGCCCACCCGCACGCCGACTGCTCCCGGCGCGTCAGCATCGTGCACAACGGCATCATCGAGAACGCCGACCGCCTGCGCGAGATGCTCACGGCGCAGGGCCACCGGTTCCGCTCCGAGGTCGACTCCGAGGTCGTCGCCCACCTCGTCGAGCGCGCCCTGGCCGTCGACCCCGACCTGATGCTCGCCGTGCAGATCGCGACCGCGCAGCTCGAGGGATCGTGGGCGATCGTCGTCCTCGACGCTCGCGACGGCCGGATGGTCGTGGCCGCGGACCGTTCCCCGCTCGTCGTCGCCCGGTCCGCCCGCGGCGACTTCGTGGCGAGCGACATCGGTGCGATCGCCGAGTGGTGCGAGACCTTCGTGGCGCTCCGCGACGGCGACGTCGTCGAGCTCGGCGAAGCCTGGACCTGGTCGTCGAACGGCATCACCGTGCCGGTGCCCTTCCCCACCCCGTCGCCGTTCGCCCAGGCCGCGCTCGACCTCGGCGACCACCCGGACCACATGGCGAAGGAGATCAGCGAGCAGGCCGACGTGGTCAGCACGATCCTGGACCGCGTCGCACGCCGCACCGCCGACGGCAGCATGTGGGTCGGCCTCGGGCTGCCCGGCTTCCACCGTCTGGCGATCGTCGCCTGCGGCACCTCGCTCAACGCCGGCCAGGTGATCGCCACCGCGCTGCGCGGCATCGGCGGGGTCCCCACCGACATCGTCGTCGCCAGTGAGGCCGACCAGGCCGTGCTCGGCCCCGACACGCTCGTCGTCGCGATCAGCCAGTCCGGCGAGACCGCGGACGTCCTCCGCGCGCTCGACCGGTTCGAGGACCGCCACCCGGTGCTCGCGCTGACGAACAACATGCACTCCTCGCTCGCCCGCCGGGCCGACGCCGTGCTCGACTGCCACGCCGGCCCCGAGATCGGCGTAGCCGCGACGAAGACGTTCACGGCACAGGTCGTCGTCGGGGTCGCCGCGGTGATCTCCGCGCTCGTCGCCTCCGGCCGCATCGAGGTGACGCGTGCGCACGCCCTCGTCGACGAGCTCCTGGACCTGCCGGCGCGCATCGAGCACGCCACGCAGGTGTCCGCCGACCGGATGCCGCTCCTGGTGTCGAGCGTGAAGGCGGCCACCGGCTTCCTGTTCCTCGGTCGCGGTGCCGGCCTGCCGTACGCCGCCGAGGGCGCCCTGAAGCTCAAGGAGCTCAGCTACCGCTGGGCCGAGGCCTACCCCGCCGGCGAGCTGAAGCACGGGCCGCTCGCCCTGGTCGACGAGGGCACGCCCGTCGTCGTGATCGACCACGGCGAGCCGAAGATCCAGTCCGCCATCGCCGAGGTCCGCGCCCGCGGCGGCTTCGTCATCACCATCGGCGGCGAAGGCTCGGACATCCCGGCGCTCGGCAGCCGCGGCACCGGTGGGCTCGCCTGGGGTGCGATGGCGGCGCCGTGGGGTCCGCTCGAGGCCGTCGTGCCGCTGCAGATGCTCGCGCGTGAACTCGCCCTGCAGCTCGGCTGCGACGTCGACAAGCCGCGCAACCTGGCCAAGTCGGTGACGGTCGAGTGATGCGGGGTCGGATGAACCACCTGACGACGTTCCTGCTCGTGCTCACCGCGTTCTCGATCGCCATGACGACGGTGCTCGTCGTGCTCGTGGCGGGGCCGGCCGTCCTGGGCTGAGGCCGCGCGGGCCGGGCGCCGCCTGGTTCCGACTCGGAACGACGTTGTCGATGTCGTGCGACGTCGAGGGTGTCGTTCCGCGGCGGACGCGGCGGAGCAAGCCGGGTCTCGGGCAGTTCGCGGGACGAGGCTGCGATGCTGGTCCCTTGACCACCGCAGCCCCGCCCCTCGTGTTCGTCGCGCTCGTCGTCGGCGCGCTCCTGCCGTTCCTGCCGCTCGTCGGACGCGTCGCCCGGATCGCCGCGACGATCGCCCACGAGGTCGGGCACTGCATCGTCGTCGTCCCGTTCGGTGGCCGCATCCAGCGCATCGACCTGCACCCGGACGGCTCCGGCGAGGCCTGGGTCCAGCTCGGTCGGCTCCCCGGCGGCATCCGCTGGCTCGTCCGGATCCTCAACCTCTACGCCGGGTACAGCGCTCCGCTCTGGGCCGGGGTGCTGCTGGTCACCGGGGTGCTGCACGGCTCGCGGTGGCTGCCCGTCGCCGTGCTCGGTGTGATCGGGCTCGTGGCGCTGGTGTTCGTGCGGAACTGGTTCGGGCTGCTCGTCGTGCTCGGGTTCGACGTCCTGGCGCTGTGGGTGGCACTGCGTCCGTCCGAGACCACGGTGCTCGTGGTCGCCGCCGTCGGGGCGTTCTTCGTCGTCGACGGACTGCGGTCCGTCGTGCAGGTTGCACGGTGGCTGCTCACCGGGGCCCGCGTGCAGACGGACTTCCACATCGCCGCAGCCGAGATGCGGGTGCCCGCCGGGGTCTGGTTCGTGCTGTTCGTGCTGGTGAACGGCCTCGCGGTGTGGCTCGCCCGGGTCCCGCTGCTCGAGGTCTGGGACACGGTCGCGGCGGGCGTGCGCGCGCTCTTCTGACGCCCCGCGCATCGCGCTCCCAACACGTCCGCGACGATCCACGCGGTGATCGACTCGTGGAGTGTCGCGGAGCGGGTGCGCGCACCGGCTCCGCGTAACGGAACGCCGCAAACGACCGTCCGCGCGGCGGAGGCTGCGAGGCTACCGCCAGACGACTCCCGGAGGTGTCCCATGGCGAACGACGATCACGGTTTCTCGACCGAGCAGGTGCACGGCGGCTTCGTGCCCGACGCCGGCCACGGCGCCCGGATCCCCGCCATCCACATGTCCTCCGGGTTCCTGTTCGACGACTTCGACCAGGCGCGCGACCGGTTCGCCGGCACCGAGGACGGCTACACGTACACCCGCCTCGGCAACCCCACGAACGCCGACGTCGAGCGCCGCGTCGCCCTGCTCGAGCGCGGGGTCGAGGCCATCCTGGTCGGCAGCGGGCAGGCGGCAGCCACCGTCGCGTTCCTCGGACTCCTGCAGGCCGGCGACCACGTCGTCGCCGCCCGCAGCATCTACGAGGGCACCAAGGGACTGCTCGTGCAGAACCTCGGCCGGCTCGGCATCGAGGTCGACTTCGTCGCCGACCAGCGCGACCTCGACGAGTGGGCGCGCCTGGTCCGCCCGAACACCAAGGTCTTCTTCGCCGAGACGATCCCGAACCCGAAGAACGACGTCCTCGACATCACCGGCGTCGCCGACACCGCGCACCGTGCCGGGGTCCCGCTGATCGTCGACAACACGCTGGCGACGCCGTACCTGGTCCGCCCGGTGGAGCACGGCGCCGACATCGTCATCCACTCGGCGTCGAAGTTCCTGTCCGGCCACGGTGCGGGCCTGGGCGGCGTGGTCGTCGACGGCGGCACGTTCGACTGGTCCGCCTCGCCGGAACGCTGGCAGCACCTGACCAGCCCGGAGCGGTCGCTCGGCGGCGAGAGCTACGTGGAGCGCTACGGCAACCGGGCGTTCGTCGTCTTCGCGCGGGACGTCGTCGCCGCGCGCATCGGCCCCGCCCCGTCGCCGTTCAACGCGTTCCTGATCCGCCAGGGCATCGAGACGCTGAGCCTGCGCGTGGAACGCCACAGCGCGAACGCGCTGGCGGTGGCGCAGTGGTTGGAAGCACAGCCGGAGGTGACGAGCGTCGACCACGCGGGTCTGGCCTCCAGTCCGTTCCACGACCTCGCCCAGCGCTACCTGCCGCGCGGAGCCGGCTCCGTCTTCGCCTTCACGCTGGCGGGCGGCGAAGCCGCCGCGCACACCTTCATCGACAGCGTCCAGCTGTTCAGCCGGATGACCCACCTGGGCGACGTCCGCTCGTTGATCCTGCACCCCGCGACGACCACGCACGCCGGCAAGACCGCAGCGGAACGCGCCGACCAGGGCATCGACGACGGCCTGATCCGACTGTCAGTCGGCATCGAGGACGTCGCGGACCTGCTCCGCGACCTGCAACGCGGGTTCGCCGCGTTGCGTTCCGGGATCGACGGGGAGAGCCTGGAGGCCCGTGGCGCGTCCGACGCGGAGCGCGCGTCCCTGGAACACGCGGTCCCGGGCACGCACGTGATCTCGGAAGAGCGCTAGACGATGGCACGACCGCAGCACTTCGGGTACTTCTTCTCGCGCGGCTTCGGTCCGCAGGCCTGGGGGCGCTCGGACTGGGACTGGGGTCACGACTGGACCAAGCCCGACCTGTACCAGCAGTCCGTCCGCACGCTCGAGCAGGCCGGCATGGACCTGGTCATCGCCGAGGACGCCATCTCACTCGGCAACCCGTCGACCCTCGACCTGCGCATCCGCCAGGCCTACGGCGGGCCGAAGCACGACCCGCTGCTGCTGGCGCCGTACCTGTTCGCAGCGACCTCGCACATCGGCATCGCGCCGACCGTCAACGCCGGGTTCACACCGCCGTACCTGGCCGCACGACAGTTCGCCACCCTGGCGCACCTGTCGTCCGAACGGCTCGGCATCAACGTCGTGACGGACGTCGGCAGTGCGCGGCACGCGGGTCTGCCGCCGCTGCCGCACGACCTGGCGTACGACCGTGCCGAGGAGTGGCTCAGCCTGGTCCGCCGACTCTGGCGCTCGTGGGGGCCCGACGGCCACGTCGGGGATGCCTCCGACTGGCACTTCGCTGACGGCGAGGCGCTCGACGCCTTCCACCACGAGGGCGAGTACTTCACCGCGGACGGCCCGCTCAACGCGCTGCCGCTCGACTCGGACCCGGTGGTCGTCTCCCCCGGTGGCTCCGGTCGGGGCCTCGCGTTCGCCGGCACCCACTCGGACGTGCAGCTCGCGCTCGCGCCGCTGTCGGCCGCCGCGGTGGCGGACTACCGCGGACGCGTGATCGACGCCGCCGCCGCCGCGGGACGGACGGCCGCGGACCTCCGGATCCTGTTCGTCCTGAAGCCCGAGATCGTCACGTCGTCCGCCGAGGCCGACCGGATCGTCGAGGCGTCCCGACACCCGTCCGACGACGACCTGCGGACCGCGGCGATCGCGTGGTCGAGCGACTCCGAGACGGACCTGCTCGCACTCGACCTCGACGCACCGGTCCCCGAGGGCACCTTCGGTGACCACGTCTCCGCCGGCACGATCCGCGGGCTGCTCGGCGACACCCCGGACGCTCCCCTGCGCGCGCTCCTGGAGCGCAAGGCCCGCAAGGGTCGGGTGTCCTCGCGCGAGGGCTTCGTCGGGACCGCCGACGAGTTCGCCGACTTCATCGAGGAGCTCGGGTCGGACGCCGACAACGACGGCATCATCTTCTCCGGCGACCTGCACCCGGCGCAGATCCACCGGATGTTCGGCGACCTGGTGCCGGTGCTCCGGCGCCGCGAGCTCCTGCGTCGGGAGTACGGCGCCGGGGGCATCCGGGCGAACCTGTTCGACTTCTAGTGGTGGACCGGCTCGACTAGTGGTGGACCGGCTCGACCACGCCTGATTCCTCGACGTCACGCACGTCGTCGGCGGTGCGGAGGATCTCGTCGCGTGGACTCGCGGAGTTGATCGCCCAGAAGTAAACAACCAGCGAGAACACCGCGACGACGACGATGTCGATCCACAGCGGGAACACCGGGTGCTCCAGCGGACCGAAGTCGCTGAGGAACACGATGAGCCCCATGCCGATCAGGTAGGGCAGCAGCCACTGCGCCGCCTTCCAGTCCCATCGCGGCCGGACGCTCGTCTTGCCGCGGAACACGTTGTTCAGCACGATCACCACGGCGCCGATCAGGATCGCGACGCCGAGCTTCCAGTCGGTGTCCCACCCGGTCCACAGGATGATGAGGTTCGCGACGATGAACGCGACCGGTGACAACACCGACGCGGCGGGCATCCGGTACGGACGTTCGATCTCCGGGATCCGCTTCCGGAACGCACCGAGTGCCAGCGGCGCCCCGGCGTACATCAGGACCGACGCACTCGTGATGAGGCTGACCAGTCCCTGCCACGACGGGAACGGTGCGAAGCACGCGCAGCCCACGACGAACGCCGTCACCAGGCCGACCCACGGCACGCCCTGCTTCGTCGTCCACTCGAAGGCCTTCGGGAAGTACCCGTTGCGGCTGAGGCCGTACGAGATGCGGCTCGTCGCCGTCACGTAGATCAGGCCGGTGCCCGCGGGCGAGATGATCGCGTCGATGAAGATGACCACGGCGAGCCAGGTGATGCCGGCCGCCATCGCGATGTCGGCGAAGGGACCGGTGTACTTCGTGAAGTCCGCGGTCGCCCACGAGCCCTGGATCGCACCGGACTGCAGCGCGCCGAGGAACACGACCTGCAGGAGCAGGTAGATCACGAGGCCGATGAGCACCGAACCGATCACCGCTCGGGGGATGTCACGCTTCGGGTTCTTCGCCTCGCCTGCGAGCTGGTCCGCCTGCTCGAAGCCGAGGAACGCGAAGATGATGCCCGAGGTGGAGACCGCCGCCAGGACACCCTTGGCACCCTCGGGCATGAAGCCATCGGCGGCGATGAAGTTGCCCCCGTGGAACCCGCTGAAGCCCAGGACCATGATGACGAGCAGCGGGATGAACACCTTCCACCAGGTCGCCGCCGAGTTCGTGTTGGCGAGGATCCGCACACTGAACAGGTTGATGACGGTGACGACGGCCATCAGGACGACGGCGATCGCGATGCCCGCGCCGGTGAGCAGCTGCTGGGTCTCGCCGTCGACGACCACGGTGTGCAGCCACGGACGGGCGAACTGCCAGTGCTGGGCGTACTTGATCATCGCCTCGACCTCGATCGGGGCGACGGTCACCGACTGCAACCAGGAGAACCAGCCGAACGAAGCCCCCGCGATCCCGCCGAACGCGATGTGCGGGAACCGTGCCGTGCCGCCGGCGATGGGGAACATGCCGCCGAGCTCGGCGTGCACGAGGGCGAGCACGAGGATCGCCACGCCACCGATGCACCACGAGATGATCGCGGCGGGGCCGGCGGTCTTCAGGGCCTCCTGCGACCCGAAGAGCCACCCGGAGCCGATGATCGACCCCGTCGAGGCCCAGATGAGCCCGATGAAGCCGACGTTCCGCTTGAGGCCTGAGTCCGGCAACGCCGGTGTCGTCGTTGTAGCCACTGCTGCTCCCGTCGAGTGAGCGTCACCCCACGAACGGGGGTCGCGCTCATCGACTCTGGCACTCGGGCAGTGGTTCGGCCGGATTCTTTAACATGCCGGAAACAATTGTGCTGTATAAGAACTCAGGCTACTTCTTGGACTTCTTCTTGCCGTCGGCCTTCTTGTCCGGCTTCTTCTTGTCCGACTTCTTCTTGCTGTCGTCCTTCTTCTTGGACGGCTTCTTCGCGTCCTTCTTCTGCTTCTTGCCGTCGCCCTTCGGCTTCCCCGGCGCCGAGGGCAGCGGCAGGACGGGGGCCTGCTCCGACGACTCGACCCCGTCGATCGGCTCGACGACCACCGCGGAACCGGTGTCCAGCTCGACGTCCACCGCGTGCTCTTCGAGCACCGGAGCGAGCGCATCGGTGACCCGCTCGACGGTCAGCACCGCGTCGTCCTCGGCGAGCCGGAGCAGTGCCTGTGCCGTCCGGACGCGCGTCGTCGTCTTCCGGGCGAGCACGTCGGCGCGGGCACCTTGGAGGAAGGTGCGGAGGGTGCGCTCGACGACCGACCGGCCTCGGGGCGCAGCGCGGTCCAGGCGGTCGAGCTCCCCGGCGACTCCGGCCACGTCGTCGGCGACGTGCTCGTGCCGCACCGACTCGATCAGTGCGGCGATGGCGGCGGCACCCCGTTCGACGGCAGCCGAACGCTGGTCGAGCACGACGAGCATCTCGACGACCGACCCGTACGTGACGGTCTCGAGCCGGACCGGTTCGGCACCCCGACCGCGGACGACCAGGCGAGCATCGGGTGTGGGCAGCCAGGCGGCGAGGGCGGCGACCGTGGCGACGGACCCGACGATCCGCTCGTAGTCGGCGAGCACCACTCGCTCCTGCTCGCGCAGACGGACTCGGATCGCGATCTCCTGCACCACGTGGGGGCCTTCCGTTGGGGGTACGGCGCCAGCGTGTTCTGTGCGCCTGATCCGGAGCGTAGTCCTGGTCCGGCAGCACAACGGCAAACGCCCCGGCTTCGTCCAGGGACGATGGCGGGGCGCTCAGGCAACGGTGACAGCGGCTCGACGACCGGCGAATGGTGGAGATGGGGGGAATCGAACCCCCGTCCATCGCTGCAATTCGACGTCTTCTACGGGCGTATCCGGATAGTTCGTTCTGCTCGGCCCCGTCCTTTGCTACCGGCTTCTAGGACGACGGGCCCAGTCTCAGTGCAAGTCCCGCACGGCCCTGAGGCGCAACCGTGCAGCAAGTCCTCTGGATGACGCCGGGATCAGGTTAGGGGACGGTCACCTGGCCGACGGACTTCATGTGCTGGGCTGCTTACGCAGCGAGAGCGAAGTCAGTGCGCTTGGAATTGGCACTTGTTGTTTTCCACGGATCGTTCACGAGATAACCGTGGGTCCTCGGCCCGCTTCCCGTCGGCACACAGGCAATGTCGAAACCGATCATCCCCATGCGGGCCGGACGTGCGAACCGCTGTCACGCTGTTGAGTTGTGTTGCCAGTGCTCTGATCGGAGCAGTCCCTCAGTCTAGTCGAGGGAGATGTGCGGCGCTACTCGCCGACGCGGTTCTTCGTGCGCATCGCCCGTTCGGCTTCGCGCTTGTCGGTCTTCTCGCGCAGGGCCTGGCGCTTGTCGAACTCGCGCTTGCCCTTCGCGACCGCGATCTCGACCTTGGCACGGCCGTCGTGGAAGTAGATCTGCAGCGGCACGAGCGTGTAGCCGCCCTGTGACGTCTTGTGCGAGATCTTCACGATCTGCTGCTTGTGGAGGAGCAGCTTGCGCTTGCGTCGGGGTGCGTGGTTGTTCCACGTCCCCTCGGTGTACTCGGGGATGTGCACGGAGTCGATCCACGCTTCACCCCCGTCGATGAAGGCGTAGCCGTCGACGAGCGAGGCACGACCCATGCGCAGGGACTTCACCTCGGTGCCGGACAGGACCATGCCGGCCTCGTACGTGTCCTCGATGAGGTAGTCGTGTCGGGCGCGACGGTTCGTCGCGACGATCTTCTCACCGCGTTCCTTCGCCATGACGACTCCTCTCGTTCCGGGTGCTGCACTGCGCAGCCCTACAGACTACCCAACGCAGGACCGGCGGCGCACCTTCCCGGCGCGCCGCGTCAGACCTTGAGGTACCGGCGGATCGCGATCGAGGCCGACGCTGCTGCGAGCAGCACCCCGATGACGATCACCGCCGGGACCACGATGGCCGCGTCACCCATGCCGATGAACGCCGTTCCGGTGAAGCGCTCGGCCAGGAAGTTCCGGACGAAGAACCACACCACGGCGGTGATGGCGCCACCCGCCAGGACTGCTCCGATGGCGGCGGCGATCACCCCCTCGAGCACGAACGGCGTCTGGATGAACCGGTTCGACGCCCCCACGAGCCGCATGATGCCGAGTTCTCGCCTGCGACTGAACGCGGACAATCGGATCGTGGTCGCGATGAGCAGCACTGCGGCGACGAGCATCAACGCCGCGATGCCGATCGCCGTGTAGGACGACGCGTTCAACAGGTTGAAGATCGGTTGCAGGTAGCCGCGTTGATCGACGACGCTCTGCACGCCGGCGACCTTCGACAGACTCTCGACCAGGACGTCGGCCTGCGACGGGTTCTTCAGGTTCACCCAGAAGGTCTCGTTGAGGTACTCCGGCTTCACGAACTCGGTCGCCGCAGAGTCCTTGAACTGCTGCTTGAACCGCGTGAACGCCTGGTCCTGGTTCTCGTAGTACGTCTTCTCGATGTACGGCTTGAGGGTGGACGACTCGAGCTGGGCCTGGACCTGCTTGCGCTGGTCGTCAGTGGCCTTCGCGCCCGTGCAGTTGCCGGTGGTGTCGGTGTCGGTGCACAGGTAGACCGCGACCTGCGCCCGGTCGTACCAGTACCCCTTCATCTGGTTGATCTGCATCTGGAGCAGGATCGCCGTGCCCACGAAGGTGAGCGAGATGAAGGTCACGAGCACGACGGAGACGACCATCGACGCGTTGCGGCGCAGGCCCGAGCCGACCTCGGACATGACGAGTCCGAGCCTCATCGGATGAGCCCCGGGATGGTCTGGATGCCGGTGGTGTTCGACACGGTGCCGCGCTGGATCGGCACCGCCTGGGTCTGGTAGCCGCCGGACTGCTCGTCGCGCAGGACGGTGCCGTTCGACAGCTCGATGACCCGACGCTGCATCTGGTTCACGATGCTGGCGTCGTGCGTGGCCATGAGCACGGTGGTGCCTCCCTGGTTGATGCGTTCGAGGAGCGCCATGATGCCGGCGGACGTCGTGGGGTCCAGGTTGCCGGTGGGCTCGTCGGCCAGCAGGATCGCCGGCTTGTTGACGACGGCGCGGGCGATGGCGACACGCTGCTGTTCACCACCGGAGAGCTCGTGCGGCATACGGGTCGCCTTGCCGGCCAGGCCGACGAGCTTGAGCACGTCGGTCACGGCCTCGCTGATGAAGCCCTTGCTCTTGCCGATCACCTGCAGCGAGAACGCGACGTTGTCGAAGACGTTCTTGTTCGGCAGGAGACGGAAGTCCTGGAACACGACGCCGAGGTTGCGCCGGAAGTACGGCACCTTCCGCGACGCCAGCGACCCGAGGCGCTGCCCGAGCACGTGGATCTGGCCGCGGGACGGCTTCTCCTCCTTGAGCACGAGGCGCAGGAAGCTGGACTTGCCGGAACCCGAGGCGCCCACGAGGAACACGAACTCGCCCTTGAGGATCTCGAGGGTGAGGTTGTCGAGCGCCGGACTCGGGTTGCCCGAGTAGACCTTGGTGACCTGGTCGAATTTGATCATGACCGGATCAGGGTAGGTCGCCCCGCTTGGAAAGCAAGCGAGGCGCGCGGCTCACGAACCCCTACGCGTCGACGGATTGCTTGCGCCAGCGGATGCCCGCGTTGATGAAGCCGTCCAGGTCGCCGTCGAACACGGCTGAGGGGTTGTTCACCTCGTGCTCGCTCCGCAGGTCCTTGACCATCTGGTACGGCGCCAGCACGTAGGAACGGATCTGGTCGCCCCAGCTCGCCGTGATGTTGCCGGCGAGTTCCTTCTTCTTCGCGTTCTCCTCTTCCTTCTTCAGCAGGAGCAGGCGCGACTGCAGCACGCGCATGGCGGCCGCACGGTTCTGGATCTGCGACTTCTCGTTCTGCATCGAGACGACGGTGCCGGTCGGGATGTGCGTCAGACGCACCGCGGAGTCGGTCGTGTTGACGGACTGCCCACCGGGGCCCGACGACCGGAACACGTCCACGCGGATGTCGTTCTCCGGGATGTCGATGACCATCGTCTCCGGCATGAGGGGGATGACCTCGACCGCGGCGAACGAGGTCTGGCGCTTGCCGGCGGCGCCGAACGGCGACATCCGGACGAGACGGTGGGTGCCCGCCTCGATCGACAGGGTGCCGAAGGCGTGCGGTGCGTCGACCTCGAACGTGGCGGACTTGATGCCCGCTTCTTCGGCGTAGGACGTCTCCATCACGGTGGTCTTGAACCCGTGCTGCTCGGCGTAGCGCAGGTACATGCGCATGAGCATCTCGGCGAAGTCCGCGGCGTCGACGCCACCAGCGCCGGCCCGGATGGTGATCACGGCTGGGCGGTCGTCGTACTCGCCGTCGAGGAGCGTCTGCACCTCGAGGTCGCCCATGGTCTTCTGGATCGCCTTGAGCTCCGCGACGGCTTCGTCGGCGGAGTCCTGGTCGTCGCCCTCGTTCGCCATCTCGACCAGCACCTCGAGATCGTCGATGCGCCGCTCGGTGTCGGTGATCTTCTTGAGTTCCGACTGCCGGTGCGAGAGCGCGCTCGTCACCTGCTGCGCGTGGTCGACGTCGTCCCAGAGGTCCTGGGCACCCGCCTGCTCGCTGAGTTCGGCGATGTCACGCTGCAGGCGGTCGACGTCGACCACCGAGCGGATGTTGCCGAAGGTCTCTCGGAGGGCGGAGAGCTGCTCGGTGAAGTCCAGTTCGACCATGGTCACCGATCCTACCGGCGCGAGCTCGCCACGTCGGACCGACCGGCGGCTAGGACCCGCTCAGCGCTGCTTCGTCCGCAGCGAGGTCCTTCTGCACCGCGAACTGGGTCCGGTGCAGCTCCTCGTACCGCCCACCCGCTGCCAGCAGTTCCTCGTGCGTCCCGCGCTCCACGACCGAGCCGTCCTCGACCACGAGGATGAGGTCCGCGCTGCGGATGGTCGACAGCCGGTGCGCGATCACCATCGCCGTCCGACCCTCGAGCGCCTCGCTGAGCGCAGCCTGCACGGCGGCCTCGGACGTCGAGTCGAGCGCCGCTGTCGCCTCGTCGAGGATGACCACGCGCGGCTGGGCGAGCAGGAGCCTCGCGATGGTCATCCGCTGCCGCTCGCCGCCGGACAGTCGGTAGCCACGCTCCCCCACCATGGTGTCCAGCTGGTCCGGCAGCGACCGGATGAGCGGCTCGAGCCGGGCACGGCGGACGGCGTCCCACACCTCGTCCTCCGTCGCCTCCGGCCTCGCGAGGCGCAGGTTGGAGCGGATGGTCTCGTGGAACAGGTGACCGTCCTGCGTAACCATGCCCATGGTGTGCCGCATGGAGGCGAACGTCACGTCGCGGACGTCCGTGCCCGCGAGTCGAACGGCGCCGCTGTCGACGTCGTACAGGCGCGAGAGGAGCTGCGCGATCGTGGACTTGCCGGCACCGGACGTCCCGACGAGGGCGACGGTCTGCCCGGGCTCGATCCGGAAGGACACCCCGTGCAGGACCTCGTCGCCGCCGCGGGTGTCCAGCGTGGAGACCTCTTCCAGCGAGGCGAGGGACACCTTGTCGGCGGACGGGTAGGCGAAGCGGACGTCGTCGAACTCGACGGACACCGGGCCGTCGGGGACGACGACGGCATCCGGCTTCTCCTGGATGAGCGGTTCGAGGTCCAGCACCTCGAACACGCGCTCGAAGCTGACCACCGCGCTCATGATCTCCACCCGGGCGTTCGCGAGGCTGGTCAGCGGCGCGTACAGGCGGGTGAGCAGGAGGGCCAGCGTCACCACGTCACCGGTGTTCAGGCCGCCACCGAGTGCGAGGGAACCGCCGAGCCCGTAGACGAGCGCGAGCGCGAGCGCGGAGACCAGGGTGAGTGCGGTGACGAAGACGAACTGCAGCAGGGCGCTCCGGACCCCGATGTCGCGGACGCGGGCGGCGCGGACACGGAACTCCTCGGCTTCTTCGTCGGGCCGGCCGAAGAGCTTGACGAGCGTGGCGCCGGGCGCCGAGAACCGCTCGGTCATCTGCGTGCTCATCGCGGAGTTGTGGTCGGCGGCCTCGCGGCGCAGCGCGGCCAGACGGCTGCCCATCCGGCGCGCGGGGATGAGGAAGACGGGGAGCATGACCACCGCGAGCACCGTCACGACCCACGAGGTGCTGAGCATGACGACCAGGGTGAGGACCAGCGCCACGACGTTCGTGACCACGCCGGACAGCGTGCCGCTGAAGGCCTGCTGCGCGCCGATCACGTCGTTGTTGAGACGGCTCACGAGCGCGCCCGTCCGCGTGCGGGTGAAGAAGGCGATCGGCATCTTCTGCACGTGGTTGAAGACGGCCGTCCGGAGGTCCAGGATCACGCCCTCGCCGATCCGCGCCGAGTACCAACGGGTCACCAGCGACGCGGCGGCGTCGGCGACGGCGACCAGGGCGATGACGACGGCGAGCCAGACGATCGTGTCGACCGCGCCGCGGGCGGCGATGACGTCGACCACCTGGCCGGCGAGCACCGGCGTCGCGACCGCCAGGAACGCCCCGACGACGGAGAGGACGATGAACACCACCAGCTTGGCCCGGTAGGGCACCGCGAAGGTCATGATCCGCCGGACGGACGCACGGGAGATGCCGTGCTTGCCGTCCCTGGCGGTGGAGATCTTGTAGAGCGAGCTCCAGGCCGCGCCTTCCATGCTCATTGCAGTTCCTTCCGTGGCAGCGGTGCCGCCTGGGTTGCCATCAGGACAGTAGGCCCCGCGCGCCCCTACCGACCCAGCAACGGCTCCCGCGACGCCATTCCCGCCGCCCCCGCCCGCGCGACCGCGTCCGGCAGCGCTGCCAGGAACGCGTCGACGTCGGCGTCGGTCGAGGTGTGGCCGAGGGTGATCCGGAGGGCACCCCGGGCGTCCTGCTCGGACAGCCCCATCGCCAGGAGCACGTGCGACGCCTCGGGCACCCCGGCCTGGCACGCCGACCCGGTCGACACGGCGACCCCGGCGGCGTCGAGGAGGAACAGGAGCGAGTCGCCCTCGCACCCCGGGAACGTGAAGTGCGCGTTGCCGGGCAGCCGGTCGACCGGGTCGCCCATCAGCAGCGCCGACGGCACGGCGTCGAGCACCCCGGCGACCAGACGGTCACGCAGTGCCCGGACCGAGGCGTGCGACGTCGACGCCGCGACCCCGAACGCGGCAGCGGCCGGAGCGTCCTGCGTTCCGCTGCGGACCTGGCGTTGCTGCCCGCCACCGTGGATGAGCGGCTCGACCGTCGCCTTCCGTCCGAGCACCAGCGCACCGATGCCGACCGGCCCGCCGATCTTGTGGGCCGAGACGCTCAGGGCGTCGAGGCCGGAGGCCGCGAAGGACACCGGCACCTGCCCGTAGGCGGCGACCGCGTCGCTGTGCACGGGCACGCCGGCGGCGTGCGCGAGCTCGACGATCCGCGACACGGGCGCGATGGTGCCCACCTCGTTGTTCGCCCAGAGGAACGTGACCAGGGCGACGTCGTCGGCGGAGGCGAGCCGTGCCTCCAGTCCGGCGAGGTCGACGCGACCCTGTCCGTCCAACGGGACCACGTCGACGACGGCGCCCTCGTGCTGCTCCAGCCAGGTGACCGTGTCGACGGTGGCGTGGTGCTCCCCCGCCGGGACGACGATGCGGGGTCGGGCGCGGTCGCGCTGCCGGGCCCAGAACAGGCCCTTCACGGCGAGGTTGATGCTCTCGGTGCCACCGGAGGTGAAGACGACCTCGACGGTGTCGGCGTCGAGCGACCGGGCGACGGCGGCACGGCCGTCCTCGAGCAGCATCTTGGCGCGCTGCCCGGCGCTGTGGATGGACGACGGGTTGCCGACGGTTCCGAGCGCGTCGGTGAGCGCGGCGAGCGCCTCCGGCAGGATCGGCGTCGTCGCGGCGTGGTCGAGGTAGACCGACATCTGCACCCCCTCGTTCGAGCGTGTCCAGGATACGCGCCGGTCCTCGTACCCTTGACGGGTGCACGAGACAGCGATCGACCACACGCCGGGGTTCGACCTCGGGGCCGACGTCCCGCGGTACTCCCTGCGGTCCGCCACCGCCACGGACGTCGTCCTGGTGGCCGAGCGAGCGGACGGCCAGACGGTCCGGTACCCGCTCGAGCGGCTGCCCACGACCGACGTGTGGGCGGCCGAGACCCCCGGCATCGTGCCCGGGGACCGGTACCACCTGCTCGTCGACGGGCCGGTCGGACCGCGCAACGAGTTCGACCGGACGCGGCCCCTGCTCGACCCGTACGCCCGCGGCATCGCCCCGACCGGAGCGGACGGACCCGGACCCGGAACCGGAGCCGGACCCGACCGCGTGACCGGACCCGACACCGGGACGGGACCCGGCTCCGGCGCCGGAGCGCCCCGCTGGACGAGCGTCGTCGTGGACGACGCCTTCGACTGGGGCGGCGTCGTCAAGCCGACCGTCCCGCTCGACCGCGCCGTGGTCTACGAGGCCAACGTCCGCACCCTGACCGCCGCGAACCCGCACCTGCCCGAGCACCTGCGCGGCACGTACGCCGGGGTGGCGCACGAGAGCACGATCGCGCACCTGCACCGCATCGGCGTCACGACGCTCGAGCTGCTGCCGGTGCAGGCCTTCGACACCGAGAACTGGCTGCGGGACGCCGGTCGCGAGAACGCCTGGGGCTACAACACGCTCGGGTTCTTCGCGCCGCACGCCGCACACGCCTCGGCTCCCGCACGGGCCGAGGGTGCATCAGCGGTCCTGCGCGAGTTCAAGGGCATGGTCCGGTTGCTCCACGAGGCCGGCATCCAGGTGGTGCTCGACGTCGTCTACAACCACACGGCGGAAGAGGGCCTCGGCGGCCCGACCACCAGCCTGCGCGGCATCGACGGCGCGAACCGGTACCGGTGGGCCGCGGGGGAACCACCGTTCCGGGACACCTACTTCGACACCACCGGCTGCGGGAACACCCTCGACACCTCGGTCGAGTCCACCGCCGACCTGATCGTCGACAGCCTCGTGTACTGGGCGCGCGAGGTGCAGGTCGACGGCTTCCGCTTCGACCTGATGGCCGCCCTGGCCCGGAACGCCGACCACGTGTTCGACCCGTCGCACCCGTTGCTCGAGCGGATCCGGAACCACCCCGACCTGCAGGACACCCTGGTCATCGCCGAGCCGTGGGACGTCGGTCCGGACGGTTGGAAGACCGGTGCGTTCGGCGCGGCCGGGGACCGCACGAGCGAGTGGAACGACGGGTTCCGCAACACGGTCCGCCAGTTCTGGCTCACCGACATCGCCGAGGAACGCCGCAACGGCATGCCCCAGACCGGCATCGGCGCGCTCGCGGGCGCCCTGACCGGCTCGCGCCACGTCTTCGGCGCCGAGCGCGGCCCGCTCGCGAGCGTCAACTTCGTCACGGCGCACGACGGCTTCACGCTGCTCGACCTGGTGTCGTACGACGGCAAGCACAACGCGGCGAACGGCGAGGAGAACCGCGACGGCTCGAACGACAACCGCTCGTTCAACCACGGCATCGAGGGCGACACCGCCGACCGCGGCGTCCGGGCAGCGCGCGGCCGCTCGATGCGGAACCTCGCGGCGACGCTCCTGCTGTCCGCCGGGGTGCCGATGCTCACGGCCGGGGACGAACGGAGCCGCACGCAGCACGGCAACAACAACGCGTACGTCGTGTCCGAGGACCTCACCCCGGTCGACTGGTCGGACGACGAGGACGCCGAGTCGATGACCGAGGCCGTCGCCGCGCTCGCCCGGTTCCGGAGCGCGCACCCCGCGCTCCGCCCGACGCGGTTCGGCGTCGAGGGCCAGGAGACCCCCGGGGCGTCGCGG
Source organism: Curtobacterium sp. VKM Ac-1393 (assembly GCF_015350995.1). Classification (GTDB taxonomy): domain Bacteria; phylum Actinomycetota; class Actinomycetes; order Actinomycetales; family Microbacteriaceae; genus Curtobacterium. Next base: position 304,242 of record NZ_JADKRW010000005.1, read on the forward strand.
ATGTCCTGGTACGGCCCGGACGGGCACCCGATGACGCTCGAGGGCTGGGACCAACCGGTGCACCGTGCCCTGCAGTACTTCGCCGAGTCGACGCCCGAGCACGAGCCGTTCGACCGGGTCCTGGTGGTCGTGCACGGCAGCGGTCGCACACGCGACCTGACGCTGCCGGTGCGCGAGGACGTGCTCGGCTACCGCCTCGCCTGGTCGAGCGAGAAGCACCGCGACCACGAGCGGCTCCGTCCCGCCGGCCAGGTCTTCACCGCTTACGGCCCCGGCATCCACCTGTTCGAGCCGGCGTAGCGCGCGATCCGGCCCACGTCCGGAACGCGGCCACGGGGCGGACGGGAGGCCCGTGGCGGCCCCGCCACGGGCCTCCCGTCCGGTTCCTCCACAGGTCCACGGCGCGCCCGACCGTCCACAGCGGGCCGATTCCGGGGAACGCGGAGGCGCTCGCCGGGTAGCGTCGCCTCCGTGGCCACCGCAGACCGACCCCGCCGACCGAAGATCGGGCGCATCCCGATCACCGAACTCGCCCCGAGGACGCCGAACGGTTTCCCCGGCAAGGCGTTCGACGGCGAGGTGATCACGTTCGGTGCGACCGTCTTCCGAGAAGGACACGGCGTCATCGGCGCCGACCTCGTGCTCGAACGCCCGGACGGGGGCACCAGGACCGTCCCCATGCTCCTCGGCGCGCCCGGCACCGACCGCTACGAGGCGACCGTCCAGGTCGACCACGTCGGCGTCTGGACCTGGCACGTGGAGTCCTACTCCGACGACTGGGCGACGTGGCTCCACGCCGCACGCCTGAAGATCGCCGCCGGGGTGGACACCGAGTCGACGCTGCTCGATGGTGCCCTGCTGCTCGACCGGCTGGCCGACGAGACCGGCTCCCCCGCCGCCACCCGTGCGGCAGCCACGGTGCGCGACACCGACCTCGACCCTGCCGAGCGTCTGGCCGCCGTCGACGACCCGCGCATCGTCGCCGAGGTCGAGGAAGCCCCGCTCACCTCGCTCCGGACGCACTCACCGACGCAGCTGCTCGACGTCGAACGCACCCGCGCCGGCGTCGGCGCCTGGTACGAGTTCTTCCCCCGCAGCGAGGGCGCGAAGAAGAACGCCGACGGCTCGTGGAAGAGCGGTGACTTCCGCACAGCGGCCCGTCGCCTGCCCGCCGTCGCCCGGATGGGGTTCGACGTCGTCTACCTGCCGCCGATCCACCCGATCGGCACCACCGCGCGCAAGGGCCCGAACAACACCCTCACCCCCGGGCCGCACGACCCCGGCAGCCCCTGGGCGATCGGTTCCGCCGAGGGCGGGCACGACGCGATCCACCCGGACCTCGGGTCGGAGGACGACTTCCGCGACTTCGTCGAGACCGCGAAGAACACGGGCATGGAGGTGGCGCTCGACTTCGCGCTGCAGTGCTCACCCGACCACCCCTGGGTCACCGAGCACCCGAACTGGTTCACCCAGCGCGCCGACGGCTCGATCGCCACAGCAGAGAACCCGCCCAAGCGGTACCAGGACATCTACCCGATCCAGTTCGACTCCGACCCAGAGGGCCTGGTGGCCGAGGTCCTGCGCGTCCTGCGGCACTGGATCGACTTCGGCATCCGGATCTTCCGCGTCGACAACCCGCACACCAAGCCGCTCTGGTTCTGGGAGCGCGTCATCCGCGAAGTCCGCGACGAGCACCCCGACACCGTCTTCCTCGCCGAGGCGTTCACCCGCCCCGCGATGATGCGCGCACTCGCCGAGGTCGGGTTCCAGCAGTCGTACTCGTACTTCACGTGGCGGAACACGAAGGACGAGATCGAGTCCTACTTCGAGGAGCTGTCGCACGAGACGAGCGACTACCTGCGCCCGAACCTGTTCGTGAACACGCCGGACATCCTCACCGAGTACCTGCAGTTCGGCGGCCGTGCCGGCTACAAGGTCCGTGCCGCGCTCGCTGCGACCGGTGCCCCGACCTGGGGCATGTACTCCGGGTACGAGCTGTTCGAGGACGTCGCCCGGCCGGGCTCGGAAGAGAACATCGACAACGAGAAGTACGAGTACAAGCCGCGCGACTTCGCCCTGGCCGAGGCCGAGGGCGCCTCCCTGGCCCCGTACGTGACGATGCTCAACCGGCTGCGTGCCGCACACCCCGCGCTCCGTCAGCTGCGGAACCTGCACGTGCACGCCGCCGACGACCCGGCGACCGTCGTGTACTCGAAGCACCTGCCCGGCGAGTTCATCCGCTCCGGGCACGCCGACACCGTGATCGTCGTCGCGAACGTCGATCCGCACTCGGCACGTGAGACCACCGTGCACCTGGACCTCGCTGCGCTCGGCCTGCCGGCCGACAGCCGGTTCGACGTCCGCGACGTCGTGACCGGGCAGCGCTGGGTCTGGGGCGCGTCGAACTACGTCCGCCTGGATGCCTTCCAGGAACCCGTGCACCTGCTCGTCGTGGAAGGACTGCACCGATGACGAACGACCCGACCGCACCCCAGCCGCCCCCAGCCTCGGGCCGGGGCCCCGCCGTGCCGCCGGTGCCGCCTCCGCCGCCACCCGTGCCGGCGCGGAAGCCTTCCGGCGCGACGCCCGAGCCGCGGTACGAACCGCGCGTCTCCGCACCGGACGAGGACCTGCCCGGCGCGCCGAACGCACCGCGCGAGACGCCCGACCGCGGCGTCGACGAGTCCGCCACACTGGCCGGGCACCCGGCCGACGCGACGCACCCGCGTGTGCCGTCCGTCGACGCCGCCCCGCAGTCGGGAGGCCCGTCCACCGTCGCCCCGTCGGGCGCCCTGCCGTCGCCGCCGGCTGCAGAGCCCGCCCCGGCCGACGGGACCGGCCCCCGTCCGGCGCCGCTCGAGCAGTGGCTGCGTCAGCAGGTCGCCGAAGGCCGCTGGTCCCAGCCACACGACGTCCTCGGGCCGCACCCGGTCGAGGGCGGCACCAGCGTCCGGGTGGTGCGACACCTGGCGCAGGCGGTCCGGCTCGTCCGGCTCGACGGCGACGACGTCGAGCTGACCCACGAGGGCGACGGTCTCTGGGCCGGTGCCACCGCCGAGGAGCTCGGGCGCTACCGGGTCGAGGCCGACTACGACTTCGACGAGTCCTCGGAAGAGGACGACGCCACCTGGACGACCGACGACGCCTACCGGTTCGCCCCGACGCTCGGTGAGCTCGACCTGCACCTGTTCGGCGAGGGCCGTGACGAACAGCTGTGGCACCACCTCGGCGCGCACGTCCGCACCGTCGACGGCGTGGACGGCGTCGCCTTCTCGGTGTGGGCACCCCGCGCGACCGCCGTCCGCGTGATCGGCGACTTCGAGGGCTGGGAAGGCCGCACCACCGCGATGCGCCGACTGAGCGACCTCGGCGTCTGGGAGCTGTTCTGGCCCGGAGCCGTCGCCGGTCAGCGCTACAAGTTCCAGATCCTGACCGACTCCGGCTGGGTCGAGCGCGCCGACCCGTTGGCGCGCGAGGCCGAGATCGCACCGGCGACCGCCTCCGTCATCACCGAGTCGAGCTACACGTGGTCCGAGGGCGACCGTGCCTGGATGGAGCGCCGCGCCGAGACCACCACGCACGACCAGCCGATGAGTGTCTACGAGGTGCACCTCGGCTCGTGGCGACCGGGCCTGTCGTACCGCGAGGTCGCGGACCAGCTCATCGGGCACATGGAGTACACGGGCTTCACGCACGTGGAGTTCCTGCCGCTCGCCGAGCACCCGTTCGGCGGCTCGTGGGGCTACCAGGTCACCGGGTACTACGCGCCCACCGCGCGGTACGGCTCCCCCGACGACCTGCGGTACCTGATCGACCGGCTGCACTCGGCCGGCATCGGCGTGATCATGGACTGGGTCCCCGGGCACTTCCCGAAGGACGAATGGGCACTCGGACGCTTCGACGGCCACGCGCTCTTCGAGCACCCGGACCCCCGCCGCGGCGAGCAGCTCGACTGGGGCACCTACGTGTTCGACTTCGGGCAGCCTCAGGTCCGGAACTTCCTGGTCGCCAACGCGCTGTACTGGCTCGAGGAGTTCCACATCGACGGCCTGCGCGTGGACGCCGTCGCGTCGATCCTGTACCTCGACTACTCCCGCACCGACTGGCTGCCGAACATCCACGGCGGCCGCGAGAACCTGGACGCCGTCGCGTTCCTGCAGGAGACGAACGCCACCGCGTACAAGCGCTACCCCGGCATCGTGATGATCGCGGAGGAGAGCACCTCGTGGCCCGGCGTCACCCAGCCGACCAGTGCCGGCGGACTCGGGTTCGGCCAGAAGTGGAACATGGGCTGGATGCACGACTCGCTCGAGTACGTGCAACGCGACCCGGCGTACCGCAGCTACCACCACGACGAGATCACGTTCTCGTTCGTGTACGCGTTCAGCGAGCAGTTCACCCTGCCGATCAGCCACGACGAGGTCGTGCACGGCAAGGGCTCGCTGTACGGCAAGATGCCCGGCGACGAGTGGCAGAAGCTCGCGAACGTCCGCGCGTACCTGGCGTTCATGTGGGCGCACCCCGGCAAGCAGCTGCTCTTCATGGGCCAGGAGTTCGCCCAGCCCTCGGAGTGGTCCGAGGCGAAGGGGCTCGACTGGTGGCTCCTCGACCAGCCCGGCCACCGCGGTGTGCAGGACCTGGTCGCCTCGTTGAATCGTGTGTACAAGGACACCCCCGCGCTCTGGACGCACGACAGCACGTCCGAGGGCTTCGAGTGGATCGAGGGCGGCGACGCACCGCACTCGACGCTCGGGTTCCTGCGGAAGGTCGGCGACGAGCGGCTCGCGGTCTTCGTGAACTTCTCCGGCGTGCCGGTCGAGCGCCGGTTCGGGCTGCCGAGCACCGGCGAGTGGCACGAGGTGCTCAACACCGATGCCGCCGAGTACGGCGGCTCCGGGGTCGGTAACCTCGGCGTCGTCACCGCCGAGGATACCCCGTGGGCCGGACGCCCTGCCTCGGCACACCTCGTGGTGCCGCCGCTGGGCGCGGTCTGGCTCAAGCTCGCGCAGTAGACCCGAGCACCAACGGACGGGAGGCCCGTGGCGGATCCGCCACGGGCCTCCCGTCCGTCTGTGCGTGCGGTCTCGAGTGCGCGAGACGCCGTCGTGTTGCCGCGACGCCCCAGACGCAGCGAGACGCCGCCGAATTCGGCGGCGTCTCGCTGACACGACGGCGTCTTGGCTGACCTCGAGCCGGCCTGCGCTGACCTCGAGCCGACCGGCGCCTAGTACAGGGCGCTCGCCAGACGGCGGCGCGCCGCGACCACGCGCGGGTCGTCCGTCCCGATGAGCTCGAAGTACTCGACGAGCCGGACGCGCAGGGCCTCGCGGTCCTCGCCGAACACCGTCGACACCAGGTCGAGCAGGCGCCCGAAGGCGTCGTCGACGTGGCCACCGGAGATGTCGAGGTCGGCGACCGCGAGCTGCGCCTGGACGTCCTGCGGACCCGCACCGGCGGCAGCGCGGATGTCCTCGGCGGTGTGGCCGTTCAGACGGTCCAGGAGCGACACCTGCGCGAGCCCCGCGACGGCCATCTGGTCGTGGGGGTCCTGCAGGATGGCGGTCTTGTACTCCGTGATCGCGGTGGCGTAGTCGCCCTGCTCGATCGCGTCGTACGCGGCCTGGTGGTGCGGCGGGAGCGGTTCCGGCTCCGGCTCGCCCTGCTCGGCGCTGTCTTCTGACCCAACGGCACCGTCGACGCGCACGCGACCGGAGACGCCGTTCTGCTCAGCGGCCTGGAGCACCTGCTCGAAGACGTCGCGGACCTGCGCTTCGGGCAGCGCCCCGACGAACAGCCCGAGGGGCCGGCCGCCGATGACTGCGGCGACGGTCGGGATCGACTGCGCCTGGAACGCCTGCACGAGCTGGGGGTTGGTGTCGGCGTCGACCTTGGCGAGCAGCACGCGGCCGTCGTACTCGGCGGTGAGCTGCTCGAGGATCGGTGAGAGCTGCTTGCACGGCCCGCACCACTCCGCCCAGATGTCGACGATGACCGGCACGACGGACGACATCTCGAGGATGTCCTGGAACGTGGCGTCGGTGACGTCGAGGACGAGCGACGGAACGGTCAGGTCCGCGCCGGTCTCGCCGCCGGGCACCGCTGCGGAGGACGGATCGCCCGGCTGCGCGGCTGCACCGGCGGGCGGCTGGGGCGGCCGCTGTGCGCGGTCGACGAGGGACGACAGGTCCACGGCTCCGCGGAGCCCGGACGGGGTCGGGGGGATGTTGCTCATTGCACCTCACTTGCTGCGGTCAGGCCCTGCGTGAACCCGAGCAGGACCACTTTGTCATCGGAGGCGACCGGCGGCACGTAGAAGAGCAGCTGGACTCCGTACGTGGCACTGATGCCCTTCTTGCTGGTGTCGACCCCGGACAGTGCCTTGACGGCACCCTCGGTGTTGACCTCGGCACCGGAGGCGGTCGGGGTGACCTTCTCGATCTCGTTGAGGTCGGCGGAGACGAGCGCGCCGGCGTCGTCGGTCGCGATCGCGACGGCGGAGTCCGCCGGGGCCTCAGACGAGTACTCGATCTTCGCCGTGTCCGGCAGGGCTTTGGCCTTCTTGTCCTTGTAGGCCTTGCCGATGGTGGTGCGGAGACCGTCGCCCTCGGTGGCGAACAGGTCGGCGTACTCGCTTGCCGAGTCCTTCGACAGGATGTCACCGTAGGCGGTCGCCACCTGGTCCGGAGCGATCGCGAGCAGCTTCGACTGCGGCGCGAGCAGCGCGGCACCGATCGAGGTCGGGGCGAGGCTCGGGATCTTCGCGTCGGCCTCGAGCGAGACGTCGTACGCGACCTTGTACGGGTCGCGTGCCGTGTCCTGCACGAGCGTGAGGGCCTGCGGCGCGGACTTGGCGTCGCAGTCCTCGGCGACGATCACGAAGACCGTGCGCGGCCACGTGTCGGTCTGCTGCGGCAGAGCGACGCACACCTGACCGGCGGAGATCGTCGGCGGGGCCTCGGCCTCGGAGTCCTTGCCGCGGATCGAGTAGTTGGCCAGCCGCAGGTCCAGCGCGGCACCGGTGAACCGGGTCTTCGCCAGATCGCGGTCGCGGGCGCCGTCGGACTGCTTCGCGACGGCGGCGATCCGCTCGACCACGCGGGAGATCTGCTGCTTGGTCGCGGCGGTGGGTTCGGTGGCGTCCGCGGCGCCGGTCGCACTGGCCGTCGGCGTCGGGGTCGCGAGCGACGGGTCGCCGCCCTGCGGCCAGTAGTCGGAGGAGCAGCCGGCCAGGGCGAGGGTGCCGACGAGGACGACCGGCAGCGCGATGAACGCGCGCGGACCGCGGCGGCCACGAGCCGGCACCTGGGCACCGGCGGCGGCGGCACGGCGCGAGGCGCGCACGCGCGGCGGACGGGTGCCACCGCTGCGACGGCGGGGTCCGCGACCACGGCGCTGGTGCAGGAACGCGAGGACCAAGAGCACGATGCCTCCCAGGGCGAAGATGCCACCCGCGACGAGCAGGGGTCCGACGGAGGGCGTCGCGGTGTCCTTCGGCCAGGTCACCGAGACGTCGCTCGGCGCGGCGGCCGTGCCGTCGCTGACGATCAGGACCGAGACGTCCTGCGGCAGGCGGACCGTGAACTGCCCGGAGCCGTCGTACTCCTGGTACCAGAGGTCGCTGCCCTTCGGCGACGGCACGGTGGCCTCGGAGCCGGTGGTCTTGCCGACAAGCTTCGCGCTCTCGGCGTCGAACCGGAGCGTGGTGTGCTCGGCGTCACCGACCCACGCGTCGACGTCGGCGGTCTTGCCGTACGCGGCGAACACCTTGCCGGAGCCGGAGACGTTGATGCGCTGGTAGCCGGGGTTCGCGTTGAGCGTCGACCCGGGGATCACGGTGACCGGAGCGGAACTCTTGGTCGAGCTGTCCGCGACGAGCGAGGACGGCGGCGCGAACACGGTCCGCTGGCCGACCGCCGTCGCGACGAGCAGCAGGCCGATGACGAAACTGACGATCGCCAGGACGAATCGCACGAACACTCTCCCTACCGCGCCGGGGTGGGGATGTCGGCGCGCGAATCAGCGACTCAGGATAGCGAGCATCGCTGAACAGCGCATCCATCCGGGCTGTCGCCGGTCTCAGACGACGCCGACGCCGGTCTCAGACGACCCCATCGGGCCACCACTACACTCGACCGCGGGCCGGATCGGGCCCTCCGCCGAGCACCTGGGAGCGACACGTGGCGAACGACGAGGCCGAGTTCGGGACCGAGCTGCGCGGGTACCGCCGCGACGACGTCGACCGTTCACTGAACGACCTGCGCCGCGAGCTCATCAAGTCGAACACCGACCGTGCAGACGCCGCCAAGGAGATCCGTCTCCTGCAGTCCCGCGTCTCCGAGCTCCAGGGCGAGCTCGACGAGGCCGGCACCCCCACGTACAGCGGACTGGGGACCCGCCTCGAGTCCACCCTGCGCGTCGCCGAGGAGCAGTCCACCCGCCTCATCAGCCAGGCGGACATCGACGCGCAGCGCCTGCGGTCGTCGAGCCGCGCCGAGGCCGACCGCACCGTGCGTGAGGCGCAGGAAGAAGCGCGCGACACCCTCGAGGACGCCCGCACCCGTGCCACGAACGAGCTCACCCGTGCCCGCGCCGAGGCCGCCGACACCGTCGAGCGCGCCCGCGCCGAGGCCGGCCTGCTCACCCAGGACGCCCGCAACGAGGCCGCCGCCATCCGCGGCGCCGCCGTCACCGAGGCCGCCGAGGTGCGTTCCGTCGCCATCCGCGAGACGAACGCACTCCGCGCCCAGGTCGAGCACGAGGTCGCCGAGCTGCGCGAGATCGCGCAGCGCGAGTCGGCCGACTCGCGCACCGCGGCAGCCGACCTCGACCGCGAGACCGAGCACCGCCGCTCGGTCTTCGAGGCCGACCACGCCCGCCGCACCGAGGACCTCGAGCACGAGGAGACGACGCGTCGCGACGCGCTCGAGCGCGAGGTCACCGAGGGGCGTGCCGCCTGGCACCGTGAACGCGACGAGCAGCAGCAGGCACACGCCCTGGCCCTCGAGACCGGACGCGCGGACCTCGAGTCCGAGGTCGAGCGTCGCCGGGCCGAGATCGACAGCGAGTTCGCCGATCGTCGTCGCGCGGTGGACGAGGAGCTGTCCGCCGCCCGCGCCGAGTGGGACCGCGAGCTCGCCTCCGCACGCGCCGCCCTCGCGCAAGAGGCCGAGGCCGAGCGCGCCCAGCTGCGGGTCGACGAGGAACAGACGCGCATCGAGAACGCGCGGCTCGTGCAGGAGACGGCCGATCGCATCGCCCGCGAACTCGAGGAGCACGACGAGCGCATCGCCCGGGAACGCGCCGAGGCCGAGGCCGCAGCCGACCGCGCGGACCGCGAACACGAGATCGCCCTGGCCGCCCGCCGGGAGCGCGAACACGCCGAGGTCGACACCGAGATCGCCGACCGCCGCGTCGCCGAACTCGACACCCTCGAGGCCGAGCGGACCGCGCTGCGCCAGGAGATCGACACCGCACGCGCCGACCTGGCCAAGGAGCGCGACGAAGCCCGTGCCGAGGTCGCCCGCGAGCGCGACGAAGCGCGCACCACGCTCGAGTCCGAGCTCGCCTCGCGCCGCGACGACGCCGAGCAGGACTACCTGCAGAAGCACCACGAGACCGTCACCGAGACCCAGAAGTACCTCGACGAGGCCAACCTGCAGCTCGCCGAGGCGACCCGCCGTGCCACCGAGGCCCGGGAACGCGCCGAGCGGCTCCAGCAAGAGGCCGACGACCTCGAACGCACCAGCACCGCCGAGGCCCAGGAGCACGCCCGCACCATCGTCGCCGACGCGCAGGACCGCGTGCACCGCATGGTGTCGGACGCCGAGGAACGCACCGCCGCCATCACCGCCGAGGCCGAGGACCGCCTGTCGGCGATCCGCACCGAGCGCGAGGCCGTCGCGGGCTACCTCGAGAACCTGCGCGGCGTGCTCACGCACGCGACCGGGCTGCTGGGCACGGCACCCGGCACCGCGCCCGGAGCAGCAGACGACGCAGTGGACGCGACCGACCGCTGAGGCAGGACGGCCTGGAGGCGCGGGTCGCGCCTCCAGGCCGGCTCCCGTCACCGGGCCGGACGCGCCCAGGGCGACGGACGGCCCAGCGCGATCAGACCGGCCAGCGCGATCAGACCGGCCAGTGGGTCGGCAGCGGCGCCGAGCCGGGCACGACGCGATCGGCGATCGCGTCGAGCACGATCCGGACGTACCGCTCCCCCACCCACAGGTGCTTCGCACCCTCGACCGGCACCACCTGCACGTTCGGAGCGACGGCGAAGCGGGCGACCGCCTGCTCGGGGCGGAGGAAGTCGTCGTGCTCCGGGACCAGGGCGACCACGGGCACCTGCACGGCGCCCCAGCGCGCCAGCTCGTCGTCCGTGGTGCGGTGCAGCGGCGGCGAGAGCAGGACGACACCTGCCACCGTGCCGGCCTCGACGTGCTCCAGCGCGTGCTTGAGGATCACCTCGGTACCGAAGGACCACCCGACCAGCCACGGCGTCGGCAACCCGCGGTCCACGACCTCGGCGACGGCTGCGCGCAGGTCGAAGCCCTCGGACACGCCGTCGCCGAACACGCCCTCGGACGTGCCGCGCGGCGAGGTCACCGACCGGAAGTTGAAGCGCAGGACCGCGATGTCGGCGAGGGCCGGCAGCCGCGAAGCCGCCTTCTTGAGCACGTGCGAGTCCATGAACCCGTGCGCGGTCGGCAGCGGGTGCAGGGTGACGATGGTGCCGCGAGCCGGCCGGCTCGCCGGTTCGGCCAGTTCGCCGACCAGGGTCAGGTGGTCGTCGGTGACGAGTTCGACGTCGGTGCGGCGCGCGGGCAGCTCGGTGGCGGACCGGATCTCTCCGTCGGGGGCCGTGCGGGTCTGCGGCGCTGCGTGGCCGTCGGTCATGCGATGCTCCAGCAGTGGTTGTGCCAGTGACGACGAGAGGCCAGGTCCGCAGCATCGCCGAGCACGCCGTCGGAGCGCCAGACCACGACGTGCGCCGTACCGGGCAGGACGGTACCGCCGCACCCCGGGCAGAGGTACTCCTTCTGCGCCGACGCCGCTGACACCGGCTGTACCGTGAACTCGCGCCCACGACGCACCTCGGTGCGCTTCCACCCGCTCATCAGCCGATCGAGGCCGGTGTCCTCGTCAGGCTCGACGTCGCGACCACGGGGACGCCGCGACCGGTTGCTCCGCGGCACCCCAGCGGCCGATCAGTACCAGTTGTTGGCCTGGCTGTGGCCCCAGGCGCCACAGGGCGTGCCGTAGACACCGGCGATGTAGTTGAGGCCCCACGTGATCTGCGTCGCGGGGTTCGTCTGCCAGTCGGCGCCAGCCGTCGCCATCTTGCTGCCGGGGAGCGCCTGCGGGATGCCGTACGCACCGCTCGGGTTGTAGGCGTTCACCCGCCAGCCGGACTCCTTGTTCCACAGGGACACGAGGCAGTTGTACTGGTCGGTCCCCCAGCCGCGGGCGGTGACGAGCTGCAGGGCGATCGCCTGGGCGCTGCCGGCGTCGGGCGTCGCGGCGACGGCGGCGAGGGTGTTCTCCGCAGAGACGCTCGCAGTGTCGGTCGTGGCGGTGTCGTCGGTCGTCGCGTCGTCCGCGGTCGTGTCGTCCTCGACGACCTTCGGCTTCGGCTTGGGCGCCGGCACGGTCACGCCGTAGCCGTCGCGGTCGGCGGTGGCCTCGCCGTAGGTGCCGTGCGCGGTGTACTGCTGCGGGGCCTGCGGCGCCTTGACGAGCACCGGGGTGTCGACGGCCGCCTGGGCGACGTCGGCCTGCAGCGGGTTGAAGAGCGATCCGCCGACGAACAGGAAGACGCCGAAGAACGACAGTGCGGGGATCGTGGAGCGCTTCCGGGCGAACGAGTTGACACCGGCGAAACCGCCACGGGCCTTCGGCTCGGCAGTCGCACGCCGCTGCTTCACCGCACGCGGGTCGATCCGGGCCGCTGGTGCCTCGTGCGCGAACGCGGCGATGCGTTCGTCGGACACGCGGTTCGCGGCGACCGACTTCGGCGTCGCGACCGGGCCGGTCTCGGCCGGCAGCACCTGCGGGTTCGCCTGGAGCACCGCGGTGTCCGCCGTACGGGTTCGGTTCAGTGCCGCGCGGCGCTCACCCGAAGCCTGGAGGCTCAGGTGCTCGCGGAGATCGCGGTCGGAGCTGTGGTCTGCCGTGTGCCTGCCCATGAGTAGGACCAGGGTAACGGAACGATCACGGAAAACGAAGCACCTGTGCGCAGCGCGTCGTCACCGGACGGCGAGCATGACCTCGACGACGGCGTCCAGCAGGGCGTCCACCTGGGCCTCGCGGTAGCCGCCGTGCTTCGGGCGGAACACGATCGAGCGGACCTCGGTGAGGCTCAACGGCTTGCCCTCGCGGAAGTACCCGCTGAGCCGCGCGGCGAACGCGTCGACGTCCTTCGGGTGGTAGCCGGTGCCGAGCACGCTCACGCGGTGGAACCGCTGACCGTCCGGCCGCTCGAGGCGGTCCACGACGTCGGAGGCCTTGGTACGGGCCTCGGCGTACCAGGCCTTCTGACCGGCATCGCCGATCTCACGCTCCCGCTCGCGGGCGGCGAAGGCGTCCTCGAGCCGCTCGAGCGCCGCGTCGACGTGCGAGGTCGAGTAGCCGCCCTTGCGCATCGAGAACGCGGTGGCACGGATCTTCGCCGCTTCGATCCCCGGGGCGCTGTCGTCGGCGGAGTACGAACGACGAGCGTCCTCGAGGAAACGCTCGACTTCGTCGACGTCGTATCCGAGGGCGGAGCGGGCTGCGGTCGGGAAGGTGGTGGCCACGGCGTCATTCTGCCAGTCCCGACCCGTGGCACAACCTGGACGCGCTGTGGGCGGCGTTCAGGCTGAGCGGCCGGGTCGATCGGTGTCGGTCAGTGGTTGACGATCAGGTAGAGCACGTAGGCGACCGCGGCCGAGGGCAGGATGCTGTCGATGCGGTCGAGCAGCCCGCCGTGTCCCGGCAGGAAGGACGAGATGTCCTTGATGCCGAGGTCGCGCTTGATCATCGACTCGGTCAGGTCGCCCAGGGTCGCGGATCCGGAGATCAGCACTCCGAGCACCACACCGGTCCACCAGGGCAGCCCGAGCATCAGCCAGGCGACGAGGATGCCGACGACGATGCTCGCCGCCACCGACCCGGCGAAGCCCTCCCAGGTCTTCTTCGGGCTGATCCGCGGCGCCATCGGGTGCTTGCCGAGGTTGAGCCCGGTCGCGTACGCGCCGGTGTCGACGGCGACGACCACCAGGATGAAGCCGATCACCCACAGGTTGCCGTCGGGCTGGGCGGACAGGAGCACGACGCAGGCGCCGAGCAGCGAGATGTACGCCTGGACGAACAAGCCGTTCGTGACGTCGCGGAACACGTTGCCCGCCGTCGGCTTCTGCCGCGAGACGGCGACCTCGACCAGTCGCCAGAGGGTGATCAGGACGATGCCGCCGAGCAGCGTGAACAGCGCCGCGACCTGCCCGAGCAGGAACGCCGCGGGCACGATCGCGATCGCGACGGCGACGCTCGGGATCCGCGGGACGTCACGGCCGGCGAAGCGCATGGCGCTCGTCAGCTCGTAGACGCCCACGCCGAGCAGGAACGCCGCCACGACCATGAACGACGGCGGCCAGATGAGGAGCGTGCCGAGCATGACGACGGCGAACGCGAGCGCGATGCCGATCGCCGCCGGCAGGTTCCGCCCGGTCCGCGCCGTCAGGGCCTCGTTGCGCACACCGAAGTCGGCCTTGCGCTGCCGGAGCTGCGCCTCGAAGTCGGTGCGGGCGGCTCGGGCGCGCGCATCGAAGTCCTGGCGGAGCCCCTTCTTCACGGGCCCGGTCTGCTCGGGTCCGTGCTCTGCTGTGGGGCGGTCACCGCCCTGGTCCGGGCGGCGCATCAGACCTCGAGGAGTTCGGCTTCCTTCTTCTTCAGCGACTCGTCGATCTGGTCGACGTGCTTCTTCGTCAGGGCCTCGAGGTCCTTGTCGCCGCGCGAGATCTCGTCGTCGGAGATCTCGCCCTTGAGTGCGTCGAGGTCGTCCTTGGCCTTGCGGCGGATGTTCCGGATGACGACCTTGTGGTCCTCGCCCTTCGTCCGGACGAGCTTGACGAACTCCTTGCGGCGGTCCTTCGTGAGCTCCGGGATCGTCACACGGACGATGTCACCGTCGTTCGTCGGGCTGGCGCCGAGGTTCGGGAACGTGGCGATGGCGCGCTCGATCTCCTTGAGCGCCGTCTTGTCGTACGGCGTCACGATGAGCGTGCGGGCCTCGGGCGTCTGCAGCGACGCGAGCTGCGCGAGCGGCGTCGGCGTGCCGTAGTACTCGACCGGGATCTTCTGGAAGAGCGCCGCGTTGATGCGGCCGGTGCGGACGGTCGAGAAGTCGTCCTTGGCGACCTCGACAGCCTTCGCCATCTTCTCGGTGGCTTCGGTCAGGACATCACTGATCACGGTGTTACTCCTTCGGTACTGGCGTCGAGTCTAGTCAGCACGACGGGTCAGTTGCTGACCACGGTGCCGATGCGTTCGCCGCGGATGGCGGCCTGGACGTTGCCGTCGCCCTCCATGCCGAAGACGTGCATCGGCATGCCGTTGTCCATGCAGAGCGAGAACGCGGTGGCGTCGACGACCTTGAGTCCCTTGAGCAGCGCGTCCTGGTAGGTCACGTGGTGCAGCTTCTCGGCCGTGGCGTCCTTCTTCGGGTCGGCGGTGTAGACGCCGTCGACGCCGTTCTTCGCCACGAGGACCTCGTCGGCCTTGATCTCGAGCGCACGCTGCGCCGCGACCGTGTCGGTGGAGAAGTACGGCAGACCTGCGCCGGCACCGAAGATGACGACCCGGCCCTTCTCGAGGTGCCGCTCGGCGCGCCGCGGGATGTACGGCTCGGCGACCTGGGTCATCGCGATGGCGGACTGCACGCGCGTGGCAGCACCGGCCTGCTCCAGGAAGTCCTGCAGCGCGAGGGCGTTCATCACGGTGCCGAGCATGCCCATGTAGTCGGCGCGGCCACGGTCCATCCCGCGTTGGGAGAGTTCGGCGCCGCGGAAGAAGTTGCCCCCGCCGACGACGATCGCGATCTCGACCTCTCGCGCCGCGACGGCGATCTCCTTGGCGATGGCACCGATCACGTCCGGGTTCACGCCGAGCGATCCGGCGCCGAACGCCTCCCCCGACAGCTTCAGCAGTACGCGGCGTCGTCCGGTCTTCTCGTCGGTCATCTGATCGCACCCTTCGTCGTGGTCTCGTGGAAATGTACTCGCGGATGTGTCGCGTGTGTGTCGCGCCCGTGGGCGCGAAAAACGGGGCCAGGAACCTGGTTGGTTCCTGACCCCGTCACGGGTTCGTTACGCGCCGACCTTGACGCGGGCGAAGCCCTGGATCGTGATGCCGGCGTTCTCGGCGGCCTTCGCGACGGAGATCTTGTTGTCCTTCGCGTAGTCCTGGTCGAGCAGCGACACCTGCTTGATGTAGGCGTTCACCCGACCCTCGACGATCTTCGGGAGCGCAGCCTCGGGCTTGCCCTCTTCGCGCGTGATCGCCTCGACGGTCGCACGCTCCTTGGCGATCTCGTCGGCCGGGACCTCGTCGCGCGTCAGGTACGTCGGGTTCGCGAACGCGACGTGCTGGGCGATCGAACGGGCCTCAGCCGCGTTGTCACCCTCGTACGCGATGACGACGGCGATCTGCGGCGGCAGGTCCTGGCTGGTCTTGTGCAGGTAGATCTCGAAGGCCGAGCCCTCGACACGGCGGACCGTGCGGACCTCGAGCTTCTCGCCCAGCGCGGCAGCCGACTCGTTGACGACCTCGAGGACGGTCTTGCCGTCGACGGGGGCGGCGTTCGCGGCGGCGACGTCAGCTGCACCGGCGGCCGCGACGGCCCCGAGCACCTTGTCGGCCAGCGTCGTGAACTTCTCGTTCTTCGCGACGAAGTCGGTCTCGCTCGCGAGCTCGACGACCGTGGCGGCGCCGTTCTCGGAGCTGGCGACGACGACGCCCTCGGAGGTGGCACGGTCGTCGCGCTTGGCGACGGCCTTCGCACCCTTGATGCGGAGCAGCTCGACGGCCTTGTCGTAGTCGCCGTCGGCCTCGACGAGCGCGTTCTTCGCGTCCATCATGCCGGCGCCGAGGTCCTCGCGGAGCTTCTTCACGTCAGCAGCGGTGAAGTTTGCCATTGACTGTCCTTTCTGGACGGTACGTGTGTGGAGAGTGGTGGTGACGCAGGCGCCGGACCCGATCGGGTCCGGCGCCTGCGACGGGTCACTCGGCGGGGGTGGTCTCCGCGGCTGCCTCGGCCTCGGCCGTCGGCTCCGCGTTCTTCGCGTCGTCGGCGATCGGCTCGCCGATCTCCTTCGCGGCGACCTGCGCGTCAGCGTCGTTCTCCTCGACCGGCACAGCGGTCTCGGCGGGCGTCTCGGTCGTGGCGGCGGCCTCGCCACCGAGGAGCTCCTGCTCCCATTCGGCGAGGGGCTCTGCGGCCTCTTCGTCGTCGCCACCGTTGTGACGGGTCTTCAGGCCCTCGGCCGCGGCGTCGGCGACGATGCGGGTCAGGAGGCCGACGGAGCGGATCGCGTCGTCGTTGCCCGGGATCGGGTACGTGATCTCGTCGGGGTCGCAGTTGGTGTCGAGGATGCCGATGATCGGGATACCGAGCTTCTGCGCCTCGTCGACGGCGAGGTGCTCCTTCTTGGTGTCGACGATCCAGAGCGCGCTCGGGGTCCGCGTGAGGTTGCGGATACCACCGAGGGTCTTGTGGAGCTTGTCCAGCTCGCGCTTCTTGATGAGGAGCTCCTTCTTGGTGAAGCCCTTCGTCGTGTCGTCGAAGTCGATCTCCTCGAGCTCCTTCATGCGCGCGAGGCGCTTGGAGACCGTCTGGAAGTTCGTGAGCAGACCGCCGAGCCAACGCTGGTTGACGTACGGCTGGCCGACGCGGGTCGCCTGCTCGGCGATGGAGCCCTGCGCCTGCTTCTTGGTGCCCACGAAGAGGATCGTGCCACCGTGCGCGACCGTCTCCTTGACGAAGTCGTACGCGCGGTCGATGAAGGCCAGCGACTGCTGCAGGTCGATGATGTGGATGCCCGAGCGCTCGGCGAGGATGAAGCGCTTCACCTTCGGGTTCCACCGACGGGTCTGGTGTCCGAAGTGGACGCCGCTGTCGAGCAGCTGGCGGATGGTGACGACGGCCATGTGCCGTCCTCCTTCTGTGTTCTCGGCGCACAGCTGCGCTGTGCCCCTGTTGCGGTTGTGTCGAGCACGACCGGAGGTCGTGATCCCTGGTGCCCTGGCACGCGACCGCCCGCTCGTGAGAGCGGGACCGGTGGTCGGGTCCCGGGTCGGAGACGGCGAACCGTTGACGACCCTGTGGACACGCGAAGTCAGCGCGCATCAGCGCACTGCTGGAGAAATGCTAGCAGACAGGAGGCCCGGATCACGCGCGCCGATCGGCTGACGTGATCCGGGCCTCCTGTCCGGTGATCCGGCGGATCAGGAGGACCTGGTCAGGCCTTGGCCTGCACCGTGTCGCCCTCGGCGGAGATGCCCATCTCCTCGAGCGAGCGCCCCTTGGTCTCGGGGATCTTCGCGATGACGAAGAAGAACGAGATCAGCGCGAACAGCGCGTAGATGCCGTAGGTGACCGTCAGGTTGAAACCGGACAGCACCGGGAAGGTGATGGTGACGATGAAGTTCGCGACCCAGTTGGCCGCCGAGCCGATGCCGAGCGCCGTGGCACGGATGCGGTTCGGGAACATCTCGCCGAGCAGCACCCACATGAGCGGGCCCCACGTCGCGCCGAACGACACGACGAACAGGTTCGCGAAGATGAGCGCGATGACGCCCCAGGAGCCGGGCAGGCTCGGGTTGCCGTCGACGATCGTGGACTGCGAGAACGCGATCGCGACCATCGCCAGCGACACGAACATGCCTGCGGAACCGGTCACGAGCAACGGCTTCCGACCGACCTTGTCGACCAGGAAGATCGCGATGAACGTGACCGCGACGTTGACCACCGAGGTGATCGTCGAGATGAGGAACGAGTCGCTCTCCTTGAACCCGACGGCCTGCCAGAGCGTCGTCGAGTAGTAGAAGATCACGTTGATGCCGACGAACTGCTGCAGGACGGCCAGGATGATGCCGACCCAGACGATGGGCTGCAGACCGAAACGGTTGCCGCGGATGGAGCCCTTCTTCTCGTTGGCTTCCTTCTTGATGCCGTCCTGGATCTCCTCCAGGCTCGTGTTGACGGTCTCGCGCGGCACGATCTTCGTCATGACCTCGCGTGCGTCCTCGGTCCGACCCTTGGCGAGCAGGTACCGCGGCGACTCCGGCAGCGTGATGGCCAGGATGCCGTAGACGACCGACGGGATCACGCCGACCAGGAACATCCAGCGCCAGGCCGGCAGGCCGAAGACCTCAGCCGATGCGCTGCCCGCCGTGACCGCGAAGAACTGGTCGGACAGCAGCGCGGCGAAGATACCGAGCGTGATGGCGAGCTGCTGGAACGAGGCCAGCCGCCCACGGATGGCCTTCGGCGAGACCTCGGAGATGTACGCCGGCGCGATGACCGACGCCGTGCCGATGCCGAGACCGCCGACGAGGCGCCACAGGACGAAGTCCCACGTGGCGAACGCGAAGCCGGAACCGATCGACGACACGAGGAAGAGCACGGCGGCCCAGAACATCACGCGGGTGCGGCCCCAGCGGTCCGCGAGACGACCGGCGAAGAAGGCACCGAACGCACAGCCGATCAGGGCGGACGCGACCGCGAAGCCGCTGGCCGCCTCGGACAGGCCGAACTCGCCCTTGATGGCCTCGACGGCGCCGTTGATGACCGACGAGTCGAAACCGAAGAGGAAACCGCCCACCGCTGCTGCGATGGCGAATGCGGTGACCTTCCCCTTGAACGCACGGTCCTCGCCGTGCCCGGTGGCTGTGTTGGACACGATGCTCCTGGGTTCTGCCGCCGTGCGGGATGCTGCACGGTGCCCCGGCGGTCGGCTCGTTCGCCGTCCGAGCGGCGTTGCGTGGTCCGGAGCGGCCCCGACTGTACTCCTCGTGGGGGATGTGGTCATAACCGGGTGCGTCCGGTGGCGGGGGCGGGGGCGCGCACGATCTTTCCGACATTCCACGCGTTGATCACCTCGTGCTTCGTCGCAAGACGCGTCCACATGCTCGTTCGTTGCGGTTGCGTCGTCCCTCCACAGGCCGGGAGGCCCGCCCCACCCTCCACGGACCGCCTCACCTCGGTCGTGTGGCCGGCCCCAGCCGGACAGAGTGGCGGCATGCTCCTGTTCCCCGGCTCCGGCACCCGGCTGCCCCCGGTCGTCACGATGGTGGTGGTGATCGGGGCGTTCGGGGTGGCCACCGCGTCGTTGCCCACACCCGGGCCCGCGCCGGAGGACGTGCGCGACCACCGGGAGCGCTCGGCGGCGGCTCGTGCTGCCGAGCCGTGGGTCTGGCCGACCGGCACGCGGGTGGTCGAGCGCGGGTGGGAGCCGCCGTCCGACGACTACGCCGCCGGTCACCGAGGAATCGACGTGCCGGCGCCGCTCGGTACGACTGCAGCGGCGGTCGACGACGGCACGGTGGCGTTCGCCGGAACGGTGGGCGGCAGGAGCGTCGTGACCGTCGACCACGGCGGCGGGCTCGTCAGCACCCTCGACTCGGTGCAGCCGCTCGTCGCTGCCGGCGACCACGTCCGACAGGGTGATCCGGTCGGCCGGGTGTCCGTGGGGCATTGCCCGGCCTCGGCTCCCTGTCTGCACCTCGGCGCTCGGGTCGACGGCCGCTACGTGGACCCGACGTCGTACCTTCCCCCGGCCGAGTGGCCCGTCCTGTTGCCGGAGTCCGCTTGGCCGGGGTGAGCGTCGGCGACGGGCGACGTGCGACGGGCGACGTGCGATGGCCCGCTGACTGGCCGGGTGCGTGGGCAAGCGTCAGGCGCGTCAGGCGCGTCAGGCGCGTCGCAACTCCACGACGGCGCAGCGCCACGCCGGTGCTACCGTGCCGCCGGTCGCTCGGTCGCGCCGTTCCAACGTTCCGGCGCCGCGCGGTCGTACGAACGGACGGCGCCGGTCCGGCGGTCGCTCGACGCCGGCCGGTCGTTCCCTCGGCGCCGGTCCGGCGATCGCTCGGCGCCGGTCCGGCGATCACGCGCGGGGCGCGGCGCCGGTCCGACGGACACGGCGTCAGGCGCGCGGGTGTGCCGTCCGGTAGACCTCGCGCAGCCGTGCTGAGGACACGTGCGTGTAGATCTGCGTGGTCCCGAGGCTCGCGTGCCCGAGGAGTTCCTGCACCGCCCGCAGGTCCGCTCCCCCGTCGAGCAGGTGCGTCGCCGCGGTGTGCCGGAAGGTGTGCGGACCGCTCGGCCCCTCGCCGGGCAGGTCGCCCAGCAAACGGGCGACGACCCGGTACGCACTGCGGACCCCGAGTCGGCCGCCCCGATCGCCGAGGAACAGCGCGGGGCTCGCGACCTCTGCCCGGGCCGCGAGGGCCGGGCGACCGCGCGCGGTCCACGCTTCGAGGGCGTCGCGTGCCGGAACACCGAACGGGACGACCCGCTCCTTGCCGCCCTTGCCGAGCACCCGGACCGTGAGCCGCCCGCGGTCGACGTCCGTGACGTCGACGCCCACGAGTTCGCTCACCCGGATAGCCGCCGCGTACAACAGCTCGACGAGCGCCAGGTCTCTGACCGCTGTCGGGTCGTCCGTGGCAGCGCGAGCGCCGAGCCCGTCGAGCATCACGCGCACCTGGTCGGCCGACACCACCCGCGGCAGGTGCGACCCGCCCTTCGGTGCACGGAGTCTGACTCCAGCATCGGAGGAGGTCACCCCGGTCTCGCTCGCCCACCGGGTGAACGCTCGCACCGACGACGACCGGCGGGCGATCGTCGACCGTGCGAGCCCACGCTGGTCGGCCTGCCACAACCAGTCGCGGAGGAGCTCGAGGTCGACCCCGTCGATGCCCGCGATGCCTCGCTCGGCTGCGAACGAGACGAACTGCTCGAGGTCGTTCGCGTAGGCACGCAGGGTCTGCTCGCTGAGTCCCCTGGCGTGCCGAGCATGCCCGAGGAAGGCGTCCACCGCCGCCACGAGTCGCCCGTCCGTCCGCTCCGCCACGTCGTCAGCGTACGGCGGGCCGCTGTCACGACCGCCCCCACCCGCCGCTGCCGTGCACCACGAGGCCCTGGAGCTGTGCGAGGGCGAGGGCGTCGACCACCTCGGCCACCGACAGCCCGGACCGCCGTGCGATCTCGGTCTCCGGCAGGGCGCGACGACCGAGCGCATCGATGACTCGGACGACCTCGGGGTCCCGCTCCACTGACGCGATCGGCTCGTCGGGCACCGCGGACGTGCCGGCTGCGGCCAAAGGACGCATCGCGGCGACCGGATCGCCGGGGTGCACGACCAGCTCTGCACGCCCCTGCGCGACCAACCGGTGGCACCCCACTGACGCCGAGGACGCGAACGCGCCGGGAACGGCGAACACCGCCCGGCCGAGCTGCCCGGCGTGGTGCGCGGTGTTGAGCGCTCCGGACCTGGCGCCGGCCTCGACCACGACCGTGGCGTCGGCGAGTGCGGCGATCAAACGGTTCCGGGCCAGGAACCGCCACCGCGTCGGTCGTGTGCCCGGTGCGGACTCCGCCAGCAGGGCTCCCTGCCGGGCGACGTTCCGGAGCAGCTGCACGTTGCCCGCCGGGTAGAGCTGGTCGATGCCCCCGGCCAGGACCGCGACCGTCGGAGTCCCCGCGGCGATCGCCACCCGGTGCGCAACCGCGTCGATGCCGTAGGCCCCGCCGCTGACGATCGTGCACCCAGCGTCCGCCGCCGTCGACGTGATCTCGGCGGCGGCCTCGGCACCGGCGACGGTGTTCGCCCGCGACCCGACCACGGCCAGAACGGGCGTGCTGTCCACGACGTGCTCCGTCGCGGTGCGCGCCCAGAGCACGAGCGGCGCGTGCGGGCCGAGGTCGTCGAGCGCCGTCGGCCATCCGGCGCCGCCGGGTACGAGCAACCGTCCGCCGACTGCTTCTGCCGATGCCACGACGTCACCGACGTCGGACCGGGCCAGCCGCGGGCGCCACCGGTCGATCGCCGAGTGCAGGACAGCGCCGAACGCGTCAGCGTCCTCCGACCCGGGCACCCCGGCCTCGACGCAGCCGTCCAGCAGCTCGACGAACTCTCCGTCTGCCGCCAGCAGCACCGAGCCGAGCGCGCGTTCGGGTCCGAGTGACGCCATCAGTTCACCGGCGACCGCGTCTCCTGGCTCCACGATCACGGACCACGCGACCCTGGCGGCGGTGTCGACGGGATCCGATGCGCCGTCCGGTCCGAGAACCCGCCGGACGGCGGCGAGCAACTCACCGGGGTGCCCGGACCGGGCGCCGCTCACAGTGCACTCCGCAGCGCGAGCGCGCCGCGGACGTGCGACCCGGTCGGCCGTTCGGCCGCTTCGAGATCGGCGAGCGTCCACGCCAGGCGCATCACGCGGTCCCAGCCGCGCATGGTCAGGGTGCCGAGGTCGAGCGCCCGGTCGAGCTCGGTGGTCGATCCCGGCTCGATGCGTCCGTCAGCACGCAGCCACGCTCCGGTGACCTCGGCGTTCTTCGTCCATCCGGTCCCCCGCAGCCGCGCGGACATCCGCGCCCGAGCCGCAGTGACCCAGGCGCGAGCCTCCGCCGTCGTCGGGGTACCCCCGTCGGCGCCGCGCATCTTGCCGGTCGTCACCCGGGGGACGAGCACCCGGATGTCCATGCGGTCGAGCAGCGGTCCGGACATGCGCCCGAGGTAGCGGCGGACAGCGCTCGGTGGGCACTCGCAGGGCTGCCCGTGTGCACCGCCGGCGTTGCCGCACGGACAGGGGTTGGCCGCGAGCACGACCTGACACCGTGCCGGGAACTCGGCGGCACCAGCAGCGCGGTGGATCGTGATGCGGCCGGACTCCAGGGGCTGGCGGAGGGCGTCGAGCACCACACGTGGGAACTCGGGCGCTTCGTCGAGGAACAGGATGCCACCGGTCGCCCGCGACACCGCTCCGGGGCGCAGCACTCCCGAGCCGCCCCCGATCAGCGAGACCGCCGAGGCGGAGTGGTGCGGTGCCTCCCACGGGGGCTTCGTGCTCCACGACGCCGGACCGAGTCCGGCGACCGAACGAACGGCAGCGACCTCGAGCGCGGTCTCGTCGTCGAGGTCCGGCAAGAGCCCGGGTAGTCGCTCGGCGAGCATCGTCTTGCCGGCACCGGGCGGACCGAGCAGGAGTGCGTGGTGCCCTCCTGCCGCCGCCGCGACGACCGCGCGCACACCGATCGGGTTGCCCACGACGTCCGCCAGCTCGGCCACCGGGCGCAGGACCGACGGGACGGGGATCGGCAGCACCGCATCGACCTCGACGGGCGGCAGGAGCGCTCCGGCGTCGATCGCGGCGGCTCGGAGCGAGTCGACCCCGGTGGTCCGCACACCGCCGACCACGCGGGCCTCCGGCAGGTTGCCGACGGGGAGCACCACCCGGTCGACCCCGGCCTCGCGGGCAGCGAGCAGCATCGGGATCACACCGGCGACCGGTCGGACCCGACCGTCCAGACCGAGCTCGCCGATGTACACGATGCGCTCGCTCACGTCGGGGGCGAGTCCGGCCCCGGCGAGCACGGCCATCGCGATCGCCAGGTCGAACCCGGACCCGCGCTTCGGGATGGCCGCCGGTGTCAGGTTCACCGTGATGCGGCGAGCGGGCAGGGGGCACCCGGCGTTCGCAGCGGCGGCGCGCACCCGCTCGCGGGCTTCGCCGAGGGAGGTGTCGGGGAGCCCGATGATGCTGAAGGCCGGCAGCTGGCTGGTGAGGTGGGCCTCCACCTCGATCCGACGTCCGGTGACACCGAGCAGGGCCACGGCAGCGGCGCGCCCGATGCCCGTCACAGCACACCAGCCAGGTGCTCCACCACGGTCCGGGGTCCGTCGACGTGCACCGCGACGACGTCGACGCGGACGGCCTCCGCCGACACTCCGGGGTGGGCGTCGAACCACGCGGGCACGAGTCGCCGCATCCGCGCAGCCTTCATCGCAGTGATCGCTTCGAACGGGTGCCCGGTCGTCGTTCCGGACCGTGTCTTCACCTCGATGAACGCGAGCGTGCGGGAATCCCACGCGATGATGTCGACCTCGCCGCGCGCGCATCGCCAGTTCCGCTCGATCACGCGGAATCCCCGCCGCTGCAGCCACGCCACCGCCCGGTCTTCTCCGAAACGCCCGAGGCGGCCGTTCCGGAGGGAGCGTCCTGGTGGTCCTTGCACCTTCTGTTCCATGTCGTTGCCTCCACCACAACGATCGCTCGTACGACAACGGTGCAGGGCGACGACGACGAGTCTGTGGAATCAGCCTGGGGCTCTCACCGTTGGGGAGGAATGACGAAGGACCCGGGTGATCGTGATCACCCGGGTCCTTCGGAGCAACGGCTCAGTGTGCGGCTGCGTACGCTTCCTGCACCTGCGTCGAGATACGACCACGGGTCGAGACCTCGTACCCGTTCTCCTTGGCCCATTCTCGGATCTTGCCCAGTTCTTCCGAGTTGCCGCGCTTCGGCGCGGACTTCGGCGCAGTACCAGCGGTGCGACGACCGGACACCTTGCGTGCTGCGGCGATGTAATCGGAGATCGCCTCGCGGAACTTGTCGACGTTGTCGTTCGTCAGGTCGATCTCGTAGGACGAACCGTCGAAACCGAATTCGACCGTACGGCCTTCACCGGTGGTGATGGGGGAATCGTCGAGGTCGTCGACGAGCTGGACGGTGACCTTCTGTGCCATGCGCGGCTCCTGTTCAGTGGACGGGGAAATCCCGTCCAGAATAGCGCGCGCAATTACAGATCGTCACCGATCACCGGCGATTCACCGAATGCACCGGAATTGACGATCACTCGTCGAGTGCGAGTTCCTTCGGGAGTTCGAGTTCTCGCGACGTCAGTTCTTCGACATTCACGTCCTTGAACGTGAGGACGCGGACGCCCTTCACGAACCGATCGGAACGGTAGACGTCCCAGACCCAGACGTCGTTCATCGTCAGTTCGAAGTAGAAGTCGTGCTCGGTGTCGCGGCGCACGAGTTCGACCTCGTTCGCCAGGTAGAAACGCCGCTCGGTCTCGACCACGTAGCGGAACTGCGACACCACGTCGCGGTACTCGCGGTACAGGGCCAGCTCGACCTCGCGGTCGTAGTCGTCGAATTCGTCCTCATCCATTGCGCCCACAGTCTACGGCGACACTCGCAGCAGCGCGCGACAGCTGCTCGAGCATGGCCATCCGTTCCACGTCGAGCGCATCGAGGTTCCACGACATGCCGGGTGCGTTCCACCGAGGTTCCGAGACCGCGCCGGACGTTCGCCGAGATGCCGAGATTTCGGAACCTCGGGGCTGGCGGGGCGGGCCGGCGGACCGGGGCGGGGCGGGCCAGCCAGCGCAGCGCAGGGCAGCGCAGGCGCGCGGACCGCTGCCGGGTCAGCCGACCAGCGCGTCGAAACCGTCCAACGACACGCTCGACGCCTGGTGCAGCCACGACTTGCGGTGCAGCGCGTGCGCCCCGACCGTGCGGATCGCGTCGTAGTGGGCGGTCGACCCGTAGCCCTTGTTCGATGCCCAGGCGTAGTGCGGCGCATCGTCGTGCGCAGCGATCATCAGGGTGTCCCGTGCGACCTTCGCCACGATCGACGCCGCGGCGACCGATGCGCAGTCCCGGTCGGCCTTGACCTGCACGACGACCTCGAGCGGGTCCGTCGTCGGCCGGAGCGAGGCGGGCACGGCTCGGGACAGCCAGTCGAACGAACCATCCAGCACGACCACGGCCCCGTCGAGCGACAGCCCCTCGGCCACCAACGACTCGAGCGCTTGCGCACCCGCGAGACCGAGCGCCGGCACGATCCCCTGCTGGTCGACGTACTCGGCCGAGGCCATGCCCACGGCGGTGCGCGCCCACCGTGTGACGACGGGCACCAGGTCCGTGCGTCGGGTGGCCGACAGCAGCTTCGAGTCGGCCAGGCCCTGTGGCACCCGCCCGACGTCGATGGTCACGGCTGCGACCCCCACGCCCACTGGCCCGGCGATGGCACCGCGTCCGACCTCGTCCATGCCGATGACCGTGACACGGCCTTCGGCCAGCAGGCGCTTCTCGACCCGCAGCGACGGACGGACGACGGTCACTGGTCGCGCTCCTCCACCCCGGCGAACACCTCGGGGTGGTCGTCGAGCCAGGTCCAGCGGCTCGTCGGCCACGAGATCACGAAGGCACGACCGGTGACGTCGGACAGCGGCACGAAGCCCTTCGAGGGCGTGTCCCCGTTGTACCGGGAGTCCTTCGAGTCGTTGCGGTTGTCGCCCATCACCCAGATGGTGCCCTTCGGCACGGTGACGGAGAAGTCCGTCGCCGACGCCGGAGCCCCGGCCGGCAGCTTGAGGTACGGCTCCTTGATCGGCACACCGTTCACCGACATCTGCCCGAGGTCGTTGCAGCACGAGACCTTGTCGCCCGGCAGACCGATCACGCGCTTGATCAGATGGTCGTCGCTGTCACCGGTGCCGAGACCGATCTGCGTCAGCACCCAGTCGATCGCCTTGGCGGGCTGGGTGTCCGGCGTCACGCTCGGCACCTCGGAGCCGGCGAGCCATCCGCCCGGGTCCTTGAACACGACGACGTCGCCGCGCTTCAGCGCGACCATGCCCGGAACGAGTTCGTTGACGATCACGCGGTCGTTGATCTGCAGCGTGTTCTCCATCGATGCCGAGGGGATGTAGAACGAGCGGATCAGGAACGTCTTGACCAGGAACGACACGAGCAGTGCCGCGATGAAGATGATGACGAGGTCGCGGAGGAATGTGAGGACCCCGTTGCGCTGTTTCTCGGGCCGGGGCCTGCGCCCGGGTTCCTCTGTCGTGTCCGTCATTTCCGCTCTCGTTCACACCGCGTCCGCCCGGGTTCAGCGGGCGCAAAGGGAAAGCCCCCCGTCGATGCACAACCGTACATCGGCGAGGGGCTGACAGCGGCCTCCGGCTCGCGGACGCTCACTGTGAAGGCGATCAGGCGTCGCGCTTCTCCTTGATCTTGCGGCGGGCCGCCTTGCCACGCAGTTCGCGCAGGTAGTAGAGCTTCGCGCGACGGACGTCACCCTTGGTGACGATCTCGATGTGGTCGATGATCGGCGAGTGCACCGGGAACCAGCGCTCGACGCCGACCTGGAAGCTCACCTTGCGGACCTTGAAGGTCTCACCGATGCCGTGGCCCTGACGGCCGATGACGACACCCTGGAAGACCTGGATACGCGAGCGCGTGCCTTCGACGATGTTCACGTGCACCTTGATGGTGTCACCGGCGCGGAAGTCCGGGACGTCGGTCCGCAGCGATGCTGCGTCGACGTTGTCGAGGAGCTGGCTCATGGCTGTTCTACTCTCTGCGGACGCACACGGGTCGCCGCGGATCGATGTCTGATGAAGTGGTGGTGCGTGCCCGGTGTCGGCGACTCCCCCGTGGCAGAGTCCAGCCAGGGCACAGCGTTCAATACTGCCACACGGAACGCGGGACGCAAAACAGCGAGGATGGACCCATGATCGAACTGCGCACCCCCGCCGAACTGGACGGCCTGCGCGTCGCCGGTCGGTTCGTGGCCGACGTCCTCGACGAGTTGCTCGACACCGTCGACGTGGGCGTGAACCTGCTGGAACTGGACCGCGTCGCCGCACGGATGATCGCCGACCGCGGTGCCGAGAGCTGCTACGTCGACTACCACCCGTCGTTCGGCAAGTCCCCGTTCGGCAAGAACCTCTGCACGTCGGTGAACGACGCTGCGCTGCACGGCCTGCCCTCCGACCACGTGCTGCAGGACGGCGACCTGGTCAGCCTCGACTTCGCCGCGAGCGTCGACGGTTGGGTCGCGGACTCCGCGGTGTCGGTGCAGGTCGGGACTCCCCGTGACGAGGACCAGACCCTCATCGCGACCGTCGAGCGCGCCCTGGCCGCGGGCATCGCGCAGGCGTCGCCCGGCAACAAGCTCGGCGACGTCTCGCACGCGATCGGGCAGGTCGCGCGCGAAGCGGGCTACGGCGTCAACCTGCAGTTCGGCGGCCACGGCGTCGGCCGCACGATGCACGGCGACCCGCACGTACCGAACGACGGCCGCCCGGGCCGCGGCCTGAAGCTCCGTCCGGGCCTGGTGGTCGCGATCGAGCCGTGGCTGATGCAGGGCACCGACGAGCTCTTCCAGGACGACGACGGCTGGACGCTCAAGAGCGTCGACGGCTCACGTGCTGCACACGTCGAGCACACCGTCGCGGTCACCGAGCACGGACCCGAGGTCCTGACCCTGCGTCGCGCCCAGCGCGCCAGCGCAACCAGCTGACGGACGGGAGGCACGGTGCGGCCCCGCTCCGCGCCTCCCGTCCGTCACTGGTCGCGACCAGTGCCCCGAAGCGACAGATCTCGGCTGCGGCCGCCTTCACGTGCGCCACAGCGACAGTTGCCCGCGGATGTTCCGCGGCAGACTGTCGCTTTCGCGAAAGCGAAGACGACAGCGACAGCGACAGCGACAGCGACAAGCCGGTCAGGCAGGCGGCAGCAGGTCCGGCCGGACGCGCCGCGTCCGCTCCACCTGCTGCTCGTGCCGCCAGGCACCGACCCGCGCGTGGTGCCCGCTGAGCAACACGTCGGGGACGTCGAAGCCGCGCCAGGACGCGGGCTTCGTGTACGAGGGGTACTCGAGCAGACCGTCCTCGTGGGACTCCTCGACCAGCGACTCGGGGTTGCCGACGACGCCGGGGACGAGTCGTCCGACGGCCTCGATCATGGCCATCGCCGCGACCTCGCCGCCGTTCAGCACGTAGTCGCCGAGCGAGAGCTCGACGACGGTGGCGTGTGACGACGCCCACTCGAAGACCCGGGCGTCGATGCCCTCGTACCGCCCGCAGGCGAAGACGAGGTGTTCGGAGGTCGAGGCGAGCGAGCGGGCGATCGACTGCGTGAACCGCGTGCCGGCCGGAGTCGGGACGACCAGCGTCGACGAGCCGTCCGGCCGGAACAGCGACTCCAGTGCGAGCGCCCAGGACTCCGGCTTCATCACCATGCCGGCGCCGCCGCCGTACGGGGTGTCGTCGACGGTGCGGTGCCGGTCGGTCGTCCAAGAGCGCAGGTCGTGCACGTGCAGGTCGAGCAGCCCACCGGAGCGGGCCTTGCCGAGCAGGGACACGTCCAACACGGAGAAGAACTCCGGGAAGATCGTGACGATGTCGATGCGCACGGTCGCTAGTCCGTGACCGTCTCGGGCCGCGATGTGTCCTCGGGGTCCTCGAACAAGCCCTGCGGCGGCGTGACCGTCACGGTGCCGGCGGCGATGTCCACCGCGGGCACGATCGCCGCGACGAACGGCACGAGAACCTCGCCGCGCGACGGCGTGTCGATCGCGAGCAGGTCCTGCGCCGGCATGTGGTCGACACGGGCGACGGTGCCGACCTCGACGCCGTCGCGCAGGACCTTCAGGCCGACGAGCTGGTGGTCGTACCAGGCGTCGTCCTCACCGGTCTCGGCGTCGGCGTCCTGCTCGACCCAGAGGATGATCCGGGCGAGCGACTCGGCGCCGGTGCGGTCGTCGATCCCGGCGAAGAACGCGACCGGGTGACCGTTGTACCAGCGGAGTTCGTCCAGCTCGAGGGTCTTCCCCGACCACGGTGAGTCGTCGGGGACCTGGAGCGTGAACGTGGCACCGGGGGTGAACCGACGATCCGGGTCGTCGGTGTAGAGCTCGAGCTTGATGCCGCCCTTGAGCCCGTGTGCCTTCGTGATTCGACCCACCCGGAGCTGGGTCGTCTCCCTAGGAATCGGTGTCGACCACGTCGACCCGCACACGCTTGCCGTCGGCCAGGGCCGAGACGAGGGTGCGGAGTGCCTTGGCGGTCCGCCCGGCACGACCGATCACGCGGCCGAGGTCCTCGGGGTGCACGCGCACCTCGAGGACCTCGCCCCGCGGGGAGGTGGAACTGGCGACGCGCACGTCGTCAGGGTGATCGACGATCCCCTTGACGAGGTGCGTCAGCGCGGATTCGAGCAAGGACTACGCCTCGGTCGTCTCGTCGGCGGTCTCGGCGTCGTCGGCCTTGGCTGCGGGAGCCTTCTTCTCCGACTTCGGCTTCAGGACGGCCTTCTTCGAGGAGTCGACCTGGAAGGCCTGCTTCGGCTCGGCGACCTTGACCTTGGACGCGGTGTCCTTCTCGCCCTTGAACTTGGCCCAGTCGCCGGTCAGCTTGAGGAGGGCCGCGACCTGCTCGGTCGGCTGCGCGCCGACGCCGAGCCAGTAGAGCGCACGCTCGGACTCGATCTTGATGACCGAGGGCTCCTCGGTCGGGTGGTACTGACCGATCTCCTCGAGGACACGACCATCGCGCTTGGTGCGCGAGTCGGCGACGACGATGCGGTAGTAGGGCGCACGGATCTTACCGAGACGCTTCAGACGGATCTTGACAGCCACAATTGCTCCTGTTTGCTTACGTTGTGGTTGAACCGGAACCGCGGGCGTGGGGGCACACACGGTGAAAGCTCGAGAGAGATCGCTCACAGCTGGATAGAGGGTCGAGCTGCGGCGATTCGACCGTTCATTCTTACAGATTCCGGGCCGCGATGCGAGCCGACGCGCTACGGCGCGAGTCGCCGCACCGCTTCGAGGGCCTCGGACGTCGCGCGGACCGCGTCCACGCTCCGCGCGTCGCGTGCGCCACCGACGACCGCGTACGGCACGCCGGCGGCCTGGAGGCCCGTCACGAGTCCGTCAGGCGCGTCACCATCGGTGTCGATCGCGCGCTCCTGCCCGGCGCAGACCACGACGGTGTCCGCCGGGATCGCGCGCTCCTCGCCGTGCTCGTCGCGGATCCAGAGCGCGCCGGGCTCGATCCGCAGGTACTCCTGCACGCCGCCCACCATCTGCACCCCGGCGTCGCGGAGCCGACCGATCGCGACCCAGCGCGACGTGATCCCGACTCCCTGACCGAACTTGCCCGAGCGGCGGAGCACGGTGACGTCCGTGCCCGGCCGGGTCGTGCGGGGCGCGGCGGGGAACCGCTGGGGGACGTCGCCGACGAGTTCGTCGGACACGTCGAGGTCCCAGCGCGCCGCGAACTCGGCGGCCCGGACGGACTCGTCCGGCGACTCGGTGAGGAACGCCGCGGTGTCGACGCCGATGCCGCCACCACCGATGATCGCCACGGTGCCGGCCGGCACGCCCTCGCGCAGAGCCTGCTCGTACAACACGACGTGCGGCAGGTGTGCGCCGGGGATGTCGATCTCTCGCGGGACCACCCCGGCGGCGACCACGACCGCGTCACTGCCGTGCAGGTCCGCGGCGGTGGCGGGACGCCCGAGGTGCACAGTGGCTCCCCGTTCGTCGAGCTCGGCACGGGCGGCACGGATGGTGGCTGCGTAGTCCTCCTTGCCGGGGACGAGCGCAGCCAGGTCGAACTGTCCGCCGAGTCGGTCCGCGGCCTCCCAGAGCGTCACGGTGTGCCCTCGGCGCGCGGCGTCGACCGCGGCGGCGAGGCCCGCAGGTCCACCACCGACGACGTCGACGCGCTTCGAGTCGGCGGTCGGTCGAGCGGGGAACGCGACCTCGCGGCCGGCGCGCGGATTGACCAGGCACGACACCGGCGCGCCGATGATCGAGCGGTCGAGGCAGGCCTGGTTGCAGCCGATGCAGGTGTTCACGAGGGCGAACCGCCCCTGCAGCGACCGGTTCACGAGCGCGGGGTCGGCGAGGAACGGCCTGGCCAGGGCGACGGCGTCGATGGTCCCGTCGGCGAGGACGGTCTCGCCGTCGCGCAGGTCGGTCATCCGGTTCGACGCGATCACCCGGACGTCGGGGTACGACGACGCGCGCACGACCCCGGCGATGCGCGCGGCGTAGGCGAGCCAGGCGCCGTGCGGCACCGCGGCCTGCACGGTCGGGGTGCGGGACTCGTGCCAGCCGATCCCCACCGAGATGCCGTCGAGCCCGAGCGGGAGCAGGTCGTGCACCAGGGCGTCGACGTCGTCCTCGGTCGATGAACCGGGCATCAGGTCGGCGCCGGAGAGCCGGATCGTCACGGCGAGGTCCGGCACCGCGGCACGCACGGCCGACACCACCGCGATCGTGAACCGGCGTCGGCGTTCGGGAGAACCGCCCCACTCGTCGTCACGCAGGTTCGTCAGTGGCGACTGGAACTGGTTGATCAGGTACCCCTCGGACGCCATGATCTCGACGCCGTCGAACCCGATGTCGCGCGCGGACCGGGCCGCGGCGGCGAAGTCCTCGATGGTGCGCTCGATCTCGGCCGGCGTCAGCTCGGTCGGCACCACGCCACGGGCGGCCGCCCAGGGCAGGGCCGACGGTGCCACCACGCGCTGGGACTCCCCGTGCCGGTCGACCATCCCCGCGGCGAGCGCGTACCGCCCGGCGTGGAACAGCTGGGCGAGGATCGTGGAGCCCTCCTCGTGCACGGCGTCGACCGCCGTGCGGAACCGCTCGTCCGCTCCCCCGACACCGAACACCGCGAAGTCGGGTCCCCCGCGGGCTTCGTCGTTGACGGCGATGCCTCCGGTGATGATGCAGGCGGCACCGCCGGCGGCGCGTTCACGGTAGAACGCCGACATCCCGGCCCCGCCGTCGTCGTGCACCTCGAGCCCGGTGTGCATCGACCCCATGACCACCCGGTTGGGCAGGGTCAGGGGGCCGAGCGTCCACGGCGAGGCGACCGTCCGCAGGGAGTCCGGGACGACGGGCGTGGAAGCGACGCTGCTCATGCCACCACTCTGCCGTGCCCTGCGCCGCCGGGCCGAGTTCGTTGTGCCTTCCCGACAACCGGGCGGGCAGGATGGTCCCCATGGACATCCGCTTCACCGAGTCCCCTCCGTCGACCATCGGCGTCGAGTGGGAGCTCCCGCTGGTCGATCTGTCGACCGGCGACCTCGCGCCCCGCGCCCCCGCCGTCATCGCGGCCGTGCACGAACGGATCGGCGACCGCGAGCGGGTGACCGAAGAACTCCTGACGAACACCGTCGAGGTCGTCTCCAGCGTGCACTCGCGGGTCGGCGCCGCGACGAGCGAGCTGTCCGGCATCATCGGCGAGGTCATCGACGCCGCCGAGCCACTCGATGCGCAGGTCATGTGCTCCGGTACGCATCCGTTCGCCGTCTGGGACCAGCAGGAGATCACCCCGGACAGCGAGCACTACACGACCCTGATCGACCGCACCCGCTGGTGGGGCCGCCAGATGCTCATCTGGGGCGTGCACGTCCACGTCGGCATCGACGACCGCGACAAGGCCCTGCCGATCCTCGGTGCGATGCTCGCGTACGTCCCGCACCTGCAGGCGTTCACCGCGTCGAGCCCGTTCTGGGCCGGCACCGACACCGGGTACGCGTCGAACCGCGCGCTCATGTTCCAGCAGCTCCCCACCGGTGGCCTGCCGCCGGCGCTCGGGGCCTGGGCGAACTTCGAAGAGGTGGTGGGTGACCTCACGCACACCGGTGTCATCGACAGCGTGAAGGACCTGCGCTGGGACATCCGCCCCTCGCCGAAGTGGGGGACGCTCGAGAACCGGGTGTCCGACGGCATCTCGACCCTGCACGAGGTCGGCGCCGTCACCGCGCTCGTCCAGTGCCTGGTCACCGCGATGTCCGACCGTCTCGATGCCGGCGAGACCCTGCCGACCATGCAGCCCTGGTTCGTCCGCGAGAACAAGTGGCGCGCCGCCCGGTACGGCATGGAGGCCGAGATCATCACGAACGCCGCCGGCGACGAGCGGCTCGTGACCGACGAGGTGCACGACCTGGTGCAGCGGCTCGACCCGGTGGCCGAGCGACTCGGGTGCCAGCAGGAACTGCACCACCTCGACACGATGATCGCGAACGGGGCGTCGTACCAGCGGCAGCTCACGGTCGCGCAGGAGCACGGCGGCGACCTGCGCGAGGTCGTCCGGCACCTGGTGACGGAGTTCCGCGAGTCGCTCTGACCAGCGGGGCGCTGGACGCGCGCCACGGCGGACGGGAGGCCCGTGGCGGATCCGCCACGGGCCTCCCGTCCTGGGGGCATCCGTGCCACGCCGCGACCGCTACAGTTCCCCTGTGACGGGGGAAGCTGCGCAGCGTGGACCCACGGTGCTGCGCGCCGGGGCCTTGATGGACGCCGGGCTCCCGGAACGAGCGCTCGCCGAGCTCGCCGCGGTCGAACGCGACGAGGGCGAGTCGATCCCCGGCCTGCGTGTCCGTGCACTCGCACTGCTCGCACTCGACCGGACGGATGCGGCGCGTGACGCTGCTCGACGTGCCGTTGAACTCGCGCCAGGCGACAGCACGTCCCTCCGCATCCTCTCGACCGCCCTGCTCCGGTGCGGGGACCGGACCGAAGCCGTCGATGCCGCGCGCAGGTCGGTCGCTGCGGACCCGGGCTCGTGGCAGGCCCACACGGCAGTGGCCGACGCCCTCTGGCTCGGCGAGCAGAACCGCCTCGAGGCACTGCGGGCGAGTTTCGAGGCGATCCGCCTCGCGCCGACCGAGCCGCTCGTGCACCGCCGACACGGAGACCTCCTGCTCGCGGCAGGACGGCGGCAGGACGCGCAAGCTGCCTACCGACGCGGTCTCGAACTCGCCCCGGAGGACCGTGGAGCGCGGCACAACCTGGCGGTGACACGGCTGCGGCACGGCCACGAGGGCGAATCCGCGCTGGTCTTCGCCGGCATCCTGTCGACAGATCCGACGAACGCCACGGCACTGCGGAACCTGATGGTCGGCGTCGTGAACCCGCTCGGCCGCATCCGCACGGTCCTCGGCGCAGCGGCGCTGTTCAGCGGGTTCGAGTACCTGGCGACGATCGACAGCACGGCTCCTGGAGTGGGTCGATGGGCGGCGGTCGTCATGCCGGTGCTCGCCCTGGCCGGGGTCACGTTCGTCGTCCTCCGTTTCACCACCGAGGCACGGCCACGGCTCGCCTTCCTCGTCTCGGTCGCTCGACGGACGGTTCCGGGTTGGGGAGCCCTGGCAGTGACCCTCGGCGTCGCGACCGCGATCTCCCTGACCGGGCTGTTCCTCCCACCGGTCGGCGCACTCGCCGCACAGGGTCTCGTGTTCGTCGGGGTCGTCGTCGCATCCGTGCGGATCCGCCGCATCCTGCAGGCCTTCCCGAGAACCCGGCCGACTCCCGCGGAAGTCGAGGCCGACGATGACGACCGGTGAACGACTCGCTCGCGCGATGGAACTCCGCATCGCAGGTCGTCCGCGCGAGGCACTCACGGCGCTCGCGGGCCTGCCAGCAGACCATGTCGTCCAGATGGAGCGTGCGCTCGCCCTGGTCGACGTCGGGGAACCAGAGGAGGCCTTCGGCGTGGCTGTGGAGGCCGTCGGAGCGGCTCCCGACGACGTGGACATCCTGCTCGCGTTCGCGCACGTCGCCGACCGGAACGACGAACACGGCGCAGCGCTGGGCGCGGCCGAGCGGGCGATCGCCCTGGCGCCCGACGACCTCCGGGCGCTCGTCTCCTACGCGGCCCGTGCCGTGCGGTGGCCCGAGTACGAAGACCGTGCCGCTGCAGCGATCACTGCTGCGTTCGAGCTGGCGCCGACGGACCCGGACGTCCCGAGGACCCTCGGCGACATGCTCCTGGGCACCGGGCGGTACAGCTCCGCGATCGAGGCGTACGAACGAGCACTCCGACTCTCCCCGACCGACTCCGCGGCCCGCCAGGGACGCGCCGCCGCTCTGTCGCAGCTGGGACGTGAGACCGCAGCCGTCGAGGGCTTCTGGGGCGTCGTCACCGACTCCCCCGGCAACGTCGCGGCGGTCGGTGGACTCCGCTTGGCTGCCCTCGGTTCGCTGCAACGGCTGCGCGTGCTCATCGGCGGGAGCGCGATCGCCGCCTTCTTCGCCGGGATCCGTCTCGACGCCACCGGAGCGACGCCGACGATCGCACTGGTGGGGTGGACGCTTGCCGCCGCGATGCTCGTGGTCGGCGCGGCCCTCGTGGTCCGGCTGGTCCGCCGCAACCGCACGCCGGTCGTGCGGCTGCTCCGCGCCGACCGGCTCCTGGCAGTCACCGTCGCCGTGCTTGGCGTCGCCGCGCTGGCGGTCCTGCTGTCGCCGACGATCCCGACCGACTTCCCGTGGCTGCCCACGACGGCCTTCGGACTGGTCGCGATCACGTCGCTCCTCTCTGTCGTCCTGCACTACCGAGCCGCGCCACCGCCCCCGGCGCGACCCCGCGACGGCTCCTGACCGTGGTCCTTCCACCTGTTGACCCCGAGGACACCCCGTGAACGATGAACCGACCGACGACGACCCCGTGATCGCTGCCCTGCGGCGTGCGATCGGATCGGCCCCGGGTGACGTCGCACTCCGCGTGCACCTCGGGCGCCTGCTGCTCGACGCGGGCAGGACCGCAGAGGCCACGACCGAGGCGGCGGCCGCCCTCGCGGTGTCCCCGACCGATGCCTCGGCGAGCGGGCTGATGCTCGCGACGCTGCAGCCCGGAACCGCCCCGAGCCCCCCGGCGGCAGCGCCGGCGGACAACGCCACCGCGACCTTCGACTGGCACGCCGCAGAGGAGCAGGTCGAACACATCGTCGAACCGGCGTTCGTGGACGACACGACACCGGACGCCGACCTGCCGTCCGCGTTCTCGGTCGAGCGGGCCGGCGTCGGGTTCGCCGACGTCGGCGGCATGGAGACCGTGAAGCAGCGACTGACCGCTGCGTTCCTCGCTCCGCTCGCCAATCCGGAGCTGCGGGCCCTCTACGGCAAGAGCCTGCGCGGAGGTCTCCTGCTCTACGGCCCGCCCGGCTGCGGGAAGACGTTCATCGCGCGCGCCGTGGCCGGCGAACTCGGGGCACGCTTCATGAGCGTGGCGATCACCGACGTCCTCGACCCGTACATCGGCGCGAGCGAACAGAACATCCGGGCGGTGTTCGAGGCGGCACGTGCCGCGGCACCGTGCGTGGTGTTCTTCGACGAGGTCGATGCGCTCGGGCAGCGTCGGAGCCAGACCCGGAGCTCGCACGTCCGCGGGATGGTCAACCAGCTGCTCACCGAACTCGACGGTGTCGACGGCGGCAACGAGGGCGTGTTCGTCCTCGCGGCGACGAACCAGCCGTGGGACGTCGAGCCGGCGCTCCGCCGTCCGGGTCGCCTGGACCGCACCGTGCTCGTCCTGCCGCCGGACGCCCCGGCACGCGAGGCGATCTTCCGTGGACACCTCCGCGACCGACCGGTCGAGGGCATCGACACCGCAGCACTCGCGAGCCGTACCGAGGGCTTCTCTGGTGCGGACATCGCGTACGTGTGCGAGGTCGCCGCCGAGCACGCGCTCATGGACAGCGTCGCGACGGGTACCGCGCGGCTGATCGGGATGCCCGATCTGCTCTCGGCGCTGAGCGAGGTCCGCCCGTCCACGCGGTCCTGGCTCGAGACCGCACGGAACGTCGTCCTCTTCGGCGAGGACGACGGCACGTATGCCGACCTGCGGGCCTACCTGAAGAAGTCCAAGCGCTGAACGACGGACGGGAGGCTCGTGGCGGATCCGCCACGGGCCTCCCGTCCGTCAGTGGGTCACGACTAGCGACCCAGGAACTTCTGCAGGCTCGCCAGCTCTTCCTCGGTCGGCGCCTTGCCGCCCTTGGCGGCGCCGCCGAGGCCGAGACCGGAGCCCTTCGGCGCCTGCTGCGGCGCTGCCGCCGTGCCGGCGGCGATCGCCGCGCGCTTGGCCGGGTTGCCGACCTTCGACTTCTTCTTGCCGCCCTGCTGCTGCTTCTTGCCGCCGTGCATGCCCGGGATCGGACCCATGCCCGGCATCTGCGGCACCCCACCGCGGGCGACGGTCTTCATCATCTTGGCGGCCTGTTCGAAGCGGTTCACGAGGGCGTTGACCTCGGTGACCGTGGAGCCGGCACCCTTGGCGATGCGGAGGCGACGTGAGCCGTTCAGGAGCTTCGGCAGTTCGCGCTCCTTCGGCGTCATCGACTGGATGATCGCCTCGGTGCGCACGATCTCGCGCTCGTCGAAGTTGTCGAGTGCCTCGCGCATGCCCTTGGCGCCGGGGAGCATGCCGAGCATGCCCTTGATCGAGCCGGCTTTGCGGAGCTGCTGCATCTGCTGCAGGAAGTCGTTCAGCGTGAACGAGTCGGACGCGATCTTCTCGGCGACCGCGCGGGCTTCGTCCTCGTCGAAGGCCGACTGGGCCTGCTCGATGAGCGACATGATGTCGCCGAGGTCGAGGATGCGGCTCGCCATGCGGTCCGGGTGGAACGGCTCGAAGTCGTCGAGCCCTTCACCGGTGGAGGCGAACATGATCGGGCGGCCGGTGACGCTGGCGACCGACAGGGCCGCACCACCGCGGGCGTCGCCGTCGAGCTTCGACAGGACGACACCGGTGAAGTCGACGCCTTCCTGGAACGCACGGGCGGTGACGACTGCGTCCTGACCGATCATCGCGTCGATGACGAACAGGACCTCGTCCGGGTCGACTGCCTTGCGGATGTTCGCGGCCTGCTTCATCAGCTCGGCGTCGACGCCGAGTCGACCGGCGGTGTCCACGATGACGGTGTCGTACTGCTGGTCGACCGCGGCCTTGATGGCGTTCTTGGCGACCTTGACCGGGTCGCCGACGCCGTTGCCGGGCTCCGGGGCGAAGACGTGCACGCCGGCCTGCTCGCCGACGACCTGCAGCTGCTGCACCGCGTTCGGACGCTGGAGGTCCGCCGCCACGAGCATCGGCGTGTGGCCGTCCTTCTTGAGCCACTTGCCGAGCTTGCCGGCGAGGGTGGTCTTGCCGGCACCCTGCAGACCCGCGAGCATGATGACCGTCGGCGGCTTCTTCGCGAACTCGAGGCGACGCTGCTGCCCGCCCAGGATGCCGACGAGTTCCTCGTTGACGATCTGGACGACCTGCTGCGCCGGGTTCAGCGCGCGGTTGACCTCGTCGGAGAGGGCGCGCTCGCGCACTGCTGCGGTGAACGCCTTGACGACCTCGAGCGCGACGTCGGCGTCGAGGAGCGCCCGCCGGATCTCGCGGACGGTGCCGTCGACGTCGGACGGAGTCAGCCGACCCTTGCTCCGCAGATTGCGGAAGGTCTCGGTCAGCCGATCGGAGAGTGAACCGAATTGCGCCATGATCCGTCGATTCTACCGGGTCGCCCTCTCGCTCGGGTGCCGCCGTCCTCGGTATCGTCTCGACATGCGTGCCGTACCAGCAGGACTCGACCCCGCCGTCGTCGCCGAGATCGACGGACGGCTGGCCCGTCTGCAGACCGACCTCGGCGTGACGATCCCCTGGGCGATCGAGAGCGGCAGCCGCGCCTGGGGCTTCCCATCGCCCGACAGCGACTACGACTGCCGGTTCCTCTACCTGCGCCGCCCCGACGACTACCTGTCGCTGTGGCCCAGCCGCGACGTCATCGAGACGCCGCTGGACGAGGTGTTCGACGTCAACGGCTGGGACCTCGCGAAGACGGTCCGCCTCGCCGTGAACGGGAACGCGACGGTCGGCGAGTGGCTGCGGTCACCGATCGTCTACACGGGCGACGAGGCGTTCCGCGACCGACTCCTGGCGTTCGTCGCGAGCGTGGCCGACCGCGGGCGGATCGGCCGGCACTACCTGCACGTCGCCGCACGGCAGTACGAGCGGGAGATCACCCTGAAGCGGTTCTTCTACGTGCTCCGGACCGCGGCCTCGCTCCGGTGGCTGCGGGACCACCCGGAGAGCGCGATGCCGCCGATGGACCTGCCGACGCTGCTCGCCGAATCCACGGTCGATCGAGCGGTGACGGACGCGACGGCGGAACTCATCGCGGTGAAGGCACGGACGCGCGAGGTCGGCAACGGCACCCCGCCCGAGGTCCTCGTGCGATTCGTCGACGCGGAACTCGAGCTGGCGCGGCCCTTCGACGACCTGCCGCCCGAGAACCCCTCGGCCGACGCGCACACCCGAGCGGATGCGTACTTCCTCGGCGAGCTCGACCGACTGCGCTGACGACGGGACGGCTCAGCGCAGCAGCACCCCGGGGGCGAGCTCGACCGGGGCGTCCAACCCGAGGTCCACGACCACCGGCGCCGTCGACGGCAGGCGGTCCCCCGTCGGGAACCACCGCCGGTCCGGCGACACCAGGATGACGAGGCCGTCGACGTCACCGACCGCGGCGAAGCCCTCGACGGGCGGGTTGGCGTAGGCCTCGAGCCCGGCGTGGCGCAGCGTCTCGACGGCCCCGAGGACGTCCGGGACGGCGATGCCGACCTCGCTGACCGAGACGAGCGGAACGGCGCCGGCGCGCGCGGGGGCGGGTGCGGGTGCGGCGGACGTGGACGCGGCGAGGTCGCGCCGCTCGATCAGCTCGAGCAGCTGCCGGTCCGGACCCTCGAAGTACACCGATCGCGAGTTCCAGTTCGGCGGCCCGTCGAACTCGTCACGGCCGTCGGCGTCGACCAGCACCGTCGCGACCCCGGCGATCCACGCCACAGCGTCGTCGAACGTGCCCGTCGGGATCGTGATCGCGAGGTGGAGCGCGCCGGTCATCTCCGGCAGGTCCCGGAACACGAGCCGCGTCAACCCCACGTGCACCTCGACCGATTCGTCGGCGCGGTCGACGGGGCAGCCGAGCCGCTCCCAGAACCGAGCGGTGTCGTCGAGCGAGCGGGTGGCGAGCTGTACCTGGCGGATGTCCATGTCCACCACCCGAACCCCTCAACCTCGGTTGAGGTCAAGCCGATCGGTTGTTGTACTCCGTCCAGAAACAGTCGTAGGCTCGCTCGCATGCCGGAACTCGAGATCGTGCGGCCCGCCGGGCTGCTCGACTACGCCGAAGGACTCGCGCTGCAGCGGGACCTCCACGCCGACGTCGTCGCCGGCCGCTCCCCCGGGGCCCTGGTGCTGTGCGAGCACCCGTCCGTGTACACCGCCGGCCGTCGCACCGAGCCGTCCGACCTGCCGACGAACGGCGCGCCGGTGGTCCAGGTCGACCGCGGCGGGCGCATCACCTGGCACGGCCCCGGGCAGCTCGTGGCCTACCCGATCGTCCGGCTGGCCGCGCCGATCGACGTCGTCGCGTGGGTGCGGGACCTCGAACAGGTCATCATCGACGCAGCAGCAGCGGTCCGCGTGGACGCACGACGCATCGACGGGCGCAGCGGAGCCTGGACGACCGGACGCAGGCCGGCAGGCACGCCCGCCGCCAAGGTCGGCGCCATCGGCCTGCACGTCGCCGAGGGCGTGACGACCCACGGCATCGCGATCAACTGCGACAACGCGCTCGACGCCTACGCCGCGATCGTGCCGTGCGGCATCGCCGACGCGGGCGTGACCACGTTGACCGCCGCCGCAGGTCACGCCGTCACGGTCGACGACCTCGCCGACACCGTGGTCGACCGCATCCGCGCCGCCGAGCACGGCATGCGGACCGGCCGCCGGATCAGCAGCGCCGCAGCCCCCAGCACAGCGCCCGCACGACAGGAGACCCTCGTATGACCCTCGCCCCCGAAGGCCGCCGGATGCTCCGCGTCGAGGCCCGCAACGCCGAGACCCCGATCGAGACGAAGCCGGGGTGGATCAAGACCCGCGCCACCCAGGGTCCGGAGTTCCGCGAGCTGTCCGCCCTCGTGAAGGACAAGCAGCTGCACACCGTCTGCCAGGAGGCCGGCTGCCCGAACATCTTCGAGTGCTGGGAAGACCGCGAGGCCACGTTCCTGATCGGCGGCTCGCAGTGCACCCGTCGGTGCGACTTCTGCCAGATCGACACCGGCAAGCCCGAGCCACTCGATCGTGACGAGCCCCGCCGCGTCGCCGACTCGGTCGCCGAGATGGGGCTCAAGTACGCCACGGTGACCGGTGTCGCCCGCGATGACCTGCCCGACGGCGGCTCCTGGCTCTACGCCGAGACCATCCGCCAGATCCACGAGCACTCCCCCGGCACCGGGGTCGAGATTCTGGTGCCTGACTTCAACGGCCGCCCGGACCAGCTCGGCCGGGTCTTCGACGCGCGCCCCGAGGTCTTCGCCCACAACGTCGAGACCGTCCCCCGGATCTTCAAGCGCATCCGACCGGCGTTCACGTTCGAGCGCTCTCTCGACGTCATCACGCAGGGCCGCGACGCCGGGCTCGTCACGAAGTCGAACCTGATCCTCGGGATGGGCGAGGAGCGCGTCGAGATCGAGGACGCCCTGCAGCGCCTGCGCGACGCCGGCACCGACATCATCACGTTGACGCAGTACCTCCGTCCGTCCGCCCGGCACCTGCCGGTGGCGCGCTGGGTCACGCCGGAGGAGTTCGTCGCGCTGCGCGAGGTCGCCGAGGAGATGGGCTTCGCCGGGGTGCTCGCCGGACCGTTGGTCCGGTCGTCGTACCGCGCCGGACGCCTGTGGGCACGCGCCACGGTCGCGCGCGGCGGCTCGGTTCCCGAGCACCTGTCGCACCTGCTGGACGCGGCGCCGGGTCGCCAGGCGGTCTGAAGCCCCTGACCCCGCGGCACTGGTCGCGACCACGGACGGACGGGAGGCACGGTGCCAGCTGGCACCGTGCCTCCCGTCCGTCCATCCGCCCGTTCAGGGCGACGCGATCGCTACGCGCGACCGCGGATGCTCCTGAGGAGCCAGCCGATGACGGCCAGGATGATGAGGACGATCCCGACCCACAGCAGGAACTTCAGGGCACCGACGAAGATGCCGCTGAAGAGCAGGACGAGGCCGACGATGATCGCGATGATCAGGAGTGCTGGCATTGGAGGGGCTCCTTCCGATGTACCTGGACGATCCCTGTACTGCGGAGACGGTACCCGGAATCAGCCGACGAGGTTCTGCACGAACACGTGCGGGGTGAAACCCGTGAGGTCGTTGATGCCCTCGCCCTGCCCGATGAGCTTGATCGGGATGCCGGTCTTCTCCTGCACGCTGAGCACGAACCCGGCCTTCGCGGAGCCGTCGAGCTTCGTGATGACGAGACCGGTCACCCCGGCGCCCTCGATGAACGCCTGCGCCTGGGCCAGCCCGTTCTGCCCGGTCGTGGCGTCGAGGACGAGCAGGACCTCGCTGATCTCGGTCTGCTTCTCGACGACGCGCTTGATCTTCGTCAGCTCGTCCATCAGACCCGCCTTGGTGTGCAGACGGCCGGCCGTGTCGATGACCACGATCTCGGTGTTGTCGCGGATCGCCTTCTCGACGGTCTGGTACGCCACCGACGCCGGGTCCTGTCCGGGCTGCGAGGGGCGGACGACGTCGACACCGGCGCGCTCCGCCCAGGTCGCGACCTGCTCGACCGCGGCGGCACGGAAGGTGTCGGCCGCACCGACGAGGACCGTGCGGTCGTAGGTCTTCAGGAACTTGGCGAACTTGCCGATGGTCGTGGTCTTGCCGACACCGTTCACGCCGACGACGAGCACGACGGCGGGTCGCGCGCTGAGCTTCAGGGTGGTGTCGAGCTTCGACAGCCGTTCTTCGAGCACCTCGCGCAGCATGCGCTGCAGGTCGGCCGGGTCGGTCGTGCCGTACCGGTCGACGCGAGCGTGCAGGTCGTCGATGATCGCCTCGGAGACGTCGGGGCCGAAGTCAGCGCCGATCAGGGCGGTCTCGAGCTCCTCCCACGTGGTCTCGTCGATCGTCTTGCGCTGGAAGAGGCCGCGCAGCCGTGAGGACAGTGACCAGGAACTCGCCATGTTCCCAGCTTAGAGCGCGGCGCATGTCCGTCCGTCCCTGTACGATCTGACACACGAAGGGGAGTATTCCTCCTCGGTGACCCCGTCAGTACGGCCCGGATCGACCCGGGACCCGGGGCGCCGGTCGTGCAGCACCGGCTCCGGTGCGACACGGCGGAAGAGACCTTCAGGCCTCGGCGTACCCCCATTCCTGTGGAACGCCCTATCTGAAGGAAACCGTGGACGTCCCACTCTTCGTCTGGCTCCTCACCATCGCCGGCATCCTGGCCCTGTTGGTGTTCGACTTCTACTCGCACGTGCGCACCCCGCACGTGCCGCACATCCGCGAATCCGCGTTCTGGTCCGTGTTCTACATCGGACTCGCGATCCTGTTCGGGTTCGGCATCCTGGTCTTCGGCGGCGGACAGGCCGGCGGCGAGTACTTCGCCGGATGGCTCACCGAGAAGGCGTTGTCGGTCGACAACCTGTTCGTCTTCCTCATCATCATGACGAGCTTCGCGGTGCCGAAGGAGTTCCAGCAGAAGGTCCTGCTCGTCGGCGTCGCGATCGCCCTCGTCGCCCGCGGCGTGTTCATCGCCCTCGGCGTCACGATCATCGAGAACTTCTCGTGGGTGTTCTACCTGTTCGGCGCGCTGCTGTTCTGGCTCGCGTGGTCGCAGGCCCGCAGCGGCAACGACCACAGTGGTGACGAGGGCGACTCCCGCCTGATCCGGATCCTCAA
This sequence comes from Curtobacterium sp. VKM Ac-1393, assembly GCF_015350995.1. Classification (GTDB taxonomy): domain Bacteria; phylum Actinomycetota; class Actinomycetes; order Actinomycetales; family Microbacteriaceae; genus Curtobacterium. Next base: position 348,621 of record NZ_JADKRW010000005.1, read on the forward strand.
GCGCATCATCCCGACCTCGGACCACTACGACGGCGACCGCATGACCACCAAGGTCGACGGCAAGCGCCTGTTCACCCCGATGCTGCTCGTCATGGTCGCCATCGGTCTGACCGACGTACTGTTCGCGCTCGACTCGATCCCGGCGATCTTCGGGCTCACGCAGGACGCCTTCATCGTGTTCACCGCGAACGCGTTCTCGCTGCTCGGGCTGCGGCAGCTGTACTTCCTGATCGCCGGGCTGCTCGAGCGCCTGATCTACCTCGGCCAGGGCCTCGCGGTCATCCTCGGCTTCATCGGTGTGAAGCTCGTCTTCCACGCCATGCACGTCAACGAGCTGCCGTTCATCAACGGCGGCGAGCACATCGAGTGGGCGCCGGAGATCCCGATCTGGTTCTCGCTCGGGTTCATCCTGCTGACGATCGCCGTGGCGACGACCGCGTCGCTCATCGTGTCCAAGAAGCGCCAGGAGCGCGGGCTCACCCCGACGGGCGAGCCGACGGAGTCGGTCGAGGCCGACGCGAAGTAAGCGTCACGCCCTGGACGGGCGTCGACACGGACGGGAGGCACGGTGCCAGCTGGCACCGTGCCTCCCGTCCGTCCGTGGTCGCGACCAGTGCCGCGCGCCGGGTTTCGGCCTGAGCGACACTCTGCGCGCTCCGGAGCGCGTGAGCTGTCGCTCAGCGCGAAACTCGGCAGGCCGGCTGCGCTCGGCCGGTCACGCGACCGCGTCGGCCGGCTCGCGCTTCTGCACCCGCTGCCCGACGACGGCGGACACGCCGTCCTGCCGCATCGACACCCCGTACAGGGCGTCCGCGATCTCCATCGTGCGCTTCTGGTGCGTGATGACGATGAGCTGCGACGACTCGCGGAGCCGCTCGAAGACCGTCAGCAGGCGGCCGAGGTTCGCGTCGTCGAGCGCAGCCTCGACCTCGTCCATGATGTAGAACGGCGAGGGCCGTGCCGTGAAGATCGCAACGAGGAGCGCCACCGCAGCCAGGGACCGCTCGCCACCGGACAGCAGCGTCAGACGGTCGATCTTCTTGCCGGCGGGCTTCACCTGCACGTCGATCCCGGTACCGAGCAGGTCGGCGGGGTTCGTCAGGTTGATCGACCCCGAGCCGCCCGGGAACAGGATCGGGAAGATGACGTCGAAGGCGTCCTTGGTGTCGTTGAACGCCGACTCGAAGATCGTCTGCATCTTCGTGTCGAGTTCGTCGATGATCGTCATCAGGTCGGTGCGGGTCTTCTGCAGGTCCTCGAGCTGTTCGGCGAGGAACGCGTGCCGCTGTTCCAGGGCCTGGAACTCCTCGAGCGCGAGCGGGTTCACCTTGCCGAGCCGACCGAGGTCACGTTCGGCGGCCTGCAGGCGGCGCTCCTGCTCGGCGCGGACGTACGGCACGGTCTCGACGTCGGCGGGGTCGACCTCGTCGGTGACGTCGAACTCGGGCAGCGCGGGGCCGCCGGGCAAGGTCGAGTCAGCGTCGACGAGCGCCACGGTGTCGTCGTCGGGGGTGGTGTCGAAGTCGGCGTCGCTGGCGTCCGGCGCGACGTCGACGTCCTCGTCCGCGTCGTCCGCGTCGGACGCGTCGTCCGCTGCTGCAGCCGCCGCAGCAGCGCGCTCGGCCTCCCGGTGCTTCCGCGCCAGCACCCGCGGGTCCACCAACACGTCCACCGGCACGGGCACGGTCGGCCCGTACTCGGCGACGAGCACGGCCTCGGTCAGCCCGAGGTCGCTCAGCGCCCGGTCGAGGACGCCCGACACGTGCAGCTTCTTCTCGTAGATCTCCATCTCGAGCGAGTGCACGCCGTCGGTGATGGTCTGCAGCCGGTCGCGGAGCTCGCGCTCCTCGTTCCGGATCGCCTGCAGCTCGGTGTTCCGCTTCGACCGTTCGGACTCCTCGGTCGCGAGCTGGACGCGCGCCCCGGCGAGGGACCGGTCGACGGCGCCGAGCACGCCCGGCAGGTCGGCGAGCACGGCCTCGGCGGTCTCGATCTGCCCGCGACGGATCACCGCGCGACGGGCGGCTTCCTCGGCCGCCGCGCGCTCGGCCTCGAGCTGGCGTTCGAGCTGGTCGGCACGGTGTCGTTCGGCGCGGACGCGCTCACGGACGGTCTGCACCTGGATGCGCTGTTCGACCTCGGCGGCGCGTGCGGCCTCGAGCGCGTCCTGCAGCCCAGGGCGCTCGGAAGCGTCGACGACGGGCCGCTCCTGCTCGGTGAACGCCCGGTGGACCGCCTCGGCGTCCGCCAGGGCGGCGTCGACGGCCTCGACGGCCCCGTCGGTCTCGGCGAGGGCGGCGCGCAGACGCTCCACCTCGGCCGCCGCGTTCTCGGCCTTCGCGCGGGTCGAGGCGCTGGTCCGGTCGTACTCGGCGGTCGCCTTCGCGTGCGCGCGGGACGCAGCGTCGGCCTCGTCCGCACGGCGGCGCGCGTCCTCGGCGGCGGTGCGTGCTGCCTGGAGGCCCGTGGCTGCGTCCTCGGCGTCCGTCGCGATCGCGTCGCGTCGGGTCACGGCGTCGTCGCGTTCCGCGACCAGCTCGATCCGCGAGGTCACGCGCTCCCCACCGCCGGTGACGCGGACGGCCCGCACGAGGTCACCGGACCGCGTGACGACCGTCGCCTGCGGGGCGGCGGCGAGCACTGCCTCCAGGTCGAGCGTGTCGGCGTCCTCGTTCGCGTTCTCGTTCTCGTTCTCTGGGGTGTCCGCGATCAGCGTGTTCCGCAGGATCGCGGCGAGGGCGGGCGGACCCTGCACGACGTCGAGCGCACGACGGACGCCCGCGGGCAACCGGTCGGGCAGGTCCGTGGGGGCGTCCTGTGCGTCGGCGACGACGACGTCGATACGGCCGATGTCCTCGGACCTGGCGTGCGCGACCGCGTCGAGCGCGACCGACCGGTCGTCGGCGAGGACGGCGTCGGCCAGGCCGTCGAGGGCGATCGCGACGGCTCCCTCGAACCCGGGCGTCACCGTGAGCGCGTCGGCGAGACGGCCGACGATGCCCGCGCGTCCGGCGTCGATGAGCGCCTGCGAGCCGTCGCGGACGTCGATCGACATGCCGAGCGCCGCGACCCGGGCGTCGAGGGCGTCCCGCTCGCGCTCGAGGCCGTGCAGCCGGTCGCGCTGTTCGTCACGGGCGGCCTGCGCTGCCTCCAGCTGCTCACGGGCGGCGGCGAGCGTGGCGGCGAGGGCTTCGTCGTCGACGCCCTCGGACGGATCGGTGCCGAGCTCGGCGAGGGCGGCCGCTGCACGTTCGGCGCGCTCGCCCGCCTCGGCCAGCGCGCGCTCGCGACGTTCGCGGTCCGCCACCGCCGAGCCGCGCTTCGACCGGGCCACGTCGACGGCGTTGGCCAGCCGCTGCGCCTCGAGGTCGTGCTGCGAGACCCGGGCGGCCTGCGCGGCGATGCGTTCGTCGAGGGCGTCGAGCGCGTCACGGGCGGTCTGCACCGCGCGGGCGGCCTCGGCGGAACCGCCCTGCATCGCGTCGGCGCGGGCGGCGAGCCGATCCGCCTCGGCACGGACTCCGGCCACCCGCTCCGGGGTGATCGAGGGGCCCTGCTGCGGGGCGTCGGCCTGTTGCGCCAGGAACATCAGCCGCTGGTTCGCCAGGCTGGACAGCCCGCGCAGGCGCTCCTGCACGCTCTCCAGGCGGTGCACCACGGTCCGGGCGCGGTCGACGTCGTCGCCGACCATGCTCTGCTCGACGTGCTGCTGGCGCACACGGGTCTGGTCGAGGCGTTCGGTCAGGACGATGCGCTCCGACTTGCGACCGGCCTCGACCTCTTGGTGGTCGTGCAGTTCGCGGCGCAACCGGACGACGTCGTCCGCCAGGATGCGGGCCTTGGCGTCCCGCGCGACTGCGGCGACGGACTGGGCCTTGCGCGCGACCTCGGCCTGGCGGCCGAGGGGCTTCAGCTGGCGACGGATCTCGCCCGCGAGGTCGGACAAGCGGGTCAGGTTCGTCTGCATCGCGTCGAGCTTGCGGAGGGTCTTCTCCTTGCGGCGACGGTGCTTCAGGATGCCGGCGGCTTCCTCGATGAAGCCACGCCGGTCCTCCGGGGTGGCGTGCAGCACCTTGTCGAGCTGCCCCTGCCCGACGATCACGTGCATCTCGCGGCCGAGGCCGGTGTCGCTCAGGAGCTCCTGCACGTCGAGCAGCCGGCAGTTCTCGCCGTTGATGGCGTACTCGCTGCCACCGTTCCGGAACAGGGTGCGTGCGATCGTCACCTCGGAGTAGTCGATCGGCAGCAACCCGTCGGAGTTGTCGATCGTCAGGAGCACCTGGGCGCGCCCGAGCGGTCCGCGGGTCGAGGTGCCCGCGAAGATGACGTCCTCCATCTTGCCGCCGCGCAGGGTCTTCGCGCCCTGCTCCCCCATCACCCAGGCGAGGGCGTCGACGACGTTGGACTTGCCGGAGCCGTTCGGGCCGACGATGCACGTGACGCCCGGCTCGAACGCGAACGTCGTCGGCTGCGCGAAGGACTTGAACCCCTTGATGGTCAGGCTCTTCAAGTACATGCGGTCTCCGGGTGTGCTCACGCGTGCTGCGGCGGGGCCGCTGCTGGGCTGTGCTGCTGGGCGTCAGGCTAACGCGTGCGGGCGCGGGGACGCGGTTGGCACACGGGACAGATGTGGCTGGACCGGTTCATGAAGGCCTCGCGCACGATCGTCGCGCCGCAGCGGGGGCACGGCTCGCCCTGCTGTCCGTACACGTTCAGGCGCTGTGAGAAGTACCCGGACTGCCCGTTCACGTTGACGTACTGGGCGTCGAAGCTCGTCCCGCCGTCCTCGAGCGCGCGCCGGAGGACACTGCGCACCTCGGCGAGCAGCAGCCGCAGGTCGGCGCGGGTCAACCGCTCCGCCGGCCGGTCGTAGTGCAGCTTCGCGGCCCACAGCGATTCGTCGGCGTAGATGTTGCCGATGCCGCTCACGACGCCCTGGTCGAGCAGCACCCGCTTGATGCCGCTCGAGCGCTTCCGGGCGATGGCGGCGAACCGGTCGTCGTCGAAGGCGGGGTCGAGCGGGTCGCGCGCGATGTGCGACACCTGCTGCGGGACGCTCCGCCGCCAGACCGCGTCGGGGTCAGACTCGTCGATGTGTCCGGCGAACCCGGCCGGGGCACCGTCCACCGTCGGCACCATCGAGTCGATCGCCATCGAGCCGAAGGTGCGTTGGTCGACGAACTCGAGCTCGACCGCGGGTTCGGTGCTGCCGCCGCGGTCGGTGCCGGTGGGCTGCACGTCGATGAGGATGCGGCGGTGCCTGGCGGCCTCGCGCCCCCGGCCGAGCAGGATCTGGCCGCTCATGCCGAGGTGGGCGACGAGGGCCTCGGGCCGGTCGCCCTCGTGCTCGGGCAGCAACGGCATCCAGAGGAACTTGCCCCGGCGGACGGCTGCCGCGATCATGCGGCCGGTCAGCCGGTCGGCGAAGTCCTCGGCCGGGCCGTCGTGCCGGGTGAGCGCCCGCTCGTCGAGCACGTGCACGGCAAGGACACGCGCGCCGCTGACCGCGGGTTCGAGGCCGGCGCGGACCACCTCGACCTCGGGGAGTTCGGGCACGCGGTCAGGCCGCTCGGCCGGACAGCCGGGTCCAGGCGTCGAGTGCCGCGGACATCTCGGCGGCCTTCTTGCTCGAACCGGTGCCGACCGCGATGTCCTCGCCCTGCAGGACCACGGTCGCGCTGAAGGTCTTGTCGTGGTCGGGTCCGGTCTCGGTGACGCGGTAGGCCGGGTTGCCGAGCGACAGGCTCGCGGCGAGCTCCTGCAGGCTCGTCTTCGGGTCCATGGCCGCACCGAAGCGGTCCGGGTCGATCATGAGCGGTTCGACCAGGCGCAGCACGAGGTCGGTCGCCGGGTCGGGTCCTGCGGACAGGTAGGTGGCACCGATGATCGCCTCGACCGTGTCGGCGAGGATCGACGACTTGTCGCGGCCACCGGTCTGCTCTTCGCCCTTGCCGAGCCGCACGTACTGGCCGAGCTCGATCATCCGAGCGATCTCGGCGAGCGCGACCGTCGACACCAGGCTGGCGCGCCGCTTGGCGAGGTCACCTTCGTCGAGCTCGGGGAAGGACCGGTAGAGCTTCACGGTCACGGCCTGGCCGAGGATCGAGTCCCCGAGGAACTCGAGACGTTCGTTGTGGCGGATACCGCCGTGCTCGTAGGCGTACGAGCGGTGTGTCAAGGCGAGCTGGAGCAGCTCGAGGTCGATGTCGACCCCGAGCTGGCCCTGCAGACGAACGACGTCCGGCCCCACGGGGCTGGACCCCGCGGCGCCGGACGTCGTCGTCATGCGTTCGGTCCGATCAGACGTCAGCGACCTTGCGGCCCTTGTACTCCATGTACAGGGGGGTGCCGGCCGAGTCCTCGACGACCTTCGCGCGGTGCGGGAGGCTGTACGTGACCTGACCGTTCTCGATCGTCTTGACGAGCTGGATCGGCGTGGCCTTCCACTGCGAACGACGGGCGTGCGTGTTCGCACGGGACTGCTTGCGCTTGGGAACGGCCATGGTGAATCTCTTTCGGTTGGTCGGTGGTCGGTACGGGGGCTGGCGGTGACGGGGCCTACTCGGCCTCGGCCCGCTCCTCGCCCTCGGTGGTCTTCGTGTCGGTGGTGTCGCCGTCGGCGGCACGTGCGGCTGCTTCGAGCTGGACGCCGGACAGGGCGGCCCAGCGCGGGTCCAGCGTCTCGTGAACGGGCTGCTCATCGAGATCGGCCAGTCGCTCGCCCGTCACCGGGTCGAGGCCTGGGCAGTCCGGTCGGCAGACCGGCTGGAACGGCAGCGCCAGCACCACCGCATCTCGAACGACCTGTTCGCAATCCACGTGGTCATCGCGAACGAAGAAGTCGAAATCCTCCGAGGCATCATACGCGAACAGCTCGGCGAAATCGACCTCGACGGGCTCGCTGATGTCGATGAGGCAGCGCGAGCACTCCCCCGTCGCGTCCGCCGAGGCGTGACCGGACACGAGGACACCCTCGTGCAGGCCCTCGAGCCGCAGGTCGATCTGGAGCGGAGCGCCCTCGCGCACCGCGATGACACCGGCACCCAGCGCGTCCGGCACCACGATGTCGAGCGAGTGCTCGCGCATCTCGCCCGGACGGTGCGCCAGGTCGCGCACGCGCAGGGCGTAGGGGCTGTTCACGTGGGAAGACACGATCGACAACTCTAGCGTGAACGCGCCTGAGAGTCGAGGCGAGCGGGGGTGTGTCCGCGCAGCGTCGGTCCGAGCTGTCGGTTCAGCGTGCGGCGAGCGCCTCGGCCACGACCTTCGGCACGTAGGGCGTGACGTCACCGCCGAGCGTCGAGACCTGGCGGATGAGCGAGCTCGACACGTGCGACCGCGAGGCGTCGGGCAGCAGGAACACGGTCTCGACGTCGGCGAGGTGCCGGTTCATGATCGCCATCGGGGTCTCGTACGCGACGTCCTCGCCCGACCGCACGCCCTTCACCAGGACCTTCGCCCCGACCTGTCGGCAGTAGTCGACCAGCAGCCCGGCGGTCCACTCCCCGACCCGGACGGTACCCGGTGCGCCGACCTCGACCAGGGACTCCTCGATGAGCCGGACCCGGTCGACCGCGTCGAACATCGCGGGCTTCTTGTCCGGGTTGTGCACCACGAGCACGTGCACCTCGTCGAACAGCCCGGCCGCGCGGCCGATGACGTCGAGGTGCCCGAGCGTGACGGGGTCGAAGGAACCGGGGACCACCGCGATCTGCGCCATGCCTGCGAGGGTACCGGTCCGTCCCGAGCACCACCGATCCGGGTCCGGCGTCCGGCTCCGGCTCCGGCTCCGGCTCAGTTCTTGCCGAGGAAGGCCGCGTCGGACTCGTCGAGGCGGCGCGCCAGGGCCTCGCGCAGCGCCGGGGAGCCCTCGAGCTCGGGATCGGGCTCGAGGACCCGCTCGGCCTCTTCGCGGGCGTCCACGATGAGGTCGGCGTGCTCCACCACCCGGAGCAGGTTGAGCGAGGACCGACCGCCGGACTGCCGCTCGCCGAGGACGTCGCCCTCGCGTCGGAGCTCCAGGTCGACCCGGGCGAGCTCGAAGCCGTCGTCCGAGGCGGCCACGGCGTCGACGCGCTCGCGCGAGGTCGTCTCGAGCTCGGCGGAGGTCACGAGCAGGCAGACACCCGCCCACTGCCCACGGCCGATGCGACCGCGCAGCTGGTGCAGCTGGGAGACCCCGAAGCGGTCGGCGTCGAGCACCGCCATCATCGCGGCGTTCGGTACGTCGACTCCGACCTCGATGACGGTCGTCGCGACGAGGACGTCGAGGTCGCCGGCGGCGAAGGACGTCATCACCCGGTCCTTCTCGTCGGCCGTCATCCGGCCGTGCAGCACCGCGATCCGCCGGCCCTCGAGCACGGGCATGGAGCGCATCCGCTCGGCGGTGGCGAGCACCGTCGCCGGAGCCCGCTTCGGGGCGTCGCCCTCGGGTTCGGCCGGTGCGGGCTCGCCGTCGTCCTCGGCGTGGGCGTCGTCGATGGCGGGGCAGACCACGAAGGCCTGGCGCCCCTTGGCCAGCTCTTCGGCCATCCGCGACCAGATGCGGGACTCCCACCCCGGGTGCTCGGCGAGCGGGACGGTGAAGGTCTCGACGCCGGCACGGCCGGACGGCAGGCCGGTGATCGTCGAGACGTCGAGGTCGCCGAACACCGTCATCGCGACGGTGCGCGGGATCGGGGTGGCGGTGAGCACCAGGACGTGCGGCGGGGTCTGGCCCTTGGTCCGGAGCGCTTCACGCTGTTCGACGCCGAAGCGGTGCTGCTCGTCGACGACCACCAGGCCGAGCTCGGCGAAGTCGACCCGGTCGCCGAGCAGCGCGTGCGTGCCGACGACCAGCCGGGAGCTCCCCGACGCCGCGGCGAGCAGGGCCCGACGGCGCTCGTCGGTGGACTGCGACCCGGTCAGGATCACCGGACGGAGCTCGGCCGCCAGGTCCGGGCCGAGGAACTTCACGATCGAGCGCAGGTGCTGCGCCGCCAGCACCTCGGTCGGGGCGATGAGCGCCGACTGGCCGCCGGACTCGGCGACCGTGAGCATCGCGCGGATGGCCACGAGGGTCTTGCCGGAACCGACCTCGCCCTGCACGAGCCGGTGCATCGGCCAGGTGCGGGCGATGTCGGCGTCGATCTCGGCGCCGACGGCGTGCTGGTCGTCGGTCAGGGTGAACGGCAGGGTGGCGTCGAAACGCTCGAGGATGCCGCCGGGAGCCGCCACCCGCGGGGTCGCCGCGGTTCGTCGGGCCGCGATCCGGCGCTGCACCAGGGCGGTCTGCAGCACGAACGCCTCGCGGTAGCGCAGGGCGTCCTGCGCGCGCTTGAAGTCCGCGACCTTCTCGGGGCGGTGGAGCAGCTCGAGTGCCCGGCGGAACGGGACGAGGTCGAGTCGGCTGCGCGCCGACGCCGGCACCGGGTCGGGCAGGTCCGGCAGGGTGTCGAGGACGATGGCCATCGACTTCGCGATCTGCCACGAGGTGAGCGTGGAGGTCGCCGGGTAGATCGGGATCGGTTGCCGCGACCACCGGATCGCCTCGTCCGAACCGGGGTCTGCCGTGGCGCGGGGGTCGTCGGGGTCGAACAGCTCGTAGTCGGGGTGGGCGAGCTGTCGGGCACCGCGGTAGTCGCCGACCTTTCCGGAGAAGATGCCGCGAGCGCCGGGGACCAGGTCCTTCGTGCGCCACCCCTGGTTGAAGAAGGTCAGGGTCAGCAGACCCTTGCCGTCGCCGATCTTGGCTTCGAGGATCGACCCGCGGCGGGCACGCATCGTGCGCTCACGGACCTCGACCACCTCGGCCACGATGGTGACGGGTTCACCGATGGCGAGCGAGTCGAGTGCCGTCAGGGCACCGCGCTCGGCGTAGCGGCGCGGCGCGTGCTCGAGGAAGTCCCCCACCGTGCGGTGGCCGAAGGCCTTCTCGATCGCGGTCGCGGTCCGACCACCGAGCACGTTCGCGAGCCGCGCGTCGAGGGGCGCCGGACCGAGGTCGGGCGCGGCCGGCGCAGCGGGGGTTCCGGTGGTGACCACGGACACCACGGTACCGGGCACGACCGACGTCCCACGCGCCTCCCGGTCGGCCTGTGGAGACGGCCACCGGCCGATACGGTGGCTGCATGACCCGCATCATCGCCGGCGCCGCCGGCAACACGACGCTCCGGGTGCCGAAGTCCGGCACCCGGCCGACGAGCGACCGGGTGCGCGAGGCGCTGTTCTCGTCGCTCGAGGCCCGCGGGCTGGTCGACGACACCTCGGTGGCCGACCTGTACGCCGGCACCGGCGCCCTGGGGCTCGAGGCGGCGTCGCGCGGCGCGGTCGAGGTCGTGCTGGTCGACCGCGCGTCGGCTGCGGCGCAGGCCTGCCGGGCGAACGCCAAGGCCGTGCAGCAGCGGATCCCCGGGGTGCGCATCGACGTGCAGCCGCAGCCGGTGCTCGGGTACCTGCGCGGGACGGTGCGCACGTTCGACCTGGTGTTCATCGACCCGCCCTACGACGTGACCGAGCACGAGATCGCCGAGGTGCTCGAGACGCTCGTGCCGCGGCTGACCGCAGCGGCCGTCGTGGTCGTCGAGCGGAGCAAGCGCTCCCCCGAACCGACGTGGCCGGCGGGGCTCGAGCCGTTCAGCAAGCGCAGCTACGGCGAGACCGTGGCGTGGGAGGCCGTGGTCGCCGCGTCCTGAGCCGTGCGGGCGACTCAGAACGACTTGATCGACGTCTCACGACGTCGATGGTGTCGTACCGGGTCGACGGCCGGGCCGGGTGGGTCAGCCGGCGGCGCCGTCCCAGTCGGCGTAGGGGTCCCAACCCGTCGTCGGTACCGGGGAGCCCGCGCGCAGCAGGTCCGCATCGCCGCGGTCGCGCACGACACCGATGCGGCGGAAGCCACCGGGCAGCACGGCACCGGCGGGGAAGGTCGCGAGCAGGCCGTGGTCCTCGCCACCGTGCAGCGCCGCCTCGTCGAGCGGGGCGTCAGCATCGAGGTCGAGCGTCACCCGGCTCGCACGGGCCAGCCGCCCCGCGTCGATCGCCAGGCCGTCGGACAGGTCGAGCATCGCCGTCGCCCCGGCGACCGCTGCGCGGGGTCCGTCCGAGATCGGGGGCACCGGTCGGCGCTGCCGGGCGACGTCCGGGTCGGCGTCGGCACCGCTCGCCGTGGTCGCGTTGCGGTCCGGCTCGCCCTGCGCGTCCACGCCGTCGCGGAAGAGTCGGGCGAGTCCGCGGGCGGCCCGGCCGAGTTCACCGGAGACCGCCACGACGTCACCGAGACGGGCTCCGGACCGGAGCACCGGCGCGCGGCCCTCGAGGTCGCCGAACGCCGTCACCGCCACCGTGAAGGTCGCCGAGGTGGACAGGTCGCCGCCGACCACACCGCATCCGGGAGCGAGGGCGTCGACGGCGAGTCGGAACCCGTCGGCGATGCCCTCGAGCACCGCCACGGGGGTGTCCTGCGGTGCGGCGAGGGCGATGACGAGGCCGCTCGGCACCGCACCCATCGCCGCGACGTCGGACAGGTTCGTCGCGGCGGCCTTCCACCCGACGTCCGCGGGCGAGGACCACGCCCACCGGAAGTCCGGGCCGTGCACCATCATGTCCGTGGTCACGACGAACCGGCCGTCGGGAGCGGCCACGACGGCGCAGTCGTCACCGGGCCCCAGGAGCGGCGAGCCCGCCGGCAGCCGGCTCGTGATGCGGTCGAGGACGGCCAGCTCACCGAGCTCCCCCACGGTCGGTCCGGCCCAGGCGTCGTACGTCGCGTCCACACGAGAACGGTAGCCTGGACGGCGATGGACACCGCGCGCCGCACCCCTCGGACCCTCGCGATCGCGGGGGTCGTGATCGCCCTCGCCGCGGGGCTGACCGGGTGCACGAACGCCGTCGGCATGAGTGCGGCACCGTCCGCGAACGCCGCCGCGTGTGCCACGGCCCAGGTCCGGCTGCCCGCCACCGTCGACTCGACGTACGACCTGCGGAACACGAACGCGCAGTCCACCGCAGCCTGGGGCGACCCCGAGGCCGCGCTCTACCACTGCGGTGTGGCGGTGCCCACCGTGTCCGATCTGCCGTGCTTCTCGCTCGGCTCGGTCGACTGGATCCGCGACGACCGGGGCGGGCAGATCGTCTACACGACGTTCGGGCGGTCCCCCGCGGTGCAGGTCGTCGTCGACACGTCGAAGACCGGCAGCGCGGTGCTGCAGGACCTCGCGACGGCGGTGTCGACGCTGCCGAAGGACGGACACAAGTGCCTGGACCCGTCCGACGTGCAGGGCTGAGCCGAACGACGGGGCAGCACCGACCAACCCGGCGCCTGGACCCGTCCGACGTGCAGGGCTGACACGCCCCGACCCCGCCGAGTGTCAGCGGACGGCGGCGCGCCCCAGCTCGATGAGCTCGGTGACCAGCTCGCCGTAGGACACACCCGACGCCGCCCAGCAGCGCGGGTACATCGACAGCGGCGTGAACCCGGGCATGGTGTTGACCTCGTTCACGACGAAGCCGTCATCGGTCAGGAAGCAGTCGACCCGGGCGAGCCCGGACCCGCCGATGGCCTCGAACGCACGGGCACCGATCGACCGGATCTCGTCGGTCTGCTCGTCGGCGAGCGGCGCCGGGCACAGCAGGGACTCGTCGCCGCCGAGGTACTTCGACGCGAAGTCGTAGAAGCCGTCCTCGGCCACGACGATCTCGCCCGGCAGGCTCGTCCGCGGCACACCGTCACGGCCCTCGAGCACGGCGACCTCGACCTCGCGGCCGACGACCCGGGGTTCGACGATCACCTTGGAGTCGTGCTCGAACGCCAGCGCCATCGCGGCACCGAGCTCGTCGGGGCCGTCGACGCGCGAGACGCCCATGCTCGACCCCGCGCGTGCCGGCTTCACGAACAGCGGCCAGCCGTGCGCCGCGATCGTCTCGGCGACGTCGACCGGGTCGGCCGCCCACTGGCGGCGCAGCACTGTCGTCCACGGTGCGACCCGCAGGCCGGCGTGCTCCAGGACGGCCTTGGCGACGTGCTTGTCCATCGCCAGGGCGCTGGCGAGCACGCCGTCACCGACGTACGGCAGACCCGCGATCTCGAGCAGACCCTGGATCGTGCCGTCCTCGCCGAACGGTCCGTGCAGGATCGGGAACACCACGTCGACGGCGATGGTCGTGACCGAACCGTCCGGGTGCGAGACGACGAGCTCGTTGGTCGCCGGCGAGGTCGGGAACGCCACGCGCGTGCCGTTGTCGGGCACGGTCGGCAGCGCACCGTCGCGGATCGCCCACTGCGAGGGGTCGTCGGACTGCAGCGTGAACGCGCCGTCCTTCGTGATGCCGATCGGGACGATGTCGTACTCGGCGCGGTCGACGACGTCCATGATGCCGCCGCCGGTGACGCAGCTGATCTCGTGCTCGCTCGAGCGCCCGCCGAACAGGACGGCGACGGTGGTCGTGGGAACGGTTCCCTCGGGGATCGTGGGCACGGGAGTCCCTTCGTGACTCGGTGCGGGACCGATCACTCGCCCTGGGGCTCGTCGGTCTCGGTGAGGTGCGGCGCGATGTTGCGCGGATCGAGCCTACCGGCGAGGACCTCGCCGACCTGGCTGACGATGGGCATGTCGACGCCGTTCGCGGCGGCGAGCTCGAGGATCGGTGCGACGGACGCCAGACCCTCGGCGGTCTGGTTCATCTGCCGCACGACCTCGTCGAACCGGTAGCCCTGGCCGAGCAGCCGGCCGGCGGTGTTGTTCCGCGACAACGGCGACTGGCACGTGGCGATCAGGTCGCCGAGGCCGGCGAGCCCCGACAGCGTGGACGCCTGCGCGCCGAGCGACACCGCGAAGTCGGTCATCTCGGCGAGTCCGCGCGTGATGATCGAGGCCTTGGTGTTCTCGCCGTAGCCGACACCGTCGACGATGCCGATCGCGACGGCGATCAGGTTCTTCAGCACGCCGCCGAACTCGGTGCCGATGACGTCGGTGTTGATGAACGACCGGAAGTACGGGTTCGTCGCGACGGCGGCCACGGCGGTCGCGGTCTCGATGCTCGACGACGACACCACGGCCGCGGTGGGCTGCCGTCGTGCGATCTCGAGCGCCAGGTTCGGCCCGCTCGCGACGGCGATGCGGTCCTGGTCGATGCCGAGCCCCTGGAGCAGGACCTCGCTCATCCGCAGGCCGGTGCTCTTCTCGACGCCCTTCATCAGGCTGACGACGGGCACGCCGGCGGGCAAGAGCTCGCGGATCGCGTCGAGGTTCGAGCGGAGGGTCTGCGACGGCACCGACACGTACACCTGGGTGGCGCCGTCGAGCACCTGCTCGAGCGACGTCGACGCCGTCAGGGTGCGCGGCAGGTTGATGCCGGGCAGGTAGTCGGAGTTCCGCTTCGTCTCGGTGATCTCGCGGGCGACCTCCGGACGACGTGCCCACACCACTGTGGAGGCACCACCCTCGGCGAGCACCTTCGCGAACGTGGTGCCCCAGCTGCCGGCACCGATGACCGCCACACGGGGCTTGTCGGTCGACTGCATCACCACCCGGATCGCGGCGGTGTCGAAGGCCCCCGGCGCTGCGGCGACGGGGTCGGGACGATCGTCGTGCGGGCGGAGGTCACTCAAACCGGCCGGTCTCCTTCTGGTTGTTCGCCGCCGGGTCCCAGCGGGTCTTCGGCGCCTGCTCGCCACGGAGCTGTTCGAGCAGGCCGGTGATGCGCTGCATGAGCAGCTCGGTGGCCTCGATCAGCATCTGCTGGTCGATCGGCCGCCCGCGGTAGGCGGACAGGTCGACGGGGTCGCCGACGATGACGTCCACGCGCGAACGCGGGAACAGGCGGAGCTTGTTCGAGTAGCGCGCCATGATGCCCTGCGTGCCCCAGTGGGCCATCGGGATCAGCGGCACGTCGTTCTCGAGCGCGATGCGGACGGCACCGGTCTTGCCGCGCATCGGCCACAGGTCGGGGTCGCGGGTGAGCGTGCCCTCGGGGTAGACGATGATCGCACCGCCCTGCTCGATGAGCGACCGCCCGCCGCCGAGCGGGTCGCTCAACCGCGTACGGCCCGAGCGCTCGACCGGGATCTGGCCCATGCCGGACATGAGCTTGCCGAAGACGGGGACCTTGAAAAGCGACGCCTTGGCCAGGAACCGCGGGGCCCGACGACTGATGTAGACGGCGGTGCCGACGACCAGCGGGTCGATGTTCGTGAAGTGGTTCGGGGCGAGCACGAAGGCGCCGTCCGCCGGCAGGCGGTTCGGGCCGTACCAGTGGTAGTTCGACGAGAACCGGAACGTCGGGATGACGATCGACGCCACGATGCGGAACGCGGGGTTGAGCTCCCCGCGCTTCCAGCGCCGTCCACGCACCGGCAGGCCGGTCGCGACCTGCACGGCGGACGCACCACGGGCCTCCCGGCCAACGCCCTGGCGCGACGGGCCGTCGCCCGGACGCGACGGACCGTCACCCGGCTGCGGAACCGACACCGCGACTAACCCGCGAAGTCGAAGTCGGCGCCCAGCTTCCGCAGCTTCGGGATGAAGTGCTCGTAGCCGCGGCTGATGATGCCGACGTTGGTGATGTGGGACTCGCCGTCGGCGGTCAGCGCCGCGATGAGGTGGCTGAAGCCGCCGCGCAGGTCGGGGACCCGGACGTTCGCCGCGTGCAGCGTCGTCGGGCCGGTGATCACTGCGGCCTGCTCGAACGGACGACGGGCGACACGGCGGTCGTGGCCGGGCAGCCCCTCCTTGTGGACGACGATGTCGGCGCCCATCTCGTTGAGGGCGTCGGTGAAGCCGAAGCGGTTCTCGTACACGGTCTCGTGCACGATGCTCTGGCCCTCGGCCTGGGTCAGCGCCACGACGAGCGGCTGCTGCCAGTCGGTCATGAAGCCGGGGTGCACGTCGGTCTCGATGACGACGGGCTTGAGGGTGTCGCGCTCCCGGTAGAACCGGATGCCGTCCTCTTGCACGTCGAAGCCGCCGCCGACCTTGCGGAAGACGTTGAGGAACGTCATGAGTTCCTGCTGGTTCGCGCCCTCGACGAAGATGTCGCCGTCGGTGGCGAGCGCGGCCGAGGCCCAGCTGGCGGCCTCGTTGCGGTCGTTGATCGCACGGTGGGTGTAGCCGCGCAGCGACTCGACGCCCTCGATGAAGATCACGCGGTTCGGCTCGACGGACACGATCGCGCCCATCTTCTGCAGGATCGCGATGAGGTCCATGATCTCGGGCTCGATCGCGGCGTTCCGCAGCTCCGTGACGCCGGTCGCCAGGACCGATGACAGCAGGACCTGCTCGGTCGCGCCGACGCTCGGGTACGGCAGCTCGATGGAGGCGCCCTTCAGCCCGTTCGGAGCCGTCAGGTGGATGCCGTTGACCTGCTTGTCGACGACCGCGCCCATGGCGCGGAGCGCGTCGAGGTGGAAGTCGATCGGGCGGTCGCCGATGCGGCAGCCACCGAGGTCGGGGATGAACGCCTCGCCGAGCTTGTGCAGCAGCGGGCCGCAGAACAGGATCGGGATGCGGCTCGAACCGGCGTGGGCGTCGATCTCGGCGAAGTGCGCCGACTCCACGTTGGCCGGGTCGAGGATGAGCTCGCCTCGTGCAGGATCGGTGATGCGCACGCCGTGCACCTCGAGCAGCCCACGGACGACCTTGACGTCGGAGATGTCCGGGACGTCCTTGAGGATCGACGGGGTGTCCCCGAGCAGCGACGCCACCATGGCCTTGGTCGCGAGGTTCTTCGCCCCGCGGACCTCGATGCGCCCCACGAGCGGCTTGCCCCCGCGGATGACGATCTCGTCCGACTTGAGGCCCACGCGCGCCCCTGCGGCTGCTGCGTCCTGTACGAGAGAGTTCACTACTTCACCGGCAATGTCTTCGGCCGCCAACTGGAGCGGCGGGATTCGAACTCCGTGATCGAGGTCTCGTCACGGAGGGTGAGCCCGATGTCGTCGAGCCCTTCCATCAACCGCCAACGAGTGTAGGCGTCGATCTCGAAGGGGACGTCCACATCCCCGAGCGACACGCGCTGCGCGACCAGGTCCACGGTGGCCGAGACCCCCGGCTTCCGCTCGATCTCGGCCCAGAGCTGCTCGACTTCCGATTCGGTCACGATCGCCGTGACCAGGCCCTGCTTGCCGGCGTTGCCCTTGAAGATGTCCGCGAAACGGGGCGAGATGACGACCGCGAAGCCGAAGTCGCGCAGTGCCCAGACGGCGTGCTCACGGCTCGACCCGGTGCCGAAGTCCGGGCCGGCGACGAGCACCTTCGCACCCTGGAACGACGGCTGGTTGAGCACGAAGTCGGGGTCCTGGCGCCAGCCGGAGAACAGGGCGTCCTCGAAGCCGGTCTTCGTAACGCGCTTGAGGTAGACCGCGGGGATGATCTGGTCGGTGTCGACGTTCGACCGCTTGAGCGGGGCCGCGATGCCGGTGACGGTGGTGATCTTGTCCATCAGAAGGTCCCCTCGGTGGTCGTGCTGGTCGCGGCGGTCGTCGTGCTGGTCGCGGCGGCGCTCGTCGCGGCGGCGCTCGTCGCGGCGGCGCTCGTCGCGGCGGCGATCTCGTCGTCGGTCGCCAGGTCCCACGGGCTGGACAGCGTGCCGCGGATCGCGGTGGCGGCGGCGACGAGCGGCGACACCAGGTGGGTGCGCCCGCCCTTGCCCTGACGCCCCTCGAAGTTGCGGTTCGACGTGCTCGCGCAGCGCTCCCCCGGTGCGAGCTGGTCGGGGTTCATGCCGAGGCACATCGAGCAGCCGGCGAACCGCCACTCGGCGCCGAACTCCTTGATGACGACGTCGAGCCCCTCGGCCTCGGCCTCGAGCCGCACGCGGGCTGACCCCGGCACGACCATGACGCGCACGCCGTCGGCCTTCTTGCGGCCCTCGATGATCGACGCGAACGCCCGCAGGTCCTCGATGCGCGAGTTCGTGCACGAGCCCATGAACACGGCGTCGACGGCGATGTCCTTCATCGGGGTGCCGGCGGCGATGTCCATGTAGTCGAGGGCCCGCTGCGCGGCGGCCTGGTCGTTCGGGTCGTCGAAGTCCGCGGGCGACGGCACGCGCTCGGACAGCGACACGCCCTGGCCGGGGTTGGTGCCCCAGGTGACGAACGGTTCGAGGTCGTCGGCGTCGATGAAGACCTCGGCGTCGAACACGGCGTCGTCCTCGGTCGCCAGCGTGTCCCAGTACGCGACGGCATCGTCCCAGTCGGAACCGGTCGGGGCGTGGTCGCGGCCCTGCACGTAGTCGTAGGTGATCTGGTCGGGGGCGACCATGCCCGCGCGGGCACCGGCCTCGATCGACATGTTGCAGATGGTCATCCGGCCCTCCATCGAGAGCGCGCGGATCGCCGAGCCGCGGTACTCGAGCACGTAGCCCTGCCCGCCGCCGGTGCCGATCTTCGCGATGACCGCCAGGATGATGTCCTTCGCGGTGACACCGGGGCGCAGCGTGCCCTCGACCGTGATCGCCATCGTCTTGAAGGGCTTGAGCGGCAGGGTCTGCGTGGCCAGCACGTGCTCGACCTCAGAGGTGCCGATGCCGAACGCCATGGCGCCGAACGCCCCGTGGGTGCTGGTGTGCGAGTCCCCGCAGACGACGGTGATGCCGGGCATCGTCAGGCCGAGCTGCGGGCCGACGACGTGCACGATCCCCTGCTCCTTGTCGCCGAGCGAGTGCAGGCGGACGCCGAACTCCTCGCAGTTGCGGCGCAGGGTCTCGATCTGGATCCGGCTGGTCGGGTCCGCGATGGGGCGGTCGATCGCCAGGGTCGGGGTGTTGTGGTCCTCGGTCGCGATCGTCAGGTCGAGCCGCCGCACGGGTCGGCCGGCCTGGCGCAGGCCGTCGAACGCCTGCGGGCTCGTGACCTCGTGCACGAGGTGGAGGTCGATGTAGAGGAGGTCCGGGTTCCCGTCCTCACCCTTGACCACGACGTGGTCGTCCCACACCTTCTCGGCGAGCGTCCTACCCATGAGCTCGACTCCCTCGTTCTCGTCAGTGCGCCGCGACCGCGGCACGATCCGGCGACTCTACCACTGGTATACCAACGCCGCGTCGCGTTCCCGACGCGGTGCGGCGGTCGACCGGGAGGCCCGTGGCGACTCGACGACACCCGTCGCGGTGGGAAGATGGTCGGGACATGACGACACCTGCGCACTCGACCCGGACGATCAACCTCGAGGGCGCGGCACGCGCAGCGATCGCGGGTGGTGCGCCACTGGCGCTGCTCATCGCCCTCGGGATGCCGGGCTACGCAGCCTTCGCGATGTTCGCCGGCTTCACCGCGATCTTCGGTGCGACCGAGCCCTACCGCCAGCGCGCCGTCACGACCGGGCTCGCCGGGCTGCTGCAGACCCTGTGCATGTTCGCGGGCATCGGCGTCGCCCTGCTCGGCTCCCCGCTCTGGTTGCAGGCGACCGGACTCGTCGTGGTGCTCGTCATCGCCGTGTGCACCCTGTCGGCCCTGCGGACGATCCCCGCGCAGCCGATCTTCCCGGTGTTCGCGTTCGTGGTCTCCGCGCTCGTGCCGCTGCGCCCTGCCGACGTCCCCCTCGTGGCGACGATCATCGGCTGCTCGGTGGTCTGGGCGTGGCTCGTCGCGATGTCCGGCTCCGTCCTGCGACGGGTCTTCCACCCGCACGCGCCGCACCGGTTCCGCCCACTCGCCGACCGCAAGCACCGCTCCCTCGCGATCCTGCGGTCGGCGGCGCTCTGGGAGACCGTCGCGCTCAACGTCGTCGGCTCGCTCGTGGCAGGGGCGGTCGCGTCGGTGATCCCAGGCCTCGGGCACCCGTACTGGGCGGTCATCGCGGTGGTGTCGACCCTGCCCGCACTCCGCCAGCGGCACACCGTGGTCCGGGCGTTCCAGCGCTTCATCGGCACGATCGGCGGCACCGTGATCGCCGTGGGGATCCTGCTGCTCGAGCCGTCGGCCTGGTGGATCGTCGTCATCGCCGTCGTGGGGCAGTTCTTCGCCGAGATCTTCGTCGCCCGGAACTACGCCGTCTGCCTGCTGTTCCTCACGCCGCTCGCCCTCGCCGTGTCGTGGCTGAGCCTGTCGGAGGCGCCGGAGCTCCTCGCGCTCGACCGGGTCGCGCAGACCACCCTCGGCGCGGTCGTCAGCGTCGGGCTGCTGTTCGCCGGGCGCGCGATCGAGCGTCGCCGCGGCCGGGCCCTCGGCGCCACCAGCGCGATCCGTACCGCCTGACGCCGGGAGGCGCGTGGCGGCGTCGCCACGGGCCTCCCGTCCGGTCGTGGTCGCGACCCGATCGCGAAAGCGACAGATCTCCGCGAACTGTTCGCGCAACTCTGTCGCTCTCGCGGGACTGACCAGCCGAAGTGGCGCGGAACTGTCGCTCTCGCGGGACTGACCAGGTCAGTCGCGGGGCTGGATGTTCCAGGTGTCGATGACGGGGCGGCCGTGCTCGTAGCCGAGGACACTGACCGACGCGGTCGCGAGCTTCAGCACCGCACCGTCCTGCGGCGCGAGACGGATCCACGCGGCGCCGAGGGCACGCAGCACGTGGCCGTGGGCGACGAACACGGCGTCCTGCCCCTCGGCGAGCACGGGTCGGGCGCGGTTCAGGATGCGCTCGACGCGGACGCGGACCTCGGCGGCGTTCTCACCGGGTGTGTCACCGACAGGCACACCGTCGGTCCAGAGGTCCCACGGCCCGTGACGCAGCACCTTGATCTGCGGCGTGGTGAGCCCCTCGTAGGCGCCGTAGTCCCACTCGTACAGGTCCTCGTCGAGCTCGGGTTCGACGCCGATCAGGTGCGCGGTGTCGCGGGCACGCTGCAGCGGACTCGACAGGGCCAGCGCGAACGAGCGGTCGGCGAGGTACCTGCCGGCGCGCTTCGCCTGCTCGACACCGTTGTCCGTCAGCGGGATGTCGGTGCGGCCGGTGTGCTGCCCGCTCTTCGACCACTCCGTCTCTCCGTGACGGACGAGGACGAGTTCGCCGGGGCGTTCCGAGGTCATGAGTTCCTTCCGATCCAGAGGCCGAGCGCGGCTGCGCCGACCGAGACGACGAGCATCCCGAGGCCGTTCAGGGCGGCGAGCCCGGGCTTGCCGGATCGGAGGAGCTGTACGGTCTCGACGCTCGCCGTCGAGAACGTCGTGTACCCACCCATCATGCCCGTCCCGAGCACCGCGACCGCCGGGAGCGGGATCGCGCCCGCCTGCCCCAGGCCGGTGAGCAGGCCGAGCAGGAGCGATCCGGACACGTTGATGAGCACGGTCCCGAGCGGGAACCCGGCGACACGCGAGCGGGCCACGCGCGTCTTGACCAGCCCGTCGAGCAGGAAGCGGAGTGCCGACCCGACTCCCCCGCCGACGGCGATGAGCAGGAGTTCGAGCGGGTTCACGAGGCGCTCCCGTCCGGCCCGGGCGACCGCGGTCGGAGCCGCCCGGCGATCCAGACGCCGAGCGCGACGGCCGCGAGCCCCAGGACGACGGACACCAGTGCGTACCCGCTACCGGCGCCCCACCGACCGCCGTCCAGCAGCTGCGCGGTGTCGTCGGCGAGCGTGCTGTACGTCGTGAACCCGCCGAGGACGCCGGTGCCGACGAGCAGGCGGATCGCGCGGCGACGTCCGACGTCGGCACCATGGTGCGCGAGCGCCTCGAGCAGCAGCCCGAGGCAGAACGCGCCGACGACGTTGATCACGAGGATCGTCCAGCTGACGCCGTCGTGGGCGGGGAACGCCCCGGCGAGCAGCGCTCGGGCTGCGGTACCGATCGCCCCGCCGAGCGCGACGAGTGCGAGGAGGCGCCAGCGGAGGTGCGGCAGGCGGTCTTCGGTCATGGTGCTCCTATCGCCGAGCACGCCGGATCGTCTCCGCGCGTGCGGTGTTCTCGGGATAGGGACCGTTGGCGGCTCGTGCGCGGTTGGGTCCGGCAGGCCCCACTGCCGGGTCTGACGACTCGATCAGCGTACTGCGCAGTCGGCGACGGAGGCGACCGCGGCGATCGCCTCGACCTCGACGAGCTGGTCGTCGTAACCGAGGACGGTCACGCCCAGCAGGGTGCTCGGCACGTCGTGGTCCCCCATCGCCGCGCGCACCACCTCCCACGCCGCGACGAGGTCGTCCTGCCGGGTCGTCGCCACGAGCACCCGCGTCTGCACGAGGTCCTCGATGCCGGCCCCCGCGGCGGCGAGCGCGGTCCGCAGGTTCGCGATGCACTGCGCGGCCTGCCCGGCGACGTCACCGACGGCGACCGTGGCGCCGTGCTCGTCGAGCGGACACGCCCCCGCGAGGAACACCAGGCGGGTACCGGCCGGGACGGTGGAGGCGTAGTCCGCGACGTCGCTGAGGGCTGCGGACCGGATGAGCTGCACGGCGCTGGACACGGGACCAGCCTGGCACACGACGACGAAACCCCCGGCGAGCCGGAGCTCGTCGAGGGTTTCGTGGTACTGGTGACCCCAGCGGGATTCGAACCCGCGTTACCGCCGTGAGAGGGCAGCGTACTAGGCCGCTATACGATGGGGCCGCGGCTGTTGTCGGACTCGGAGCATGTCACCTGTGGTGACCCCAGCGGGATTCGAACCCGCGTTACCGCCGTGAGAGGGCAGCGTACTAGGCCGCTATACGATGGGGCCGTTCCGACAACTCGACAAGTATTGCACAAGCCGCGCATCGCACCAAAACGAGGCGTGTCGCCCGGGTGTGCCGTCATGCCGCGTCCGGCATGCGGCGCTCGTTGCACGTGCATCGAACGACGAAACACCCGTCGAACGACGCGTGTCCGGTCGCAACGTGCACACGGATCGAGCGCGCAGCCGGAGACGCGACCGCCCCGGCGGACGGGAGGCGCGGGGCGGGCCCGCCACGGGCCTCCCGTCCGACCGCGCGCACGTCGAGAGCCGTGCGCCGTCCGCAGGGACCGTCACGAACGGCGCGGTCAGATCGTCAGCGACTCCCCCGGCCGCAGGACCTCGAGCGAGCCGTGCGGGGCGAGCGCCTCGCGGAGCCGACCGGTGTGCATGCCGTAGCCGATGTCGGAGAGCGTGGCCTCGTGGATCGGGTAGGCGCGGGCGGGGGCGATGGCGGCGACGTAGTCCATCATCTCGGCGACCTTGAGCCACGGGGCTCCGACGGGTGCGGCGAGGACCTCGACCGGCACGCCCGGGTCGGTGTACGAGTCGCCGGGGTGGAATAGCTTGCCGTTCACCAGCACGCCGGTGTTGTCGACGATCGGCACCGACGAGTGGATGAGCTGGTGCCGGGTGCCGTGGAAGTCGAGCGCGAAGGGGCCGACGGTGCGGTGATCGCCGTCGGTGACGACCTCGACGACGATGCCGGAGTCGGCGAGCGCCGCGCGGACGCCCTCGGGGCCGAACACGCGGGCGGCGGGGTTCGCGGCGAGGATCCGGTGCAGCTGTTCGGGCGTGACGTGGTCGGGGTGCTCGTGGGTGACGACGACGGCGACGACACCCGTGGCCTCGACGGGGTGGGTGAAGTTCCCCGGATCGAGCACGAGGCGGTCGTCGCCCTCCGTCACGATCTGGCAGGCGTGTTCGAGCTTCGTGACGTCCATGGTGGCGAGGCTACGCGCGGCGGGCGGGGCGGGCTCGGGCCGGAGCCGACTCGGAACGACGTTCCCGTTGTCGTGCGACATCGGGATCGTCGTTCCGAGTCGATCCCGCCCACGCCCCACCTCACCCCGGCGCCAGCCCCGTCGTCGCCCGGACCACCAGGTGCGCCGGCGCCGCAGCGATCGCCCCGGCAGTACCACCGTCGACCTCGGCGAGCACGGCCCGCGCCGCTGCCCGCCCCTGCGCCTCCGGGTCCTGCGCCACCGTCGTCAGGCCCACCGTGGCGCCGTACTCGTGGCCGTCGATCCCGATCACCGAGACGTCGCCGGGTACCGACAGCCCGGCCCGTCGGGCGGCGAGGAGCACCCCGAGCGCCATCTCGTCCGAGGCGCACAACACGGCAGTCGGGCGATCGGGCACGGCACCGGCACCGGTCTGGGCCCCGGCACGCCCGCCGAACAGCGCATCCCCGGCCACGACCCCACCGGCGAACGAGAACCGTCCGTCGAGCAGCCACCGGTCCGGCACCGCGTGCCCGGCGGCCCGCATCGCGTCGACGAAGCCGTCCCGGCGCAGGTGCGGCACCGCCACGTTCATGCCGGCCTCGTCCTGCCCGCCGACGTACGCGACACGGCGGTGGCCGAGGCCGCACAGGTGGTCGACCGCGATCCGCGTGACGGCTCGGTCGTCGACCCCGATGTTCCGCAGGCCCGGAGCCGGTCCGCCGATGACGATCATCGGGTGCCGGGTGAGTTCGAGTTCGGTGCGCTCGGTCGCGTCGAGCACCAGGGACAGCAGGACGAGGCCATCGACCCGGTGCCGCAGCATCGACCGACGGAACGCCCGGTCGCGGTCGCCGCCCGGTCCGCCGAGGTTGTAGAGCACGAGGTCGTACCCGGCCCGCCGGAGTTCTGCGTCGACGCCGCCCAGCGCCTTGACGTAGAACCACCGGTCGATCACCGGCACGACGACACCCACGGCCCGCTGCCGCCCGGTGGCGAGGCCGGCCGCCGCCGAGCTCGGGACGTACCCGAGTTCGTCGGCGACCCGACGGACCTCGTCGATCGTGGTCTCCGCCACGTTCGCCATGCCGCGGAGCGCCCGCGACACGGTGGACTTCGACAGGCCCGTGACGGTCGCGATCTCCTGGATCCCCATCGGTGCGACCCGGGAGGCCCGTCAGCCGTCCGTCCGGTGCGTCACGCCCGCCGGTCGGTCGGCTGCAGTGCCGGGGGTGGGGTGCGCGACGGCCGCTGCGGTCCGGCGCACTCCGTGCGGCGCTCGACGGCCCGCCGGTGCGAGCTCGTCCCACCCGCTGTGCTGGTGGACCCGGCCGTCAGCGGAGGGCCGCGGCCGACGACGGGTGTCGTCGCCGCGCGCCGTGCGGACCGGGGCGATGGCGGGCGTGGCACCGACACCGTCGACCTCGGCCTGCCGGCGGAGCACCCGCACCCGCCACCGGTCGAGCGCCACGACCCCGAGCACGCACACCAGCAGGGTCAGCGCCCAGCCGAGTGCCGGGCGACCGGTGACCTCGCAGAACACCGTGGCGCCGAGGAACAGGATGCCGAACATGCCGACGAAGCCGATCGCCTCTTCGATCCGGGCCGTGGGCCGGAGGGGTCCGCGCTGTGCCATGGTCGTCAGCCCTTCACGCCACCGGCGGTGAGGCCGGCCACGATGCGTCGCTGGAAGACGAGGACCAGGATCACGAGCGGGATCGTGACGATCGTGCCCGCCGCCATCACGGCCGTGTACGGCTCCTGGTGCGGCTGCGACCCGGCGAACGAGGCGATCGCCACCGTGACCGGCTGCGTCGCGTCGCTCGAGAGCTGCGAGGAGATCAGGTACTCGTTCCAGCTGGAGATGAACGCCAGGATCGCCGTCGTGAACACCGCGGGGGCGGCGAGCGGCAGGATGATCCGCCGGAACGCCTGCACGCGGGTGCACCCGTCGATGCGCGCTGCTTCCTCGAGGTCCCACGGCATCTCGCGGAAGAACGACGCGAGCGTGTAGACCGTCAACGGCAGCACGAACGAGATGCTCGGCAGGATGAGCGCCTGGTAGGTCCCCATCCACCCGATGTCCGTGAACAGCTGGAACAGCGGGGAGATGAGCGCGACGCCCGGGAACATCGAGGCGGCCAGGATGGCACCGGCGATGAGGGACTTCCCGCCGAACTCCAGTCGGGCGAGCGCGTACGCCGCCGTGGTGCCGACGAGCAGGGCGATGACCGTCACTGCCACCCCGATGAAGACGCTGTTCAGCAGCGCCCGACCGAGGTGGTTGCCGAGCGCGGTGGAGAACGCCGTCGCGTAGTTGTCGAGCGTCACGTGCGTGAACCACGGCGTCGGGTCGAAGGTGAACCCGACGTCGCGGAAGCTCGTGACGACCATCCAGTAGAACGGCAGGAGGCACCACACCGCGATGACGATCGCCTGCACGGCGGTGCGGATGCGGGGGCCGGTGCCGCGGCGGACGCGGACGTCGGCGCGGTCGACGGTCCGGTCGCGTGCTGCTGCGGACGAGCGCGGGCGGTCTGCTGCGAGGGTCACTTGAGTTCACCCTTCTGCTGGGCGGCCTGCGTCTGGACGACGTTGGCTCCGAGGAACCGGACGAAGACGAACGCCACGATGAACACGATGAGGAACGTGATGGTGGAGAGCGCCGATGCGGCGTTGAACCCCTGCCGGATCTGGTCGACGACGAGTACCGACAGCGACACGGTCGCGTTGCCGGAACCACCACCGCCACCGGTCATGATCGCGATCAGGTCGTAGATGCGCAGCGCGTCGAGCACGCGGAACAGCACGGCGACCATCAGCGCGGGCCGCACGAGCGGCAGCGTGATGAGCACGAACCGCTGGAACGTCGAGGCACCGTCCATCTTGCCGGCCTCGTAGACGTCCTCGGGGATCAACTGCAGCCCCGCCAGGATGAGCAGCGCCATGAACGGTGTGGTCTTCCACGTGTCCGCGATGATGATCGCGAACCGCGATGCCCACTCGTCCGAGAACCACAGGACCTGGTGGCCGATGACGTGGTTGAGGACGCCGTTCGCGTCGAAGATGAAGTACCAGAGCTTCGCGGTGACGGCGGTCGGGATCGCCCACGGCACCAGGATCGCGGCACGGACGAGCGCGCGGCCCTTGAAGTTGCGGTTCATGATGATCGCCATCCAGAGCCCGATGACGGTCTCGAGCACGACGGTCACCGCGGTGAAGAAGAACGTGTTGCCGAAGGCCACCCAGAACTGGGACCCGAGGCTGCCCGGAGGGCACGCGGTGTTCCCGCACCGCTGGCCGAGCCAGTGCACGTAGTTCGTGACGCCGGCGAACCCGCCCTGCACGAACAGGCCGGTGGCCTTGTCGAGGCCCTGGTCGAGCTGGAACGACTGGATGATCGCGCTGACCACCGGGTAGCCGATGACGATCGCCAAGAGCACGATCGTCGGGCCGATGAGGTACACGGCCCACCGGCCGTGCTCGGCGTTGAGCCCGCCCTTGCGCCGCTGGCGCTTCGGTTCCGTGCCCGTCGGGCTGGGGATGGCTGCGGGGATCTCGGTTGCTGCTGACACGTGTCGGCCTCCTTGCCGGGGGTGTCGGAACGCAAGTGGGGGGCGGACGGGAGGCCCGTGGCGGACCCGCCACGGGCCTCCCGTCCGATGCGGCGTGAGCCGCTAGCTGCTGGTCGCCGCCTTGAGGGCGTCCTGCATGTCCTTCATGGCTTCGTCGACCGACTTCGATCCCTTGAGCGCCGCGTAGGTGTTGTCCTGGATCGCCTTCGTCACCGCCGGGTAGAACGGCGTGACCGGGCGCGGCTCGGCCGACTCGATCGACTTGAGCAGCGTGGGCAGGTACGGCAGCTTCTTCGTCAGCTCGGAGTCGGTGTACAGGTCACCGATGACCGGAGCCAGCGAGCCCTGCGTCGCGAAGAACTTCTGCGTCTCCGTCGACTCGAGGAACTCGAGGAAGTCGTGCGCCGTCGCCTTGTGCTTCGAGTACGCGCTGATCGCGGCGTTGTGCCCGCCGAGCGTCGAGGCGCCGGTGCCGTCCGCACCCGGGATCGGGGCGATGCCGAAGGTGTCCTTGACCTTCGACGAACCGTCGGTCTTCGCCAGGCTGTAGACGTACGGCCAGTTGCGCAGGAACAGCAGCTTGCCCGCTTCGAACGCGGTGCGGCCCTGCTCCTCCTGGTACGTGATCGCCTCGGCCGGGATGTTCCCGTCCTTGAAGGCATCGACCAGGTTCTGCAGGCCGGCCTTGGCGTCCGAGGTGTCGACGTCCGGGGCGCCGCTCTTGCCGAGCACCGAACCGCCGGAGCCGTTGATCGCCTCGGACGCGTTCACCGTCAGGCCCTCGTACTTCGCGAACTGCCCGGCGTAGCAGCCGATGCCCTTGTCCTTCGCGATCTGGCAGTCGTCCATCATGTCGCTCCACGTCGTCGGGGGCGTCTTGACGAGGTCCTTGCGGTAGTAGAGCAGCGCACCGTCCGAGGTCTGCGGGGCGGCGTAGAGCGTGTCGTTGTAGGTCGCGGTCTTCACGGTGGCCGGCAGCAGCTTCGACGTGCCGATCTTCATGGCACCGGTGAGCGGCGTCAGCCAGCCCTTCGCGGCGAACTCCGCGGTCCAGACGACGTCCACGTCGACGACGTCGTAGTTCGCGTCCTTGGCCTGGAAGTGCTGCACGAGGTCGTCGTGCTGCTGGTCGGCCTGGTCGGACTGCTCCTTGAAGTTGACCTTCTCGTCCTTGTGGGCCTTGTTCCACTTCGCGATCAGCGGTCGGACGACGTTCGAGTTATCCTTGCCCTGCACGTAGGTGATCGGGCCGCGGCTGTCCTGGCCGCTCTTGGCGTCGTCGTTCGCCGAGCTGCCGCTCGAGCAACCGGTGAGCACGAGGCCGATGACGGCGACCCCGGCAACGGATGCGAACCGCACCCTGGAGCGTGTTGTCTTCACAGCGTTGTCTCCTCGTTGAGATCACCAGGGGGCATCGATCGGGTTCGACGACACTGCCCTGGAGCAGGCGCCGCTGCCTGCTGGTGGAGGAACGTACGCCCGCCCTCGGCGTTCCGCAACCGGTTGCATCGGTTCCGTGACCTGAGTGTGACCTTCAGACTTCCGGAGACTTCCTGGGTGAGCGCTCACCCTCGTTCGAGGGGTCCCCGCGTCCCACTGCGGAACTCCGCATGAACACCGCCTCCGGGGCCCGGCACCGTTGTCCGTGCCGACGGCCCCACGTAGCGTCCACGACATGGCCACCCTCCACACCGCCGACACCGTGCCCGCACCGCGCCGTGTCATCGGCGTCGACCTCGACGCCCCGCTCCCCCGCCTCGTCGCCGACGAGACCGGCGAGTCCGCCATGGTGATCGGCTACCGCGGCGGCCACCCCACCGGCACCCTCGACGTCCGGCTCACCGACGACCCCGCCGACGCGGCTCGCGCCCTCGAGGCGCTGCAGGAGACCGTCCTCGCCGACGTGCCGGCGGTGTCCGACGACGACCTGCCGACGATCTCGGTCGTCGTGTCCACCGTCGTCGACCGCGTCGAGGACCTCGGCAAGCTGCTCGACGTCCTCGAGCACCTCGACTACCCCCGACACGAGGTCATCGTCGTCGACAACCGCGTCCGTGTCCCCGCCGGCGATGCCCTGCCCGCGATGCTCGCCGGGCGGAACGTGCGCCTGGTCGAGGAGCGCCGCCCCGGCCTGTCCGCCGGCCGGAACGCCGGCGTCGCCGCCGCGACCGGTGACGTCATCGCCTTCACAGACGACGACGTCCGCGTCGACCCGCAGTGGCTCCGCGCCATCGGCTCACGGTTCGTCAGCGAGCCCGGACTCGACGCCGTCACCGGCGTCATCCTGCCGAGCGAGCTCACCACCCCCGCGCAGATCTGGTACGAGGCGTACTACGGCGGGTTCAGCGCCGAACGCACCTTCTCGCCCGTGACGATCGTCCCGGACGACGTGCAGGGCACGATGCGGCACGCCCGCGTCTCGGCGGTCACCCCGTCCGGCGAGGTCCTCAAGCACTTCGCCGTCTACGGAATCGGCGCGTACGGCGCCGGCGCGAACATGGCCTACCGTCGCACCCTGATCGAGGCCGTCGGCGGCTTCGACCACACCCTCGGCGCCGGCTCCCCGGCCCGTGGTGGCGAGGACCTGGCGATGTTCATCGAGACGCTGTGGCGCGGTGGGAAGATCGGCTTCGAGCCCCGTGCGGTCGTGCACCACCGGCACCGCCAGACCATCGAGGACCTGCACAAGCAGCTGCACGGCAACGGCGTCGGGTTCACCGCGCTGATGTTCGCACTCGCCGCGAAGGACAAGCGGCACGTCGCCGTCCTCGCCCGCCTGATGCCGCTCGCCGCGAAGGTCAAGTCGAAGCAGATGCTCTCCCGCCTGGCCGGACGCCGGGACGCCGCGACCGAGGTCACCAACGACGCCTCGACCACGCGCATCCCGAAGACCCTGGCGTACCACGAGCTGCGCGGGTTCCCCG
The DNA here is from genome assembly GCF_015350995.1 of Curtobacterium sp. VKM Ac-1393. GTDB lineage: Bacteria > Actinomycetota > Actinomycetes > Actinomycetales > Microbacteriaceae > Curtobacterium. The sequence goes on from NZ_JADKRW010000005.1 coordinate 378,626, forward strand.
CCGGCCCGGCCGCCTGGTTCCGCAGCCGACGCCGCTGGCGCGACGTCGAGGCCGGCCGCTTCCGGCCGTAGTCGCGAAGCGTGACGGACGGGAGGCCCGTGGCAGTGTCGCCACGGGCCTTCCGTCCGTTCGTCGTCGGGTCCGACCGACGCGGTACGACACTCGCGCTGTCGTACGACGTCGACGACGTCACCCCCACGCGCACGCAACCGTTGCACGCGCAACGAGCGACGGAGCCGGTGCCGGCGCCCGCGCCTCAGCGCGCGGCGAGCCGCCCCGCCACGTACCGCCACGGCCCGCCCAGCGCGGCCGTCAGCTCGGCGCGCTTCAGGCCGCGCGTCGCCTCGGTGAACTCGGCGTCGACGGGCCAGCCGCCGCTCGCGTCGACGGGGCGCTCGTCGGCACCCTGCCCGAGCGCGCCGAGCCGCCGGAGCGCCCCGACCGCACGCCGCAGCACCGCGAACGCGGTCGAGGGCCGCAGCACGAGCTTCGTCACCCAGGCGCCGAGCCCGGTGCCGTACCCGATCGCCTGCGAGCGCAACGCGGCACGGTCCTTGCGGTGCTCGTGCCAGACGACGGCCGAGGGTTCCACGGCGAGCGCCCCACCGGCGAGCAGCACGCGGGTGAACAGGTCCGGGTCCTCACCGGCTCGGGCACGGGTGCCGGGGCCGAGGGCGACGTCGAAGCCGCCGAGCTGACGGACGGCGTCGCGGCGCACGGACATGTTCGCGCCGGTGCCGAACGCACCGACGGTGAAGGGGAACAGGGGCTCGTCGACGGGCGGGGCGGACGTGCGGTACACCCGGCGCTCGAGGTTCCGCGCCCAGGTCACCCGCTCGTCGAAGAAGCGCTGCGTGGGGGTCCGCAGCTCGCCGCTGGGGACGAGTCCGGTGACGCACCAGACGTCGGCGTCCCGCTCGTAGGCGGCGACGATCGCGGCCATCCAGTGCGGGTCGACGACGACGTCGTCGTCGATGAACGCGACGATGCCGCCGGTGGCTCGGGCGAGTCCGGCGTTGCGTGCGCGGGAGACGCCGGCACGTGCTTCGAGGACGTAGTGCACGCGGGGGTCGTCGATGGCGGCCACGACGTCCCGGGTACCGCTGGTGACGGGCGCGTTGTCGACGACGAACAGTTCGAAGTCGTCGTAGGCCGAGTCGAGGACGGAGCGTACGGCGCGTGCGAGTGCAACCGGGCGCTCGCGCGTCCCGATGACGACGGAGACGCGTGCGCCGTCTGCGGGGGCGTCGACCGGGAGGCCCGGGGCCGGCAACCGACGCAGGGCCGGTCCCAGCTCGGCCGGGTCCACGGCCCCGTGCGCGTCGACGCGCACGTCGACGAACCCGGCGACGTCGCGGCCGTCGCGGACCATCAGGCGGGCGCGGCGGAAACCGGCGGCACCGGCGAGGTGCACGGTGTCGGCGGCGAGCGCGGCGGACCGGTCGACGGCGCCGACCCACGCGGCTCCGACCCAGGTGGGGGCGTCGGGTGAGGGCATCGCGGGCTCGAGCGTGAGGGCTCGTGCCGCGGTCGTCGTGTGGTCGGTCATGTTCGTCCCGTCGGGCCGGTCTGGTCGGGTGGACGTGGCAATGCTCCGCGCGCGCCGACAGGGGGTCAACCGCGATGCTCGGAGGATGCGGGGAGGCTGCGGTTTGCCGCCACTAGACTCGCGGGAGACACCGGTCGACCCGCCGGTGCGACCGGCGGAACCCCGCCGGACACGAGGAGGACGCATGCCGCTGGCCCGCACGATGGACCGGCTCGGCCTGACCCGGCGTCCACGACCCGTGTTGCACCTGGTTCCGGATCCCGAGGCGTCTGACCTCGTCGTGGTGCACCTCGATGCCGACGACGCCGCGTGCCGCACGTGCGGGCACGCCCAAGCGGCGCACGAGCACTACCGTCCGGGTACGGACTGCGCGCTCTGCGACTGCCCGGCCTTCCGCCGCTCGCGCTGACCGCCCGATCCTCGTCCGGGGGACGCCTGCGGAAAACCGCCGTTCCCCCGCAGGTGGCACCTGGTTGCCTTGTCGGTGCTCCCGGGCCCGCTTAGCGTCGCGGACATGGCCATCACTCCCACGCCACTCGCGTGCATCGTCCTCGCCCACGAGGACCCGGCGCACGTGCGTCGGCTCGTGGCGGCGCTCGACCCGTTCCCGGTGTTCCTGCACTGCGACGCGAGCACCGAAGACGACGTCTTCGAGGCGATGACCGCCGGCCTGCCCGAACGGGTGCGCGTGCTGCCGCGGATGCGCACCGGGTGGGCGAAGTGGGAGAACGTCGCCGCCGAGGTCGCCGGGTACCGCGCTGCCCTCGCCGAGACCGACGCCTCGCACGTGGCGGTGCTGACCGGCAGCGACTACCCGTTGGCCGACGCCGAGGAGATCTCGGCGCTCCTGACGGCGAACCCCGGCCGGTCGTTCGTCGAGGCGAAGCCCCTCCCGCACCCCGCGTGGGGCCGCGACGGCGGTCGGTCGCGCGTGCGGTTCCGGCACTGGGCGTGGCGGAAGCACATGCTGCGCCTGCCGATCCCCCGCCGCGTACCGCGCGACGTGGTGTTCGGTGGCGGTTCGCAGCTCAAGGTCCTGGCCCGGCACCACGCCCAGGGCGTCGTCGACGTGGTGGACCGGCGCCCAGACCTGGTGGCGTTCTGGGAGCGGGTCTGGATCGGCGACGAGACCTTCGTCCCCTCGGTCCTGCTGACCCCCGCGTTCACCCCCGACTTCGCGGACGCGCACGTGGCGCAGACGCTCTGGTGGATCGGATGGGACGGCACGAAGCAGAAGAGCCCGCCGTGGCTCGGGATCGAGGACGCCGGCCGGGTGCTGGAGCGTCGGACCTCGGCCGACCAGTCGACCCCGTACGTGTTCGCCCGCAAGTTCTCGACCGAGCGGAGCACCGACCTGCTCGACGTGGTGGACGCCGCCTTCGCGCTGCGGACCTCGTCCGACGGCCAGACGGCGGTGGTGGCGCAGTGACCGTCCCGCAGACCCGACGTGAGGCACGCGCGGCCGAGGCGGCAGCGCTCGTGGCCGTGGCGTCGGAAGGGCTCGTGACGTCGGCGGCACCGACCCGCGACGACGAGCGCGAGGCGTCCGTGCAGCCCGCGGCCCCCGGCGCGCTGTCCACCGACACCGACTCGATCGCCGTCGCACGCGGCTCGTCGGTGCTGTTCGGCCGCGGCCTGCTGTACGTGGTCGTGTGGTCGATGCAGCTCGTCGTGAGCTCGCTCATCTCCCCCGTGCTCGCGCACCTGATGCCGCCGGCCGAGTTCGGTGTGCTGGCGTCGGCGATCGCGCTCTACCAGGCGCTCGTCGTCGTCGCGGTGTGCGGCATCGACCAGGCGTCCGTGCTGCAACGCGCCGAGGACGGCGACGACCGGCGCGCCCGCGGCCTGATGTTCGTCGGCATGGTCACCGCCGTCACCGTCACGGTGTTCGCGCTCGTGTCCATCCCGCTCTGGGGCGACGCCGCCGGCTTCGTCGACCAGCACCCGCTGCTGCTCGTGGCCGTGCTGTGGACGGGTCCCGCAGCCATCGTGCAGCTGTCCCTCGCGCTCCTCGTCGCCCAGGACCGCATCCGCGTGTTCGCCGTCACGAGCCTGCTGTCCTCGGTCGGCGGCTCGATCATCGGCCTCGGCCTGCTCGCCGCCGTGCACGCCGACGCCACCACGTACGCGTGGGGCGGGGTCGTCGCGCAGGGCGCCGCGATGGTCATCGGCATCGTGGCGACCAAGCCGCGCCTCCGCGGTCTGCTCGACCACCGCACCACGGCCCGCGCGTTCAAGCTCGGCGTCCCGATCGCGCTCGGCAGCCTGTCGTACTTCGTCCTGAACGCCGGCGACCGGCTCGTCGTGCAGCGCCTGCTCGGCGCCGACGAGGTCGCCCGGTACCAGATCGCCTACGTCGTCGGGTCCGCCGTGATCCTGCTGCTGACGTTCACGAACCAGGCGTGGGCACCGCACTTCGCCGCGCTCCGCGACGCCGTCGCCCGCCGCCGGCTCGCGATGCACGCCCGTGACGAGCTCTACATGCTGCTCGCCCCGGTGCTCGTCGCGGTGACGCTCGTGTCCCCGGTCGCCCTCCCGATCCTCGCTCCGGCGTCCTACCGGGTCGGGTCCCTGACCGTCGTCGTCTTCGTCGTCGCGCTGACCGCGTTCCCGGTGATCGCGAGCGGTGCGACCGGTCGACTCCTGCTCGTCGAGCGCCGCGGCGTCACCGTCGGGGTCATCGGCGCGATCGCCGGCGTCGTGAACATCGCCGCGAACCTGGTGCTCGTGCCCCTGACGGGCATCGTCGGCGCCGGCATCGCGACCGTGATCGCCTACGCCATCCTGGCTGCGCTGCAGCAGGCCGCGCTGCCGGACCGACGCGACTGGCGCGGCCCCGGACGCCGGGTGGTGCTCGCCGTCGTGATCGCGCTGGTCGTCGCCGCCGCCTCGCTCCTGCCGCCGCAGGACCTCGCCTGGAACATCGTGCGCATCGTCGGCGTCGCCGCCTGCCTGCCCTGGTTCTTCCGTCGCCTGAAGCTCGCCCGCGGAGGCGCTGCATGACCCGTTCCACCCCGTCCACCCCGTTGCGTGTCGTCGTCGCCACCAACGGTCTCGCCATCACCGGCGGCGTGGAGCGCTGCGTCCTCGAGGACGTCGGCGAGCTCGTCGCCGCCGGCCACGACGTCGAGGTGTGGCACCGCGCCGGACCGGAGGGCGACCCCGACGAGGGGCGCGCACCGTTCGACCGGCTCGGCGTCCGGCTCCGGCACGCCCGCGACTACCGCTTCACCGTGCGCACCGCCCCGGCGGACGTGCTCCGCTTCGTCCGCGAGGGCCTGCGCCTCCGCCGCTCGCGCCCGGACGTCCTCTGGCTGAACCGTCCGGAGTTCCTGCCGTGGGGCCGCGTGGTGTCGTTCGTGTCCGGCGTGCCACTGGCCGTGCACCTGCACCACGCTCCGAACTACCGTCGGCTCGGCCCGTTCGCGGGCGGTCGCACCCGGTTCCTCGCGGTGTCCGCGGTGATGGCCCGCGCGTGGACGGCCGCCGGTGCACGGTCGGACTGCGTCGACGTGGTCCCGAACGGCGTCGACACGGCAGCGTTCCCCGCCGCGACCGCTGCCAGCTCGCGCCGCGCCCGTGCCGCGCTGGGGATCGAGCAGGACCGCCCCGTGGTGCTGTACTACGGCCGGCTCACGCGCTCGAAGGGCGTGCTGGCCATCCTGGAGGCATGGGGTCGCGTCCACGCATCGTCGCGCGTCCTCGTCGGGCACGGCACACCGCCCGCCCCGGCTCCGGTGCTCGTACTGGCCGGCGCGCTCTACCCGCAGGACGCCCCCGCCGTGCGCCGCGCGATCGCGGCGCTCCCCGAAGGGTCCGTGGTCGTGGTGCCCGAGCGGGACGACGTCGTCCCCCTGCTCCACGCGGCCGACGTCGTGGTGGCACCGTCCATCGAGCCCGAGGGCTTCGGCCGCGTCGTCGTCGAGGCGATGTCCACCGGCCGACCGGTCGTCGCCGCGGCGTCGGGCGGCACCGCCGAGATCCTGAGCGGTGAGTGGGCGCGGTTCACCGTCGACCCCACCGCGACCGCGGCGCTGGCCGACAAGGTCGTCGAGGCGCTGCACGCGGCCGAGACCGAACCGGGGCTGGCGGACCGCTGCCGGGCCTGGGTGCGGGACCACCACGGTCGGGAGCGCCACGTCTCGGCGCTGCTCACGGCGCTCGAGGCGCACGCGAAGCGCTGACCGGTCAGTCGGTCGGCGCCGCCGTCGCGGTCACGTCGGGGAGCGACACGCTCGGCTCGGTGCCGGACGCCGGTACGTCGATCGTCACCCAGTCGACGAGCAACGACCCGTCCGCGTCGGCCGGCGGGTTGCCGGCGTTCGAGCCGGCCTGCACCACCAGGTGCATGCGAGCCGTCGGGATGTTCTCCGTCGTGGTGCCGACGACCTCGTCGTCGACCAGGAAGGACATCCGCTGCGGCGTCCACTCGATCGTGTAGGTGTGCCAGTCTTTCAGGGACGCCTCGGTCTGCTGGTGGATGCACTTCTCCGCCGGGTCTGACAGGCAGTGCACGTTGAGCCACGCGGGGGCGCCGAGCGCGCCCTCGGGGAAGTCGATCTCGCCGTCCGACCACAGGTTCTCGTCGCTCCAGAGCAGGACGGCGACCCCGTAGCCGTCGACCTCGTCGCTCCGCATCCGGATGCTGTAGCGGCCGGAGGTCTGTCCGCCCCACTGTCCGTCGACCAGGGGAACGACCCCGCCGGCCAGGGGCACCCCGTCCTTCGTGGTCCGCAGCCGCATGTCGAGCACACCGTCGTGGGCCGACAGGGTGGACGCCTGGTAGCGCCCGGTCCCGGCGGTGTCCGCGAACCCGTGGTACGCCACGAACCGGTCGGAGTAGCGCGACTCGAAGGTGTTGTCGGTGGCGGTGTCGGCGAAGTCCTCGCCGAACACGCGCTTCCAACCGTCGGGCTCCGTGCGCGGCATCGTGACGCCGCTGGGATCGTGGATCGTCACGTCGTCGCCGTTCCCCGTCGTGGTGGTGGTCGTGATGCCGACGACCACGCCGGCGACGACCAGCAGCGCGCCGGCCGCGAGCGCGGTCCGGCGGACGCCGGGCCGCCGCGACGGCCGGTGCCGGGACAGACCCCGACCGTGTGCCGGTGGGGCGCCGTGGGCCGAGGCCGCGTCGTCCGCGAGGTGTCCCGACCACGCGGGGCGGGCCTCCCGGTCGGTGTCCTGCTCGACCGTCACCCGTTCCTCCACGCGCGGATCTCGGAGAGCCCGACGTTGCCCGTGCTGTCCGAGACGCCCGTCACCGTGAACCGGACCCAGGTGACGTCACGCGGGGTGAAGTCGACCGTCAGGGCGTCCCCGCCGTTCGGCAGCGTGCCGACGGCGACCTGGCTGCCGTCCGAGAACGTCAGGGTGCCGCTGGTGACCTGGTCGGAGCTGTTCGGGCGGTCGTGCAGGACGATCCGGCCGAGGCGCTGCGACGCCGCCCAGTCGAGCTGGATCCACACGCCGGTCCGGCCCCACGGCGCGACCCACTCGGCCGTCGCGTTGTCGGGGTAGCCGGACACGATGCCGTCGACGGCCTTCGCGACGGTCTGGCCGGTGGATGCGTCGTCCCACGCGGCGGTCGGGGTGGCCGACCCGGTGACGTCCGACAGCGTCGGCTTGGGCGTGGGGGTCGGGGTGGGCGTCGGCGTCGGCGTCGGCGTCGGCGTCGGCGTCGGCGTCGGGGTGGGCGTGGGGGTCGGCGTCGTGTCCGCGGGTCGGAACGCGCGGATCTCGGCGAGGCCGACGTTCCGGGTCGTGCTGCTCACCGAGCCGACCGTGAACCGCACCCAGCTGACCTGGCGGGCCGTGAACGCGACGCGCTGCACGGCTCCCCCGTTGTCGAGCGACGGGACGGCCACGCTCGAGCCGTCGGAGAACGTCAGCGTGCCGCCGGTGACCCGGTCGTCGCTGTTCGGCCGGTCGGCGAGGTCGATCTCGTGCAGGGTCGTGCCGGCCGCCCAGTTCAGCTGGATCCAGGTGCCGACACCCCCGCCAGGTGCCGCCCACTCGGCTGTCGGGGCGTCCGGGTACCCGCTCACGACGCCGTCGACGGCCTTCACGGCGGTCTGGCCGTCGGCCGGGTTCTCGGCGCTCGCGGTGACGGTCGCACCGGCGGTGACGTCGGTGCCCTGCGCGGGCAGTGGGTCGGTGGGTGGCTGGGCCGACGATCCGACCGCGTACTGCCGGCTGAGCCAGGAGCCCTCCGGACGCGACGCGCAGGCGGACGTCGATCCGCAGGTCTCGCCGTCGTACGCGGCGTACGCGAAGAACGCCGACGACTTCGCCGCGGTCTGCGCGGACGTCAGGTTCGACGGGCGGTCCGCGATCGGGTACCCGAGGTACCCCGTGAACGTGTGCGTCGCCGTGTACGTGGCCTGCGCCTGGTCGGCGAGGTACGCGACGGTGTGGTGGTCGCTGTGGTCGCCGTCGCCGTACGTGCCAGCGTGGTCGAGCGTGTGGATCTCGGTCGGCGCGTACCCGGTGACGAGCCCGGAGAACGTCGCGCGCAGGTCGGTCAGCGAGAAAGAGGTCGGTTGGGCTGCCCCGGTGACGGTGTGGATCGTGCTGATCTGCCCCGCGGAGAGCTTCTGCAGGCTCTCGCCGCCCGTGGCCGCGAAGCCGGAGCCGTCGACGTTGCCGTCCGGCAGCTCGAGGAACACCAGGCTGAGCCGCGGGGCCGTCGCCAGGGTCGCCGTGCGGAGTGTGTGGCCGGCGACCGACAGCTGCCCGGCGGTCCAGGTCGACGAGACGCCGGCGATCGACGCGTACGACGCCATCAACCCGTCCTCGCGGGCCTGCCAGTACCAGGCCGGCTTGCCGGCGTCACCAGCGGTCACGACGACCGAGCGGACGCACTTGCCGGCGTCGACGTCGGCGCGGAGCTCGGTTCCGGAGAACAGCAGGTCGTCGTCGGCGTGCGCCACCATCGTCAGGACCCGGCCGGCGCTGCAGTCGGGGTTCGCGGCGGACGTGCCGCTCGGCGTCGCCGTCGGTGTGCTCGTCGGAGTCGCCGTCGGCGTGCTCGTCGGCGTCGCCGTCGGCGTGCTCGTCGGTGCCGTGGTCGGCGGTGTCCTGCGGCCTCGTGCGTCCGCCGACGTCGCGCCGCCCGGTCCGGCGACGAGGGCGACGACGACCGCCAGGACCGCCAGGACGCCCGCGGCGGACGCGGCGCCGGTGCGCCACGTCCGCCGGGAGGCCCGGGCCGTGCGTTCCTCAGTTCGTCGCATGCGCCAGCCCTGCCGGGGTCAGTTCGTAGACGGCGGTGGTGCCGGAGCCGAAGACGCGCTTCCAGTAGGGCGAGTCGGCCATGGCGGCCGCGAGCTCCTGGTAGTCGGCGTCGGTCTGGTAGCCGTACCGTTCGTCGTAGGCGCCGAAGGGCTCGGCGACGAGCGCGTAGTACTTCGTCGCCGGCCAGTCGAGGACCAGCTGGCGGGTCATCGTGGACACGTCCGCCTCGGCGTCGTAGCCCTGCGGCTCCGGGTACGCCCCGAGGACCTCGCGGGACAACGCCCCGACGTCGAAGTACCGGGCGCCGGTGTTGCTCGGGACGGCGTTCGCCGAACCGGTCAGCAGCATCATGGAGCCCTTCGGCGCGGTCGCGTCGTAGAACTGCGTCGCGGCCGACTGGCTGCGCGTCGGGACGCGGTTCCAGTCGAGGGCGGTCTGGCCGAACGCGCCGATCCCGACCATCGCGGCGACCGCGGCTGCGGCGACGACGACCTTGACCGCCGTCGGCCGCACCGCACGGGTGACGAGCCGGCCGACGGGAGCCAGCCGGCCGCTGGGCATCGGGAGCCCCGCTGCCAGGATCGCGATCCACGGTGTGGCGAAGAGCACGACGCGGAAGATGCCCTCTTGGCCGTAGTTCGTCGCGACGAGCAGCGAGATCGGGCTCGCCGCCGTGGCCAGCAGTCCCCAGTGCACGCGGTCACGGCGCATCAGCACGGTGATCACGGCGACGAGGCCGAGGACCACGAGCGCTGCCGCGGGGATGTCGAACGCGAGGCGCGTGACCAGTGGCTTCGGCAGCACCGTCATGTCGTGCGACGGCGGCTGGACGTTGTCGAGCACCTTGCCGACGGCCCCCAGGGACAGGAACTTCCCCAGGATGTCGTCGTTCAGCAGGGCGAAGCCGACGGCAGGCACGAGCACGACGACGGGCAGCCACCAGGGGCGCAGCAGTCGGAACACGATGAGCGTGACGAGCGCGGCGACGGTCAGGTAGGGCGAGATCTGGTGGGTGACGACCAGCACGATGCCGATCAGGGTGATCGCGATGATCCGCGACAGGCCGACGCGGCGGGCGCGGAGGATCGTCGAGCGGATGCCGTCGGCAGCGGTGACCGCGGTGCGCCGCAGCGGGCCGACCGCCAGCACGAGGATCACCAGGGACATCAGGATGCCCACGGACTGCGGCGAGAAGTACGTCGTGTTGAGCGACCCGGTCATCGCGGTCAGGAACGCCGCGATCCACGGACGACGGTTGCCCGGCAGCCAGTTGGCGGCGAGGACCCCGACGGCGATCGTGGTGCTGAAGGCCAGCAGGACGGGGACCCACGCGGCGATGGTCATCGCGTTGTCGATGCCGCCGACGTCGGCGACCCATGCGCCACCGGCGAACAGGCCGGACCAGGTCTGGAAGATGTCCGCGGTCGGGTTCGTGGCGCCCCAGCGACGGATGTACTCGAGCACGCCGATGTGTCGGGCGGCTGCCATCACGGTCGGCATGCCGTAGGTGATGGCCTGTGCGAGCTGGATCGAGCCGCCGAGCACGACGACCGGGATCGCGAGCCCGCGACCGCGGACCAGGGCGACGACGGCCGCGGCGACGACGAGCGCCAGTCCGATGACCAGGCCCGGGCCGAGCGAGCCGAACAGTCCGTCCGGCACCGGGTCGCCGATGTGCGTGAGCGCGGCGACGACGATGACGAGCAGTCCGACGACCGAGCCGGCGGTGACGGTGTGCGTGGTGGTCCAGCGGCGGGCCGGGGTTCCCTCGGCGACCGGCACCAGGCGGGCACGCTGGAGTTCGGCGACGTCCCGCGGCACGGCGATCGCGAGCGCGACGGCGGTGAGCACGACGACCCCGACGAACGGCACGGTGGGGTTCCAGAGCTGGAAGGTGGCCATCGTGTAGCCGATGCCGATGGTGCCGACGAGCGACGCCGTGACCGCGAAGACGCTGAAGCGGGCCAGCGGCATCGGGCGGACGAGCAGCAGGGGTGCGACGCCGAGCAGCGCGAAGAGGTACACGCCGATCGCGCTCCCGCGGAGCACCGGCAGCCCGGCGATCGCGGCGACACCGGCGACCAGGAGCGTCAGCACGACGATCCCGGCCGCGGTCAGCCGTGCGATCGGGCTCATCGCGTCGACGGCGACCGGACGGGCGGGGCCCGCCGAGGCGAGTCCGTGCCGCAGCTCGTGCCGCCCGCGGGCGTTGCGATCGATCGTGCCGCCGCCACGCAGCCGTTCGGTGAGCGCGAGGAACGGCGCCGTGAGCACCGACCGCCGCTCGACCCCGCGCAGCCGCCGCTGGGTGGCGGCGAACTCCGCGTCGACCGCGTCAGGGACACGTTGCGCGTCACCGGACTGGTCGCCGGCGATGTCCGCCGCACGGTCGCCCTGCTCGAGGCCGAGTCGTGCGAAGGCGCTGAGCGCCTCGGGCGCAGCGTCCACCGATGCGGTGAGCGACTCGCGGTCGAACGCGTTCTTGGTCATCCAGGCTCCGAGTCCGTGGCCGTGCGCGGCAGCGGCGGCGCGCAGCGACGCGACGTCGTCCGCCGATCGCTGCCACGCGATGGCGGCCGGTTCGACGGCGATCGCGGATCCGGCGAACAGCAGTCGTGTGAAGAGGTCGAGGTCGTCGCCGCCGCCCACGCGGGTGCCCGGTCCGAACGCGGTGTCGAAGCCGCCGATCCGGAGCACGGTCGCGCGGTGCACGGCGAGGTTGTCGCCGGTGCCGTAGGCAGCGGCGGCGAAGGGGTGGTGCGGGGGCGCGTCGTCGGTGTCGTCGAGGCGGAACACCCGACGGCGGACGGTCCGGCCGGCCGCGCTGCGGTCGTCGTGCCAGCGCTGTGCGGGGGTGCGCAGCTCGGCGCTGGGGACGAGCCCGGTGACGCAGGCGACGTCGCCGGTCGCGGCGAACGCACCCGCGATCGCGGCGATCCAGTCGCCGTCCACGACGGCGCCCTCGGCGACGAACGCGACGACCTCGCCGGTCGCTGCGAGGAGTCCGGCGTTGCGGGCGGCGGCGAGGCCACCGGCCGGCGCGGCGATCGTGGTGACGCGCCGTCCGCCGATCTCGACCGTCGCGGCGCCGCTGTCGTCGGCGCCGTGCGAGACGACGACGACGTCGAAGTCGGGGTGGTCGTTGGCGAGCACGGACCGCATGGTGGTGCCCGCGGCGCCGTCCGTGCAGAGCACCACGGTGACGGACGGCAGCACCAGACCTGCTGCCGGCCGACGCTCGGGTACCGGCATCGGCCGGATCGCGCGCTGCAGGGCGCGGACGTCGATCGTCCCGCCGATGCGACGACGCTCGGTGATGTCCGCCTCGACGAAGCCGAGCGGCTCGCCGTGGTCGCGGACGAGCAGTCGAGCGCGGCGGTAGCCCTCGGCGCCCTGGAGCGCGACCACGTCGCGGTGGCTGGACGCGTGCACGTCGGCACGGTCCACTTCGCCGACCCACAGGGCGCCGTCCCACGTCGGGGACAGCGGCCCGGTCACGATCGGCGAGATGACCATCGCCAGGGTCGCGCGGGTCACCTCGTGCCCACCGGCTGTGCGACGGGGGCGGCTGCCGGGGTGCGCACGACGACGCCACCCAGCACGCGACCGACGGCGTAGCCGGTGACGGTCGAGGCGACGGAGAGCACGATCGCGAAGGCGCGCAGGCCACCGCCACGACCGATGTGGCGCAGTTCGCGCAGCACCGCACCGGGGATGACCTTCGTCAGGTACGTCGACTCGCTGGCGAGCGAGTCACCCGTGCCGACGCGACGGCTCAGGACGGCCTTCGAGATGCCCTCGTAGTAGCTGCGACGGCGCAGGTAGCGCATCGTCACGCGGTCCGGGGACACCCGGTGCGAGACGTTCGACCGCGGTTCGTGCCGGATGCGCGCACCCGGACGGGCCTGGGCGATGCGGATGCAGAGCTCGGTCTCCTCGCAGCCGAGCGGCTGGTTGCCGACGCGGCCGATGCCGGAGCGGAAGCCACCGGCGGTCATGATCGCATCGCGACGGAACGCCATGCTCGAGCCGATGACGTTGCGGACGTCGCCGGGGGTCTCGGGCAGTCCGCGGTACGAGCAGCCGACGATCCAGAGCAGCTCGTCGGCGTACGGGCCGGCACCGGTGGCGGTCGGCCAGGACGGCGTGGCACGGCCACCGACGCCGACGACGTCGGGGTCTTCGAGCGCGGTGAGCATGTGGCCGAGCCAGTCCGGGTCGGCGGTCGCGTCGTCGTCCAGGAACGCGACGACGTCGGCATCGGTCAGGGCGACACCCGTGTTGCGGGCGCCGGACAGGCCGCGGTCCTCGGTGTTCGGGACGACGCGGAGCTCGGGCCACCGGGCGGCGGCGCGGACGAGCAGCTCGGGTTCGTGGTCGATCACGACGACGACGTCGGGGGCCTCCGGCTGCCGCTTGGCGGACTCGACGCTGTCCTGCAGGTCGCCCCACCGCTGCTGGGTGTAGGCGCAGATGACGACCGCGACGCTCGTCACGCGACTTCCTCCTCGAGGCTCACGACGGCGGCCGCGGCGACGGGCGTGCCGATCGAGCCGGTGTGGCCGAGGTGACCGCCGGACAGGGGTGCGGCCGGGGCGATCGGCGCGACGCCGAGCTGGTCGGCGGGGGCGACGACGGCGATGGCGCCGCGACGGACCTCGGCGCGGCCGATCGCGGCGCGACGACGCTCGTGCATGATCGACTTCAGCACACGGATGCCGTCGGTCACGGCGTTCAGGTTGCTCGTCCCGTGCACACGGAGCTTCTCGTGGCTCGGGACCTCGGTGATCGCGAGCTCGGCGGCCGACCAGCGGCAGGTGAGCACGGTCTCGATCTCGAACCCGTCGCCCCACAGCATCGAGCCGTCGGCCGGCTTCGGGAGCTCCGAGGACAGCAGGCCGATCTCCGGCAGCACGTCGGCCCAGAAGGCGTTGTAGCCGTAGCAGAGGTCGCTGTAGCGGGTGCCGAGGATGACGTTGCAGAGCAGGTTCAGGCCACGGTTGCCGAGGTTGCGGACGATCGTGATGTCGTCGCTGCCGCCGCCGAGCGAGTAGCGGGTGCCCTTCGCGACGTCGGCGCCCTCGACGAGCGCCTGCACGAAGCGCGGGATCTCGTCGGGGTCGGCGGAGCAGTCGGCGTCGAACATGACGACGACGTCGCCCGTGACGGCCTCGAACCCGCAGGCGAGCGCGTTGCCCTTGCCCTTGCGGGTCTGGTGCACGACGCGGATGCCGGGCATGACGCGCTGCGCGGTGGCGACGGTGTCGTCGACGGAGTTGCCGTCGACCAGGATCACCTCGTACACCGGGGGGAGCATCGGCAGGATGATCTCGAGGTTTCGGGCCTCGTTCCGCGCCGGGATGACGACGGAGACCCTCGGGTCTGCAGGGCGAACGGTACGTGCGGGCATGGGCGCGGTCCTGTCGGGTCAGGGTTGCTGTCGGGTTGTGGCTCGCGGAACGAGCGGTGCGTCCTCGGATGACGCATCGACGACGGTGACCGTCATCGGTCGAGCAGCGGGACGCGGGTACGACGCCGCCGGCTTCGCAGGTGAGTGGGTACTCTCCCCCGCGGGTCCAACCATCGTCGCGGGCGGGGTGGGGGTCAATGCGCGGTGCGGTCCATTGCGGACACTCGGCCGCGGATACGGAAACCCGCAACACCGCGTCGCGACCACGCGCAGTGCACGCGACAACGGCCGGACGGGCGCGCCCCGCAGAGCGGCAACGCGAAGCGTTGCGCGGGGCGCGCCGACCGAGCCTGCGAAGGAGGCGTGGCGGGCCCGCACCGTGCCTCCCGTCCGCCCGTGGTCGCGACCACTGCACCGAGTGAGCAGAAGACGTCGCCTCCGGACTGCGGAGGCGACGTCTTTCGCTCACTGGATGTGCGCAGCCTGCTCACTGGACGGAGGCAGCCTGCTCACTGGATGGGCGCGGTCGCTCAGTCGCGGGCCGCGCCCTCCGTCGCGAACGCGGTGCGCAGCGCCGTCGCCAGGTCGGCCACGTGCGGTTCCCGCAGCAGCGAACTGTGCTCGGCCCCGATCCGCACCGTCTCGGTCCGTCCACGCAGCAGGGCGGACCAGCCGGCGGCATCCGGGTTCGCGTCGGCGAGCACGTAGGTCGCCCGCCCGTGGAACGGCGTCGGGTGGTGCCGCCTGGTGACGAGCTCGGCCTGGTCGAAGAAGGCGTCGAAGTCCTTCTGCCCGCCGTGCCGCAGCACACCGGCACTGTAGGCCCGCGCCCGCTTCGCGACGTGCTCGCCCCACGACATGCCGGACGGCAGCACGCGCCGCACGGCCCCCGCGAGGCGCTGGCCGGCGGCGCGCACCGCGGGGTTCCGGTGCTGCCGGGGCTCGAGCCGGCCGAACTGCTGCCGGACCCCCTCGGCGCCCGTCCGCGGCAGGTACGTGTCGAGCAGGGCGACGTGCTCGACCTGCTCGCCGCTCTCGGTGAGCAAGCGGGCGATCTCGAGTGCGACGAGACCGCCGAGCGAGTGTCCGACCAGCAGGTACGGTCCTCGCGGCTGCACGATGCGCATCAGGGCGACGTACCGGCGGGCGCTGGACTGGATGGACCAGTCCGGCACGCCCCGACGCTCCAGGCCGTGCTGCTGGAACGCGTACACGTCGTGCTCGGGCAGGTAGCGGGACAGCGGCAGGAACGTCAGGGCCAGCGCACCGCCACCGGCGAAGCAGAACACCGGGGGCCGGCCGGACTCGCGGGCACCGGACACCTTGACGACGTCGGGGTGGCTCGGCAGCGCCGTGGTCCCGCTCCGGACCCGGCGGGCGAAGGACCGGAGCGTCGGGTGCTGCAGGACGTCCGAGGACCGCAGGTCGATGCCGAGGCGGGTCTGCACGAGCGCGAGCATCTCCTCGGCCGACAGCGAGTCGCCGCCGAGCGCGGAGAAGTCCTCGTCGAGGTGCACGCCGCGCAGGCCCAGCACCTCGGCCCAGATCTGCCCGACGACGAGCTCCCACTGGTCGTACTCGCCCTCGACCATCTCGGTCTCGATGCTCGGGGCACCGGGCAGCTCCGCGCGGTCGACCTTGCCGCGCTCGTTCCGCGGCAGCTCCGTCATCGGCACGATCGACGCCGGCACCATGTACTCCGGCAGACGCTCGCGCAGGGCCAGCCGCAGGGCGGCGGGTGTGGGCGTGCGCTGGCCCGGACGGCCGACGACGTACGCGACGAGGCGGGTCACGGCGGGTGGGTCGACCTGTGCGGTGACGACGGCGTCGTGCACCTCGGGGATCGCGCGGAGCGCCGCCTCGACCTCGCTCGGTTCGACGAGGTACCCGCGGACCTTGACGGCGTCGTCGGACCGGCCGAGCAGCACGAGCCGCCCGTCGGGCTCGATCCGGGCCAGGTCGCCCTGGCGCCAGGTCGGGACGCCGTCGTCGGTGCGTCCGGCACGCTCCGCGGTCTTCTCCGGAGCGCCCCAGTACCCGGCGGTCAGGGCGTCGGAGACGATGACGAGCTCACCGGTCTCCCCCGGGCCGGCGGGGCTGCCGTCCTCGCGCAGCACGAGCACCGTCTTGCCGGGCAGCGGCCAGCCGGCGGGCACGACGCCCTCCGGGACCGCTGCGCCCGGCTCGACGGGGCAGTACGCGACGCAGCCGGTCTCGCTCGACCCGAAGGCGTTGAGGAGCAGCGTGCCGGCGTCGAGGTGCGGTCGGGCGGCGGCGATGTCGGCGCCCGTGACGGCCTCGCCCGTGGTCATCAGGAAGCGCAGACCGCCGAGGGCGGGCGCCGCGCCGGACGCCTGCGCGCCGGGTGCGGTCCGCGAGCCGACGATCGACCGCAGCAGGTGCGGAGTGCACACCAGGACGTTCACACCGTCGTCGGCGAAGCGGGCGAGCAGCCGCTCGACCCCGAGTTCGCGGGGCTCGAGCAGCACGGCGGTGCCGCCGTTCAGCAGGGTGTCGAACGAGAACAGCAGCCCGGCCGCGAACGACAGCGGCAGCACGACACCGAGCCGGTCACCGGGGCCGGTGCCGAGCGCGACGGCGTCCTGCTCGGCGTTCGCGAGCTGCTGCCGGTGCGTCAGGACGACGCCCTTCGGCATGCCCGTCGAGCCGGAGGTGAACACGAGTGCGAAGGGGTCGCGGCCACCGGGGCGGGTGTGTGCCGCCGGGGTCGGGTCGGTCGCGGTCGCGGTCGCGGTCGCGGTCGCGGTCGCGGTCGCGGTCGCGTCGGCAGGGTCGAGCATCTCCGCCAGGGCGTGCACCCGCCCGCTCCGCTCGGCGACGACGGTGGCTGCGACCTCGGCGCGGTCGGCATCCGCCACGATCTCGTCGACGCCGGCGAGCTGCGCGACGTGCCCGAGGCGCACGGCCGGCAGGTGGTCGTCGAGGACCACGACGGTGCGACCGGCGCGCACGAGCGCCAGGATCGCCACGACGGCCTCGGTGGTCTGCCCGGCCATGATGCCGACCGGCTTCGATGCCCCGCCGGGCTCCGCGTCGACGCCCGCGCCGCTCCGGTCGTCGGGCCGGAGCTCGGTGGTCAGGACCGTCGCGAGCGACCGCGCCGCGCGGTCGGCCTCGGCGAACGTGTACGGCCGGCCGTCCCCGGCGAGTGCCGCAGCGTCTCCGTGCAGCGCGACCACGCGGTCCCAGCGGTCCAGCACGGAGTGGTCGTCGGCCAGCGGGACCGCGGCGCGGTGCACCCAGTGGTCGGCTGTCGTCGTCAGCGGTTCTGCGGAGGTCACGATGACACCTCGGGTGCTCGTCGGTGGACCGGCGCGGCCCCCGCGTCGGTACGGCGACGGTACGACCCCGCGGTCCCGACCCACGACCCGCGTTCCGTGGGGTGCGGGGTCACGCAACCCGGCCGGGAGGCACGGCGCACCACCGTCACGGCGCTCGCCTGCCGGACGGGGACGGTCCAGGGCGCGGGACACCGGTCGACGCGCGCCTGGTGGGCTCGTGGCATCGTGCGGTTCCGCGCAACCTCGGAGTGCGCTGTCCGGCTGCTCCGGATCGGCGATGAGGACGCTTCGGATCACCGGAGCCGTGGAACGAGAACAGCCCCCGGGATGTCCCGGGGGCTGTTCGTCGAGTGCTGGGGTACCTGGACTCGAACCAAGAACGACGGTACCAGAAACCGCTGTGTTGCCAATTACACCATACCCCAAAAGGCCTGCTGGCCTTTCGGCCCCGTTGTCCGGGGCACGATCAATTACTGTACAGCATCCCGGAGGTCCGTGAGACCACCCACGAGGTCACGGTGCACCGCCGCAGCCGTCGCGGCACCGTGTCCCGCGGCCACGATGAGCTGCTCCGGCCCGGGAGGCGTCACGTCACCCACGGCGTACAGCCCCGGTACGGTGGTCCGGCCGACCCGGTCGACCACCAGCAGGCCCTGCGCGTCACGCTCGAGGGTGTCCGAGACGCCGGGCGTGTCGGTGCCCGGCCCGGTACGGGCACCGGTCTCGGCCTCGGATCCCCGCTCGCGGGTCGTGTGCAGCCAGTCGAGGTCGGCGTGCCACGTCGGCCGGACGAACCCACCCGACCGCGGCTCGACGTGCCCGTCGGCGAGCCGGACGCCGGTCATCCCGGTCCGGTCGCCCACGAGGTCCTCGACCACCCGCTCGTCGACCACCACACCCGCGCGCGCCAGCCGAGCACGCCCGGCGTCGTCGAGTGGTGCGACACCGTTCGTGTAGACGATGAGGTCGTCGGTCCACGCGGCGATGAGCAGCGCACGGTCGACGACGTCGTCGGTCTCGCAGATGAACGCGAGGGGCTCCCCCGCCTTGTCGTACGCATCGCACTCGACGCAGCTGTGCACCGCGGTGCCGTAGAAGGCACGGAGCATCGGCAGCGCCGGGAACTCCTCGCGCAGGCCCGTGGCGACGACGACGGTCCGTGCCCGGGCGTCCACCTCGGCCCCCCGCCACGTGCCGTGCAGGCGCCAGCCGTCCGCGTCGGGCGTCACCTGGTCGACCACGGCCTGCACGACCGTCGCCTCGGGGTACGCCTCGACCTCGAGCCGACCGAGCTTCCGGAGCTCGAGCGGCGACACCCCGTCACGCGTCAGGAACCCGTGCGAGCGCAGGGTCGCGGCGTTGCGTGGGCGGTTGGCGTCGACGAGCAGCACCGTCCGCTTCGCCCGCACCAGGTTGAGCGCAGCGCTCAACCCGGCGGGTCCGGCGCCGATGACCGCGACGTCGTGGACGACGGACGGATCCGGGGTGGTCATCGTCCGCCGTTCAGCGGGCTGCGAGCGCGCGGAGGCGCGTCAGGGTGGACTCCTTGCCGAGGATCTCCATCGACTCGAAGAGCGGCGGGCTGATCCGGCGTCCGGACACCCCGACGCGCAGCGGGCCGAAGGCGACCCGGGGCTTCAACGCGAGGTCGTCGATGAGCGCCGTGCGGAGCGCGCCCTCGATGGCCTCGGTCCGCCAGTCGTCGAGCTGCTCGAGCGCGGCGATGCCGGCCGACAGGACCGCAGCCGTGTCACCCTTGAGCGACGCGAGCGCGTCCTCCTCGACCACCAGGTCGGCGTCCGCGGTGAAGAGGAACCCGAGCATCGCCGGCGCCTCGCCGAGCAGCTGCATGCGCTCCTGGACGAGCGGCGCCGCCTTGGTCAGCACGTCGAGCTGCTCCGCCGTGGGCGGGTCGGCGACGAGGTCCGTCAGGTACGGCAGCAGTCGGGACCGGAAGTCCGCAGGCTCGAGCAGTCGGATGTGGTCCCCGTTGATCGCTTCGGCCTTCTTGTGGTCGAACCGGGCCGGGCTCGGGTTGACGTCGGTCACCTCGAACGCGGCCACCATCTCGTCGATGGAGAACACGTCGCGGTCTGCACCGATCGACCACCCGAGCAACGCCAGGTAGTTGACGAGCCCCTCCGGGATCATGCCGGCGTCGCGGTGGTGGAACAGGTTCGCCTCGGGGTCGCGCTTCGAGAGCTTCTTGTTGCCCTCGCCCATCACGTACGGCAGGTGTCCGAATACGGGGATCGCCGGTGCGATGCCGATCTCGTACAGCGCCTCGTACAGGGCGATCTGCCGCGGGGTGGAGGACAGCAGGTCCTCGCCACGGAGGACGTGCGTGATGCCCATCAGCGCGTCGTCGAGCGGGTTCGTGAACGTGTAGAGCGGCTTGCCGTTCGGGCGGACCACGACGAAGTCCGGGAACGTCCCCTGCTTGAAGGTGATCTCACCGCGGACGAGGTCGTCGAAGCTCAGGTCGCGGTCCGGGACACGCAGGCGGAGCGCCGGCTCACGGCCCTGGTCGCGGAACGCCTGACGCTCGTGGTCGGTCAGGTCGCGCTCGTGGTTGTCGTACCCCTGCTTCGGGTCACGCCCGGCGGCCTTGTTACGGGCCTCCATTTCCTCCGGCGTGACGAAGGACTCGTAGATGTGACCAGAGGCCTTGAGCTGCGCGATGACGTCGTCGTAGATCGCGGTGCGCTGCGACTGACGGTACGGCCCGTGCTCGCCCCCGGCGTCGACGCCCTCGTCCCAGTCGAGCCGGAGCCACCGCAGCCCGTCGAGGATCTGCGCGTACGACTCTTCGCTGTCACGCGCCGCGTCGGTGTCCTCGATGCGGAACACGAGCTTGCCGCCGGTGTGGCGTGCGTAGGCCCAGTTGAAGAGCGCCGTACGGATGAGCCCCACGTGCGGGGTCCCCGTCGGGCTCGGGCAGAATCGGACGCGGATCTCGGACCCGGAAGCAGTGGTGAATGGCGCAGTCATGGCCCCCTGAGCCTACCGCGGCACCACCTGCCCGCGCCTGGACTCCACAGCCTCGGGAACGCAGAAAACCCCTGACCGAATCGGTCAGGGGTTCCCCGGTGTTACTACGTTAAGTCCGGCGGCGTCCTACTCTCCCACAAGGTCCCCCTTGCAGTACCATCGGCGCTGAGAGGCTTAGCTTC
>NZ_JADKRW010000006.1 GCF_015350995.1 Curtobacterium sp. VKM Ac-1393
AGGCATCAGACCGAGTTGATTCTGACTGTTGACTGTCTACTGACAATCTTCAATCCAAAAGGAATTGCATCATGACCTAGTCAGCAAGCCG
The DNA here is from genome assembly GCF_015350995.1 of Curtobacterium sp. VKM Ac-1393. Taxonomy (GTDB): domain Bacteria; phylum Actinomycetota; class Actinomycetes; order Actinomycetales; family Microbacteriaceae; genus Curtobacterium. Next base: position 92 of record NZ_JADKRW010000006.1, read on the forward strand.
ACCAGGCACGAGGTCAATCAATAAATTGGCATTGACAATGTGCACGCTGTTGAGTTCTCAAGGACCAGACGCACTCCCCCACTCCACCCACACGGGGCTTCGCCAGAGAGGCTTTCAAATCCGTCACCCGGGGAAGAACCCTGGCGGACAAGGTCCCCAGGTAAACCCAGTGACCGTCTCAGCCGTTCCGTTCTCCGCCGCCGTGGCAACGAGAGGTAACTCTACACAGCCCCCGAGCACCCCGCCAACCGCCCCACCTCCCGGGCGTGTCGCGCCGGGACAGCACGAGAGCAGCCCGGCAACGGAGAACGGCCCGCTCCCCCAAGGGGAACGGGCCGTTGTGGTGACGGGCCGGGTCAGTGGCGCGCGATCACCGGGTTCTTGAGGGTGCCGATGCCGGAGATGGTGACCTCGACGACCTCGCCGTCGCGGATGCGGCCGACTCCCGCCGGGGTCCCGGTCAGGATGACGTCGCCGGGCAGCAGGGTCCAGATCGACGACACGAACTCGACCAGTGACGGGATGTCGTGGACCATCTCGTTCGTCGACCCGGCCTGGCGAAGGTCGCCGTCCACGCGGGTCTCGATGCGGATGTCCGACGGGTCGATCTCGGTCTCGATCACGGGGCCGAGCGGGCAGAAGGTGTCGAACCCCTTCGACCGCGTCCACTGGCCGTCGCGGGCCTGCAGGTCGCGGGCGGTCACGTCGTTCGCGATCGTGTAGCCGAGGACGACGCTCGCGAAGTCCTCACGGCGGACGTTCTTCGCGAGCGAGCCGATCACGATGGCCAGCTCACCCTCGTGGTCGACACGACCGATGTCCGCGGGCAGGCGGATGGGTTCGTCCGGACCGATCACCGAGGTGTTCGGCTTGAGGAACACCACCGGGTCGTCGCCGGCGCGCTCGTCCATCTCCGAGGCGTGCTCGAGGTAGTTGAGCCCCACCCCGATGACCTTCGACCGCGGGATGACGGGGGCGAGGAGCTTTGCGTCGGCGAGTGCGACGCGCTCCCCCGTGGTCTCGAACCCCTGGTACATCGGGTCTCCGGCGAGCACCACCAAGTGCCGTTCGTCGAGGATGCCGTACCGGGGGTCTTCACCCTTGCTGCTGAACCGTGCGATCTTCACCGTTCGACCCTACCCACGCTCGAGCGTCGATCAGGACGCGTCGGTCAGCTTCGTCATCCACCCGTGCGGGTCGGCGCGGCGACCGTACTGGATGTCGGTGAGCTCGTCGCGCAGGGACATCGTCAGTTCGCCGGCGCCCTCGGTCGGTGAACCGATGGTGAAGCCCTCGCCACGGAGTTCCGCGATCGGGGTGACGACGGCTGCCGTGCCGCACGCGAACGCCTCGGTGATGGACCCGTCGGCCACGCCGTCGCGCCACTCGTCGAGGGTCACGCGACGCTTCTCGACCGTGAGCCCCCGGTCCTCGGCGAGCTGCAGGATCGAGTCGCGCGTGATGCCCTCGAGGATGGATTCGGAGTCGGGTGTCACGAGCGTGCCGTCCGACTTCACCAGCACGACGTTCATGCCGCCGAGCTCTTCGAGGTACTTGCCCTCGACCGAGTCGAGGAACATGACCTGCTGGCACCCGTGCTCGTAGGCCTCTTGCTGGGGCAGCAGCGACGACGCGTAGTTGCCGCCGGTCTTGGCAGCACCGGTCCCGCCCTTGCCGGCGCGGGCGTACTGGGTCGACAACCAGATCGAGACCGGCTTCGGACCCGAGGTGAAGTACGCCCCGGCCGGGCTGGCGATGCAGTGGTACGCGACCGCCTGGGCAGCGCGCACCCCCAGGAACGACTCGGTGGCGATCATGAACGGCCGGAGGTACAGGCTCGTCTCGGGCGCGGACGGCACCCAGTCGACGTCGGTCTGCACCAGCTGGCGGATGGACTCGACGAAGGCCTCGATCGGCAGTTCCGGCAACGCCAGGCGACGGGCCGACCGCTGGAAACGGCGCGCGTTGGCGTCCGGGCGGAACGACCACACCGAGCCGTCAGCGTGCCGGTACGCCTTGAGTCCCTCGAAGATCTCCTGGGCGTAGTGCAGCACGCTCGCACTCGGGTCGAGCGACAGCGGTCCGTACGGGTGCACGGAGGCGCTGTGCCAGCCGTCGTCGAGCGTCCACTCTACGGTGGCCATGTGGTCCGTGAAGTGCTTGCCGAACCCCGGGTCGGCGAGGATCTCCTCGCGCTCGGCTGCGGCACGACGATCCGCGGACGGGGTGGTGGCGAACTCGAGTCCGAAGGCGGTGTCGGTGCTCATGGGGAGGCTCCTTCTCAGGCGGTGGTGGTGCGTGCCGTGGCCGCGGCGGCGATGGCGTCGCCGATCTCGGCCGTGCGACGCTGCGTGGTGCCCCGGTCTGCCAGGTCTGCCTCGACGGCCCGCGTCACCGCCGTCGCCAGGTCGCTGCGACCGATGTGGTCGAGCAGCAGTGCGACGGAGAGGATGGCAGCCGTCGGATCGGCCTGCTGCTGACCCGCGATGTCCGGCGCGGAGCCGTGGACCGGCTCGAACATGCTGGGGAAGGTGCCGTCCGGGTTGATGTTGCCCGAGGCCGCCAGACCGATGCCGCCGCTGATCGCGCCGGCCAGGTCGGTGATGATGTCGCCGAAGAGGTTGTCGGTGACGATGACGTCGAACCTAGCAGGTTCCTTCACCATGTGGATGGTCACCGCATCGACGTGCTGGTAGTCCACCGTGACGTCCGGGAACTCCGGCCCGACGGCCGCGACGGTGCGCTGCCAGAGGGCACCGGCGTGCACCAGCACGTTGCTCTTGTGCACGAGCGTCAGGTGCTTGCGCGCGCGACGGTTCGCCAGCTCGAAGGCGTAGCGGACGACCCGCTCGACACCGAACGCCGTGTTCAGCGAGACCTCGGTCGCGATCTCCTGCGGGGTGCCCGTGCGGATCGCGCCGCCGTTGCCGACGTACGGCCCCTCGGTGCCCTCGCGCACGACGACGAAGTCGACCTCGCCCGGTGCTGCGAGCGGGGTCGCGACGGCGTCGTGGACCTTCGTCGGTCGCAGGTTGACGTAGTGGTCGAACGCGAAGCGGAGCTTGAGCAACAGGCCGCGTTCGATGATCCCACCGGCGAGGCGGGGGTCACGCGGGTCTCCGCCGACGGCGCCGAGCAGGATCGCGTCGTGCGACGCGATGGCCGACATGTCGTCCTCGGTGAGGATGTCGCCGGTCTCGAGGTACCGGGTGGCGCCGAGCGAGAACGGGGTCTCCTCGATCACGAGGTCGGCCGGGGTCACGGCGTGCAGGACCTTGAGGGCCTCGTCGACGACCTCTGGACCGATGCCGTCGCCACGGATCACCGCGAGCTTGAGCGTCCGGACGTCCATCAGAGCGTGATGTCGATCTCGCGGAGCGAGGAGGCGTCGATCGCCCGGCCGACGTGCTCGAGGATCTCGGCGGGCACGGGCGAGTCGACGGTCAGGACGCTGAGGGCCTGGCCCCCGGCGGCTTCGCGCGAGATCTGCATGGCCGCGATGTTGATACCGGCTTCGCCGAACTCCTTGCCGTACACCGCGACGATGCCCGGCCGGTCGATGTACTCCATCACGACGTGGTGCTTGTCGAGCGGGACCTCGACGTCGTGGCCGTTGATCTCGACGACCTTCTCGACCTGCTTCGGGCCGGTGAGCGTGCCGGACACGCTGATCGCAGGGCCGTCGGACTGCGCGCCGCGGATCGTGAGGACGTTGCGGTACTCGGGGCTGTCCTGCTCGGTGATGAGCCGCACCGTGACACCGCGCTGTTCCGCGATGAGCGGGGCGTTGACGTACGAGACCTGGTCGCTGACGACGTCGGTGAAGACGCCCTTCAGCGCCGCGAGCTTGAGCACGCTGACGTCGTAGGCGGCGAGCTCGCCGTGGACCTCGACGTCGATGCTCGTGACGGGCGAGGTGGCGAGGGCCGTGAAGACCTGACCGAGCTTCTCGACCAGCGGGATGCCCGGGCGCACGTACGGGTCGATGACGCCACCGGCGACGTTGACGGCGTCCGGCACGAGCTCGCCGCCGAGCGCGAGGCGCACCGACTTGGCGACCGAGACACCGGCCTTCTCCTGCGCTTCGTCGGTCGAGGCGCCGAGGTGCGGCGTGACGACGACGTTCGGCAGCGAGACGAGCGGGGAGTCCTTCGGGGGCTCCGACACGAAGACGTCGAGGCCGGCACCCGCGATGGTGTTCGCGGTCAGTGCGCGGTGCAGGGCATCCTCGTCGATCAGTCCGCCACGGGCGACGTTCACGACGAACGCCGTCGGCTTCATGAGCGCGAACTGGCCGTCCGAGATCATGCCGAGGGTCTCGGGGGTGCGCGGCATGTGGATGGTGACGAAGTCCGCACGCCGCAGCAGGTCGTCGAGCGAGACGAGCTCGACCCCGAGCTGCTGGGCCCGGGCCGTCGTGACGTAGGGGTCGTACGCGATGACCTGGACGCCGAACGCCTGCAGACGCTGCGTGATGAGCGCACCGATGCGGCCGAGGCCGATGATGCCGACGGTCTTCTCGTACAGCTCGACGCCCGTGTAGGACGAGCGCTTCCACGCACCGGCGGCCAGCGACGCGTGCGCGGCCGGGATGTGGCGCGCGAGCGACAGGATGTGCCCGACGGTGAGCTCGGCGGCGGAGATGATGTTGGACGTCGGCGCGTTCACCACCATGACACCGGCGGTGGTCGCCGCCTTGATGTCGACGTTGTCCAGGCCGACACCGGCACGGGCGACGACCTTGAGGTTCGGGGCCGCGGCGATCGCCTCGGCATCGACCTTGGTGGCGGATCGCACCAGCACGGCATCCGCGTCGGCGAGGGCCGACAGGAGCGCGGGCCGGTCGGTGCCGTCCACGTTCCGGATCTCGAAGTCGGGCCCGAGGGCGTCGACCGTGGCGGGCGAGAGTTCTTCGGCGATCAGGACGACCGGCTTCGACACAGCTGCTGTTTCCTCACGAGAGACGGTTGGTATCCCACCATGCTATCGACGTGTGCCGGTCGTTACGACCGCGCGAGCCTAGAACTGCAGCAAGCTCGGCACGAACAGCTGCAGGTCGAGCCAGAGCGCGCCGGCTGCCGCGAAGGCGAGGACGAACACCGCGACGGTCACGGCGAGCCGGGCCCGTCGGGTGACCCAGAGCGCGACCACGAACGCGACGGGACCGATCGCGATGTCGAGGACCAGCCAGACCCACGGCGTACTGGCCTGCAGCGACGCGCCACCGGAGGTCGTCGCCAGGAACGCGTTGAAGTCGTCGACCCGCTGCGAGATCTGCGTGAGGTTCCCGACCGCCTGCACCGTCATGTACGCGAACAGCGCGGCGAAGACCACCCAGACCACGACGCGTCCGACGATCGGACCGGCGGCAGCCGGCGTCGCGGCGGTCACCCGAAGCTCCGGGTCAGCAGGAACGGCCACGGGAACAGCACGACGGCGCCGAGCAGCATCCAGAGCAGCCGGGTGCGCGTGCGGCTGCCACGGGCGGCCCACAGCACGACCGTGAACCAGAGCGCCGGAGCGGTGATGGCGAGGAAGCGGAGCACCTCGACGAAGACGGTCAGGACGGTGTCGACACCCGAGACGTACGAGGTGGACGCCGTCAGCAGCCAGGCGACGGTGTACAGCAGGTAGAGCCCGCCGAAGACGCCGAACCCGACGAGCGCACCGGAGGTCTCCGGTGCCTCGGGGTCGCGGTCGCCACGGTCCTTGACGGCGACCGGGTTGTGGGCGGCGTCGACGTGCGTGGCGTCGTCCGCGTCACCCCAGCTGAGTGCGTCGTCGTCGTGGTCGACGGCGTTCGTCACGTCCGGGTCGACCGACCCGTCGGGAGGGGATGCTGCCGTGTTCATGGCTCGATCCTACGAGGGACGAGCGCACGAGGAGACCATGCGTCTGCTGTGGGACGGGTGGTCAGGCGTCGGCGGGCTGCGTCGTGAGCACCTCGGCGACGACGTCGCGCACCGCCGGGAAGAGCGGATGGCTCTCCATCAGGCCGGTGAGGATCTCGGTGAGCGCGTGCGCGGTCGCCCCCGAGCGCAGCAGCGCGTGCAGTTCGATCGACTCCGGGTCGTTCTCGTCGTCGAACGCCAGGGCGACCCGGACGGCGCCGAGCAGGTGCTCGACGGGCAGGCCGCGTTCGGCGAGCTGCGCGGCGGGGCCGACGAAGCGCTCGCGGCGCCCGAGCTTCCGGAGCGGGTTGCGGCCGACGCGCACGGTGGTGTCCGGCAGGTGCGGGTTCGCGATGCGGGAGAGGTTCGCCGCGACGTAGCGCGCGTGCTCCTCCGGGTCGAAGCCGTGCTTCGCGACGAGCAGTGCGGTGGTCTCCGCGAGCACCCCGTCGACCTCGGCCCGGACGGCCTCGTCCTCGAGGGCTTCGCGGATGAGCCGGATGCCGCGGACGTAGCCGTGGTAGGCCGCCGTCGCGTGTGCGGTGTTCACCGTGTAGAGCTTGCGCTCGACGAACGGCTGCAGGTCGTCGACCCAGGTGACGCCCGCGATCATCGGCGGCTCGGCGTCGGAACCGAGGAACGGCGTGCGCTCGATGACCCATTCGTAGAAGGGCTCGAGCACGACGTCGAGGCCGCCGGACTGCCCGAGCACGCCGGACTGGTCGGGGACGATGCGGTCGATGGCGCAGTTCGCGAAGACGGCGGCGATGTCGCGGTCCTCGAGCACGGGGGCACGCCGGATGCTGGCGTGCAGCGAGTCGGTGGCGTTGAACGCGTTCTCGCACGCCACGATCGTCACGTCGCCACGCTCCAGCGGTCGGGCCGCGAGTCCCTCGGCGATGAGCGGCGCGACGAGCGGCAGGGTGCGGGCACCGACGGCGGTCGTCACGACGTCCGCATCGGCGATGGCCCGGACCACGCGCTCGCGGTCGGTCTTGCTGCTGAGCGCCCGGAAGCCGTAGACGAGGTGCTCGACCGGCATCTCGCCGACCTCGTGCACCACGAAGCGGCCGGCTTCGTTCAGTGCGGACACGACGCGTTCGTCGACGTCGACGAAGGTGAGCTCGTAGCCGCTCGCCACGAGGAACTGGCCCACGAACCCGCGCCCGATCTTGCCGGCGCCGATGTGGACCGCTCGTTTCGTCACCGCCATCCGATGATCATCCCATGCTGGTCGGTCCGTCCCTGACCGCTCGGACGGACCGCGGCCGACGACTGTCGCACATCGTCCGGGCGCACGCCGAGGGGACGCCGGTCCACGGCGTCGGGGCTGGAGAAGAGCTGCTGCATAACGTTCGGGTCACGTCGCGAGGCGGCGGTGCAAGGGCTGCACCGCCGCCTCGTCATCGAGTGTTCCTCGGAAGACTACCGCGCTGCCGAGCCGTCCACGTAGTCGCCGTCGTTCTGCTTCCACGCGAAGAGCGCACGGAGCTCGCGGCCGGTCGCCTCGATCGGGTGGCCCTCGCCCTTGGCGCGCAGCGCCTTGAACTCGGGTGCGCCAGCGTCCTGGTCGTCGATGAAGCGCTTCGCGAAGGCACCGTTCTGGATGTCCGCGAGCACCGCCTTCATGTTCTCCTTGACGTCGGGCGAGATCACGCGCGGACCGGAGACGTAGTCACCGAACTCGGCCGTGTCGGAGATCGACCAGCGCTGCTTGGTGAGGCCGCCCTCCCAGATCAGGTCGACGATGAGCTTGAGCTCGTGCAGGACCTCGAAGTAGGCGATCTGCGGCTGGTAGCCCGCCTCGACCAGGGTCTCGAAGCCGTACTGGATGAGCTGCGAGGTGCCACCGCACAGGACGGCCTGCTCGCCGAACAGGTCGGTCTCGGTCTCCTCGGTGAACGTGGTCTTGATGCCACCGGAGCGCAGGCCACCGATGGCCTTGGAGTACGACCAGGCGAGGTCCCAGGCGGAACCCGAGGCATCGACCTCGACCGCGACGATCACGGGGACGCCACGGCCGGCCTCGTACTCGCGGCGGACGGTGTGACCCGGGCCCTTCGGGGCGACGAGCGACACGTCGACGCCCTCCGGAGCCTCGATGTAGCCGAAGCGGATGTTGAAGCCGTGGCCGAAGACGAGCGTCGCGCCCGGCTTCAGGTTCGGACGGATGTCGTCGGCGTAGACGATGCGCTGGACCTGGTCCGGCGCGAGGATGACGACGACGTCGGCCCAGGCGGTGACGTCGGCCGGGGTGAGGACCTCGAAGCCGGCCTCTTCGGCCTTCTGGCGGCTCTTCGAGCCCTCCTTGAGGCCGATCTTGACCTCGACGCCCGAGTCACGGAGGTTGAGGGCGTGGGCGTGGCCCTGCGAGCCGTACCCGATGACGGCGACCTTCTTGCCCTGGATGAGCGTCAGGTCGGCGTCGGCGTCGTACACGATGTCAGTCACGAGGGTGTGTCTCCTTGGTTCTGGTGGTCTGTGGGGGTGGCGGACCGCTGGTCAGCGCACTCGGTCGGTGATGCTCTTCGGTCCGCGGCCCATGCCGAGGAGCCCCGCACGTGCGAGCTCCTTGATGCCGTAGGGCTCGAGGACGCGGAGGATCGCCTGGATCTTGCCGGGGTCTCCGGTCACCTCGACGATGAGCGAGTCGTTCGCGACGTCGACGACCTGTGCGCGGAACAGGGTCACTGCCTCGAGCACGGCCGACCGCGTCTGGTTGTCGACACGGACCTTCACGAGCATGTGCTCGCGCTGGACGGACTGCGAGAAGTCCAGTTCGACGATCTTGATGACGTTGACGAGCTTGTTGAGCTGCTTCGTCACCTGCTCGAGCGGGAGGTCCTCGACGTCGACGACGACCGTGATCCGGCTGAGGCCGTCGACCTCGGTGTTGCCGACGGCGAGCGACTCGATGTTGAACCCGCGACGGGCGAACAGGCCGGCGACGCGGGTCAGCAGACCGGGCTTGTCCTCGACGAGGAGGGACAGGACGTGGCTCATGCGGTTTCCCCCGTCATGTCGGCGTCCTCGTCGTCCCAGGTGGGTGCGAGGGCCTGGGCGTACTCGATGGACGAGTTGCTGACGCCCTGCGGGACCATCGGCCAGACCATCGAGTCACGGCTGACGACGAAGTCGATCACCACGGGTCGGTCGTTCGTCTCGAGGGCCAGCTGGATGGCGGCATCGACCTCGTCCGCCTTCTCGACCCGGATGCCGAGGGCGCCGTACGCGTCGGCCAGCTTCACGAAGTCGGGCACGCGGCGCGAGTCGTGACCGGTCTCGAGGTCGGTGAACGAGTGGCGGCCGTCGTAGAACAGCGTCTGCCACTGCCGCACCATGCCGAGCGACGAGTTGTTGATGATCGCGACCTTGATCGGGATGTCGTTGATGACGCAGGTCGCGAGTTCCTGGTTCGTCATCTGGAAGCAGCCGTCGCCGTCGATGGCCCAGACCACACGGTCGGGCTGCGCAACCTTGGCACCCATGGCCGCAGGGACCGAGTAGCCCATCGTGCCCGCGCCGCCGGAGTTCAACCAGGCGTTCGGGCGCTCGTACTTGATGAACTGCGCCGACCACATCTGGTGCTGGCCGACTCCGGAGGCGTAGACCGCCTCGGGGCCGGAGAGCTCACCGATGCGCTTGATGATGGCCTGCGGGGCCAGCAGGCCGTCGGTGGGCTCCGCGTACCCGAGCGGGAAGTCGACCTTGAGCTGGCGGAGCTTGGTCCACCACTCGGCGGTCGATGCACGGTCGTCGACGGCGATGCCGCCCCAGGCGTCGAGCAGGTCGACCAGGACCTCGCGCGCGTCGCCCACGATCGGGACGTCGGCGAAGCGGATCTTCGAGATCTCGGCCGGGTCGATGTCGACGTGCACGACCTTGGCGTTCGGCGCGAACTCGTCGGCCTTGCCGGTCACGCGGTCGTCGAACCGGGCACCGAGCGCGATGATGAGGTCACTGTCCTGCAGGCCGAGCACCGCCGGGACGGTGCCGTGCATGCCGGGCATGCCGAGGTGCTGCGGGTGCGAGTCGGGGAAGGCACCGCGGGCCATCAGCGTCGTCACGACCGGCGCACCGGTGGCCTCGGCGAACCGGAGCAGCTCGGCCGTCGCGCGGGAGCGGATGACGCCGCCGCCGACGTAGAGCACGGGGCGCTCGGCCTCGGCCAGGAGCTGCGCGGCCGCGGTGATCTGCTTGCCGTGCGCCTTGGTGACCGGACGGTATCCGGGCAGGTCGATCTTGGGCGGCCAGACGTAGGGCGCCGACTTCTGCTGGGCGTCCTTCGTGATGTCGACCAGCACGGGGCCGGGGCGTCCGGTCGTCGCGATGAGGTGCGCCGCGGCGAGGGTCGCCGGCACGTCGGCCGGGTCGGTCACCAGGAACGAGTGCTTCGTGATCGGCATCGTGATGCCGACGATGTCGGCTTCTTGGAACGCGTCGGTCCCCATCAGCGTCGAGAACACCTGACCGGTGATCGCGATGAAGGGCACCGAGTCCATGTACGCGTCGGCGATGGCCGTGACGAGGTTCGTCGCGCCGGGGCCGGACGTCGCGATGGCGACGCCGACCTTGCCGGACGACGAGGCGTAGCCCTCGGCGGCGTGGCCGGCGCCCTGCTCGTGGCGGACGAGGATGTGGCGGATCGTCTTCGACGCCATGAGCTCGTCGTAGAACGGGATGATGGCACCGCCCGGCAGGCCGAAGACGTCGGTGATCCCGAGGTGCTCGAGCGTCCGGAGGACGGCTCCCGAGCCGGTCAGGATCTCCGGCGACCGGCGTGCACCGGCGGCCGCGGACAGCGGAGTGGCTTCCGTGGACATGAGGTGGTCCTTGCCTGGAGAGGTGGCGATGGTGCGGGTGTCGAACGCTAGCCCGTGACCGCGCCCTGGGCGGCGGACTTCACGAGCTTGGCGTACTTCGCGAGGACTCCGCGGGTGTAGCGCGGGGGCAGTGGGGCCCAGCCGTCACGGCGGGCCTCCAGCTCGGTCGGGTCGACCAGTAGGTCGAGCGAGCGAGCCGCGATGTCGACACGGATGCGGTCGCCATCGCGCACGAAGGCAACTGGACCTGCGTCCACTGCCTCGGGTGCGATGTGGCCGATGCACAGGCCGGTTGTGCCGCCTGAGAATCGTCCGTCGGTCAAGAGTAGTACATCCTTGCCGAGGCCCGCGCCCTTGATGGCTGCGGTGATCGCCAGCATCTCGCGCATGCCCGGGCCGCCCTTGGGGCCCTCGTAGCGGATGACGACGACGTCGCCCTTCTGGATCTTCCCCTCGGTCAGGGCGTCCATGGCGGAGCGCTCGCGGTCGAACACCCGAGCGGGGCCCTCGAAGACCTCGGCGTCGAAGCCGGCCGTCTTCACCACGGCACCCTCGGGCGCGAAGGTGCCCTGCAGCACCGTCAGGCCACCGGTCTCGTGGATCGGGTTGTCGAGCGTGCGGAAGACCTCGCCGTCGAGCGCCGGCGGGTCGATCTCGGCCAGGTTCTCGGCGACGGTCTTGCCCGTCACGGTCAGGCAGTCACCGTGCAGCAGGCCGGCGTCGAGCAGCGCCTTCATGATCACCGGGATGCCGCCGTTGCGGTCCACGTCGACCATGACGTACTTGCCGAAGGGCTTCATGTCGGCCAGGTGCGGGACCTTCGAGCCGATGCGGTTGAAGTCGTCCAGCGACAGTTCGACCTCGGCCTCGTAGGCGATGGCGAGCAGGTGCAGGATGACGTTGGTGGAGCCGCCGAGGGCCATCGCGACGGCGATCGCGTTCTCGAAGGCTTCCTTCGTCAGGATCTGGCGGGCGGTGATGCCGTGCTCGAGCATGTTCACGACGGCCTCGCCGGAACGGTGCGCGTAGTAGTCGCGGCGGCGGTCGGCGCTCGGCGGGGCAGCGGAGCCCGGCAGCGACATGCCGAGGGCCTCGGCCACGCTCGCCATGGTGTTGGCCGTGTACATGCCACCGCAGGCGCCCTCGCCCGGGACGATGGCGCACTCGATCTTCTTCAGCTCTTCCTCGGACATGGTGCCCGCCTTGCAGGCACCGACGCCCTCGAAGGAGTCGATGATCGTGACCTCCTTCATGGTGCCGTCGGCCTGCTTCACGTAGCCCGGCATGACCGAGCCCGCGTAGAGGAAGACGCTCGCGAGGTCGAGGCGCGCCGCTGCCATGAGCATGCCGGGGAGCGACTTGTCGCAGCCGGCGAGCAGGACGGTGCCGTCGAGGCGCTCGGCGTTGACGACGGTCTCGACGCTGTCCGCGATGACCTCACGCGAGACGAGCGAGAAGTGCATGCCCTCGTGCCCCATCGAGATGCCGTCCGAGACGGAGATGGTGCCGAACTGCAGCGGGTAGCCGCCACCGGAGTGGACGCCTTCCTTGGCACCCTGCGCGAGGCGGTCGAGCGACAGGTTGCAGGGCGTGATCTCGTTCCACGAGGACGCGATGCCGATCTGCGGCTTGCTCCAGTCCTCGTCTCCCATACCGACGGCCCGCAGCATGCCACGCGAGGTGGTTGCTTCGATCCCGTCGGTGACGACCCGGCTGCGCGGCTTGACGTCGATATCAGGCATGGGTGGAGTCTAGGACGGATTGGGATACCAGTTGCGCACCTTCATGCGTTCGCATGCTTCCGCGTGTCGACCGGGAGGCCCGGATCACCTCATCAGCGCGTCGCACGGAGGCGCGCGAGCTGCTTCAGGACGTCGGTCAGGGCCGCCGGGTCCGCGATGCGGAACCCGGCACGGGTCTCCCCCGGGCCCACCTTCACGCCGACGTCGCCGTCGCCGAGCACGCGGAAGCCGTCCTCGTCGGTGACGTCGTCACCGGCGAAGAACACCGCGTCAGCGCCGTGGAGCTCGCGCAGCCGCACGATGGCGTCGCCCTTGGTGACGTGCCGGACGGCGAACTCGACGATGTCCTTGCCGCCGCGTTCGAGCACGCCGGCGTCGGCCTCGTGCGCCGCACGGCTCGCGTCGGCGTTCGCCTGCGCGGCGACCTCGGCGCTCACCCGGCGGGTGTGCACGCCGTGCCCGGCCGGCTTGTGCTCGATGACGACGCCGGGGTACCGCGCGCCGACCTCGTCGAGCGCTGCGCCGATCCGTGCGACCCGGGCGACCTCGTCGTCGGTGAGTGCTGCCTCGTCGTGGCCGTCCACGCGCCACTCGACGCCGTGCGACCCGACGAGTGCCATGTCCTGCGGCGCGTGCGACACCGCGGCCAGGCTGCCGAGGGGGCGGCCCGAGACGAGCACGACCTCGGTGTCCTTCGCCCGGTGCAGGGTGAGGACCGCGGCCCACGACCCCGGCAGGGCACCGACCTGCGACGGCTCGTCGGCGAACGGAGCGAGCGTGCCGTCGAAGTCGAGGGCGACGATCACGCGCCCGGCGCGGGCCAGCGCGTCCAGCGCGGCGTCGAGCCCTGGAGCTGCCGACTCGTCGACGTGGGTGGTCTGCTCAGTCATCACGTGCCTCCCGGGTGTCCTCGGCAGCCCTGGCGGACTGCGCGTCCTGGTCGAAGATCGACATGTTGTCGGTCTGCGCTTCGCGGTGCCGGTCCGCCGGATCGGTGGCGGACGGATCCAGCTGGGCGTTCCGCGGCGCGTGGCGGTCGAGCGCCTCGAGGAACGAGCGCGACCAGCGCGCCACGTCGTTGTCGCGCACCCGCTTGCGGAGCGCGCGCATCCGCGTCGAACGCTCGCGGCGCGGCATCTGGATGGCACGTTCGATGCTGTCCTTCAGCGCGCCGATGTCGTGCGGGTTCACGATGACGGCCTGCTTCAGCTCGTCGGCGGCACCGGCGAACTCGGACAGGATGAGCACCCCGTCGCTGTCGAAGCGTGCGGCGACGTACTCCTTCGCGACGAGGTTCATGCCGTCGCGCAGCGCGGTGACGAGCATGATGTCGGCGGCCAGGTAGAGCGCCACCATCTCCTCGCGCGGGTAGCCGTGGTGCAGGTAGGAGATGGGCTGGTGGCCGATCACGCCGAGGTCGCCGTTGATCCGGCCGACGCTCAGCTCGATCTCGTCGCGGAGCGTTGCGTAGGTGTCGACGCGCTCGCGGCTCGGGCTCGCGACCTGGATGAGCGCGGCGTCCTCGACCTTGATGCGACCGTCCTCGACGAGTTCGCCGAAGGCCTTGATGCGGTGCCGGATGCCCTTGGTGTAGTCGAGCCGGTCAACCCCGAGCAGCACCGTCTTCGGGTTGCCGAGGCTCTGACGGATCTCGCGGGCGCGCTCCTGCACCTCGGGACGCCGCGCGATCTCCTCGAAGGCCTCGGCGTCGATCGAGATCGGGAAGTGCCGGGCCTCGACGTGGCGGACCGTGATGCCCTTGCGGCTGCGCGGGGCGTCCGGGTCGTCGACGGGGACGTCGATCGTCTGCCCCTTCGTCGTGTAGCCCTTGATGTGGCGGACCGCGCGGAGGAAGTCGCTGGCGTCGTCGTGGCGCTGGAAGCCGATGACGTCGGCGCCGAGCAGGCCGTCGAGGATCTGCGCACGCCACGGCAGCTGCGCGTAGATGCCGACGGGCGGGAACGGGATGTGGTTGAAGAAGCCGATCGTCAGGTCGGGACGCTTGGCGCGGAGCAGGGCCGGCACGAGCTGCAGCTGGTAGTCCTGCACCCAGACGATGCCGTCCTGCTCGGTGATCTCGGCGATCTGGGCGGCGAAGCGCTCGTTGACCCGCTTGTACGCGTTCCACCAGTCGCGGTGGTAGCTCGGGTGCTCGATGACGTCGTGGTACAGCGGCCAGAGGGTGTCGTTGCTGAAGCCCTCGTAGTACTCCTCGACGTCGTCGTCCGACAGCGGGACCGGCACGATGTGGATGCCCTCGTTGTCGAACGGCGCGACCTCGACCTCGGGCTGGCCGACCCAGCCGACCCACGCACCGTCGTTCGCACGCATCACGGGCTCGAGTGCGGTGACGAGGCCACCCGGCGAGTGCCGCCACCCCTCGTTGCCGTCCTGGTCGACCACCCGGTCCACCGGCAGGCGGTTCGAGGCGACGACGAAGGCGTAGCGGGTCTGTTCGGTGTGGTCAGCAGGCATGGGGTGGTGTGATCTCCGTTCCGCCCGGCGAGCTGCCGGGTGCATCGGTCCGACTCGGGTGCCGGGGTGCACCCTGAAGTTACCAGCGCCCGGACAGCCGATTCACGGCGGATCGGCGGTTCCGGTACGCTGCTCCCACGTGTCGGGGGGACACGGGTGCTGGCGCGCGGCACCGGCCTCCGGGCCGGAGAGGACCCACCAGCCATGAGCGAGAACCCGCCGAACCCGCCCGTCCCGCCGGGTCAGCCCCAGTGGCAGCAGCAGCCGGGAGGCGCGCCGCAGTGGCAGGGACAGCCCACGCCCGCGCCGCAACCGTCCGATGCGTTCGGTCGCCTCCTGCGGTCCGTGTCCGGTCGTGACTGGCTGGCGTCCGTGCTCGCCGCCGTCGGCGGGTGGGTCGCCGCCTACGTGGTCGCCGGGATCTCGCTGCTGCTCACCGTCGCCCTGCTGGCGGCCGGCGGCGGCGGTTCCACCGGCTCCGCAGGCGGGAGCACCGGCACCGACCTCGGATCCGGTACGACGCCGGATCCGCAGACGCTGCTCTCCGGCGTGAGCGTCCTGCTCGGTTCGCCCGCCCAGCTCGTCGCGCTCGCCGACCTCGGCCGGCTGCACGTGTCCGGGTCGATCGCTCTGCTCGGCTCCGGCTCGGGCTCGCTCGCGGTCGTGCCGGTGCTCGTGCTCGCCGCCCAGGTCGTCCTGGCCGTCGTGCTCACCCGCCGCATCCGGACCCGTGGACTCGGTCGCACGCAGGTGCTCCTGACCGCGGCGCTGTCCGGCATCGTCACCACGGTGCTGACGAACGCCGCAGCGGGGATCCTCGCGATCCGGTTCCCCTCGATCCCCGGCGCCTCCATCGACCCGGTGCACGCGGTCGGCCTCGGCAGCGTCCTCGGTGCCTTCGTCGTCGGCACGCTCGCCGCGGCGCTCGCCCGACCGTCCGTCCTGTTCGGCAGCACCGTCTTCGCCGCCCGGGTGCTCGGCACCCTGCGCATCGCGGCGTCCCAGCTCACGGCGCTCGTCGTGCTGGGAACGGTCGTCATCATCGTCGTCGCCCTCGTCGCGCAGCCGTCGGTGGGCGCTGCCCTGCCCCTGCTCGTGGGGAACCTCGGGGTCGCCCTCACCGCACTCGGCTTCTTCGGCGGCGTCGGGATCTCCGGCTTCGGTTCGGCCGGCGGCACGGCATCGGTCTTCGGCGGTGCCAGCGGATGGCTCTGGCTGGCCGTGCTGCTCGTGGTGGTGTCCTCGGTCGTCGCGGGCCTCGCGCTCGCCGTCCGACGCAACGACCGCGTCCGTTCGACACTCGACTGGGTCGTGACCCCGGTGGTGTGGTTCGCACTCGGGCTCCTGCTCTTCGTGCTCGGCACCGGCCTGGTGTCGTACCAGACCACGAGCGCGGTCGCTGCCGGTGGCAGCGCATCGATCGGGATCGCGCCGTGGACGCCGTTGGTGTTCGCGCTGTGGGGCGGCGCGATCGAGGTCGTCGCCCGGTACCTCGCGCCCGTGCTGCTCCCCCGCCTCGGCGGTGGCATCGTGCTGCGGACGTCTCATTTGGTCGGTGCTGACCCGCGCCCGGTGGCGGCTCCGGCGTTCCCCGCGGAAGCGCCGAAGGACGCGCAGGCGTTCCCGTCGGCCGCCCCGACGTTCCCGTCTGCTGCCCCGGCGTTCCCGTCGGCGGCGCCCGCGGGCGACCCGGCCCAGGGCGACCCAGCCGCGGCGGCGTGGTCGGCAGCACCCGGTGCCGGCCAGCCCGGTGTCGGCCAGCCCGCGCAGCCCTTCATCGGCGGTGGCGCTCCCGCACCCGCCCCGATGTCGCCGCGCGCGCGGAAGATCCTCGTGCGCTCGCTCATCGCCGGTGGTGCCGTGGTGGTCGTCGTCATCGCCGGTGCGGTCACGACCGGCGTCCTCCGCGCGAACGTGTGGGGTCCGGCACCGACCGTGAAGTCGTACGTGCAGGCCATCGCCAGCGGCGACGCCGACGCCGCTGCACGCCTGAGCGAGGTCCCCGACGACTCGGCGATGCTCGACACCGCCGTCCTGAAGAGCGCCGAGGACCGGCCCTCGGACATCCGCGTCGGTCGCGTGTCGACCAGCGGGGACAACGCCGTCGCCACCGTCAGCTACACCCAGGACGGCAAGAACCGTTCCGGGCAGGTCAGCCTCCGCCGCACCGGCACCTCGTTCCTGGTGAAGGACGAGTGGCGCGTCACCGAACCGCTCGCCCAGACCGTCACCATGACGGCGACCGACGTGCTCGAGGGCGCCCCGGTCACGATCGGCGGCAAGAAGGTCGGCGAGATCACCGACGGCAAGTTCACCTCGCTCGCCTACCCGGGCACGTACGAGGTGACCGTCGGCGGGACGAAGTACTTCACCGGTGGCACCCAGAAGCTGTCCGTCGGCGCGACGTCGTCCGGGTACGTCGACTTCGCTCCGACCGCCACCAAGGCGCTCCAGCAGGACGCCGAGCAGTACGTGTCGGACCTGATCGACGACTGCGCGACGAAGAAGGACCTCAGCGCGCTGAGCGGCTGCCCCTGGTACGGGCCGTACGACGCCGACGGCGCGGTCGCGTACGACGTGACCACCATGCCCGAGGTCGAGGTCGAGGCCTCCGGTGCCGGCACCGTCATGGTGCAGAGCACGAAGGACGGCGTGGTCGAGTACGACTACACGTCGTACTTCGGCGACGAGAAGCACGGCGAGGACAGCTTCGACGTGAACCAGTACCTGAAGGTCGAGGACGGGAAGCTCGTCTCCGCGTACTGACGCGCCACCGCACGCACGACGACGGCCGGCCTGGGATCCCCGGGCCGGCCGTCTCACTAGGCTGACGCCCATGGTCAGGACACGGGCGTGGCGGAACGGTGGCGCCGCGGAGCAGGACTTCCCCGTCGACCGGATCTCCGACCTCGTCGCCGACGCCGACACGTTCGTCTGGATCGACTACACCGATCCCGAGCACGCCGACCTCGAACAGGTCGAGGAAGAGCTCGGCATCCACGCCCTCGCGGTCGAGGACGCCGTCGAGCACGGCCAACGCCCGAAGCTCGACCGCTACCGGGACAGCCTGTTCCTGGTCGTCTACGACGTGGGCGGCCTCGACGACGACGGTGCACTCGTGACGCACGAGGTGAAGGCGTTCGTGACCGAGCACGCCCTCGTCACGATCCACGGTGCCGACGTCGACACGACCGCGATGGAACACCGGCTCGACGCGAACGCCGACGTCGCGGACCACGGAGTGCCGTGGCTCGTCTGGGCCCTGCTCGACGCGGTCGTCGATCACGCCACCGAGACCGTCGAGGACATCGAGCGACGGATCGACGACCTCGAGGACGACCTGTTCGAACGGGGGAACCCGCGCGAGCAGCAGATCCAGCGGCGGTCGTTCCGTCTCCGCAAGGCACTCGGGGTGATGCGGCGCCTCGTCGTCCCGACCCGGGACAGCGTCGCGTCGCTGCTGCACGGCGACGCCGAGACGATCTCGGACGGCATCCGGCCGTACTTCCGCGACGTCGAGGACCACCTGGTGTCGATCTCGGACTCCGTCGAGCAGCTGCGCGACGCCGTTTCGAGCGTCCTCGACACGAACCTCAACCTGTCGTCGAACCGGCAGAACACCGTGATGAAGAAGGTGACGAGCTGGGCCGCGATCATCGCCGTGCCCACCGCGATCACAGGAGCGTTCGGCATGAACGTCGCGTTCCCCGGCGAGGGACACTGGTCCGGACTGGCCCTGGCCGTCGGGCTCGCCGTGGTCTCGTCGTTGCTGCTCTACGCCTCGTTCAAGCGTCGCGACTGGCTCTGACCGCGGCTCACGCTCCTCGCACGGTGCGAGGTTGTTCGGCCGGTGCGGGCCTGACCGCACCGTGCCCCGCCGCAAGCTCGCACCAGGCAGCTGCCACCGCACCGAACGACCGAACACGCACCGTGCGATCAGTGAAGCGCGACCCCGCGTCAGATCGCGAGCGCGAGCACCCCGGCGACCACGGTGAGCGGAGCCGCGATGCATCCGAGCAGCATGTACTTCCCCCACGACAGGTGCACGCCCTCGGCCGACAGCCGCGCGTGCCACAGCAGGGTGGCGAGCGAGGCCCACGGCGTCACCAGGCACCCGGCGTTCACACCGATGAGCAGTGCGGCGTACCGCACGGCCTCGTGCCCCGCGGCCGGCTCGAGCACCAGGTAAGCGGGCAGGTTGTCGATCACGTTCGCCGCCACCGCACCGGCGCCGCCGAGCAGCAGGAGCGGACCTGTGCCGGTGCCGTCGCCGAGCGCCTGCACGATCGGGTCGGTGAGCCCGGTGCTGTGCAGCGTCTCGACGACCACGAACAGCCCGGCGGCGAAGAGCAGCGTCGACCACGGCACGCGCGACGGTCGGAGCTCGGCCGGTGACCGGAACGCCGCGACGACGACGAGCACCAGGGCACCGGCGACGGCCGCGATCCACACCGTCACCCCGGCGGTGAGGGCCACGACGAGGGCGATCAGCACGCCGGACGCCGCCCAGAACGACACCGGATCCGCGGGACGCCGCACCGACACCGGCGTGTAGCGCCCGAAGAGCTTTCCCCGGAACACCACGAGCAGGACGGCGCACGGCACGACGACCCCGGCGACGGCCGGCCACGCCATCAGCCCGGCGAACGGAAGCGGCCCGCCCAGGCCCATCCGGTCGACGGCGAGCAGGTTCGTCAGGTTCGACACCGGCAGCAGCAGCGACGCCGTGTTCGCGAGCCAGACGGTCGTCAGTGCGAACGGCATCGGCGGCAGGCCGACCCGGCGCGCCAGCGAGATCACGATCGGGGTGAGGAGCACCGCGGTGGTGTCGATGGACAGGAACACGGTGCAGAGCACGGCGAGCACGACGACGGCACCCCAGAGCCCGATCGTGCGACCGCCGCCGACCCGCGCGGCGACGTCGGCGAGCCGGTCGAACACGCCGGCGTCGGCTGCGAGCTCGGCGACGATCGTCAGCCCGAGGACGAACCCGAGCACGGGCAGGACCCGCTCGGCGAGGACACCGAGGTCGTCGAGCGGCAGCAGTCCGAGGGCGACGCAGACCGCGCCGATGACGAGCAGCACTGCTCCGATGACGGCCTGACGCACGGGCGTTCCTCCACGACTGCGCCGGTCAGGGTGTCCGGCGGCGCTCCAATGTACTGACCGGTAGCGTTGGGAGCACGACGACAGGAGGCCTCTGTGCGCAAGTTCATGTTCAACGGTGCGGTGTGGAGTTCGCTCATCAGCGGCTACAGCGTGCTCCAGACCACCCGCCAGGGACCCCGCGACTGGCGGCTCGCCCTGACGTGGGTCGCGTGGATCGCGACGACGATCGTGGCGATCGGCACGGTGGTCGAGGACGACCGCGCCGTGAAGGCGCGCCAGCCGTAGGTCGCCAACGCGACCACATGACGGACGGGAGGCCCGTGGCGGATCCGCCACGGGCCTCCCGTCCGTCATCGGCCCCGTCGACGGCACCTGGTTCCGGACACGGAACCACGCGATCCCGCGGTGCTGTGTCCGGAACCTGGTTCCGCAGCGACGGACGCGCCCGTCAGCGCTCCGACGGCGGGATGTCGGACGTCTGGATCGGGCCGGTGAAGAGCGACGCGCGGTCCTCCTGCCCCGGCGCGAACAGCGCCGAGTCGGCGGCGGTCGACGCCGTGCGACGCCGCGGCGCCGTCTCGTCGACCATGAGCACCCGCTGGACCGGCAGGGCGTCGGGGTGGGTGCGCTGGATCCACTCGACGAGCTCCTCGCGGATGTAGCAGCGCAGGTCGAACAGCGACGGGGCGTCGTGCGACGTCGCGAGGACCCGCACCCGCACGGACCCCTGCACCGCGTCGGTCACCTGCAGCACCTTGACGCGGCGGTCCCACAGCTCGGTGCGGTCGAGGATCCGGTCGAGTTCCTCGCGCATCTCCCCCGGCCGGACCCGCCAGTCCAGGTCCATCTCGACGGCGCCGAGCAGTTCGCTGTTGGTGCGAGTCCAGTTCTCGAACGGGGTACTCGTGAAGTACGTCGACGGCAGCACGAAGCGCCGGTCATCCCACAGGTGCACGACCACGTAGGTCAGGGTGATCTCCTCGATCCGCCCCCACTGCTGCTCGACCACGACGACGTCGTCGACGCGGATCGACCCGGAGAACGCGAGCTGCATCCCCGCGAAGACGTTGCCGAGCGTCGACTGCGCCGCCAGACCCGCGACGACCGAGATCAGTCCGGCGCTCGCGAGCACGCTCGCGCCCGCGGCCTCGACCCCGTCGAAGGTGAGCAGGATCGCGCCGACGGCGATGATGACGAGCACGGCGACGGTGAGCCGTCGGATGATGAGGACCTGTGTGCGGATGCGCCGGGCCTGCCGGTTGTCGGGGACGTCGATGCGGAACCGGTGCAGGCCGAGGTCCTCGAGGAAGATCGCGATCTGGCACGCCAACCAGCACCCCACCCCGATCGTGACGATGAGGAACCCGTGCACGACCTCGTCGCGCCACGGGTAGGCGTCGGCGTCGCGCGGGACGCTCGCGGTGAACGCGATCCAGAGCAGGACCACGAGCAGGGTGGTGCGGAACGGGTGCTTCGCCCGCCGCGAGAGCACGCCGGCCCACCGCTCCCGGCGTGCGACCGTCCGCAGCACCAGGTGCAGGACGACCGCGGCGACGGCGGTGATGAGCAGGGCGAACCCGATCGCGACGAGGAGTCGGAGGAGGATGTCCATCCCTCCATGCAAGCAACAGACGACAGGCGTTGTTCGCAGGACCCGGCCGCGCACGCGACGAGGCCCGGTGCGCACGACGCGCACCGGGCCTCCTGTCCGCCCTGCTGACTACTCGCCGGACGTGAGCGAATCGACGAAGTCCTGGTGCTCGGAAGCCCACTTCTCCGTGATCGCGGGGTACTCGCTGGCCTTCGCACCGCTGTTCACGAGCGCGTTCTCGAGCGAGTAGAGGGTGTCAGAGTCCATCGCGAAGTCCTCCATCCACTTCGACGCCTGCGGGAAGTCCTGCTCGAAGTCCTTCTTGGCGATCGTGTGGATCTCCTCGTTCTTGCCGAGCGCGCCCTTCGGGTCCTTCAGGTCCTTGATCGGGAAGGCGTCGTACGCCCAGTGCGGACGCCACAGCGTCACGACGACGTCCTCCTTCTTCGCGATCGAGGCCTTGAGGTCGGCGAGCATCGCCGGTGTCGAACTCGTGATGAAGTCCATGCCGTCCAGGCCGTACTGCGGGATGACCTGCTCGGACACGACCTTCGTCTCACCCGCAGCGGGTTCGATGCCGACGATCTTGTTGCCGAACTCGGACGCGTGCGCCTTGAGCTCGTCGATCGAGTCGATGTCCGAGTACTCCGGCACCGCCAGTTCCAGCGACGCCTGCTCGTTCCAGGCGCCGAGGTCCGTCAGGTCCTTGCCGTAGGTGTCCATGTACTCCTTGTGCGTGTTCGGCAGCCAGGTGTCGAACACGACGTCGTAGTCGCCGGAGGCCAGGCCCGTGTACGCCGGCGCGACGTCGGAGTTCGTGAGCTGGACGTCGTAGCCCTTCTGCTCCAACACGTACTTCCAGAGGTAACTGGCGGCGGTGTCCTCGTCCCAGCCGTTGAAGACGACGACGTGCATCGACTTCTGGTCGCCGTTGTCGACGGTGCCGGAGGCGCCGTAGTAGCCGGGCGGCATGCAGGCGGACAGGCCGACGGCGGTGGCCGCGGCGAGCGCGGCCGCCGCGAAGATGCGGCGGGTGCGGGTGCGTGGGGTGCTGTTGCGCGTCATGGTCTGGGCCTTCCTCACGCGTCGACTGTCTGGCGGTCGCTGACCGCTTCGGTGGTGGCGGCGGTCTGGGCGGTCGCCGCGTCCGGCGTCGCGGTCACGGCGGGCTTCCGCCCGCGCTTCCACGGCCTGGAGGCTCCACTCGCGTCGCCGCCGAGTGCTGCGGTCAGACGGTCCAGCAGGATCGCCAGGACCACGACCGACAGGCCGGCCTCCGCCCCGAGACCGACGTCGATGCGGTTCAGCGAGGCGACGATCTGTTCGCCGAGTCCGCCGGCGCCGACCATGCCGGCGATGACGACCATCGAGAGCGACAGCATGATGACCTGGTTGACGCCGGCCATGATGCTGGCCTTCGCCAACGGCAGCTGGATCTGGCGCAGGATGCGCCACGGGCTGGAACCGAACGCCGCACCGGCCTCGACGACCTCGCTCGGGACCCCGCGGATGCCGAGCTCGGTGAGCCGGACGCCGGGGGCCATCGCGAAGACGATCGTCGCGACGATGCCGGGCACGACGCCGACGCGGAACAGCAGCAGTGCCGGGATCAGGTACACGAACGCCGGGGTGGTCTGCATGAAGTCGAGCACCGGGCGGATGATCCGGCTCGCGGCGTCGGACCGGGCGGCCCACACCCCGAGCGGGATGCTGAGCACCACGGCCAGGCCGGCGGCGACCACGACGAGCGCGAGGGTGTTCATGGCGTTGGTCCACTGCCCGACACTGACGATGAACAGCAGGCCGATCGCGGCTCCGAGGGCGAGCTTCCAGCCCTTCGCCAGGAACGCCAGGACGACCAGGACCGCGACGACGACCCAGAACGGCGGGGTGGCCAGGAAGTACTCCATCCACGCGTCCATCCACGTGAACACGTAGCGGACGACGTCGAAGAAGCCGGACAGGTAGGTCGTGATCCAGTCGACGACCGCGGCGACCCAGGTGCCGAGGGGCAGGTGGAAGTCGCCGAAGGAGTTGGTACCGGGGGCGATCATGCGTGGTCTCCTTCGGTGGCGGG
This sequence comes from Curtobacterium sp. VKM Ac-1393, assembly GCF_015350995.1. Lineage (GTDB taxonomy): Bacteria > Actinomycetota > Actinomycetes > Actinomycetales > Microbacteriaceae > Curtobacterium. The sequence goes on from NZ_JADKRW010000006.1 coordinate 23,800, forward strand.
CTCGCCGGTCGCGGGCTCGCCGGTGGCGGCGAGGGTCGAGTCCATGTCGGAGTCCGAGATCCGGGTCACCGGTTCGAGCACCGGGATCGGCATGGTCGCGGTCGGCACGTTGCCGAGCGCGGCGAGCAGGGTGACGCGCGGGACGACGCCGAGCAGGCGCTCCTGGTCGTCGACCACCGCGATGGGCAGCGGCGACTCGACGGCGAGCTCGAACAGGTCGGTCAGCGCCGTGTCGGGAGCGACCCGGGCGTACTCGGTGTTCACGATCGCGTCGAGGTTCGTGTCGCCGGCCTTGACCTGGCGCATCACGTGGCGGTCGCGGACCCAGCCTTCGAGCTTGCGGCCACGACCCGTGACGAAGAGCGCCGCGGTCTGCAGGTCGCGCATGGTGCGCAGCGCGCCGCGGGGACCGACGGTCAGCGGGACGGTGGCACGGGCCGGTTCCATCACGCTCGCGGCGGTGAGCACGCGGGCACGGTCGACGTCCTGCACGAACTGGGCGACGTAGTCGTTCGCCGGGTCGGTGAGGATCTCCTCCGGGGAGCCGATCTGCACGATCCGGCCGTCGCGCATCACGGCGATCCGGTCACCGAGGAACATCGCCTCGTTCAGGTCGTGTGTGATGAAGACGATGGTCTTGCCGAGCCGCTGCTGCAGGTCGACGAGCTGCTCCTGCATCTCGCGGCGGATCAGCGGGTCGAGCGCGCTGAACGCCTCGTCCATGAGCAGGACGTCGGTCTCGGCGGCGAGGGCGCGGGCGATGCCGACGCGCTGCTGCATGCCGCCCGAGAGCTCGTCCGGCTTCGCGTCGGCCCAGACGTCCAGGCCGACCAGGTCGATGACCTCACGGGCCTTCGCGAGCCGCGTGGCCTTGTCGACGCCGTTCACCTCGAGGCCGAACGCGACGTTCTCGAGCACGGTGCGGTGCGGCAGCAGGGCGAAGTGCTGGAACACCATCGACACGCTCGACCGGCGGATGTCGCGGATCTCCTTCGGCGTGGCCTTCGTGACCGTGCGGCCACCGATCTCGACGCTGCCCGAGGTGGGCTCGAGCAGGCCGTTGAGCATCCGGATGAGGGTCGACTTGCCGGAGCCGGACAGCCCCATGACGACGAAGATCTCGCCGGGGAGCACGTCGAACGACGCGTCGATGACGGCGGCGGAGCCCTGGTCGCGGACCTCGTCGCGGGTGGCGCCGGCGGCGAGGCGCCGGACGGCTTCGGTGGGCCGGCGGCCGAACACCTTGTAGACGTCGCGGACGCTGACCGCTGGCGACGTGCCGGTGGGGTCCGGCGAGCTTCCGGTGGGGTCCGGCGACGTGGTGTGCCGGCTCTCGGGTGGTTCGATGGACAACTGATCTCCTCGCGTCGCCACGGCGAACGAGCGCGCGTGCGGCGACGGTGTGGTTGCGAACGGGTCGTCCGGGACGGTGCGCGCGGCCACGTCGAGCCCCGCGCAAGGGCGCAGAGCGAGCGATCACGCACGCGGGGACCACGCTCGGGGCGGTCCCGGTCCGGCCGACCGTACGGCCGCGGCGCTGCTGGCCGCGGTCGCGTTCTGGTCGTCGTGCCCCCGGCCGACGGGCCTGTGGGGACGTTCAAACCTAGCGGTCCCTTGTCCCCCGAACCCAATCGACGTCCGCCGGAATCCGGGCACCCGTGTACCCCGTCATCGGCGTGTCGCCCACGCCCATGGGGATCGGGATCGTGACCGTCTCGTTACAGATCAGCTCGTTCGGAGGTTTGTGTGCCGCCCCGGTTCCGCGCGCATGTAGGTTGGCGCGCATGACAGCGCAGAACGACACGGGCGTGAACCGTGCTCCGGCGAACGACTTCTCGCACGAGCAAGAGGGCTACCAGCACGGACTGAAGCCCCGGCAGTTGCAGATGATCGCGATCGGTGGGGCCATCGGCACCGGACTCTTCCTCGGTGCGGGTGGACGACTCCACACCGCGGGCCCCGCGCTCGCGCTGACCTACCTGATCTGCGGCATCTTCGCGTTCTTCATCTTGCGCGCCCTCGGCGAGCTCGTGCTGCACCGCCCGTCTTCGGGTTCGTTCATCTCGTACGCGCGTGAGTTCTACGGCGAGAAGTTCGCCTACGCCGCCGGCTGGATGTACTTCCTGAACTGGGCGATGACCTCGATCGTCGACACCACCGCGGTCGCGATCTACCTGCAGTACTGGTCGGCGTTCACCGCCGCGCCGCAGTGGCTCCTCGCGCTGATCGCCCTGGTGGTCGTGCTCGCCGCCAACATGGTCGCGGTCAAGGTGTTCGGCGAGCTCGAGTTCTGGTTCGCCCTCATCAAGGTCGCCGCACTCGTCGCGTTCCTCGTCGTCGCGATCATCTGGCTCGTCTTCGCGTTCCCGGTCGAGGCCGGCGGCGAAGCCGTCCGGACGGGCTTCTCCCTGCTGGGCGACAACGGCGGGGTCTTCCCGAACGGCATCCTGCCAGCGGTCATCGTGATCCAGGGCGTCGTGTTCGCGTACGCGGCCATCGAGCTCGTCGGCACGGCCTCCGGTGAGACGCAGAACACCGAGAAGGTCATCCCCCGCGCTATCAACTCGGTCGTGTTCCGCATCGCGGTCTTCTACGTCGGGTCGATCATCCTGCTCTCCCTGCTGCTGCCCTACACGGCGTACAAGGAGGGCGAGAGCCCCTTCGTGACGTTCTTCTCGTCGCTCGGCAACCCGCAGGTCGGGTCGATCGTCGGCGGCATCATGAACTTCGTGGTGCTCACTGCGGCATTGTCGTCGCTCAACGCGGGTCTGTACTCGACCGGCCGTGCCCTGCACTCGATGGGGATGAACGGCTCGGCACCGAAGTGGACCACCAAGATGTCGAAGGGCGGGGTCCCCTACGCGGGCATCCTGCTCACCGCGGGCTTCACGGTCGCCGGCGTCGTCCTGAACTACTTCGTCCCGAGCCAGGCGTTCGAGATCGCGCTGAACATCGCGAGCCTCGGCATCATCACGGCGTGGGGCACGATCATCCTCTGCCAGATGCGGCTCCGCTCGTGGGCCAAGCAGGGGCTGGCGAAGGAGCCGTCGTTCAAGCTGCCGGGCGCGCCGGTCACCGCATGGCTGACCCTGGCGTTCCTCGCCTCGGTCATCGTCCTGATGGCGATCGACTACCCCGTCGGCACCTACACGATCGCTTCCCTCGTGATCGTGATCCCGCTGCTCATCGTCGGCTGGTTCCTGCAGCGCGACCGCATCCTGCGCATCGCATCGCTGCGACAGGGCGTCACCGGTCCGTACCCGATCGGCGTCCGCGACCCGGCGAACCAGGTCCGCCGTGACGGCGATGACCAGGGCGGGTCGAACGGCACCGCCTGATCTGTCCCGGGAGCGCAGCACGCCGCTCCCGATGCACACCGGGTCCGGTACCCGTCGGTACGATCGGCGGGTGCCGGACCCTTCTGTCTCCCCCACCCTCGACCTGCGACTGAGCTGGCGCGGTGCGTACGGACGCCTGCGGGTCTTCCCTGATCGCCTGGAGGCCGAGACCGACTACGAGCGAGCGGCGCGGACCAGCGTGCCGATGGACGCCGTACGCAGCTGGCACATCGGACCCTGCGACGAGGACGCGGTCTGCGTCGAGTTCGTCACCGAAGCCGACACGTTCCGGGTGCTGCTCGACACCTCGGACGAGCAGCTCGCCGCGTTGGCGATCCGGAAAGTGCTCGGCCCGCCGCTGCACGTGGAGTCCTGACGGCGCTCAGTCGTCGGTGTCGACCTGGTCGGTGACGACGTCGCCCGAACCGGCGTCGATCCGGACGCTGTGCTTGGTGCCGGACCCGTCGACGACGTCGCCTTCCCAGACCACCGTGCCGAGGTGGTCGTCGAGGCCGAGCTCGGAGATCGAACCGGCGTGCAGGTCCTCGAAGGCGCTGACGGCCGTGCGCACGTCGAGGTCGGCCGCGGCGACGAACCGGTCGTGCTCGGCGCGGTCGTCGGTGTCCGCGGTCTCGGTCTGCGGGGTGCCGGTCACCCCGGTGCCGGCGGCATCGGTGTGCACCTCGTGCTCGGTGCCGTCCTCCGTCACGACGAGGACCTCGTACGCGCTGCCACGCTGCTCCTGCTCGACCGAGATGACGGTGCCGGAACCGACGCTCTTCCACGCGGTGGCGACGGCGGCGAGCAGCGCCTCGTTGGACGCTGCCGAAGCAGCGGTCGCGGTCGTGCCGGTCGTGCCGGTCGTGGCACCGATCGCCGACGAGCCGGTGGACGACCCGGCGGTGGAGCAGCCGGCGAGGGCGAGCGCGGCCACCACGGGCAGGGCGGCGAGGGCGGCGACGCGGCGGGCGGAGGACTTCTGGTGCTGGGTGCGGAGGTTCATGGCACGAGCATGTCGGCGGGGTGCTGAAGCAGACCTGAAGCCACCTGTTCAGCCACCGAGTGCGATGCGCACGACGAACCGCGCCCCGCCGAGGGGTGCGTCCGTCACCGATGCCTCGCCGCCGTGCGCCCGGACGGCGTCCCACACGATCGCCAGGCCGAGACCCGCGCCACCGGCGTCACGACTGCGGGCCTCGTCGAGCCGGACGAACCGTTCGAACACCCGGTCCCGTTCGGCCACGGGCACGCCGGCACCGTCATCGTCCACCGTGAGCACCGCCGCACCGTCCTGCTCGGCGAGCGCGACCGCGACCTGCGACGACGCGTGCCGGACGGCGTTGTCGACGAGGTTCCCGACCACCCCGGCGAGCAGGCGCTCGTCACCGAGCACCCGAGCGGCGGAGATCCCCGTCGCGTCGACGCGGATCGCACGGTCGCCGGTCGCGCCACTCGGCACCCGTGCCCGCGCCCGCGTCACCGCGTCGAGCACGAGGTCGTCGAGGTCCACCGGGCGGCGCACCCCCGTGCCACCCTCGTCCAACCGGGACAGCTCGAGCAGCCCGGTGACGAGGTCTTGCAGGCGCACGGCCTCGGACCGCACGACGTCGGAGAACTCGGCGACGTCGGTCCGGTCCGGGTGTGCGACGGCGACCTCGGCGTGCTGGCGGATGGAAGCGATCGGCGACCGCAGCTCGTGCGAGGCGTCGGACACGAACTGCCGCTGGCCCGCAGCGGACCGGTCGAGACGGTCGAGCATGGCGTTCATCGTGGTCGCGAGCCGTGCGACCTCGTCACCGGTGTCGGGCACGACCACGCGGGCGTCGGGGTGGGCGGCACGGATCGTCTCGACCTCGGTGCGCATCCGCTCCACCGGCCGCAACGACCGTCCCGTGACGGACCAGGTCACGACGCCGAGCACGAGGACCAGCACCGGCACGCCGACGGCGAGGAGCACCACCGCAGCACGCACCGCGGTGTCGGTCTGTTCGAGGGAGACGCCGTACACCAGGGTCGCCTCGCCACCGCCGGGCAGGTCGACGTCGTCGGCGACGAGCAGCCACCGTTCGCCGTCGTGCGACCAGCGGGATTCGTCGGCCGTCGGCAGTGCCGGGGCGTCGGCGTCGTCGCCGTGCGCCAGGACCGCCCCGTCGTCGCCGACGACCTGCACGAGGACGTCCTCGTACCCGCTGACCGCACCGGCGCCGTCGGTCTCGACGCGCGACGACGCCTGCTCGAGGCCGGCCTCGGCGGAGGCCCGCACCCCGTCGAGCAGCACGAGCCGGAGGACGACCACGAAGCCGACGGCGCCGACGACGAGGGCTGCGAGCACGACGACGCCGGCGCCGAGCGTGGTCCGTGCGCGCACCGACCGGAAGCGCTGGCCCCGGGTCCGACCGCGCTCAGCCACCGTCGGCCGCCAGTCGGTAGCCCGCACCGCGGACGGTCTCCAGCGCCGTGCGCCCGAAGGGCCGGTCGAGCTTGCGGCGGAGGTGCCCGACGTACACCTCGACGATGTTCGGGTCGCCCTCGAAGTCGACGTCCCAGACGTTCTCGATCACCGCCCGCTTCGAGCACACCTGGCCGGCGTGTCGCGCGAGGTAGTCGAGGACCGCGAACTCCCGGCTGGTGAGCTCGACGACGGCGCCGGCCCGGGTGACGGTCCGCGCGGCCGGGTCGACGACGAGGTCACCGAGGGTGAGCACGGCCGGCCGCTCCCGCGCACCGCGACGGACGAGGGCGCGGAGCCGCGCGACGAGGACCGGGTGCGAGAAGGGCTTCGTGACGTAGTCGTCGGCACCGGCGTCCAGGGCCTCGACCTGGTCCCACTCGCCGTCCTTGGCGGTGAGCATGAGCACCGGGGTCCAGTCCTGGTCTGCCCGGAGCTGCGCGCAGACCGCCCACCCGCTCATCCCCGGCATCATCAGGTCGAGGACGATCGCGTCGTAGCGGAACTCGCGCGCGTGCCACAGACCGTCGACCCCGTCGTGGGCGACGTCGACCGCCCACCCCTCGGCCTCGAGGCCACGGCGGACACCGTCGGCGAGTCGGACCTCGTCATCGACCACCAGCACACGCATGGCGACGATCCTGCCGTGCGGCGCTGAAGCAGCGCTGAAGCGGCGCTGAAGCGACGCCCGACGGCGACCTGCTCAGACCAGCAGCAGGACCCCGGCGACGACCGCGGCGACGGCGATGGCGAGCGCGATGAGCAGGAGCACGAGGTGCACCGTGTAGAACGTCGTCGGCTTGCCCGCGGCGTCGCGCGCACGGGTGTCCTTCGCGACGCGCTGGAAGAAGCGCGGCCAGGTGACGATGTTGAAGACGGCACCGATGAACAGGACGACTGCGGCGAAGACGAGCACCGTCCGAGTCTAGACAACGCGTGTCCAGAGCGGAGTGTCGGTGGTGCTCGGCCGCCCCCAACGCGGCCGAGTCCCACCAGACGAACCACAGGATCTGTAGCACTTGCTACAAACCCTACACGGAGCCCGGAGGACCGTCGAGCCACCCGTTCGGGCTACGCCGTGTCGAGTGCTGCCTCGGCCTCGGCGAGGGCCGCTCGCTCGGTGTCGGACAACGACGCACGCGACCGGCGGAGCCCGTCGTTGACCTCGACGATCGCGCGGCTCAACCGCGTGGCCGGGTCGTCCGTCGTCGGGTAGGCGTTGTCGACGCCGATCCGCTCGTGCAGCGGCGCGAGCCGGCGCAGTGCCGTGTCGACCCGGCGCGAACGGCGGCGCTGCGAGACCCGGTGCCCCACCACCAGCAGGAGCATGCCGGACGCCACGCAGAGCACCGCGCCGGGCGTGGTCACGTCGTACGGCAGCGAGAGCGAGCGCATGCGGTCCAGGTCGCCGAGGACGTGTGCGAGGTCCATGACCACCACCACGCCCATCCGGACGACGCCGAGGACGCCGCCCAGCACCAGGACCCACAGGCCGACCAGGTCCGTGGTCGTCCGGGCCTCGCGCAGTCGGAGGACGCAGATCACGCCCGTCGCGCCGAGCGCCACCCCGAGGTAGACGGTCTGTGCGATCGAGTACACGCTCGCCGCCGGGTGCGACCCCGCATCGAGCATGAAGGTCGTCGTGGTGGTCGGCTTGTCCAGCACGGAGAAGGCGATGACGATCACCGCCACGACGAGCACGAACGACACCACGATGGCGTTCCGGAGCCAGGGCCGCGCCGCCCCGACCGCCTTCGCCACGCCCCACAACAGCGTGCTCGTGCCGGCGACCATCAGGCAGTCACTGATCACGGTCACCACGTTGCGCCCGCCGAGCAGCGGGTCGAGCCATCGGTAGAGCGGGTCGACGTTCGTGACGATGGTGGCAGAGAACAACAGGAAGGTCATCGTCAGGGTGCGGTCCTGTCCGCGTTGCAGGACGAAGAGCGCGATCGTCCCGGCGATGAGGAGCACCGCCTGGACGACGGCGACGATCACCCGAAGACCCCGCGGAAGGCGCTCGGACGGCCGCGGTGCCGTCGGATCAGCGTGGCGAGCTCGTCGGCGAAGACCTCGGCCTCGTGCTCGTACACGTTCGAGAACATCCCCCGCGCCAGGGCACGCTCGACCTTGTAGTCGGGCAGGTTCGGGATGACGTCGCGGATGTACGCGGACTGCGGTGCGTGCTCCTGGTGCCGGTGCAGGACGTGCCCGAGCTCGTGGCCGATGACGAACGCCCGGAAGGTGGGCGACGCGGTCGGCGAGATCATCATCACGTGCGCGTGTTCGAGTGTCGCGACGAACCCGCACACGGGCTCGGCGGCGAGGAACGCCTCCTCGCGCACGATGATCGGCTTCGCGACGACGTCGGCGGCGGCCGCGACCGCCTGGTCGACGTCCGACCAGCCCTCGGCAGCGCCGCGTGCCCAGAAGGACTCGAGCAGCGCGTCCGTCATGCCACGCTCCCCCGCTGCGACTCCTCCTCGAGCACCTCGGCGATGCGCCGCAGCGCGTCGGGTGAGAGTTCACCGGGGAAGGTCCGCGCGGCGAACCCGCTCACCCGTGCCGAGCGCAGGGACCGGACCAGGGCGAGTTGCGCGCCGATGCGCTCGGGGACGTCACTGTCCTCGAGCAGGAAGCGCTCGTCGACCTCGAAGAACCCGGCCAGCAGGCGCAGGAGTCCGGTGTCGCGGTTGCGGCGGCCGTCGCCGGAGAGCATGTAGGTCCACTTCGCCCGCGAGAGCGAACCGCCGCGGGTGGCGACGTACTCCTCGATCGAGGCGAAGGGCACCGGGGTCCCGCGCTGGGACTCCTCGAAGTCGAGCAGCAGGTTGATGCGCCGTGCGAGTTCGGCGGCGTCCAGGACCCCGCCCCTCGGATCACCGGTCTCCATGTCGGACTCCTCCCCAGCCGTGCGTGCAGGACATGGTAGCGCGGCGGACACGGTGCTCGCCGTTAGCCTCGTGGCATGGCCCGCAGCTTCCCCGCGACGATCGCCGAGCCGGTCGAGCACGAGATCGTCATCACGAAGTCGCGGTTCATCACCACCGTCGCACCCGTGTCGGACGTCGCGGACGCCGAACGGGTCATCGCCGAGGTGAAGCGGCGGTACTGGGACGCCCGGCACAACTGCACCGCGATGGTCACCGGCACGCTCGGCGACCAAGCGCGGTCGTCCGACGACGGCGAACCCTCCGGCACGGCGGGCGTCCCGATGCTCGAGGTCCTGCGCCGCCGCGAGCTGACCGACGTGGTGGCGGTCGTGACGCGGTACTTCGGCGGGGTGAAGCTCGGCGCCGGCGGACTCGTCCGCGCCTACTCGACGTCGGTGTCCGAGGCGCTGGACGCCGCCGCCCTCGTCCGACGCGAGGCACTGACGCAGGTGCGCTTCGACGCCCCGCACGCCGAGGCCGGCAGGCTCGACAACGTCCTGCGCGACTGGGTCCGGCACCACCACGCGACCCTCGGCCCGACGGCGTACGGGCAGGCGGCGACGTTCGAGGTCTGGGTGCCGGCCGACGCGCTCGGCGCGTTGGGGGCCGACCTCGCGGCGGCCTCGGCCGGCGCGGTCGACCTCGTCGTCGGCGAGGAACAGGTCGTCGACGTCGCCGCCGACTGAATCTGCCCGCCGCACGCACCTCGGGCGTGTCCCGTTCCGAACGCGCGATCGCCCCCGGAACGAACGAAGGCCCCGACTCGATGAGTCGGGGCCTTCGGTGTTCTGGTGCACCCCCTCGGACTTGAACCGAGAACCCACTGATTAAGAGTCAGTTGCTCTGCCAATTGAGCTAGAGGTGCATGTTCCGGCTTCCGTGCCGCAACGGGAATCAACAATAGCATGGGTTCTGCGCGCTCACGACCACTCGTGGGCACGGAGCGAACAGGAGCACCATGACCGACCGTCTCGCCGCCGGCGACACCGCCCCCGACTTCACCCTGCCGGACCAGGACGGCGTCGACCACGCCCTCTCGAGCCTGCGCGGCCGGAAGGTCATCGTGTACTTCTACCCGGCGGCCTCCACCCCCGGCTGCACCACCGAGGCCTGCGACTTCCGCGACAACATGTCGTCGCTGCAGGCCGCCGGGTACGAGGTGCTCGGCGTCTCGAAGGACGAGCCCGCGAAGCTCAAGACCTTCCAGCACGAGCAGGCCCTCACGTTCCCGCTGCTGAGCGACCCGGACCTGGCGGTGCACAAGGCGTACGCCGCCTGGGGCGAGAAGAACAACTACGGCAAGATCGTGACCGGCACGATCCGGTCGACGATCGTGGTCGACGAGGACGGCACCGTGCAGCTGCCGCTCTACAACGTCAAGGCGACCGGACACGTGGCGAGCCTGCGGAAGAAGCTCGGCCTGGTCTGAGGACCGGACCACGGCAGGACGGGAGGCGCGGTGCCAGCTGGCACCGCACTTCCCGTCCGCCTGTCGGTCGCGTCTACTCCACGGGACGCGCGAGCGCGACCGTCACCGACCGCGACAGCACCAGCGTGATGCCGAGGAGTGCGGGGATCAGCAGGACCCAGCCGATCGCCGGCACACGGAAGACCCCCTGGAACGCACCGATCGCGATGGCGCCCTGCAGGACCTGCCAGACGATGATCCCCGAGCGCACCCAGGCGCGGCCCTTCCAGAGGCCGTTCAGCAGCGCGCCGAGCCAGAGCGCCGCGACGGCCGACAGGACGGTGAGCGCGATGCCGGACGCGAGGCTCGACGCGGGCGCGACGATCAGCTCCACGATCAGCACGACGGTGACCACGACCAGGGCCGCGAACTCGAGTCCGACGACCACGAGCAGGCCGATCAGTGCGCGCGAGCGTCGCTCCGGACGGTCGACCGCGGTCAGGTCGTCATCGTGCACAGTGATCCTCCAGCATCGCAACCCTTGATTTGCCCCTACCAGTATGGAACGATATTCGAGGTCGTTTGGACGGCACGATGTGGTGTGCGTCTCCCGTGGTTCGTCGCTCCTCCCCCGAGCGTCACGCGGGCGTCAGACTCGCTTCCAGCGGACTCCTCCCCACAGTTGTCCCGTCATGCCTCATGCATGGTCAGCGTTCCGATCCCCCGAACCTCGGCCCCGGCCTGCCGTTCGAGCATCGACATCAAGGAGCACCACACATGGACTGGCGTGACAAGGCAGCTTGCCTCACCGCAGACCCCGAGCTCTTCTTCCCCGTCGGGAACACCGGGCCCGCCGTCGACCAGATCGAGAAGGCCAAGTCGGTCTGTGCGCGTTGCACGGTCACCGAGATGTGCCTGCAGTACGCGCTCGAGAACAACCAGGACTCCGGCGTCTGGGGCGGCCTGAGCGAGGACGAGCGCCGCGCGCTGAAGCGTCGCGCCGCGCGCGCCCGCCGCGCTTCCTGACCCGGGAGCTTTCCCGACACACCGACGCCCGTCGCCCCTTCGGGGACGGCGGGCGTCGTCGTACGCGCGGGGCGCGTGGCGGGGCGGCACGCCGTGCGCTGGTACTCGGGGTTCCACAACATGCCGCGCGCTGACCGTCGAGGTTCCACAACACGCGCGATCGCACGCCGAGATGCGCAGATCTCGGAACCTCGGCGCGGCCCGAGACGCGACCGAACGACGGACGGGAGGCCCGTGGCAACGCGCCCACGGGCCTCCCGTCCGACAGCCGCCCGGGTTCCACAACACGCCGCGCGCCGACCGTCGAGGTTCCACAGCACGCGCGATCGCACGCCGAGGTGCGCAGATCTCGGAACCTCACGAGCGGACGCGGCGCAGCGCAGCGCAGGGGCTAGGCGGCGGGGGCGGTCAGCCAGCGGAACGGGATGGCGATCGTGACCTCGGTGCCGCTGCCGGTCAGCGTGTGCCAGTCGATCGTGCCGCCGAGCTCGCCCTGGATGAGCGTACGGACGATCTGGGTACCGAGGCCCGAACCGACCTTGCCCTCCGGCAGCCCCACACCGTTGTCGCGGACCTCGATCTCGAGGTGGTCGTCGAAGCGCCGGGCGACGATCTCGACCTCGCCGTCACGGCCGTCCAGCCCGTGCTCGACCGCGTTCGTGACGAGTTCGGTCAGACCGAGCGCGAGCGGCGTGGCCGCCTCGGACGGCAGCACGCCGAACTCACCGGTCTTCTTCGGGTGCACGGTCGTGTTGTGCGATGCGGCGACCTCGGTGACGAGCTTGAGCACCGAGTCGAACACGTCGTCGAAGTCGACCGTCTGGCTCAGCCCGCTCGACAGCGTGTCGTGCACGACCGCGATCGCCGCGACGCGGCGCATGGCGTTCTGCAGGGACGTCCGCGCCTCGTCGGAGTGCGTCCGCCGCGCCTGGATGCGGAGCAGCGACGCCACCGTCTGCAGGTTGTTCTTCACGCGGTGGTGGATCTCGCGGATCGTGGCGTCCTTGGTGATGAGCTCGCGCTCCTGGTGGCGGAGCTCGGACACGTCGCGGCAGAGCACGATCGCGCCGATGCGGTCGCCGTGGTCGCGGAGCGGGATGGAGCGCAGGGAGACCGTGACGCCCTTCGACTCGACGTCGGCCCGCCACGGCGCGCGGCCGGTGACGACCAGGGGCAGTGACTCGTCGACGTCGAGCTGCGCGCCGATGAGCTCGGTGGTGACCTCGGCGAGGGACTTCCGCTCGAGTTCGCCCTCGAAGCCCATGCGGTTGAAGGCGCTCAGCCCGTTCGGGCTCGCGAAGGTGACGATGCCGGCGGTGTCGAGGCGTAGCAGGCCGTCGCTGGCGCGGGGAGCACCACGACGCGGGCCGGCCGGTGCTCCGAGGTCGGGGAAGTCCCCGGTCGCGATCATGCCGAACAGGTCGTTGGCGCTCGCGGTGAAGTTGAGCTCCTGGCGGCTCGGCGTCCGCATCTCGTCCTGGTTGGAGTGCCGGGTCACGACGGCGATCGGCCGCTCGGTGGTCTGGGCACTCTTCGCACTGAGGCGGCGGAGCACCGGGATCGCTCGGACCCGGGTCGGGGTGTCCTCGTACCAGTCGGGCTCGGCGGAGTCGACGACGCGGGCGCCGGCGAAGCTCTCGGTCACCTGGCCGCGCCACTCCTCGCGGATCTCCTGCCCGACGATGTCGCGGTAGAACAGCGTCGCCGCGGAACTCGGCCGTGCGTGCGCGACGGCGACGAACGAGCCGTCCTCGGAGGTCGGCACCCACAGGACCATGTCGGCGAAGGACAGGTCGGCGAGGAGCTGCCAGTCCCCCACGAGCAGGTGGAGCCACTCCACGTCGGCTTCGGAGGAACGGCCTTGCGCGAGGACGAGGTCACTGAGGGTCGACACTCCGCCAGTCTAGGTGCGCTGACTTGTGGACAACATCGCCCTCTCCACAGGCCCAACGCCTTCGTATTTCGCATGTTGCACGCCCCATACGCTCGCTCCAGCAACGGAAGGGGCAGGGGTGGCGGAGCAGGCACACCGGATCGAACAGGCGACGACGACGGTGCACCCGCCACCGCTCACGATCGTCGAACCGCCGCCCGTCGACGAGCCGTCCACCGGCCCGCCCGACCCCGCCGAGACCGCTCGAGCCCTCGGCCTGTGCGTGGCCGAGGTGCTGACCGGTTCGCGCGAGGTCGACAGCATCGCCCGGTGGATCACCGACGACGTCCACCGGCACCTGCAGCAGCGGGCCGCTGTGGCCGCCCACGCCCGATCGGTCGGTCGACGGTCGCGCGCACGCCCGGTACTCCGCGTCGGCAGTGTGCTCGTCTGCCGGCCGGCCGACGGGGTCGCCGAGGCGACCGTCGTGGTGCACACACGCAGCCACGCCCGCGCCGTGGCGATGCGGTTGGAGACGCGGCAGGGGCGCTGGCGGGCGACCGCGATCGGCGTCCTGTAGGTGCCCGACGCGGACGGGAGGCCCGTGGCGATGCCGCCACGGGCCTCCCGTCCGTCGGCCGGCGCGCTTGGTGAGCAAAGTGGTCGGGTCCCGATGCGGGACCCGACCACTTCTGCTCACGATGCGCTGTCGCGCACGCGGACTACTTCTTCGACGCCTGACGACGCTCGGCGCGGTTGCTCGCAGCGGCCTGGCCGGAAGCCGTGGCCGCGTTGCCGAACGCGGAACCCTGCTCGGGCTCGGCAGCCGCCTCGGCCTCGGCCTGTGCCCGCTGCGCCCGAGCGGTGGCGGCCTGCTCGAGGCGGCCCTTCTCGTCGCGGACCTCGACCTCGCCGTCGATCGACGGGGCCGAGTACTCGAGGCCGGAGACCTCGTCCTCGTCGAGACCCTTGGCCTCGATCACGGCGTTCTCGCCATCGGACTGCACCTGGACCTCGAGGTTGAACAGGTAGCCGACCGACTCTTCGCGGATCTGCCCCATCATCGTCTGGAACAGTGCGTAGCCCTCGCGCTGGTACTCGACCAGCGGGTCGCGCTGCGCCATCGCACGGAGGCCGATGCCGTCCTTGAGGTAGTCCATCTCGTACAGGTGGTCGCGCCAGCGGCGGTCGATCACCGACAGGACCACGCGACGCTCGAGTTCGCGCATCGCCTCGTCGCCGAGCAGTTCCTCACGCTTGGAGTACGCGAGCTGGGCGTCGGACAAGATCTCGCGGCCGAGGAAGTCGCGCGACGCCTTGCCCTTCGAGCCGGCCTCGGTGATGACCTCGTCGATGGAGATCGAGATCGGGAAGAGCGTGCCGAGCTCGGTCCACATGGCGTCGAGGTCCCAGTCGTCCGGCGAGCCCTCGCCGGTGTGGGTGTCGATGACGTCGTCGACGACGGCCTTGAGGAACGACTGCGCGCGGTCGTGCAGGTCGTCGCCCTCGAGGATGTGGCGGCGGTCGCTGTAGATCGCCTCACGCTGGCGGTTCAGGACGTCGTCGTACTTGAGGACGTTCTTGCGGATCTCGGCGTTGCGGCCCTCGACCTGCGCCTGGGCGGAACGGATCGCACGGCCGACGAGCTTGTTCTCGATCGCCAGGTCGTCCGGCACGTTCGAGCGGCCCATCAGGCTCTCGGCAGCGCCGGAGTTGAACAGGCGCATCAGGTCGTCGGTGAGCGACAGGTAGAAACGGCTCTCGCCGGGGTCGCCCTGGCGGCCGGAACGACCGCGCAGCTGGTTGTCGATGCGGCGCGACTCGTGGCGCTCGGTGCCGAGGACGTAGAGCCCACCGGCTTCGCGGACCTTGTCGCCCTCGACCTCGACCTCGGCCTTGACGCGGGCGAAGACCTCGTCCCACGCGGCCTCGTACTCGTCGGGGGTCTCGGTCGGCGACAGGCCCTTGGCGTGCATCTCCTGCACGGCGAGGAACTCGGAGTTGCCGCCGAGCATGATGTCAGTGCCTCGACCGGCCATGTTCGTGGCGACGGTCACGGCACCGAGGCGACCGGCCTGGGCGACGATCGCGGCTTCGCGAGCGTGGTTCTTCGCGTTGAGGACCTCGTGCTTCACGCCCTTCTTGGCGAGGAGCTTCGACAGGTACTCGGACTTCTCGACGCTCGTGGTGCCGACGAGGACGGGCTGGCCCTGCTCGTGGCGCTCGGCGATGTCCTCGGCGACCTGCTCGAACTTCGACTTCTCGTTCTTGTAGACCAGGTCGGTCTGGTCGATGCGCTGCATCGGCTTGTTCGTCGGGATCGGGACGACGCCGAGCTTGTACGTCGACATGAACTCGGCCGCTTCGGTCTCGGCGGTACCGGTCATGCCGGAGAGCTTCTGGTACAGGCGGAAGTAGTTCTGCAGCGTGACCGTGGCGAGGGTCTGGTTCTCCGCCTTGACCTCGACGTTCTCCTTCGCCTCGATCGCCTGGTGGATGCCCTCGTTGTAGCGGCGGCCCATCAGGATGCGACCGGTGTGCTCGTCGACGATGAGCACCTCGCCGTTCATCACGACGTAGTCCTTGTCGCGCTTGAACAGCGCGACGGCCTTGATCGAGTTGTTCAGGAACGAGATGAGCGGGGTGTTCGCCGACTCGTACAGGTTGTCGATGCCGAGGTAGTCCTCGACCTTCTCGATGCCGGGCTCGAGCACGCCGACGGTGCGCTTCTTCTCGTCGACCTCGTAGTCCTCACCCGGGGTGAGGCGCTTGGCGATCGAGGCGAACTCGGTGAACCAGCGGTTGGCCTCGCCCGAGGACGGACCGGAGATGATGAGCGGCGTGCGGGCTTCGTCGATGAGGATCGAGTCGACCTCGTCCACGACGGCGAAGAAGTGACCGCGCTGCACCATGTCCGAGGCCTGCCACGCCATGTTGTCGCGCAGGTAGTCGAAGCCGAACTCGTTGTTCGTGCCGTAGGTGATGTCCGCGGCGTACTGCTCACGGCGCTCGACGGGCGTCTGGTTGGCGATGATGCAGCCGGTCGTCATGCCGAGGGCTCGGAAGACGCGGCCCATGATCTCGGACTGGTACGACGCCAGGTAGTCGTTGACCGTGATGACGTGCACGCCGCGCGAGGGGATCGCGTTGAGGTACGCGGCCGTGGTCGCGACGAGGGTCTTGCCCTCACCGGTCTTCATCTCGGCGATGTTGCCGAGGTGCAGGGCTGCGCCACCCATCAGCTGCACGTCGAAGTGCCGCATGCCGAGGGTGCGCTTCGCTGCTTCCCGCACCGCGGCGAACGCCTCGGGCAGCAGGTCGTCGAGGGTCTCGCCGTTGGCGTACCGCTCGCGCAGCTCCTTCGTCTCGTCCTGGAGCTCCTCGTCACTGAGGCTCGAGAAGTCGTCTTCGAGGTCGTTGATCGCCGAGGCGTACGCCTTCAGCCGGCGGAGGGTTCGTCCTTCGCCGATGCGGAGGACCTTCTCCAGCACGTTTGCCACGTGAGCTCCTTACGGGGTCGTCGTGCGCGACCTGCGCGACCGATCGACCAGTCATGCTAGCAACCCGCCAGCGCCGTGCGCTGTGAGGGACGCCGGTGTGGGGGCACGGGCGTGCGCGGCCCGCGAACGGGCCGCGCACGGTGCGGAACGGTTCGTCCCGGTGACGGGTCAGGCGATCGCAGCAGCGGGTTCGGCCCCGGCCGTCGCGGCGGCGCCGGTCTGGTCGTCGATGCCGATCACGCCGTAGTCCCAGCCCTTGCGGCGGTACACGACGCTCGGACGGTGGGTCTCGGCGTCCACGAACAGGTAGAAGTCGTGCCCGACGAGCTCCATGAAGTACAGCGCGTCGTCGAGCGTCATCGGCGCCGCCTCGAACACCTTGTGCCGGATGACTACCGGGCTGTAGACCTCGGTGTCGTCCTCTTCCGGCGCGTCGGCACCGGTGTCGACGACGGGGACGGCTCCGGTGGCGACGTCCTCGATGAGCCGCCCGTCGGCCGGGACGACGCCCATGCCGTCGAAGCCGCTGCCGGCGGCCTCGGCCACCGAGGTCGGACGGTGACGGCCGCGGTGCACCTTGCGGCGGTCACGGGCACGACGCAGACGCTCCATGATGCGGGCGAAGGCGAGGTCGAAGGCGGCGTACTTGTCGGACGCCGCGGACTCCGCACGCACGAGGGGTCCTGGACCGATGAGCGTGAGCTCGATGCGGTCCTCGCCCTGGCTGCCGCCGGACTTCTCGTGGTGGCGGCTGATGCGCACCTCGAAGGCCAGCGCTCGGTCAGCGAGCACGTCGATCTTCTCGGACTTCTGTTCGACGTAGGTGCGGAATCGGTCGGTGACCCCGACGTTCCGGCCTGTGATCGTCACGTCCATGTCGCGGCTCCCATCGAGCTTCGGCGCGTCGCCTCCATCCGGCGAACCCGAACGCCTTGTCGCGAGGCTAGACCCGCCGCTGGTCCGGCGTCACGGTGCACCGGCGAGTCCGCCGGACACTCACCGGACACACAGTGGACACCGGGTGTTCACCGAGCCGTCAGTCCTCGACGCTCGCGACGGCGACGCAGCGGACGACCCGGCCGCCCGCGACCCGGACAGCCCGCACGCCCTCGGCCATCGTCACGCCCGTCGTCACGACGTCGTCGACCAGGACCACGTCGCGGCCGTCGACCCCGCGGGCACGCAGGGTGCCGACGGTCGCGGCGACCCGCTCGGTCGCGGTCCGTTCCTTCTGCCCGGGTCCCTTGCCGGTGGGGCCGGCCCGGACCCGCCGGAGTCGACCGGTGCGGTGGACGCCGCCGCGGGCGAGGAGCAGGACCACCGGGTCGAAGCCGCGTCGCCGTGCCCCGGCCCGCGACGGTGGGATCCGGAGGACGACCGTCCCCGCGGACGCCTCGGCGAGCGCCGTACGGACGAGGGCGCCGAACCTGGTGCCGAGCGGCCGTGCGACGTCGACCCGCCCACGGAGCTTCAGCTCGAGCAGCAGGGTGCGGACGAGTCCCTCGTACTCGAACGCGGCGTCGAGCCGGACGCCGGCGACCAGGCGCACCCGGCGCGGACGTGCGTCGAGCGCCGCACGACAGGTCCGACAGAGCGCCCGGTCCGGTCGTCCGCAGCCCAGGCACGCGACGGGCAGGAAGAACCCGAGCACCGCGAGCGCAGCGTCACGCCACGGAGTGGGACGGAGCGGGGTGGGACGGAGCGGGGTGGGACGATCTGTGGTGCGCACGCACCGAGTGTGACGGTGACCGCACGGCGGGCGCGGGCCGGCGGTGCGGACGGTGGACGGGCCTCCCGGTCGGGGTGGGTGTGGAGGGACGGACGCACCGGGCAGGTGCGGACGCGCCTCCCGCGTCAGCGCTGGACGCCGAGCACGTGCGCCGTGACGCCGGTGGTGTCCCAGCCGCCGCCCGTGGACTGCAGCACCGACCCGTTCGACATCCGCAGGAGCAGCGCTCCACCGCTCCCGCCGCTGATCGACGTCGCACGACCGTCCGGCTTCGGCAGGGTGCTCGACTGCCCGCCGATCGTCGTCCGCACGATGTTCGGGCCGGACGTCGTCTGTCCGACCGACGCGACATCGGTGTCGTTCACCCAGGTCGCCCCGACGGCGTCGCCGGCCGCTGCCTGCACGCGGACCGCGGCGCCGAACGACGTCGGCGACCGGTCGGACCCGCGGATGATCGCCATCACGTAAAGACCGGGCCCGTCAGCGGTCTCGATCAGGGCGAGCGCCCGGGTGGAGTCACGCGACACCTGGAACGAGACCAGGTCACCGCGCGGCAGCGACGTGGCGACGTCGTGCGGGTCGCCGCCGAGGCCGTAGGCCGTGATCCGGCGGGTGTCCGACCGCTCGCCGACCCACACGAAGCCGAGGTCGTCGATCGCGGGGGCGACCAGGTCCTCGCGCGCGTCGACGCGCAGGTGGTCCTTGCCGCGCACGACGACCGCGCCGTCGCGGTTGCCCACGGCGGCGGTCGTCCCCGAGGCGGAGAGCGCGATCGACGTCGGGTCGAGCGCGGCGATCGTGTCGCCGACGCCACCGCCGAGCTTCGACACCTTGCCGGTGCCGGTGGCGGCGTAGCCGACGACGCCGTCGTCCTCAACGAGGGGGCGGGGGTCGACGTCCGGGTTCTGCTGCGCGTTCGCCCCGCTGGAGTCCGGCACGGACAGGCTCGCGCCCTCGATGGTCATCGACACCGACGAGATGGTCGCGACGGAGGCGAGCGACTTGCTGAGCTGCTCGCGCATCCGGACCCGGTCCACGGTGCTGGCGCGCAGGGCGTCGCTGGACAGGTCGACGAGTGCGGTACCGCTGTCGATGGTGACGGCGTTCAGCGAGAGCTGGGTGCCCTCGGGGAACGACGAGACGACGGCGCCCTTGAGCCAGTCGGCGGGACCGGCGAGCAGGGCACTGGCGATGCGGGTGCTGGTCGACGATCGGGCGAGGAACCACCGCTCGTCCGGCACGAGGAACCGGAACGTGGGGTCGTAGAAGTACAGGGCGTGCTGCTGGAACACCGAGTCGAAGCTCACCGGCGACAGGATGATGCCGTCCGGCGCGTAGGCGATGCGCCACTCGCCGTCCTCGCGGGTGAACTGGAACGTCAGCGTCGACGAGGTCGGGCGGACCGCCTGGGTGTACTCGCCCTCGGAGTCGACGGTGGCACTCGCGGTGAGCGTGTACGTGAGCTCGCGGTCGGCGGCGCGCTCCACCGTCCCGCTGCCGTCGCGGATGGTGACGCCCTGCCGCGGGTTCCACTGCTGCGAGAAGTCCGACGCCAGGAACTGCCGGGCGATCGCGTAGTTGTCCTGCGCACCCGTGGCCGCCGCGATGAACCCGCGCAGGATGGCGGTCTGGTCGGAGCCGGTGATCGGCTTGTCCGGCCGGAAGTCCACGCCGGACAGCGACTCGTCCTTGATCGTCTGCCCCGTGCGGACCGCGCCGTCGACGGGGATCGCGGCACACGCGGTGAGCGCGAGGACGCTGACGGCGGCCAGGGCGGCGGCGACGACGTGCCGGAGGCGGGGACGGGAACGCATCAGGACTCCTCTCGCACGGCGCGGGGGCCGTCGTACGACTCGTCGAGTTCGGGCAGCGGGATGGCGGAGGTCGCCGCGGTGACCTGCTCGTTGCGGGGCAGGGTGAGGACGAACGTCGACCCCTGGCCGGGGCGGGACCACACGTCGATCCGGCCACCGTGCAGCTTCGCGTCGCCGAGGCTGATCGCGAGGCCGAGTCCGGTGCCGCCGATGGTGCGCTTGCGGCTCGGGTCGGCGCGCCAGAACCGGTCGAACACGCGGGCGGCGTCCTCCGGCGGCATGCCGACGCCCTGGTCGCGGACGGCGATGGCGACCGTCCGGGCGTCGCTGTCGACGACGACCTGCACGGGCTTCGCGTCGCCGTGCTCGATCGCGTTGCCGACCAGGTTGCGCAGGATGCGGCGGACCCGCTTGGCGTCGAGCCGCATCGTGGTGTGCCCGCCGGGGGTGGCGAGCTGCAGGTCGATGCCGGCGCGTTCGGCCAGCGGACGGAACTCGTCGACGATGTCCGCGGCGAGCGCGGCCGGCACCGAGGGCTCGGTGTCGAGCTGCACGGCCTGGGCGTCGTAGCGGGAGATCTCGAGCAGGTCGGCGAGCAGCAGCTCGAACCGCTCGACCTGGGCGTGCAGGAGCTCGGCGGACCGCCCGACCGACGGCTCGAACGCGTGCCGCGAGTCGAACAGCATGTCGCCCGCGAGCCGGATGGTGGTGAGCGGGGTGCGCAGTTCGTGGGACACGTCGGACACGAAGCGCTGCTGCACGCGGGAGAGTTCGGCGAGCTGCGTGATCTGCCGGCTCACGGCCTCGGCCATGCCGTTGAAGCTCCGGGCGAGGGTGGCCAGGTCGTCCTGACCGCGCACCGGGATCCGTTCGTCGAGGCGCCCCGCGGCGATCTTCCGGCTCGTCTCGGCGGCTTCACGGATCGGGACGACGACCAGCCGGACCACGAGCGAGGTCACGAGGGCGATGAGCACCATGAGGGCGACACCGCCGATCGAGAGCGTCTGCGAGACGAAGTCGAGGGTCTGCTGCGCGTCGGAGAGGTCGTAGACCAGGTAGAGCTCGTACTGCCCGGCGCTCGGGATCTGCAGCGTCGAGCCGACGGCCAGCCCGGGCACGCGGCGGCCGTCGTCGCGGAGCTGCACCGGCTGCAGGCTGAGCTTGCCGGTGTTCGCGCCGACCTCCTTCCGCAGGGCGTCGGTGATCACGGCGTCGGGGAAGTCCTGGCTGGCGATGGTCTGCAGCGTCTGCGGCGTCGACTGGTTCGGGCTCCGCTCGATCGCGATGCTCGTGCCGCCGGGGCTCGTGGTGTTCGACAGGATCGCCTGCTGCGCCTCGTTCTGCAGCGTCTCGAGCTCGGACTGGTTGTTGTCCTCGGCTGCGGTGGCGGCGTCGAAGATGCCCTGCGCGACGATGGTGGCACGGGCCGACTCGGACTCGATCTGGTCGCGGCGCTGCGAGTAGACGTTCGTCGAGATGCTCACCATGACGGCGGTGCCGATGATGCCCACGGCCAGGCCGGTCGTCATCACGGTGATGGCGACCGAGCGGAACATGAGCGACCGGCGCCACACGTACGCGACGGGCCGCCAGCCGCGCCGGACCCAGCGGCGCATGCGTCGCCGACCGCGGCCGACCACACCGATCGACACCGTGGCCGTGCCGGGAGCGGTGCCGGCGGCGGGCGGGGCTGGTGGCACGGTGGTCAGGCTCCTCCGGCCCGGTACCCGACGCCGCGGACCGTGGTGACGGTCTTCGGGTTGTCGGGGTCGTGCTCGATCTTCGCGCGGAGGCGCTGGACGTGCACGTTCACCAGGCGGGTGTCGGCCTTGTAGTGGTAGCCCCAGACCTGCTCGAGCAGCATCTCGCGGGTGAAGACCTGGTTCGGCTTCTCGGCGAGCGCGCGGAGCAGGTCGAACTCGAGCGGGGTGAGCGCGATGACGGTGTCGCCGCGGCGCACCTCGTGCCCGGCGACGTCGACCGTGACGTCGCCGACGTGCAGCACGGTGGCGTCGGTCGCGCTCGGCCGGAGCCGGGTGCGGATCCGGGCGACGAGCTCCTTCGGGTTGAACGGCTTGACGACGTAGTCGTCGGCACCGTTCTCGAGGCCGAGCACGACGTCGGCGGTGTCGCTCTTGGCGGTGAGCATGATGATCGGCGTGCCGCTCTCGGCGCGGATGCGCTTGCAGACCTCGATGCCGTCGATGCCCGGGAGCATGACGTCGAGCAGGACGAGGTCCGGCTTGGTGCTGTGGAACGCGTCGACGGCGTCGTTGCCGTCGGCGCTGAACTCGGGTTCGTAGCCCTCGGAGCGGAGGACGATGCCGATCATCTCGGCGAGGGCCTGGTCGTCGTCGACGACGAGGATGCGCGGTGTCATGTGATGTGGACTCCGTGTGGCGTGCGGGTGGTGCCGGTTCGGCACGTGTCCCCTCACGATAGCCGAGGCCCCGTCACGCGGCGTTTTCCGCCAGGATGGACGTGGGGCGCGCGTCGCAGCGCGGACCGACACGACGAAGGGGGCCGAGGTCATGTCCGATTGGCAGACGCCGGGCAGTGGACGGCAGGGCGCCGACCAGCAGGGTGCCGGGCAGCAGGGCTCCGGGCAGCAGGGCGCGTGGCAGGGGCAGCCGGGAGGCCCGCCCCGCTTCTCCGCGCCGCCGCCGCCCGCCGCGGGGCCGGGTCGACCGCCCGGCAGCCGACCCCCTGCCGGCTCGCGTCCGGTGATCCCCCTCCGCCCCCTCGGGTTCGGCGACGTGCTCGGCGGCGCGTTCACGGTCTTCCGCCGCAACGCCCGCGTGCTACTGCTCTGGAGCGTGCTGCTCAGCGGCGTGCTCGGGCTGCTCTCCACGCTCGTCAGCACGTTCGGCCAGCAGGCGCTGCAGTCGCGGATGATGACGGCGTTCGACGGCAGCGGTGGTGGCGACACGATCGTCGCGGGCTCGGTGACGCTGTGGATCCTTCTGACGATCGGCCTGCCGTTCCTGGCGTACCTCGGTCGCGGGTTCCTCGTCGCTCCCGTCGCCGCGGACACCGGGCAGCGCGTGCTCGGACGACGGGCGACGTTCCGCGGCCTGTGGGCGCTCCTCGCCGGTCGCCGGTGGTCCGTCGTCGCGTGGATGCTCGTGCAGGTCGGCGCCGGCCTGGTGATCGGGATCGCCGTCGCCCTGGTGTTCTTCGGGTTCTTCGCAGCGCTCGGTGCCGGGGGCTCGGGCGCCGGGTGGTTCGTCCTGGCGGCCTTCGTGATGGTGCTCGGCTTCGGTGTCGTGCTCACGTGGCTCGGCATCCGGTTCGCCTTCACCGTGCCGACCATCGCGCTCGAGGGCCGACCGGTCTTCGCGGCGGCCGCGCAGTCGTGGCGGCTCACCCGCGGGGCGTTCTGGCGGACCTTCGGCATCCTGCTGCTCGTGCAGGTGATGTTCGGGGTCGCGGCGTCGATCGCCTCGGCGCCGCTCACCATCGGTGCCGTGCTCGTCGGCGGCGTGTTCGACCCGCTCGGGCAGACCGGCGCGTCCTCCGGCGTCGGCGCCGGCGCCCTCGTCGCGATCGTCATCGGCAGCCTGCTCGCCATCGCGGTGCAGTGCATCACCGACGTGCTGAGCGCCGCGGTGGTGACGTTCCTGACCATCGACCGGCGGATCCGGACCGAGGCCCTGGACCAGCGGATCGCGTCGCACCTGGACACCGGGCAGCCGTCCGACCCGTTCGCCCCGTCGGCACCGGTGGCCCGTCCGCCGTGGCAGCAGCAGCCGTGGACCGGGCAGCAGCCGTGGACCGGACAGCAAGCCCAGCAGCCATGGCCCGGGCAGCAGGCCCAGCAGCCATGGCCCGGGCAGCAACCGCCGCAGCAGCAGTGGCCGGCTCCCCCGCAGCAGGGACAGCACCGCCCACCGGACGGACGCGCATGACGGCGGTCGACCCCGACGAGGCCCGCCGCCTGCTCGAACGCGAACTCGACCGGTCGGCGTACGACGGCGCGCACGTGACGTGGTGGGACCGCGCGTCCCGCTCGTTCCTCGACTGGCTGGGGTCGCTCCGGGCCGACGGACTCGACTCCCCCGTCGCCGCCCGCACGGCCCTGGTGATCGCGATCGTGGTGCTCGTCGCCGTCGTCGTGCTCGTCGTGGTCGCCCGCGGACTCCCCCGACGTCGCGCCCGCACCGCAGAAGACGACACTGGCGGGGTGTTCGACGACGACGACCTGCGCTCCGCCCGCGAACTGCAGGGCGCCGCCCAGGCGGCACTGCGTCGGGGTGACTGGTCCGCCGCGGTGCTCGACGGCTTCCGCGCGATCGCCCGAGGGCTCGGTGAGCGCGACCTGGTGCCCGACGTCCCCGGTGCCACGGCCCGGACCATCGCGACGCGCGGTGCCGTGCCGTTCCCGGCGGCGACGGCGGCGCTCGACGACGCCGCGACGGCCTTCGACGCCGTCCGGTACCTCGGCGTCGATGCCGACGAGTCCACCGCGCGACGCGTCCTCGACACCGAACGGGCCGTCCGCCAGGCCCGGCCGGTCCGGTCGCCGGAGCCGGCGGTGCCCGCGTGAGCGCCGTCACCACGGTGCCGCGCACGCCTGCGTCCGAGCCGGACCAGCGCGAGGGCAGACGGTTCCGGTTCGGCTTCTGGGCCGCCATCGTGCTCGTCGGGGTCGTGCTCGCGGTGCTCACGGCCGTGGTGCAGGGCGCCGAGCCGCCGGAGCGGCGCCCCCTCGACCCGACCTCGACGACCGCGAGCGGATCGGCGGCGCTGGTCCGTGTCCTCGAACAGCGCGGCACGGCGGTCTCGGTCACCGACAGCGCCGCCGACATCGACGGCGGCACGGTGTTCGTCGACGACTCCGACGGGGTCCTCGACCCCGCCGTCGCTGCACGCATCGCGCGCACCGCGGAGCACGTCGTGCTGGTGGGGGTCGACTCGACGCCGTACGGGTCGTTCGGACTCGACGTCACGACGGCCACCGTGCCCGAGGGCGGCGACACCGTGTCCACCGTGTCCTGCGCCATCCCGGCGGCCGCGTCCGCCGCGCGGGTGTCCACCGACGGGTACGGCTACACCGTCGACGATCCCGACGCGGACCGGTGCGCACCGTCCGGCAGCGGCGACGACCGTGCCTGGGGCCTCGTCCGCACCACCACCCGCGGCGGCGACGTCACACTCGTGGGCACCACGTCGGCCTTCCGGAACGACACCGTGACCACCGCCGGCAACGCCGCGCTCGCGCTCGGGTTGCTCGGCGCGGACGACACGCTCACCTGGTACACGCCGACCGTCGGTGCGCCGGACGCCGCTCCGACGCTCGGAGAGCTCGCCCCGCCGTGGGTGCCGAGCGGCATCGCGCTGCTCGCCCTGGTCGCCGTCGCGGCCGCGGTGTGGCGCGGCCGACGGCTCGGACCACTGGTCGTCGAGCGGATGCCCGTGGTGGTCCGCGCCGCCGAGACCACCGAGGGCCGGGCCCGGATGTACGCCAGGACCCACGACCGCACCCACGCCCTGGACACCCTGCGCGTCGCCGCGGTGCGTCGGATCGGTCGCCTGCTCGGGCTCCCCCGTTCCGCGCACGTCGACGACGTCGTCCGCGCCGCCGCCCGCGCGACCGGCATCCCCCACGACCGCGTCGGCGCCGTCCTCGTCGGCGGCCCGACCACCGACGACCGCGCACTCGTCGACGGCACGAGCGCGCTCGACGAACTCGAACGGGCCGTCCGACGAGCCACCTCCGGCGACCGTCCCAGCACCGACCACGACCGACCAGGAGCACGACCGTGACCGACCTGCCAGCTGCCCCCGACCACACCCAGCACGACGACCGCGCGCCGCACGACCCCGGACTCCGCGACGCCTTCGGGCGGGTCCGCACCGAGGTCGCGAAGGCCGTCGTCGGGCAGGAGGGCGCGGTGTCCGGCATGATCGTCGGCCTCCTGGCGCAGGGACACGTCCTGCTCGAGGGCGTGCCCGGCGTCGCGAAGACCCTGCTCGTCCGGAGCCTGGCCGCCGCGATGTCCCTCGACACCAAGCGGATCCAGTTCACCCCGGACCTGATGCCCGGCGACGTCACCGGGTCACTCGTGTACGACGCCTCCACCGGGACGTTCCCGTTCCGCGAAGGCCCCGTCTTCACGAACGTCCTGCTCGCCGACGAGGTGAACCGCACGCCGCCGAAGACGCAGTCCGCCCTGCTCGAAGCGATGGAGGAACGCCAGGTCAGCGTCGACGGCGACGCCCGGCTGCTGCCCGACCCGTTCTTCGTCGCCGCCACGATGAACCCGATCGAGTTCGAGGGCACCTACACGCTGCCCGAGGCGCAGCTCGACCGCTTCCTGATGAAGCTGACGCTCGACATCCCGCCGCGCGACGTCGAGTGGCAGGTCCTCCGCCGCCACGCCGACGGCTTCGTGCCGCGGGACGTCCGATCCGCCGGGATCACCCCCGTGGTGGGTGTCGACGAGGTCATCGCCGCGCAGCGCGCCGTCCGTGCCGTCGGCGCCCGCGACGACGTGCTCGCGTACATCGTCGACCTCGCCCGCGCCACCCGTCAGGCGCCGTCCGTCCGGGTCGGGGTCAGCCCGCGTGGTGCCACCGCCCTGCTCGCCGCGGCGAAGGCGTGGGCGTGGCTCACCGGCTACGACGCGATCACGCCGGACCACGTGCAGGCGATGACCCTGCCGGTCTGGCGGCACCGGCTCCGGGTGGCCGCCGACGCCGAGCTCGAGGGCGTCGGCGGCGACGGGGTGCTGGAACAGGTGCTCGAACAGGTGCGGGTGCCGATCTAGTGGCGATCTCCGGCCGGTTCGTCGCGTTGCTCGCCGTCGCGATCGTGCCCACCGTGCTGCTCGCCAGCGGGTGGGCCGGTCTGGCGTGGGTCGTCGTCGTGGTGCTGGCCGCCGCCCTCGACGTGCTGCTCGCCGCCGACCTGACCCGGGTGCGCATCGAACGGCGGATGCCACGGCTCGCGCGTCGGGACACCGCCGCCGACGGCACGCTCGTGCTCGCGAACGACGGCCGCCGGACGCTCCGCGGGGTCGTCCGCGACATGTGGGAGCCGTCGGCCGGCCACCGCCCCCGACGGATCCGGATGACGGTCCCCGCGGGCGAACGGCGGACCGCCCGGATGCGGTTCACGCCGTTCCGCCGCGGCCGACGTCGCACGGACGGCGTCGCGGTCCGCGCGTTCGGGCCGCTCGGACTCGCCGCACGGCAGCGGGTCGTCGCGGCCCCCGGCGAGCTCGTCGTCACCCCGCCGTTCCGCTCCCGACGACACCTGCCGTCACGACTGGCCCGGTTGCGGGAGCTCGACGGTGAGACCACGCTGCAGCTGCGCGGCCACGGCACCGAGTTCGACTCGCTGCGCGACTACGTCCGCGGCGACGACGTCCGCTCCATCGACTGGCGTGCGACCGCCAGGCGGCAAGACCTGGTCGTCCGGACCTGGCGCCCGGAGCGCGACCGGCGGGTCGTCGTGATCGTCGACGCCGGACGCGCGGGAGCCGGACGGGTCGGGGACGAACCACGCCTCGACACCTTCATCGAGTCCGCACTGCTCCTCGGCGCCCTGGCCGCGGCCGCCGGCGACCGGGTCGACCTGGCCGTCCTCGACGACACCGTCCACGATCGTGTGCACGGGGCGACCCGCACCGACGTGGTCCAGCGCTTCGGGGAGGCCCTCGCGATGGCGGAACCCGGACTCGCCGCGACCGACTGGTCCGCGGTGCCGGCGCTCGTCGACTCGATCACGACCTCACGGGCGCTCGTCGTGCTGGCGTCGAGCCTCGACTCCGTCGGCGCCTCGGGCGACCTGCTGGCGGTGCTGCCGCGGCTCACCCGGCGGCACGCCGTCGTGGTGACGAGCATCGAGGACCCGGCGGTGCACCGGACCGCACGCGGCGGGGTGGACCCGGCCACGACGATCCGCACGCCGCGGGGCGGACGGGTGCCGGGCCTCCCGTCAGCGGAACGCGACGTGTACCGGCGGGCCGCCGCCGAACGCACCCTGCTCGATGCCGACGGCGCCGCCGACGTCGCACGGCGCGCCGGTGCCGAGGTCGTGCGTGGCGCCCCGGAGGACGTCCCGCCGCTCGTCGCGGACGCGTACCTGCGCGCGAAGGCCGCCGGCCGGCTCTGATCCGGACCGGACGCTAGCCGGCGACCAGGGCGGAGGTGCCGCGCTCGAACTCCTCGACGTCGCCGCGCTCCCCCGCCCGGTACGCGCGACCGCCGAGCACCCACTGGTAGGCGAGGACCGCGACGAGGGCGACCGTGCCGATGCCGATCTTGATCGGCCACGGCCAGTCCTGGCGGGTGACGACGCCCTCGACCAGCCCGGACAGCAGCAGGGTCAGGGTCAGGCCGACCGCGATCGTGATGAGGGCGCGGCCGTCCTCGGCGAGGGCCTGTGCCCGGGTACGGTGCGGGCCGGGGGCGACCCACGACCAGAAGATCATGAGTCCCGCGCCACCGGCGAGGAAGATCGAGTACAGCTCGAGCTGCCCGTGCGGCGCGATGTACAGGAAGAAGTCGGCCAGGCGACCCTGCGAGTGCATGATCGCCGCGGAGACGCCGAGCCCGACGGCGTTCTGCATGATCGAGAACGGCACGAACACCCCCGTGATGCCGAACGCGACCATCGTCGCGGCGATGTAGGCGTTGTTCGTCCAGACCTGCGCCGTGAACGCGCCGAGGCCGTGGTCGGAGTAGTAGTCGACGAAGTCCTGCGTGGCGTACTGGCGGAGTGCCTCCGGCGTGCCGAACGTCGCCGTCGCCCCCGGCGTCGTCGTGATCCAGACCGCGACGATCGCCCCGATCAGGGCGGTGGCCAGTGCGACCCAGATCGTCACCCAGCGGATCCGGTAGAGCGCCGCGGGCAGCTGCCGGGTGAAGAACAGCGCGAGGGCCGTGAGGGGGTCCACCGGGGTGCCGGTGAAGCGGAGGCGAGCGCGGTACAGGATGAGTGAGAGCCGGTCGCCGGTCGCCGTGCGCGGCGCCGCACCGCGGATGCGCGCGAGGTCCGTGGCGGCCGCCTGGTAGCCGGAGACGAGCCGGTCGACGTCGGCGCCGGTGGCGTGCCGGGCGCGTGCGAGGCGGTCGAGTTCGTCCCACCGGTCGCGGTGCACCGCGTCGTAGGCGTCCAGGTCCACGTGTTCCCCCTCGTGTCGGCCGACTTCCGACAGAATGATCCCATGCCGAAGCCCCGCACGCCGCGCGACCTCGCCGACGCCCGCTTCTCGCTCGCCCTCGACGAGACCAGCGACGAGCTCGTGGTCGGCGAGGCGGTCGCACTCGACGTGCAGCCGGCCGGCCTCGTGCTGCGACTGGCGGCGGCGCTCCTCGACGGCGTGTGCCTGATCGCCCTGTACCTGCTGCTGCTGTTCGGGGTGTCCCGGCTGTGGCCGCGCGGGGTCGACGAGGCGTGGGGCGCCGCCCTGGGCATCGCGCTGTTCGTCGCGGTGCTGGTCCTCGTTCCGGCCGCGGTCGAGACGGTCACGCGGGGCCGCAGTGTCGGCCGGTACGCCACCGGTACCCGGGTCGTCCGGGTCGACGGCGGAGCGATCGGGTTCCGGCACGCGTTCACCCGCGCGCTCGCCGGGCTGTTCGAGCTCTGGATGACGTTCGGGTCCGTGGCGCTGCTCGTGGCGCTGTTCGGCAGCCGTCCGCGGCGCCTCGGCGACCTGCTCGCCGGCACGGTGGTGCAGCACGAGCGGCTGCCGAAGCACCGCGATCCCGAGGTGCTGCTGCCGCCGGAGCTGACGACGTGGGCCGCGGTCGCGGACGTCTCGGCGCTGCCGCAACGGCTCGAGAACCGGCTCGGCGCGTTCTTCCGTGGTGCCGCCGTGATGCGCCCCGAGCTCCGGGAGTCCGCTGCCCGCGCACTGGCCGCGGACGTCGCGCCGTTCGCGCACCCGGTGCCGCCGGTCCCCGCCGAGGTGTTCCTGGCCGGGGTCGTCGTGCTGCGACGCGGGCGGGACGTGCGGGCGATGCGCTCCCGCGTCGAGCTGCTCACCGCGGCGGGGGCATCGGCGTCGGCGCGGCCGCCGGGCTTCCCGCGCTGAGGGCGGGCGCCGCGGGGCGGGGCCGCGCCGCGCGGCGCCGCGCCGGGCCGGGCCGGGCCGCGCGAGTAGCGCTACACCGCGGAACGGACACAGCACCGCGGGATTGCGCGGTGCTGTGTCCGGAACCTGGTTCCGCACGACGGCCCGCCGCCCGCCCGCCCGCCGCCCGGCTCAGTAGCGGTAGTGCTCCGGCTTGAAGGGGCCCTCGACCGGCACGCCGATGTACGCCGCCTGCTCCGGACGGAGCTCGGTCAGCTCCACCCCGAGGGCGCCGAGGTGCAGGCGCGCGACCTTCTCGTCCAGGTGCTTCGGCAGCACGTAGACCCCGGTCGGGTACTCGTCGCGACGGGTGTGCAGCTCGATCTGCGCCAGGACCTGGTTCGTGAACGAGTTGCTCATCACGAACGACGGGTGCCCGGTGGCGTTGCCGAGGTTCATCAGACGGCCCTCGGACAGCACCAGGATCGCACGGCCGGTCGGCAGCCGCCACTCGTGCACCTGCGGCTTGATCTCGACCTTCACGGCGCCGGGCAGCGACTCGAGCCCGGCCATGTCGATCTCGTTGTCGAAGTGTCCGACGTTGGCGACGATGGCCAGGTGCTTCAGCCCGAGCATCTCGTCGACGCCCACGACGCCGAGGTTGCCCGTGCAGGTGATGACCATGTCGACGGTCTCGATGACGTCGGCCAGGCGCGCCACCTGGTAGCCGTCCATGGCGGCCTGCAGGGCGCAGATCGGGTCGACCTCGCTGACGATGACGCGGGCACCCTGCCCCCGGAGCGCCTCGGCCGCACCCTTGCCGACGTCGCCGTACCCGACGACGAACGCGACCTTGCCGCCCATCAGGACGTCGGTCGCGCGGTTCAGGCCGTCGGGCAGCGAGTGCCGGATGCCGTACTTGTTGTCGAACTTCGACTTCGTGACGGAGTCGTTCACGTTGATCGCCGGGAACCTCAGCTGCCCGTTCCGCGACAGTCCGTACAGGCGGTGGACGCCCGTGGTGGTCTCCTCGGTCACGCCCTGGACGTCCGCGGCGATGCGGGTCCAGCGGTCCGACGAGGTCTCGAGCGACGCGGCGACGGTGTCGAGCACGATCTTCCACTCGGTGCTCGCGTCGGCGTCGGCGACCGGGGCGGCACCGGCGGCCTCGGCATCGGCACCGGTGTGCACGAGCATGGTGGCGTCACCGCCGTCGTCGAGGATCAGGTTCGGGCCGGCCCAGTCGGCGCCGACCGCTGCGGCCTCGGCGGTCCAGTCGAAGATGCGGCTGGTGCACCACCAGTACTCCTCGAGCGTCTCGCCCTTCCACGCGAACACGGGGACGCCGGCGGGGGCGTCCGGGGTGCCGGTCGGTCCGACCGCGATCGCCGCGGCGGCTTCGTCCTGCGTGGAGAAGATGTTGCAGCTCGCCCAGCGGACCTGTGCGCCGAGCGCGACGAGGGTCTCGATGAGGACGGCCGTCTGCACCGTCATGTGCAGCGACCCGGCGATGCGCGCACCCGCGAGCGGCTGCGACGCGCCGAACTCCTCGCGCAGGGACATCAGACCCGGCATCTCGTTCTCGGCGAGGCGGATCTGGTGGCGGCCCGCCTCGGCGAGGGAGAGGTCGGCGACGCGGTACGGGGCTGCGGTCTGGGCTGCGGTGGGCATGTCCGCCAGTCTTCCATGCCGGGAGGCGCGGGTCCCCAGCCGACGTCGGTCACGCCCCACGGGCCTCCCCGGCCACCGCCGCTGGTGCGTTGCGGACGCCAGCCGTCAGTCGGTCTCGCGCTGCAGCGGCTCGCGCCGCACCACCTGCCAGCCGCGCGGCACGCGCAGGCCGGCGGCGTGCCGGGCGCACAGGTCGTACCCGTGCGGTTCGACCCGCGTGGAGAGCGGTCCGACCACGACCATGGAGTCGCCGTAGTCGTACGTCAGGGTCGCCGAAGCGCTCGCGGCGCACGCGACCTTGCTGCAGATCCTCACGTCCATGTCGTCGGTGAGCCTAGCGGAGCACCCGGCAGCGCCCGGCAGCACCCGGTGCGCGCGTACGATGTGGGGATGCGTCGCAATCCTCGCCTCGTCACCCCGATCGACCGCGGTCGAGGCCGGTCCCGGCACGGACGCGGCGGGCGGTCGAGCGTGACCGGTCCCGAACTCGCACCGATCACCACCCGTGCCGAGGCGTTCGACCGCATCGTCGGCGACAGCGCGCACTACCTGGTCGGTCTGTGGCCGGAGGAACTGGCAGGCGTGGTGTTCCAGGTGGCGGACATGCCGAGCGACGTGACCCTGCCGGACGCGATGCCACGGTGGCGCATCGACCGCGACACCCGACGGGTCACGGTGTTCCGGATCCCCGTCGAGCGGGTGAACCGGAGCCCGGAGAAGGACGACGCGGACCGCCGCATCATCATCGAGACGGCCGTGTTCCGCGCCGTCGGCGAACTCATCGGCAAGGACCCGTGGGACCTGGCGCCGGACCGCTACCGGCACTGGTGACGACGCGGCACCGCCGCGTGCGTCAGGGGTAGACGCGCACCGGCGTCGACACCTGCGTCGACGGTCGGACCGGAAACCCGGCGATGCCGTCGTCCCCGCGGTAGGTCACGCCCGCCACGACGCCCTCGGTACCCGAGAGCGACAACTGCTTCGCGGTCTGCACCTGGATGGTCGCCGTCGCACCGGACAGCAGCTCGATCGTGCGCTTCTCGTCGCCGGAGCGGATCGTGACCGACCGGTCCTCGCGGGTGGGGTTGACGAGGTTCAGACGGACGCCCTCCCCCGGTGCCACCGCGGTGACGACCCGGTCGCCGAGGGGCTCGGCCGACGCGAACCAGCCGAGGTCGCTGCCACCGCCCGCCGTCGGGGTGGTGGTCCGGGCGCCGGCGACGACGGGCTGCGTCGACGTGACGGTGAACGAGTAGCGGCCGTCCGGGAAGTCGTCGAGCGCGACGTCGGTCACGACCCCGGGTTCCGCGGTGGCGTTGACGGTCGTGCCGCCGCCGTCCGCGGTGGAGATGCCGAGGGTGACGCGGGCCGACTGCGTGCCCGGTACGAAGAGCCGGACGACCGGGGCGGCGTCAGCGGTGTCGTCGCCGCGCTGGGCCTCCTGCGCACCGGCGAGCACGACGCCGGGGATGACCTGCGAGCGTGACGGAGCGGCGCCGCCGGAGACGATGTCGTAGCCGCCGGGCGTCAGCGTCCGGACGACGGTCTCCTGCATGTGGGCGACGATCTGCCCGCCCGAGGACGACACGTGCACGACGGTCGAGCCCTGGTCCGAGACGAAGCCGGACAGCGGGACGACCTTCTGGGTGTTCGGGGCGACGACGATGCCGGTCGTGCCCGGGGCGCTGACGGTGCCGGTGCCGTCGTAGATCGCCAGGTCGACCGTGGCGTTCACGTCGGTCGGGTTCGACAGCGTGACCAGGCTGGTGCGACCGGTCTCGGTCGAGCCGCCGACGAGCCACGTCGACTGCGAGGGGTCGTCGCACGACGCCGCGCCGGCACCGACGAGGTCGCCGCTGGAGACGCTCTGGTAGCTGCTGCCCGCGACCTGCGGCGTGGTGTCCCCGGCCGGGGCGGTGAGCAGGCGCGGGTCGCTGCCGCCGGTGGTCGACGGGTCGAGCGACGACCGCTCGACGGTCGACCCGGTCGTCGCCGTGGCGACGGTGGCGGATCCGACGGTGCTGGCGGTGGTGGCGTCGTTGCCGGCGTCGTCGGACAGCCGGAGGGCGCTGCCTGCGCAGACGCGCTGGGCGTCGGCGGGGACCGGGGTGACGGTCCGGCCGGCCGGGCGTCCCGGTTCGGCCGCGGTGCCGTAGGCGTGCGCTGCCGTGACGGCACCGGCGGCGACCACCACGGCGATCGCGGTGGCCGTGCCGCGGACGACCCAGCGGCGGACGGATCCGGTGGTGGCGCTCATTCGTCGCGCTCCTCGTCGAAGGTGGTCGCGGGTTCCTCGGCCTCGATGACGTTCGAGGTGGCACGGCGTCGGCGCGGGGCCGTCGGCACGGCGAGCAGGGCGGCCGCGCCGAACACGACGCCGAGCACGACCAGGTAGAGCACGTGGGTCGCACGGGCTGCGGCGGACCCGGTGCTGGTCCGGTCGACGTCGCCGTCGTAGTGGAACAGCTGCCCGTTGGTGGTCTCACCGATGCTCGTGAACAGGGCGTTCTGGCCGATCGCCCCGGCGGCGCGGTCGTGCACGGTCTGCGCCTCGGGGTCGTCGCCGGCGTCGTCGAGCAGCACGAAGCTGATGCCGAGCTCCTGCAGTGCCGGCCGGGGGTCGTACCCGCTGCGGCTCGCCAGGTTGCCGGCGAGGGTCGTCAGGCGCGACCCGGACTCGCTCAACCGCAGGGCGGTGGCGTCGAGCGTGGACTGGTCGTCGAGGGTGGCGCCCTGGCCGCGTTCGAGTGCGACCGACAGCGACCCGTCGTCCTGCGGCACCACGACGAGCGTGCCGACGTCGGGGTTTGCCTGCGCCTCGGCGTTCACGTAGGCGCTCAGGACGCGGCCGGTGGTCGGCTGGATCACGGCGGTGCCGAGGTAGAACGCCGCGAAGGCGGGTGCCACCGCGACGCCGGCGAGCACGGTCGCGACCAGGCCGGTGACCGGGGCGGCCTTCGGCAGCACGTCGATGCCGATGCAGGCGGCCACGACGAGCGCGAGCCAGTACACCGACAGCCCGCTGCCGGGCCAGACGATGGTGGTGGTCGAGCCGACGCCGGTGACGGTGACGTGGGTGGCGGCGAACGCGGTGCCGAACCCGAGCAGGGCGACGACGAGCGCTGCACCCGCGACGGCCCAGCGGTGCCCGAGCATCGCTCCGAGCGCGGCGAGGGCCACGGGGACGGCGAGCACGGCCATCACGATCGGCAGCCAGGTGCCGACGGCGGCGAGGCCGGACGTGGCGGGCAGCCACCCGCTCCAGTCCGGCAACGGCTGCCCGATCGCCAGCTGCAGCGCGGACGGCGCGCGGGTCGCCGACGGCACTCCGGGGTCGGCGAAGACCGCGAGGACGTTGCCGCGCGCGAGCTGGGCGAGCACGAGCGGCAGGAAGAGCACGGCGGTCGGCACCGGGATGAAGGCCCGACGGTGCGCACGGCGCCACCCGATGACGAGTGCGACGAGCCAGCCGATCAGCAGCACCGGCAGCAGCGAGGGCGCCGAGGCGGCGACGACCGCGAACAGCAGCGAGGCGCCGGACGCCCAGGCCCACGAGCGGTGCGCCTCGAGCACGGCGACGAACAACCACGGCAGCACCAGGTGCGCGATGACGGCGCCGAGGTGTCCGGTCGTGACCGCGCCGACGAGCGCCGGGGCGATGGCGTAGAGCGCTGCGCCGATGACCGGCACCCACTTGCGGGTGGTCACCTTGCGGACCGCGAACCAGGCGCCGAGGGCCGACACCGGGAAGGCGAGCAGCATCACGAGCACGACGGACGTCGACGGCGACCAGAAGACGATGGATCCGAGGAGGGCCAGGACCGCGGCGAACGGGTCGGACGGGCCCGTGAACCCGGTGCCGAGCGAGTGCCAGCCGTAGCCGACGTTCTGCCAGAGCTGGCCGACGCTCGTGCTGAGCGGCAGCAGTCCACCGCCGGTCAGCGCGGGCGACCCGAGCAGCGGGTACAGCGTGACGATGCTGAGCACCGCGGCGGCGAGCACGACCCAGATGCCGCCGTCGCCCAAGAACGACGCTCGGGCGATCGGTGCGTCCTCGACCCGGGCCAGCTCCACGTCGCGCGACGTGGTCCGGTGCTCGTGCACCCGCCGCCAGCTGACGCGCAACGGTTCGACGGCCGCCCAGCCGAGTTTCTTCGACCGGGCGAGGTTCTTCCGTGCACGCCCGGTGCCCCCGCCGAACGCCACCGCGAACGCCGCGGCGAGCTCGGGGACGACGGCGGCGGGGTGCTTGGCGACGAGGTGACCGATCGAGCGGCCGAGTGCGAACGGCACGAGGGTGAGCCAGTGCAGCCACAGCAGTCCGCCGGGCGCGTAGGTCATCCGACGGTGCAGCTGCGCCTGGCGGTGCATCCGGACGCGACGGGCCTCGGAGAGACGCTTGCGCCCGAACTCCTCGATCGGACCGGCGGTGGTCACCTTGGCCTCGGGGACCACGGCGACGCGGTGCCCGGCGAGCCGGACCCGGACGCAGAAGTCGAGCGCCGCGTCGACGTCCGGCAGCGCCGGGTCGAAGCCTGCGAGTTCGTTCCACACCGACCGACGCACGAGCATGCCGCCGGCGGCGACGCCCAGCACGTCGGTGTGGCGGTCGTGCTGGCCCTGGTCGAGCTCGTCCTGCACCAGCCCGAGGGACCGGCCGAAGCGGGTCATGCTCTCGCCGAACGCGCGGATGAGCGAAGGGTCGTCGTCGGCGACGAGCTTCGGTCCGGCGACGACGACCGACGGCGCGATCTCGACGGCGGACAGCAGGTCGGCGAGCGCGGTCGGCGCCGGGGCGTTGTCGTGGCCGAGCAGCCACAGCCACTCGTCGACGGGCTCGTCGACGACGGCGGGCGGCGCTTCGCGTTCCCCGCGGGCCACGGCTTCGCCGAAGGGGCGTCCGGCCGGCAGCCGCAGGAGTTCGGCGGACCCACCGAAGGACAGGTCCGCGGTCGAACCGTCGGTCGAGCCGACGTCGACGACCACCAGGTTCTCGGGGTGGCGGGTCTGGGCCGCGAGTGCGTCCAGGGTCCGGTCGAGGTGGGCCGCTCCGTTGGCGGCGACGAGGATCGCGGTGACTCTGGGCTGCATGACGGGCGTCACTCTACGGTCTGGAGGCGCGGTGCCGGCTGCGGACGGCGGCGCGCCGTGAACCTGCGCGGCCGAGCGGTCACGGCGCGCCAGCGCCGTGCGAGGTCGCGCCGAGGAGCCTGCGACGAGGATTCAGGAACGCGCGGTGCGGGACGGGCGCTCCACGCGCCTCCCGGACGGGGCGGCTACGCCCTTTTTCGCAACTTGCGACGCTCGCGCTCGGACAGCCCGCCCCAGATGCCGAAACGCTCGTCGTTCTCGAGCGCGTACTCCAGGCACTGCGCCCGGACCTCGCACGTCGTGCAGATCTTCTTCGCTTCGCGCGTGGAGCCGCCCTTCTCGGGGAAGAACGCCTCCGGGTCGGTCTGTGCGCACAGCGAGTCGACCTGCCACGCGAGCGGGTTCTCCTCGTCGTCCGTCTCGTGCCGACGAACTCCCGGGACGCCGAGCGCCACGGGGTCGACGTGCCAGTCCTCCGGAACTCCGGCGTGGAAGTCTGAACCGTTCACCCTGATCACCCCTGACGTCTCGATAACGGGACCACAACGATTGAAGTCGTTGCCTGTAATTACAGCGGTGTCATTCGCCTGAGTCAAGTCGCGGATCATAGAAGGCACTGACCGCTTCGGCGTGTCATGTCCCCCGTTTGGGCGTGTCGCGCTCGTTCTGTCGGGGTTCCGGGGGACAACTGACACGTCCTCAGCCACTACGAGGCGCTGCGGCGGGCCTCCCAGGCGCTGGTGACCATCTCGTCGAGGGTGTGGCGCATCGCCCAGTCGAGGTCGCGGGTCGCCGCCTCGCCGGTGGCGACGATGCGGGCCGGGTCACCGGGGCGGCGCGGAGCGAGCTCGGGGTCGAACGCGATCCCGGTGCCCTTCGCCATGGCGTCCATGATCTGTCGGACGCTCACACCGTCGCCGCTGCCGAGGTTGTAGGCCGACTCGAGCGGCTCCCCCGCCTCGAGCTTCTGCGCCGCGACGGCGTGCGAGTGCGCGAGGTCGGCGACGTGGATGTAGTCACGGACGCAGGTGCCGTCCTCGGTGGCGTAGTCGGCGCCGTTGATGCGCGGCGTCCGACCGGCCAGCAGCGCGTCGAACACGAGCGGGAACAGGTTGTGCGGGCTGGCGTCGTACAGGTCGGGCTCGCCGGACCCGACGACGTTGAAGTACCGGAGCGAGGTCGTCGTGAAGCCCGCGGCGACCTCCATGTCGCGCAGGAGCCACTCGCCGATGAGCTTCGACTCGCCGTACGGGGACTCGGGCGCCTTCGGGGTGGACTCCACCACGACGTCGACGTCCGGGGTGCCGTAGACCGCGGCGCTCGACGAGAAGACTGCCTTCGTGACGCCGTTCTCGGCCATCGCACGGAGCAGCGTCGCCATACCGGTCACGTTCTGCTCGTAGGTGTGCAGGGGGCGCTCGACCGAGACGCCGGCGTACTTGAAGCCCGCGACGTGCACCACGCCGGTGACCTCGTGCTCGCGCAGGGTCCGCGCGACGAGGTCGCCGTCCAGGATCGTGCCCTCGACGAACGGCACGTCGTCCGGCACGAACGCGCGGAAGCCGCTCGAGAGGTCGTCGAACGCGACCGTGTCGATGCCGGCCGAGCGCAGTGCTCGGACGACGTGGGACCCGATGTACCCGGCAGCGCCGGTGACCAGCCAACTCATGCTCGCCACGCTAGCGGACGATCGAGACGCCCCGGTGGCGGTGTGCGGGTCCGCGCCAGCGCGTGCGGCTCCGCGCCGGTCCGTGCTGCCCGGCCGTGCCGCCCGTGCCGCCCGTGCCGCCCGTGCCGCCCGTGCTACCGGCCGGTGGCGATGAAGACCGTCGACGTGACGCCGTCCGACGAGTCGGCCTCGACGGTGACGTCGCCCTCGTCGGCGGTGATGAAGCACGACTCGCCCTTCCGCAGCAGCGTCGCCGACGTCGCACCGACGAGCGTGACGACGCCCTCGGTGCAGATCGCGATCGACGGACCGGAGAGCGGAGCGATCCCGCCGGTGCTCAGCCCGACCGGTCGTCCGTCGCCGGTCACCCGCAGCAACGCGAAGCCGACGCCGGCCGGGGCGAACCGGTCGACGCCGGGGGCGAGCTGCTCGGGTTCGAGCACCGGCGCCGGGTACGCGGTGAAGTCGAGCACGTGCAGCAGCTCCGGCACGTCGACGTGCTTCGGCGTCAGGCCGCCGCGCAGCACGTTGTCCGACGGTGCCATCAGCTCGATGCCGAGGCCGTCCAGGTAGGCGTGGATGTTGCCGGCGGGCAGGTACATCGCCTGCCCCGCGGTGAGCGTCACACGGTGCATGAGCAGGGAGACCACGATCCCCGGGTCGCCCGGCCAGCTCGTCGCCAGGTCGCGGACCGTCGCGGTGTTCGGGGTGAGCAGGGCGTCGTCGAGGGCCACGGCGAGGTCGCTCGCGGCCTGCACGATCGCCAGCGCGGACTCGTCGGCGGTCTCGAGCCAGCGCACGGTGTCCTCGAGCCCGTGCTGCAGGTGCACCTCGAGCGGGCCGAGCCGCCCCGTGCCGGCGTCGAGCACCCGGACCTCGGCGAGGGTGTCCTCGACCGGTCGGAAGCCGCTCAGCGCCTCGAACCGCTCGCTCAGGGCGACCACGAGCTCGGGCTTCGGGAACGGGTCCTTGTAGTTGCGGGCCGGGTCGTCGATGGCGATCCCCTCGCGCTCCTCGCGCGCGAAGCCGGCTTCGGCCTGCTCCGGCGTCGGGTGCGCCTGCAGCGAGAGGGGCGCCGCCGCCGCGAGCACCTTCAGCAGGAACGGCAGGCCGGTGCGGTCGCTGCCCAGGGCGTCCTGCGGCTCCGCCTCGATCCAGTCGCGCAGGGTGTCGGCGCCGCCGACCATCGCCGGGTTGACGACCACGCTCGGGCTGCCGGGGTGCGCGCCGAGCCAGAGCTCGGCCTGCGGGGCGCCGGTGACGGTGCGCCCGAGGAGCTCCGGGATCGCGGTGACCGAGCCCCAGGCGTAGTCGCGGGGGGTGTTCGTGATGCCGAGGAACATGGGCCAGAGCCTACCGGCGCGATCCGCCGGGCCCCTGCGGCCCCGCTCCGCCGGTAGCCTGACGTCGTGACGAACTCCTGGCCGCTGGCACGCGGGACCGTACCCGAGCGCGAGGCGTTCGCCTTCGGAGCGACGACGATCTTCGTGCTGTTCGCCGGGGACGCCGTGCCGAACACCCTCACCTGGGTCGGCGCCGGTGTCCTGTGGGCGCTCGTCGGGGCCTGGGGCATCACGATCCTGGTCCGGGCGAAGCCGCCCCTGGTGCGCTCCCCGTGGCCGCTCTGGGCGTTCCTGGCGTGGTGTCTCGTGTCGGTGGTCTGGTCGCACTGGCGGTTCGCGACGATCTCGAGCCTGACGGTGCAGGTGATCTGTGCCGCGGTGGCCTTCACGATCGCCTCCACCCTGACCTGGCGCCGCATCCTCGACGCGCTCAGCCTCGCACTCCGCTGGGTGCTGCTGCTCTCGATCGTGTTCGAGGCCGTCGTCGCCGTGTTCGTGCGGCACCCCATCGCCCCGATCTGGACCGACTACGGCGATGCGGAGATCCCTGACGCCTTCTACTTCTCACGCGCCGAGCTCTTCACCGGTGGCCGCATCCAGGGGCTGCCGGGCAACGCGAACCTGCTGGCGATGGTGGCGCTCCTCGTCGCGATCGTCGTCGTGCTGCAGCTCGCCGAGGGTCGGATGCGCCGGCAGCGGGCCACCGGTTGGCTGGTCGTCGCCGCGCTCGGGTTCGTGCTCACCCGGTCGTCGACGGTCATCGCGGCCGCGCTCGTCGTCGCCGTCGTCGCCCTGGTCGCGGTGTGGATGCGCCGGGTCCCGACCGAGCGACGCAGTCCGCGGTACCTGCTGCTCGGCGCCGGGGCCGTCGTGGTCGCCGCCGCGGCGTTCCTGCTGCGGGGGCCGGTCTCCGAACTGCTCGGCAAGGGCTCGGACGCCACCGGCCGCGGCGAGATCTGGGCGAAGGTGCTCGGCCTGATCGACCAGCACACGATCGTCGGCTGGGGCTGGATCGGCTACTGGTGGCCCGGCATCCCGACGCTGGCGGACCTGGCGCACCGCAAGGGCGTCACGTACCTGCAGGCGCACGACGCGTACCTCGACGTCTGGATGCAGACGGGCATCATCGGGCTCGTCCTGTTCCTGCTCTACGTCGTCACCACGCTGTCGCGGTCGTGGGCGTGCGCGACCCGGATCGGCTACGACGCCGCACTGCGTCCGCGCACGTTCGACCCGGTGTCGCTCCTGCCGCTGCTGATCGTCGTCGCGCTGCTCGTGCAGTCGGTCGCGGAGTCCCGGTTGCTCTACCAGGGCAACTGGGTGCTCTTCGCGCTGATCGCCGTCAAGACCCGGATCGTCCTGACCGGCGAGGAACCGACGTCGACCGGCGACGGCCCGCGGACCCCGCCCGCGAAGCGCGAGTTCCGCTGGGCCACCACGCGCTGAGCACGGCCGCGCTCCGCAGTCTCGTCAGCGGAACAGCCAGTCGCAGGCCACCGGCGAGGACCAGGGGTTCGACCGCACCCGCACGACCTCGAGGGTCGGGTCCGCGCGACACGCCTCGGCGGCGGCGGGCAGCTGCTCCGCCCACACCGGTCCCCCGCTCCGCCGCGTGTCCGTCGGCGCGACGTGCAGGACAGCCGACGTGACGACGGCGGCGACCACGCACCAGGCGGCCAGCGCGCCGACGAGGCGACCCGCGCCTCCCGTCCGCTCCGCGACACGTGACCACCTCGTCGTGTCCGCCAGCGCGGCCGCGGCGACCACGGCGGCACTGACGAGCAGCAGGCCCGCTGCGGCGGCGTAGCGCTGCGGCGGGATCGCTGCCATGGTCGCGGTCGGGCTCGCCCACGACACCCCGACCCCGTCGTTCGCCAGCAGTGCCGCCCACCACACGCCGCCGGACCCCAGCGTCAACGCGAGGACCGTCCAGCGCACCCGGGCCGGCCCCACGACGACGCCGGCGACCAGGACGACCAGCAGCACGGCCGCCGGTACCAGCACGCGTGCCCAGCCGTGCGCCACCACCGCGGCGAGGACCCCGCCGAGGTCCGGGTCCCACGCTCCGGCGACGGGGCGGAGCAGGAACCCGGCGAGCACGTCGCGGAACGCGGGCGCACCGGGGGTGAGGTCACGCGGGTGGGTGGCGGTCGTCACGACCTGGGCGACGGCACCGGCGAGCGCCACGACCGTGACGGGCAGCGGGAGCAGCCGCACACCGCGGGTCGACCGAACGGGCTGCGTTCCGCGCTGTGTGCCGGGCTGCGTGCCGCGCGGCGTCCAGGCGAGCAGGAGCAGCGGCAGGAACACGATCGTCTGCGGTTCGGTCAGCACCGCGAGCCCGGTCACCACGGCGAGCGCCACGGCGCCCCACCAGGTGCGGCTGCGGTGCGCGAACACCCACGGCACCAGGACGAGCAGGTACCAGTGCAGGTTCGCGGCGTTCCCGCTGATCTCGTAGGGGGCGAGCGGCAGCACGACGGGCACGGCGGCGAGCACGAGCCGGAACGGCCACGGTCGGACGACGTCACGGGAGAGCACGAAGACGAGCGCGCACACCGCGCCGACGACCAGGCAGGACGACAGCGAGACGACCTGGGCGTACCGGGCGATGGGCAGCGCGTACCCGAGGTCGACGACCATGCGGGGCAGCAGGTGCAGGTAGCCGGCGTACGGGTGCAGCAGGGTGTCCACCGGGCCGAGGGCGATCCGTTCGCGCAGGAACACCCCGCCGTCCTCGGCCCAGACGGTGTTCCGCGGCACCGGGCCGAGCCGGTGCCAGGCGAGCGCGGTGGCGGCGAGGCCGATGACGACCGCGACCAGTGGGAGGCCGGCGACCCTCCGCACGAGGTCCATTCGAGTGAGATTAGGTCAGCATCGCGTATCGTCGATGACGCCACACGGCGGATCGTCGATACGACGTTTCCGCGATGCTGGCCGCCGCGCACACGGTCGTACGACAAGATGGACGCGTGACGGACGGCCGGGTGAGCAGACACGTGCTCGGGCGCCGGTACCTCTCCGCCTGGATCGGCTTCTCGGCCGGTGGACGGTTCAGCCAGGCGCTCGCGACGGTCATCGTGCTGTTCGGGTTCGGGCAGCCCACCGTGCAGGCCATGGTCGGCCGCGCGGGGACGTGGGCGGTGCTCGTGACGCTGTTCGTGCTCGCCGGCCTGAGCCTGCTCGGGCAGCGGTACCGGATCGAGTGGCACGGAGTGCTCCCCCTGTCGCTGCTGGCCTTCGTCGGCTACTGCGCGTTGAGCGTGCTGTGGAGCGAGTACTCGTGGGTCGCGCTGCGCGGGCTCGTGCAGACCGTCTGCTTCATCGGACTCGGGCTCTACCTGGCGCTCGGGCGGGACCTGGTGCAGGTGATCCGGGCCTCCGGAGACGCGTTCCGCATCCTGCTCGTCGTCGCGCTCGGGCTCGAGGTGCTGTCCGGCCTCGTCCTCGACGTCCCCCTGCCGGCGTTCGGCATCCGCGGCGACATCGCGTACGGCGGCCCGATCCAGGGCATCGGCGGCACGCGCAACTTCATGGGCTTCATCGCCGCGATGGCCCTGGTCACCTTCGTCGTCGAGTTCCTCACCCGCTCCGTCACGATGTGGCGCGCCATCGGGTCCACCACCCTCGCCGTCATCGCACTGATGCTCGTGCAGTCCCCCATCACGGGCCTCGCGATGATCGCCCTGGCCGTCACCGCCCTGGCGCTCTGGTCGCTCCGGCACGCGCGACCCGCCACCAGACCGGTGGTCAACGGCGTCCTCGGCTCCGCGGTCCTGCTCACGCTGGTGGTCGCGGTGTTCGCCCGGCACCGGCTGCTCGCCGAGATCGGGG
Organism: Curtobacterium sp. VKM Ac-1393; assembly: GCF_015350995.1. Lineage (GTDB taxonomy): Bacteria > Actinomycetota > Actinomycetes > Actinomycetales > Microbacteriaceae > Curtobacterium. Next base: position 67,500 of record NZ_JADKRW010000006.1, read on the forward strand.
CGGCCGGCGGCACCGCGACGCGCATCGACCTGTGGTCGCAGATCCGCGTCCTGACCGAGCGGTTCCCGATCCAGGGATGGGGGTGGGTCGGCACCTGGCCCGCCGAGCCGGTCGTGCCGTACGTGACCCTCATCGACCCTTCAGGAGCACGGTTCACCTCGGGCCTGAACGCCTTCGTGGACGCCTGGCTGCAGCTCGGGGTGGCGGGCACGGTCATCCTCGGGATCGCGGCGCTGCTGGCGTTCGCGCGGGCCTGGGTGACGGCGACGACGTTCCCGGGGGTCGCCTACGTGTGGCCGGCCGCGGTGCTCGTGCTGCTCGGGGTGACGAGTGCGGCGGAGAGCTACCTGCTGCACGGTGCCGGCCTGATGTTCTTCGTGACGGTGCTCGTCATCGCCGCGCGGCGCCGCTCGTGGCGCCGGCACCTGCCGCGCGTGTAGCTGCCGCGCCGGGTGCCGGGCCGGTGGCGCGTGTCTTGTGCCACGTGCCGGGTGCCGGGTGCCGGGTGCCGGGTGCCGTGTGCCGTGTGCCGTGTGCCGCCGAGGTTCCACGGAGCCCCCCTCGGAGCGTCGAGGTTCCAAGATCTCGGAACCTCGGGGCGCACGCGGGGAGTTCGGGGCGCGCTTGGGGCGCATGCGGGGCGCTCGGGGTGCATGCAGGGCGCGCGGGGCGCGGGGCGCGGGCGCGGGGGCGAGCGCTACGGGCGGGTACGGCGGCCGAGGCGACGCTGCAGGCCCCACTGGGTGACGCGGAGCATGGCCTCGAGCACGATGGAGCGGCTCATCTTCGAGACCCCGTGCACGCGGTCGCGGAACCGGATCGGCACCTCGACGATGCGACCGCCCAGGGCGTCCACGCGCAGCGTCATGTCGACCTGGAAGCAGTACCCCTTCGAGTCGATCGAGCCGAGGTCCATCCGCGCGATCGCGGACGAGCGGTAGACCCGGTACCCGGCGGTGATGTCCCGCACGTCGAGCCCGAGCACGAACCGCGCGTAGGTGTTCGCCCCGCGGCTCAGGGCCTGGCGACGGAGCGGCCAGTCGACGACCGACCCGCCGGGCACCCACCGGGACCCGATCGCGAGCAGGACGTCGTCCGACGCGGCGACGGCGTCGATGAGGGCCGGCAGCCGGTCGGCGGGGTGCGAGCCGTCGGCGTCCATCTCGACGAGCAGCGGGTAGCCGCGTTCGAGCCCCCACCGGAACCCGGCGACGTACGCCGTGCCGAGCCCGAGCTTGCCGGAGCGCTGCAGCAGGTGCACGCGGTCGTCGGTGGCTGCGAGGGACCGCACGATGTCGCCGGTGCCGTCGGGGCTGCCGTCGTCGACGACGAGCAGGTGCGCACCGGGCGACGCCGTCAGGATCGCGTCGGTGATGGCCCGGATGTTCTCGGCCTCGTCGTACGTCGGGACGATGACGAGCGCCGTGGGGTCGGCTGGGCTCACCGGTTGCCGAGGCGCCGCTTGATCTTCCCCGCGACGCTGCGCGGGCCCTCGGTGCGGAAGTAGTGCACCGCCCGGCCGACGTCGTAGCGGACGCCGGACAGCTTCTTGCGGTCCGGCACGCGCACGCGCATCGTGTGGGGCGCGATCGTGGCGGTGGTGTCGCGCACCGACTTGTCCGCCGCACGGATCGGGTTCCGGCAGAACTCGACGAGCGGGGCCAGCACGTTCTCCCACGTGAACTGCTCGCGCACGCGGTCGACGTTGCCGATGAACTCGGCACGGGCCTTCTTGTCGAACAGCGCCGTCTCGAGTGCCGTGGCGAGGCCGTCGACGTCCTGCTCGTGCACGGCGACGCCGAGCTTCTGCTCCGCCACCAGGTCGCCGAACGAGTCACCGGCCGTCGTGACGATGGGCAGGCGAGCCCACAGGTAGTCGAGGATGCGGGTGCGGAACGAGAACGTGGTCTCGAGGTGCTCGTAGTGCGTCGAGACGCCGGCGTCGGCCTCGAGCAGGTACGCGCCACGCTCCTCGTACGGGATCCACGAGTCGTTGAAGAACACGTGCTTGCCGGTGAGCCCCAGGGCGTCGGCCTCGGCACGGACCTTCGCGACGATGTCCATCTCGGGCACGTCGGGGTTCGGGTGCTGCACGCCCATGAAGAAGAGCTTCACCGACGGGCGGCGGACGGCGAGCTGCGCGATCGAGCGGACGAGCGTGATCGGGTCGAACCAGTCGTAGATGCCACCGCCCCAGACCACGAGCTTGTCGTTCTTGCCGATGCCCGGCACGACGCCCTTGACGCGCGGCTGGTCGTGCACCGGCGGGGTCGAGGACAGCCCGAACGGGACGACGCCGATGAGCGATCGGAGGTCGGCGTCGCGCGAGTACGTGCGGGCGTTCACCCGACCGGAGCCGGCGAGCTGCCCGAGCCAGAACATGCGCTGCCGTTCGGACGCGCAGATGAAGTAGTCACCGAGCTCGAGCTGGTGGTTGAGCGTGTCCGAGGCGTCGAGGATCTGACGGTTCCACTGGTCGACGTCGTCGCTGCGGCCCTGTTCGAGCTGCTCGAGGTGCAGCGGGTCGTACACGTCGACGACCAGGATCTTGCTCGTCGACTCGAGCACCGGGAACAGCCGGAGCGCGTGACCCTGGACGATGATGACGTCGGCCCAGCCCTCGTGCTCGACCATCTGCCGCGGGTGGCGGTGCGGGACGGTGACGACGTCGTACGACGGGTCGATCTGCGACGAGCGGGTCAGGCTGACGACCCGGACGTCGTGCTCGGACGCGAGCTGCTTCGCCATCTGGGTGGCGCGGATCGCCGGACCGGCCATCTTCGCGCCGATCGAGTCGCCCGTGATGATGAGGATGCGGCGACGGGTGCCGACCTCGAGCACGCCGAGCGAGTGCACGATCTTGTCGTAGCCGGCCAGGTAGTTCTCGATCGGGTAGGCGGGTTCGTCGCGGTTGCCGAACAGGCGGAGGAGCTCGCGGTCGCTGCGGACGCGCGTGGCCTGGATCGCGCGGCGGGACTCGGTCATCGACGGCAGCTGCTCGACGAACTGGTCGACGCCGTAGATGCCGGCCATGCTCGTCTTCGGCACCGGGATCGTCGGGACGCTGTCGTCGCCGGGGTTCCGCAGGTCGAGCTCGGTGGAGTCGAGTTCGCCGCGGCCCACGGCACGGCGGACGGCGAGCGCGAGCGACCCGGGCAGCGCGGCGGCGAGCTGCTCGTCGCCGAGGTTCTTGTAGAGCGTGAAGAGGGCGTTCCGCTCGAGCAGGTAGGTCTCGCGGAAGTCGCCGAACTTGTTCATCGACGCGTGGTGCTTGTGGAACGCGACCGACTTCGGCTGGTACCGGAAGCGCCAGCCGAGCAGGTTGAGGCGCCAGCCGAGGTCGACGTCCTCGTAGAACATGAAGTAGCGGTCGTCGAAGCCGTCGAGCTGCTCGAAGAGCTCTGCACGGATGAACATCGCCGCACCGGTGCCGAACAGGACGTCCGTCTCGCTCTCCCAGCGGCCGGTGTCCGGAGAACCGGCGAAGGGCTTGTAGCCCATGCCGTACCAGGTCATCGCGGCCTCGGTGAAGTCGATGTTGACGCCCTCCCAGTCGAGGACCTTCGACGCCACGGCACCGATGTCGGCACCGGACGCGAACGTGGCCATCGCCTCGCGCACCCAGCCGGTGTCGGGGCGGGCGTCGTTGTTCAGGAACGCGACGACCTCGCCGGAGGACTTCTCGACGCCGAGGTTGCAGCCGCCGGTGAACCCGAGGTTGGCGGCGGCGTCGATCAGGGTGAAGTCGAGGTCCGAGGCCTGCAGGCGTCCGAGGTGCTCCGGGCCGGAGCCGTTCTCGACGACGATGACCTCGAGCTTGTCCTGCGGCCAGTCCTGCTTGCGGAGCTCCGCGATGCTCGTCAGGGTGTCGTCCGTGCCCTTGTAGTTGACGAGGATGACGGAGACGACTCCCGGCTTGCGCTGTGTCACGCGTGTTCCTCCAGCAGCTGGCGCGCAGACGTGCGCGGGTCGATGGCTCGGCCGCGGGGTGCCGCGGACCGATGACACCCTACAAGGCGCGCCCCGCCGCTCCCCTGAGGCGGGCGCCGATTCGTGCAGAATGGGCCGGGTGACCGCCGCAGTGATCCCGAACACGCCCCTGTCCGCTCCCCTCCGCGCCGAGTACGAGGCCATCGCGGCCGGCGAGCACGTCGAGGGACCCCGTGGCACCGTCCGGTTCGCCGTGTCGACGGCCGACCCCACCGAGGGCAAGGGTGACCTGTTCGTCGCCCTCGGGCTCGCGCGGGCGCTCCGGGCCGAGGGCTGGGGCGTCGCGATGTGGCCGCTCGAGCGCTGGGGCGAGGAGGTCCCCGCCGACACCGCCGTGGTCGTCAGCATGATCGAGTCGTTCGTGCCCGGGTACGTCCCCGCCGGTACCGCGCTGGTGGCGTGGGTGCGGAACTGGACCGCGAAGTGGGCGGCGCTGCCCTACCTGGACGAGTTCGACGCGGTGTGGACGTCGTCGTCTCCCGCACGCGACGCCGTCGCCGCGCAGTACGACGGCCCGGTCGAGGTGGTCCCGATCGGTGTCGACACCGAGCTCTTCACGACGGACACGCCCGCACCGCGCGAGCGCACCGACCGCGCCGTCACGACCGTCAACTTCTGGGGTGTCCGCCGCCGCGTGCAGGACGTCCTCGCCGAGGTCGCGCCGGCCGAGCCGATCGTCTGGTTCGCCGCGAACGTCGACCACGTCGAGGCCACCGCCGGCGTGGAGCTGCGCCCGGCGGTGTCGTACTTCGCACTGCCCGAGGTCTACCGCGCCGCCGGGTTCGTCGTCGACGACGTCATCGCACCGGCCGCCGAGTACGGCACGCTGAACTCCCGACTGTTCGAGTCGCTCGCCGCCGGCGCGCTGCCCGTCACGGACTGCACGCTCGGTCTCGACGAACTCGGCCTGTCCGACGTGCCGGTCTTCGACGACGCCGCCTCGCTCGAGCGAGCGCTCGCGATGCCCCGCGACGAGCGCACGGCCCTGACCGCCCGGCTCCGTGCCGTGGTCGTCGAGCGGCACTCGTTCCGCACCCGCGCCGAGCAGGTCGGCCCGGTCCTCGACGCGGCCGTCGCGATCGCGTCCGGTCGGTCCGGTCAGCGCGGCGCGTTCCTGCGCTGGGCGACCGCGCAGCGCGAGGTCCTGCGGCAGGCCGAGCACGACCGCGACGTGCACCTGTCCGGGGTGCAGGACATCAACCAGCGGCTCGTCGCGTCCGAGCAGCAGGTCGGTGCGTACGACACCGCGCGCCGACAGGCCGAGGCGGAGCGCGACCAGATCGCGGCGCGGTTCGCGGGCCTCACCCGCTCGCCCGAGTACCGGCTGCTGCACGGTGTGGGCCTGGTGGCCCGGCGCGTGCGCCGCTGACGGGCGAGCGCGCCCTGGGCGCGACCACGAACGGACGGGAGGCCCGTGGCGGATCCGCCACGGGCCTCCCGTCCGTCTCGGTGACCGTCTACCGCACGGTGACGGTCTTCGTGCCGAAGCTCTTGTAGGTGCCGCTCGGCAGGTCCTGGAAGTAGACGCGCACGGTGTGCTTGCCCGCCTTCAGGCCGGTGAACTTCCGCGAGAGCCCGACGTCCGAACCCCAGTCCGGGTGCACGGCCTGCACGTCGGTGCGGGCGGCGTTCGCCGTGCCCGGGGCGACCGCGACGCCGTCCAGGTGGATCTTGTACTGCACCGGGTCCCAGACGTCCGGGTCGATCGCCCAGCCGGCGACCGTGATGGTCCCCGTACCGCCGGTGGCCGACTCGTACAGGCCCTTGACCGAGCCGGTCTTGCCGGTCTTGCCCGTGGTTGGCGGATCGGTGACCGTGACGTTCTTCGTGCCGAAGCTCTTGTAGGTCCCGCTCGGCAGCTCCTGGAAGTACACGCGGACGGTGTGCGTGCCGGCGCTCAGCTCGCCGATCTTCAGCGCGAGCCCCACGTCGGAGCCCCAGGCGGGGTGGACCGCCTCGACGTCCGTGCGCTTCGCGCTCGCGGCACCCGGTGCGATGGCCACGCCGTCGACGTGGATCTTGTACTGCACGGGGTCCCACACGTCGGGGTCGATCGCCCAGCCCCGCACGGTGGCGCTGTTCACGCCGCCGGTGACGGACTCGAACGCGCCCTTGACCGAACCGGTCTTCCCGGTCTTGCCGGTGGTGCCCGACGGGTCGGTGGGCTCTCCCGACGCGGCCGCGGTGACGGTCACGGTCTTCGTCCCGAAGCTGACGTACTTGCCGCTCGGCAGGTCCTGGAAGTACACGCGGACCGTGTGCTTGCCGGCCGTGAGCCCGGTGAGGCGGAGCGTCAGGCCGACGTCCGAGCCCCAGGTCGGGTGCGAGGCCTCGACGTCGGTGCGGGTGGCGTCGGCGCTCCCGCTGTCCGTGCTGACGCCGTCGACGTGGATCTTGTACTTGACGGGGTCCCAGACGTCCGGGTCGATCGCCCACCCGCGCACGGTGGCCGTGCCGACGCCGCCGGTGACCGAGTCGTAGGACCCGCGCACCGCTCCGGTCTTGCCGGTTTTGCCGGTCGAGGGGGCGTCGACGGTCACGGTCTTCGACGCGACCTTGACGTAGCCCGTGCCGGGCTTGTCCTGGGTGTAGAGCGCCACGGTCCGCTTGCCGGGCGTCATGCCGCCGATGGTCTTCGAGAAGCCGACGGTGCTGCCGACGCCCGGGTAGACGTTCGCGACGTCGGTGCGCTTGAGGTTCGCGGTGCCGGTCGCGCGGCTCGTGCCGTCGACCAGGATCTTCCACGGGCCCGGCTTCGCCGAGTCGGGGTCGAGCACCCAGCCGGTCGCCGTGATCGTGCCGACGCCGCCGGTGACGGTGTCGAGCGCACCCTTCGGCGCCTCGCTGGTGACGGTGCGGGTGTAGCAGCCGAGCAGGGTGTTCGACCCCTTGCCCTGGTTGATGGCGTAGCTGCAGACCGAGTGCTTGCCGAGGCTCAGACCGGTCAGTTCCGTGTCGAAGCCGTGCTTGAGGTTGTTCGCACCGAGGGTGGCCGACAGGTCGGGACGGTTCACGTTCGCCGTGACCGTCTTCGCGCCCTCGCCATCGACGTACAGCGCGACGCGGAGCGCGTTCGACGTGTCCGGGTCGGCTGCCCAGCCGGTGACCGTGATCGACGAGGTCGAGCTGGCCGTGACGGCGTCGACGTTGCCGTACGGGTTGCCACCACCGGTCGCCGAGCCGAACCAGTCGGTGTACATGCGCCAGAAGTTGCGGTTGCCGTACGCCGAGCAGCTGTCACCGGTGCCGTAGAGGTTCGACATCGCGGCGGTGTTCGGGGTGTACGGCGTGTAGATGTACAGCCCGGCGGTCGCCTGGTTCTGGATGTAGACGGACTTCCGACCACACGCGGCGTTCGGGTTGAGCAGGATCGAGTTGGTCCGGCCCGCCTGGTACGCCCACGAGGTCGGCGATGCCTGGTACCGCTTGAACTGCAGGGCCGCGGCGTAGACCTGCTGGCCGAAGCCGAAGTACGCCGGGTCGCATGGGGCGGTGTCCGGGCAGGCGAAGCCGGTGGCGTGCAGGTACATGTACGACGTCGGCGAGGACGTCGTGACGATCCCCTGCTCCTTCTGCAGGAGCACGAGGAGCACCTTCTGGCTGATCCCGCACGCGGCACCGACCTGGGCGATCATCGTCGCGGCGGACTTCGTGCCACCGGCGATGGCGCTGCACCGGCCGGAGACGGCGCCGATCCCGCTCATCTTCTGCGAGAAGTCCTTCAGGCAGGCGGGCCCGCTCGACGACTTCCGGCAGTTCGGGGCGACGCTCGACAGGAACGACTGCACGGCGGCGGCGTTCATCGCCGAGCCGTTGTAGAAGTTCGCGTCGCTGATGATGTTGCCCGGGTCGAAGTCGCCCGCGACCGCGGCCGAGGCGGACTCGGTCGTGGTCTGCTCGGACAGCATCGTGCCGAACGTCAGGCCGCTGACGGCGACGGCGAGTGCGGCGACGAGGGCGAGGGACGTCCGGAGGGGCCGGCGACGCCGCCGGTCCGGTTCGGTCTGGATGGACTGCATCACGGCACCTCCGCCGGCATCGGGTCGGACGTCGTCGAGGCGGACCCGACGGCGTACGTGAGGGTGACGGACCATGTGCCACTGGGGACCTGGGCCGCGGGGAACGCGACCTGCGCGCAGTTGACCGACGAGGCGCTCGCCTGGGCGGTGCTCGTCGCGGTGCGCGTCACGCCGCCCTGCTTCGCGGTGAAGGTGCACTTCCCGCTGGTGTCGGTGGTGCCGGAGACGAGTCCGCCGGCCTGCAGCGTCTTCGAGCCGGTGTCCCAGCCCGCGTAGGTGACGACCGCGGTGGCCGGGAAGTCGGACGGGTCGGTGTCCGGCTGGTTCGTCGCGCCGCTGCCGGGGAAGGCACCGGGGGTGTCGTCGTCAGCGGCGGACGTGTCGTCGTCGCCGGGTGTCGACGCGGTGTCCGTGGGCTCGGCGGCCTGGGAGTCGTCGGCGGTCGGGGTGGGGCTCGCGGTGCGCGAGGCCGACGAGGACGGCGACGGGGCGGCGTCGTCGCCACCACCGGAACAACCGGCCACGAGGAGACTGAGTGCACCGACCACCGCGAACGCAGCGATCGGCCTGGATGCGAGGAGCATGCTGACGGGCCGTCCTGAGGATGTTGACAAGGGTCCGGGTTGCAACAACGGTAACCCGAAAGTGAAGGTTGAGGGTTGGATCGTCCGGAATCACCCCCACTCGGGGTGCACGACGTCCGTCGCCCATCCCTGCCGCGCGGGCCCGGTGAGTATGCTGTTCCGGTCCTGCCCCCACGAACGAAGAGACGTATGGTCGATCAAGCCCGCATGGCGGCGCTCGCGAAGGAACCCCTCGTCGTGATCGGCGCTCCGACGAGTGCCTTCCGCGGAACCTGGCGTGAACTGCGTGACGTCTTCCGACAGCGCGAGATGCTCGGGATGCTCGTCCGCCGCGACCTGAAGGCGCGGTACAAGGACTCGGCGCTCGGGTTCGTGTGGACGCTGGTGCGCCCGCTGACCCAGCTGCTCATCTACTACTTCGTCATCGGCAAGGTCCTCGGGGCCGCCAACGGCATCGACAACTTCGCGATCTACGTCTTCACCGGCCTGACCGCCTACACGCTCTTCAGCGAGATCGTCGCGGGGTCGACCGGCTCGATCGTCGGCAACTCCGGGCTGATCAAGAAGGTCTACGTCCCGCGTGAGGTCTTCCCGCTCGCCAGCGTGGGCGCGGCCCTGGTGAACTTCACCATCCAGTTCGCGATCCTGCTCGCCGCGACCGTGGTCATCGGCGTCTTCCCGTTCCACGAGGGGCTCGTCTACCTGATCCCGTCGCTCGCGGTGATCCTGGTCTACGGCGCCGCCATCGGCCTGGTGCTCTCGGCCCTCAACGTCTACCTGCGCGACGTGCAGTTCGTCATCGACGTCGGCCTGATGGTCCTGCTCTGGGCCTCGCCGATCGTGTACTCGTACTCGCGGGTGGTCGCCACCGTGAACACCGACTGGCTCATCACGGCCTACACGAACAACCCGCTGACGCTGGCCGTGCTCGGCCTGCAGAACGCGATCTGGCTGCACGACCCGGCCGACGTCACGTACCCGGACCACCTGATGCTGCGCCTCGGCATCGCGTTCGTCATCGGTGTCCTCTGCCTCCTCGGCGCGCAGCGGGTGTTCTCCCGTCTGCAGGGCAACTTCGCGCAGGAGCTGTAGACCATGGCCATCAGCACCCCCGTCGCCCCGACGACCACCGAGGGCACCAGCGACCGTCCGGACGTCATCGTCATCGACCACGTCCGCAAGCGCTTCACGGTCCGCAAGGACAACACCCTGCGCGAACGCATCGTCACGCTCGGCCGCGCCGGCCGGAAGCACCGGCAGGACTTCTGGGCGCTCGACGACGTCACGGTGTCGATCCAGGCCGGGTCGACCGTCGGCCTCATCGGGCAGAACGGCTCCGGCAAGTCGACGCTGCTCAAGGCGATCGGCGGCATCATCCAGCCGACCTCCGGCACAGTGTCCCGCCGCGGCCGTCTCGCCGCACTGCTCGAGCTCGGCGCCGGGTTCCACCCCGATCTGTCCGGCCGCGAGAACGTCTACCTCAACGCTGCGCTGCTCGGCCTGAGCCGCAAGCAGACCGACGCGAAGTTCGACGACATCCTGGCGTTCTCGGGGATCGGCGACTTCATCGACACCCAGGTGAAGTTCTACTCATCGGGCATGTACGTGCGACTCGCCTTCGCCGTCGCCGTGCACACCGACCCCGACGTGCTGCTCGTCGACGAGGTGCTCGCCGTCGGTGACGAGGCGTTCCAGCGCAAGTGCCTCGACCGCATCCGCACCTTCCAAGAGGCCGGCAAGACGATCATCATCGTCACGCACTCGCTCAGCCAGGTGCAGGAGATGTGCGACCGCGTCGTCCTGCTCAACAAGGGCAAGGTGCTGCACGACGGCGATCCCGTCCAGGCGGTGAGCATGTTCCGCGAGGTCCTCGAGGAACGCCGCCAGGGCGAGCTCAGCACCGACGTCGCCGTCGGCCGCGGCAAGGTCATCGGCGCGAGCGTGCACGTCGACGGCAAGGAGCGCCGGGCCGAGGTCATGCCCGGCGACGACCTGGTCGTCGACATGGAGTTCGAGCACCTGGACGGCATCGCCGACTGGGAGGCCGCGGTGCAGATCAACAACGCCGGCGGCCAGGTCGTCTACGGCACCACCACCGGCATCATGGGGCTCGAGCTGCAGCCCCTGCACGGTCGCCGGAAGCTCCGCCTGCGGATCGCCGACACCGCGTTCGGCACCGGCAAGTACTTCATCAACGTGTCGATGATGGACTCCGCCGGCCGCCACCTGCACGACATGCCGGAGTGCGACTCGTTCGAGGTCCCCGGGTTCGAGAACGCCGTGGGCACGGTCTACGCGCAGCCCTCGATCGAGGAGCTCGACTGAGCCCGACCGACGACGGCACCGGCGCCCGGACCCCTGGCGTCCCGCGCACCGCGGTCGTCGTCGTCAACTGGGAACGCGCCGACCTGACGATCGCGGCCGTCCGCGCCGTGCTCGACGAGGGCACCGCCGACCACGTCGTCGTCGTCGACAACGGGTCGTCCGACGACTCCGTCCCGGTGCTCCGCCGCGACCTGCCGGGCACCACCGTCATCGCGCGGGCGCACAACGGCGGGTTCGCGGCCGGCGCGAACACCGGCATCCGGCACGCCGACGCCGACGTCGTCGTCCTGCTCAACAACGACGCGGTGCCCGCTCCGGGCTTCGTCCGGGCGCTCCGCGACCACCTGACGCAGGCGGGGCCCGAGGTCGCGGCCGTGACGGGCCGCATCGTGCTCGCCGGACGCTGGACGGGCCTCCCGGTCGACGCGACGCCCGCACCCGACCAACGCGTGCTGCGGGACCACGACGGCCGCCTGTGGACGCCGTCGGCGGACGGCGAGGTCCGCCTCAACTCCACCGGCGTGCGCGTCGACCGCGACGGCAACGGCATGGACCGCGACTGGTTCGCGCCCGTCGACCGGGTCGCCGACGTCGACGTCTTCGGGTTCTCCGGGGGTGCGTCCGCGCTGCGCCGCAGCGCCCTCGACGACGTCGGCCTGCTCGACGAGTCGCTGTTCATGTACTACGAGGACACCGAGCTCGCCTGGCGACTGCGCCGACGCGGCTGGCGCGTCGAACACGCCGCCGACGCAGTCGTGGAACACGACCACTCGGCGTCGTCCGGCGTGCAGAGCGACCTGTTCCTGTTCCGGAACGCGCGCAACCGCCTGGTCGTCGCGCTCTGGCACGCGCCCTGGTCGACCGTCCTGCGGGCCGGCGCCCGCACCCTCTTCCGCGGCCTGCGCGGGCTGCTGTCCGGTGCGACCCGACGGGAGGCCCGGCTCGTCCTGGCAGCGTTCGTCGACGTCGTCGGGACCCTGCCCGCCCACCTCGCCCGGCGGCTCCGCGAGACGCGTCGCGCGTCCGTCCCACGCCGCAGCGTGGACCCGGGCGCATGAGCGCGGAGGGCTATCCTGGTCACTCCCCAGCTCGCTCCCCCGCTCGGAAGGACCCACGCGTGCCGCAGCTCACCGTCCTCGTCGACGGCACCGCGGTACCGCGCGAACTCGGCGGGGTCGGCCGCTACGTCGAGGGGGTCGTGTCGCACCTGACCGACCCGGCGCTCGACGTCCACCTGGTCGTCCGCCCCGTGCACGCCGCGCACTTCCGCGCCGTGGCACCGCACGCGACCGTGCACACCGCACCGGCGTGGACCGACCGGGTGCCGCTGCGGTTCCTGTGGGAGCAGACCGGGCTGCCCGCGCTCGGCCGGCGGCTCGGGGCGAAGGTGCTGCACTCCCCGCACTACACGTTCCCGTTCGGCTGGCGCGGCGGGTCCGTCGTCACGCTGCACGACGCCACGTTCTTCTCCAACCCGGAGTGGCACTCCCGGGTGAAGCGCACGTTCTTCACCTGGTGGAGCCGCCGGTCCCTGCGCACCCGACCGGTCGTCATCGTGCCGAGTGCGGCCACCGCGACCGAGGCCGCGCGGGTCGTCAGCGGGATCCGCGCCGACGTCCGGGTGGCGCCGCTCGGCGTCGACCGTGCCGTGTTCCACGAGCCGTCCACCGCCGAGGTCGAGGACGCCCGGATCGCCGCGACCCTGCCCGAGGGAGCGCCCTGGATCGCGTTCCTCGGCACGATCGAACCGCGGAAGAACGTCACCGCGCTGCTCGACGCCTACGCCACGGTGCGGGCGTCGCGTGCGGCCGCCGGTGCGGACACGCCGTGGCTGGTCCTGTCGGGGGCACGGGGGTGGGACGAGTCCGCGGTCGCCCGGCTCGACGCCCTGCAGCCGGACGACCACGTGATCGAGGCCGGGTACCTGCCGCTCGAGGACCTCTCCGGGTACCTCGGCGGTGCGGAGTTCGTCGTCTACCCGTCCCTCGGCGAGGGCTTCGGCCTGCCGGTGGTCGAGGCGATGGCCTCCGGTGCGTGCGTGTTGACGACCCGGCGGTTGTCGCTCCCAGAGGTCGGCGGCGACGCAGCCGTCTACACCGAGCCGTCCGCCACCGCGCTGGCATCCGCGATGACGGGGCTCCTCGACGATCCGTCGCTCGTGGCGTCGCACCGGGCGGCCGCGCTGGCCCGGGCTGCGGACTTCACGTGGGAGGCCACGGCAGCCGTGCACGTCGAGGCGTACTCGGCCGTGGCCGGCGCTGCTGCGGCAGGCGTCGCTCCGGTCGGGGGTACCCGGTGATCCGCGTCGCGGTGCTGACGGTCACCTACAACACCGGCGAGACGATCCGGCCGTTCCTGGCGAGCGTGGCGGGTGCGTCGCAGGAACCCGTCGCCGTCGTGATCGCGGACAACGGTTCGGCCGACATCGACGCGCTCCGGGCGATCGGTGAGTCCTACGGCGCCGTCGTGGTGTCCTCCGGCGGCAACCGCGGGTACGGCGGCGGCATCGACGCCGCGCTGAGCGCCCTCGACGACGTCCTGCCCGACGTCCGCCCCGAGTTCCTGCTCGTCACCAACCCCGACGTCGTGCTCGGCGAGGGGTCGATCGACGCGCTCGTCGCCGCCGCCGACCGACTGCCGTCCGGCGGCTCGTTCGGGCCGCGGATCCTCGACGACCAGGGCGAGACCTACCCATCCGCCCGCCAGCTCCCCTCGCTCCGGACCGGCCTCGGCCACGCGGCGTTCTCACGGTTCTGGCCGGCGAACCCGTGGAGCCAGCGGTACTGGTCCACCACGCAGGTCGTCGAACGCGAGGCCGGCTGGTTGTCCGGCGCGTGCTTCCTCATCCGGACGTCGCTGTTCCGCGAACTCGGGGGGTTCGACGAGTCGTACTTCATGTACTTCGAGGACGTCGACCTCGGGCAGCGCGTCGGACGGTCCGGCCGGGCGAACGTCTACGTGCCGACGGCCGTGGTCACCCACACCGGCGCGCACTCGACGTCGTCGAACCGGCGCCGCATGGAGATCGAGCACCACCGCAGCGCGTACCGGTTCCTGTCGCGGAAGTACGGCGCGTGGTGGCTCTGGCCCCTGCGCGCGGTCCTGCGCGCCGGCTTGTCGCTCCGCGCCCGCTGGGTCACGCGCAAGTAGCCCCGCCCGCCGCCGGAACCTGGTTCCGTGGAACGGGTCAGGGGCGGAGGCAGGCGCGGGCGGTGCGGGCCGCCGTCAGCAGCACGGCGGCACGGGCGTCGAAGGAGTGCTCGGCCGCGATGCGCGACGCGATCTCCGCCCGCTCGGCAGCGGACGGCCACACTCGTGCCGGGTCCAGCAGCGCGGCGAGGGCGTCACGGGAGCGGGCGACCGCCAGCGTCGGGACGTCGAGCACCTCGGCCAATCCGGCGACCTCGTCGGTCACGACGACTCCCCCGGAGGCCAGCACGTCGAACACCCGGTTCGACACGAACCCGCCCGCGGCCATGTCCGGCCAGTGGTCGTTGAGCACCACGCGCGCCGAGGCGTAGGCCGTCGCGACCTCGGCCCGGCTCAGCGACGGCTCGCCGAGCGACTCTGCGGGGACGAGTGCTCCCCAACCGGGCCCGTGCACCCGGAGGTCCGCCCCGAGCGCCACCGCATCGGACACCACCGGACGTGCGGCGCCGCGGGTCGATCCGACGAACACCACCCGGTCGGCATCGGCACTGCTCGTCGAGCGAACACCCGGGTGGAACACCGCCGGGTCGGTCGCCTGCAGCAGCGGCTCGACGTCGACGCCCGACCGCGCGGATGCCGCGGCGGCCCAGGTCGGTCCGGCCGCGAAGGCCCGATCGAACGACCGCAGCTCGGTGTCGGACACGTCGTCGGGGTGGCTGATCACCCAGAGCAGGTTCACCGACGCAGGGTTCGGCGGCACCCGGTCGAGTCCGCGGATCACGAGCGTCACGTCGTCGGCGGCGTCGTCGTCCCGCACGTGGGCGTCACGTCGGTCGATCCGGACGCGCTGCCCGAGCCGCTCGAGGGCCCCGGCCAGCTCGGCCGCGAAGTGCACGTCGCCCCAGCCGTCACCCTCGGGCCCTGCGGGAGCGGCGATCTTCAGCGACCAGGTCAGGTGATCAGCGTCGCTGTCGGGCGCGTGCGAGGCCGGGGACACCGGCCGGGCTCCCCACGGGGGCAACGGCGGACCTGCGACGACTGCGCCGCCCCCGGGTTCACGGTGGCGCCAAGCAGCGACCGCGTCGACGGTCGCAGCGTCGACCGTGCGGCCGGGCTCGACCGAGCGGGTCGCCTGACCGACGACGCGCACCGGCCCGCCGTGGGTCTCGGCGACGGCGCGGCTCCAGGCCGTCAGGGTCGTGCGTTCGTCCGGGAGGCACGGTGCCGGCACCAGCGCCGCTCCCGGCACCGAGAGCACCGGCTGGTCGGCCGCGAAGACGACGTCGACGTCGGCCCGGTCGTCCGACCACGGCAGGGCGCCAGGGCGCAGCAGCCGGGCACCCGAGCGGAGCGTTCCGTCCGGCAGCCGGACCTGTGCCTGGGCGACCGACCCCGCCGCCGCGAGGTCGCGCAGTGCCGACACCTCGACCGACACCGAGGTGTCGATCAGCAAGAGGACCCGCCCGACCCCGGCGGCGAGCCCGGCGTTGATCGCGGACCCCAGGCCGTCGACCGGCACGGTCCGCACCCACGGTAGCCGACGGCTGAACGCATCGCGCGGTGAGGCGTCGGCGACGTAGCTCACGGCACGGACGTCGGCGCCGCGGCCGAAGGCCGCTCGGGCGACGGCGACCAGGCGGTCGACCTCGGCATGCCGGTCGGACCGGGTCGTGACGAGGACCGTGACGTCGCGGTCCAGGTGCGGCAGGGGACGGTTGAAGCCGGCCACGCGGACGACGTCAGCCGTCGTTGCGGGGGCGGGACGGGCCTCCCGGTCGGGGTGGTCGGCAGCCGTCGTGTCGCGACGACGGCGACCGAACCAACCAGAACCGGGGGTCACGTGGGTTACTGCACGCCGAGGAGCCGCTGCAGGTAGACGCCGTAGCCGCCCTTGACCAGCGGCGCGGCCAGCTCGGCGAGCTGCGCGTCGTCGATCCAGCCGTTGCGCCAGGCGATCTCCTCGATGCAGCCGATCTTGAAGCCCTGGCGGTCCTCGATGACCTTGACGTACTCGGACGCCTGCATCATCGACTCGAACGTGCCGGTGTCGAGCCACGCGGTGCCCCGGTCGAGGACCTGGACGCCGAGCTCGCCGGCCTCGAGATAGCGCTCGTTGACCGTCGAGATCTCGAGTTCGCCACGGGCGCTCGGCTCGATCGTCTTCGCGATCTCGATGACCTTGTTGTCGTAGAAGTACAGGCCGGGGACGGCGTAGTTCGACTTCGGCTCGGCCGGCTTCTCCTCGATGGAGACGGCGGTGAAGTCGTCGTCGAACTCGACGACGCCGTACGCCTTCGGGTCGGCCACGTGGTACGCGAAGATCGTCGCGCCGTCGACCTCGGTGTTCTTGCGCAGGTTCGTGCCGAGGCCGGTGCCGTGGAAGATGTTGTCGCCGAGGACGAGCGCGACGCTGTCGTCGCCGATGAAGTCCTCGCCGATGACGAACGCCTGCGCGAGACCGTCGGGTGACGGCTGCACGGCGTACTGGATCTCCATGCCGAAGGCGGAGCCGTCGCCGAGCAGGGCCTTGAACTGCTCGTTGTACTCCGGCGTCGTGATGACGAGCACCTCTCGGATGCCGGCCATCATCAGGGTCGACAGGGGGTAGTAGACCATCGGCTTGTCGTAGATCGGCATGAGCTGCTTGCTGATGCCCTTGGTGATCGGCCAGAGGCGCGTGCCGGATCCACCGGCGAGGATGATGCCCTTCATCGGTGCGTCCTTACTTCTTCGTTCGGAGGGACTCGGTGTAGGCGACGCACTCCTCGTACGTCGGCAGCAGACCGGCGGCGGCGGCTTCCTCGAGCGTGGGGGCGCTCGTGTCCTTCTCGGAAAGCACCGGCTCGCCGATGCCGTCCGGCAGTTCGAGGCCGACGGTCGGGTCGAGGATGGTGATCCCCTTCTCGCGCTCCGGGTCGTAGTGGGCGCTGACGAGGTAGTTCACGGTCGACTGGTCCTCGAGCGCGACGATCGCGTGGCCGAGGCCCTCGGACAGGTAGACGGCCTTGCGGTCGACGTCGTCGATGCGGACCGAGTCCCACTGCCCGAAGGTCGGGGAGCCGACGCGGATGTCGACGATGTAGTCGATGAACGCGCCGCGGACGGCCGTGACGTACTTCGCCTGGCTGGGCGCGACGAGGGCGTAGTGGATGCCCCGCGCGACGCCGGCCGACGAAATCGACATGTTCACCTGACGGAGGTCCAGCGGGTGCCCGACGGTCGCTTCGACGACGTCGGCCCGGTACGCCTCGAGGAATGCACCCCGTGCGTCGCCGTGCTGGACGGGCGTGAACTCCCACGCGCCAGGGATCTTCAGTTCGCGGATCTGCACCGTGGAAGCCTAGCAAGGCCCGAGTTCGCATAGGCTGTCATGGTTCTGCGCCCTGCCGACTCCTGAAACGAGACCAAGCGAGCCCGTGAAGCTATTCGTCCAGATCCCCTGCCTCAACGAGGAGAACACCCTCGCCAGCGTCATCGACTCCATCCCACGGGAGATCGACGGCATCGACGAGATCGAGATCCTGGTGATCAACGACGGCAGCACCGACCGCACCGTCGAGGTCGCCAAGGAGCACGGTGTGAAGCACTTCGTGCACCACACCACCAACATGGGTCTCGCCCGCTCGTTCCGCGACGGCGTCGACTACGCCCTGCTGCACGGTGCCGACATCGTCGTCAACACCGACGGTGACAACCAGTACCCGCAGGCGCAGATCGCCGAGCTCGTCCAGCCGATCCTCCGGAAACAGGCCGAGATCGTCATCGGCGACCGGCAGACGCGCACCATCGAGCACTTCTCCGGCTTCAAGAAGATCATGCAGCGCTTCGGCTCGTGGGTCGCCAGCCGTGCGGCCGGGCTCGACCTGCCCGACGCCGCGAGCGGGTTCCGCGCGTACTCGAAGTACTCGCTCATCCGGCTGAACATCGTCACGCGGTTCAGCTACTGCATGGAGACCATCGTGCAGGCCGGCTACAAGCGCCTGGCGATCGCCTCGGTGCCGATCACCACGAACCCGAAGACGCGCGAGTCCCGGCTCTTCAGCAACATCTTCCAGCACATGTTCGAGTCCGGGTCGGCGATCGCCCGTGTCTACCTGATGTACCGGCCGATGGCACTGTTCGCCTGGGTCAGCGTGGTCCTCGGCGGTCTCGGGCTCTGGCCGCTCATCCGCTACCTGGTGCTGCTCGCGATGCACACCCCCGGCAACCACCTGCAGTCGATCATCCTCGGCGTGGTGCTGCTCATCACGGCGCTGCTCTCCATCGTCATCGGCGTCGTCGCCGACCTCACCCGCCTCAACCGCACGCTGGCCGAGGAGCAGCTCGACCTGCAGAAACTGCAGCGGTATGGCGACTGACACGGCTCCGACCGTGTCGGGCGCCGTCCGACCGAGCGTGGGCCGCGCCGAACGCACCGTCGTCATCGCACTGACGATCGCGTTCGCCGCGGTCCTGGCGGTCTGGGCGGTCGTCACCACCACTTACAAGGCTCCGGACGAGCCGACGCACGTCGATGCCGCGCTGCACCTGGCGATCGGCGACACCTGGGCCGAGCCCGGTGCGATGCACTACCTGAACGCCATGCACAGCACGCAGGTCAGCAACCTGCACCAGGCGGCCAGCGAGAACGCGACCTGGGGCGAGCTGCTCCGCGAGTTCCCGGGCGTGCACCCGACCAGCATCGACCAGATGTCACAGCACCCGCCGACCTACTACGCGCTCGCCGCCGGGGTGCTCCACCTGGTGCACTTCGAGGACCTCCGGTGGGACCACGCCGTGATGGCCCTGCGACTGTTCGACGCCCTGCTGGTCCTGCCGCTGCCGTTCCTGGCGTGGGCCACCGTCCGCCGACTGACCGGTTCGCCCCGCGCGGCCGTGATCGGCGGCGCCGCGGTGCTGGCGGTGCCCGAGGTCGCGTCGATCGGGGCATCGGTCACCAACGACGCCCTGATGCTGCCGCTCGCCGGAGCCCTCGTCTTCTTCGTCGTCCGCATGCTCACCGGTGACCTGCGGGTGCGCACCACGGTGTGGATCGGCCTGCTGCTCGGGGCGATGCTGCTCACCAAGGGCACCGCGCTGCCCGCCGTCCCCTTCGTCGGCATCGCCGTGATGGCCGCCGGGTACACCCGTGCCGCCGTGTGGCGGAACGTGCTCCGGACGCTCTGGACCCTCGGGATCGCCGGGGTCGTCGGTGGCTGGTGGTGGCTCCGGAACATCCTCGTGTACCACGGGATCCAGCCCGACGGCATGGCCGCCGAACGCCCGCCGATGCCGTTCCCGGACGGCACGTCGGCCAGCCCCGAGGTCTTCCTGCGCGACTACTGGAACGGTGTGACCCGCACGTTCTGGGGCAGCGTCGGCGGCCTGGCCCAGTTCCAGTTCGCGCAGTTCCTGGTCGACGCGCTCACGATCGTGTCGATCGCCGGCATCGTGATCTGGGCGTTCCGTCGTGGCCCGTCGCTCCGCCCCGCGATCGTGCTCGCGTCCTTCCCCGTCATCCTGATCGCCCTGCACATGCAGAGCGGGTGGGGCGGCTACGTCAAGAACACGATCGTCGCGGGCACCCAGGGCCGGTACTACTACCCCACGCTCATCGCGCTCATCGCCCTGAGCGCCCTCGCCTGGCGCCGGGTGACGATCAGCGCGGCCGGCACCACGCGCCTGGCGATCGGCATGTCCGTGGCGGCGACGACCATCGCGCTGTACGGGGTCGTCTACGCGCTCCGGGCGTTCGGGCGCGACGCCGCGTTCTGGATCGACGGCCGGTCCATCGTCACGTTCGACCGGTACGGCATGCTCGCGGCCGGCGGCAACGTCACGCTCGCGGTGATCGCCGCCGTCGCGCTGCTCGGCACCGGGGTGCTGCTCGTGCGCTTCGTCCGCCGTCCGGGGGTCCCCGCGTGACCCGCCGCCGCGAACTGGTCGCACTCGGCAGCGTCACCGTCGCCTGGCTGGCGTTCCTGCTCACCTTCGCCCTGCTCACGCCGGCGTTCGGCGCTCCCGACGAGGCGGCGCACGTCGACGCGGCGTTCCGGCTCGCGCTCGGCCTCGGCTGGCCGAACGGCGGCGAGATGCACTACCTCGCCGCGATCCGGCAGATCGTCGAGCACCCGGTGCCCGCCGTCGACCGCCCCACGGTCGACGGCCTGCTCGCCGCCGTGCCCGGTGACTCCGCCGCGATCGACCCGATGTCGCAGAACCCGCCGACGTACTGGCTCGTCGCCGCCGGCATCCTGCGCCTCATCCGGTTCGGAGCGCACGACTGGGCGACCTCGGTGCTCGTGCTGCGCCTGTTCGACGTCGCGCTCGTGACCGCGCTGCCCGTGCTCGTGTGGGCCACGGTCCGCCGGGTGACCCGGTCGCCGCGCACCGCACTCGTCGCTCCGCTGCTGCTCTTCGCGGTGCCGCAGCTCGCCCAGGTCGGGGCCGGGGTGACGTCGTGGGCGCCGATGGTCCTGCTCGGTGCCGTCCTCGTCTGGTTGAGCGTGCGCGTCCTGACCGGCGACCGCTCGTGGTGGACCACCGCCGGGCTCGCCGTCGCGGTGACGGGCCTGGCCGCGATCAGCGCGCTGGGGCTGCTGGCGGTGCCGTTCGTCGTGGTGGTGTTCGTGCTCGCACACCGGGGCGCGGGCGGCGACACCGATTCACGCGGCACACACGGCGACGGCGACGCCGGCGGCGCACGCGGCCGCACCGCCGCGCGCACCGTCCTGCACGCCGCCGTCGTCGTCGTGGCCGCCGCCGCGGTGTCGGGCTGGTGGTGGATCCGCACGCTGCGCACCACCGGGACGCTGCTGCCGGACGCCCTGCGCGCCTCGACCACCGTGCAGCCGTACCCCGCCGGCGGTGCGAACCCCGGCGCCTTCGCCGGTCGGCAGTGGGACGGACTGACCGCGTCGTTCTTCGGGGACTTCGGCGCGAACCAGTGGCCGCTGCCGCCCGTGGTCATCGACGCCCTCGCGATCGTCGGGCTCGTGGCCCTGGCGTGGTCGTACGCTCGCCGCAGTCCCGACCGCCGGGTGATGACGATCGCGCTGGTCTGGCCGGCCCTGGTCGTCGTCGCGACCCTCGCCTACAACTGGCGCAACTACCTCGGCACGCACCACGGCAACGGGCTGCAGGGCCGGTTCCTCTTCGTCGCCGTCGTCGCGCTCGTCCTGGCCCAGGCCGTGGCGTGGCGGGCACTCGTCGTGCGCCCCGAACTGCGCCGCCGGCTCGCCGTGGTCGCTGCCGTCGGCTCGTTCGCGATCGGCCTGTACGGCATCGGGATCGCCTACCGCGGCGCGTGGGAGGACGTCCAGTTCCGGGTGACCCCCGACGGCCTCTCCGCGATGGCCAGCGGATCGCTCGCAGGAGCGGTCCCGGTCGGCGTGGCCGGTGCCCTGTTCCTCGTCGCCGCCGTCGCGAGCACCGTGCTCGTCCGGCGCGCTGCCGACCTGCCGACCACCACGACCACCCCCGTCACCGGCCTCCCGCTAGAATCGCCGCCGACCCACGAACCGACCGTCAGGAAAGAGAACTCGTGAAGATCCTCGTCACCGGAGGAGCCGGCTTCATCGGCTCGAACTTCGTCCGCCGCACGCTGGAGGACGCGTACCCCGGCCTCGAGGGCGCCGAGGTCGTCGTCTACGACGCACTGACCTACTCCGGCAACGAAGCGAACCTCGCCCCGGTCGCCGACTCCCCCCGCTACACCTTCGTGCACGGCGA
The DNA here is from genome assembly GCF_015350995.1 of Curtobacterium sp. VKM Ac-1393. GTDB lineage: Bacteria > Actinomycetota > Actinomycetes > Actinomycetales > Microbacteriaceae > Curtobacterium. Next base: position 89,278 of record NZ_JADKRW010000006.1, read on the forward strand.
CATCCGTGACGCCGCGAAGCTCGACGAGGTCGTCCCGTCGGTCGACGCGATCGTGCACTTCGCCGCCGAGTCCCACGTCGACCGCTCGGTCCGCGACTCCGGCATCTTCGTCGAGACGAACGTCGTCGGCACCCAGCGCCTGCTCGACGCCGCGCTCCGCCACGGCACCGAGCGCTTCGTGCACGTCTCCACCGACGAGGTCTACGGCTCCATCAGCGAGGGCTCGTGGGACGAGGAACGCCCGCTCGAGCCGAACTCGCCGTACTCGGCGTCGAAGGCCGGCAGCGACCTGCTCGCCCGCAGCTACCACCGCACGCACGGCCTGAACCTGTCGATCACGCGCTGCTCGAACAACTACGGTCCGTTCCACTTCCCCGAGAAGGTCATCCCGCTCTTCGTCACGAACCTGATCGACGACGTGCACGTCCCCCTGTACGGCGAGGGCAACAACATCCGCGACTGGCTGCACGTCGACGACCACACCCGCGGCATCGCGATGGTCCTGACCCGTGGCCGCGCCGGCGAGATCTACAACATCGGCGGTGGCACCGAGCTCACCAACAAGGAGCTCACGCAGCTGCTCCTCGACGCCACCGGCAAGGACTGGTCGTACGTCGACCGCGTCGCCGACCGCCTCGGCCACGACCTGCGCTACTCGGTCGACATCTCGAAGATCCAGGCCGAGCTCGGCTACGAGCCGCTCGTGCCGTTCGAGCAGGGCCTGGCCGACGTCGTGCAGTGGTACCGCGACAACCGTTCGTGGTGGGAGCCGCTCAAGGAGCGCGCAGCGATCGCATGACCAGGTACCTCATCACCGGCGCCGCCGGCATGCTCGGCCGTGACCTCCAGGCCGCGCTCGCCGGACGCGACGTCACCGCGCTGTCCCGCGCGGAGCTCGACATCACCGACCCGGACGCGGTGGACGCCGCCGTCGCCGGGCACGACGTCGTGATCAACTCCGCTGCGTACACCAAGGTCGACGACGCGGAAGGCCACGAGGACGCCGCCTTCGCCGTCAACGCGACCGGCCCGAAGCTCCTCGCCGAGGCAGCGGTGCGTCACGGTGCGAAGCTCGTCACAGTGTCGACGGACTACGTGTTCGACGGCAACGGCACCGCGCCCTACGCCGAGGACGCCCCGACCGACCCGATCAACGCCTACGGCCGCACCAAGGCCGCCGGCGAGGCGTTCGTCCGCGAGATCGCCCCGGACACGTCGTACGTCGTCCGCACGGCGTGGATCTACGGGGCGCACGGTCCGAACTTCGCCGCGACGATGCTCCGCCTGGCCGGCTCGCACGACACCGTGAGCGTCGTCACCGACCAGGTCGGCCAGCCGACGTGGACCGGTGACCTCGCCGCCCGCATCGTCGAGCTCGTCGACGGGGACGCCCCAGCAGGCGTCTACCACGGTACGAACGCCGGACAGGGCTCGTGGTTCGACTTCACCCGCGCGATCTACCGCGAGCTCGGCCTCGACCCCGAGCGTGTGCTGCCGACGGACAGCGCCGCGTTCGTCCGGCCCGCACCGCGTCCGGCCTACAGCGTGCTCGGGCACGACGGCTGGTCGCGTGCCGGGCTCGCGCCGATGCGCGACTGGCGCGAAGCGCTGCGCGCCGCGGTGGCCGCAGGTGCGCTGAGCACGTAGGCAGGGCAGTCGACCGGGAGGCCCGGGGTGCGTTCCCGACGTCGGGAACGCACCCCGGGCCTCCCGTCTCGGTCCCCTGCCGCACCCCGCCGGCCGCGCTCAGGGGGCCACCCGTCTGCCCTGGTAGTGTCGGGCAGCCGGGCGCCGGGCCGGTCCTCGGCCCCATCACCACGACGAGGAGACCAGCACCATGACCACCCTCCACGTCCTCGTCGACCAGGTCGTCGCCCCCGTCCCCGGCGGCATCGGGCGGTACGCCGAAGAGCTCGCCCGACACCTCGTCGCGAACGCGCCGAGCGGGTGCGACGTCGCCGGGGTGGTGTCCGCGGTCAGCTCCGACGAGATGGCCCACCTGCGCACGCTGCTGCCGGGGCTGTCCGAGCTGCAGCGGCTGCCGCTCGCACGCCGCGAGCTCTCACTGGCCTGGCAGGGCGGCTTCGTCGGCGGGATCGCCAAGGGCATGGTGCACGCGCCGAGCGTGCTCGCTCCCCTGGTCAAGCACGACCGTTTCCAGGACCCGGGGCGGCAGACCGTCGTCACCGTGCACGACACCGTGCCGTGGACCAACCCCGAGACCCTGACGCCGCGCGGCGTCCACTTCCACAAGGCGATGGTGAAGCGTGCGTGGAAGCACGCCGACGCCGTCGTGGTGCCCACCCACGCGGTGGCGAGTGCCCTGAACGAGATCCACCGGTTCGACGACCGGCTGCGCGTCATCGGCGGCGCGCCGAGCGGACGGCTCCGGCTGCCGGTCGACGCCGACCTGCGTGCCGAGCGGCTCGGACTGCCGGACCGGTACGTGCTGGCGGTCGGCACCCTCGAGCCCCGCAAGGCGCTGTCGTCCCTGATCGAGGCGCTCGCGCACCCCGACGCACCAGCCGACATCCCGCTCGTCATCTCCGGCCCGGACGGCTGGGGTGACGTCGACGTCTACGGCACCGCGGAGCGCGCCGGCCTGTCCCGCGACCGGGTGAAGGTGCTCGGCAGGATCGACGACGCCGACCTCGCCGTGGTGTACGACCGGGCCACTGTTTTCGTGTTCCCGAGCCTCGCCGAGGGCTTCGGCCTGCCCGCGATCGAGGCGATGAGCTTCGGCACCCCCGTCATCCACTCCGACGACCCCGCGGTGGCCGAGGTCGCCTCGGACGCCGGCGTGACCGTCGCACGCGGGCCGAAGGAGTCGTACCCGGAGCGGATCGCCCAGGCGGTCTACCAGGTCGTGAACGACCCGCACCTCGCCAGTCGCCTGGCGGTGGCGGGTCCGGACCGTGCCCGGATGTACGACTGGAGCGACTCCGCCGCCGAGACCTGGCAGCTGCACGCCGACCTGTGACCCGGCGTCACTTCCCGTACGTGTAGGTGCTGACCCAGTCGATGTAGAGGTGGCCGGTGTCGCCCCAGTTGCCGACCTGGAACATGTAGCGGTGCGCGGTCTTCGGCACGTGCTTCGTGATCGTCTTGATCACCTTGCCGTCGAGGCGGTACCGCACGGACTTGCCCGGGATCCACTCGATCGAGTACGTGTGCCACGAGCGCCAGGACACCCCGGTGCTCAGGCTCGTCGCGTTGACCTCCTGCCCGGGCGTCATCGAGTGGTGGTGCAGCATCGGCTGCTGGTCGAAGTTGGCCTCGGGGTAGTCGATCTCGCCGTCCGACCACTTGTCCGACGAGGGCCACAGCATGAACGCCGCACCGTTCCCGTCGCCACCGGTCGCCTTGGCACGGACGATGAACTTGCCGCCCTTGTGGCCCCACGCACCCGACGGCGTCCCGAACGTGCCCGCGGCGCCGTGCTTGCCGTCGAGCTTGACGTCCATGTACCCGTTGTGCGCGCTGACGAGGGCCCCCGAGTAGTACATGCCACCCGTGCCGTCCGGGTACGGCTGCCACGAGTTCGTGTAGGTCTTGGCGAACGCCCCCTTGGCGGACGCAGCGGTGCTGAAGTTCTCGCGGAAGGTCTGCTTGAAGTTCCCGACGTTGCCGATCGGTGCCGAGCTGGCCGACGCTGCGGTCACCGGGCCGAGCGGACCCGCGACGAGCGCCGCGCTGAGGAGCACGACGGCGATGGCTGCCCGCTTGGTTGCGCGTTTCTGCATGAGCTGTCACTCCCTGACGTGACGGTTCGCACCCGTTCCCGTGGGTGCCGGGAGGCCGCCTGCCGACCTCCTGCGGATCACGGTAGTTGCGAAGTGCAGCCAGCGCGCGGGGTTGACAAATCAGCCCTATCCCCAGTCCGCGGGGGTTGCAGACCGTTCCGTCTACGTGGAGGAAGTGCTGGTCAGCGCCGTGTAGCGCCCCCGTTCTGGGGCTGACGGCACGTGTTCTCCGTGCCTCGGTGCTGTCGGTCACGGTGCTGTCGGTGTTGCTCGCGGCGCTGTCGGTGCGCTCTTGCTCGCAAGACGCCGTCGTCTCGTCCGGACGCCGCGGTCCCGTCGAGACGCCGTCGAATTCGGAGGCGTCTCGGCTCCGGAGCGGCGTCGAGCGATGACGACGGCGTGTCAGCGGCGCGACCGGAGCGGCGTCGAGCGATGACGACGGCGTGTCAGCGGCGCGACCTCACGACGGCGGAGACGACGGCGGCCAGTACGGCGACGATCACGACCACCGCGGCGACCTCGGCGACGTGCAGGGCCAGCGTCCACGACTCGAACTGCGACTTGGTGGCGACGACGTCTCCGTCCGTCGCCCCGAGCCACTGCGACACCGGGTTGATCGGGCCGGCACCCCGCACGGCGATCGCGCAGACCAGGGCTGCGACGACCGCGGCGCCGGCCAGGACGAACGTGACGGTGTGACGACGGAGACGAGCGCGCATGGCGCTACCGTAGCGCGCATGACGCGATGCGAGGAATGCGGCCGACCCATCACCGGCGAGGTCGTCCGAACCGCGACCCGGACGCTCGACCGCGTCTGCGCGGACCGGACGACCGCGATCGCCTACGGCCTGCTGAACGGCGGCAGTCCGTTCGACGGCCCAGGGGCCCCGCGCGCGGAACGCTAGAGGGAGTCGCGAAGGCGCGCGGCCTTCTCCTCGACCAGCTTCTCGAGCCCGTCGGCGTACTCCGTCAGACGAGCGGCGACGGCCGGCTCCGACGACCCGATGATCCGTGCTGCGAGCAGACCGGCGTTCGCCGCACCGTTGATCGCCATCGTCGCGACCGGGATGCCGGCGGGCATCTGCACGATCGACAGCAGCGAGTCGAGACCGTCGAGTCGCGCCAGCTGCACGGGCACACCGATGACGGGCAGGGTCGTCATCGACGCCACCATGCCCGGCAGGTGGGCGGCACCACCGGCACCGGCGATCACCACGCGGATGCCGCGCGCGGCGGCACCACGGGCGAACCGGGTCATCTTGTCGGGCGTGCGGTGCGCCGAGACGACGTCGGCCTCGAACGGGATGCCGAGCTCGGTGAGGATGTCCGCCGCGGCGCGCATCGTCGGCCAGTCGGAGTCCGAGCCCATGATGATCGAGACGAGCGGCTGTGCGGGTGCGGCGGTGTCGGTCACGCGACGAGCCTAGCCGAGCAGCACGCGGCGCCAGGCGTCGTCGTCACGGCCGATCGTCCGCTCCCCCGTCACCCACCGGACCGCGCGTTCGTCGGCCGTCCCGACCTCGACGGCGGCCCGCACGGCAGCGCGCCACGCCTCGGTGCCGTCGGGCACCGCAACGGCTCCGTGCGCGCGCGCCAGGGCGTACGACGGCCGATCGGACACCACCGCGGGCAGCCCGAGCGCGGTGTACTCCAGGAACTTCAGGTCGCTCTTCGCCCGGTTGAACTCCTCGTCGCGCAGCGGGGCGACCCCGGCTCGCCAGCGCTCCCGGTGCGCGACGAGCCACCGCGAGAACGCCGGGTAGTGGCCGTCCGGCACCTCGATCCGGCGGAACCAGTCGGCACCCCCCTCGTCGGTCACACCGATGACCTCGAGGCGGATCGGTGCGCCGTCGGTGGCCGTCAGGTCGGTGAAGACGTCGCGCAGCAGTTCGAGGTCGGCGGCGTGGGTCAGGGTGCCCATGTAGAGCACGCGGTGTTCGCCGTCGGGTCGGTCGTCGTCGTCCTCGGTGTCGCCGGGCGTCCAGAGCCCGGGGTCGAGGGCGTTCGGCACGACGACCACCTCGCGGGCGACCGGACGCACGACGTCCGCGAGCTCTGGTGTGCTCACGACGACGGTGTCGGCACCGCGGACCAGGGCGTCGATCGACGCGAGGCGGTCCGGGTCGTACTCGGCCCGTGCCAGGCGCGCGCGGCCGGACGCGGTGAAGAAGTCGTCGTCGACCTCGCCGACCACGCGGACCCCACGGGCGGCAGCGGCGTCGAGGAAGCGCTGCACGGCGTCGCGCGGCAGGTTGTCGCGCTGCACCAGCACCGCGGCGTACTCCGTGGTGTCGGTCCCGTCGATGAACGCGCCGGGGTCGACCTGGCGGACCGCAGCCGTGCCACTGGCCGCGAGGTGTTCGGTGCGCCGGACCACCCGCACGTGGGCGGACGCCGGGTGCGCCCCGTCGCCGCCCGCGACGACGTAGCCGAGGACGGGCAACGGCGCTGGAGTGGGCGGCGTGCCGACGACGGCTCGGCGGAGGCGGCGGGCGGCCCGGCGGACGAGATCACGCGGCATGCGCCCATCCTCTCGCACGGATCGAGCAGACTCGCACCCGCCGGTCGGCAGCGCACCGTGCCGCGATCGTCACGGATGGAGCACGGCGCCTCGTTCGTCAGTGGTGCGCGTGTTGCCCGCTCCGTGCGAGCGTGCAGGACCGCACCCAGCGAGCAACCCCGCACCGGGAGACCAGGGCCGCACCGTGCGCACGCAGCACCCACTCCTCGCACGGTGCGGGGTCGCCGGCCATCCGACCGCGCCCTCAGCGCACGGTCACGGACCGGCACGGACTGGCCGTGCGGTCCGTCCCGGCGCCGGTGTTCCGCGCGACCGCGCAGACCCGGTGCTTCCCGGCCCGCACCGCGACGGTGCCGGCGAACCCGTGCTTCGCTCCCGAACCCCACGTCCGGTCGACGTCGGTGCGCTTGCGGCCGGCCGACAGCGACGCCACACGCTTGCCGTCGACGGTGATCGCGACGGTGCTGGCGGCCGACACGGCGTCGCCGTCGAACGCCCAACCGCGCACGCTGACGCGGCCGCCCGTCGCCGTCGCCGTCGCCGATTCGAGCGCGGCGTAGGGATCGTGTCGGAAGGCCCGGACCGTCGCGCACCCGAGCGTCGTGTCCGACCCGGCACCGATGTTGACCGCGGTGACGCAGACACGGCGAGCGCCGGCGGCAGCGGGTACGACGCCGTCGAAGCCGTGTGCCGCACCGACGCCGGCAGCGCGGTCCACATCGGGTCGGTCGAGCGCGGCGGCGGTGGCGCCCGCGACGACGCCGTCGACGGTGGCGCGGACCCGGACGGGCTGCGTGGGGTCGTCCTCGTCGAACGCCCACCCCGTCACCCGCACGCCACCCCCGGTGCCGGCGACGACCTCGAGCGCACCGCGGGGAGCGAGGTCGGGTGCGGGCATGCCGAGCCGGGCGTTCGCCACGAGGGCCTGCGCGTACGTCGACCACCACGTGCCCGCGGCCGGGGCGCCGTTGCAGGTGCCGTCGCTCGCGCCGGGGGTCTTCACCCACAGCAGGGCGTCGAGCGCGGTGCCGTCGGCGACGACCCGGGGCGAGGTGCCGAGCCCGGCGCCGGGACCGTTGCACCAGGTGCCCCGCCAGCCCTGCCCGTTCCGCGAGGTGTCGATCACGTAGTGCGACCCTCCGGTGGCCGCGGACACCTTCTGCGCGTAGGCCTGCTCCTGGGCGGTCGGGTAGTAGTTCGCGACGTTGGTGAAGAACCCGCGAGCCTGCTGCACGCCAGCGCTGTTCAGCCGTGCCGCCATGGTGGCCGGCGGCACCCAGTTCGAGTTGCCGGCGTCGAGGTAGGCCGGCACGCCCGCAGCGGTGAGCCCGGCGACGGTGCGGGAGAGGATCCGGTAGCGCTGTTCGTCGAGCGTGGCGCTGCACTTCGCGTTGCTGAGCATCGCGAGCGAGTCCGGCTCGACGACGACGGCGGCGCGGTGCCCGGCGAGCGCGGCGGTGACCTGGTCGACCCAGGCGTCGTAGGAGTCCTCCGAGAACCCGCCCGCCGAGTACCCGCCGCAGTCGCGGTCGGGGATCGCGTAGAGGACGAACACCGGGGTCGTGCCGGAGTCGTCGGCGCCGGTGACCGCAGCGCTGATCGTCTTCGTCAGCTGGGTGCCCTGCGTCCACTCGCCGAGCCAGGTCGCGACGGGGTACCGCGCGATCGTCGCGGCGGCCTTCGCGCCGGCCGGGTCCGACGAGGCGAGTGCGGCCTGGGCCTTCGCTGCTTCGCTGGTCGGCGAGCGGTACGGCCCTGCCCCGTAGAGCGACTGTGCCGTCGCGGAGCGGATGGTCGCCGCCGAGGTGACGGCGGACGCGCCACTCACCGGCAGCAGTGCGCCGACGAGGGCGGTGAGTGCGACGGCGGCGGCGCAGAGGACAGCACGGCGCTGACGGCGACGCATGGACACACTCCTCGAACGGTCGACTCCGGACCGTTCCATGGGAACACGGGCCGCCGCGGGCCACCACCCGCCAGTGCGGGTGCCACCCGAGCGGGTGTCGGCAGTCCGGGGGACGCGCCGGTCGCCCTGGACGCGACCCACGGACGGACGGGAGGCCCGTGGCGGCGTCGCCACGGGCCTCCCCCCACCGACACGGCCGGACCGCCGCTGGCGCGTCGCTCCGGTACCGGCGGCGTGGGCCCAGTCCGCCACCCGTCGCGTCGACGGACCCGGTGTCAGTCGTCGAAGTGCGCCGCGGCCGCGCGCGCCCGGTAGACGACGTCGTCGACGTCGTCGCCGAGCACCGTGACGTGCCCGATCTTCCGACCCGGTCGGGGTGCCTTGCCGTAGAAGTGGTACTTGGCCTCGGGGAACGCCTCGAGCGCGGCCGGGTACCGAGCGGCGAGGTCGCCGTCGGCCGGCCCGCCGAGCACGTTGACCATCACGGCGGCCGGGGCGAACGAGCCGGTGGCGCCGAGCGGCAGGTCGAGCACGGCACGCAGGTGCTGCTCGAACTGGCTCGTCGTCGCACCGTCGATCGTCCAGTGCCCGGTGTTGTGCGGTCGCATCGCGAGCTCGTTGATCAGGATGCGCTCGTCGTCGGTCTGGAACAGCTCCACCGCCAGGACGCCCGTGACCCCGAGCTCCTCGGCGATCCGGACCGCGATCGACTCGGTCACGTCGGCGATGCGGCCGGCGCTGTCGGGTGCCGGGGCGATGACCTCGGCGCAGACGCCGTCGCGCTGCACGGTCTCGACCAGGGGCCAGGCGACGACCTGGCCGGAGGGCCGCCGGGCCACGGACTGCGCGAGCTCGCGGGTGAAGGGCACGAGTTCCTCGGCGAGCAGCGCCTGGCCGCCACCGGCCTCGGCGACGGCGATGAACCAGTCGTCGACGTCGGAGGCGTCCGACACGACCCGCACGCCCTTGCCGTCGTAGCCGCCGCGCGGGGTCTTCACGACCGCACGCCCGCCGTGGTCGTCGAGGAAGGCGCGGAGTTCGTCGGGGTCGTGGACCGCTGCCCAGTCCGGCACCGGCAGCCCGAGCTCGGAGAGCCTCCTGCGCATGGTGATCTTGTCCTGGGCGACCGCGAGCGGCCCGGGGCCGGGGCGGACGGCGACGCCGGCGTCGACCAGGGCGCGCAGGACCTCCTGTGGCACGTGCTCGTGGTCGAAGGTGACGACGTCGACGTCGCGGGCGAACGCCAGGACCGTGTCGACGTCGTGGTAGTCGCCCTCGGCCGTGGCGGCGATCGCAGCCGACATGCCCGGGCCCTCGGCGAGCACCCGGATGTCGATGCCCAGCTCGACGGCCGCCGGCACCATCATCCGTGCCAGCTGTCCCCCACCGATGACCCCGACGCGCAACGCCATGCTGTGTGATCCTTCCGGCGTTCCCACCGAGTGGTGCGAACGCGTTGTCTACAATCGCTGTTCGGGTCGCGCTGTGCGCGACCGGACACAACTCTACGGATCCTGGAGGGCACGTGCGGCGCCTCATTGCTCAACTGGCACGCTTCGGCGTGGTCGGTGCCGTCGGCTTCGTCGTGGACACCACGGTGTTCAACGTGCTGCGGCTCACCGTCCTGAACCCCGAGGACGTCCACTCGGGGCCGTTCTGGGCGAAGGTCGTCTCCACGGTCGTGGCGATCTTCGTGAACTGGATGGGCAACCGGTACTGGACGTTCCGTGAGCAGCGCCGGGCGGTCGCGACCCGTGAGGGCATCGAGTTCGTCGTCGTGTCGCTCGGCGGCATGGTCATCGCGCTCGCCTGCCTCGGGGTGTCCCACTACGCGATGGGACTGACCTCGGTCCTCGCCGACAACGTGGCGAACATCGTCGGGCTGGTCCTCGGCACGGTGTTCCGGTTCTGGCTCTACAAGGTGTGGGTGTACCACCCCGAGCGAACCTCGTCGGAGCCCGTCGCCACCGACGTCGCACGGTAGGCACGCGCTCTAGGCACTCGCTCTAGACTCGACGGGTGACGGCCCACGAGACCACCACCAGCACCACCGCACCACCCCGCACCGCCCGCTGGGAGCGTGTGGCGATCGCGATCGTCACGGCGACCTTCGGCCTGTGGCTCGTCGCCTGGGCCCTGATCGTGCCGGTGTTCGAGGCTCCGGACGAGACCGCGCACATCGACGCCGCGGTGCACGTCGCCCTCGGTGATGCCTGGGCCGCCCCCGGCGACCTGTTCGTGACCAACGCCGTGCAGGCCGCCAAGGTCGAGCAGGCGACGAAGCCGGCGAGCGAGTGGTCGACCGTCAGCGAGCTGCTGCAGAACGCCCCTGGGCAGTCGTCGATGGTCAACCAGATGACCCAGCACCCGCCGACCGCGTACCTCGCGGGGGCCGCGGTCCTGCGCGCCGTGGACTTCGGGGACCTGCGGTGGGACCGGGCCTTCACCGCGCTGCGCCTCGCCGACGTCCTCGCCGTCACCGCGCTGCCGCTGCTGGCGTGGGCGTCGGTCCGCCGGGTGACCCGGTCGCCACGGGCTGCCCTGGTCGGCGCGCTCGCGGTCTTCGCGACGCCCGAGCTCGCCTCCATCGGTTCGTCCTTCTCGAACGACGCGCCCGTGCTGCTCGTCGCCGGAATCGTCGTGTGGCTCGCCACCCGGCTGCTGACCGGCGACACCCGGTGGCGCACCACGATCGCCCTGGCGGTGGTGCTCGGCGCGCTGGTCTGGATCAAGGGCACCGGGTTGCCGGCGGTGCCGTTCGTGGCGGTGGTCGTCCTGTTCGCCGGCGCCAGCGTGCTGTCCCTGCGGCAACGCGCGGTCCGCACCGTCGTGGCGATGGCCGTGTCCGGTGGCATCGGGGCGTGGTGGTGGCTCCACAACTGGTTCGCCTACGGCCGGATCCAGCCGAACGGCTACACCGCGATGCGCCCGCCGAAGGACTTCCCCCCGGGCGAGCACCCGACCCTCGGGCACTTCCTCGACGTCAGCTGGGGCACGCTGTCGCGGACGTTCTGGGGCAGCTTCGGCGGTCGGGCCCAGGTGAGCATGGGCGACCTGCTGACCGCGGTCCTGACGCTCGTCGCACTGGTCGTGCTGGTCGGCTGGGCCTTTCGGCGCGGCCCGGACCTGCGTGTGGCGCTCTGCCTGGCGGTGTTCCCGGCGCTGCTCATCGGCATCCAGAACCGGACGAGCGCGCACTCGTACCTGACCACCACCGAGGTCGCGGCGACCCAGGGCCGCTACTACTTCCCGGCGATCGTCTGCCTGATCGTGCTGAGCGCGTTGGCCTGGCGTCGCCTGGTGCCCGCCGGCCGTGCACGCGCGTGGGCCGCGGTCGCGCTGGCCGTGTTGCTGCCCGCCGTGGGCGTGTACGGGTTCGCGGTGGCGTCGGCGTGGTTCTGGAACGCCGCGCTGTTCCCCGTGACGGGCCGCGGACTGCTGCGGTACACGGAGATCGGGCCGGTGCCGCCCGCGGTGCTCGTGGTCGTCGTGGGGCTGGTCGCGGTGGGCCTGGTCGCGTCCGTCGTCCAGGTCGCCCGTGCCGACCGTCGGGTGGCCGCCCCCGCGCCGTGACCACTCGTCGGGCGTGCGGCATGCGCATCCCGCACGCCGCCGAGTGAGCAGACGACGACGGGTCCCGGCGTGGGACCCGTCGTCGTCTGCTCACTCGATGCGCTGTCAGGCGGCGGGGGCGCTGCCCTCGACGGCCGACGGGTCGTCGGTCGGACGACCACGGCGGAACCAGGTCGGTGCTGCGGCGCAGAGCAGGAAAAGGCCGTCGACCGCCAGGCTCCAGACGCGCGTGACGACGACCACGACGAGCGCGATCGGCGCCGGCATCACGAGCGCCAGCAGGAGCGCCTGCACGCCCTCGCGGACACCGAGGCCGCCGGGGGCGAACACGGCCAGCATGCTGATCGCCGAGGCCATGCTCGCGGCACCGATGACGAAGGCCGCGTCGCTGAGCTTCAGCGACGGGTACACCCCGAGGGTGATGAAGTAGTACGCCGTGCCGGACAGGATCGCACCGGCGACGTACAGGCCGGCCCCACCGAGGACCGTGCCCAGGTTCGGACGGACGTCGGCCTCGAGCGGCTTGCGTCGCAGGATCTTCAGCGCGATGCCGATCAGGAAGACGAACACCTTCGGGATCAGGCAGACGACGCAGCCGACGAACGCCGCGATCATCAGGACGATGAGCCACGGGTCGAGTTCGTGCGTGCGGGGGTCGATGAGCAGCAGCACGAGCGCCAGGGCCAACGTGGCCGCGATCTGCAGGGCGCCCTCGAGCAGGCCGCTCACGCCGAGGCGGGCCTTCGAGACGCCGTGCTTCGAGGCGAAGTAGACCTTGCCGATGATCCAGGTCGCTGCGCCGGGGATGTAGCGGCCCATCCAGGACTTCGCGTACACGTAGGTCAGGGTGACGCCGCTGCCCTTGAGCCCGGTCGCACCGAGCCGCCGCAGCAGGTAGAACCAGATGCCGACGCCCCAGTACCGGAAGCCGAGGCTGATCACCGTCGCCAGGATCACCCACGACCACTGCCAGTCCAGCCCGGCGAGCTGCCCCCAGTCGACGCTCCGCACGTACAGCACGAGGAAGACCGCGAGCAGCACGTAGAAGACGATGGGGATCGCCTTGCCGAGGAACCGTCGCCAGGACGGCGGACGCTTCCCCTCGGGCGCGGGCGTGTCGCTGGTGGTTCCTGACAAACGTGGTCTCCTGCCGGGCTTCGGGACCAGGTCATCGTAGACGCTGGCGTGGCACGCTCCCTGGAGCGGCGGTCACTTCGCGAACTTGACGATCTGGATGCGGCAGGGGATCTCGGGGTCGGTGGACCGGTCGGCACTGCAGGAGATCGTCGCGTTGTACGTGCCGACGAGCTTCCCCGCCATCGAGTAGTCGCGTGCCGGCGCGGTCGCGGGGTCGAACTGCACGAAGTACTGCACGCCCTCGTCGATGAACAGCTTCCGCATCGCGTCGGAGTGGTACGTGTAGCCCTGGCCTGAGCGACCGTACACACGCGTGTCGGTCAGGAAGGCCAGCGACGACAGCGACCGGTAGTTCGAGCCGATCACGGTGGCGTCCTCGGGCAGGGCACCGCTCGCCCGGATCTGGTCGGCGAGTCGGACGATCTCCGGCACGTCGGTCGGCCCGGTGACGCGGAGCGCCTCGGTGCGGTTCACCGACGGGTAGAACGGCGCCGGCGAGCCGAACCAGTTCTGTGTGAACGACGCCACGGGCACGACGGCGATCGCGACGCAGGCGACGATGGTCCGCACCACCCCGCGACGGCGGACCAGGCGCCAGACGGCCGGCAGCATGAGCGCGCCGATCATCGCCGTCAGGTAGAAGAGCGGCCAGTAGTACCGCGCGTTCCCGCCGCCGCTCGACGACGACGTGATCATGCCGTAGCCGACGAAGTACACCAGGGTCGTCGCCGCGACGATGCAGGTGAACGCGTACCGGCGGAACCGGACGACGCCGATGACCAGGGCCGCGGCGAACAGCAGGGCGATCGGTGCGGCGAACGGCGCGAACGTGCTGATCTTCTGCAAGTAGTACGGCAGCGCGAGCATGCGCTCGTGCAGGTAGTAGCCGGCACGGGCCGCGATGCCCGATTCCTTCGTGACCTTCGGACCGGTGTCGTCGGTGGTCGACTCGGTGGTCGGCGGCACCGCGGAGGGGTCCGGGTTGTCCATCGGCCCCTGCTTGTAGACCGACGGGGTGAAGTCCTCGTTCGGCGAGAACGCGTGCGAGTTGGGGGGTACGGGCAGGAAGGGCCAGTCGGTGGCGCGGCCGCCGTCGTCGAACTTCGAGCCGATGTTCACCGACAGCGACGACCCGAGGGTCGGCGAGCCGTACTTCAGCGTCAGGGCACCGACCCAGGGCGCGACCACGACGGCGAAGAGCACGATCGTGGCGACGGGCGAGGTCCACCAGTGTCGGACCGGTTCACGGCGTCGACGAGCCGACCAGACACGCAGGACCAGCCACAGGATGACGGCGCCGACCGCCACGGGCAGCAGGAACAGCTTCACGAAGTAGCCGATGGCCGCCACCACGCCGAGCACCCCGCCGGAGACGAGTCGGGCCCGCGTCGAGCCGTGCAACGCCTGGTCCGCCCACCGGAGCGCCCAGAGGAACCCGACCACCCACGCGACGACGAGCAGGTCGGGCGTCTGCACCGACACCGCGCTCATCAGTGCCGGGATCGCGGTGACCATGAACAGGACGGCGGGCACGATGCGGTGGTTCTGCGACCAGACCAGCCAGCCACCGACCCCGAGCACGACGGCGACCGCGAAGCAGTTGACGACGGCGAAGGCGGTCTGCATACCGAGCCCCGCCGCGATGAAGGGCGCCATCATCCAGGACACCATCGGCGACCAGTAGGCGTTGATCGCGTCGGGAAGCCACCCGTTCGCGTACTCGCGCGCGATCCCCATGTACGAGATGCCGTCGACGTTCGTCACGCCGAGGCGGTTGTGGTAGGCCACGGCGGCACTCAGACCGACGCCGACGACGACGAACACCGCCAGGATCAGGGGCGCAACGACGTGCCGGTAGCGACGTGGAACGGCCCCCGAACGCCGTCGAACGGGCTCGTGGGTGATCTGCGGTCCAGCTGCGGTCGTCGAGGTCACGTGCTTCATCATGACATCCGATCGGATCTCCGCGGCGCACGCGGCCAGATCGCGAGGCTCCCTCGGCGTGTGGGAGACTGCCTGCGACCCCGCTCCGACCACCCCCGAGGACGATCGTTGGCCACCGAAACCCGCGCCGCAGTACCCGCAGCCGACTCCGCTGCCCCCGCGCCCCGCGCCGGCGGCCGGCTCGAGTTCCCCTACCTGGACGGACTCCGGGGGCTCGCTGCCCTCGCCGTGGTCTTCTACCACGCCTACCTCTTCACGGGGACGACCGGCACCGGGCCGACCGAGCTGCCCTGGCTGCGGCCCATCATCGGCTGGGGCTACCTCGGCGTCCCACTGTTCATCGTGCTGTCCGGCTACGTGCTGATGCTCCCGGTGCTGACGCGGTTCGACCGGTACCGCCTGCCGGGTGGCTTCTGGAAGTTCATCTGGCGTCGCGCCCGGCGCATCATCCCGCCGTACTGGGCGTCGCTGGTGCTGTTCGCGCTGCTCATCCTGTTCGTGCCTGTGCTCGGTCAGCCCGGCGGCACGCAGTGGGACACGAAGCTGCCGATGGGCTGGGGCACGTTCCTGACGCACTTCTTCCTGGTGCACGACTTCTTCCCGCAGTACATCGGCAAGATCAACGGCCCGATGTGGACGGTCGCGGTCGAGTGGCAGATCTACTTCCTGATGCCGCTGCTGATCCTTCCGCTCTGGCGCGTGTTCGGCGGGTGGGCGACGGCGTCGAGCCTGGTCCTCATCGGCATGTGGATGGGTTCCGAGAGCCGCTACTCGTGGATGCACCCGTGGTTCGTCGGGCTCTTCGCGGTGGGCATGCTCGCCGCCGAACTGACCGTGAAGGCCCGTGACGAGCACCTGACCGGCACGGTGCGCACGAAGCTCGGCGGCCCGCGGTGGGCGAGCGGCGCGTTCGTGGCCGCGATGGCCATCGGCACCGTCCTGGTCTTCTTCCGGAACCGCGACTACTGGCAGCACCAGACCTGGCCGTCCGAGGTCGTCACCGGCATCCTCGCCGGCATCCTGCTCACATGGATGGGCCGGCAGGCGGTCACCGGTCGGCACACCTGGCTCGCCCGGTTCTTCGCCTGGAAGCCGTTCGTGCTCGCCGGTCTGGTCTCGTACTCGATCTACCTGTTCCACAGCCCGCTCCTGGGCCTCGGCAACCTGCTGCTGCTGCCCCTCGGGCTGTACCCGAAGTACCAGTTCCTGATGATGGTCTTCCTCGTGATCCCCGTCACGATCGCCGTCTGCATCGGCTTCTGGTGGCTCGTCGAGCGGAACTTCATGAACCGTCGGCAGAAGCACGCGACCGCCGAGGTCTCGCACCGTGGACGCATCCCCGAGGTCGAGACGGACGACGACGCCGTCACCACCGACGAGACCGCTCGCACGCGCCACTGACGTCCACATGACGTCCTGCGCGTGGCGGACAGCACGCGTGGTCGGCAGGTAGCATCGCTCGGACCTCGGCGTGGGTGATCAGGGACCCACGGCATCTCGACAGGGAAGACGAGACCACATGCGCGCACCGATCACCAGGATCCTCGGACTCGGCACCGTTGCCGCCGTCGCCGGGGCCATCACCTTCGGCAGCGGACCGGCGATCGCCGACACCGCCCCCACCGCGGCCGCGCCGACAGCGTCGGTCTCGGCAGCGCCGACGCCGGAGCCGGAGCAGCTCTCCATCGCCGAGATGGACCGAACCGGCAACCACACGATGGGCGCCGGAATCGCCGCCCACGCGGGCCAGTCGCACGTCACGGTCACCGACCCGGACGCCGCAGCCGGTGGGGTGAGCGCCCAGTCGCTGAGCACCTCCACCGCAGCGACCGCCTCCGGCCCGCCCCCGGGGCGCGTCCAGGGCTTCGACATCAGCGCCTGGCAGCCGAGCGTCAACTTCCGGCAGGCGTACCGCAACGGCGCCCGCTTCGCCTACGTCAAGGCGACGGAGGGCACCTCGTACGTCAGCTCGACGTACAAGCAGCAGTACGCCACCGCGAAGCAGCGCAACCTCATCCGGGGTGGCTACGTCTACGCGCAGCCGAGCCAGGCGAGCGGCGCGGCGACCGCGAACTACTTCTTCGCGCACGGCGGCCAGTGGTCGAAAGACGGCAAGACCCTGCCGCCCCTGCTCGACATCGAGTACGGCAGCGCCGCGCAGGGCACCTGCTACGGCCTGTCCTGGGCGCAGATGCGCAGCTGGATCAAGGCCTTCTCGAGCACCGTCAAGAAGAAGATCGGCCGCTACCCGGCGATCTACACGACCACCGACTGGTGGAAGCGCTGCACGAACAACAGCAACCAGTTCTCGAAGAACCCGCTCTTCGTCGCGCTCTACCCCGTCAAGGACTTCACGACGCCCGGCACCCTCGGCCGCAGCTGGTCGAAGTGGACCTTCTGGCAGTGGGCGTCCAGCGGGGTGCTCCCCGGCGACCAGGACGTCTACCGGAACGACATCACCTACCTGAAGCGCTTCGCGGCCAAGACCGAGTGACGCGCGTCACGCCCTGAGCGGGTGCGGATGACGGACGGGAGGCCCGTGGCGGTGTCGCCACGGGCCTCCCGTCCGTCAGGGGCGCAGATCACCCCGGCGGTGTCAGCGGACGTCGCGGGTCGCCTCGGCGAAGTCGGCGTCGAGCGCGGTGGCCATCCGGGCCACGCCCTCGGCGAGCTGCGCGCGGACCGCGTCGCGGTCCGCGTCGAGGCGCTCGAGCTGCGCGGTGACGTCGTCGACGAAGCGCTCCTCGAGCGCGGCCTCGATCGGCTTCGAGAACTCCTGCTGGCCCATCTGCTCGAAGAACAGCCGGCCCTTGTCGACGTAGTAGAGCACCGCAGCGGGCACGCCGGCGATCGTCGCGACGATGGCGGAGTGCAGTCGGCTCGCCAGGAACAGTCGGCTGCGGGACATCAGGCCGGCGTACTCGGACGGCGAGAACTCGTCGGCCTCGACCACGTGGGTGCGGTCACCGTGCTGCATCAGGGCGATGACCTCGCGGGCGAAGGCGGCGTCGCCCTCGGAGGCCTCCATGTGCATCGGGTAGAAGACGACGTCGGCATCCCAGCGGTCGATCACCCGGTCGGCCAGGTCGGCGACGGCCTGCCGGTAGGTGACGAGCTTGTCGCTGTCGACCCCGGTCTCGCGGAAACGCTTCGGCAGGAACCGGAACGGGATCCAGCCGCTGCGCTTGTAGTGGAACCAGCGGCGGACGCCGAAGCCGATCGAGCCCTCGAGTCGCTCGGCGGTCAGGCCGGTGGTGCGTTCGAGCCGCTCGAGCACCTCGGCGTCGGGCGCCGTCACGGTCCCGACGACGGCCGGGTCGAACGACGACACGATGGGCGTGCGGACACCCCACGCCAGGAGCTTCTCGCGCGACTCGTCGTCACGCACGGCGAACGAGCGGCACAGGTCGACGGTGGCGCGGATGAGGCGCTTGCTGACCCCGGCGGTCGTCGGACCGATCCCCTGGAACGCGCCGACCAGGTTCTTGTTGACCGCGCGGACCAACGCCATCTTGCCGAACCAGTACACGAGGCCGAGCTTGTTCGTGTAGTCCTTGAGGATCTCGCCGCCGCCCCACAGCACCACGTCGGCGCTGCGGGCAGCACGGAGCAGCGCGAACAGGTCGCCGATGCCGGTGCTGTACGGGGAGACCGGCAGGAACCGGATCCCGAACCACTCGCCGTCCCGCTCGGGGTACTGCGACAGGGAGACGATCTCGGCATCGGGCCACCGCCGCCGGACCAGCTCGACGTTGCCGGCGAGGATCGCCCGGTCCCCGCGGTTGTGGGGCGAATCGCTATTGTGGATCAGAACGCGCACGGGTGGAGAGCCTACCGGACCGTCCACCGCCACCCCGGAAAGGCACGATGTCCCGCACCACCCGCTCCGCCCGATCCCACCAGGACCGCCCCCGTCTGCTCGTCCTGGGCTCCACGTTCCCGGCCCGGCCGGACGACGGGGTCCCGGCGTTCGTGCTCGACCTCGCCCACCAGGAGGCCACCGAGTTCGACACCCTCGTGCTGACGCCACGGGTCCCCGGCGGCGCCGCGAAGGAGCGCATCGGCGAGGTCGCGGTGCGCCGCTACCCGTACTTCCCGCGTCGGTTCGAAGACCTGGCCGACGGCGCGATCCTCGACAACCTGAAGGAGCGCCGCTCCCGCATCGTCCAGGTGCCCGCCCTGGTGCTCGCGCAGTACCTCGCCGTGCGACGCGTGGTCCGCTCCGCGAAGCCCGACGTCATCCACGCCCACTGGGCGATCCCCCAGGCCCTGGTCGCGACGCTGGCGGCCCCGGGCGTGCCCGTCGTCGTCACGACGCACGGCGGTGACATCTACGCGCTCCGCGCCGCTCCCCTGGTGCGCCTCAAGCGTTGGATCTTCGGCCGCTCGGCACACGTGACGACGGTGAACTCCGAGATGCGCGAGCGGCTGTCCGAGTGGGGCGTGCCCGAGGCGCGCTCGACCGTCATCCCGATGGGCGTCGACCTCGGCCCGGCCCGCGACACCCGGGCCCGCGTCCCGGCGCAGGAGCACCACGTCGTCGCGGTCGGCCGGCTCGTCGAGAAGAAGGGCTTCGGCAACCTGATCGAGGCACTCCGCGGGCTCGGAGACGACGTGCCGTGGCGGCTCACCGTGGTCGGCGACGGCCCGTACCGCGCGCAACTCGAAGAGCAGGCCGCCGGCCTGCCGGTCACGTTCCTCGGGCAGCGGGGGCGCACCGAGGTGCTCGAGACCCTGGCGGCGGCGACCGTCGTCGCGGTGCCGTCGATCCCGGCGGCGAACGGCGACCAGGAAGGCCTGCCGGTCACGCTGCTCGAGGCCGCTGCCGTCGGCGCCGCCATCGTGGCGAGCGACCTGCCGGGCATCCGCGACGTCGTGCAGGACGACCACTCGGGCATCCTCGTGCCGCCGGGCGACGTCACCGCGCTCCGAGCAGCACTGCAGCGTGTGCTCTCCGACGGCGCCGCACGAGCACGGTTCCAGGAGCAGGCCGTGGTGTCGGCAGCGGAGTTCTCGACCGAGCGGATCGGCGAGCGCTACCGCGCGGTCCTGCGCGCCGCGATCGGCTGACCGTCGGCGGACCCCTCCGCCGCGCGGGACACGCCGCGTCCACGGATGGCGTCGACCTCGCCGAGCACGAACAGCGCGATCGTCACGAGGGCGAGCAGTCCGGCCAGTACCGTCGCCCCGAGGACGACCGTGGCCGAGTGCGGGACCAGCGACGCGCCCTCCGGGTGCAGCAGACTCGCGATCGGCACGAGGGCGAGGAGCACCCACGCGGGCACGAGCACGACGGCCGCCCGCTGCCAGAACCGGAGCCCGGCGGCGATCGCGAGCGCGATCGGGCCCCAGATGGCGAGTGGGTACCGGTTGATCGGCGCACCGCCCCCGGCGGCGTACCGGACCTGGACGGCGACGAACAACACGGCGACGGTGGCGAGCATCGCGACGACGAGGGCGCGTCGCCAGTGCGCCGCCGCCGCAGCTCGCTCGGTCGGCTGCGCTCCGGATCGGCGTCGGACGACACCACGGACCACCAGGGCCACTGCAGACCCGACGGCGAGCACCAGCGGCACCGTGAACAGGGTCCACGGCACCGGGTCCAACAGGTCGAGCGCCCCTCGGTACACGGCGAACAGCTGCTTCCAGAAGAGCGGCATCGCGACGATCTCACCGTCGGTGAAGTGCTCGCGCGGCACCCACCCCGGCCAGGCCTTCGGTCGCCCGCTGAAGGAGCCCGCGACCACCACGTTGCGGATCCAGAACCAGCCGGACGCACCCGCCGCAGCCACGACCGGCACGAGGGCGACGAGCACCCGCGCCCACGGGCCCCGGAGTCGCGCGACACGCACCTGTCGGCAGAGCAGGAACGCCACGGCGATCGCGACGAGCCACAGTGCGAACGAGAGGCGTGTGCTGATGCCGGCAGCGGCGACGACCGCACCGCCGACGACGAGCCGCGTGGTGACCCCGGAACGCAGGGCGGCGCCGGCGACGCCGCACGCCAGGACACCGAAGAAGGCGGCGAGCGAGTCGTTGTAGACGACACCGCCCTGCACGATCACGACCGCGGTGAACCCGGACACCACGGCGACCGTCGCCGGCAGGCGACGCACCCCCGGGAAGCAGCGTGACGCAGCCCAGGCCGCCGCGGGCACGATGGCGGCGACGATGACCGCGTTCACGAGCCGCGCGGCGACCACCGCCTGCACGGTGTGCCCGGAATCGACGAGGGGGCCGACGATCGGCGCGAGCAGGGCGTAGTAGAGCGGCGGGTGCTGGGCCACCCACTGCACCGGCGGCGTGTGGCCGAACCCGGGCCGGAAGCGGACACCGTCCATCAGCACCGGCAGCTGCCCGTGCCAGACGCGGATGGCGTAGTCCACGTGCGCGGATTCGTCGGTGCCGCCCAGCGGATCCGTCGAGGCGATCCGTGCCACGGCGGCGACCAGGACGAAGAGCGTCGCGGCGAGGACGACCGGGGTCGCCCACTCCCGCCCGTGGAACCCGCCGAGGAGCCGTTGCCTGATCCGGGTCCCCACGCTCGTCGTCAGCGGCCCATGCCGCGGTAGGTGAAGCCGGCAGCGGTCCACGCGTCGCGGTCGAGGCAGTTCCGGCCGTCGATGACGACCGGGGTCGACACCAGGGACGCCGCTGCCGTCGCGTCGAGCTCACGGAACTCGTTCCACTCGGTCAGCACGAGGACCAGGTCTGCTCCGACCAGCGCGTCCGCCGCGGTCTCGACGAAGTCGAGCTCCGGGTGCACGCGACGGGCGGTGACGACGGCCTCGGGGTCGTACGCCGACACCGTCGCACCGAGCTCGTGCAGACGAGCGGCGATGTCCAGCGCGGGCGAGTCACGGACGTCGTCGGAGTTCGGCTTGAACGCCAGGCCGAGCACCGCGACGCGCTTGCCGGTGACGACCCCGCCGAGCAGCTCCTGTGCGAGCTCGACGACGTGCGCGCGACGACGCAGGTTGGTGGCGTCGACGTCGGCCAGGAACGCCAGGGACTCCCCGACGCCGAGCTCGTTCGCCCGGGCCTGGAACGCGCGGATGTCCTTCGGCAGGCATCCGCCGCCGAAGCCGAGGCCGGCGTTCAGGAACTTGCGACCGATGCGGGCGTCGTGCCCGATGGCGTCGGCGAGCGCGGTGACGTCGGCACCGGCGACCTCGGCGATCTCGGCCATCGAGTTGATGAACGAGATCTTCGTGGCGAGGAACGCGTTGGCGCTGATCTTCACGAGCTCGGCCGTGGGCAGGTTGACGACGAGTCGGGGGGTGCCGGTCGCGAGTGCCTCGGCGTAGACCTCGTCGAGCGCGTCGACGGCCGCCTGTCCGGCGTCACCGTCCGGCACGCCGTAGACGAAGCGGTCCGGGCTGATCGTGTCCTGCACGGCGAAGCCCTCGCGCAGGAACTCGGGGTTCCAGACGAGCGTCGCGCCGGGGACGGCCTCGGACACCTCGGCGGCCAGGCGCGCAGCGGTGCCGACCGGCACCGTCGACTTGCCGACGACGAACTCGCCGGCGGACAGGTACGGGGTGAGGGCGGCGACGGCGGCGTTCACGTAGGTCATGTCCGCGGCGCCGGTCGGGCTCTGCGGGGTGCCGACGGCGAGGAAGTGCACGCGGGCACCGGCGACCTCGGCCATGTCGGTGGTGAACCGGATCCGACCAGAGGCGAGCGCCTCGGTCAGGATCTCGGGCAGGCCGGGCTCGAAGAAGGGAGCCTCACCCGCGGCGAGTCGCTCGATCTTCGTCGGGTCGACGTCGACGGCGACGACCTCGTGTCCGAGCTTGGCCATGGAGGCGGCGTGCACGGCACCGAGGTACCCGCAGCCGATCACAGAGATACGCACGTCGAAGACGGTACCGGGTTCTGCGTCGACTTCCACAACGGCCGGGGCGGGTGTCGTGGCACCGGGTCAGGCGCGGACGTCGCCCCACGGCGGTCGGTCGGGGCCGCCGACGATCTCGTCCCAGTCGGGCTCGCGGTGTCGGCGCCGGGCCTCGTACGCCTCGACCAGGTCGTGCAGGACGGCCACGACCAGGTCGGCGTGCGGCACGTCGGCCAGCACCAGGGCCGGGTCGTCGCCGGGGAACACCAGGACGTCGCCGGAGCGGAACACCCCCTGCAACCCGCGGCGGCGCACCGTGACGTCGTACCCCCGGGAGTGCAGGAGTTCGCGCCGGGTGCGGGTGCCGAGACCGTGCACGACCACGAGCCGCCGTGTGGTGACCACGTACCGCTCGGACATCCACCGGAACAGCGGGACGGCGCCGCCGAACACCACGAGCACCACGACGACGCCGGCGACCACGACGTTCAGCCACGCGAGCTGCGCCCGGAACACGCCGAACCCGAACCCGCCGGCCACCGTGACGAGCACGACGAACACCGCCGGGCGCACGAGCCGACGCGCGTGCGGTCGCAGGCGAGCGACGACGCGTTCGGGCGGCGGCTCGGCGGTCATGCCGTCATGCATACCGCAGGTGGGTGACGTCCCCCACGGCGACGCCCCTGGAGTCACCCGCTCGATCCCGGATCGTGATGCGGCCCTCGTCGTCGATGCCGGTGGCGTCGGCCTCTTCCACGGTGCCGTCGGGCAGCTCGAGGCGGATGCGGCGACCGATCGTGCCGCACGCGGCGCGGACGTGGGACCGGACCGACTCGGCGGCGGGACCACCCGTCGCCAGGGCGGCCACGGCCTCCAGGACGGACTGCAGGAAGGCGGACAGGACCGCGTCGGCCACGGCCGGGGCGTCGTCGACCGCGCCGGCCAGCACGAGCGACGTCGACGTCGTGGTGGGCAGACGGTCGGCGGGGATCGTGAGGTTGACGCCGGCGCCGACCACGACGCTGCCGTCGGCCGCGACCTGGCAGAGGATGCCGCACACCTTGTCGCCGGACACCTGGACGTCGTTCGGCCACTTCACCGCGACGTCGGCACCGGCGGGCAGCACCCGTGCGATCGCGTCGCGCATGGCGGCACCGGCGACCAGCGGCAGCCAGCCACGGTCGTGGTCGGCGAGGTCCGCGCGGACGAGCAGGCTCGCCGCGAGCGCCTCGCCGGCCGGCGCACTCCACGTGCGGTCGAGGCGGCCCCGCCCCGAGGTCTGGTGGAGCGTGGCGACGACGCTGCCGTGCTGCTGTTCGGCTGCGACGGCGAGCAGGTCGGCGTTCGTGGAGCCGGTCTCGGCGGGCGTGCTGAGGGTCGCGCCCGCCGCCCGGACCGCCTCGCTGGTGACGGGGAACGACGACGACGGGGATGTGGACATGCACGCAAATGTACGGGCAGGAACCGTGGGGGTCCTCCAACCAGCCCCGTGCCCGCCGCCGGTAGGGTGAGCGGGTGACTTCAGGAGACACCCCCGATCTCTCGACGACGGCCGGCCGGCTGGCCGACCTCCGTGAGCGGTACCACGAGGCCGTGACCGCTGCGGGCGAGTCCGCGATCGCCAAGCAGCACGCCAAGGGCAAGGGCACCGCGCGCGAACGCATCGAGCAGCTGCTCGACGAGAACTCCTTCGTGGAGTTCGACGAGTTCGTGCGGCACCGCACCACCTCGTTCGGCATGGACGCCAAGCGCCCCTACGGTGACGCCGTCGTCACCGGTGTCGGCACGATCCACGGCCGCAACGTCGCGGTGTACGCGCAGGACTTCACGGTCTTCGGTGGCTCGCTCGGCGAGGTCGCCGGCGAGAAGATCATCAAGGTGATGCAGCACGCGCTGAAGACCGGCGTGCCGATCATCGGCATCCTCGATTCTGGCGGCGCCCGGATCCAAGAGGGCGTGGTCGCGCTCGGCAAGTACGGCGAGATCTTCCGCCTCAACACCCAGGCGTCCGGCGTCATCCCGCAGCTGTCGATCATCATGGGCCCGGCGGCCGGCGGTGCGGTGTACTCCCCCGCCCTCACCGACTTCGTGATCATGGTCGACAAGACCAGCCACATGTTCGTCACCGGCCCCGACGTCATCAAGACGGTCACCGGCGAGGACGTCGGCTTCGAGGAGCTCGGCGGCGCCCAGACGCACAACGCCGTCTCCGGTGTCGCCCACTACCTGGCCGAGGACGAGACCGACGCCCTCGACTACGCGCGGTCGCTGATCGGGTTCCTGCCGGACAACAACCTGTCCGACCCGCCGGCCTACGACGTCGCGCCCGAGCTCGAGACCACCGACGCCGACCACGAGCTCGACGTCGTCATCCCCGACTCGACGAACCAGCCGTACGACGTCACGACGATCATCGAGCACGTCGTCGACGACGGCGAGTTCCTCGAGGTGCAGCCGCTCTTCGCACCGAACATCCTGATCGGCTTCGGCCGGGTCGAGGGCCGCACCGTCGGCATCATCGCGAACCAGCCGCAGGCGATGGCTGGCACGCTGAACATCGACGCCGGCGAGAAGGCCGCCCGCTTCGTCCGGTTCTGCGACGCCTTCGGCATCCCGATCCTGACCCTGGTGGACGTGCCCGGCTACCTGCCCGGCACCGACCAGGAGTGGACCGGCGTCATCCGCCGCGGCGCCAAACTGCTGTACGCCTACGCCGAGGCCACCGTCCCGCTCGTCACCGTCATCACGCGCAAGGCCTACGGCGGCGCGTACATCGTGATGGGCTCGAAGCAGCTCGGCGCCGACATCAACCTGGCGTGGCCGACCGCCGAGATCGCCGTCATGGGCGGTCAGGGCGCCGTCAACATCCTGTACCGCGCCGAGATCAAGCGCGCCGAGGAGTCCGGCGAGGACGTCGCCGCGGTCCGCACGAAGCTCGCGAACGAGTACACCTACAACGTCGCGTCGCCCTACCTGGCGGCCGAGCGCGGTGAGCTCGACGGCATCATCCAGCCGCACGCCACGCGCGTCTCGGTCATCAAGGCGCTGCGCGCCCTGCGCGGCAAGCGGGCGACGCTGCCGCCCAAGAAGCACGGGAACATCCCGCTCTGATGGGTGCGCACTGATGGGTCGTCACGCAGCTCCGGTCCCCTCGGACGAGCCGGCCTCGGTCGCCGACGTCCGGGTGGTCTCCGGCGAGCCCACCCCCGAGGAACTCGCCGCGGTGGTCGCCGTGCTCCAGCGACAGGCCGACGAGGCCGCGGCGGCCGGACGTGCCGAGATCGTCGACGAGCCCCGCACCGGGTGGCAGGCTTCGTCGCGCGGGCTCCGTCGTCCGCTCGACCACGGCCCGGGTGCCTGGGGTCGTTCGCTCCGCTGACCTCGGTGTACCCCTGGTGTCCCCGACTCGGCGGACGTTGCAGGCTGCACTTCCCGGTCGGTATCCCCTCGCACGGGGGGCATGAACCCACCCGTTGGACCGGAACTGCCGAATTTGTCCCCCATAATGACGACTGACACGGGGGTTGTCGGTTGGCATAGTTACTGGTGTTCGGTGTCCTTCAACGAAGAACATCGCAGGTCGGTGGCCGACTAGGGTACGACGCCACCGCCCGCTGCGAGGCAGGGCGACATTCGGGTTGTCGCTCAGCCTCGGGTCGTGAACGGGCCGGTCGGATCCCGACCGGCCCGTTCCCCGTTTCCGGGGGTGTTCGCGGCGGGCGTTCCGGTGGGTCGTCGACTCGGAACGACGCCCTCGACGTCGTACGACGTCGGTCTTGTCGTCCCCACCCGCACGCAACAGTTGCGCACGCGCCACAGCGACACCCTCGACGTCGTACGACGTCCACGGTGTCGCGTCAGCCGTCGGCGCTCGCCCGGCGCGACCAGCTGGCGGCCGGGAGGCCCGTGCCGGCCCCGCACCGCGCCTCCCGTCCGGCGCGTGTCCCGTCCACCGCCGCGCGCACTTCCCACGGACCCGGAACGACGTCCTCGACGTCGTGCGACATCGACATTGTCGTCCCCACGCGGACACAACAGGTGCGCGCGCGCAGCGCTGCTCAGGCGGGCTCGTGCCGCGGGATCTCGAGCCAGAGGGCCACGGAGTCGTCCTCGTCGCCGTCGTCGTCGTCCATGCCCGCTCCGAGGGCGGCCGACTCGCTCGCCGCCGTGTCGAGCTTGAGCCCGACGACGGTCACGGCGGCGTCGGACCCCTCGCTGACCGTGCGGACGATGACGCTGTCGGCCTCACGGGCCTGCCGCAGCGCCTCGGCGATGCGGGCGTGGATGCGGCGGATGTCGTCGACCTCGAGTTCGTCGAGACCACCGTCGTCGTGCAACTGCACCGTGGCACCCCGGCGGCGCAGGCGCATGACCTCGTCGCGGACGTCCTCGGACAGCAGGGAGCGGCCCCGGATCTCGTCGCGGATGGCCTGCTCGAGGTGCAGGCACTCAGCGCGGTCGGCGTCGTCCAGGTCACCGCAGGAGTCGATGATCCGCTGCAGCATCGGCAACGCCATCCGCGTGGTCTGGCTCAGGCGGAACTGCCGCTCGAAGACGTGGGCGTCCTGCGCGGCCTGCCAGTCGGCGGTCTCCTGTTCGGCTCGGACGAGTTCGCGGGTGTTCCGGATGGCGCGGTTCATGGCCACGGCGAACACCGTGGCGATCGCGACCCACGCGACGCTGCCGAGCACGCCGAGTGCTCCGAGGGCATCGGGGCCCGCCCATGCGACGGTGTACACGGCGAGGAACAGCACACCGGCCCAGGCGAAGGGGCCTCGGCCCCGCACGACCAGGACCACCATCAGGGTGCCCACGGCGGCGATCCACCACGTGGCGTACCCCGGGCCGTTCGCCAGGTCGACGACCGGCGCGGCGACGATGGGCATCGCGATCGCCGTCGCGAGGGAGAAGCAGGCCGTCCAGACGGGCAGGACCTTGCCGGGCACGAACAACGCCGTACCGGTCGCCGCCGCGTAGAGGACCATGCAGGCGATGACGGGCCCGACGTCCTGCACGCGCTGCAACGTCGCGACGGCGAGGACCAGGTGGTAGACGGAGAACAGCGACGCCAGACCGATCGCGATGCTCGCGGGCAGCGAGACCCTCATTCGGCCTCCCCGGTCGTCGCGGGGTCGGTCGGCGACGCACCGCTCGGCGACCACGACAGCTCGATGCGGGTGCCCTGGCCGGGTGCGCTGTGCACCTCGGCGTGACCGTCGACGGCGGCGACGCGTTCCCTGATCGAGCGTCGGACCCCGAGTCGTTCGGGTGGGATCGTCGCGAGGTCGAACCCCCGACCCTCGTCGCCGACCTCGACGTGCACCCCGTCACCGAGCTGCTCGACCCGCACCCACCGGGCGACCTCGGGCCCACCGGCGTGCTGGACGCTGTTCACCGCCGCTTGGATCGCCGCCGAGGCGAGGGCATCGGCCACCGACGCCGGCAGTCGGACCTGGCCGGCCGCTGCGGGCAGCCGGACCTGGCCAGCCGAGGTGGGCACGAGGCGGACGGGCACCGCGAGGGCGCCGACCGCCTCACCGATGCGGGTGCGGAGCTCGGCGAGCGACACCGGGGTGTCGTCGTTCGGCCCGTCGGTCGCCGCGGCCTCGAGGTGGTCGATGGCGTTCCGGGCCATGCGCGCGGAGAGGGTCTTGCCCTCGAGCGTGTCGGCCCTCGCAGCGGAGAGCAGCGTGGTCAGGACGCTGTCGTGCACGATCGCGTCGACCTGCACCCGCTCGACCTCGACCGCGTGCTCGCGGATGGCCAGCGAGTACCGGCGGACCGCGGTGGACTGCGCGGAGTCGACCGACGAGGCCGCCCGCCGCAGGACGACGGCGATCACGAGCACCGCGCCGCTGAGCAGGCCGGTGTAGACACCGTCGAGCAGCGCCCGCACGAGACCGGCGTCGCCACCGACCGGGGTGAGCCGGAGCACGACGTAGATCGCGGGGACGAGGGCCGTGTAGATGGTCGCCCGCCAGGTGGCGAAGCCCATCGCAGCAGCGGTGGAACCGACGGTGCAGAACCACCACGGCCACGGCTGCTGTGTCGACGGGATCGGCTCCTGCACGGTGAGCGGCCAGGTCACCAGCGCGACGAGGAACAGCAGCGCACAGATGATCTGCGCGAGCTGCGCCACCCGCTGCACGAAGGCCGAGACGCCCACGAGGACGAACGACGCACCGAGCGCGAGCGCGACGACCGGTCCCCAGAACGGGTCGAGGTACGGCAACTGGGCGAGCACCGCCGGGGTGTCGACGATGCCCAGGCCGACGGCGGTCATCGCCAGGAGGACCGAGAAGGCGCGCTCCACCGACGCCTGGGTGATCGACGCACGGACGCTGCGCGCCGGGTCGGCCCCGAAGGGCGCCCCGCCGAGACCACCAGCGAGGTCGGCCACCGGCACTGCGGGGCCGGCAACGGCCGGGGCCCGACCGGCACCGACCGGTGCCCGGCCGCTCCCCCGGCGCGCCGCCGACTCAGCCGCGCTCCCCATGCTGCTCAGCGGCCGTCGCCGTCGGGGTCGATGCCCGAGTCGAGCCCGGGGAGGATCCCGTCCTCGACCGCACGACGGAGCAGGTCGACCTTCGTCGGGGCCGGGCGACCGACCTCGACGTACTTCACGCGGATGCGGTCGAGGTACTCACGAGCCGTGGAGTACCCGATGCCGAGCTGCTGCGCCGCCAGCTTGAGCGGCAGGCCCGAGGCGTAGAGGTGCAGGATCTCGCGCTCGCGCCGACCCAGCTGGGCCTTCGCGAAGTCGCGGTCGGCGTCGATGGCGCTCGCCCACTCGAGGTTGTTCAGCACGTCGCCGCGTGCGACGGTGGCGACCGCCGCCATCACGGTCTTCGTGGCGGACGACTTCGGGATGACACCGGCAGCCCCTGCTGCGAGTGCCTCTCGGACGTTGGCCACCCGGTCCGCGATCGAGTGCACGAGCACTGCGGAACCGGTTCCCTGCACACCCTTGACGTTCTCGGTGACGGTCGAGCCGTCACCGAGGGACAGGTCGAGGACGACGACGTCGACCTCGCGCCCGTCGAGGCTCTGGACGTACTCGGGCACGCTCGCGGCGGTGAGCACCACCTCGAAGCCCTCGTTCTGGCACGCCGCCTGGATCCCGAGCCGCACGGACTCGTGGTCGTCGACGATCGCGACGCGGACGGGCCTGGTGGCCGCGCTCGTCGTCTCGGCGGCGGTTGTCGTTCCTGCTCCCACTGTTGCCTCTCGTTCCGATGCACGTGCCCGGCCCCTGAAACCGGGTCGTCATCAGCACCCAAGGATACCCAGGCTGGACTCAGGTCCGGGGAAACCCAGCGCGCCACGCGGACGAACCGGTGGAGATCCCCGTCACCGCGCGGGTGTCAGGCGCGCCACGGCCTCCAGGTGGTGCGTGTGCGGGAACAGGTCGAACGCCCGCACCGCCTCGAGCTTGTACCCCAGGTCGGCGAAGGTCGCGACGTCACGGGCCAGGGCGACCGGGTCGCACGCGACGTAGACGACCTGCGCCGGCTGGAGTGCCGCGATCTGCTCGACGACCTGTCGTCCGGCCCCGGCGCGGGGCGGGTCGAGCACGATCGTGCCGGCGCGGAACCGGTCCTTCTCGGCGGCGGAGGCGTTCGCCACCGTGTTCGCCAGCCAGCGGTCGACACGCCCGGTCTCGGCGCGGGCGCCGAGCCACTCGGCGAGGTTCTCCTGCGCGTGCTCGGTCGCGCGCGCGGCGCTCTCGACGCTGGTGATGCGCGCCTTCGGGCCGACGAGGTCGCCGAGCGCGGCGGCGAGCAGGCCGACGCCGCCGTACAGGTCCAGGTGGGTGCCCTCGGGGTCGAGTCGGTCGCGGTCGACCAGGTCCTGCACGGCTTCGGTCAGCACCGACGCCGCGGCCCGGTGCACCTGCCAGAACCCGTTGTCGTCGACCTCGAACGTGCGCTGCCCCACGACCTCGGTCACGACGGTGGGCTTCTGCTCGTCGATGACGAGACGCGCCCCCTCGGACCCGCTCGGGGCGAGCACGTCGACCACCGACGAGCCGGGCATCACGCCGCGACCGAGCGGCGCGCTCTGCTGCACGGCGGCGACGGCGAGCGGCAGGCTGGTGACGGGGATGACGGAGTGCGAGCGGGCCGCGAACGGACCGGCGGTGCCCTGCTCGTCGATGTGCAGGCGGACGCGGGTCCGCCACCCGAGGCCGTTCGCGGCATCGTCGCCGGGCGCGGCCTCGACCACGACGTCGCCGCCGAGCACCGCGGACAGGTCGAGGTGCGCGAACCGCGAGAACGAGTCGACGAGCACGTCGTGCTTCAGCGTGCGCTGGTGTGCGAGGGCGATGTGCCCGAACTCGGCGCCGCCCGGACGCGTCTCCGGGTCACGGTCGAGGGCGGCCTCGGCCCACACGTGGTCGACGCGGTGCTCGCTCGGGGTCACGACGCTGACCGTGTCCGCGCGCCAGAACGACTTCTTCCGGTCCTCGGTCACCCGGGCGACGACGCGCTCCCCGGGGATCGCGTCGGTGACGAAGACCACCCGACCTTCGTGCCGTGCCACCGAGATGCCGCCGTGGGCGATCCCGGTGACGTCGAGTTCGAGCAGCGTGCCGACGGATTCACCCATGGTTCGATGGTCCCATGCGTCTGTACCTCGCGAGTACATCCCCCGCCCGCCGAGCGCTCCTCGCCCAGTCCGGGATCGAGCCCGTGCTCGTGTCGCCCGGGGTCGACGAGGACGCCGCCGCGTCCGCAGCATCGGCATCGCTCGGCCGCGACCTGACCGGCCCGGAGCTCGTGGCGCTGCTCGCCGTCGCGAAGGCGTCGGCCGTCGCGGACGCCGACGTCGCCGGCTCGCCGGTCGACGGGTTCGTGTTCGGCGGCGACTCCGCCTTCGAGGTCGACGGGCGCCTGTACGGCAAGCCCCACGACCCGGCGGTGGCCCGGGAGCGCTGGCGGCAGATGCTCACCGCCGGCGGCGGGACGCTGTGGAGTGGGCACTGCGTGATCGATCGACGACGCGACGACCGGCGCCGCGACGTGGACCCGGCCACGAGACGGACGGGAGGCCCGGATACGGCCCGCCCCGCGCCTCCCGTCCGCAGCCTGGTGACGTCCCCTGCCGGCGTGCCGGAGCTGGGGGAGGTCGCGCCCGGCGGGTCGACCCTGGCCGCCCACGGCGACCGCGTGGTCGCCGTGGACAGCGCGGTGCTGACCTTCGCCGACGACCTGTCCACCGACGAGATCGACGCGTACGTAGCGACGGGCGAGCCGCTCGAGGTCGCCGGTGCGTTCACCATCGACGGGCGTGCAGCGGCGTACATCACGCGCATCGACGGCGCCCCGTCCGCCGTGGTCGGGTTGTCCCTGCCGGTGCTGCGGTCGATGCTGCTCCGAGGGTTCGGCGTCCCCTGGCACGAGTTCTGGTCACTGTAGACATCCGCACCTCTTCGCGGTGGTTCTTTGTGGGTGCCAGTCAATTCGTGCTTCCGTTGCACGAATACGCTGATGTCTCATGCCCCGTATCAGCAAGGTCCTCATCGCGAACCGCGGCGAGATCGCCGTCCGCATCATCCGCGCGGCCCGCGACGCGGGCAAGGCATCGGTCGCCGTCTACGCCGACCAGGACCGTGACGCCCTGCACGCACGCCTCGCCGACGAGGCCTACGCGCTGAACGGCACCACGAGCGCCGACACCTACCTCGTCATCGACAAGATCATCTCGGTCGCCCGCAGGTCCGGCGCCGACGCCGTGCACCCGGGCTACGGGTTCCTGGCCGAGAACGCCGACTTCGCCCGCGCCGTCATCGACGCCGGGCTCACCTGGATCGGCCCGTCGCCCGACTCGATCGAGCGTCTCGGCGACAAGGTCTCCGCGCGGCACGTCGCCGAGAAGGTCGGCGCGCCGCTCGCCCCCGGCACCATCGAGCCCGTGCAGGACGTGTCCGAGGTCTTCGACTTCGTCGACCAGGTCGGGCTCCCCGTCGCCATCAAGGCCGCGTTCGGCGGTGGCGGTCGTGGGCTGAAGGTCGTGCGCGACCGCGCTTCGGTCGAGGAGCTGTTCGAATCGGCCACGCGCGAGGCCATCGCGGCGTTCGGTCGCGGCGAGTGCTTCGTCGAGAAGTACCTCGACAAGCCGCGCCACGTCGAGACCCAGTGCCTCGCGGACGAGCACGGCAACGTCGTCGTGGTCTCCACCCGTGACTGCTCGCTGCAGCGTCGCCACCAGAAGCTCGTCGAGGAAGCCCCGGCGCCGTACCTGACCGCGTCGCAGGAAGAACGCCTGTACGAGTCGTCGAAGGCGATCCTGCGCGAGGTCGGCTACGTCGGTGCCGGCACGTGCGAGTTCCTCATCGGCGCCGACGGGACGGTGTCGTTCCTCGAGGTGAACACCCGCCTGCAGGTCGAGCACTGCGTGTCCGAAGAGGTCACCGGCATCGACCTGGTGCGCGAGCAGTTCCGCATCGCCGAGGGCGGCGTGCTCGACTACGCGGACCCCGTCGCGCGCGGTCACTCGTTCGAGTTCCGCATCAACGGCGAGGACCCTGGTCGCAACTTCTTCCCCGCGCCCGGCCCCGTGCACGCCTTCAACGCGCCGTCCGGCCCCGGTGTCCGGGTCGACTCCGGCGTCGTGAGCGGCGACGTCGTCTCCGGTTCGTTCGACTCGATGCTCGCCAAGCTCATCGTCACCGGTGCCACGCGTGCCGAGGCACTGGAACGCTCACGCCGTGCGCTCGCCGAGTTCGAGGTCACCGGCCTGCCGACCGTGCTCCCCTTCCACCGTGCGGTCGTGTCGGACCCGGCGTTCGCCACGCCGGACGACGAGCCGTTCAGCATCTACACGCAGTGGATCGAGACCGACTTCGACAACGACATCCCGGCGTGGAGCGGCTCCCCCGAGGAACTGCCGGCGCCGGCTTCGCGCGACTCCGTCGTCGTCGAGGTGCAGGGCAAGCGCATCGAGGTCACCATGCCGTCGATCGTCGGTGGCGGAGCTTCGGGCGCCGGTGTCGCAGGTCGTCGTCCGGCCGGTCCCTCCGCTCCCCCGAAGCGCCGTTCGTCGGCGGTCAAGGGCGGCATCGCGAAGTCCGGCGGGTCCGTCGCGTCGCCGATGCAGGCCACCGTCGTGAAGCTCGCCGTCGCCGAGGGTGACACCGTGGTGAAGGGCGACCTGCTCGTCGTGCTCGAGGCCATGAAGATGGAGCAGCCCGTGCAGGCCCACAAGGACGGCGTCGTCACCGGGTTGAACGCTCCGGTCGGCCAGACGGTCTCGTCCGGCCACGTGCTGCTCGAGCTGGCGTAGCGCGCGGGTTCCCTCCCGCGGAACCAGGTTCCGGACACAGCACCGTGCATTCGCGCGGTGCTGTGTCCGTTCCACAGTGCTTCACCACGCCGGCGTCCTCTGGGTCGCCGGCGAGACGGGTAGCCCGGACCGCCGGAGCGTGGAAGGAGCGTCCCCGCCGGGAAGGACCTCGCGCCAGATCAACCGCGCAACGCTCCGAACCCCCGAGACCGCGCGCACCGCGTCTTCTCGGAGCTTCTCCGCGACGACCACGTCTTCTGCGCTCCGCGTCCCTCGGACGTCGCCGGCCCGGTACTTGACGAGTCCGTCGAACTCCACGGCCACCCCGTGCTCGGGGAACCAGAAGTCGACCCGCGCGATGCATCGGCCGTCGAGGACGAACTCGTGTTGGAGTTCTGGCCGCGGCAGTCCGAGGTCGTGCATCACCAACTGCGTGAGGCTCTCACCGACTGACTCGATCCGCCCGTCAGCGAGCTCGAGAAGCGCACGGACACGCTGCACACCACGACGGGTCGTCCGCGTCTCGAGTTCGCGGAGCAGATCCCAGCGGTGGACTCCTCGCCGCAGCACAGCGTCGAGGACGACCAGGGCGTGGCCACGGTCTGAGCGGAGTGCGACGTCGATGGCTGTCGTCACCAAGTCCGTCGTCTCGACCCCGTCGATCGTCGTCGTCGCCACATCCCGACCGCGGGCGGGCACCTTGTCGCTGAACCGCAGCCGCTGCGCTCGGTCGCGTGTGGGATCCGTGAGCTGGACACGATCCGGCAGCGGCCCGAACCACGGCAACCCGTGCAGGACCACGGCGGAGGCGTGCGAGACGATGAGCCCCGGTCGCGAGGCCGCGAGGACGGCGTCGATCCGGGCCCGATGACGGACCGTTTCGGACGCATCGCGGAACGCCTGCGCGGGCGTCGACACGCCGTGACCGATCCGGAGGAACTCACCCCGCTCGACGCTTCGGCGCACGCGCCGCGCCGTTGCGCTGTCCACCGGTGTCGTCGTGAGCGGGAGTCGTTCCATCGGGACATCGTGTCGCCTGTGTGACCTCCCGTGGCGTGAGCGTGCAGCCGCTGTGGAGAACCGACCGGCCGGATGCGGTTGTGCAACAGGAGCGAACGCCGACAACACCGCGGTACGGACACAGCACCACGAAGATGCGCGGTGCTGTGTCCGGAACCTGGTTCCGCGGGCGGACGGGCGTGCTATGAGACCAAGGGGCGGACGGCGTCGGCGAGGGCGTCGACGAGGCGCTGGGCCTCGGCGGGGGTCTCCGCCACGGTGTCGATGTAGACCTTGACCTTCGGCTCGGTGCCGCTCGGTCGGACGATCACCCGCGCGTCACCGGTCAGGTCGTAGCGCAGGATGTCGGACGGCGGGAAGCCCTCGGCGCCGTCGACGTAGTCGGTCACGGTGAGGACGTCCAGCCCGCCGAGCGACGACGGCGGAGCGGACCGGAGCGCGGCCATGATCTGCCCGATGCGGGACAGGTCGTCCACGCGCGTAGCGACCTGCCCCGAGGCGAACGCTCCGAACTCGGCGGCGAAGGCCTCGAGCTGCCCGGCGATCGACGATCCGGCGGCGGCGAGTTCCGTCGCCAACGACAGCAGCGAGAGCGCCGCCGAGATGCCGTCCTTGTCGCGCACGACCTCGGGATCGACGAGGTAACCGAGCGCTTCTTCGTACCCGAACAGCAGCCCGGGGACCCGCGAGACCCACTTGAAGCCGGTGAGGGTGACGCGGTACTCCAAGCCGTGGCGGGCGGCGACGCGGGCCAGCGCCGGCGACGAGACGATCGACGCCGCGAGGGTGCCGGTCGCGCCGGTCGCCGACGCGCGGACGGCGGCCTGCCACCCGAGCAGCCAGCCGACCTCGTTGCCGGACAGGCGGCGGTACGTCGGCGCCCCGGAGTCGGAGACCGCGGGGATCGCCAGCGCGAGCCGGTCGGCGTCGGGGTCGTTCGCGATGACGAGGTCTGCGCCGACGGCGAGCCCGCGGGCGATCGCCAGGTCCATCGCGCCGGGCTCCTCCGGGTTCGGGAACGACACGGTCGGGAACGCTCCGTCCGGCTCGATCTGCTCCGGCACCACGGCGGGCGACGCGAACCCGGCCGCGGCGAACACCGCGCGTGCGGTCTCCCACCCGACACCGTGCATCGCCGTGTAGACGACCTTCGGCTGCTCCTGCGGCGCCAGGACGGGTGCCGGCACGATCGCGGCGGTCGCGGCCACGTAGGCGTCCACCAGCGCGGACGAGGCGACGGTGTAGTCGGCGCCCCGGGGCAGATCCGTGATCGAACCGGCGGCGACCGCGTCGATGGCGTCCGCGATGAGGCCGTCGACCGGCGGCACGATCTGCGAACCGTCGTCGTCCTGGCCGAGGTACACCTTGTAGCCGTTGTCCCGCGGCGGGTTGTGGCTGGCGGTGACCATCACCCCGGCACCGACGTCGAGGTGCCGGACGGCGAACGCCACCACCGGCGTGGGCAGGGCACTCGGCAGCAGGGTGACCTCGAGTCCGAGGCCGCGCATGACCTCGGCCGAGTCACGCGCGAAGACGTCGGAGTTCACGCGGCCGTCGTAGCCGATGACGACGCTGCGCGACCGGCCGGTGTCGACGAGGAACCGTGCCAGTCCGGCAGCAGCCTGGGTGACGACGACCCGGTTCATGCGGAGCGGTCCGTACCCGAGCTCGGCGCGGAGTCCGGCGGTCCCGAACTGCAGTCGGCCGCCGAACCGAGCGGCGAGCGCCTGCACCGCCGGACCGGAGCCGTCGGAGGCGGCGTCGATCGCGGCGGCGAGCTCGCTGCTGGTCAGCTCGTCCGGGTCCTGTGCGAGCCAGGCCCGGGCAGTGCCGAGCACGTGGTCGAGGTCGATCTTCACGACGTCGGCTGCCCGAGCGCCGTCACCACACGCGCGAGCAGGTCGGCGATCACGGGCTCGGCGGACCGACCCGCCTCGAGCACCTCGGTGTGCGACAGCGGCGTCTTCTGGATGCCGGCGGCGAGGTTCGTGATGAGCGAGAACCCGAGGACCTCCATGCCGGCCTGACGGGCGGCGATGGCCTCGAGCGCGGTGGACATGCCGACGATGTGCCCGCCGATGGCCTTGGCCATCTGGACCTCGGCCGGGGTCTCGTAGTGCGGGCCACGGAACTGCGTGTAGACGCCCTCGTCCAGGGTCGGGTCGACCGACCGCGCCACGTCACGCAGACGGGACGAGTACAGGTCGGTGAGGTCGATGAACGTCGCGCCCTCGAGCGGGCTGTCGGCGGTCAGGTTGATGTGGTCGCTGATGAGCACCGGGGTGCCGGGCGTCCAGTGCTCCTTGATGCCACCGGCGCCGTTCGTGAGCACCATCACCGTGGCGCCCGTGGCCGCGGCGGTGCGCACGCTGTGCACGACCCGGCGGACACCGTGGTTCTCGTAGTAGTGGGTCCGCGCACCGATGACGAGCGCGTGCCGGCCGTCGGCGAGGCGGATCGACCGGATGGTGCCGGAGTGCCCGGGGACGGCGGATGCGCTGAACCCGGGGACCTGGTCGGCCGGGATCTCGGACACGGTCTCACCGATGATGTCGGCGGCCTTGCCCCAGCCCGAACCGAGGGTCAGGGCGATGTCGTGCCGCTCGATGCCGGACTTCGCGGCGATGACGGCGGCGGCGTCCCGCGCGACCTCGAACGGGTCGGCAGCGGGGTCGTTCAGCGGGTTCTCGGTGCTCATGCCCCAATGCTAGAGCCAGCGAAACCCCGCCGCCCGCCGCACCCCGCAGCGCCAGGCCACCCCGCTCAGTGCTCGCCGAGCGCCCGGTCCACCGCCGCGGTGATCTCACCCTGGTCGAAGTGGTTCCGGATGACGATGACCTCGGCGTAGGTGTCGCCGATCGCCTCGACGAACTCCTGGCTCGTCAGGATCACGTTGGCGTCGTCGGACACGTCCCGCACCGACGCGACGTCCGCGGCGACGACCGACGCCTGCAGTCCGAGCGCCGACAGTGCCTTCTCGGCGTTCACCTTGAGGATGCCGCTCGACCCGATGCCGGCGCCGCAGATGGTCACGATCTTCACGCGGACACCCCCATGATCGTGCGGACCTCGTCCGCCGTCGTCGCGTCGGCGATCCGCCCCGTGACGGTCTGGTCGTTGAACAGGTTCGCGATCTCGCCGATGGACTCGAGGTGCGTGCCGACCCCGGCGACGGCGAGCCCGAGCACGACCCGGACGGGGTCGTTGTGCGGGTGGCCGAACGCGACCGGCGACTCGAGGGTCACGACGGCGAGCCCGTCGTGCAGGACCGCGCCACCCGGTCGGGCGTGGGCGAACGCCAGGCCCGGCGAGATCACGATGTACGGCCCGTGTTCCTCGACCATGCCGATCATGGCGTCGGTGTACTCGTCGGTGGTGGCTCCGGACGCGACGAGCGCGCCGCCGGCCAGGCGCATGGCGTCACGCCACGTGGGCGCGGCGGCCCCGAGGAGCACGGCGGCGTCCGGCAGCGGCGGCAGTCCCATGCGTCAGGCCTCCGAGTACCCGGACGTGATGGTCGCGATGATCTCCTCGCGGTCCTCGAGCGGCAGGAAGGAGCCGAGCGCCGCGTTGATCTGGAACGCCGCCAGGTCGTCGAGGTCGTAGCCGAACGTGCCGGCGAGCAGCGCGAGCTCCTTCGACAGCGACGTCCCGCTCATCAGGCGGTTGTCGGTGTTCACCGTGACTCGGAACCCGAGCTGGTAGAGCACGTCGAACGGGTGGTCGGCCAGGTCGTCGCCCCAGGCCGCGATCGCACCGGTCTGCAGGTTCGACGACGGCGAGACCTCGAGCGGGATCTCACGGTCGCGCACCCACGACGCGACCTCGCCGAGCGAGGCCAGCGTCGACCCGTCACCGGCGTCGGAGAGGGTGACGTCCTCGAAGATCCGGACGCCGTGCCCGAGCCGCAGCGCGCGGCCGTCGACGAGCGCGGACCGGATCGAGGCGAGCCCGTCGGCCTCGCCCGCGTGCACGGTGACGGGGAACAGCTCGGACGCCAGGTGGTCGAATGCGGCGCGGTGGTTCGACGCGGGGAACCCGGCTTCGGCACCGGCGATGTCGAAACCGACGACCCCGGCGTCGCGGTGCCGGACGGCGAGCTCAGCGATCTCGAGCGACCGGTCGGCGTGCCGCATCGCGGTGACGAGCTGACCGACGCGGATGCGCCCGCCCGCGGCGTCGACCGCTTCCTCGATGCCGGCCTGCACGGCCTCGACCGTCTCGTCGAGCGTCAGCCCGCCCTGCAGGTGCTGCTCCGGCGCCCAGCGGACCTCGCCGTAGACGACGCCGTCGGCGACCAGGTCCTCGACGAACTCCTTCGCGACGCGGTGCAGCTGCGGAGCCGTCTGCATGACCGAGATGGTGACGTCGAACGTCTTCAGGTACTCGACGAGCGAGCCCGAGTTCGACTGGTCGGCGAACCACTGTCCGAGCTCGGACGGGTCGGTGGTCGGGAGCGTGACGCCCGCGGCACCGGCGAGCTCGACGATCGTCGCGGGACGCAGGCCGCCGTCGAGGTGGTCGTGCAGCGAGACCTTCGGCAGGTCGTTGATGACCGCTCCGGCGTCGGGCAGGCGGTAGGTCGTGGCGTCGGCGCTCATGCGACCAGGCTATCGGTGGTCACCGACCGCGCGCAGGCACCTGTGCACAACAGACGGGCGAACGGACTGGAGGCTCTCCACACGTGTGCGGAGAGCCTCCAGTCGGTCGGACGGTCGCGTTCAGCCCGCGATGCGCTCCCGCACGATCGGCCCACGGGCCGCGACGGAGGCGTCGGACGAGCCGATCGCCCACGCGCCCTCGAGCGACTCCAGCGCCCGCGGGATCCGCGATGCGTCGTCGGTGTGCAGCGTCCAGAGCGGCTGCCCCTCGGCCACGGCGTCGCCGGGCTTGACGTGCAGCTCGATGCCCGCGCCGGCCTGCACCGGGTCCTGCGCGCGGGCACGACCGGCACCGAGGCGCCAGGCCGAGACCCCGAACGGCAGGGCGTCCTGCTGCGTGAGCACACCCGACGACGGCGCGGTGACGACGTGCCGCTCGCGGGCGACCGGCAACGCGGCGGAGGGGTCTCCACCCTGCGCCTCGATCATCCGGCGCCAGGTGTCCATCGCGCGGCCGTCGGCCAGCGCGGCCGCTGGATCTGCGTCCGGCAACCCGGCCAGGGTCAACATCTCCGAAGCCAGCGCCACCGTCAGTTCCACGACGTCAGCGGGCCCGCCGCCCTCCAGCACCTCGACCGACTCCCGCACCTCGAGCGCGTTACCGATCGTCAGCCCGAGCGGGACCTCCATGTCGGTCAGCAGCGCCGAGGTCTTCACCCCCGCGTCGTTCCCGAGGTCGACCATCGTCTGCGCGAGCTCCCGCGACGCCTCGTAGGTCGGCATGAACGCCCCCGACCCGAACTTCACGTCGAGCACCAGCGCACCGGTGCCCTCGGCGATCTTCTTCGACATGATGCTCGACGCGATGAGCGGGATGCACTCCACGGTGCCGGTGATGTCGCGCAGCGCGTAGAGCTTCTTGTCGGCCGGCGCGAGCCCGGATCCCGCGGCGCAGATGACCGCTCCGACGTCGGACAGGATAGCCATCATGCGGTCGTTCGACAGCGCGGCCTGCCACCCGGGGATCGACTCGAGCTTGTCGAGCGTCCCGCCGGTGTGCCCGAGGCCACGGCCCGACAGCTGTGGCACCGCGACGCCGAACGACGCCACCAGGGGCGCGAGCGGCAGGGTGATCTTGTCGCCGACCCCGCCGGTGGAGTGCTTGTCGACGGTCGTCTTGCCGAGCGATCCGAACGACATCCGCTCCCCGGACGCGATCATCGCGAGCGTGAGGTCCTTGATCTCGCGCCGCTCCATCCCGTTCAGGAAGATCGCCATCGCCATCGCGGCCATCTGCGGATCCTCGACGTAGCCGCGGGTGTACGCATCGACGAGCCAGTCCACCTCGGCGGTGCTCAGGGCTCCACCGGAGCGCTTCGTGCGGATGA
Source organism: Curtobacterium sp. VKM Ac-1393 (assembly GCF_015350995.1). Taxonomy (GTDB): domain Bacteria; phylum Actinomycetota; class Actinomycetes; order Actinomycetales; family Microbacteriaceae; genus Curtobacterium. Next base: position 130,234 of record NZ_JADKRW010000006.1, read on the forward strand.
GGTCGACGGTGTCGAACGGCTCGACGGCCATGTCAGTGCTCCTGCTGGTAGGTGGCGAGGGTGCGCGGTCCGAACGCGTCGGGCAGCACCTCGTCGATGGTGCGGATGCCGGACACCGTCTCGAGGAGCATGCCCTCGGTCGAGTGCTCGAACAGCAGCTGGCGGCAGCGGCCGCACGGCATGAGGGTCGCGCCGTCGCCGTCGACACAGGTGAAGGCGACGAGCTTGCCGCCGCCCGTCATGTGCAATTGCGACACGAGCGAGCACTCCGCGCAGAGCGTCACGCCGTAGCTCGCGTTCTCGACGTTGCAGCCGGAGACGATCCGGCCGTCGTCGGTGAGCGCCGCGGCGCCCACCGGGAACGACGAGTACGGCGCGTAGGCGCGGCGCATCGCGGCGGTGGCGGCGTCCCGCAGGGCGCCCCAGTCCACGTCGTCGACCGGGAGGCCCGTGGCCCCGTCCGCCCCGTCGGCGGCGGTGTCGCCGCCGTCTGCGCGCAGGGCCGTGGCCGGGTCCGTCCAGGCGATCGCGTCGGTGGACGCGGCCGTGCCGTCGTCCGCAGCGTGCGTGTCGGTCATGTGCTGTGCCTCCAGGCCGTCAGCTCTTGATGTACGGCTTGCCGGACGCGGCGGGGCCGCGCGACTGCCCGACCAGGCCGGCCACGGCGAAGATCGTGACCACGTACGGCAGCATCAGCAGGAACTCGCTCGGCACGGGCGAGTCGATCGCCCCGAGCGTGTTCTGCAGGTTCGACGCGAAGCCGAACAGGAGCGCCGCGAGCGTGGCCTTGATGGGGTCCCAGCGTCCGAAGATGACCGCGGCGAGGGCGATGTAGCCCGCGCCGGCGGTCATGTCCTTGGTGAACGGTCCGACCGCGTCGAGCGTGAAGTACGCGCCGCCGAGGCCCGCGATCGCACCGGCGAGGGAGACGTTCCAGAACCGGGTGCTCGTGACGTTGATGCCCACGGTGTCGGCGGCCTGCGGGTGCTCGCCGACGGCACGGAGCCGCAGGCCCCAGCGCGTCTTGAACAGCCCGAAGGTGACGACCGCGACGGCCACGTAGGCCAGGTAGACGATGACGCTCTGCTCGAAGAAGACCGGGCCGATGACCGGGATCTGGTGGAGCAGCGGGATCTCGAACTTCGGGAACCGGACCCCGACGTTCAGCGTGGTCTCGTTCGGCGAGAGCACCTGCGAGTACAGGAAGCCGGTGAGACCGGAGATGAGGGCGTTGATGACGACGCCGACGATCACCTGGTCGACCAGGTACTTGATGCTGAACGCCGCGAGGATGAACGACACCAGCACACCCGCGATGAGCGCTCCGACGAGCCCGACCCAGGCGGAGCCGGTGATCGACGCGATGAGCGCCGAGGTGAACGCACCGGCGAGGAACTGGCCCTCGATCGCGATGTTCACGACGCCGACGCGCTCGGAGATGACGCCGCCGAGGGCACCGAACACGAGCGGGACGCTCAGCCCGAGCGCACCGACGAGCAGGCCGGGCAGCGGGATCGTTGCGCCGGCCGCTGCCCAGGTCAGGAAGCCGACGACGAAGACGATCGCGAAGACCGACGTGACCCAGAGCGGGACGTGCCGGTACGCGCGGACCTCGACGACGGCGTAGACCGTGGCGATCGCCAGCAGCACGACGACGACGTAGCCGGTCGGTGCCGCGGACAACGGCACGTTCGGCAGGGCGATGAAGTCGCCGGCGTTCGCGAGCCGGAACGTCGTGGTGCCGGCACGGCTGAGCAGGACGAAGAACACGATCGCGAGCAGCGTGAACACGCCGTACCCGATCGGGAGCTTCCAGCTGCGGGTGGTCTCGACCGGGCGGTCGTTCAGAGGCAGGCGCGGCGCGGCCGCGGTGGGGCTGAGGGTGCTCATGCTGCGACCGCCTTCTTGCTGGTCTTGCTGGTCTTCGCGCGCTGGCGAGCCCCCGGCTGCGGGATCCGGAAGATCGCGCGGACGAGCGGCGGCGCCGCGATGAACAGGACGATGAGGGCCTGGATGACACCGACGATGTCGATCGGGATGCCGTTGGCGGCCTGCATGGCGTAGCCACCGTTCTTCAGCACGCCGAACAGGATCGCGGCCCAGAAGACGCCCCACGGCTTCGAGCGGCCGAGCAGCGCGACGGTGATCGCGTCGAAGCCGATGCCGGCGTCGATGCCCGAGGTGAAGCCCGTCGTCACAGCACCCTGCACCTGGTAGGCGCCGGCGATCCCGACCAGGGCTCCGGAGATGACCATGACCCAGATCGTCAGCGACGGGACGCTCATGCCGGCCACGCGGGCGGCACGGGGGTTCTCACCGATGGTGCGGAACCGGAAGCCGAGCGATGACTTGTTGACAAGCCACCAGACCACGACGACCGCGATGATCGCGACGACGAAGCCGAGGTCCACGCCGTACCGCTCGCCGAACAGCTGCGGCAGCAGCGCGCTGTCCTTCGTGGCGGGCGAGATCGGGTTGCTGCTTCCCGGGGCCTGCAGCAGGCCCGGCGTGCGGAGCAGGTAGCTGACCAGGTAGAGCGCGACGTAGTTGAGCATGATCGTGACGACCACCTCGTTCGCACCGGTGCGGGCCTTGAGCACGCCGACGATCCCGCCCCAGACCGCACCGCCGACGATGCCGGCGATGATCGTGAGGGGGATGTGGATCGCGGCGGGACCGTCGAACGAGAACCCGACCCACCCGGCGGCCGCGGCCCCCATCAGGATCTGGCCCTGACCGCCGATGTTGAACAGCCCGGCGCGGAACGACAGAGCGATCCCGAGCCCGGCGACGACCAGCGGCACCGCGTAGTCGATCGAGCGGGTGAGCGGGGAGATCGCCTGCTGGAAGCTGTCGGCGCCGAAGTTGACCACCGAACCCTGGAACAGCGAGGCGTAGGCGCCGCCGACCGCGGCGCCGACCGCCTGGAGCATGTCGGCGGGGCGGGCGAAGAAGTACCCGGCCGTGGCACGGACGTTCTCGTCGGTCAGCGCGATGAGGATGCCGCAGGCCACCAGCGCGAGCACGACGGCGAGCACCGTGACGAGCACGGAACCGTTCAGGATGCTCTGCAGGGCGGCGTGCCAGCGGTCGGTTCCGGGGGCGCCGTTCCGGCGCTCGGTGTCGTCCACCGAGTCCGTCATCAGGTGCGGGGTCTCCGGGGACTCCTGCAGACGGTCGTCGGTGACGGGGGCGTCGGCTGCGGGCTGCGTGTTGTCGGGCGTGGGGGTGGTCACGCGGCCAACTCCGTTCCGGTCGTGGATGTGGCTTGGATCTCGCCGGCCGAACCGGTCATGCGGCCAACTCCGTTCCTTCTGGGATCTCGCCGGCCATCATGAGGCCGAGGACGTCTCGCGGGGTGGTCGCCGGCACGATCCCGACGATGCCGCCGCGGTACATGACGGCGATGCGGTCGGCCAGTGCCACGACCTCGTCGAGCTCGGTGGAGACGACGATGACGGGCACACCGGTGTCGCGGGTGGCGACGATGCGCTTGTGCACGAACTCGATCGACCCGACGTCGATGCCGCGCGTGGGCTGCGCGGCGACGAACAGCCGGAGCTCGCGGCTGAGTTCGCGGGCGAGGACGATCTTCTGCTGGTTGCCGCCGGACAGCCGGCCGGCCGCGGTCGCGCGGCCCGGCGTGCGGATGTCGAACTCGGCGATCTTCGCGTCGGCGAAGGAGTCGCGCTCCGCGGACCGGATGGTGCCGGCGCGGACGAAGGCGCCGTGGTCGGACCGGTCGAGCATGAGGTTCTCCGCGATGGTGAACTCGCCGACCAGGCCGTCCTCCTTGCGGTCCTCGGGGACGAAGCCGACTCCGGCGTCGAGCACCTGCTTGACGCTGCGACCGGTGAGTTCCTTGCCGTCGAGCGTGATCCGGCCGGCGTGGACGGGCTCGAGACCGAGGATCGCCTCGGTGAGCTCGGTCTGTCCGTTGCCCTGCACGCCGGCGATCGCCAGGACCTCGCCGCGACGGACCGAGAACGACACGTCGTCGACGAGCACGATGCCGGACGGGTCGGTGACGGTCAGGCCCTCGACGACCAGGGCGTCCTCGCCGCCGGTCGACGGCGTCTTGTCGACGACGAGCGAGACGGCGCGGCCGACCATCAGGGCGGCGAGCTCGTTGTTCGTCGCGGTGGGCGATGCCTCACCGACGACCTTGCCGAGCCGGATCACCGTGATGCGGTCGGCGACCTCGCGGACCTCGCGGAGCTTGTGGGTGATGAAGACGATCGCGGTGCCCGCCTCGCGGAGCTGGCGCATGATGCCCATCAGCTCGTCGGTCTCCTGCGGGGTGAGGACGGCTGTCGGCTCGTCGAACACCAGCACGGAGGCGTCACGTGACAGCGCCTTGATGATCTCGACACGCTGCTGCACACCGACCGGCAGGTCCTCGATCTTGGCGTCGGGATCCACGTCGAACCCGAAGCGGTCGGAGATCTCCTTGACCCGCTTGCGGGCGCCGGCCAGGTCGAGCCGGCCGCCGAAGGTGGTCTGCTCCTGACCGAGCATGACGTTCTCGGCGACGGTGAACACCGGCACGAGCATGAAGTGCTGGTGCACCATGCCGATGCCGGCGCGCATGGCGTCACCGGGGCCGTCGAACTCCTGGACCACGTCGTCGAGGAGGATCTCGCCCTCGTCGGCGTCGTACAGGCCGTAGAGGACGTTCATCAGGGTGGACTTGCCGGCGCCGTTCTCACCCAGGAGGCAGTGGACCTCACCTGGCTCGACGGTGAGCGAGATGTGGTCGTTGGCGACCAGGGCGCCGAACCGCTTGGTGATGCCGCGGAGTTCGAGCTTCATGTTCGGGAGTCTATTTCTGTCTCGAGTGCGCCACGCAGGCGCACGGTCTCGCGTGCGCCACGGAGCACACGGTCTCGAGTGCGCCACTCGGGCGCACGAGAACGCGGGCGAGGGAAGCCCCTCGCCCGCGTCCGTCGGGTCAGGACTGGGTCTTGACCGTGATCGAGCCGTCGATGATGCCGGCCTTGATGTCGTCCAGTTCGCCCTGCAGGCCCTTGTCGACCTTGGACTCGTAGTCGTGGAACGGCGCGATGCCGACGCCCTCGTTCTTCAGCGTGCCCACGTACGGGGTCTTCGAGAACTTCTTGTCAGCCGCCTGCTCGACGACGTCCTTCACGGCCGGGCGCATGCCCTTCTCGACCGAGGTGAAGGCGATGTCCTTGTAGCGCGGGTCGGCCTCGTAGAGGTCGCTGTCCGCACCGATCAGGACGGAGCCGTTGTCGGCGTCCTTGATGGCCTCGGCAGCCGACTGGTAGATCGGGCCACCGACGGGCAGGATCACGTCGGCGTCCTGGTCGAGGAGCGTCTGCGCGACCGACTTGGCCTGCGTGCCGGCCTCGAAGCCACCGGTGAACGACCCCTTGCCGGTGTCGACGTTCCAGCCGACGACCTTGACGTTCTTGTCCTTCTGCTCGTTGTAGTACTTCACGCCGTCCGCGAAGCCGTCCATGAAGATGGTGACGGTCGGGATCTGCATGCCACCGAAGGTGCCGACGACGCCGGTCTTCGAGTAGGACGCCGCTGCGTAGCCGGCGAGGAACGCGGCCTGCGAGGTGTCGAACGTGATCGGCTTGACGTTCTTCGCGTCGATCGAGCTGTCGTCGATGATGGCGAAGTCGGTGTCGGGGTTCGCCGCAGCCTGCTTCTTCGTGGCGTCGGCGAGGTTGAAGCCGACGGTCACGACGAGGTTGCAGTTCTGGCCGATGAGCTGCTGGATGTTCGAGTCGTAGACGGTCGCGTCCTTCGACTCGGCCTCCTTGTAGGTGGCACCGAGGTCCTTGGCGGCGTCCTTCATGCCCTCGTAGCCGAGCTGGTTGAACGACTTGTCGTCGAAGCCACCGGCGTCGGAGACCATGCAGGGACGGAAGTCGGTCTTCTTGGCGGCGGTCGTGTCGGACGGGGCTGCGGAGCAGCCGGCCAGGACGGCAGCGGTGCCGAGGAGCGCGAGGCCGCTGAGGACGACGCGTCGGGTACGAGATGTCACGGGTTGGTTCCTCCGGGGAGCGTGCCCGGACCACGTGCGTTCCGGGCGATCGTGGCGACAGTACACGACCGCCCGGCCGGTACAGGACCCGTTCCGGGGTCCCGGTGGATCGGTTACGGGATCGCGACCGCGCCGAAACGCGCTCGTAACGCGGGCTCACCCGAAGACCCCCAGTTCGAGGGGTTTGTCGGTGGAGCGCTACAGGACGTCGTCGAAGCGGCGGATCCCTGGAGGTCAGAGTTCGTCGGCGTCGCCCGGGAAGCACAGTGAGACGGCCTGGACGGTGTAGTTCCCCGCGTAGGCGTAGACGCTGATCGAGGAAACGTTCCGCCCGCCGTCCGCGAAGACCGCGGGGCCGTCGCTCGAGTCGCGCCGGACGACCTGCATCCCCTGCGCTTCCCAGTGCGCGGCCATGGCGGTTGCATCGGCATCGGGCTCCCCCGTGGTGGTGCTCCCGGTCAGGTAGCGCCATTGCGCGCCCGCCTCACCGTCCGCGAGCGCGCAGTCCTCCGCGTAGTCCGGCCCGGTCCGAGCCTTCCACTTGCCGTCGAGGCGCTCGGTCGCGTCGTTGACCGCTTCCACCATCTGACGCTTCGTGGCGTCCGCACTCACCTGTGGCTCCCCCAACCCAGATGCACCGGTGCCGGTCCTCTGCGCGTCGCAACCGGTCAACCCCACCAGCAGCATGCCAACGAGGAGCACAGAACCGACGAAGCTGCGTGCCACAGCCCGTCCACGGGTCACAAGCTGTCGGCGTCACCAGGGAAGCACAGCGAGATGGCTTCGACGGTGTAGTTGCCCGGGAACGCGTAGAGGTTGATGGAGTCGATCGAGCCACCTCCGCGGCCGACGATCGCGGGCCCATCGGGGTCAGCCCAGCGCTCGACCTTCATGCCTTGGGACTCCCAGCGGGCGCGCGTCGTCTTCGCGTCCGATTCCGGGTTCTCAGACTCGCCACTTGACGTCCGGCCGGTGAGGTACACCCAGTGGGCACCCCGCGACCCGTCAGGCAGCTCACAGTGCTCAGGAGCGTCAGGGCCGGTGCGAGGCTTCCACACGCCGCCCAGATGCTTCGTGACGTCGTCGATGGCATCGATCATCTGCTGTTTCGCGGTGTCAGGGTCCACGGAGGGCTTCCTTTCCTCTGGCTGCCGGGCACAAGCGGCGAGCACCGCGATCACCATCACGAACGCAAGAGCGCTCCCTGCCACGCGTCGGACGGGCGTTGCGACGTTCATCGTTCTCCTCAGTCGTTCCATGCGTTCACCTGGCTCGAGCCGGGGTCAGTTCGTCATCCCGCCCGTTGATCGCGAGTCCGACATTGTGCAGCGTCTCGGTGCCACGGTCGAGATACCCCCGTCGGTCGCCGTTCAGTGGATCGTGGTGCAGGACCGAGTGCAACTTCTCGCCACCCTGCAGCGTCGTGCCGTCGGCGCCGAACACCGTCGCGTCGAAGGCCTCCGACGTCGGATCCACGCGGTGCCCGACGCTGTGTTCCCGTCCGAAGGAGGCCCATTCGTCGCCCTTGCCAGCCTGGCCCACGGGCGCATCCTTTGCCTGCGCGGCGTAGACGCGTCCGGCGTGCAAGTCGTCCGCTGACCGGACGTCATCCGGCAGCCCGGCCGACCCGAGCGCCACGAAGCGGTCGACGTGGACGCCCGGCTTCGACAGCGCGACTGCCGCGGTGGTCGTTCCGTAGGAGTGCCCGATGATGTTCGTCTCCGGCATCCGCCCTGCACGTACGGCGTCCAATCCGCGGATCGACGCGGCGAGGTTCTCGCCGCCCCGATCGGCCTTCCCCATGAGCAGGACGTCCGCTGGGATCGGAGCGTCGTACCCGATCCAGGCAACCACGGCACGACCAGCAGCGTCCCCACGACGCGTCTGCTGCTCGTAGATGTTCTGCGCCGCAGTCGTCCACGAGCTCATGCCGGCGGTCGTCGTGTCCATCCCCGGCACGGCCCACGTCACGGAATCAGCCGTGTCGAGGTCACCGATCGACACTGCGGCGAGCGGGGGGTGGTCTTCCGTCAACGAGATCAGATAGCGGGGGCCGTCGAAACGGCTCTCGCGAACGGCCGCGTTGATGTTGCGCAGGGACTTCAGCTCGGTCTTCAGCGCCGCGATCCGCTGTACCGCCGCGCGTGCGGCACCCTCGTCGCCCGTGGACGCCACCGAGGCCAGAAGACTCTCGATCTCGAGCTCCACATCGCCCATCCGCTGGTTCAACACCACGACGTTGGCCGTGCTCCGAGCCCAGTACGGGATCCCCTCCAGGTTGCCGAGCTCGGACAGCACCGACGTCGGCAACGCGCGAAGCGCATCGGCGTCGGCCGTGGTCAGACCGAGCGCCGCCCACTTCGCTGCGACCTGCGCCGGCGTCAGGCCCGCCGCGAGCAACCCCTGGACGGCGGGGGCTGCCCGTCCCATGGCAGCGATGTCGAGCACAGCGTCGGCGATCGCGCCGCCGCCTGCGTCCTCGAACGCCTGGGCGGTCTTGGTGATCCAGGACCGGTCTTCGTCGTTCTCTCCGGTGTACCGGTCGAACCCGGCGGGCATGCTGCCGCGGTCGACCTGCACCCATGCGCACGAGGACCGGAACGACGACCAGGCCGATCGCACTCGCGCAGCCTCGGCCGAGGCCGAGGTGTCCAGCCCTGCCACCGTCGAGACGAACGCGCGCAGCGCCGCCGGGTCGGCCGAGCTCTTCCCTCGGCTCGCGCCGGCTCCGTACCGAGCACGTTCGCGGCCGCGGAACTCGGCGTCGACGGTCGGCCGGGTGAGCGGCTCGTTCGACGGTTCTCGATCGACCAACGTCCCCCAGAGATCGACCGCCGCTCCCGAGAACGGTCCGGCGAGCGCGTCGACTGCCGACCGCTGACGCTCGGATTCTCGGACCTTCCAGGCGGCGTGCGCGCGGACGCGCTCGCGCTCCTGCTCGGCGCGTTGAACTGCTCGGTCGACCCCGGACGCGAGATCGGTCAGCACCCCGACGAGCCTTGCGCGGTCCTCGGCCTCGATGACGACGGCCTCACGGAACCGGTCGGCGTACGAGCCGGCGAAGTCCGCCAGTGCTGAATCCGCCGCACCCGATCGGCTCCCGCCCTGCCCGCGCAGAGTCGCTGCCGCTCGCCGTACCGCCTTCGCCAGTGCTGACGCGTCCCCCGCGTCGAACTCGATGTCCGCCATCGCCCCCAGTCTTCCCCGTGTCGCTCCCCAGCGACCCTACACGTGATACATCAGTAGGTCGCGTAGCGTGGCTACAGCACGTCGCCGCGACCGCTGATCTTCAGCGCGTCCACGACGCCCTTGACCCGCTGCGCGTTCGCGCTGGTGGTGACGAGCAGCGCGTCGGGGGTGTCCACGACGACGATGTCCTCGACCCCGATGAGCGAGATGAGCCGCTGGCTGTGCGAGATCACGATGCCGCTCGACGAGTCCGCCAGGATCCGGGCGCCGTCACCGAGCACCGCGAGGTTGTTCGGTCGGCCACCGGACTGCAGCTTGGCGAGCGAGGCGAAGTCGCCGACGTCGTCCCAGTCGAAGTCGCCGGGCACGACCGCCATGCGACCGGCCGCGGCAGCCGGTTCGGCGACCGTGTAGTCGATCGCGATCTTCTCGAGCGTGGGCCAGACCGCGTCGACGACGGCGCCGCGGGCCGAGGTGTCCCAGGCGTCCGCCAGCTCGTTGATCCCGGCGAGCAGCACGGGGTTGTTCCGGCCGATCTCCTCGAGCAGCACGTCGGCGCGGGCGATGAACATGCCCGCGTTCCACAGGTACGTGCCCTGCTCGACGTACGAACGGGCGGTGTCCAGGTCGGGCTTCTCGACGAACGACCGCACGGCGTGCGCGGTCGGAGCGCCCTCGATGTCGAGGGTGTCGCCGTGTGCGTGGATGTACCCGAACCCGATCGCGGGCTCGGTCGGCGTGATGCCGATGGTCGTGATGTAGCCGGCCCGGGCGACGGCGACGGCCTCGCGGACGGAACGGCGGAAGCCGCGGGCGTCGCCGATCACGTGGTCGGCGGCGAACGAGCCGATGACGACGTCGGGTTCGCGGCGCACGAGGATCGCCGCGGCGAGGCCGATGGCCGCCGTGGAGTCCTTCGGCTCGCTCTCGAGCACCACGTTGTGGTCCTCGACCCCCGGCAGCTGCGACTCGACGGCGACGCGGTGCGCCCGTCCGGTCACCACCATGATCCGCTGCTCGCCCGCGAGCGGGGCGAGCCGGTCCCAGGTCTGCCGCAGCAGCGAGGTGCCGGAACCGGTCAGGTCGTGCAGGAACTTGGGTGCGTCCGCGCGCGACAGCGGCCAGAGTCGCGATCCGATGCCCCCTGCGGGGATGATCGCGTAGAAGTCTTCGAGAGCGTCAGCCACGCGCTCACCGTACCGGTCCCACCGCGCGGATCCTGGGTGGTCTCCGCACGATTCCCGCATGCGGCCTCCCGCACGGCACCGTCGGGTGTCCGCGCGACGGCGGCGCCTGGTTGTTCACCCGGCGCCTGCGCCCCGTTCACGTCGTCGGCCCCGCCGGGTCACGTCGCGCCCGGAGCATGGGCAGCACCATGAGCGCACGCAGCGTGGAGCGCGGCACGTCCCCCCGGACAGTCGCCGTCGTGACCGAGAGCTTCCTGCCCACCCTCAACGGCGTCACCACGAGTGTCCTGGCGGTCCTCGACCACCTGGAACGCCGTGGACACCGCGCGGTCGTGATCGCACCGGACACCCCCGGTCTCGCGCAGTTCCGGTCCCGCACCACCGTCGAGCGCTACCGCTCCTTCGACGTCCACCGGATCCCCGCCGTCGCCTACCGGCAGTTCCCCGTCGCACTCCCCCACCCCGTCCTCGACACGATCCTCGCCGCCTCCGGCGCCGACGTGCTCCACGCCGCCAGTCCGTTCCTGTTGGGTGGACGTGCGATCACGGCAGCCGGGAGGCTCGGCATCCCCTCCGTCGCCGTCTTCCAGACCGACGTGGCCGGGTTCGCCCGCCGCAACGGCTTGACGGCGACCGTCCCGTTGGTCCGGAAGATCCTCGGCCGCATCCACGCCGGCGCCTCGCTGACGCTCGCGCCGTCGAGCGCGACCGCCGCGATGCTCGCCGAGGACGGCGTGCCCCGGGTCGCCCGCTGGGGTCGCGGCGTCGACACCGACCTCTTCCGCCCGGAGCGCCGTGGGTCGGCCCACGTCCGGGCGCTCCGGCGTCGGATCGCCCCGCACGGCGAGACGATCGTCGGCTACGTCGGGCGGCTCGCCCCGGAGAAGGAGGTCGAGCGGCTCGCCGAGCTCGGCGGCATCCCGGGCATCCGCATCGTCGTGGCCGGCGGCGGGCCGTCGCGGGCGATGCTCGAGCGGCGTCTCCGGCACCTCGACGTCACCTTCACCGGACCGCTGCGCGGTGACGCCCTCGCCGACGCCTACGCCTCGCTCGACCTCTTCGTGCACACGGGCCCGGCGGAGACCTTCGGGCAGACCCTCCAGGAAGCGCACGCCTCGGGTCTGCCGGTGATCGCCCCGGCGTCGGGCGGCCCGCTCGACCTCGTCGCCCCCGGACTCGACGGCGAGCTCTACGATCCCGACGCACCACAGGCCCTCCGCCACGCGGTCCTGCGACTCCACCACGACCGCGCCCTCGCGGATCGGATGGGATCGGCGGGGCGTCTCCGGGTCGAGGGAACGACGTGGGAAGCCGTCGGGGACGAGCTCCTGGGGCACCACGACACGGCTCGCACCATCGGCGCGCCGCCCGTCGGTCGGGCCGTGCGGGCCGGTCGGGACGAGAAGGTCAGCGCTCGCGCATAGGATGGGGCGTGTTCCACACGAACACGAACGGCAAGGGCTCGCCGATCGGGCGAGCCCGTCCTACGGAAGGACGAGCTCATGGCTGAGCCCACCGGCGGCGGTACGGCGACCGCCGTCCCCGACGTCACGATCGAGGCGCCCCGCGCCTCTCGGAAGCTCGAGGGCACGCTGTACCGCGGATCGACCGGCATGTGGTCGTGGGTCCTGCACCGGATCACCGGCGTCGCGATCTACTTCTTCCTGCTCGTGCACATCCTCGACACCGCTCTCGTCCGGCTCTCGCCCGAGGCGTACAACGCGGTCATCGGCACGTACAAGACCCCGATCATGAACCTCGGCGAGATCGCCCTGGTGATGGCCATCGTGTTCCACGCGTTCAACGGACTGCGGATCATCCTCGTCGACTTCTGGTCCAAGGGGCCGAAGTACCAGCGGGCCATGTTCTGGATCGTCATCGTCCTGTGGGCGATCGCGATCGCGGGCTTCCTGCCCCGCCAGCTCATCAACCTCGTCGCGGACTTCAACTGAGGGGCACGAAGATGACCACGCAGATCGTCGAACCTCCCCGCTCCGCCTCGGCCGCGCGCCGCTCCACCAACTGGGAGAAGTGGGGCTGGATCTACATGCGCGGCTCGGGCGTCCTGCTCGTCGTGCTGATCTTCGGCCACCTCTTCGTCAACATGGTGGCGGGCGAGGGCGTCAAGCAGATCGACTTCGCCTTCGTCGCCGGCAAGTGGGCCAACCCGTTCTGGCAGGTGTGGGACTCCCTCATGCTGGTCCTGGCGCTCATCCACGGCTCGAACGGCATGCGCACGATCGTCAACGACTACGTGTCGAAGCCGGGCATCCGGAAGACGCTCCTCGCTGCGATCCTGATCGCCTGCGTCGTGCTGATCGCCCTCGGTCTGCTCGTGTGCTGGACGTTCGACCCGTGCCCCGCCGGCGCCGCCGCCGCGGACCTCCCCTCCTTCTGCCCGGCGCAGTAGCACCATCCCCGCTGCCGACCGCCTTCCCACCGTCTACGGAAAGACCCCTGTGACCGAGACCACCGTGCACCACCACCAGTTCGACATCGTCATCATCGGCGCAGGAGGCGCGGGCATGCGTGCCGCGATCGAGGCCGGCCCGAAGGCGAAGACGGCCGTCATCTCGAAGCTCTACCCGACCCGCTCGCACACCGGTGCGGCACAGGGCGGGATGGCTGCGGCCCTCGCGAACGTCGAAGAGGACACGTGGGAGTGGCACACCTTCGACACGATCAAGGGTGGCGACTACCTGGTGGACCAGGACGCCGCCGAGATCCTGGCGAAGGAAGCGATCGACGCGGTCATCGACCTCGAGAACATGGGCCTGCCGTTCAACCGCACGCCCGAGGGCAAGATCGACCAGCGGCGTTTCGGCGGGCACACCCGCGACCACGGCAAGGCACCGGTCCGCCGCGCCTGCTACGCGGCCGACCGCACCGGGCACATGATCCTGCAGACGCTGTTCCAGAACTGCGTGAAGCTCGGCGTCGAGTTCTACAACGAGTTCTACGCGCTCGACCTCATCATGGTCGACGTCGTGGGCGAGGACGGCGTCACCCGCAAGCAGCCGGCCGGTGTCGTCGCGTTCGAGCTCGCCACCGGCGAACTCCACGTCTTCCACGCCAAGGCGATGATCTTCGCCACCGGCGGCTTCGGCAAGATGTACAAGACCACCTCGAACGCGCACACCCTGACCGGCGACGGCGTCGGCATCGTCTGGCGCACGGGCCTGCCGCTCGAGGACATGGAGTTCTTCCAGTTCCACCCGACCGGGCTCGCCGGCCTCGGCATCCTGCTCACCGAGGGTGCTCGTGGCGAGGGCGCGATCCTGCGCAACGCCTCGGGTGAGCGCTTCATGGAGCGCTACGCCCCCACCATCAAGGACCTCGCCCCGCGTGACATCGTCGCCCGGTGCATGGTGCAAGAGGTGGCAGAGGGCCGTGGCGCCGGGCCGAACAAGGACTACGTGCTCCTCGACTGCACCCACCTGGGTGCCGAGGTCCTCGAGACCAAGCTCCCGGACATCACCGAGTTCGCCCGCACCTACCTCGGCGTCGACCCAGTCGTCGAGCCGGTCCCGGTGATGCCGACGGCGCACTACGCCATGGGCGGCATCCCGACGAACACCGACGCCCAGGTCCTGTACGACAACACCACCGTCGTCCCCGGTCTCTACGCCGCCGGCGAGTGCGCCTGCGTGTCCGTCCACGGCTCGAACCGCCTCGGCACGAACTCGCTCCTCGACATCAACGTGTTCGGCAAGCGCTCCGGCAACAACGCCGCCGAGTGGGTCAAGACCGCCGAGTTCCTGCCGCTGCCCGAGGACCCGGCCGCCGGTGTCCGGAACATGCTCGACCAGCTCCGCGCCTCGACGGGCACCGAGCGCATCGCCGTCCTGCGCAAGGAACTGCAGGACGAGATGGACAAGAACGCCCAGGTGTTCCGCACCGACGAGTCCCTCGCCCGCGTCACCGAGACCATCCACTCGCTCCGGAACCGGTTCATGCAGGTGTCCGTGCAGGACAAGGGCAAGCGGTTCAACACCGACCTGCTCGAGGCCGTCGAGCTCGGCTTCCTGCTCGACCTGGCCGAGGTCGTCGTCTACTCGGCTCGCAACCGCAAGGAGAGCCGCGGCGGTCACATGCGCGACGACTACCCGAAGCGCGACGACGAGAACTACATGCAGCACACGATGGCGTACCTGACGGGCGACCCGCACTCGTCACTCGCCGACGACCACATCACGCTGGACTGGAAGCCGGTCGTCGTGACGCGGTACCAGCCGATGGAGAGGAAGTACTGAGATGACCGACACCCTGGTCTCCGACGCACCCCGGACCGACACCACCGACGCGCCTCCCGGGTCCTTCTCCGTCACGCTCATCATCCGGCGCTTCGACCCGGACGTCGACGACGAGCCGCGCTGGCAGGACTTCGACGTCATGATGCTGCCGACCGACCGCATCCTCGACGCCCTGCACAAGATCAAGTGGGACCAGGACGGCTCCCTGACGTTCCGCCGCTCGTGTGCCCACGGCGTCTGCGGCTCGGACGCCATGCGCATCAACGGCCGGAACCGGTTGGCGTGCAAGACCCTGATCAAGGACCTCGACGTCTCGAAGCCGATCTACGTCGAGGCGATCAAGGGCCTGCCGCTCGAGAAGGACCTCGTCGTCGACATGGAGCCCTTCTTCAAGTCCTTCCGCGAGGTCCAGCCGTTCCTGCAGCCCAAGACGGCGCCCACCCCGGGCAAGGAGCGCATCCAGTCGGTGGCCGATCGTGCCCGCTTCGACGACACCACGAAGTGCATCCTCTGCGCCGCGTGCACGTCGTCGTGCCCGGTGTTCTGGACCGATGGCCAGTACTTCGGCCCGGCAGCGATCGTGAACGCGCACCGGTTCATCTTCGACTCCCGTGACGATGCCGCCGAGGTGCGCCTGGACATCCTCAACGACAAGGAAGGCGTGTGGCGCTGCCGCACGACCTTCAACTGCACCGACGCCTGCCCCCGCGGCATCCAGGTGACGAAGGCGATCTCCGAGGTCAAGCAGGCCGTCATGCGAGGCCGGGCCTGACCCACGGCATCGAAGGACGGCGTCGATGCTCGGCGTCGTCCAAGGCACGACATCGACTCCACCGATAGGCTCCGCTCCATGACCTTCGCGGCCACCCGCCCCATCCTCGACCAGCTCGGCTACACGATCCGCTACGTGCAGCTCCCCGGCGAGACCCTGCACGAGCCGCCGGTCGAGGGCGCGCTCCGCGTGGTCCCGGCCGAGGGACCCGACGACTTCGCACTCGAGGTCGTCGACTACGGCACGGCTCGCCGTCTGGCCACTGCCCGTGGCGAAGCAGACGCGGTCGAGATGCTCCGTCGGTTCCTGAACCGTCCGTTCCCCGCTCCGCGTGACATCGCCCGGCACGAGCTCGAGGGACTCCGCGACCGCGCGGCGTCCACGTACCCGCAGCTCGCGCAGCAGGTGTCACAGGCCGGCGAGCAGGGTCTGACCATCCAGATCCCCGCCGGTGTGCCGGTCGACCGCATCGGTGGGCCGGACGGCTACCTGCTGCACCCGCTCGACACCCCGGTGCCGAGTCGGTCGCTGCCGCCGCACGTCGCCGGAGTCCCGGAGACCCATCGCTACCTGGTCGAGCGGCCGTTCATGGTGACCGTCCGCTTCGTGCAGCCCTGGTTCGAGCAGCCCGGCGGCGCACTCCGGTTCCAGATCGCCGACCCGTCGGTCACGGTGCGCGACCTCGTCGTCGACGGTGCGCTGGCGCGACTCCGCGTGGTCTGACACCTCGCAGAACCTCAATCGGCCCGCACCGCGTATCCGCGCAGTGCGGGCCGATTGTCGTTGTGCGGCGTTACGCCTGGTCGGGGCGGTCGTACTGCGCACCGGCCGGGTTCGGCGGCAGGCAGCCGAACACGATCGCGGCGACACTCACGAACAAGCCGAGGATCCAGAGCGCTCCGGGCAGGTTCGCGTCGTGGACCCGGCGCCATCCGAGCGCGAGGCTCGGCACGAGTGTCGCGAGCGACCAGAGCCCGTAGAGCGCGAGCAGGACGAACGCGAACGGCGACGGCGCCGACGACCCGACGGTGTTGCCGAACTCGTCGACGCGGGTGTTCGCGGCGATGGACGAGAACAGGACCGCGTAGAACCCGCCGAACAAGACGGCGGTGACGATGGCGTTCGCCAGGATCCAGTACCAGTACTCACTGCGGCTGGCCCGCCCGTCGAACCGGGCGTACTTCTTGAAGAACCGGGTGAACGCGTCGAGGAACCCGGCGCCGTACCAGGGCGCCCAGAGCGGCGGCGCTCCGTCGGGTCCGAGCGGGATCGGCGGCCCGTACTGCGGGTACGGTTCGGCGTACTGCTGCTGGCCGTACCCGGGCTGCTGGCCGTACCCGGGCTGCTGCCCGTACGCACCAGGCTGCTGGCCGTACTGACCGGGCTGCTGGCCGTACCCGGGCTGCTGGCCGTACTGACCAGGCTGCTGGCCGTACCCAGGCTGCTGCCCGTACTGACCAGGCTGCTGGCCGTACCCAGGCTGCTGCCCGTGGTCAGGCCGGCCCGACGACTGGTCGTCGCCGGGCTGGCCCCACTGCGGTGTGTCGTTGCTCATCGAGCGCCGGTCGGTCGGTCGTAGCGCTCGCCCTGCGGGTTCGAGGGCAGCAGGCCGTAGACGATGCCGACGATGCCGACGAACAGGGCGATGATCCAGAGCGCACCCGGCAGGTTGGCGTCGTGCAGGCGACGCCAGCCGAGCGCCAGCGTCGGGACGATGATCGCGAGACCCCAGAGTCCGAGCAGGATGCCGGCGATCACGAAGAGCGCGGACGGGCTGGTCACTGTCGACTGCACGCTCGCCGACGTCGCGGTCGACATCGACACCGTCGAGCGCTCCGACGTGGCGAAACCGATGCCGTACAGGATCCCGAGGACGATGCCGACGATCGCGTTCGCCAGGTACCACCACCAGAACTCGCTGCGGCTCGCGCGTCCGCTGAACGTCGCGTACTTCTTGAAGAAGCGTCCGACGGCCTTGCCGAACGAGATCCCGTACCAGGGCGCCCAGATCGGCGGCTCGCCGTTCGGGCCGGTCGTGGGCTGCTGGCCGTACTGCTGCGCTCCGTTGTACGGGTTCGGCTGGCCGCCCGGCTGCTGGCCGGACGGGTTCTGCGGGTACTGGTCACTCACGGTGTCCCCCTCGATCGTTGGCTGATACTCAGGTCCAAGTGAACCAGAACCGACGGGGGGACGTCGCTCGCTACCCGCGGTGGGGTTCGTCGTACCGCTGCCCCTGCGGGTTGGCGCCCATCAGGCCGACGATGAGCGAGAACAGCACGCCGAGCGGCGGGATGATGAAGAAGAGCGCGAAGAAGCCACTGAGGTTGACGTCGTGCAACCGTCGCACCGTCAACGCGATGAAGCCGAGGGCGCAGGCCAGCGCCCAGAGACCGCTCAGCCCGTTCGACGCGTCGTCGACGAACGGCAGGACGTTCAGCACGCCGCCGACGGCGCCGGTGGCGGCCGAGCCGATGACGTACCAGAGCGCCCAGAACCAGTACTCGGACTGGCTGGCGCGGCCGTCGAAGCGGA
Organism: Curtobacterium sp. VKM Ac-1393; assembly: GCF_015350995.1. Classification (GTDB taxonomy): domain Bacteria; phylum Actinomycetota; class Actinomycetes; order Actinomycetales; family Microbacteriaceae; genus Curtobacterium. The sequence continues at coordinate 148,183 of NZ_JADKRW010000006.1, forward strand.
CGTACTTCTTCCAGAACCGCAGGAACGCCTGCACGAACGGGATCCCGTACCAGGGTGCCCAGAGCGGCGGCTGTCCCTGCCCGGTCGGCTGCGAGCCGGAGGGACCGGGCTGCTGCCCGTACGCACCGGGCTGCTGCCCGTAGGGACCGGGCTGCTGCCCGTACGGACCAGGCTGCTGCCCGTAGGGACCAGGCTGCTGCCCGTAGGGACCAGGCTGCTGCCCGTACGGGTCCTTGGGCGGGTACTGGTCACTCATTGCTTCGTTCCTTCCGGCAGCCGACGGTCGACCACCACCGATTGTGGCAGGACCACCCACCGGCCGCGTCCCCCAAGCGGAGGACGACCGACTCACGGAACGAGCGCCAGCTTGCCGCCGGGGTGTCCTGACTCGAGCAGGGCCGCGGCTTCACGTGCCTCGGCCAGCGGGAACCTCCGCGACACCGGGACCTCGAGCTCGCCGACCCCGGCCAGGTCGATCAGACGCTGTCGCACGGAGTCACGGAACGTTTTGCTCGCCGGCTGCGCCCCGCCGACCGCGGCGAAGCCGTCCGACGCGGCTCGCGCCTGCGCGGCGATCGTCACGATGCGGTCGCGGTCCGCGACCACTGCGAGCGAGACGTCGACGGCCTCGTCGGTCCCGACGCAGTCCAGCGCCACGTCGATGCCGGAGGGTGCGATCGAACGGACCCGTGCCTCCAGGCCGTCGCCGTACGCGACCCACTCGCCACCGAAGCGTCCGACGACGTCGGCACCACGCTCGGAGGTCGTGCCGATCACCCGCGCGCCGAGCAGTCGGAGCTGCTGGAGCAGGCTGACGCCGACCGCTCCGGAGGCGCCGTGCACCAGCACGGTGTCGCGCCCCGCGGCTCTGGTGACACGGAGCATGTCGGCGGCGGTCGTGCCGGCGAGCAGCAGGTTGGCCGCTTCCGGGAACCCGAGTGACGCGGGCTTCGCGAACACGTCGGCCGCCGGCACCGTGAGCTCCGAGGCCCAGCCGCCCACGACCCGGAAGGCCAGGACCTCGTCGCCGACCGCTCCCCCGCCGGACGCGATCGTCGTGTCCGGTCCGACGGCGGTCAGCACGCCGGCGACCTCGTACCCGACGGGCAGGGGCAGGTCGGCGGGGTCACCCTGTCGCGTGTGCTTCGTGTCGGCGGGGTTCATGCCCGCGGCGCGGACCGCGATGGTGACCTCGCCGGGTCCGGGTACGGGAACGTCGGTGTCCACGAACTCCAGGACCTCGCTGCCGCCGAACCGCGGTGCCATCCAGTGCTTCGTCATGCGCTCGACGCTACGCCCCGAGCCACCGACGCCGTCAGTACCCGAATGACTGACGGCGCCGGCTCTGTCACCCGTCAGTGATCCTCCAACGGGAGTCGACGTCGTGCGCGGAGCGTCCGTGCACGGAGCGCCATCACGGCGATGCCGCCGAGCAGCATCGCGCCTGCCGCGGCGAGCGGGATCGTCGGATCGCTGCCGGTGAAGGCCAGCTCGGTCGTACCGCCGCCGTTGTCGCCGCCACCGACCACCGGGACCGCGGGAGCCGTCGAAGCGGGAGCGGTGGGTGTGGGAGCCGAAGCGGTGGGCGTCGGCGTCGCGGTCGGCGCAGGTGCGCGGACGGTCACGACGTACGTCTCCGTGTCCGGCGGTGCGGTGCCGTTGTCGACCGTGATCGTCACCGTCGTGGTGCCGGGCGTGGTCGGCGTGCCGGAGATGACGCCCGTGGTCGGGTTGATCGTCAGCCCGGGCGGCAGGGTCCCGCCGTCGGAGTAGGTGGGTGCCGGGTTGCCCGTCGCGGTGACGGGGAACGAGTACGGCGTGCCCGCGGTGGCGTCGGTCGGCGTGCCCGAGGTGATCGTCGGTGCGACGCTCTCGGACGGCGTTCCGGCAGCCGGGCAGTTGGTCGGCCGGGTGATGGTGTTGTCGTCGAGCGTCACCGCTGCGTTCCGGGCGAGCAGTCGGCCCACGACCGTCGCACCCGTCGTCGCGGTGACGGACTGGTCGGCGAGGACGGTGCCCTGGAACTGGGCGGCACTGCCGATGGTCGCGGAGCTGCCGACCTGCCAGAACACGTTGCACGAGCTGGCGCCACCGGTGATGACGATCCTCGTGCCCGACCCGATCGTCAGGGTCGACGCGGCCTGGAACACCCAGACCGAGTCCGCGCTGCCGGCCAGGGTCAGCTGGCCGGTGTTCGCGAGCTGCAGCGTGTCGCCGTTGTAGACGCCCGGGCTGAGGCTGAGTCCGTTGAGCTCCTGGAGCCCGGTCCGCGTCGGCGTCAGCGACGCGGCGACGTTGTACGCGGTCGTGGTGTCCGACTGCGCCTGCGCGGCCGCGGCGTCGGTCTGGTGGACGGTGCCGTTCACGGTCCCGTTGCCGGTGCCGCCGAAGCCGGTGATCGAGGTACCGGGCCATGGCGGCCCGTGCCTGTGATGGCGAAGAGCCGATGGGGTGTCGAAGTCACCCGGCGTTCACCGTGTCCCGAGTGTGTTCGTACCGCATGTGTTCTGCGGTCAGGACTCCCAGGTTCGTCGACTTCATCGCATCGCGGACAAGATTCGCGCGTTCCGGAGCCCGACAGCTGTTCGGTATCGTCCTTTCCATGCCGCGCGCCGCGATCGTCGTCAACCCGTCCAAGGTCGACCTGCGGGTGCTCCGCACCACCGTCGCGGCCGAAGAGGACCGGACCGGCTGGGACCCCACGACGTGGTTCAAAACGGCGGCGTCCGACGACGGCCGTGCCGCGGCCCTCGACGCGCTCGCCACCGCGCCGGACGTCGTCCTGGTCGTCGGCGGTGACGGCACGCTGCGTGTCACGGCCGAGGCGCTGCACGGGTCCGGTGTCCCCCTCGCCCTACTCCCGGTGGGGACCGGCAACCTGTACGCCCGGAACCTGCGCATCCCGCTGAACGACGTCGCCGGATCGGTCCGAGCTGCCTTCACCGGGACGGATCGACGGGTCGACCTGGCGTTCGCCGCCCTCACCGACCCGCAGGGCACGACGACGCACCACGCCTTCCTGGTGATGGCGGGTATCGGACTCGACGCGAACATGGCCGCCAACACCAACGCGCGCCTGAAGAAACGGTTCGGGTGGCTGGCGTACTCGGACCCGATCATGCGGTCCGTCATCGGCAACCGGCAGGTCGACCTGCGGTACCGACTCGACGACGGCGAGGCCCGGACGATGCGAGCGCACACGGTCATCGTCGGGAACTGCGGCACCCTGACCGCCGGCGTCCTGCTGCTCCCCGCGGCGGAGCCGGACGACGGGGTGCTCGACGCGGTCGCGTTCCGCCCCGGTCGGACGGTCGGGTGGGCAGGGGTCGGCTACGGGCTGTCCCTGAACCGGTTCTTCCACCGGACCGGGTTCGGCCGGTTCCTGTCGTGGCTCATCCCGGCCACCCGGACGCTGCGGTACACGAGCGCACGCGTGCTCGACCTCGAGCTCGACCACGCCGAGCAGATCCAGCTCGACGGCGACCCGTTCGGCACGGTGGTCGCGGTGCGGCTGACGGTGGACCCCGGCGGACTCACCATCCGGGTGGGGCCGTCACGAAGGGTGGGACGTCGAGAGCGTCAACCGCGCGCGGTCCGCACGCGATCTGCGAACGCGGCGTGCAACGGGTGCTCCGCACCCAGGCCGGTGATCTGCGTCACCACGTCGGCGTCGGACGCGTCCGACGCCAGCAGGGCCTGCAACTCGACGCTCTGCTCGTCGTCCGCGACGTCGAAGCGGAGTGCCGCACCCATCGCGTCGAGCAGGGCGGTCGGCTCGGTGCCGTCCTCGGCCAGAGACGCAGCCGGTGAGACGAAGCGCTCGTCGCGCGACAGCTTGCGGAGCGGCTGGCGACCGACGCGGGTCACCGTGTCGGGCAGGTGCGGGTTCTCGAACCGGGCGATGATCGCCTGGACGTAGGCACGGTGCACCTCGGGGTCGAGCTCGTGGCGGCGGACGAGCAGGTCGCTCGTCTCGGCGAGCACGGACTCGAGCTCGGAGCGCACGGCCGGGATCGCGATGGCGTCCGAGATCTTGTCCGCGCCCGCGACGAAGCCGTGGTACGCGACGGTGGCGTGCCCGGTGTTCACCGTGAAGAGCTTCCGCTCGATCGAGGCGGCGAGGCCGTCGACGTAGTGTGCGCCGGGGATCTCCGGCTCGTTGCCGCCGAACGGCGTGCGGTCGATGGCCCACTCGAAGTAGGTCTCGACGGTGACGTCGAGGCCGGCGCCCTCGGGCTGCGCGGGGACGATACGGTCGACGGCGGTGTTCGCGAAGACGGCCTTGGCGAGCGCCGCGTCACAGCCGTCCGCGGGCAGGGCGTCGACGATGAACTCGCGCAGGCGGTCGGTGGCGTTCAGAGCGTTCTCGCACGCCATCACGGCGATCGGAGCGGCGGAGGCGTCGCGGGCGACGAGCGCGCGGGCGATGACCGGCGCGATGAACTTCAGGACGTTCGGGCCGACGGCGCAGGTGACGATCGCGGCAGCGGCGATCTCGGCCACGACGCCGTCCTCGTCCTGCGCGCTGTTCAGGGCGCGGAAGTTCGTGACCTCGTGGTCCTGCGCTCCGGTACCGACCTCGTGCACGGTGTACGAGTCGGCGGCGGCCAGGGCGTCGATGACGGGGGCGGCGACATCGGCGAAGACGACCTCGTACCCGGCTTCGTGCAGGAGCAGCCCGACGAAGCCGCGGCCGATGTTGCCGGCCCCGAAGTGGACGGCGGTGCCGGTGCTCACTCGTTGACCTCGCCGAGGATCGACAGGATGGCGCTGGTGTCGGCGGCGTCGGTGAGCTTCTGGACCTCGTCCTCGTCGGAGAACACGATCGCGATCTTGGACAGGATGTCGAGGTGCTCGTTGTTCACGCCGGCGATGCCGACGACGAAGCGCACGGGGTTGCCGTCCCAGTCGATCGGGCTGGCGTAGCGGATGAACGACAGGGCGGACGACTTGATTGCGTCCTTCGCGTCGTTCGTGCCGTGCGGGATCGCGAGGAAGTTGCCCATGTACGTGGACACGCTCTTCTCGCGCTCGAGCATCGCCGGGTAGTAGTCAGCGGTGACCGCGCCCGCAGCCTCGAGGATCTCGGCCGCCTCCTTCATCGCCTCCGACTTGGTCGGCGCGGTGTCCTCGGTGTGGATCCGGATCTGGCTCTCCTGCAGGACGGGCATCGGGGTTCTCCTTGGTGTTCGACGACGTGGTGGAGGGGACGGGGATGTCCCCGTCCCCTCCGATACTGCACTTCGTTACTGGTGGTGGCGTTACTGGTTCTTGAGCTGGTCGACGACCTGGTCGTACTGCGGCGCGTTCATGAAGTTGCCGACCGACACGTGCTGTGCGTTCGGGTTCTTCTGCTTGGCGCGGTCCGTCAGCTCTTCCTGCGTGATGATCAGGTCCTCGTCACCAGACAGGTTCGCGATCGCCTTGTTGGTGACCGTGACCCCCTCGATGCCCGCCTTCTTGATCTTGTTGCGCAGGACGCTGGCGCCCATCGCACTCGAGCCCATGCCGGCGTCGCAGGCGAAGACCAGGTTCTGGACCTTCGTCGCGGTGGCGGTGGTGCCCGACGCGGCAGCCTCTTCCGAGTTGGCCGGGGCGTTGCCGCCGAGCAGGCCGGCGGTTGCCGAGTTGACGTCGCGGCCCTTGTTGGCCTGGAGCTTCGCCATCGCGGCGCTCATGTCGCCGTCGTTGCCCAGCTCACGGTCACGCTTGCGGGTGGCGAGGAGGAAGAACGACGCGACCGCGAACGACACCGCAGCCGACAGGATGACCGACAGGATGACGCCGACGAAGCTGTCCTTCGCCGTCGCACCGAGCACCGCGAAGATGGAACCCGGTGACGCCGGAGCGACGAGGCCGGAGTGGAACGCGACGTTGGTGGCGACACCGGTCGCACCACCGAGGATGACGGCGATGAACAGGATCGGCTTCTGCAGCACGTACGGGAAGTAGATCTCGTGGATGCCGCCGAGGAACTGGATGATGATCGCGCCGGGAGCGGTCGAGCGGGCGATGCCGACACCGAAGAAGGTGAAGGCGAGCAGGATGCCGAGACCGGGGCCGGGGTTCGCCTCGAGCAGGAACAGGATCGACTTGCCCGATTCCTTGACCTGGTCCGCGCCGAGCTGGTCGAGCACACCGTGGTTGATGGCGTTGTTCAGGAAGAACACCTTGGCCGGCTCGATGATGACGCTGGCGAGCGGCAGCAGCGAGTGCTGGACGAGGAAGTTCACCGCATCACCGAGGCCCTCGGCGATGAGCTTGAACAGCGGCGCGAGCCAGAAGAAGCCGACCATCGCGAGCGCGAAGCCGAGGATGCCGGCCGCGTAGTTGTTGACCAGCATCTCGAAGCCGGGCTTGATCTTGCCGTCCCAGATCTTGTCGATCTGCTTGATGAGGTACGCACCGAGCGGACCGCAGATCATCGCGCCGAGGATCATCGTCGTGCCGTTGGCCCCGATGATGACACCCATCGTCATGATCGACCCGACGACGGCGCCGCGGGTCTCGTAGACCATCCGACCGCCCTGGATCGCGATCGCGAGGGGGATGAGGTAGGTCAGGATCGGGCCGACGAGGCCGATGTTGGCGACGCCGCCGGTCTCACCGAAGCCGCCGAGGATGCCCACGGGCGTCCAGCCGGTCTCGATGAAGAAGGCCGTGATGATGCCCCACGCGATGAAGATCGCGATGTTGGGCATGACCATGCCGGAGAGGAACGTGCCGAACTTCTGAACGGCGACGCGTGCGCCGCCCCGCGACTTCGCGGGTGCGTCGGGCGCTGCAACGGACGACGTTGTCATGTGCGGTGACTTTCTGTGTGGTGGAGCTGCTGCGGTGTAAGGGAGGGTGGTGCTGGGTGGGTCAGACGGCGTGCGCGGCCGCTGCGGCGGACTTCGCGGCCGCCGCCGTGGACGCGGCGAGTGCCGCCTGGGCCATCTCGCGGGCCTGCTCGAGCGTGTGCTGACCGAGTTCGGCGCGCACGTCGGCCAGGGCCGCGGGGGTCATGGAGAGGGTGGTGGCGCCGAGGCCGACCAGGACGACGGCGAGCAGCGGGTCGGCCGCGGCCTCACCGCAGATGCCGACGGCCTTGCCCGCATCGGCGCCGGCCGCTCCGAGCTGCGCGACGAGGCGCAGGACGGCGGGGTGCCACGGGTCCTGGTAGGACGCGACGGTGCCGAGCATGCGGTCGGCGGCCATCGTGTACTGGGTCAGGTCGTTCGTGCCGATCGACACGAAGTCCGCGTTCTGGAAGACCTGTTCGGCCATCAGGGCGAGCGACGGCACCTCGGCCATCACGCCGGCCGTGCGGATGCCGAGCTCGCGGGCCAGGGTGACGAAGTACTCGGTCTCCTCGGCGTCGGCGACCATCGGGGCCATGACCCACAGGTCGGCCTCGGTCGCGGCGTCGGCCCGGGCCAGCGCGGTGAGCTGGTCGCGGAGCACCTCGGGGTGGTTGCGCAGGGCACGGAGGCCACGGCGGCCGAGCGCGGGGTTCTCCTCGTCCTTGTCGGTGAGGAACGGCAGCGGCTTGTCGGCGCCGGCGTCGAGCGCCCGGACGACGACCTTCTTGCCAGGGAACGCGGCGAGGAGCTGTCGGTAGGACTCGGTCTGCTCGTCGACGGTCGGCGCCTTCGGCGAGTCGAGGAAGAGGAACTCGGTGCGGAAGAGCCCCACGCCCTCCGCACCGAGAGCAACGGCACCCGCGGCGTCGGCGGGGCTGCCGAGGTTCGCGAGCAGGGGCACGAGGTGGCCGTCGGCCAGGGCACCGGCGGTGAGCGGTGCGGCGGCAGCGGCGAGCCGGTCGGCGATGCGCTGGTCGACCTCGGCGACGAGCTCGTCGGAAGGGTCGGTCACGACGGTGCCGGCGACGGCGTCCACGACGACGTGCTGGCCGTCGACCAGGTCGTCCGCACCGGTCACCCCGACGATCGCGGTGATGCCCTTGGCGCGGGCGAGGATCGCGGTGTGCGAGGTGGGTCCGCCGTCGCGGGTGACGAGCGCGAGGACCTTGTCGAGGTCCAGCAGCGCGGTGTCGGCCGGCGCGAGGTCGCGGGCGACGAGGACGAAGGGGGTGTCCGACTCGGGGACACCCGGGGCGTGCACGCCGCGGAGCTTGGCGACGATGCGCTGGGCGACGTCGTCGAGGTCGGCTGCGCGCTCCCCCATGTAGCCGCCCATGCCGACGAGCAGGTCGCGGAACTGCGCGAACGCCTCGTAGACGGCGCGCTCGGCGTTGGTGCCGCCGTCGATGCGGGTGTGCACGTCGTCGAGGAGCGTCGGGTCCTGCGCCATGAGCGCCTGCGCCTCGAGCACGGCCTGGGCGTCGCCGCCGGCGAGCTGACCGCGCTTGTTGAGGTCGTCGGCCACGGCGGCCAGTGCGTCGTGCACGGCCTGCTTCGCGTCGTCCGCCGAACCGGTCAGGGCGTCCTTCGAGGGTTCGCCGAGCGGGTCCGCCATGCGGAGCACGGGGCCGTGGGCGACGCCACGGCCGACGCCGGTGCCGAGCAGTTCGGACATTCGAGACTCCTTCATCTCACACGCACGTGCGGTGGGGTGTTCGTTCGGTGCGCGCACAGCGGAGACGGGACCTCGCCGGTGCGGCTGAGCAGCACACTACCCCGATCCGCGTTGACAAACAAACACATCCGGGGATAAAAATACAGAAACAGATGCCCGTTTGCGTCTGGCGGCCAGCCCCTCCGGGCCGGTTCCGGCAGGTTCGTGCCCGGTCATGTCCGTTCCGTTCCGACCCAGGAGACGACGAGTCCCGATGTACGCACCAGAGCGCCACCAGCGCATCGTCGAAGAGGCGCGTTCGCAGGGGCGGGTCGACGTCAAGGACCTCGCCGAGCTGCTCGAGGTCACGCCCGAGACGATCCGCCGCGATCTCACGAGTCTCGAGCGCCGCGGCCTGGTGCGGCGCGCCCACGGCGGCGCGATCCCGGTCGAGCGCATCACGATCCACCCCGGCGTCGGCGACCGCGGCGGCATCAACCAGCCCGAGAAGATGGTCATCGCCGAGGCCGCGCTCGAGGAACTGCCCGAGAACGGCTCGATCATGATCGACGCGGGCACCTCGACGATCTGCCTTGCCGAGATGCTGCCGACCGATCGCGGGCTCACCGTCGTCACGCACTCCCTCCCGGTGGCCATGGCCGTCGCGAACCGACCGGGCATCGACCTGCACCTGCTCGGCGGCAACATCCGCAGCGACTCCCTGGCCGGCGTCGGCACGTGGACGCACCAGCTCATCGGCATGGTCAGCGTCGACGTCGCCTTCGTCAGCATCAACGGGATCACCCCCGAGCGCGGCCTGACGACCCACAACATGGCAGAGGCCGCGGTGAAGTCGGCGATGATCAAGTCCGCCCGCCGGAGCATCCTGCTCGCCGACCACACGAAGTTCGGTCGTGAAGAGTTCGGACGCGTCGCACCACTCGCCGCGATCGACACGATCATCACCGACCCCGGCGTCAACCTCGACCTGGTCCGCGAGGTCGAGGCCGCTGGCACCGAGGTGTTCTGGCCCGGTCGACCCTGACCACTCACCCGACCCGCCCATCCGGCGCTCGCTAGCATGAGCGCACCACCCATCGACAGGAGTACATCGATGTCCGAAGCCACCCGCACCGTGACCGTCGCCAGCGCCTCCGGCCTGCACGCGCGTCCCGCGTCCCTCTTCGTCCAGACCGTGACCGCCTCCGGGCACCAGGTCACGATCGCCAAGGGCGACAAGTCCGGCAACGCCGGCAGCATCCTCGCCCTGCTCGGCCTGGGCATCGAGAACGGCGACGAGGTCACCCTCACGGTGACCGGCGACGACGCCGAGACGACCGCCGACAGCCTGGTCGAGTTCCTGCAGACGGACCACGACGCGGCCTGATCGCGACACCGCAGACGGACGGGAGGCACGGTGCCAGCTGGCACCGTGCCTCCCGTCCGTCTGCGGTCGCCCCACCGCGCCCGCCCAGCCCGCCCCGCCCACCCGCCCGCCCCGGGGTGCGCTCGCCCGGTTGCCCGCCCGAGGTTCCGAAATCTCGTCATCTCGGCGTCCTCCACGTCGATCTGTGGAACCTCAGCGACGCGCACGCGGCGAGTCGTGGAACCCCGAACCGGCGTGGACCAGGGGTGTCGGCGCCCGCCGATAAGGTGGTCTGCATGACACGCCTGCGCCTCGCATCCGTCAACGTGAACGGCGTCCGCGCCGCCTTCCGCAAGGGCATGGGCGACTGGCTCGCCACCCGCGAAGTCGACGTGCTGGCCCTGCAGGAAGTCCGTGCGTCGAGCGACGACCTGGCCGGCCTGCTCGGCGACGAGTGGGACATCGTGCACGACCCGGCGACCGCCAAGGGCCGGGCCGGCGTCGCCATCGCCTCACGGCACGGCGCCCACGTGCACCGCGTCGCACTGGGTCCGGACGACTTCGACTCCGCCGGACGCTGGCTCGAGGCCGACTACGAGATCGGCGGCACCACGGTCACGGTGGTGTCCACCTACGTGCACTCGGGCGAGGTCGACACCCCCAAGCAGGACGAGAAGTGGAAGTTCCTCGACGCCATGACCGAGCGACTGCCGGCGCTGCGGGAGCACAACCCGCTCGCGGTCGTCGTCGGTGACCTCAACGTCGGGCACGACCAGCGCGACATCAAGAACTGGAAGGGCAACGTCAAGCGCGCGGGCTTCCTGCCGCGCGAGCGTGCGTACTTCTCGCGGTTCTTCGGCGAGCAGGGCGCCGAGGTCGAGGGCGCCGACGGTTCGACGGGCCCGGGCCTCGGCTGGGTCGACGTCGGTCGTGCGCAGGCCGGCGACGTCGAGGGCCCGTACACGTGGTGGTCCTGGCGCGGACAGGCGTTCGACAACGACACCGGCTGGCGCATCGACTACCAGATGGCCACGCCCGACCTCGCCGCGAAGGTCACGGAGTACACGGTCGACCGCGCCGCGGCGTACGACCAGCGATGGTCCGACCACGCCCCCGTGGTCGTCGACTACGAGCTCTGACCCCTCCTTCCTCCGCTTCACCTGACGCACCGGAGCACCGCCATGACCAAGACCCGCATCTTCTCGGGCATCCAGCCGTCCGCCGGCTCGCTGCACCTCGGCAACTACGTCGGGGCGCTCATGCAGTGGCGCGACCTGCAGGACGACTTCGACGCCATCTACTGCGTCGTGGACATGCACGCGATCACCTCGCCGCAGGACCCCGCCGAGCTCCGCGCGAGCACGCGGGCGACGGCCGCGCAGTACATCGCCTCGGGCATCGACCCGACGAAGTCGACGCTGTTCGTGCAGTCGCACGTGCCGGCGCACGCCGAGCTCGCCTGGGTACTCAACACCCTGACCGGGTTCGGTGAGGCGAGCCGGATGACGCAGTTCAAGGACAAGTCGGCGCGACAGGGCTCCGAGGCCGCGTCGGTCGGGCTCTTCACGTACCCGGTCCTGATGGCGGCGGACATCCTGCTGTACGACACCAAGGTCGTGCCTGTCGGCGACGACCAGCGTCAGCACGTCGAACTCACCCGTGACCTCGCCGGCCGGTTCAACTCGCGCTTCGGTGACACGTTCGTCGTGCCCGAGGCCCGGATCGGCACCGAGACGGCGCGCATCTACGACCTGCAGGACCCGACGAGCAAGATGAGCAAGTCCGCAGCCTCCGACAGCGGCCTCGTCCGCCTGCTCGACGACCCGAAGCGCACCGCGAAGAAGATCAAGTCGGCCGTGACCGACGACGAGCGCGAGATCCGGGCGGACCGTCAGGCCAAGCCCGGGGTGACGAACCTGCTCGCGATCCTGTCGGCGTTCAGCCGGACCCCCGTCGCCGAGCTCGAAGCCTCGTTCGCGGGCAAGGGTTACGGCGACCTGAAGGGTGCGGTCGCCGAAGCCGTCGTGGCCGAGCTCGAGCCGGTGCGCGCCCGCACGCTCGAACTGCTCGACGACCCGGCCGAACTCGACCGCCTGCTCGCCGTCGGCGCCGACCGTGCCGAGTCCATCGCACGGGAGACGCTGGCCCGCGTGTACGACCGGATCGGGTTCGTCCCGCGCACGCGCGCCTGACGATGCTCCCCGTCACGCTGGAGTCCGCCCGGGTCCGACTCGACGTCCCGACCCGGGCGGACACCGCGGCCATCACCGACGCCTGCCAGGACCCCGACGTCGTCCGCTGGACGACCATCCCGACGCCGTACCGCGAGCAGGACGCCCGCACCTTCGTCGACGCGCTCGTCGGCCCCGGGTGGGCATCGGACCGCGAGTACACCTGGGCGATCCGTCGGCAGGGATCGACCTGGCTCGACGGTGTCATCGGCTACCGGACCGCCGGCCGCGACCTCGGCTTCTGGCTGGCACCGTCGGCGCGCGGACTCGGGTTGATGCACGACGCCGTCGAGCTCGTCGTCGACTGGGCCTTCGCGGACGGCGCTCCGGACGTCTACTGGGAGTGCTACGAGGGGAACGCCGCCTCGGCTGCGGTCGCCAGGGCCGCGGGGTTCTCGTTCACGGGCGTCGGTCCGGCCCGTATCCCGGGGCGCGACGGGGGTCCGACCAGCGCGTGGACGGCGCTTCGTCGTGCGGACGGGGAACCGGCGTCCGACCTCGCCTGGCCCGGCGCTCCGTGACGGCGCGCTCCGTGACACCCTGTTCCTTCCGATGACACGTCACCGACTCAGCGCCGGTAGGCTCGATCTGTGAGCGACACGGTACGACCCATCGAGGTCCGGGCAATGCGCCGCGGGCTCGAACTCGCGGCCCTCGGGCCCGTCGTGGGCGACCACGCGCGGGTCGGCGCAGTGATCCTCTCCCCCGCCGGTGACGTCCTCGCCGAGGGGTGGCACAAGGGCGCCGGCACCCCGCACGCCGAGGTCGACGCGATGGCGAAGGTCGACCCGTCGCTCCTGCGCGGCGCGACGGCCGTCGTCACCCTCGAACCGTGCAACCACACCGGGCGGACGGGCCCCTGCGCCGCCGCCCTGATCGAAGCCGGAGTCGCCCGCGTCGTGTACGCGATCGACGACCCGGGCGAGCACGTGCACGGCGGCGCCGACCGGCTCCGCCACGCCGGGGTCGACGTCGTGTCCGGTGTGCTCGCCGACGACGCCGAGGCGTTCCTCGAACGGTGGTTGCTCTCCGTCCGGCTCGGCCGACCGTGGGTGACCGTCAAGTGGGCTTCCAGCCTGGACGGCCGTGCCGCCGCGGCCGACGGGACGAGCAAGTGGATCACCGGCGCCGCCGCCCGGCAGCACGTCCACGAACAGCGGGCCGCGCACGACGCGATCCTCGTCGGCACCGGCACCGTCCTTGCCGATGACCCGAGCCTGACGGCACGTGGTGACGCCGGCGAACTGCTCGCCGACCAACCACTCGCCGTCGTGCTCGGCGACCGTGCGATCCCCGACGACGCCGCGGTCCGACGACACCCGCGCGGCTTCGTGGCGTTGCCGGGGCACGATCTCGCCGCTGCGCTCGGCATGCTGCGCGGACACGGCGTCCACTCGGTCTTCGTCGAGGGCGGCCCCACCGTCGCGTCGGCGCTCATCGCCGCCGGACTCGTCGACGAATACCTCGTCTACGTCGCGCCCGTGCTGCTCGGCGGACCCCGGGTCGCTCTGGGCGACCTGGGAGTGGGAAGCATCTCCGAGCGTCGGCGGTTGGACGTACTATCGACCACCAGCCTGGGCCCTGACCTGCTGGTCCGAGCCCGACCGCAGCGCAGCGCGACAGCGCAGCCACAGACAGCGCAGTCGCAGACACCGCAGCAGCACGACACAGCACACCAGCACGACGCAGCAACCGGGTTCGGAGACGACGGGCCCATGAACGACCGGAGCACCCCATGACCGACGCGCTGACCTCCTCCACCCCGGGCAGCCCCGTCCAGTTCGAGGTCTCGACCAACGTGCCGACCACCCATGGCACGTTCCAGATGCGCGCCTACCGCGACCTCGTCACGGGCGCGGAGCACGTCGCCATCATCGGCGCCCTGCCCGACGGGTCGGCACCGTCGGACGGCGCCCTGGTGCGCGTGCACTCCGAGTGCCTGACGGGCGAGGCGTTCGGGTCGCTGAAGTGCGAGTGCGGTCCGCAGCTGGACGCCGCCCTCGACACGATCGCGGCCGAGGGCGGGGTGGTCGTCTACCTGCGCGGGCACGAGGGGCGCGGCATCGGCCTCATCAACAAGCTCAAGGCCTACCGCCTGCAAGAGGACGGTCTCGACACGCTCGACGCGAACCTCGCGCTCGGCCTGCCCGCCGACTCGCGCGCCTACGGCGGAGCCGCCGGCATCCTGTCCGAGCTCGGGATCACCCGGGTGCGGCTGCTGTCGAACAACCCGGAGAAGCGTCGCCAGCTCGAGGAGCACGGCATCACCGTCGAGTCCCTCGTGCCGCTGGTCGTCGGCATCTCGGCACAGAACGCCGGGTACCTGGACACGAAGCGCGACCGGATGGGTCACCAGCTCCCCGCCCACCTCTAGGCGGGCGCCACCAGCTGACTCTGGGCTGATTCGGAGGTGGACGACATCTGTCGTACGATGTTGTCTTCCGTCACAAGCGGTCCCCCACCCAACCGAACGCACCCGACCGGTGTCCGCGCCACCCCGCGCGAACCGATCGGTGTCCGCCGTTTCGGGTATCCGTGCTCTCCGCCAGGAGCGCGCACCACGGAAGACCGCTCATGACCGCCGCACCGGCACCCGCAACCCCGACCTCGACCTCGACCTCGACCCCGACCTCGACCCCGGCACCCGCCGGCAACCCGCGCTCCCGCGTCGTCATCGCCAGCCTCGTCGGCACGTCGATCGAGTTCTACGACTTCTACGTCTACGCGACCGCCGCGGTCCTCGTCTTCCCGACGCTGTTCTTCCCGAACGAAGACCCGACGGCGTCGCAGCTCTCGTCGTTCGTCACGTTCGCCCTCGCGTTCTTCGCCCGTCCGATCGGGTCGATCATCTTCGGCCACTTCGGCGACCGCGTCGGGCGCAAGACCACGCTCGTCGCGTCGCTGCTCGTGATGGGCACCGCGACGTTCCTGATCGGTTGCCTGCCGACGTTCAGCACCATCGGCGTGTGGGCACCGGTCCTGCTCGCCGTGATGCGCTTCGCCCAGGGAGTCGGCCTCGGCGGCGAGTGGTCCGGTGCGGCACTGCTCGCCACCGAGAACGCCCCGAAGGGCAAGCGTGGCGTGTTCGGCTCGATGCCGCAGCTCGGCGCACCGATCGGCTTCCTGCTCGCGAACGGCCTGTTCATCGCGATCAACGCCGCGATGCCCGCCGGCGCCGACGGCACCCCCAACGCCGACTTCCAGGCGTGGGGCTGGCGCATCCCGTTCCTGCTCTCGTCCGTCCTGGTCATCGTCGGGCTGTACGTGCGCTTCAAGCTCGTCGAGTCGCCGGTGTTCCGCGGTGTCCAGGAGTCGGGCACGGTCGCGAAGATCCCGCTGGGCCGGGTGTTCCGCACCTCGTGGAAGGCGCTCATCGTCGGCACGTTCGGCATGGTCGCGACCTACGTGCTGTTCTACTTCATGACCACGTTCACGCTGTCCTACGGCACCACCGGTTCCACGGCGTCGGCGCTCGTCCCCAAGGTCGGTCTCGGCTACAGCCGCGGTGAGTTCCTGACGTTGCTCATGATCGGCGTCGTGTTCTTCGGCATCTTCACGCCGATCGCCGGCATGCTCGCCGACAAGTTCGGTCGCCGCAGGACCCTGATCCCGACCACGATCGGCATCGCCCTGTTCGGCCTGACGTTCCAGTTCTGGTTCGCCGCGTCGCACGGTCCGATCACGGTCGTGACCTTCCTGACCGTCGGGCTGTCCCTGATGGGCCTGACGTTCGGACCGATGGGCGCCCTGCTGCCCGAACTGTTCCCGACCAACGTCCGGTACACCGGCTCGGCGATCGCGTACAACGTCGCGTCGATCCTCGGAGCGTCGCTGGCCCCGACGATCGCCCTGGCGCTGTGGCAGCCCGACGGCAACATCTTCCTGGTCGGCCTGTACCTGACGATCGCCGCGGTGGTGACGCTCGTCGCACTGCTCTTCGTCCGCGAGACGAAGAGCACGGAGTTCACAGACGCCTGATCGGCGACCGACGGACGGACGGGAGGCCCGGTGCCAGCTGGCACCGGGCCTCCCGTCAGTCCGCGGTCTCGTGCACTGCACTCGCGAGACGCCGTCGTGTCAGCAAGACGCCGCAAAGCCGGCGAGACGCCCCCGAATTCGGCGGCGTCTCGCGAACTCGGCGGCGTCGAACGAAGACGCCGGCGTCTCCGACACCGACACGCGCGCCTGTCCGTCAACTCAGGTTGACAGATGTCGGCGCGTCAATGTAGGTTGACGCGCATGGACCGACCGACCATCACGAGCCTCGCGGCAGGAGCCTCCGGGGACGACCCGTTCTCCGCTCTCGCCAGCGTCCGCGAGCTCCGCCGTGAACTCGACCGGACCGAAGAGCTCGCCGCCCGCTCGGCCCGGAACGCCGGGGCGTCGTGGCAGGAGATCGCGACCCTGCTCGGCGTCAGCCGACAGGCAGTGCACAAGAAGTACGGCAGAAACTAGGAACACGATGAGCCTCCCCTTCGCGCGCCCCAAGAAGACCGACGGCCCCCGCGCCACCTTCGGCCGCCTGTTGTCCTACCTGTTCGAGAACAAGCCGGCGATGGTCGTCATCATCGTCCTGAGCATCCTCGGTGCCGGTGCTTCCCTCGCCCAGCCGCTGCTCGTCAACCAGGTCGTCACGGCGGTGCAGCAGGGCAACACGCTCAGCACGCTCGTCTGGCTGCTCGTCGGGCTCGTGCTGGTCGCCGGCGTCCTGAACGGGGTGCAGCACTTCCTGCTGCAGCGTGCGGGCGAGGGCGTCGTGCTCTCCACGCGCCGCAAGCTCATCGCGCGCATCCTGAACCTGCCGATCTCGGAGTTCGACACCCGTCGCACAGGCGACCTGGTCTCCCGCGTCGGCAGCGACACCACGCTCCTGCGGGCGGTCCTGACCCAGGGCCTGATCGAGTCGATCGGCGGCACCCTCACCTTCGTCGGCGCGATCATCGCGATGGCGATCATCGACCCGCTGCTGCTCGTGATCGTGGTCGTCATCGTCCTGGTCGCGATCGTCGTCGTCGGCGGGCTGAGCCGTCGCATCCGGGTCGCGTCGAAACGCGCGCAGGAGAAGGTCGGCGACCTGACCGCGGCCGTCGAGCGCGGCATCGGTGCCGTCCGCACCATCCGCGCCGCCGGCGCCACCGAGCGCGAGGTACACGAGGTCGACGGCCACGCGACCGAGGCCTACCGGCGCGGTCTGGACATCGCGAAGATGTCCGCGTTCGTGGTGCCGGTCGCGAGCATCGTCATGCAGGTGGCGTTCATCGCCGTCCTCGGCGTCGGCGGCGCGCAGGTCGCCGCGGGCACCATCACGATCGCGACGCTCATCACGTTCATCCTGCTGCTCTTCATGATGATCATGCCGCTCGGCCAGGCGATGGGCGCCGCGGTCGCCGTCGCCCAGGCGCTCGGTGCGCTCGGCCGGATCGAGGAGATCCTGCACCTGCCGACCGAGGCCCAGGACGACGCCGCGGCGCGCCCCGCCGCCGCGGTCGCGACCGACGACGCCATCGCGTTCGAGCACGTCACGTTCCGGTACGCCGCCGCTGCGGACGCGTCCGGCGCGGACGGCGCCGAAGGGCTTCCGGGAGGCCCGGATCACCTCGACGACGATCGTCCGGCCGACGACGCGGTGCTTCACGACGTCTCGTTCCGGGTCCCCCGCGGGTCCCGAGTCGCGCTCGTGGGTCCCTCGGGTGCAGGCAAGTCGACGACCCTGGCCCTGATCGAGCGGTTCTACGATCCCACCGAGGGTGTCATCCGACTCGGGGGCATCGACGTGCGCGGCATAGACCGCGCCGAGCTCCGCGCCCAGATCGGCTACGTCGAACAGGACGCACCCGTGCTCGCCGGCACCATCCGCGCGAACCTGCTGCTCGGGTCACCGGACGCGACCGAGGACGACTGCGTCCGGGTGCTCGAGGCCGTCAACCTCGGCGAGGTCCTGCACCGCGACCCGCGTGGCCTCGATGCCCAGGTCGGCGAGGACGGCGTGATGCTGTCGGGCGGCGAACGTCAGCGTCTGGCGATCGCCCGTGCGCTGCTCGCCGCTCCCCCGATCCTGCTGCTCGACGAGTCGACGTCCTCGCTCGACGGGGTCAACGAGCAGAAGATGCGGCTGGCGATCGACGCCGTGGCCGAGGACCGCACCCTGCTCGTCATCGCGCACCGGCTGTCCACGGTGGTGGACTCCGACGTCATCGTCGTCCTCGAGCACGGCCGCGTCGTCGGTGCCGGCACCCACTCCGAGCTCGTCGAGTCGACGCCGCTGTACCGCGACCTGGCGAAGCACCAGTTGCTGGTCTGAGACCCGCTGCCGTGCCGGCTCCGGCGACCGGGCAGCGTGTCCGTCAGAGCTGTGCGCCACCCGGGTTCGCGAGCCCCTCGTCCATGTCGCTGCGGTCGACGTGTCCGCCCGCCGATCGGATGTCCTCGAGCGCACGGGCACTGCGCTCGTCGTCGACGCCGGCCACCAGGTCCTCGTAGACCGCCACGTCGATCCCCGCGGCACGGGCGTCGAGGGCCGAGGCCCGAACGCAGTGGTCGGTGGCGATGCCGACGATGTCGACGCTGTGCACGCGGTGCTCCGTCAGGATCTCCGGCAGCGGCACGCCACCCTCGGTGTGCGCCTGGAACGCCGAGTAGTCGGGCTTGCCCTGGCCCTTGAACACGTCGACGTCGATCGGGTCGGTGTCGAGTTCGGGGTGGTACTCGGCGCCCGGGGTGCCGGCGACGCAGTGCACGGGCCAGGTGTCGACGAAGTCCGGGCCCTCGGGTCCGGCGAAGTGCCCGCCGTTGTCGTCGTCGCCGTGGTGCCAGTCGCGGGAGCCGACGATCAGGTCGTACTCGCCGGCGTGGCGTCCGAGGAACGCGGTGATGCGCTTCGCGAGTGCCGCACCGCCGGTCACCCCGAGCGCACCACCCTCGGTGAAGTCGTTCTGGACATCGACGATGAGGAGTGCCCTGGCCATGGGTCCATCCAACACCCGGTGACTCAGGAGCCGGTGAGCTTGCTCCCGCACGAGTACGCCGCCGTGGTCACCGCGTCGAGGGCCGGCAGAGCAGCGGCACGGGGCGACCCGATGGCGTAGAACGCGAAGGTCAGGCGCGAGCCGTCCGCGGCGTCGATGTAGCCGCCCAGGGTGTTCGCGCTGTCGATCCAACCGGTCTTCGCGTGCACCTTGCCGCGTGCGACCGCGTTCGCCCCCGTGAACCGGCTGGCGAGCGTGCCGGACTGGCCGGACACCGGCAGGGCGTTCGCGAGGGTGCCCAGACCCTTCGCACCCGCGGCGACCTGGACCATGAGGTGGGCGACGAAGTTCGGCGACACCGCGTTCGCGGCGCTCTCGCCGGAACCGTCCTTGATGACGATGCCCGCCGCGTCGACGCCGTACGACCCGAGCGCCGACCGGTACACCGACGTGAGGGACGCCGCCGAGCCGTTCGAGCCGGCCTCCTTCGACGACACCCGGGCGAGCATCTCCGCCAGGGTGTTGTCCGAGTTCGGGATCATCTGCCCGATCAGGGTGGACACCGGCTGCGAGGACACGGTGGCGATGGTGTTCGTGCTGGTCGTGGCGCGCTTGACGACCTGCGCGTTCGCGGCACCGGCGACCCCGGCGTTCGCGAGCGCGGTGCGGAACGCGTCGCCCGCGCGGCCGACCGGGTCCTCTGACCGGGGCGAGGTCGCGGCGGACGGGTTCGCGCGGTCCCCGTCGACCATGAGCGCCGTGACCTTCGGCTGGTACCCGATGGTGCGCTCGGACACCGGCCACGTGGGGTCCCACGCGTCGGCGTCGCTCCAGTACGTGTCGTCCGTGACGATGGTGGTGACGGGAGTCCCGCCCAGCTTCGCCTTCACCTGCTGCGCGAGCTGCGCGAGCGTCGGTGCGCCCGGGTAGACGGTGCCGTTGCCGGCGGACAGGGTCGCGTCGCCGTGCCCGACCAGGGCGATCGTGCCGCCGGACTCCTGGGTGACCGTGGTCGGGATGCGGTGGTCGCCGCCGAGCACCGCGAGTGCCGTGGCCGTCGTCAGGGTCTTCATGACGCTGCCGGTCTGCGCTGCCTTGTCGCCGTCCTTCGAGAACAGGACCTTGCCGGTCTTCGCGTCCATGACGTAGCCCTCGAAGGCGCCGAGACCGCTCGCCGAGGCTGCGGTCGCGATCGAGCAGGTCCGGAGGGCGGAGGGTCCGGCCGGGTCCTTCGGCACCGCCCGGGCGTCCGGAGTGGGCGTGGGCGTGCTCGACGGCCGCTTCGTGCTGGTGGTCGTCCGGCCGGGAGTCGACGTCGCACTCGAGGTCGCCGCGGGTGCAGCGTCGGTGCGCGTGTCCGGCGTCATCGCGGCGGCGACCGCGACGGCACCGCCGGAACCGACCACCAGCAGCGCCGCGAGCCCGCCGGCGATCCACGGGACCGGACGACGCGCAGCGGAGGCGCGCACGGCTGCGACGGCGGCGCGGACACGCTCCGGGACGGAAGGCGGGGTGGACTGCTGATCGGACATCGCGACCGATCCTACGGAACTGCGGCAGGAGCCTCCAGGCCGGATCTTCGCCCGGTGGACGACGTGCCCCGGATCAGGGGGCTGTGGAGGGATCGTCCGCGGGGTAGCGCACGCCGACCTGGCGGCGCGCTTCGTCCATCGCGGCCATGATCGCGACGGACTGCTCGGCGTCCATCGGGCCGCCCTCGTGCACGCCCGAGGTGATCATCGCCTCGAACGCACGGGCCTCGTGACCGTAGCCAGCGAGCTCCTCGCGCGCGTCGAACTCCTCGACCACGACGCCGTCGCGATCGCGGATCCGCCACGTCGTCGGGGTGTACCAGGTGGAGTCGATGTCGATGCGCCCCGATTCGCCGATGACCGACGCGGTGTTCGGACTCCGCAGGTCCATCCCGAAGTGGATCACGGACTGTGCGCCGCCGTCGTGCGTGAGGACGATGCCCATCTGCGTGTCGACCCCCTGCTCGCTCAGCGTGCCGGCCGCGACGAGCGACGTGGGCACACCGAGCACGTCGACGGCGAACGACACCGGGTAGACGCCCAGGTCCAGCAGTGCCCCACCGCCGAGGGCGGGATCGCGCAACCGGTGCGACGCATCAGTGGGCAGGGCCTGGTGGTGCGTGGCCTCGACGACCACCGGCCGGCCGATCCGTCCTTCGGCCAGGACCGCGCGGATCATCGCCATCTGCGGCAGGAACCGGGTCCACATCGCCTCGGTCACGGCGACGCCGGCCCGACGTGCCGCGTCGACCACGGTCCGCGCCTCGGCCGCCGTCATCGTGAAGGCCTTCTCGACGAGCACGTGCTTGCCGGCGCCGATCGCGAGCAGGGCGTCCGCGGCGTGCCGGACGTGCGGGGTGGCCACGTAGACGGCGTCGACGGTGTCGTCCGCGACGAGCTCCTCGTACGAGCCGTGCGCCCGCGGGATGTCGAACTCCGCCGCGAACGCCTCGGCGTGGTCGCGTGTGCGGCTGCCGACCGCCGTGAACTCGATGCCCGCGGCGACGCAGTCGCCCACGAAGGACCGGGCGATGCCGCCCGTGCCGATGACTCCCCAGCGAACCGTCATGGGCCCATGTCTACCAGTGCAGGCCTCAGCACTTCGGTATGGACTCCACGGGTGATTGCCAGCTAACGTGCTCCACGATCCCCCATCCGGGGGTCACCCCTCCCCGAGTCGAAGGTGTGCAGGTCCTCCATGCGCCGTTCCGTCCTCACCGTCGTCGCCACGAGCGCGGCGATCGTCCTCACGTCCACCCTCGTCGGCGGACCGGCCAGCGCCCACGGATGGGGCGACCCAGGACACGGACCGGGGCACTCGCCAGGGCACTCCGCCGATGCCGGTCTGACGCCGCGGACGCACTTCACGATGGCCGCCGACGGCTCGTCCGGCGCGACCCAGGGCGGCGAGGGCATCCCGAACATCGACTCCGTCAAGAAGACCATCGCCACCTACTACGGCGACCCCGGAACCGGTCTGGCCGACCGCTCCGACTCCCCCTACATCCGTGAGATGCGGTCCATCGTCGACCGTCAGCGTGCCGGACTGCAGCGGATCCACGACCGCGCCGTCCGCCACGGCGAGAAGCCGGCGATCGTGCTCGACGCCGACGACACCACGCTCTGGACCTACGACATGGAGGTCGCGGACATGCACTTCGTCTTCGACCCCGCACGGCAGGACGAGTGGGTGCAGGACGAGCGCTTCGCCGCCACTCCGTCCATGGTCGGCTTCGTCAACCGCGCCGCCGGGATGGGCTTCACCGTGTTCGGACTGACCGGCCGGAACGACGACCAGAAGACCGCGACCGTGCAGAACCTGTCGAAGGTCGGCTACACCGCCTTCACCGAGGACCGCTTCTTCACGAAGTGGACCGGCAAGGGCGCCTCGCAGCAGCCGTCGTACGTGACCTGCGCCGCCGCGAGCTGCACGACCGTCGAGTACAAGGCCCAGACGCGCAAGCACATCGAGCAGGACCTCGGCTACGACATCACGCTGAACATCGGCGACCAGTGGAGCGACCTGCAGGGTGGGTACGCCGACCGCTCGCTCAAGCTGCCGAACCCGACGTACTTCCTGCCCTCGGCCGACCTGCCCGGCGTCTCCGAGCCCCGGCTGTCCCCACGGACGCAGTTCACGATGGCGGCCGACGGCTCCTCCGGCACGACGCAGTCCGGTGAGGGCATCCCGAACATCGACTCCGTCAAGAAGACCATCGCCACGTACTACGGCGACCCCGGCACCGGACTCGCGAACCGCACCGAGTCCCCCTACATCCGCGAGATGCGGTCCATCGTCACGCGACAGGCACCCGTCGTCGCTGCCCAGTGCGCCGTCGGCCGCAAGCAGCACCGCAACCCCGCGATCGTGCTCGACGCCGACGACACCACGCTCTGGACCTACGACATGGAGGTCGCGGACATGCACTTCGTCTTCGACCCCGCACGGCAGGACGAGTGGGTGCAGGACGAACGATTCCCGGCAACCCCCTCGATGGCCTCGCTCGTGTCGATCGCACAGCGCGCCGGCTGCACGGTCATCGGACTGACCGGGCGGAACACCGACCAGGAGACCGCCACCATCGACAACCTGCGGAAGGTCGGGTACCCGCAGTTCTCGGCCACGAAGCGCGGCACCGAGACCTACTACACGAAGTGGACCGGGGTCGGAGCGTCACAGCAGCCGTCGTACATCACGTGCGCCACGGCGAAGTGCACCACGGTCGAGTACAAGTCGCAGACCCGGGCACACATCGAGTCACGCTCCGGCGGCCGGTACGACGTGGTCGCGAACTTCGGTGACCAGTACAGCGACCTGCTCGGTGGGTCGGCGGATCGGAGCGTGAAGCTGCCGAACCCGACGTACTACCTGCCCTGAGCGGGTGCGCGGCGGTCAGCGCCGGTGCTTGCCGAGTGCCGCGTCCGGCGCCGCCATGGGGTGGTTGCGGAACCAGCGCAGCAGGGCGCGCGCCTTGCTCGCGTCCGCGCTGCGGTCGCCGTCGGCCAGGAACGGGTCGAACCCGTCCGGCAGCGGCGTCTCCGCATCGCGGTCGAACGCCATCGTCCACTCGCCGAAGCGCGGCGTGTGGATGCGCTCCTCGACCAGCAGGCCGACATCGGTGTGGCGGGGGTCGTCGATGATGCGCTGGTAGGTCTCGAGCACCGCGTCCTCGGGGCCCTCCAACAGCTGCATGAACCGGCCGTCCTTGTAGACCAGCAGGCCGGACAGGCCGGACGCGGCGTTGCGGGATCGCGCGTGTTCGAGCAGCGCGTCCAGCCGTTCCTGGTCGAAGGGCTCGTCAGCGGCACTCATGTAGAGAAGGGAGAGCAGCATGACGACCTTTCGACGCGCGGAGTGGGCTCGGTTCCGATCGTGGCCGATCGACGAGCAACCGTGCAGCCCCAGAACGGGGAACCGCTCGGCACCCCGTACCGGTCACTGCGCGTCGTACGTGCGGACCCAGTCGATCTGCAGGTGACCGGCGCGGCCCCAGTTGCCGACCTGCACCATGTACCGGTGCGGGCTCGTCGGGACGTTCCGCGCCACCGTGAAGACGAGCTTGCCGTCGAGGTAGTAGTGGATCGCCTTCCCGGGGATCCACTCCGTCGTGTAGGTGTGCCAGTCGCGCCACGACACATGCGTGTTGTAGTTGTCCGAGGCCCGCTCGAGCCCGGGCAGCATCGAGTGGTGGAACACGCGCGGTGACCCGTCGAAGTTGCCCTCGGGGTAGTTCAGCTCGCCGTCCGCCCAGTCGTTCGACGTCGGCCAGAGCATGATGGCGGCACCGTTCTTGGTGCCGCCCGTCGCCCGTGCGCGGATGCTGAAGGACCCACCGACGTGGGACCAGGCGTCTTCCGGCGTACCGAAGGTGCCGGCCGAGCCGTGCTCGCCGTCGAGGCTGATGTCCATGTACCCGTCGTGGGCGCTGACCATCTTGCTCGACCAGTACTTGTCACCGGTGCCGTCCGGGTACGGCTGCCACGAGTCCTTGTACGTCTCCGCGAACGGCCCGTCAGCCGCAGCGGGCGTGTCGAAGTCGACCGAGAACGTCGGCTCACGACCGATGGTCGGATCGGCAGCGACCGCGTTGGGCTCCGGCGTCCCACTCGTGCGCGGACCCGCAGCCCCGGAGGTGGTGGACGACGACGCGGACTCGGCGTGGGACTGCGGCACAGCAGCGGCGGTGACCGCCAACGCGGCGGCTGCCGCAGCCACCAGGACGACGGTCGTCACACGTTTGAACACGATGCCTCCGACGGTCGGCCGCCGGGGTCTCGGGGCGGTGCTGGTGGTGGATCACGGGGATGCCCGCATCGCGATGAGGCTATCCCGCGCTCCACCCCGTTGTCAGTCCCGAGACCAAGGGGTGCGGTTTCCCGCAGACGCAGAAATCCCCGGTCAGGACCTGGTGGGGGTCGTGACCGGGGATGTGTTCTGAGCCGCCTGTCGGAATCGAACCGACGACCTATTCATTACGAGTGAATCGCTCTACCGACTGAGCTAAGGCGGCGCGCTCGCTCCGAGACCGGAGCGGCACGAGCAATGACTATACAGGTTCAGACGAGTGAACGCGAAACGAGCACGCCGAGCTCCGCGAACGATCGCTGGAGCTCGTCGACCAGGTGCGAACCGGCCTCGGACCCAGACCACTCCCACCACGCGTGCCGGAGCGCGCCGAGTGCCACGATCGACGCCAGGCGTGCCCGGCGGCGCAGCGCATCCGGGTCGGCGGCGAGCTCGGGGTCCTCGCGCTCGAGTCGGCGCGTGACGGCCGCCTGGATCTCGGCCTGGAACTCCTTCATCGACTCCATGCGGCGGCTGAACAGCTCCGGGTTCGCCCGCAACACCTGCTGACGTTCCTCGATCAGGCCGCGTTCCTCGATGAGTTCCTGCGCCGAGTGCACGAGCAGTGCTCCGAGGTCCGACAGCAGGTCGCCGCCGGGGCCACCGCCGACGAACTCCTGCAGCGCAGCGTCGTCGGGGAGTTCGGGGTCGTCCCCGAGGATCGCCTGTTCCTTGTTCGCGAAGTAGTTGAAGAACGTGCGGGGCGAGACGTCCGCACGCCGCGAGATCTCGTCGACCGTCACCGCACTGAGACCGTCCTCGATCGCGATGCGGAGCGCCGCCTGCTGGATGGCGCGTCGAGTGGCGCGGCGTTTCCGTTCGCGCAGGCCGGGTTCAGCGTCGGGCATGCCGTGATTGTCGCATGCTCGTCAGCGCCGGGCGCGAGCGACCGTGACGAGCAGGGCCTCGAGCGCGAGCAGCGGGGCGACGTTGGCGCCGATCCGCTGCCGGGCCAGCGCGATCGCGTCGAGCACCTCGAGTGCAGCGGCCGGTGTGGTCGTCTCCAGCGCCCGGTCGAGGTGCTCGCGCATCGCGAGGTTCACGGGTTCGGCCGGGGCGCCGAGTCCGAGCAGCAGCAGGTCGCGGTAGAGCGACGAGACGTCGACCAGGATGCGGTCGAGCCCGTCGCGCAGGCTGCGGGTCGCGCGGCGCTTCTGGTCGTCCTCGAGCACCCGGAGTTGCGATCGGAGAGCCGGCGGGATCGTGCCGCCGGGTTCGACGCCGAGTGACCGGAGTGCGGCGTCGCGCTCCTCGGAGTCGCGCTCCTGCGTGATGGCCTTGGCGTCCTCGTCGGCGACGGCGAGCAGGTCGGCCGCAGCCATCACGGCGTCGCCGACGCTCCGGACGCCGAGCACGGTCGTCAGGGTCCGGCGACGACGATCGCGCGCGTCCTCGCTCGTGGCCAGGCGCTGCGCCATCCCGATGTGGCTCTGTGCCTGGCGTGCGGCGTCCATCGCGAGCGCGCGGTCGATGCCGGTGCGGGCGACGAGCAGGTCGGCGACGGACTCGATGCCGGGGACCCGCAGGCGCACCGAACGGACCCGCGACCGGATCGTCGGCAACAGGTCGGCCTCACTCGGGGCGCACAGGATCCACACCGTTCGCTCGGGTGGTTCCTCGAGCGCCTTGAGGAGCAGGTTCGAGGTGCGCTCCGTCATGCGGTCGGCGTCCTCGATGATCACGATGCGGTACCGCCCGACCGAGGGCGAGTAGTACGACGAGGTGACGAGCTGCCGGATCTCGTCGATGGTGATGATCACGCGCTGCGTCGACAGGACCGACACGTCGGGGTGGGTCTTCGCGGTGATCTGCCGCAGGGTGTGGTCGTCGTCCGGACCGTCGCCGACGAGGGCGGCGGCGAACGCGGTCGCGACGTTCGACCGACCGGACCCGGGCGGGCCGGTGATCAACCACGAGTGCGTCATGCCGCCGGTGCCGTCGGGCGACTCCGCCGCGTTCCGGAGGGACGCGACGGCTTCTTCTTGGCCGGTCAGGCCGTCCCACACGCTCACGGGACCATCCTGCCAGCGACGACCGTCATGCCGGGTCGATCGCGACGAGCGGGGCGACCGCTGCACGGATGGCGCGCTGGACGTCTGCGGTGGAACCGCCTGCGTCGACGACGAGGAACCGCTCGGGTTCGGCCGCCGCCATCGCGAGGAACGCCTGCCGCACCGACTCGTGGAACGCCTCGGCCTCGGACTCGAGCCGGTCGAACGTGTCGCCACGGGCTGCGGCGACGCGGGCACGACCGACCGTGACGTCGAGGTCGAGCAGGATCGTCAGGTCCGGCACCAGGCCGTCCGCCGCCCACTCGGACACCGAGCGGATGTGCTCGGCGCCCAGGCCGCGGGCGACCCCCTGGTACGCGACCGAGGAGTCGATGTAGCGGTCCTGCAGCACGACCTCGTCGCGGGTGATCGCGGGACGGACGACCGTCTCGACGTGGTGCGCGCGGTCGGCGGCGTACAGCAGCGCCTCGGCTCGGGGCGAGACGTGTCCGCGTTCGTGCAGGACGATCTCGCGGATCCGGACGCCCAGGTCGGTGCCGCCGGGCTCACGGGTCCGCAGGACGGTGCGGCCGTGCTCGCCGAGCCACGCCGAGAGCAGCTCGGCCTGGGTCGTCTTGCCCACACCGTCGCCGCCCTCGAGCGTGATGAACCGACCGGTCACTTCTTCTTGGCCGGCGTCCGTCGGGCCGGCGTCTTCTTCTTCACCGGGCCCTTGGCACGCTTGTCCGCGATCAGCTGCACGGCTCGGGCGTGGTCGACCGCCTCGACGTCCTCGCCCTTCGGGATCGTCGCGTTCGTCTCGCCGTCGGTGACGTACGGGCCGAAGCGGCCGTCCTTCATCTTGATCGCCTTGCCGGACACGGGGTCCGCCTCGAACTCCTTCAGCGCGGAACTCGCGGCACGGTTGCCGCCGTACTTCGGCTGGGAGAAGATCTCGAGCGCACCGGGCAGGTCGATGTCGAAGATCGCGTCCTCGCCCGGCAGGGTCCGGGTGTCCGTCCCCTTCTTCAGGTACGGACCGTAGCGGCCGTTCTGCGCGGTGATGTCGTTGCCGGTCTCCGGGTCCTGCCCGACGACGCGGGGCAGATCGAGGAGCTTCAGCGCGGTCTCGAGGTCGACGGTCGCCGGGTCCATCGACTTGAAGAGCGAGGCGGTCCGCTCCTTGGGCGCCGCGGCCTTCTTCGTCGTCTTCTTGGCCGGGGCCTTCTTCGCCGGTGCCTTCTTGCCCGTGGTGGTCTCGGCGGGGGCCTCGGCAGCTGCGGGCTCCGCGACGGCGGGCGCTGTGTCGGTGACCTCACCGGTCTTCGGGTCGACGGCGGGCTCCGGCTCCGGGGTGCGCTCCGTGACGTACGGCCCGAAACGGCCGTCCTTCGCCAGGACCTCCTTGCCCGAGTCAGGGTTGATCCCGACCACTCGGTCGCCGATGACGGGCGCGTCGACGAGTTCCTTGGCCTTCTCGACGGTCAGCTCGTCGGGTGCCAGGTCCTCGGGCACGTTGACGCGGCGGGGCTTCTCGGGGTCGTCGGTCGGCACCTCGATGTAGGGGCCGTAGCGCCCGATCCGGAGCGTGAGCCCGGGTGCGAGCTCGACCGAGTTGATCTCGCGGGCGTCGATCTCGCCGAGGTTGTCGATGACCGTCCGCAGACCCCGCTGGTCGTCCGCGCCGCCACCGAAGTAGAAGCCCTTGAGCCAGTCGACCCGGTCGGATTCGCCACGGGCGATCCGGTCGAGGTCCTCTTCCATCTCGGCGGTGAAGTCGTACTCCACGAGCTCGCCGAAGTACTCCTCGAGCAGTCGGACGACGCTGAAGGCGATCCAGTTCGGCACGAGCTGGGTGCCGCGCAACGAGACGTAACCGCGGTCGATGATCGTGGGGCTGATCGTCGGGTACGTCGACGGACGCCCGATCCCGAGCTCTTCCAGCGTCTTGATGAGGCTCGCCTCGGTGAAGCGCGGCGGCGGCGTGGTGTCGTGCCCCTTGGCCAGCACGTCGTGCACCTCGAGGTGCTCGCCCTGCTTGACGTCGGGCAGCGCCACGTCCTGCCCGGCACGGTCGCTGGACTCGTGGCGGTCTTCGTCGCGGCCTTCTTCGTAGGCGCTGAGGAACCCGCGGAACGTGATGACGGTGCCCGAGGCGGTGAACTCGGCGTCCGTGCCCGTGGCGGTCGAGGCGATGCCCTCGACGGACTCGGTCGACGTGATGCCGAGCACGATCGACGCGGTCGAACCCTTGGCGTCCGCCATCTGGGACGCGACGGTGCGCTTCCAGATGAGGTCGTAGAGCCGCCACTCGACACCGGTCAGCGTGCCCTGGAGCTCCTGCGGGGTGCGGAACGAGTCGCCGGAGGGACGGATCGCCTCGTGCGCTTCCTGCGCGTTCTTGCTCTTGCTGGCGTAGAGCCGGGGCTTGTCCGGCACGGTCGCGGAGCCGTAGAGGTCGGCCGCCTGCTTGCGGGCGGCGTCGATCGCCTGCTTCGACAGCGAGACCGAGTCGGTACGGATGTAGGTGATGTACCCGTTCTCGTACAGCGTCTGCGCCGCACGGGCCGTCTGCCGCGGCGACAGGCGGAGCTTGCGTGCCGCCTCCTGCTGCAGGGTCGACGTGGTGAACGGTGCGGCCGGACGGCGGGTGTACGGCTTCGAGTCGACGCTGCGGACGGTCGCGTCGCCGGCGCGCTCGAGCACGGTCGTCAGCGACGCTGCGGCGGCCTCGTCGAGGCGCACGACGTCGCCGCTCAGCGCGCCCAGGTCGTCGAAGTCACGGCCGGAGGCGACCCGGGTGCCGTGGATCCGGGCGAGTCGTGCGGAGAAGGAGGACTCCCCCGTCTTCTCGAACCGCGCGGAGAGGTCCCAGTAGTTCGCGGAGACGAAGGCCAGGCGCTCGCGCTCTCGGTCGACGACGAGCCGGGTCGCGGCGGACTGCACGCGTCCGGCGGAGAGACCGGGAGCGACCTTGCGCCACAGGACCGGCGAGACCTCGTACCCGTAGAGGCGGTCGAGGATGCGACGGGTCTCCTGGGCGTCGACGAGGGCGGTGTCGAGTTCACGAGTGGCTTCCTGCGCGCGCTGGATCGCCTCTTTCGTGATCTCGTGGAAGACCATCCGCTTGACGGGGACCTTCGGCTTGAGGACCTGGAGCAGGTGCCAGGCGATCGCCTCGCCCTCGCGGTCTTCATCTGTTGCGAGGTAGAGCTCGTCGGCGTCCTTGAGTGCACGCTTGAGTTCGGCGACCGTCTTCTTCTTGGCGTCGGACACGACGTAGTACGGCTCGAAGCCGTTGTCGACGTCCACCGAGAACTTGCCGAGGGAGCCCTTCTTGAGCTCGGGCGGCAGGTTCTTGGGCTCGACGAGGTCGCGGATGTGTCCGACCGAGGCCTGGACTTCGTATCCGTCACCGAGGTATTGCGCGATCGTCTTCGCCTTCGCGGGGCTCTCGACGATCACGAGCTTCTTCGTGCCTGGCACGTGTCTCCTTGATCGATGGTGCTGGTCGGCCCTGGACACGAACGTGCCCGGGTCGTCCGGGACATCGGTGACCGGTGGCCGACAGGCACACCATACACACCGTGCTCGGGCTGGTCGTCCGCCGGACCGGCGACCGCGGATGCGCCGACGGCGAACGGTCCGGAGCCCACGACCACACGGACGCGGGCCGTCGCGGCGGCGAGGTCGCAGCCCACGAGGACCGCACCGTTCGTGTCGGCGACGCGCTCGGCGACGTCACACGGTTGCCCGGCGAGGAGCCCGATCGCCGTCGCCGCGGCCGAGGTCGCCGCAGCGTCGGCAGCCCCGTCCGCCCGAACGGTCTGGGTGCGGTGGCCGGCCGCGGCGAGCGCCGCGGACGCGACGAGCACCCCGGCGCCGAGGACGGCGACGACGAGCACGGTCGCCGAGCCGCGCTCGGAGTCAGCTCCCCCCGGCCGCGGCGCACGCCGTCGCACGGAGCGGGAGGACCGAGAACGGGCCGGTGCCGCCGCGCGTGGCGTCGACGCACACCAGGTCGTCGGCACGCCGGACGCTGACGGTCGCCCCGGGGGCGATCCGTTCGGCGGCGGCGAGTCCGACGGTGTCGTCACCGCGCCCGATCGCCCGCGCGGCGGTCGCGGCGGCCGACTGCAGCCGGCCCTGCCCGTCGACGACCAGCACGCCCGCGACGAGCAGGGTGAGGACGAGGACGACGACGGGCAGGGCGACGGCGAACTCGACGGTGACCGAGCCCCGCTCGTGGAACGGGTGCGGCTCACAGCGAGAGTGCACCGCGGACGAGCTCGGTGAGGATGGTCTGGACCTCGCCCGAGCGCATGACGGCGACGAGGACCCCCGCGAACGCCACGGCAGCGAGGATGACGACGGCGTACTCGGCGGTCGCGGACCCCCGGTCGTCGCGGATTCGATCTCGCAGCCGGCCGAGGGTGCGACGGTGACGGTTCGAGGTGGTGCTCATGGGTTCGTCCCTTCTGTTGCGGTCCCACCAGCGTGGCGCGCGGCCCCGTCGCGGTCAGGGTCGCCGTCGGCATCTGTGGACAGGTCACCGCACACCGACGACGGTGGAGGAGAGGACGCCGACCACGACCGGCACCACCCCGACGAGCACGAACGCCGGCAGGACGCAGACGCCGAGCGGCAGGACGAGTCGCACGGCCAGGCGCTCGGCTGCGGCGAGCCCGGCCGCAGCGGCGTCGTCGCGGACGTCGTCGGCTGCGCGGCGGAGCAGTCCGGCGGCGGGGACGCCCGCGCGCCGAGCCAGGTCGAGGACCTCGCGCAGACGCAACAGGTCGGCTTCAGGCGGCACGACACCGTCAGCGGCCCGGCGGACGGCCTCACCGGCCGAGATCCACGAACCACCTCCGGACACGGCCACCGCCCAGGCGTCGAGGACGACTCCGGGGATCCGTCCGGCGGGGGTCGCCGCCCGCACGAGCCGCGCCGTCCACGCCCGGCCGAGCAGGACGAGCAGCGCGGCGAGTCCCGAGCAGGTCCAGCCGAGCGGGGACCCGACGAGCACCTGCACGGCTCCGGACCCCCACGCGGCGTCGAGTCCGATCCCGAAGAACGGCAGGGCGAGGACCACCCGGGCGCTCGTGCGCGGGCCGGCGAGCGCCACGCGGATCGCCCGGTCCGACGCCGCCGATCGACGGAGCGCCCGGGCGAGGGCGCCGAGCGTCTCCGCGACGGGCGCCCCCGTCCGGTCCGCGACCCGCAGGACGAGCGCGACGTCGGCGGCAGCGGGCGGCGCACTCCCGACGACGTCGGCGGCCGCACCCCCGACGACGACTGCCGACGCCACGCCCCCGGGCGACCCGCCCCCGGGTACCCCGCCGACGAGCTCCCACGCCCGCGGCGGCGGCACCCCCGCCGCGACGAGCGTCGCGACCCGGTCGAGCACGCGGGCCGCACGCGCCGGATCGAACGCGCCCGCACGCCGGAGACGTGACCGCCTACTCACGGCACGCCGTCCACCGGACGCACCACGAGCCTCCCGTCCGAGCCGACCCGGAACGCACCCACCGCGGCGAGCCGACGTCGACCCGCACGGCGTTCGACGTGCAGCACCACGTCGAACGCGCTGACCGCCTGTCGTGCCAGCGCCTCCGGCCCGAGCCCGGCGAGCGCACCGAGCGCCTCGAGGCGCGCCGCGACGTCGGCGACGCCGTTCGCGTGCACCGTGCCGGCGCCACCGTCGTGTCCGGTGTTCAGGGCCGACAGGAGCTCTCGGACCTCGGCGCCGCGGCACTCCCCCACGACGATCCGGTCCGGACGCATCCGCAGCGCCTCTCGGACGAGGCGGTCGAGGCCGAGCGCTCCGACCCCCTCGGCGTTCGCCTGCCGCGCCTCGAGCCCGACGACGTGGGGATGGGCGATGCGGAGTTCGGCGACGTCCTCGACGGTGACGATGCGCTCGTCGTGCGGGACGGCGCCGAGCATCGCGGCGAGGAGCGTGGTCTTGCCGCTGCCCGTCGCTCCGGTGACGAGCACGTTCCGCCGGTCCGTCACCGCGTCCTCGACGACCGACCGCGGGATCTGCTCGAAGGTGCCCGATTGCTCGAGCACAGCGAGGGTGGGGCGCTCCGGGTGCGGCAGCCGGATCGAGATCGCGGTGCCGCGGACCGACACCGGGGCGAGGACGACGTGCACGCGGATGCCGTCACCGTGCCGGACGTCGGCGCACGGGGTCGTCTCGTCGACGTGCCGTCCGCCGAGTGCCACCAGGCGGGTCGCGAGTTCGCGGGTGCGCTCTTCACTGAGCCGGACCGGCACGGTGTCGAGACCGCTGCCGCGATCGACCCAGGTGCCGACCCCACCGATCACCAGCACGTCGGTCACCCGGGCGTCCGCGACGAGTCCGGCGAGCTCCTCGAACTCGACGACGACGTCCGGTCGGCGCGACGCGGGATCCCCCACCCCGGGCAAGTACGGAGCGCGCACGGCGGACGCAGCGGGCACGACGGGCAGGGACGCCGCGGCGGGCAGGTGCGCGGCACGGTGACGGTGCATGACGACAGAGCGTAGGGAGCGAGCCGCTTTCGGCATCCGGTGCCGCAAGGACCCTGTGGAGGGGAACGCGTCGGTGGAGCAACGGACCGATTTGTCCCCCGAAACGCAAACCCGTACCCCACTCGGCGGAACGACCTCGCGGCGCGACGACGGCCATCGATCCTCCGCAGCGCGCCGCTCGGCCGTGCGTAGCAACTGCTACTCCACCACCAGACATCTCCATGCGTGAACATGTACCGGTCTGTCCACTCGACCGGCGTCCCTGCGCGGATCGCCGCCCCTGCCTGGCGTCCAGCGAGCACGCACCGCTCGAGCCGGACCCCGGGAAACAGAAGAGGCGGCACCGGTTGGGGGGAACTGGTGCCGCCTTGACATCGAAGGATTGGGGGGAATCCGATTCGATGCCGCCGGAAACGAGTCCAGCAGGATCTACTGTACCCCACGATCCGCCCCTCTGGGCAACCCCGGACACGACCGCCGGGCGTGCCGCCACGACGACGATCCGGAGCACACCGGTCGAACCGACCACGACGCCCGCGGCGCACCCCGTCACTCGTGCCGGAGCGCACCGCATGCACCACACGCACCGTGCCACCCGCCCCGCAGGCCGAGGGGTAGTCTCCGTCTGCACCCTGCGGATGCAACACGCACCACGCACCACGCAAGATCGCACAGACGCAACGACGCGAAAGGACATCGATGTCCACTCCGACCCAGACCGACCACCGCGAGGACGACGGCGCCACCTTCCCGCCGACACCCGAGTTCGTCGCCGACGCCGTCGCGCACGAGGACCTGCACGAGGCCGCCGCCGCCGACCGCGAGGCCTTCTGGGCCGAACAGTCCCGCACCCTGATCGACTGGCGCACGCCCTTCACACAGACCCTCGACTGGTCAGGCGCCCCGTTCGCCAAGTGGTTCGCCGACGGCACGCTCAACGTCGCCGAGAACTGCCTCGACCGGCACGTCCGCGCGGGCAACGGCGACCGGGTGGCGATCCACTTCGAGGGCGCCCCCGGCGACACCCGCCGGATCACCTACGCCGAGCTCACCGCCGACGTGCAGCGCGCCGCGAACATGCTCACCGACCTGGGCGTCGGGCAGGGCGACCGCGTCGTCGTCTACCTGCCGCTCATCCCCGAGGCCGTCGTCACGATGCTCGCCGTCGCCCGCATCGGCGCCGTGCACTCGGTCGTCTTCGGCGGGTTCAGCGCCGAGAGCCTGCGTGCCCGCATCGAGGACGCCGGCGCGAAGCTCGTGGTCACGGCGGACGGCGGCTGGCGCCGCGGGGCGGTGTCGCCGCTCAAGCCCGCGGTCGACGAGGCACTCGAGGGCGAGGGCACCGACAGCGTCGAGCACGTCCTGGTCGTGAAGCGCGGCGGCAACGAGATCGCCTGGAACGACCGTGACCGCTGGTGGCACGACGAGGTCGCCAAGGCCGCGCCGTCGCACGAGGCGCAGGCGTTCCCCGCCGAGACCCCGCTGTTCATCCTGTACACCTCGGGCACGACCGGTAAGCCGAAGGGCATCGTGCACACTTCCGGCGGGTACCTGACCCAGGCGGCGTACACGCACAAGAACGTGTTCGACATGCACCCGGAGAAGGACGTCTACTGGTGCACCGCCGACATCGGCTGGATCACCGGGCACTCGTACGTCGTCTACGGCCCCCTGGCGAACGGCGTGACGCAGGTGCTCTACGAGGGCACGCCCGACGAGCCGAAGCCCGGCCGCTGGTGGGACCTCGTCGACTCGTACGGCGTCACGGTCCTGTACACCGCGCCGACGGCGGTCCGTGCGGCGATGAAGGCCGGCCGCGAGATCCCCGAGGCCCGCAGCCTCGAGACCCTCCGTCTGCTCGGCAGCGTCGGCGAACCGATCAACCCCGAGGCGTGGAACTGGTACCGCCAGGTCATCGGCCACGACCGCACGCCCATCGTCGACACCTGGTGGCAGACCGAGACCGGCGCGATCATGATCTCCGCGCTACCCGGTGTGACGAAGCTCAAGCCCGGCGCCGCGCAGACGCCGCTGCCCGGCATCGTCGCCGAGATCGTCGACGACGACGGCAACCGCGCCGAGCCCGGCGAGAGCGGCTACCTCACCATCACCGAGCCGTGGCCGTCGATGGCCCGCGGCATCTGGGGCGACCCGGACCGGTTCGTGGAGACGTACTGGTCTCGGTTCCCCGGCCGCTACTTCGCCGGCGACGGCGCGCGGCTCGACGGTCAGGGCGACATCTGGATCCAGGGCCGCGTCGACGACGTCATGAACGTCTCCGGGCACCGATTGTCGACGGCCGAGATCGAATCCGCCCTGGTCGGGCACGAGGGCGTCGCCGAGGCCGCCGTCGTCGGAGCCGCCGACGAGACCACCGGTCAGGCGGTCGTCGCGTACGTCATCCTGACGGCGGAGGCAGCAGCGGACGTCGACCGCGAATCGGCATCGACCGAACTCCGCAACTGGGTGGGCAAGCGCATCGGTGCGATCGCGAAGCCCCGCCAGGTCGTCATCGTCCCCGAGCTGCCCAAGACGCGCTCCGGCAAGATCATGCGGCGCCTGCTCCGCGATGCGGCCGAGGGCCGCCGCATCGGTGACACGACGACGCTGGCCGACCCGACGATCATGGCGACCATCGCGGAACTCATGTAGTCCGTGTCACGCAGGTGGGGCCTCCAGTCCATGTCGGACGGGAGGCCCCACCTGCGTTCGCTGCACTGCTCACGGTCTGTCAGGCCGTCAGCTCCACCACCAGCTCGACCTCCACAGGAGCGTCCAGCGGGAGCACGGCCACACCCACCGCGCTGCGCGCGTGGACGCCGGCGTCTCCGAAGACCTCGCCGACCAGGGTGGAGGCGCCGTTCGCGACCCCGGGCTGGCCCGTGAAGGACGGCTCGGACGCGACGAACACGGTGACCTTGACGACCCGGGCGACTCGGTCGAGCGACCCGGCGACCGACTCGACGGCGGCCAGGGCGTTGAGCGCGGCCACGCGGGCCTGCGCGGTGGCGGTTTCCGCGTCGACGGACGCTCCTACCTTGCCGGTGACGGGCAGTGCACCGTCGACGAACGGCAGCTGGCCGGCCGTGTAGACGTACCGGCCGGTGACGACCGCGGGCACGTACGCCGCGACGGGTGCGGCGACCGGCGGGAGCGTCAGCCCCAACTCGGTCAGGCGGTCCGCGACGCTCATGCGTCGGCCTTCGGGCGCTTGAGGTACGCGACGAGCCCACCCTCGGGGCCGGTGACGATCTGGACCAGCTCCCAGCCCTCGTCCCCGTAGTTGTTGAGGATGGCGGTGGTGTTGTGGATCATCAGGGGCGTGGTGAAGTACTCCCAGCGAGTCATGCGGTTCCTTGCCAGCCTTTCAGTCGTGGGTGTCGTTTAGGCTGCATCCTATGTCTGCCCAGAAGACGTCTGCCTCGCGGACCAAGCCCGTCTCAGCAGTCGGCGCCTTCATCGGATTCGTCGGGTTCAGTGCCCTCGCCGGCCTGCTGGTCACGATCGGGGTCACCCCGGCCATCGCGGTCGCCGGTGTCACGACGACGTCGACGATCGGTGTGTTCGAGTCGCTGCCGGAGTACATCGAGATCGGTGACCTGCCGCAGCGCAACGAGCTGTACGCGTACTCGGGCGGCAAGTCGGTGCACTTCGCGACGCTCTACGACCAGAACCGCCAGGAGCTGAAGTTCGACCAGATCAGCGACCAGTTGAAGAACGCGGCCATCGACGGCGAGGACAAGCGCTTCTACAGCCACGGTGGCGTCGACATGACCTCGCTCATCCGTGCCGGTGTGGGCAGCATCGCCGGCGGGCTCGGCGACTCGGGCGGTGGGTCGACGCTGACCATGCAGCTCGTGCGCAACATCAAGATGACCGAGGCCCTGAACCTCCCCACCAAGAAGGAGCAGGAGCAGGCCTACAACGACGCCGTCGAGCAGACCATCCCCCGCAAGCTCGAGGAGATGAAGCTCGCGATCGGGCTGGCGAAGAAGTACTCGAAGAAGCAGATCCTCACCGCGTACCTGAACATCGCCTACTTCGGCGACCAGACCTACGGCGTGCAGGCCGCGGCCCAGCACTACTACAACAAGAGCGCCACGAACCTGACCCCGGCCGAGGCCGCGTCGCTCATGGCCATCGTGCAGTACCCCGAGGCGCGCAACCTGTCGAGCCCGAAGAAGTACGACGCCAACGTCGCCCGGCGCAACGTCATCCTGCGCTCGATGTACGCGCAGAAGAACCTGACCGAGGCCGAGTACCGCACGGCCCGCCTGTCGAAGCCCGCGGATTACGTACACCTGACGCAGCCCTCACAGGGGTGCCGGGCGTCGGTCGGCGACGGCTCGCAGTTCTTCTGCGACTACGCCAAGAAGGTCGTGCTCGAGATGTCGCAGCTCGGCACGTCCCAGAAAGCGCGCGACACCGCGTGGCGGAACGGCGGGTACAAGATCCAGACCACGCTGAACATCGACCTCAACGCCGAGCAGAAGCAGCTCCTCAACACGTACGACAACAAGGCCGAGACGAACCTCGCCCTGGGTGCGACGCTCAACTCGATCGAGGCCGGTTCCGGGCGCATCGTGACGATGGCGCAGAACAAGGACTTCGACGAGTCGTTGAAGTCCGCGCCGACGGCCACGTCCCTGAACTACAGCGTCGACTACAAGTACGGCAACTCCGGGGGCTTCCAGACCGGCTCGACCTACAAGCTCTTCACCCTGCTCGACTGGGTCAAGACCGGGCACGGATTGAACGAGACCGTGAACGGTTCCGCTCGTGTGGTCTCACCGTGGACGATCTGCGGTCAGACGGTCGGCACGCAGTTTGACGTGTCGAACGACTCGCCCGGCGAGAACGGCAACTACAGCGTCATGGGTGCCACTGCGGGTTCCATCAACGGCGCCTTCGCGTCGATGGCGCAGAAGCTCGATCTCTGCGACATCCGGGACATCGCGCAATCGCTCGGCGTGCACCGTGCTGACGGCGGCGAGCTGCAGTACCAGAACCCGTCCGCGATCCTCGGTACCAACGAGATCGCCCCGATGACGATGGCCGCCGCCTACGCAGCCGTCGCGAACAACGGCATCTACTGCAAGCCGATCGCGATCGACCAGATCACCTCGCCGTCCGGCAAGCAGCTCGGTGGGCAGACGAAGGACTGCCAGCAGGCGGTCGACCCGGCATTCGCGCAGGCTGCTATCTACGCCATGAAGGGCACCATCACCAGCGGGACCGCGCGCGGCGCTCAGACGGCAGACGGCACCCAGATGTTCGCCAAGACCGGTACCACAGACGAGGCTGACCAGATCTGGCTCGTCGGCGCCAGCTCGCGCGTCGCCACCGCCTACTGGCAGGGCAACACGGACGGCAAGAAGTTCAACCTCCGCCACTACAGCAACGGTGTCAACGGGACCTACGCGGGCTCTCGTGCCGATGTGTGGCGGCAGGCGATGACGCCGATCAACGCCACGTACCCGGCGGGTGCCTTCACCAACCCGGAACAGTCGGCAATCCGAGGCAACGCCAAGGCGCTCCCCAACCTGCAAGGGAAGACCGCTGACGAAGCCCGCGCCGCGATCTCGGGCGCCGGCTTCACCTACGTCGACGGCGGAGCTCGTGCCGGCACCGGTAACCCCGGTTCGGTTACATCGACCTCGCCCGCTGCGGGTGCGCTGCTGTCCAGCGGTTCTAGCGTCACCGTGTACACCTCGGACGGCTCGCAGGCCAACGTGCCCGAGATCGGCGGCGACTCGCTCGGCGACGCCCGCTCCGCGCTGAACGATGCTGGCTTCGGCAACGTCAACGTGTCGGACGACTATGCGAAGGGCGGCGGCGACAAGACCTGCAAGGTCGCGGCCGTCGACCCGGCGATCAGTTCGGCAGCGGACAAGAACACCGGTGTCACGATCCAGCTGTACGGCGACAAGAACGGCAAGGCGCCCAAGGACTGCAAGTGACCCGCGGTCGCGCCGCGCTCGGGGTGCTCGCAGCCGGCGCGGCCGTCGGCGCCGCCTCGTTCGCCTGGGGTTCGCTCGTCGAACGTCGGCGCTTCGGCATCCGGTGGGAGACCGTCCCGGTCCTCCCGCCAGGGTCGCGTGACGTCACCGTCCTGCACCTGTCCGACATCCACATGGCCCCGT
Organism: Curtobacterium sp. VKM Ac-1393; assembly: GCF_015350995.1. Lineage (GTDB taxonomy): Bacteria > Actinomycetota > Actinomycetes > Actinomycetales > Microbacteriaceae > Curtobacterium. Next base: position 187,771 of record NZ_JADKRW010000006.1, read on the forward strand.
GGCAGGCCGACAAGCAGCAGTGGCTGCGCGACCTGTCCCTGGTCGAGCCGGACTTCATCGTCAACACCGGCGACAACCTCGGGCACCCCACGGCGAACGCAGCCGTGGAGTACGCGCTCGAACCGTTCCGTGGTGTCCCCGGAGCACTCGCCTACGGGTCGAACGACTTCTTCGGTCCGTCGCCGCGCAACCCGCTGAAGTACTTCTCCGGCCCGAGCCGCATGCACAGCGAGGCGAAGCCCGTCGAGCTCGACATCGACCGGCAGACGGCGTTCTTCGAGTCCCTCGGGTGGCTCGACCTGAACGACCACGCCCACGCCATCGAGCTCCGCGGCTCCCGGTTCGAGCTGTTCGGCACCTCGGACGCGCACCGCGACTGGGACCGGCTCGACCTGCTCCCCACCAACGTCGACGAGATGCGCGGCGAGGTCCCCTGGTCTGAGGACGAGGACGGGCCCGCCCCCGTCGCGATCGGAGTGACGCACGCGCCTTACCAACGCGTGCTCGATGCCTTCGTCACCCAGGGAGCCGACATCATCTTCGCCGGACACACCCACGGCGGCCAGGTGCAGGTGCCCGGGGTCGGTGCGCTCGTCACGAACAGCGATCTCCCCCGCCGGTACGTCAGCGGACTGCACAAGTGGGAGCACCGGAACCACTGGTCGTGGCTCGAGGTCTCGGCCGGTCTCGGAACCTCGATCTACGCGCCGGTGCGGTTCTCGTGCCGCCCCGAAGCCGTCGTCGTGACCCTCACCGCCCGGACCTCCTGACGACGCGCCCGGGAGTTCGCCTGATGGTCGTGAGCACCCTCGATCATCGGATAGTATTGTCGGGTTGCTCCGGTACGGAGTGATCACACCGCGGGGTGTGGCGCAGCTTGGTAGCGCGCCTCGTTCGGGACGAGGAGGTCGCAGGTTCAAATCCTGTCACCCCGACACTGTGTTGAGACAGTACGAAGAAGGCCCTGGTTCTCCGGAACCGGGGCCTTCTGCTTTCCCGCGGCCAACGTCGACGACGATGGAACGCTCGAGTTCCCGCCGCACAGCTGCCGCAGGCATCGCTGGTGCGGCCGTGGCTCGCGCGAGCCGGAGCGCAGCAGGTCTCGAACGGTGGATCGGGGCACTCGTCGTGGCGCCGATGTGTCCGGTGGCCCATCGTGCGCCGCGCGGCACACCCGCGCGACACCAGGGCCGCTACGCTCGCGACCGCCATGGAGATCTTCGTCCCTCGCGCCACGACGAGCAGCAGCGGCTGACCATGCCGTCCTGGGTCGCCTCCGTCCTCGCGTTCCTCACCGCACTCGTGCTGAGTGCAATGAACGCGCACAGCGCTGCGCAGTTCATCACGCATTCTTCGGGCCGGACAGGACTGCTGCCGCACCTGTTCCTGCCGGTGGTCCTCTGCGCGGTCCTGTCACTGATCTACGGACTGGTGATGACCAGGCGGACGATGGCCGACCGGCGACGATGGGCCACGGTCGGGTCGCTCTGCGCGGTCATCCCGATCGCCGCACTGTTCGGCTTCCTGACGCTCCTCGCGGTGCTCGGAATGGCAACCAGCCCGCACCCGGCGGGTTCGGTCGTGTCCGCGATCAGCCCCGCCATCGCGGCTGCGACGGTGCTCCTGTACACGACAGCTCTCGGCCGGCAGATGCCGTGTTGGGCGCGCTGCTGTGGCCTCGTCGTGGTCTCCGCTGTGCCGGTGCTCCTCGCCATCGCCAGGGTGCTGCTGGTGCCCTGATCAGCGAGCAGGACGCTGCTCGCTGGCTAACGACACGCTGCGGTAGCCTGAGCGTGTCATGCAGTATCCGAGCGCGCACCTCCCACCGATGGTCGAGCAGATCCGAGCAAGATTCCCGGAGCTCGCCGACGACCCGGTCCTGACGCAGAACCTCGTCGACAACGTGACCTCGATGATCACCGAGGCGCACGAGCGCTACGCCGCCGGCGCCGAGGACAGCGTGGTGAGCGGCGCCTACCTCGATCCGGACCACCTGGCCACCGGGTCCCTGCACGCCGAGCAGTCCCAGCACCCGGCCGGTGCGATGCTCGCGGCGGAGATGCTCTTCGACGCCTACCTGCCGGTGTTCGTAGACGAGGTCGGTGCGGAGTCCACGGCCGAGGTCCTGCGCGCCACCAGAGCCCTGCACGCGGGCATCTGGAGCCGGTTCCCCGCCGGAGCCGTCGCGTACACCGAGGCACTGCGCCAACGCGTCATGACGGCGCACCTGGACTCCCGCACGCAGATCTCCCGAGACCTGCACGACCGCGTGGCCCACGGCATCCTCGCAGGGCTCCAGCGGCTCGACCTCGTGCTGCTGACCGATCCCCCGGCCGGCGAACGAGCCGTCCAGCTCGACGACGCCGCACGGCTGCTGCGCGGAGCACTCGGCGACGTGCAGGACCTCGCCGTCAGCCTGCACGCCCGCGTCGGGGACGCCCTGCTCGACGATGCGCTCGCCCGGCACGCCCGCGACCTGTTCCCCGACGACGACCGCCTGTCGTTCAGCGGCACGGGTACGCCCGATCAGCTGCCGAACTGGCAGGCCGAAGAGGCGCTCACGATCCTGCTCGAGGCGCTCACGAACCGGCGGAAGCACGCACCGGGCTCCGCCGCCGAGGTGCACTTCGCGTGGACCCCGGCCGCCCTCGTCGTGACGGTGTCCGACGACGGTCCGGGCTTCGACTCCGCCGCCGCCGTCGATGGACGCCTCGGGCAGCAGACCATGCGGGAGCGAGCCGCGGTCATCGGCGCACGGATCGACGTCGAGAGCGTCGAGAGCGTCGAGAGCGGCCCGGGGACCGGCACCACCGTCCGCCTAACGATCCCGAGGGGCACGCTGTGACCGTCACCCACGTCGCCATCGTCGACGACCACCGGCTCTTCCGCGAGGGGCTGGCCACGATCCTCGCGGCCGTCCCCACAATCCGCGTGGTCGCACACGGCGAGCGTCCGTCCGAGGTCCTCGACTCCCCCGAGGCCGCCGCCATCGACGTCCTGCTCCTCGACGTCGAGCTCGACGGTCCGCCGGCACGCACCACGATCGCCACGGTCCGCCGCACCCGTCCGGACATCCGCGTGGTGGTGCTCACGATGCACCGCGACGCCGTCCTTCGCCGGACGCTGCTCGACGCCGGCGCGGTCGACTTCGTCACGAAGGACACCCCGAGCCGCGATCTCGTCGACCGGATCGCCCGGGCCGCGCACACCGATGCCGCGCCGGTGACGTTCCCGGTCGACCTCGTCACCGGGGACCGCGCGGGGTCACCACTCAGCGACCGCGAACTCGAGGTCCTGCGGCTCCTGGCGGCCGCGCGCACCAACGCCGAGATCGCCGCGGACCTGCAGCTCGCGATCGGCACGGTCAAGCGGCACGTCTACAACGTGTTCCGGAAGCTCGACGTCGGTTCGCGGGTCGGCGCCGTGGCTGCGGCGACGCGCTTCGGCCTGCTCACCTGAGGCGCAGTGCCATCGAATGAGCAGAAGACGTCGGGTGCGACCCGACGTCTTCTGCTCACTCGACGAACGAGACCGAACTAGACGGACGCCGACGCCGCCGCGCCAGCGCGGACGAGCCGCCCCTCGGCGTGCAGCGCCGCCACGACGTCGAGCGCCTGGTGCCGGTACCGTGCCTGCGCCGCACCGGGAGCGACGATCACGCCGTTCGCCCCGGTGGACTCCACGAGCGCGTTGATCTTGTCGGCGACCTGGTCCGCGGTGCCGTAGGCCTGCCGCTCGGTGCGGGCCGCGATGAACCGACGCTCGAGGTCGTTGAACTCGTACGCGCGGGCCTCGTCCATCGAGACCGGCTCGGGCTTCCGTCCGGAGCGCATCCGGATGAACGAGATCATCCCGGGGGCGCTCTGCTCGTCGACGACCGCCGGGTCGTCGTCCGTGACGACCTGCACGCCGATCAGCGCGTTCGGCGTCTGCCGGAACCGCGAGGGGCGGAACGAGTCGCGGTACAACGCGAGCGCCGCTTCGGTGTTGTCCGACGCGAAGTGGTGGGCGAAGGCGAACGAGACGCCGAGCGCCCCGGCCACCTGCGCGCTGTACCCGGAGGACCCGAGCAGCCAGAACTCCGGCACGTCGCCGTAGCCCGGCACCGCGCGGATCCCCGACAGCGGGTTGTCCGAGGACATTCCGGTGAAGAACCCGATCAGGTCCGAGAGCTGCTGCGGGAAGTCGTCGACGTCGAGCCGGTCGGTGCGGCGCAGCGCCATCGCGGTCGCCCCGTCGGTGCCGGGAGCACGACCGAGCCCGAGGTCGACGCGGTCGCCGTACAGCGCGCGAAGCGTGCCGAACTGCTCGGCGATGACGAGTGGGGCGTGGTTCGGCAGCATGACGCCGCCGGAACCGATACGGATGGTGGAGGTGGCCGCGCCGACCGCACTCAGCAGGACCGCGGGCGCCGACGAGGTGATGCCGGGCATGCCGTGGTGCTCGGCGACCCAGAACCGCTCGTAGCCGAGCTTCTCGGCGTGGACCGCCATGTCGATCGAGCCCTGCAGGGCCTCGGTGTTGGACTGGCCGTACTCGCGCGTCGCCAGGTCCAGGACGGACAGGTGCAGGGTGTCGTCGCTCATGTGGTCCCCAACGCGAGCCCGCGCACACGCATTCCACGAGCCCGGAACGGCGGTGCCCACCGGGCACGCGCCAGCGACCATTCCCGACCACTCGCCGGACGCGAGCGGGGAGCACTGACCGCCGGACAGACAGTCAGGAGGCCCGTGGCGGGGCCGCACCGCGCCTCCAGACCGTCTGTCGGTTCCGTCTCGGACGCCGAGCGGTCACAACACACCGCGCGCACCACGCGGACCGGTCACACACTGTCGGCCAACGGCCGCGCAGCCGACGACTCGTGACCACTCGCCGAACCCGAGCGGGGAGCACTGACCGCCGGACAGACATTCAGGAGGCCCGTGGCGGGGCCGCACCGCGCCTCCAGACCGTCTGTCGGTTCCGTCTCGGACGCCGAGCGGTCACGACACACCGCGCGCACCGCTCGGACCGGTCACATCCGGTCGCCCGGCGGGCGCACCGCAGACGCGACGCGACCGATCCACGAACCCGAGCGGGGTGTCGTGACCGGCTGGCGGGCGCGACCGCTCAGGCGCCGTCGAGCCGGCCGCCGGACTCCGTCAGGTAGCAGTTGGCGCAGAGCGACTCGTAGGCGACGTCGACGCCGTCGATGGCCACCTGCGAGCCGTCAAACACGAACCGGCCATCGACGGTGCGGGCGTTGAAGACCGCCTTGCGACCGCAGCGGCAGATGGTCTTGAGCTCTTCGAGGGAGTGCGCGACCTCGAGCAGGCGGGCGCTGCCGGGGAACGCCTCGGTGCGGAAGTCCGTGCGGATGCCGTAGGTGATCACCGGGATCTCGTCGAGGACCGCGATGCGCAGCAGGTCGTCGACCTGCTGCGGGGTGAGGAACTGCGCCTCGTCGACCAGGACGCAGCTGACCGCACGGGCCATGCCGTCGAGCCGGTCCGACTCCGGGTCGACCGCACCGGCGGCGGCGACCGCGGACCGGACGTCCGCGTCGGGCGCGAAGACCAGGTCGACGGTCCGCGTCACGCCGAGGCGGGAGACGATCTCACGATCGCCCTTGGTGTCCACCGCCGGCTTCGCGAGCAGGACCCGGTGTCCGCGCTCTTCGTAGTTGTAGGCAGCCTGCAGGAGCCCCGTGCTCTTGCCGCTGTTCATCGCGCCGTAGCGGAAGTAGAGCTTCGCCACTACGCGAGGAACCCGTCCTCGGCGGCACGACGGATCAGGTCCGACTTCTTCGACGCGGGACGGCCGACCTTGCTGTACTTCTCGCGGACGCGGCGCAGGTACGTCTTCGCGGTCTCGTACTGCACGTTCATCTGCGCGGCGACCTCGTTGGTGGAGTAGCCGGACACGTACAGACGCAGGGCTTCTTCTTCACCGGCGCTGAGCTTCGGACGCTGGTGGGCCTGGGCCCCCGTCGGCAACGGCCGCCACTCGCGCGGCTGCGGGGTCTCGCGGGCGACGCCCATGATCTCGCGGGCGACGTCCATGACCTCGCGCATCGGCAGCGACTTCGACAGGAAGGCCGCGGCGCCGGCCGCGACGGCGCGGTCGCGGGACTCACGGCTGTCGACGCTCGAGAGCACGATCACCTTCGCGCCGGCGGCACGGCAGGTGCGGACGCGGGCCTCGATCGACACGGGTTCCTTCAACTGGAAGTCGAGGAACACCAGGTCGGTCGGGAAGCTGTCACTGTGGACCATCTCGAGCCAGGTGTGCGCGGTCAGGGCCAGGTCGAAGTCGAACGCGTTCACCGCGATCCAGCTCGACAGGCTGTCCAGCAGCACCTCGTGGTCGTCGAGGATGGCCAGCCGCACACGTCGTGCTCCCGGGTTCGGGAGGGACGGGGACCCCTCCGTGAGCCGGTTCGGGTCAGTGCTGGTCATAGGAGAACCTTAGTGCGAGGGCGGACGGACGAACCGCGACGTCGAGGTCGGGGAACGTCACACGGAGGACGGCGAAGTAGGGGTCGAAGGTGCGGTGGATGCCGATGTCGGAGTCGGCGACGACGAGGTCGAGGTCGAGCAGAACGCGGGCGTCACGGGCGGGGTCGGCGCGGGCGGGGTCGGCGCGGACGGCGTCGGCGCGGGGTCCGTCGCTCCGGCTGGCCACGTCGCTCCGGCTGGCTGCGTCGTCCGGCGCGGCCGTGCGCCGGACCGTGGCCCGGAACCCGGCCGGATCGACGGTCGAGGCGCGGAACGCCGCCCGCAGGAACGTCCGCACCACCGAGCGCTGGTCGGCGTCGAGCATCGCGGCGAGCCCGTCGGGGTCGTCGACGATCGGGGCGGCTCCGCCCTCCGCCCGCACGGCCTGCTCGAACCAGGTGCGGTCGGCGTCGGCGACCATCGCGCGCCGGATGCCGTCGGCGATCAGGCGGGCACGCTCACGATCGGCGTCGGAGATGACCTCGCGCGTGCGGAGCTCGGCGAAGAACGGAGCGACGTCGCGGGTGAGGATCGTCGACCGGTCCTGCTGCACGCTCGCCGCGATGCCGTCCCGCTCCGCGCGCTCGACCGAGTAGGAACCGGCCCGGATCTGCACCCGCTCGGCGAGCCCGGCGAAGGTCCACGCGAAGACCGCGGACGCGGCGGTGAGCACGAGGGTCGGTGCCGCCGCCAGGAACGCTGCTACGGGGACGGGGACCTCGTGCGGGAACGTCGCCGCTGCGACGCCCCAGGTGACGGCGTTCACCACGGCGAGCAGGGCTCCCCCGATGGTCAGGTCCGTCCACGGTCGGTACGGCGCGACCATCACGATGCCGGTCGCCGTGATGAGCGACATGAAGTCGTTCAGCGCGCTGCGGTCGGGGCCCCACTGCGCCGCGACGCTCGCCACCGACGCCAGGCCCAGCAGGCCGACGTGCGCGACGAACGCCCACCGCGGGAACGGTGCACGGAACGGACTCGAGGCCGCGAACACCACGGCTGCCGACGCCGCGACGAGGATGACGGTCAGGGCGCTGAGGGTCGGGCTGCCGACGACGTCGCGGTCGAACACGGACACCAGGAGCGCCCAGACGATGCTCACCGCGCCCAACCCGATGGCGAGCGGGCGTGACCCCATCGCGCCGAGCGGGTCGTACTGTTGGGCGGTCCGGCGGGACTCGGTCGTGCCGGTCACCGCTCGGCCCCGTGCGCGCCGCCGACCTCGTCGGGGACCACCGCGCTCATCGCGCCGGTGACCGGCCCGAACGGCACGGTCATCATGACGCTGGTGCCCGACCCGGGCGACGACCAGATCTGCACGTCCCCGCCGACCCGACCGATGCGATCGCGCACCGATCCGCGAAGGCCCATCCGGTCCGCACCCGTGGAGTCCTCGTCGAAGCCACGGCCGTCGTCGACCACCATCACGGTGCACGAGGAACTGTCGTCGAACACGCTGACCTCGGCTGCGTCGGTACCGGCGTGCTTGCGGACGTTGGCCAAGCACTGCCCGACGGCCCTGACGAGCGCCGTGACCGCACGCTGGTCGAGCCGGTCGAGCGTCGAGGGGTCGCCGGACACCGTGACGTCGAGCCCGAGCGTGCGGTGCTCCTCGACCATCGCCGAGAAGGCGTCGACCGCTGCGCCGGACCGCTGCTGCGCGGCGGGGGCGAGCCACCCCTTGCCGGTGAGCACGGCCACGTCGGCCTCGACGGTCCGGGCGAGGTGCGGGTCCATCGGACCGTCGGGGGCCAGGGCGATCGCGTTGAGGTGGTTCAGGACGGTGTCGTGCAGGATCGCGGCTGCCTCGGCTTCGACCCCGGCGCGGTACGCGGACACGTGCTCCTCGCGCGCCGACCGCAGCAGCTCCGGCTGCACCCGCTCGGACCGACCGGTGCTGCGGCTGGTGAAGAGCACGAGTCCGACCACGAACACGAGAGTGACCCAGGCGAGGACCAGGGGACGCGGCGGGCTGTCGGTCTGGACGATCGCGATCCACGTCGCGAGCCGTCCGGTCACGAAGCCGAGGAAGGACCACAGGACAACGCGACTCGGCACCGCACCGGCACCACCGACCAGGATGAGTGGGATCACCGACAGCGACAGCAGGTACGACGTGACCCAGCCCGTGGGGACCTGCTGCTGGACCACGACGGCGAACCACCAGGCACAGACGCCGCCGACCACCAGGAACGCGATCGCCGAGCGCCACGTGCCGAACTGCACGTGCACCCCGATCATGCCGAGCATCGGGATGAGCGCCAGGACCGCACCGATCACCTGCACGTCGGGTTCGGACACCCGGTAGAGCAGCAGGGCGATCACCGCGGCGACCAACGACCCGATCGCTCCGGCGTGGAAGGCACGCACCGTCGACCACGCGTTCACCCGCGGTGCGAGGTGCGTGGGGATGCCGAGCACGAGATGGGTCCTTCCGGGTGGCGGGAATGCCGCCCACGATCAAACACCCCGGTGCTGACCGTGTACCCCGAAACAGCGTCCGTTCGGCGACCCGCTCGATGATACCGGCCTCTGCCACGTGCCGCTGTCCCCCGAACGCGCACGCCTCGGTGCTCAGAACAACGTCTGCGTCGCGACCGGTCGGAGGAGCCTGCGGTCGAACCCCGGATCGGCGCGCTTGAGCGGCGAGGTGGTGGGGACCGACTGCTCCTGCGGCAGCGACGACCGATCGGAGAACCCCATCGAACCGGTCGCCGGGTCCACGCGCCCGAGACCGACACCGTGCGCCGCCAGGATCGGCCGGATGCGCTCCGACAGCCACCGGCGGTAGTCCTTCGGCGCGAAGGTGTTGTCGAGGTACATCGCGCGGTACCGGGCGACCAGGTCGGGCCGCTCCCGCCCGAGCCACTCGAACCACCACGGCTTCACGCCAGGCCGCAGGTGCAGTGCTGAGTACGTGACGCTCGTCGCACCGGCCGCGGCGGCACGACCGACGGCGTCGTCGAGGTGCGCGCGGGTGTCCGTGATGTACGGCAACACCGGCATCAGGAACACGGCGCAGTCCAGACCGGCGTCGCGGATGGCCCGCACCGTCGCGAGTCGCGCCGCCGTCGTCGGGGTGCCCGGCTCGACCGACTGCTGCAGGTCGTCGTCGTACACGGCGATCGACATCGCGAGGTCCACCGGCACGACCTTCGCCGCTTCGACCAACAGCGGCAGGTCGCGCCGGAGCAGCGTGCCCTTCGTCAGGATGCTGAACGGCGTGCGGCTGTCTGCCAACGCCTGGATGACCCCGGGCATCAGGCGGTACCGACCTTCGGCGCGCTGGTACGGGTCGGTGTTCGTGCCGAGCGCGATCGGGTGCCGGTCCCAGGTCGGCTTGCCGAGCTCGCGGCGCAGGACGTCGGCCACGTTCGTCTTCACGACGATCTGCTGGTCGAAGTCGGCGCCGCCGTCGAACTCGAGGTAGGTGTGCGTCGGCCGCGCGAAGCAGTAGACGCACGCGTGGCTGCACCCTCGGTACGGGTTGATCGTCCACCCGTACGTCCCCGACCCGTCGGCGCTCGGCACCCGGTTCAGCGCACTCTTCGCCAGGACCTCGTGGAAGGTCACCCCGGCGAACTCCGGCGTCGTCACACTCCGGACGAAGCCACTGTTCGACTCCATCCCCGGCAGGGCGTCGCTCTGCTCGGCATCGATCGCCTGTCCACTCCACCGCATGCCGCCATTCGAACACATGTTCGAACGACCCGCAAGCCGTGCCGGCGATCAGTGGTGCAGGCCGAGCACCTTCGCCGTGCGCTCCAGGGTGGCGTCGGCCAGTGCGGCGTCGTCGCCGAGGTCCTGCCCGTAGGTGGGGACCATCTCGTGGACCGTGTCCTGCCAGCCGTCCCAGCGGTCGGGGAAGCACTTCCGGAGCAGGCCGAGCATGATCGGAACCGCGGTCGACGCCCCCGGCGAGGCACCGAGGAGCCCGGCGATGGTTCCGTCAGCAGCCGTGATGACCTCGGTGCCGAACTGCAGCACGCCGCCCTTGTCCTTGTCCGGCTTGATCACCTGCACCCGCTGGCCCGCGATGATCTTGTGCCAGTTCTCCGGCTCGGCGTTCGGCATGAAGTCGCGCAGCGCGTCGAACTTGGTCTGCTTCGACGCGAGCAGCTGCCCGATCAGGTAGCGGACCAGGTCGAAGTTCGAGAACGCGACGCTGAGCATCGGACGCAGGTTGTGCGGGCGGATCGACTTGACCAGGTCGAGCAGCGATCCCTGCTTCAGGAACTTCGGGCTGAACCCGGCGTACGGCCCGAACATGAGCGAGGCGTTGCCGTCGACGATGCGGGTGTCGAGGTGCGGCACCGACATCGGCGGCGCACCGACGCTGGCCTTGCCGTACACCTTGGCAGCGTGCTTCTGCACGACCTCGGGGTCGTCGGTGCGCAGGAACTCACCGGACACCGGGAAGCCGCCGTAGCCGCGGATCTCCGGGATCCCCGACTTCTGCAGGAGCTGCAGGGCGCCACCACCGGCTCCGACGAAGACGAACTTCGCGGCGATCTTCTGCGTCGACCGGCCGACCTCGTTCAGGACGTCGAGCGCCCAGCCGTCGAAGTCCTTGCCGCGCGAGATGTTCTTCACCTGGTGGTTCGGCTCGAACTCGAGCCCGTCGAGCTCGAGCTGGTCGAACAGCTGGCGGGTGAGCGACCCGAAGTCGACGTCGGAGCCCGCTGCCGAGTAGGTCGCCGCGATCTGCTGGTCCTTCTTGCGGCCGGGGATGAGTGCCGGTGCCCACTTGCGGATCTGGGCGGGGTCGTCGGAGAACTCGATGCCGGCGAACAGCGGGTGGCCCTGCATCGCCTCGTACCGCTTGCGCATGTACTCGACGTTGTCGGCGCCCCAGACGAAGGAGATGTGCGGCGTCGGGTTGATGAAGTTCGACGGGTCGGGCAGCGCGCCGGTCTCGACCAGGTGCGACCAGAACTGCCTCGAGACCTGGAACTGCTCGTTGACCGTCACGGCCTTCGCGATGTCGACGCGGCCGTCGGCGAGCTCGGGTGTGTAGTTCAGCTCGCAGAGCGCGGAGTGCCCGGTGCCGGCGTTGTTCCAGGGGTTCGATGACTCCTGCGCAACGCTGCCGAGGCGCTCGTACACGCGGATCTGCCACGAGGGCTCGAGTCGGTGGATGATCGCGCCGAGGGTGGCGCTCATGATGCCTCCCCCGACGAGGACGACATCGATCGGATCCACCTGCTTCACTGCCACCCGTCGATCCTACCGGCGTCCGCCGACAGGGCGGTCAGCCGCGCGCGGTGCCGACCCCGCTACGCAGCGACGGTGCGGCGCGCGACGATCGCCTCGGCGATCTGCACGGCGTTGAGTGCCGCGCCCTTGCGCAGGTTGTCGTTGCTGACGAACAGCGCGAGCCCGCGACCCTCGGGTGCGGACTGGTCGGTACGGATGCGCCCGACGAACGCGGGGTCCTGTCCGGCGGCCTGCAGCGGCGTCGGGACGTCGGAGAGCTCCACGCCGGGCGCGCTCGACAGGATCTCCGTCGCACGCTCGGGCGACAGCGGACGCTCGAACTCGGCGTGGACCGAGATGGAGTGCCCGGTGAAGACCGGGACGCGCACGCACGTGCCGGCGACGAGCAGGTCGGGCAGCTCGAGGATCTTGCGGCTCTCGTTGCGGAGCTTCTTCTCTTCGTCGGTCTCGCCGAGGCCGTCCTCGACGATGCTGCCGGCGAGCGGCACGACGTCGAAGGCGATCGGGCGGACGTACTTGACCGGCTCGGGGAAGGTGACGGCGGAGCCGTCGTGCGTGAGCGCGGCAGTGTCCTGCTCGAGCGCGGCACGCGCCTGGCCGAGCAGTTCCTCGACGCCCGCGAGCCCGGAACCCGAGACGGCCTGGTAGGTCGTGGCGACGAGTCGACGGAGCCCGGCCTCGGTGTCGAGGACCTTGAGCACCGGCATGATCGCCATGGTGGTGCAGTTGGGGTTCGCGATGATCCCCTTCGGCGCCTGGTCGATCGCGTGCGGGTTGACCTCGCTGACGACGAGCGGGACCTCAGGGTCCATGCGCCAGGCGCTGGAGTTGTCGACGACGAGTGCCCCCGCGGCCGCGAACTTCGGCGCGAGGGCGCGGGACGCCGTGGCCCCGGCCGAGAACAGCGCGATGTCGATGCCCGACGGGTCGGCGAGCTCGGAGTCCTCGACCACGATCTGCTCGCCACGGAAGGGCAGCGTCGTGCCGGCGGACCGTGCGCTCGCGAAGAACCGGACCTGGTCGGCCGGGAACGCGCGCTCCTCGAGCAGACGACGCATCACGGCGCCGACCTGTCCGGTGGCGCCGACGACGGCGACGGTGAGGGTGCTCATGCGGTGCTCCTGGTTCAGCGGGTCAGCGTGGGTCAGCGGCCGGTGCCGGCGTAGACGACGGCTTCGGCATCGGCGTCGAGGTCGAACGCGTTGTGCACGACCCGCATCGCCTCGTTGAGGGTGTCGGCGCGGGTGACGACCGAGATGCGGATCTCGGAGGTGGAGATCATCTCGATGTTGATCGACGCGTCGTGCAGGGCACGGAAGAGCTTGGCGGAGACACCCGCGTTCGTGCGCATGCCGGCACCGACCAGGGCGAGCTTGCCGATCTGGTCGTCGTACTGGATGCTCTCGTACCCGATGTCGGACTTCGCGACCTCGAGCGCCGTCAGCACGGTCTGGCCCTGGTCCTTCGGCAGGGTGAACGAGATGTCCGTCCGCCCGGTCGAGGCCGCCGACACGTTCTGGACGATCATGTCGATGTTCGCCCCGGCGCGCGCGACGTTGGTGAAGATCTCGGCGGCCTTGCCCGGCTGGTCCGGGACGCCCACGACGGTGATCTTCCCCTCGGAGAGGTCTCCGGCGATCCCGGTGATGATCGGTTCTTCCACGGTTTCCCCCTCGGCAGGGTTGTAGACGATGGTGCCCTCGGTGTTGTTGAACGAGGACCGGACGTGCAGGGTGACGCCGTGACGACGGGCGTACTCGACGGCGCGGATGTACAGGACCTTGGCGCCGGACGCGGCGAGCTCGAGCATCTCCTCGCTGGTGATGCGGTCGACCTTGCGGGCCTTCGGCACGACGCGGGGGTCAGCGGTGAAGATGCCGTCGACGTCGGTGTAGATCTCGCAGACGTCGGCGTCGAGTGCTGCGGCGAGGGCGACGGCCGTGGTGTCCGAGCCGCCGCGGCCGAGCGTGGTGATCTCGCCCGTCGTGCGGTTGAAGCCCTGGAACCCGGCGACGATCGCGACGTGCCCGGAGTCGAGCGCCTCGCGCACGCGCTTCGGGGTGACGTCGACGATGCGCGCCTTGCCGTGCTGCGCGTCGGTGAGCATGCCCGCCTGGCTGCCGGTGTACGACGAGGCTTCGACCCCGAGGCTCTTGATCGCCATCGCCAGCAGTGCCATGGAGATGCGCTCCCCCGCGGTGAGGAGCATGTCGAGCTCACGGCCGGCAGGGATCGGGGTGACCGAGTGCGCCAGGTCGACGAGTTCGTCGGTGGTGTCGCCCATGGCCGAGACCGCCACGACGACGTCGTTGCCGGCCTTCTTCGTCTCGACGATCCGCTTCGCCACGCGCTTGATGCTCTCGGCGTCCGCGACGGAGGATCCACCGAACTTCTGCACGATCAAGGCCACTGGCTGGTACTCCCGGAGACGGCGACACCGCGAGGTCACGCGGTCTCACAATGGTAGTCGGTGTTTCGAGGATGTTGCGTGCGAGCCGGCTCAGACGCAACGATCCTGCGTGGGGCTCAGCCGCCGACGACGCGACGGCCCTCGAAGGCACGGCCGAGCGTGACCTCGTCGGCGTACTCCAGGTCACCGCCGACCGGCAGCCCCGAGGCCAACCGGGTCGTCCGGATCCCCATCGGCACGAGCAGCCGGCTCAGGTAGGTCGCTGTGGCCTCGCCCTCGAGGTTCGGGTCGGTCGCGATGATGACCTCTTCGACCGTGCCGTCGGCCAGACGCGTCATGAGCTGCTGGATCCGCAGGTCGTCCGGGCCGATGCCGTCGATCGGGCTGATCGCACCGCCAAGCACGTGGTACAGCCCGCGGAACTCGCGGGTGCGCTCGATCGCCGCGACGTCCTTCGCCTCTTCGACGACGCAGATCGTGGCCGGTGACCGGCGTGGGTCGCGGCAGATGCTGCACTGGACGTTCTCGGTGACGTTGCCGCAGACCTCGCAGAAGCGCACGCGCTCCTTGACGTCCGCCAGCAGCTCTGACAGCCGCGACGGGTCGAACGACTCGGTCTGCAGGATGTGGAACGCGATGCGCTGCGCCGACTTCGGTCCGATGCCGGGCAGCCGGCCGAACTCGTCGATCAGGTCTTGGACGATCCCGTCGTACATCAGGCACCGTCCTGGTGGAGAGCGGTCTCCTCGATGAACTGGGCGTTCAGGATCTCACGCACGACGGCCTCGCCGTACCGGCCGGCGACCGGCGCACGACGGGCCGGTGGTGCGGTCCGCGGGGCGCTCTGCTGCGGCGCCGCCTGCTGGCGCGGGGCTGCCTGCGCCTGCGCCGGCGGTGCGGTCGCCTGCGCCGGCGGCGCGGTCGGCGGGGTCCGCTGGCCGCGGCTGGCCCCCGGGTCGGGGAACGGCGCGCCGTCGTCGTACGGTTCGTCGTCGAGCGGGTAGTCGTCCACCGGCACGCCCGGCACGACGGGCGCACCGGGTACGGCGGGTCCCCCGGGAGGCACGGCAGCCGTCGTCGACGCGGCCTGCGGTCCCCGGGTGGCCGGCTCCACCCCCTGCGGTGCGGTGGCACCGGCGGGTTGCGCGGGCGCCTCGGCCTCGGACTGCTGCGGCGCGACCGGGTCCGCCGAGGCGACGGGAGCCGAGGCCGGAGCGGTGCCGAAGGGTGCTGCCCAGCTGGGCTCGACGGACTCTGGCACGGCATCGGCCGTCGGGTCACTGGCGGGGATCGTCGCGACCGCCCAGTCGGTGACGGGTGCTCCGGACGGTGCCGACGACGACGACGACGCTGGACGCAGCTCCGGCTCGGCAGCGCGGGCGGGCTCGGCAGAACGGGCCGACTCGGCCGCCGGCTCCGCGGCGACGGGCTCGGGCTCGACGGGAGCAGAAGCGGGAGCAGCGGCGGCGGACTTCGGCGCCGACGACGCGGGCGGCTGCGCGGCGGGCTGGTTCGCTGCGGCCGGACGGTTCGCGGGGGCGGACGGCTGCTGCGACGGAGCCGACGGACGCTGTTGTCCGGGCCCGCCGGAGCCGCCTGCGCCGCCCGGGCCGCGGGCGACGAACTTCACGCGGAGTCCGATGACGTCCATGATCGCCGCACGGAGCAGTTCGCTGACGCTCGCCGAGGGGTCGGACATCTCCTTGAACGAGGCGACGTCCTGCTGGCTCGGGAACGTCAGGGTCAGCACGTCGTCGCGCAGCGCGGTGACCTGCGCGGTGACGACGACCGACCAGGCCGAGCGCTTCGCGTGCTGGACGTGCTCGACGATCTGCGGCCAGGCGTCCCGCATCTGCTGGAAGCCCACGGCGCCGACGACCCGGACGGCCGGCTCGTCGCCGATCGTCGTGCCCTGTCCCGTCGACGACGGGCTGACGGGCTCGGGGGTCGCAGCCGCCGCAGCCGCCGGAGCGGGGGTGGTCGCAGCCGACTCCGCCGGAGCACCCGGCACGGCAGCGGCCCACGACGCCGCGGCGTCACGTGCGGCGGCGCCGGCGTCGGGCTGCGCCGAGGGCCGAGCCGGCTCGGTCGCAGGTGTCGTCGCGGGCGCCTGCTGCGCGGCGGGTTCGTGGGGCCGCGACGCCGGTGCAGGGGCTGCGGCCTGCCGCGTCGGAGCCGGGGCCGCGACCGGTGCCGAAGCCGGTGCTGCGACCGCACCGGTCGGCGCCTGGTGGCCGCCGGCGTCCCCGACACCGACCCGACGTTCGAGCCGCTCGACCCGGGCGAGGGCACCACGCTGGGTGTCGTCGGCCTCGGGCACGAGCATGCGCGCGGTCATGAGCTCGAGGTGCAGCCGGGGCGACGTCGCTCCGGTCATGTCGGTCAGGGCCTTGTTCGCGATGTCCGCGCCCCGGGACAACCCGGTCGCGCCGAACACGCCGGCCTGCCGGGTCATGGTGTCGAGCTCGTCCGGCGAGACACCGCGCAGGACCGCGGCGGCGCTCTCGTTCGTCGCCGCGACGACGATCAGGTCACGCAGGCGCTCGAGCAGGTCCTCGACGAAACGACGGGGGTCCTGACCGGTCTGCACCACACGGTCGATCGCGGCGAACGCCGACGCCGGGTCGGCCACGGCGAGCGCGTCGACGACCTCGTCGAGGAGCGCGGCGTCGGTGTAGCCGAGCAGGGCCACGGCGCGTTCGTACGCGATGGCACCGTCTTCGCTGCCCGCCATGAGCTGGTCCAGCAGGGACAGGGTGTCGCGCACCGAACCACCGCCGGCACGGACGACCAGGGGCAGCACGCCGGGGGCGACCGACACCGATTCCTGCGTGCAGAGCTGCTCGATGTACTCGAGCATGACCGCCGGCGGCACGAGCCGGAACGGGTAGTGGTGGGTGCGCGACCGGATGGTGCCGATGACCTTCTCGGGCTCGGTCGTCGCGAAGATGAACTTGACGTGCTCCGGCGGTTCCTCGACCAGCTTGAGCAGCGCGTTGAACCCCTGCGGGGTGACCATGTGCGCCTCGTCGAGGATGAAGATCTTGTAGCGGTCGCGCGCGGGGGCGAACACGGCGCGGTCGCGCAGGTCGCGCGCGTCGTCGACGCCGTTGTGGCTCGCGGCGTCGATCTCGATGACGTCGAGCGAACCGCTGCCGTCACGCGCGAGTTCGACGCAGCTCGGGCAGACGCCGCACGGGGTGTCGGTCGGGCCCTCGGCACAGTTCAGGCACCGCGCGAGGATTCGGGCCGAAGTCGTCTTGCCGCAGCCGCGCGGGCCGCTGAACAGGTAGGCGTGGTTGACGCGGTTGGTGCGGAGCGCTGTGCGCAGCGGGTCGGTGACCTGCGACTGCCCGATCAGCTCGGCGAAGTTCTCGGGCCGGTAACGGCGATACAGGGCGGTGACCACGCGACCAGGGTAGCCGTGACGACCGACACCCGCGTGCCCCTCCACAGGTCCACGGGCACTGGACCCGGCCGCCTGCCCGCGGCGGCTGAGCGCAGGGACGGCACCGCGCCTCCCGTCCGACCCGGAGACGGACGAGAGGCGCGGTGCGTGGCGCCGGTCGGACTCAGCTGCGGCCGTGGCGGCGGGCGCGCCTGGCCAGGCGCGAGAGCCCCAGCAGGAGGAACCCGAGGACCACGAGCCCGGCTGCCGTCCCGGCGGCCGGGGCGACATCCGTACCGGTCCAGGCGAGGCCGCCCGTGCCGGTGCCGGTGCCGGTGCCGGTGCCGGTGCCGGACCCTGTCCCGGCACCCGTCCCGGAGGCCGCCCCCGGCGTACCCGGTTTGCCGGGCAGACCGGGAAGACCCGGCGTCCCCGGCGTCCCCGGCGTCCCAGGGCCGCCCGGCGTGCCGGGCTCACCCGGCGTCACCGTCGCGGCGTCGACGACCACACGGACCGTCTGCTCGGCCGAGGTCGCCCCCGCCACCGTCTGCGTGACCCGCAGGGTGTGCGGGCCGACCACGAGACGGATCGTCACCGACCAGGCGCCGGTACCGTCCGCCGTCGTCGTGACCGGCGTGCCGTCGTCGGCGACGACCGTGACGGTCGCCCCCGGCTCGGCCGTGCCGGTGACCGCCCAGTCGACGGAGCCGGCGGCCGAGGCCATCCGGTGCGCGCCCGGCGTCGGCGACGTGACCGCGAGCGGATCCACGGCGTCGACGATGATCGACACCTCGGGGGCGGCGGTCGTCGTCCCGCTCACCGACTGGGTCGCCCGGATCGTCCACTCCCCCTCGGGCACCCGGTCGAACGCGACGCTCCAGTCACCGTCCGCATCGGCGGTGGTGGTGCGCACCTGTCCGTCGGACAGGGTCACCGTGACCGTCACGCCCGGGGTCGCGTGCCCGGTGACCGTGAACGAGCCGGTGTCACCCGGTCCGTCCGCGGGGATGAGCTGCCCCGGCACCGGGCTGGTGATCGTGATGTCGGTCGACTGGGCAGCCACGACGGTGACGTCGCTGGTCACCGGGTCAGAGGTCCGACCGCCGACCGTCTGCGTCACCGACACCGTGTGCTCACCCGCCGGGACCCCGCCGACCGTCACGGTCCACGAACCGTCGTCGCCGGCGGTCGTCGTCGCGGTCCGCCCGTCGATGTCGACCGTGACCGTCGCACCGGGCTCGGCGGTGCCGCTCACCGGGATGGACACGGTCGTACCGGTGGTCGGGATCACCTGTCCGTCGGTCGGGCTCGTCACCCGGACCGGCGTCGCCGCCGTCACCCGGAACCGGACCTGCGGGGCGTCGCTCGTGTCGCCGTCCACCGTCTGGCTCGCGGCGATCGTGTGCTGACCGGTGCCGATGCCGGGGACGGTGACGGTCCACGTGCCGTCGTCGTCCGCCGTCGTCGTGACCGCGGTGCCGCCGTCGATGCGGACCGAGACCGCGGCGTTCGGCGCCGAGGTACCGACCACGCGCACGTCGGTCGACCCGCCGAGCACCCGGTACGCCGTGCCGTCGACCGGAGCCGTGACGACGATCGCGTCCGCCTCGGCCACCACGACGGTGACGTCGCGCTCGACCGGGGACGACGTGGTCCCGTTCACGACCTGGGTGACCGAGACGGTGTGGTCACCGGCCGGCACGTCGGCCAGGCTCGTCGACCAGCGGCCGTCGGACCCGACGCGCACCGTCACCGGGTCGCCGTCGTCCAGCACGACCTCGACGGTGGCGCCGGGCTGGCCCTGGCCGCTGACCGGGACGGTCGCGGTCGGGTCGGAGTCCGGCACGGTGAAGGTCGCGTCGGCGGTCGGGGCGGTGACCGTCAGCGCGGCTCCGGGTGCCACCGTGAAGGTGCTCCGGACCTGCTCGGACGTGGAGCCGTCGACCGTCTGGGTGGCGCGGATCGTGTGCTCCCCGACGACCAGGCCGGGCAGGTCCACTGTCCACGTGCCCGCGCCCGTCGCGGTCACGGTCGTGGGGTCGCCCCCGTCGATCGTGACGCGGACACGGGCACCGGCCTCGGCTGCACCACCGGCGGTGACCGTGACGACCGAGTCCGGCTGCGCGACCCGGACCGTCGAACCGTCCGCCGGGGTGGCGATCGTGATCGGGTCGGCGACGAGGACGCGGATGCGGACCGTCACGGGCGCGGATTCGGTGTCGCCCACGCGCTGGGTGACGCTCACCGTCCGGTTGCCCGCCGGCACGCCTGGGACGGTGACGCTCCAGGCGCCGTCGTCGTCCGCGGTGGTCGACCCGCTGCGTCCGCCGCCGAGGTCGACCACGACGGTCGCCCCGGGCTGCGCGGTGCCGCTGACGTCGACCGCGGTGGCCGCGTCCGCGTCGGCGACGGTGTACTCCTGGCCGACGGTCGGTCGGTCGACCACGACGGGCGCGCCCGGCACGATCTCGAAGGTGGTCGAGGCCGGGGTGGTCGAGGTGGAGCCGTCCACGGTCTGGGTCACCTCGACGGTGTGCTCGCCGACACCGAGGTCGGGGACGTCGACCGTCCACGAGCCGTCGTCGTCCGCGGTGACCTCCACCGGGTCGCGGTCGCCGACCGTGACGGTCACGGTGGAGCCCGGCTCGGCGTCGCCGGTGACCGTCACGGTCGTCGTGGCGGCGTCATCGGCGACCGTGATCGGGTCGTCGCCCGGCTGCCGGATCGTCAGCGCGGCCGCGGCCACGACCGACACCGGTCGTCGGACCGCGGCGCTCGTGGTGCCGTTGACCGCCTGCGCGACCGAGGCCGTCCACGAACCGACCGGCACGCCCTCGACCGTGGTCGACCACCGTCCCCGCTGGTCGACCCGTGCCGTCGCGCGGCCGCCGTCGCCGAGGTCGACCGTGACGGTCGCGCCAGGCTGGCCGGTACCGGCGAAGTCGACGTCGGTGGTGGCGTCGCCGTCGGCGACCGTGACGGTGGTGTCAGCGGCGGGGGTCGAGACGACGAGCGGGGCACCGGCCCGGACCGACACCGCTGCCGTCACCGGCGTCGAGGTCTGACCGCCGACGACCTGGGTCGCGGTGACGCGGTGGTCGCCGACGGGCACGTCCGCGAACGCCGCCTGCCAGGCACCGTCCCCGTCGGCCCTGACCGTCTGCGTCGCACCGGTGGAGAGCCGCACCGTGACCTCGGCGTCGGCCTGCGCGCGGCCGCTCGCCGCGACGTCGGCGGTGCCCGCCGCGTCGGCGACCGTCAGGACGTCGCCGTCCTCGGGGGTCGCGATGGTCAGTGCGGTCCCGGCCCGCACCGTGACGGTCTGGGTCGGACTGGAGGCAGTGGTCCCGCCCACGGTCTGGGTGGCGGTGAGCGTCGGGGTACCGACACCGACCCCGCCGAACGTGACCGTCCAGTCACCGTCGCCGTCCGCGGTCGCGGTCTGCGCGATGCCGCCGAGCCGCACCGTGACCGGCGCGTCCGGCTCCGCCGTCCCCGAGACGACGACGTCGCGCGTCGCCTCCGCGTTCGGGACGAGCAGGACGTCGTCGGGTTCGGGCACCGTGACCGCCACCGCGTCGGCGGCCTCGATCGTGATCGTGCGCTGGGCTGGTGCCGAGGTGCGCGGGTCGGACACGGTGCCGGGCAGCGTCTGCGTCACCGACACAGGGTGCGGTCCGACGCCGAGGTCCGGGAACGTCACCGACCACGTGCCGTCGGCCGCGATCGTGCCCTGCTGGTCGTCCGCCCCGGCGGTGGACGCGGTGACCCGGGCTCCGGGCTGACCGGCGCCGGAGACGGTGACGTCGCGCTCGACGTCCGGACCGGCCACGGTGATCGGGGCGGTGCCCGGTGCCGCGATGGTCAGGGCGTTCGCCGTGACGACCTGGAACGTCGTCGGGATGGCGCTCGTGACGACGTCCGCGATCTCCTGGCTCGCCGTCACCGTGTACACGCCCGTCGGGGCGAGGCCGGCGACGTCGAGGGCCCACGCGCCGTCGGCGTCCGCGGTGGTGGTGGACCGCGTGCCCGGTCCGACCGAGACGGCCACGTCGGCGAGGGGTTCGGCCGAGCCCGTGATCCGGACGGTGGCGGTGGCGTCGCCGTCCACCACGACGAAGCGGGTACCGCTCGCCGGGGTGTCGATCACGATCGCGTTGCCCGGCACGACGGTGAAGTCCCGCCTGACGACGGGCCCGTCGGTGCCGTTCACGGTCTGGACGGCGGTGACGGTGTGGTCGCCGATGCCGAGCTGGGTGCTCGGGACCGCCCAGTTGCCGGCGGTGTCGGCGACGACCTCGACGGTGTCCGCGTCGTCGATCGTGACGGCGACGGTCGCCCCCGGCTCGGCGGTCCCGCGGACGACGACGTTCGCCTGTCCGCCGGTGCCGGCCGGGATCTCCTGCGCATCGCCCGGAGCGTCGATGACCAGGCCGTCGCCGGCCGCGACCGTGAAGTCGCGGTCGATCGCCGTCGAGGTGGCCTCGCCGACGGTCTGCGTGACGGTGGCGGTGTGGTCGCCCGTGCCGACGTCCGACAGGGTCACCGACCAGGCGCCCTGCGCGTTCGCCG
The DNA here is from genome assembly GCF_015350995.1 of Curtobacterium sp. VKM Ac-1393. Lineage (GTDB taxonomy): Bacteria > Actinomycetota > Actinomycetes > Actinomycetales > Microbacteriaceae > Curtobacterium. The sequence continues at coordinate 209,834 of NZ_JADKRW010000006.1, forward strand.
TCGTGGCGACCGCGTCCCCGTCGTCCAGGACGACCTCGACGTCGGCGTCCGGCTGGGCGGTCCCGCGCACCGTGACGTCCACGACCGAGTCGTCGGTCGCGACCGTGACGATCGCGTCCTGCACCGGAGCGGTCACGGTGAGCGGAGCGCCGACCTGCACGGTGACGACCTGACGGACGGCGGGCGAGGTCGTGCCGTTCACCGTCTGCGTCGCGGCGATCGTGTACCGACCGACCGGGACGTCCTGGACGGTGACGGTCCACGAGCCGTCGTCCTCAGCCGTGGTCGTCGCGGTGCGCCCGGAACCGAGCGAGACCCGGACCTCGGCTCCGCCCTCGGCCGTGCCGGTCAGCTCGAGGTCGGCCGTGGTGTCCGCGTCGAGCACCGTGACCACGTCACCGTCGTCGGGCGAGGTGATGACGACGGGGTCGCCGGCCGCGACGGTGAACGTCGAGGTCACCGGTGCCGAGGTCGTGCCGTCGACGGTCTGCCGGGCCGTGACCGTGCGGTCGCCGGTCGGGACGCCCACGAAGGTCGCCGCCCAGTCGCCGTCGTCGTCCGCGTCCACCGCGGTGGTGAACGAGCCGCCGATGCCGACCGCGACCCGCGCGTTCGGGGCGGCGGAGCCGGAGACCGTGACGGGGGTCATCGACGTGGCGTCCGCGACCGTGATCGAGCTGCCGTCGGCCGGTACGTCGATGGTCAGCCCCGGAGCCGCCGTCACCGTGAAGTCACGCTCGACCGGGCTGCTCGTGGTGCCGCCGACCGTCTGGGTCACCTGCGCCGTGCGGTCCCCCGCGGGGACACCGGTGACGCTCGTCGACCAGGCACCGCCGGCGTTCGCCGTGGTGGTCGCGGTCAGGCCGTCGCCGAGGTCCACGTCCACGCGGGCGCCGGGCTGCGCGTTGCCGGAGAACGGAACGGACCGGGTGTCGCCCACGAGCGGGAAGGCCTGGTCCGCCGTCGGGCTGTCGACCGTCAGGCCCGCGGCAGCGACGACTCGGAACGCCCGCGTGACGGGGCTCGAGGTCGTGTCGCCGACGGTCTGGGTCACGCTCGCGGTCTGGTCCCCGACGGGCACGGCGGGGACGGTGACGCTCCACGCGCCGCTGCCGTTCGCCGTGGTGGTCGCCGTTCGGCCGCCGCCGAGGTCGACGTCGATCCGCGCGTCGGCGGTCGCCGTACCGGTCAGGGTCACGGATGCGGTCGTCCTCGTGGTCGTGATGGTCTGCCCGGCGGTCGGGGTCGTGATCGTCAGGGCCTGCTGTGCGACGACCGAGAACGTCTGGGTCGCAGTCCCAGCCGCGGCGCCGTTGACGGTCTGGGTCGCGGTGGCCGTCTGGTCGCCGGTCGGGACGTTCGGGATCGACGTCGTCCACGTGCCGTTCGCCGCGACGGTGGTCGTGCCGGTGCGTCCGCCGCCGAGGCTCACGGCGATGGTCGCGCCCGGCTCACCGGCACCGCTGACGGTGATGCTCCGGGTGGACGAGGCCGAGGGGACGCTGAACTGCTGGTTCGCCGTCGGTGCCGTGATGGTCGGCGGAGCGATGGCCGTCGCCCGGACTGTTGAGGTGGCGAGGTCGACCGTGGCGGCGTTCGTGCCGGGCAGCACCGAGAGCCGGAGGGCGTGCACGCTTCGCGCCCCGGGGTCGTACCCGCGTGCGTCGCGGAAGCCCGTGGTCGTGTCCTGCGCGTTCACGGTCAGGTCGATCACTTGGCGGAGCAACAGCACCACCGGGCCGAGCAGCGTGGACACCGCTGTCGTCGTCGCGGTGAGTGTGGTGCCGAGGGTCGTCAGTGCCGTGCCGGTGACGAGTGGTCGCACGATGGTCTGCAGCGCCGGCACCACGATCGAGTTGACGGCCGGGGCGAGCAGGGTCCCGAGGACGGTCAGCCCGAGCGGCCCACCGGTCGCCGTGACGGTCGCGTTCGCCGGGGTGGTGCCGGCCAAGGCGCCGAGCGTCGTGTCCGCACGGAGCGCCAGAGCGGTGAGCGGGACCCCGGCCAGGGTGACGTTGGCGGTGACGTTCACGGCCACCGCGGTCGAGTTGATCGTGTTCACGACGGCGGTCTGCAGCGCGGTCGGCAGCTGGGTGCCCAGGATCGTCGTGATGCTCTGGTTGATCGAGCTGACGGCCGCTTCGGTCAGCACCGGGGTGTTCGCGGGCTGGTTGTTCAGTGTCGTCAGCTCGTCGAGGTCGACGGTGATCGCGCCGGTCGCCGGCGTGATCGTCACCGCGCCGTCCGTCAGCGGCTGTGCGAGCACCTGCTCGAGCGTGCCGTCGAGGTTGAGGTTGACCGAGGCGGTCGCGGTCGTGCCGTTGAGGGTGACGAGCCCGAGGGCCGTGCTGCGGAGCAGCCGCTGGAGCTCGGTGGTCAGCGCCGTCGTCGTGCCGGACAGTGCCCCGTTCGCCCCGACCGTGGTGTTCACGGAGTTCGAGAGCGCGCGCAGGTCGGTCCGCAGCGACGTCGTCAGGCCCGCGACCGCAGGGCTGGTGAGGTTCAGGTTCGCGCCGGCGATCCGGTAGTCCGTCGTGGTGCCGACCGTGGTGCCACGCGTGGCCTGGATGCGGGACGCCAGGGCACCGATCCGCAGCTGCGCGTTCGACAGCACCGTCGTGTCCGCGCCGACCCGTGCGAACAGCGGGTTGAGGTCCAGCGTGCTGGCACCGGTGCCGAGGCCCGTGCCGACCCCGATGCCGCCGTCGTTCGTCAGGAGTCCGGACGAGGCCGTCGTGCCCGACGCCGAGGTGGTGGCGTACTGCCCGTTCACGCCGAGCGTCAGGATGCCGTTGGTGCCGAGCAGGTCGATGTCGTTGCCGAGGTCCACGCCCACCGCGTTCAGGGCCGTGAGGTTGAGCGGCTGGTTCGTCGTGCCGCCGCCCGTGGCCGCCCCGCGTGCGGAGTACGCGCCGCCGAGTTGCGCGAGGGTGTCGACGTCGACGATCCCCGACCCGCTGAGCAGGACGCCTTCGCCCTCAGCGACGTCGTTGGGTGCCGCCGCAGCGGGTTGGATCGCCACGGTGGCGGCGACGAGCGCCGTCACCGTGGCGATGACACTGCCACGCAGGAGGAGACGCCGATCGTCCGATGCTCGTCGTCGAGCTCGGTCGCCAGCACCGATGATCCGTCGTGTCCAGCTGTTCGCTGCGGTCGGTACCCGGGTACCGCGCTGCGACGCGTGCCTGCGCATGCGTGTCTCTCATCCTGGCGGGCGAACCCGCCACCTGATCCTCGGATCTCCCCCGCTGGTGAGGCGGTGGAGCGATCGGAACCCTGGTTGGGAGTTCCTTGAAGGTGATCTTCACACATGATCAGGTTCGTGTCCGCAACCCGTTACGAAACAGACATGCGGAAGCAGCGCGCCGACACGCGGAGACAGAAAAGACTCCTCACGCACCCGCCAGAGCCCGGCTACCCTTGCTGCGTTTCCGCCCTGGGGGAGTTCACCTGGATGGCGTCACGTGAGGAGCCGCCGACAACTCTACCGGATGCGACCGGGCAGGATTGACACATGAAGATCGCCATCGCCGGAGGACACGGCCAGATCGCACTGCTCCTCGCCCGCCAGATCACCGACGCCGGACACGACGCCGTCGCCATCGTCCGCAACCCCGCCCACGTCGCCGACGTCGAGCAGCAGGGCGCCCGGGCGATCGTCGCGGACCTCGAGCAACTCGGTGACGACGACCTGGCACTGCGCCTCCGTGGAGTCGACGCCGTGGTGTTCGCCGCCGGCGCCGGGCCGAACAGCGGAGCCGAGCGCAAGCTCACCGTCGACCGTGACGGCGCGATCCTGCTCGCGGACGCCGCGGAGCGCGCCGGCATCGACCGCTACGTGATGGTGTCCGCGATGGCGGCTGACACCTACGACCCGCAGACCGCCGTCGTGCCGGCGCAGGACGACGCCGCCGTGTTCCAGGTGTACCTCCGCGCGAAGGCCGAGGCCGACGCCAACCTGCGCGCCCGACGGCTGCGGTGGACGATCGTGCGTCCCGGCGCCCTGCTCGACACGCCGCCGCAGGGCACGGTCGACGTCGGGCGGACGGTGCCGCGCGGCTCGATCGCCCGGGCCGACGTCGCCACGGTCGTGCTGCACGCGCTGCTCGACGACACGGCGGTCGGCGTCCAGTTCGAGGTCACGAGCGGCAGCACGCCGATCCCCGCGGCTCTCGACGCCCTCTCCTGACGAGCGCCCCGTCCGCACCGTGCGCAGCCCGCCGCCCCGTGCGGGCTTGCTGGCTCGGTGCCGCGCTGCAGGCGCGCACCCGGCCACCAACCCCGCACCAGCCCACGAGAGCCGCACCGTGCAGCAGCGGCGCGCCCCTCCTCAGAGCGCGACCGCAGCCGACTGCCGGGCGATCTCCAGCTCTTCGTTCGTCGGGATGACGAGCACCGCGACACGCGACGTGTCCGAGGAGATGACCCGCGCCTCCCGGGATCCCAACTCGTTGCGGTCCGCATCGATCGCGATGCCCAGGTGCTCGAGCCCGGCGAGCACGCGCCGACGCAGCAGCGCGTTGTTCTCGCCGACACCCGCGGTGAAGACGACGGCGTCGAGTCCGCCGAGCTGCGCGGTGTACGCGCCGACGTAGCGCCGGATCCGGTGCCGGTAGACGGCGAGCGCCGCCTCGGCGACCTCGTCGCCGTTCAGGGCGGCGTCCTGCACGTCGCGCATGTCGCCGTTGCCGGTCAGGCCGAGCAGCCCGGACTGCTTGTTGAGCATGGTGTCGAGTTCGTCGAACGACAGGCCGGCCTCGCGGTGCAGGTGCAGCAGGACGGCCGGGTCGAGGTCGCCGGAGCGGGTGCCCATCACCAGGCCCTCGAGCGGCGTGAGCCCCATCGACGTCTCGATCGACTTCCCGCCGTCGATCGCTGCGGCCGACGCACCGTTGCCCAGGTGCAGCACGATCGTCTTCAGCTCGGACAACGGGCGCCCGAGGAACGCCGCTGCCTGCTCGGAGACGTACTTGTGGCTCGTGCCGTGCATGCCGTAGCGGCGGATCGCGTACTTCGCCGCCAGGTCGGTGGGGATCGCGTAGGTGTACGCGTGCGGCGGCATCGTCTGGTGGAACGCGGTGTCGAACACGGCGACGTGCGGCACGTCGGAGAAGACCTGCTTCGCGGCGCGGATGCCCTCGAGGTTCGCCGGGTTGTGCAGCGGCGCGAGGCTGTTCAGCGCCTCGATCTGCTCCTCGACCTGGTCCGTCACGATGGTGGCCCGGTCGAAGGTGGTGCCGCCGTGCACGACGCGGTGGCCGACGACGGCCGGCGGGTGCTCGTCGAACGACGGACCGACCTTCGCGAAGGCGTCGATCATCGCCTGGAACCCGGCGGCGTGGTCCGGCACCGAGGCAGCGTCGTTCGACGACGACTCCCCCGTCAGCGCGTTGGTGTGCTTCCACGCGCCGGCCGACTCGCCGATGCGCTCGACCAGGCCGGAGGCGAGCGTGCGCTCCCCCTCGAGCTCGATGAGCTGGTACTTGAACGAACTCGATCCGGAGTTCACGACGAGGGCTGCGGTCACGGGTGGTGTCGCTTTCTGTGGGTCGGTGCCGCCGGGTGGGCGGCCGGTCTGGTGTCGGCCTGGAGGCCCGGTGCGGGTCCGGCGGTCAGCTCGCGTCGGTTGCGGTGCCGGCCTGGATCGCGGTGATCGCGACGGTGTTCACGATGTCGCTGACGAGCGCGCCGCGGGACAGGTCGTTGATCGGCTTGCGCAGGCCCTGCAGCACCGGCCCGATCGCGACGGCACCGGCCGAGCGCTGCACGGCCTTGTAGGTGTTGTTGCCGGTGTTGAGGTCCGGGAAGATGAAGACCGTCGCCCTGCCCGCGACCGGGGAGTCCGGCATCTTCGTCGACGCGACCGTGGGGTCGGCTGCCGCGTCGTACTGGATGGGGCCCTCGACGAGCAGGTCGGGACGGCGCTCGCGGACGAACGCGGTGCCGGCACGGACCTTGTCGACGTCCGCCCCGGTGCCGCTGTCACCCGTCGAGTAGCTGAGCATCGCGACGCGGGGGTCGATGCCGAACTGTGTCGCCGTCTCCGCCGACGAGATCGCGATGTCGGCGAGCTGCTCGCTCGTCGGGTCCGGGATCACCGCGCAGTCGCCGTAGACCAGGACGCGGTCGGCGAGCGCCATCAGGAACACGCTCGACACGATCGAGGTGTCGGGACGGGTCTTGATGATCTCGAAGGACGGCCGGATGGTGTGCGCCGTGGTGTGCTTCGCGCCGGACACCATGCCGTCGGCGAGGCCGAGCTGCACCATCATCGTGCCGAAGTACGAGACGTCCGTCACGGTGTCGCGCGCGAGCTCGATCGACATGCCCTTGTGCGCGCGGAGCCGGGCGTACTCCTCGGCGAAGCGCTCGCGGAGCTCCGGGTCGAACGGCGACACGAGCTGCGCGGCGTCGAGGTCGAGCCCGAGCTCGGTCGCGCGGGTGCGGATCGCGGCGGGGTCGCCGAGGATCGTCAACTCGCAGACCTGGCGGGCCAGCAGGGTCGACGCGGCGCGGAGGATGCGGTCGTCCTCGCCCTCGGGCAGGACGATGTGCTTGCCGTAGCCGCGGGCGCGGTCGAGCAGCCCGTGCTCGAACATCAGCGGGGTGACCACGCCGGAGGGGGTGAGCTGCAGGCGGTCGCGCAGGGCCTCGGCGTCGACGTGCTGCTCGAACAGGGCGAGGGCGAGGTCGGCCTTGCGGGGCGAGTCCGCAGCCAGGCGCCCGCGGGTCTGGGTGATGCGGAGGGCGGTGTCGTAGGTGCCCAGGGTGTTCTGCGCGATCGGGAGGGAGCTCGACAGGCCCTCGAGCAGCCGGGATATCTGCGGGGCGGTCTCGAACCCGCCGTTCAGGATCACGCCGGCGAGGCTCGGGAACGTGTCCGACTGGTTCGCAAGCAGGGTCGCGATGAGGACGTCGCTGCGGTCACCCGGGACCACGACGATGCCGCCTTCGATCAGGCGGGGCAGGACGTTCTCCATGCTCATGCCGGCGACGACGGTGCCGAGCGCCTCGCGGTCGAGCAGGGCGTCGTCCCCGCGGACCAGGGTCGCGTCGGTGGCCTGCAGCAGCGCACGGACGGTCGGGGCGACGAGCACGCGGTCCTCGGGGATCGCCCACACCGGCACGTCCGGGTGGTCGTCGTGCACGGCCCGCTCGACGCTCGCCACGATGGCTTCGAGGGCCTCCGGGTCCGCACGGTTCACGATCACGCCGAACAACTGCGCGTGCGCCGCCCGCAGCTCGCTCGTCGTGACGTCCGCGACCTGCGCCATGCCCTCGGGCGTCCGGGCCCCGCGCTCGGCTGCGTCGCGCCCGCCGAGCACGAGCAGCACGGGGGCGCCGAGGTTCGCGGCGACCTTCGCGTTGAACGACAGCTCGGTGGGGCTGCCGACGTCGGTGTAGTCGGAGCCGAGGACCACGACCGCATCGCACTGCCGCTCCACCTGAGCGAACCGGTTCACGATCGTGCCGAGAGCGACGTCCGGGTCGGCGTGGACGTCGTCGTAGGTGACCCCCACCGCGTCGTCGTAGGAGATGCCCACCGCGGTGTGCTGCAGCAGCAGTTCGAGCACGTAGTCGGGTTCGGCGACCGAGCGGGCGACGGGGCGGAACACGCCGACGCGACCGACGGAGCGTGCGAGGGTCTCGAGGACACCGAGGGCGACGGTGCTCTTGCCCGTGTGCCCTTCTGCTGACGTGATGTAGATGCGGGTCGACACGCGCCCCAGGGTAGTCGCCGGACACGTCACGACCACTGGGAGCAACCGGACCGCACGACACGCGGTCGTGACCACCCCGCAGAACCTGTACCATTGGGTGTCGCCGTCGCGAGACGGTGTCAGGAGAATTCGCCTAGTGGCCTATGGCGCACGCTTGGAAAGCGTGTTGGGTGCAAGCCCTCGGGGGTTCGAATCCCCCATTCTCCGCCAGCAAGGCCCCGCACTCGAGTGCGGGGCCTTCGTCGTTCCGTCGACAGTTCGTGGCCGTGCAGGGGCGCGGTCCCCCACGCAGCGGACCCGCCTGTCCCCTGTTCGCCAAGGACTGGCCGTCAAACGCCGATCCGGGGTGGAACGGGCTGTCCCCGCTCCCCGCCGGTCACCTATGCTTGCCGGAGCGGACGGCTCCGGGACGAGCCGACCGCGATGCATCGAGCGGCAGGGGCGTCGCTCGCCGGGCAGACGCTTCGGCGTGCCCACGACATCCGAGGGGCGAGGAGACGCGCATGGGGGAAACGACGGTGCCGGCCGCGCCGCACCTGCGTGCCGCCGTGTACGACGTCGTCCTCCGGCCGCGCCGTTCGCTCGTCCGGTCGACCGCGCTGAGCATCGTGTTCTCCGCCGTGCCGCTCGCCGTCGCCATGGTCTGGGTGTCGTTCCCCCTCCGGACCTGGGCGCTCGTCGCGTCCGTGGTCGTCGCCCTCGCGGCCCTCGTCGGTGTCGTCTTCGTGCGGTTGCGGACCGCGTACATCGGCATCGACGCCGACGGCGTGACGATCCGCGGGGTGGTCACACCGCACCGCCGGGTCCCCCGTGAGCGCGTGCACAGCCTGGTGCTGGCCACGACGTACGGCAGCTCCGTCGACCGCACGATGCGCGAACTCGTGGCGTTCGACGCCACGGGCGCGCACCTGTTCCGCATCCGTGCCGACGTCTGGGGCGACCAGGGACTCGCGCAGGTCGTCGAGGCCCTGGGTGTCCAGGTGACCGAGGAGAACCGTCCGGTGTCGGTCCGGTCCTTCGCGAAGCGCTACCCGTCGAGCCGAGCCTGGTACGAGCAGCGGTCGGCCTACCTGGTCGTCGGCGGTGTGGCGGCGTGCATCGTGGTCGCGCTGCTCGTCGTCGAGTTCACCGGCCTGCTCGGGGACTGAGCCGGTCGCCGCTCACCGACGTCGTCGGAGCGTCGAGAAGATCCCCTGCACCACCTCTCTGGCGATCGTGCCGCCGAGCCCGGACCCGAGCAGGTCCGACAGCGGGTCGTCCGCCTTCCGCGAGGCCGTCGTCCGCGTGCTCCGCCCCGACCGGCCCGAACGCCTGGACGCCGCGGCCCGCTCGGCCTGCTCGAACTCGCGCTGTGTCCGCTCGTACTCCTTCTGCGCATCGACGGCCGCGGCTTCGGCAGCAGCCGATTCCATCCGGCGCGCGAGCATCTCGTGTGCGGAGTCCGGGTCGACCCGAGGGCCGTACGTCGCGAGCAACGGCGACGCCTGCACCCGCGACGCCATGTCGGCCGCGGGCATCGGGTCCATCGATCCCTGCGGTGCACGCAACCGCGTCCAGGCGACCGGCGTCGGCGCACCCTTCTCGTTCATCACGGTGACGATCGCCTCGCCCGTGGCCAGCGACGTGAGCGCCTCGCCCAGGTCGTAGTCGCTCGACGGGTAGGTCGACACGGTGGCCCGGAGCGCCTTCGCGTCGTCGGGGGTGTGCGCCCGGAGCTGGTGCTGGATGCGCGACCCGAGCTGCGCCAGGACGTCGTTCGGCACGTCCTTCGGGGTCTGGGTCACGAAGAAGATGCCGACGCCCTTCGAGCGGATGAGCCGCACGGTGCGCACGATCTGGTCGGTGAAGTCCTTCGATGCCCCGCTGAACAGCAGGTGCGCCTCGTCGAAGAAGAACACGAGCTTCGGCTTGTCCTGGTCGCCGACCTCCGGCAGTTCGTTGAACAGGTCGGCCAGCAGCCACATCAGGAACGTCGAGAAGACCTCGGGCTGGTCCTGCACCCCAGGGACCTCGAGCAGGCTGACGATCCCCCGGCCGTCGGCAGCCGTCCGGAGGAACACCTGCGTGTCGATCTCCGGCTCGCCGAAGAACTGGTCGGCACCCTTGTCGGCGAACGTGATGAGCTCGCGCAGGATGACGCCGGCGGTCTGCTTCGAGAGTCCACCCAGTTCGGCCAGCTCCCCCTTGCCCTGGTCACCCACCAGGAACGTCAGCACGCTCCGCAGGTCGGTGAGGTCGACGAGCGGCAGCCCGGCCTGCTCGGCGTAGTGGAAGACCAGCCCGAGCGACGATTCCTGGGTGTCGTTCAGCCCGAGCACCTTGGACAGCAGCAGCGGACCGAACCCGGACACCGTCGCACGGATGGGCACGCCGGTGCCCTGCCCGCCGAGCGAGAAGAGCTCGGCCTGGCTCGCGACCCCCTGCCACTCCTGACCGATCCCCCCGGTTCGGGCGAGCAGCTTCTCGTTCCCCTGCCCAGCGACGGCCAACCCGGACAGGTCGCCCTTGATGTCCGCAGCGAAGACCGGCACGCCGTTCGCCGCGATCTGTTCGGCGAGGACCTGCAGCGTGCGGGTCTTGCCGGTGCCGGTCGCACCGGCGACCAGCCCGTGTCGGTTCAGCATGCCGAGCGGGATGCGGACCTGGACGTCGGGCCGGGCGTCGCCGTTCACCAGGGCGCCGAGTTCGAGCGCCTGTCCTTCGACGGTGTACCCGGTCCGGATCGCTGCGATGGCGTCAGGACCCAGCGGGCCGGCTCCACCGCTGCCGGGAGGCACGGTGCCGGCCGCGTGGGCGGCTTCCGGACCCGGGGCGGCCGGCTCCGGGGCCGTGGCCGTGGCCGTGGCGGCACCGTCGGCGACCGCGGCGGTGGGCTCTGGGGCCGCGGGGACGGCGGAGGCGGGCTCCGCGTCGGGGGCGAGCCGGGCCTCCTGTCCGGCGAGCGCGGCCGCGAGCTCCTCGGCCCGCTGCACGGCTTCGTCCGCCAGCCGTCGTGCCTTGTCCGCCGCCTGCTGGGCGGCCTCGGCCGCTGCCCGTGCCTGCTCCACCGCGTCGCTCATGGGCACAGCCTAGGGACGCGCGGGGACCGCTGTCCGGCCGTTCCGGGCAGCTGTGGAGAACTCGTCAGTGCGTGAGCTCGGGGACCGTCCGCGGGCGCACCACGACCCACAGGATGAGGATCGCCATGGCCGCCGTCGACCCCATCACCATCGCCATCGGGGTCGCGGTCGTGATGCCGAGCCACCCGACGATCGGCGAGATCAGCCCGGCGACGCCGAAGTTCAGGGCACCGAGCAGGGACGCTGCCGTACCGGCCTCCTTGCCGTGGGCGGCCAGACCGATGACCTGGACCAACGGGAACGAGAACCCGCACGCCGCGATGAAGAACCACAGCGGCACGAGCACGCCGACGAGCCCCGCACCGAGCTGGTCGAGCACGATGATGGCGATCGACGCCAGCAAGAGCGTCGCCGTCGAGCACGCCAGGATCCACTGCGGCCCGACACGCTGCGCCAAGCGCGCCGAGATCTGCACACCGAGGACGACGCCGACCGAGTTCACCGCGAAGAGCAGTCCGTACTGCTGCGCGTCGAGTCCGTAGACGCCTTGGAACAGGAACGGCGACGAGCTGAGGTACGAGAACAGCCCGCTGAACACCATGGCGCCGATGAGCGCGACGCCCACGAAGATCCGGTCGGAGAAGAGCGCCTTGTAGCGCTGCCCGATGGTGGAGTGCCCCGCCTCTCGGCGACGGGCCGGCGGCAGGGTCTCGACGATGAGCAGGATCGAGGCGATCACCACGGCGAGGCCGTAGCAGGCGAGGAAGACGAAGATCCCGCGCCAGCTGGTGAACTGCAGCATCTGCGACCCGATCAGCGGCGCGAGGATCGGCGCGAGACCGTTCACCATCGCCAGCCGTGACAGCATCCGGACCAGCGGCTTGCCACCGAACAGGTCGCGGACCGTGGCCATCGCGACGACACCACCAGCGGCCGCGCCCATGCCCTGCAGGACGCGGAACACCGCGAGGAGCTCGATGTCCGGCGCGGTCGCGGCACCGATCGACGCGGCGATGTGCACCGTCGTCGCGATGATGAGCGGCAGGCGCCGGCCGACCTTGTCGCTCCACGGACCGACGAGCAGCTGCCCGAACGCGAACCCGAGCGTCGTCGCCGTCAGCGTCAGCTGGACCGCACCGTCGGTGACGCCGAACTGCTCCTTGAGTGCCGGGAACGCTGGCAGGTACAGGTCGATCGTGAACGGCCCGAGCGCGGTCAGGGCGCCCAGGACGAAGACGTAGACGAGTCGCTGGCGCCGGGAGAGCGAGTCTCCGGGGTGCAGGACGACCCGGAGCGAACCGGTGGTGGCGGGCGCGGTCACGAGCAGGAGTCCTTCGGCGGTGCGGGGCGGGAGGTGATCGCGGCGTCGATCGAATCGATTCGTCCGCGAGACCATCCTACGGGCCGCGCGGAGCGCTGCGAGGCCGCCGGCACGGATTGCCCGCGTGTTGCCACCCGCCGTCCGCGTGCCGATCCCGCGCCATGCGGTACCGTCGGACTGCTCGGGGGCCTCCGGGTGAACCGGATCAGAAGGGGGTGGGCGTCATGGTGGATGCCCGGATCCTGCACACGACCGCTGCCCTGCGCGAAGCGATCCTGCGGCTGGCAGCCGATCGACCGGTCTCCGAGATCACCGTCGCGGACGTCACCCGTGCCGCCGGCATCAACCGGGCGACGTTCTACTCGCACGCGGTCTCGCCGGGCTCGCTCCTCGCCGACGTCCTGACGCCCGAGCTCGACCGCATCCGCCAGGACGACGCCGACGACCGCCGGGCCGCCGCGGCCCGCGGTGCCGACGCGGCCGAACTCGCCACGATCACGCGGCGGGGCATCAACGCGGTCGTCGAGCACGTGACCACCCACCGCGACATCTACGGCAAGGCGTTGCCGGACCCGAACGACGCCTCACTGCACCGTCTGCTCGTCGCCCACTTCACCGAGTCGAGTGCGCTGCACATCCGCGAGCTCGACGCCGCTCGGCGCCCGGAGCTCCTCGACGACGTCGCCGCCGGTTACGTGGCACAGGGCTTCGTCGGGGCGATCGAGGCCTGGCTGGCCGGGCCGCGACGTTCGCGGAAGGCACTGGTCGAGACGATCACGCTGTCGTTCCCGGCCTGGTGGAGCTGAGCGACCGCACGGCACACACGCCGTCGCGCGGCGCTCACTCGGCGTCGGTGGTGTCCGCTCCGGTGGTGTCCGCGCCCGTGGGTTCGGTCTCGGGCTTCTCCCCGCGCTGCAGCGACCGGACGACCTCGACCGCCGTGGTCGCCGTCGCCGCGTCGTCATCGCCGGACGGCACGCGGTAGTCCGCCGAGACCCCGTCACCGCCGGTCCCCGTCGCGGGCAACGGGTCGCCGAGGGACACCACGACCACGCCGGCGTCGTGCGCGGTCTGGATCACCCCGGTCAGCGCGGCGGGCTGCGCGGCGTGCACGAGCAACGCCTTGGCACCCTTGCGGACGAGCTGCGCCACCGCGGTGCGCTGCGACGACGCCGCTCCGGACGCCGGTGCGACCCGGACGTCTGGCCGGAAGCCGGCGTCGGCCAGGCCGCTCCGCAGGTCCTCGCCCAGGGCCGACTCACCGTCGACCAGGACGACACCGATCACGGCCTGCTTGTCGAACCCGCCGTCGGAGCTCGTCAGGTCCGTGCTCTGCACCGGTGTGGGCGCAGCCGACGTCGTGCCCTGGCAGCCGGCCAGCGTGAGTGCGGCCGCCACGGCGACTGCTGCAGCGACGATGCGCAACACGGGGGTCTCCTCTTCGGTCCGGTCTGCCACGCTACCCGGCCGCGCGGTCCGACGACGTCGCGGGCACCGGCGCGGGCACGGGTCCGAGGCGCCGGACGGCGGCGACGGCCAGCGCCGCGAAGCCGGTCATCGCAGCGAACACGAGCGGGAACGACACCGTGCCGTCGGCACCACCGGTCGCCGTGAAGAGCAGTCCGGTGACCGCCAGTCCGATCACGCTGCCCGCGGCGTCGGCGATGGTGAGCGCCGAGCTCGCGAACCCGTCGTCCCCCTCGCCCGAGAACCGCAGCGTGAGCATCGAGGTGCGCGGGTAGATCGCACCCATGCCCGCACCGCCGACGAACCAACCGGCGACGAGCACCCACCACGACAGGTCGAGCGCGGCCACCGCGAAGGCCGTCAGCAGGCTCACGAGCACCAGGGCGAGTCCCACACCGAAGGTCCGGCGCGCGGTCAGACGGTGCTCCCCCAGTCGTCCGTGCGCCCAACTCGAGGCCGCCCAGCTCAACGCCGCCACCGTCAGGGCGAGCCCGGCGGCGGACGCTGACAGACCGTGCTTCGCCTGCAGCAGGAACGGGACGTAGGCCTCGCTGCCGAAGAACGACGCCGCGACGAGCCCGCGGAGCAGCACGACGGACGGCAGCCCGGCGGCAGCGCGGAACGTGCCCGACGGCAGGAGCGGACGGAGTGCGAACCACGTGCCGACCAAGCCGACGACCACCGCGGCCACCATGGCCCACGCGGTCAGGTCCGGTGCGACGTTGAGCAGCAGGATCGACACCGCAGCGGCGACCGACCAGCCGATCCGGACCCGTTGCCACGGCGGCCGGAGCGCCGCATCGGGCGCACGCAGCCGGCCGAGCGTCGGCACGAGCAGGGTGAACGCGCCGACGGCGATCACGAGCGCCCCCGCGAACACCCAGTGCCAGTTCCACGTGTCGGTGACGATGCCGGCGATCGCGGGACCGATCAGGGCCGGCACCACCCACGCGGCCGCGAACCCGGCGAACACCGGGCCGTGCAGCTCGGCGGGGAAGATCCGGGCGACGAGCACGTACAGCACGACGTCGATCGCGCCGGCGCCGAAGCCCTCGATGAGACGTCCGACCAGGAACACCGGCATCGTCGGCGCGAGCGTGACCACGGCCGTCCCGACGGCGAACAGCACGGCGGAGACCCATGCGACGATCCGACCACCGGCACGGTCGGTCCAGTTGCCGGCGAGCACCATGCCGGGCACGCCGGCGGCGAGCGGCGCGGCGAACGCCAGGGCGTAGAGGGCCTCGCCGTCGAGGTCTCGACTGATCACGGGCATGATCGTCGTCATCGCGAGGTTCTGGAACGCCGCGACGCCGACGATGGCGACCATGCCGATCGTCGCGCGGGCGTACCGGCCGCTCAGCAGGCCCGTCCTCGTCGCCGTGGTGCTCACCCGCTCATCGTAGGCGCGGCCACCGACGTGCGGACACGACGGACGGGAGGCACGGTGCGGGCCCGCACCGTGCCTCCCGTCCGTCAGCGGGTCAGCGCTCGAGCGCCTGCCGCACGTCCGCGATCAGGTCGCCGGCGTCCTCGATGCCGACGGACAGCCGCACCACGTTCTCCGGCACCGCCAGCTCCGTGCCCTTCACCGAGGCGTGCGTCATCTCGCTCGGGTACCCGATGAGCGACTCCACGCCGCCGAGCGACTCGGCCAGCGCGAACAGCTCGGTGGACTCAGCGAAGCGTCGTGCCGCAGCGGGGCCACCGGCGAGGGCGACGGACAGCATGCCGCCGAAGCCACGCATCTGCCGCGCGGCGACGTCGTGCCCCGGGTGGTCGGCCAGGCCCGGGTAGTAGACACGCTCGACACCCGGCGCAGCGACGAGCGCCTCGGCGACGGCCTGCGCGTTCGTGGAGTGCCGTTCCATCCGGACCGCGAGCGTCTTGATCCCGCGGGTGGTGAGGAACGCGTCGAACGGCGACGAGATCGCACCGGCGCCGAACTGCAGGAACTGCACCTTCGCCGCGAGCTCCTCGTCTGCCAGCACGACGGCGCCGCCCACGACGTCCGAGTGCCCGCCCAGGTACTTCGTCGTCGAGTACACGACGACGTCGGCGCCGAGCGAGAGCGGCTGCTGCAGGTACGGCGACGCGAAGGTGTTGTCCACCACGACGAGCGCACCGGACTCGTGCCCGAGCGTCGCGAGCCCGGCGATGTCGGCGATCTTCATGAGCGGGTTCGTCGGGGTCTCGACCCACAGCACGGTCTGTTCCGGAGCTCCCTGCAGCGCGGCCCGGACCTGGTCCAGCTCGCTCATGTCGACCACGACGAGTTCGACGCCCCACGGCACGTGCAACCGGCTGACCAGGCGGTGCGTGCCGCCGTAGACATCGTTGCCCATCACGACGCGGGCGCCCGGGCGGAGCGCCGCACGGAGCAGGGCGTCCTCGGCCGCGAGTCCGGACGCGAACGAGTACGCGGCCACACCGCCGTCGAGGTCGGCGAGCAGGGTCTGCAGCCCATCACGCGTCGGGTTGCCGGAACGGGAGTACTCGTAGCCGTTCCGCATGCCACCGATGCCGTCCTGCACGTACGTCGACGTCAGGTGGATCGGCGGGATGACCGCCCCGGTGGGGCCGTCGGGTTCCTGGCCGGCGTGGATGGCGCGGGTGCTGAACTCGGTCATGCTGGCTGGGTTCCTTACTCGGAGAGGTAGGTCAGGAGGTCGTGGCGGGTCAGGACCGTCACCGGCTTGCCGTCCTCGACGACGAGCAGGGCATCCGCCGACTCGAGCGCGCGGCGGGCCGACGAGACCGACTCGCCGACGCCGATGAGCGGGAGCGGGTCCCCCACGAAGTCGGTCAGCGCGTCCGCCATCTTCGCGGCGCCGATGAAGACGTGCTCGAGCAGCGCCTTCTCCTCGACCGCGCCGACGACCTCGCCGATGACGACCGGCGGCTCCGCGCTGAGAACGGGCATCTGCGACACCCCGTACTTCGTCATGATGTCAACGACCTCGCGCACGGTGTCCGCCGGGTGCGCGTGCACCAGGTCGGGCAGGCGGCCGTCCTTGCCGGCGATGAGGGACCCGACCGTGCGGGCGTCGTCGGTCTCGGCGAAGCCGTACGAGCGCATCCACCGGTCGTTGAAGATCTTGCCGAGGTAGCCGCGGCCACCATCCGGCAGCAGGACCACGACCACGTCGTCCTCGGTCAGGTCGCGAGCGGCGCGGAGGGCTGCGACGACGGCCATGCCGCTCGAGCCGCCCACGAGCAGGCCCTCTTCACGCGCCAGGCGTCGGGTCATCGCGAACGACTCGGCATCCGACACCGCGATGATCTCGTCCGGCACCTCGGGGTCGTACGCGGTCGGCCAGAAGTCCTCGCCGACACCCTCGACCAGGTACGGACGGCCGGTGCCGCCGGAGTAGACGGAGCCCTCGGGGTCCGCGCCGACGATGCGGACACGGCCCTCGGACGCCTCTTTCAGGAACCGGCCGGTGCCGGAGATCGTGCCGCCAGTACCGACGCCCGCGACGAAGTGGGTGATCTGCCCCTCGGTGTCGCGCCAGATCTCCGGACCGGTGGTCTCGTAGTGGCTGCGGGGACCGTTCGGGTTCGCGTACTGGTTCGGCTTGTAGGAGCCCGGGATCTCTCGCACGAGTCGGTCGGACACCGAGTAGTACGACTCCGGGTGCTCGGGCGGGACCGCGGTCGGCGTCACCACGATCTCGGCGCCGTACGCCGTCAGGACGTTGCGCTTGTCCTCGCCGACCTTGTCCGGCAGCACGAACACGCACCGGTAGCCGCGCTGCTGGGCGACGAGCGCCAGCCCGACCCCGGTGTTGCCCGAGGTGGGTTCGACGATCGTGCCACCGGGCCGCAGGTCGCCGGAGGCCTCGGCCGCGTCGAGGATCCGGGTGGCGATGCGGTCCTTCGACGAGCCGCCCGGGTTGAGGTACTCGACCTTCACCAGGATGGTCGCACGCACCCCCTCGGTGACCCGGTTGAGCTTGACGAGCGGTGTGTCGCCGACGAGGTCGACCACGGAGTTCGCGTAACGCACGGGCCGAGTCTAGAACGCGGGCACCGCGTTCTGCTGGGTCGTGACGTGCGTCTCGCTCTGGGGACGACCGGGGTCGGGTCTCAGTGGCCGACGACGCCGGCCGGGTCGGCTTGCTGCCGGTGCAGCAGCGAGTAGGTACCCTCCAGCGCCAGGAGCTCGTCGTGCGTCCCCTGCTCCACGATCCGCCCGTGGTCGAGCACGAAGATGACGTCGGCATCGCGGATCGTCGACAGCCGGTGTGCGATCGAGATCGTGGTACGCCCGGCGGCCGCGGTGTCGAGCGCCGTCTGCACCACCCGCTCCGAGATGGAGTCCAGGGCACTCGTGGCCTCGTCCAGTACCAGCACCGGTGGGTCCTTGAGGAGTACCCGGGCGATCGCGATCCGTTGCTTCTCGCCGCCGGACAACCGGTACCCGCGCTCCCCCACGACGGTGTCGTAGCCGTCCGGGAACGAGGCGATCGTGTCGTGGATGTTCGCAGCCCGGGCAGCCCGCTCGACCTCGTCGTCCGTGGCGTCCGGCTTGGCGTACCGCAGGTTGTCGCCGATCGTCGCGTGGAACAGGTAGGTCTCTTGACTGACGATCCCCACGTGACGCATGAGGTCCTCGTGCGCCAGGTCGCGGACGTCCTGCCCCGCGAAGCGCACGGAGCCCTCGGTCGCCTCGTACAGGCGCGGCACCAGGTACGAGACCGTCGTCTTGCCCGCACCGGAGGGACCGACGAAGGCCGCGAACTGGCCGGGGCGGAGTTCGAACGAGACCCCGCGGAGCGTCGGCTTGTCGGGTTCGCCGTCCGGGTAGGTGAAGGTGACGTCGTCGAAGGCGACGTGCCCGATCTTCGTGTCGTCCACGGGCTTCGCAGTCGGCGAGTCGGTGATCGCGGGCTGCAGGTCGAAGTACTCGAAGATGCGGGCGAACAACGCACCGGAGGTCTGCAGGTCCAGCACCACGCGGAGCAGGCCGACGGTCGGGAACAGCAGGCGCGACTGCACCGTCGTGAACGCCACGATGGTGCCGGCCGTGATCGGCACGTCGCCGATGATCAGCCACGCGGCGACGAGGTAGATGATCGCCGGGATGATCGACAGGAAGATCTGCACGATCGCGAAGAACCACTGCCCGGACATCTGCTGTCGGACCTGCAGCTGGATCTGGTTGCGGTTCTCGTCCCCGTAGCGGCGGGTCTCGCTGCGCTGCTGGTTGAAGCTCTTCGCGAGCAGGATGCCGGAGACGCTCAGTGCCTCTTGCGTGATCGCGGTCATGTCGGACAGCGACTCCTGCGTCTGCCCCGCGATCCGGGCACGGACCTGGCCGACCCGACGCTGTGCGATCACGAGGAGCGGGAGCAGCACGACGGCCACCAGCGTCATCTGCCAGCTCAACAGCAGCATCGCGACGATGGCGGCGATGACCGTGACGGTGTTGCCGAGCACCGACGAGATCGTGTTGTTCAGCACGCTCGCGACGCCGCCGACGTCGTTCTGCAGTCGTGACTGGATCACGCCCGTCTTCGTGCGGGTGAAGAACGCGAGCTCCATCCGCTGCAGGTGCCCGAACAGGCGCATCCGCATGGCGCCCATCACCTTGTTGCCGACCGTCGCAGTCAGGTAGGTCTGCCAGACGCCCAACCCGGCGCTCGCGATCCAGAGGAACACCATCGCCGACACGAGCTCGACCAGCACCGGGACGTCGGGGCTGCCGGACTCGGGGAACAGCCCTCGGTCGAACGCCTGCTGCGTCAGCAACGGCGGGATCACCGAGATGGCGGCCCCGACCAGGACGAGCACAACCGTCAGGACGATCGACCGGCGGTGCGGGACGAACAGCCCCGCGATGCGCTTGACCAGGTGCGGGATCTTCGGCGCCTCGGCGTTGGCGGCCTTCTGCGCGCGGAAGTCGCCGCTCGAGATCCGGCCGCCGCCGCGCGGACCACCGCCGCCGCCACCGCGACCCCCGTGCATCCCGCCGCCCATGCTCATGCAGCAACCGTATCCCCGCGGTCGGACATCGGCGTGCCGTCGGCGACGGACGTTCCGCACTGCATCCAGTCGGTCGTATTTGACCCCGTTCAGGGGGCGTGCGAGCATGTGCCGTCCCCGCTCCCGCACCACCGAGGTCCCATGACGTCCGCGCCGTCCCGTCCCACGTCCCTCCGCCAGCAACTCGCCCGCCGCAAGCCGATCGAGCAACTGCAGTCCGAGGCAGCCGTCGGCGTCAACGGCGAACCACTTCGTCGGTCGCTGGGTGTCTGGCACTTGACGATGATCAGCGTCGGCGCCACCCTCGGAACCGGCATCCTGGTGGTGCTGGGCACGGCCGTGCCGCTCGCGGGTCCCGCCGTGTGGATCTCGTTCGTCGTCGCCGGTATCGCCGCGCTGCTGTCGGCGCTGTCCTACGCCGAGATGGCGGGAGCCGTCCCCACTTCCGGGTCGAGCTACTCCTACACCTACGCGACCATGGGCGAGGGCATCGCCTGGGTCTGCGGCTGGTGTCTCGTGCTCGAGTACGCCGTCTCGGTGGCGGCCGTCGCGGTCGGTGCGAGCGAGTACGTCGACGAGACCCTGCGCGTGTTCGGGCTGCACCTGCCGACGGCGCTGTCGGCTCCCCCGGGCGACGGAGGCGTCGTGAACCTGCCCGCCGCCGTCCTCGTCCTGCTCGCCACCGCCGTCCTGATCCCCGGCGCCCGCGAGAGCGCCTGGGTGAACACCGTGATGGTGATCGTCAAGATCGCCCTGCTCGTGTTCTTCGTCGTGGTCGCGTTCACGGCCTTCCAGGCGCAGAACTTCGAGCCGCTCGCGCCGATGGGCGCCGCCGGCGTGACCGCTGCGGCTTCCAGGCTCTTCTTCTCGTACATCGGGTTCGACGCTGCCTCCACCGCCGGCGAAGAGGCGAAGAACCCCCGCCGTGACCTCCCCCGGGCGATCATCGGTTCGATCGCGCTCATCACGGCGCTGTACATCCTGGTCGCCATCGCGGCGATCGGTGCCCGCTCGTGGACCGACTTCTCGTCGTCCGAGGCCTCACTCGTCCGCATCGTGGTCGACGTCACGGGTCAGCCCCTCGTCGCACTGGTCTTCTCGATCGGCGCAGTCGTCGCGATCGCCAGCGTGGTGCTGACCGTGCTCTACGGCCAGACCCGGATCCTGCTCACCATGGCCCGTGACGGCCTGGTCCCGAAGGTCTTCGGTCGGGTCTCTCGGCGCACCGGCACCCCCATCGCGAACACGTTGATCATCGGCATCACGGTCACGATCGTCGCCGCCCTGGTCCCCCTGGGCGAGCTCGCCGACGCCACCAGCATCGGCACCCTCGTGGCCTTCGCGCTCGTCAACGTGTCGGTCATCGTGCTCCGTCGCTCGCAGCCCGACCTCGAGCGCTCGTACCGCGTCCCGTTGTTCCCCGTCGTGCCGATCCTCGGCGCCCTGAGCTGCGTCCTGCTCGCGGTGTTCCTCGGTGCCACGACGTGGATCGCCTTCGGCATCTGGATGGTCGTCGGCGCCGTGCTCTACCTGGCCTACGGCCGCCGCCACAGCACCCTGCGCTGACCTGCCCGCCCGGCCCGCCCGGCCGGCCCCGCCGCCCACGACCCCTCCGCGAAAGCGACAGGGTGCCGCAAACGGTTCGCGGACATCTGTCGCTCTGCCAGGAGGCCCGGCTCGGCTCCGGCAAGAAGTGTCGCTCTGGCAACACAATTGGTCTGACCTCCACGGTGCGAGTCGACGACCGCAACAGTCAGCGGCACGGCACGCCGTGCTGTCGGAACAGCGACCGAAGCCGTTCCGGAGCCACGACGTGCTCCCAGTAGACGCGGACGAAGCCGTTCACCTCTGATCGACCCCGGACACGGTCTTCACGCTGCTTCTCGGTCCACACGGCTTCAGCGCCGGTCTTCCCTCCGAGCATCCCGGGGTCCTCGTACTTCTGTCGACCGTCGAACTCCACGACGATGCCCTGGCGTGGCAGCCAGAAGTCCACGCGGTCGACACGGCCGTCCGGCCAGCGGAACTCGTGCTGCGGTTCCCAGTCCGGACAGTGCAACTCCGCGGCGCGGACCGCCAAGTACGACTCCCCGACCGACTCGTGGCGCACATCACAGATCGCCAGGGCCTGCTCGAGCCGGACCGCGCCCCACGGACCTCCGGCGAGGCACAGACGCTCGAGCTCCCCGCGTCCGACACCGCTCCGCAACGCGTGGTCGAGCCCCACGACGGCATCTGCGAGTGTGCCACGCCGAGCGTTCTCGACGGCGGTCTGCGCCAGAGCGGTGAACGGGACACCGTGGAACAGCTTTCCCGACCGCTCGGGCGCACCGGCGTGGACGGTCAGTCCCACGCGATGCCGGTCGTGCTCGAGCCCGGCGCCGACGGCCTGGACACGCTCAGGCCACGGATCGAGTCGTGGCAGGCCGAACACCGCGGCAGCCGAGTCGAGCGCGAACACCGCGTCGGACCGGAGCAACGGGATGACGGCCCGCATCCGGACGAGGTGTCGCGAACGACCGTCGAGCGCCTCCCACGGCGCACGTTCGACGTAGACACCGTGCCGGACGCGCACGAGCTCGCCGGCCCGCTGCCGTCGCTGGAGATGGCGGGCGCCAGCCCGGTCGAGGTCGTTCGTGCGGAGGATCTCGATGGCGTTGGCGGGGTGCATGAGAGCACACTGTCGCTCGAGACGACCGGTCTCAGGGTCCGGAGCCGATCTGTGGACAACCGCCGCGCCTCCAGGCGGTCAGCGGTGTCCTGCCAGAGCGACAGATCTCAGCAACGAGCGACTGAATGTACCGCCATCGCGACAGAATCCCGCGAACAGTCGGCGGCACTCTGTCGCTTTCGAGGAAGCCGTCGCGACCAGCACCCCGCACCCGCACCCGCACCCGCACCCCGCACCCCGCGCACGACGAAGGCCGCCACCCCGAGGGGCAGCGGCCTTCGTGAACCGAACGGTCGAGACTACGCGAGCTCGATCGTGGCGCCAGCGGCCTCGAGGGTCGCCTTCGCCTTGTCGGCGGTCTCCTTGTTCGCACCCTCGAGGATCTTGGCGTCGGCGGTCTCGACGAGCGCCTTGGCCTCACCGAGGCCGAGCGACGTCAGGCCACGGACCTCCTTGATGACCTGGATCTTCTTGTCACCAGCGGACTTGAGGATGACGTCGAACTCGGTCTTCTCCTCAGCGGCCTCGGCCGGGGCAGCGGCGGCCGGAGCGGCAGCAGCGGCCGGGGCAGCAGCGGTGACCTCGAAGACCTCTTCGAACTTCTTCACGAAGTCCGAGAGCTCGATGAGCGTGAGCTCCTTGAAGGCCTCGATGAGCTCGTCCTGCGAAAGCTTCGCCATGATTTTCTCCTACTACTCAGTAATACGTGTGGTTGTGGAACGCGAGCCTGATCAGGCCGCGGACTCCTGCTTCTCGCGAAGGGCGTCCACGGTGCGGACGGCCTGCGAGAGGGGGGCCTGGAACAGGTACGCAGCACCGAACAGCGAGGCCTTGAAGGCGCCGGCGAGCTTGCCGAGCAGAACTTCACGGGACTCGAGGTCGGCGAGCTTGTCCACCTCGGTCGCGGTGAGCGGGTTACCGTCGAAGTAACCGCCCTTCACCACGAGCTCGGGGTTCGCCTTGGCGAATGCACGCAGCGACTTCGCGACGGCGACGGTGTCACCGTGGACGAAGGCGAGAGCGGACGGACCGGCGAGCTCGTCGTCGAACGACGAGATGCCGGCGTTGTTCGCCGCGATCTTGGTCAGCGTGTTCTTCACCACGGCGTACGTGGCGTGCTCACGGATCGAGTTGCGGAGCTCCTTGAGCTGCGCGACCGTGAGACCGCGGTACTCGGTGAGCAGAACGGCGTTCGAGCTACGGAAGGACTCCGTGAGCTCGGCGACCGCAGCTTCCTTGTTCGCCATGGTTCTCCTTGGGGGTTTCTTGCCGGTAGCCCCAGGTCCACGAACGAAAAAAGCTCCGGCGCAGAGGCTCGGAGCTGCTCTCACCAGATGGTGGGAGTGGTTCGGAACACCTGCGCGGGATGCCTCACGAGTGAGGACCTTCGGTCATGCTGCAAGCAGCACGACATCCGGCGGTCTTTGGCTTCGAGAACAGTAGCAGATGCCGTGGACGACACCAAACGGCGGACGGGAGGCCCGTGGCGGGCCCGCCACGCGCCTCCCGGCCGTCAGTGGGTCGCGTCCACCGCAGCTGGTGTCGCTGACCAGTCCACGGACGCGTCCGCACCAGCGGCCGGGTCGGCCGAAGCGGCCGACGGATCCACCGGCAGGTGCACCGTGAAGACGGTGTCGCCCGGCACGCTCGCCACCGCGACGCTCCCGCCGTGCGCTTGCACGACGGCGTCCACGATGGCAAGCCCGAGCCCCGTCGACCCCACCGTGCGCGACCGGGAGCTGTCGGCTCGGGCGAACCGCTCGAACAGCTTCGGCAGGAACTCGGCGTCGATGCCCTGGCCGGTGTCGCGGACGGTCAGGTCCACGCCGCCGTCGGCCGGTGCGATCCCCACGGTGATGCGGGTGCCCTCGGGGGTGTGCGTCCGGGCGTTGGTGACGAGGTTCACGATGACCTGGTGCAGACGTGCGGCATCCCCCACGACCACGACGGGTGAGGGCGGCACGTCGATCTCGATGACGTGGTCCGGCGAGGCGGCGTGCGCGTCGTTGACGGCGTCGAGCACGAGGCCGGTCAGGTCGACCTCGGCGAACTGGATCTCGCGCCCCTCGTCGAGGCGGGCGAGGAGCAGCAGGTCCTCGACCATCGACGTCATCCGGATGGACTCGGACTCGATGCGGCTCATCGCGTAGACGACGTCCTTCGGCAGGTCGCCGCCCATCCGGCGGGTGAGCTCGGCGTACCCACGCACCGAGGCGAGCGGCGTGCGGAGTTCGTGCGAGGCATCCGCGACGAACTGCCGGACCTTCTGTTCGGACCGTTCCCGCGCCTGCATGGCGCCTGCGATGTGGCCGAGCATCCGGTTGAAGGCGCTGCCGACCCGGCCCACCTCGGTGCGGGGGTCGGTGTCGGGGACGCGGACGCCGTCCAGGGCGTCGCTGCGGTCGAGGGGCATCCGGGCGACGGTCGAGGCAGTCTCGGCGACACGCTCGAGCGGGCGCAGCGAACGCCGGACGACGACCGCGGCGACGATCGAGCCAGCCAGCAACGCCGCGGCCACCACGACCACGACGACACCGAACAGCTTCCACACGCTGTCGTACACGGGCGCCATCGGCAGCCCGACGACCAGGACCGCCGGGCCGACGGTGACGGCTGCCACGCGGTAGCGACCGGTGTCGCCGCCCAGGTCGACCGTGGCCGGCTCGGCGCCGACCCGCACGGTGCCGAGGGCCGCCGCACTCGACTGGGTGATCCCGCTGGGCCGCCCGTAGTCGTCGAGCACGTTGGCGACGACGACCTGGCCGTCGACGAAGTACGCGGTCAG
Organism: Curtobacterium sp. VKM Ac-1393; assembly: GCF_015350995.1. Classification (GTDB taxonomy): domain Bacteria; phylum Actinomycetota; class Actinomycetes; order Actinomycetales; family Microbacteriaceae; genus Curtobacterium. The sequence continues at coordinate 234,846 of NZ_JADKRW010000006.1, forward strand.
GGTGCCGGCTGCCTGACCGGACGGACGCGACAGGTCGATGCCGGGCTGCCCGGACTGGTTCTGCTCGAGGTAGCGCTGTGCACGGTGGGTCGCACTGGTGATCTGCTTGTCGATCGCACCCGTCTGGATCGACGAGAGCGCGATGATGCTCACCGCCCCGATGACCGCGCTGACGGCGACGACCAGGGCGACGATGCTCAGGACGAGCCGGCGCCGGAGGGTCACGAGGTCGGCTTGATGACGTACCCGACGCCGCGCACCGTGTGGATCATCGGGGTCTCGCCGGCATCGATCTTCTTGCGCAGGTAGGAGATGTAGATCTCGACGACCGAGGACTTGCCCCCGAAGTCGTACGACCACACGCGGTCCAGGATCTGCGCCTTCGACAGCACGCGACGGGGGTTGCGCATCAGGAAGCGGAGGAGCTCGAACTCGGTGGCGGTCAGCTCGATCGGCCGGCCGGCACGGTGGACCTCGTACGACTCCTCGTCGAGCACCAGGTCGCCCACGACGATGCGGGAGTCGCCTGCCTCGGAGATCGAGATCTGCGAGCGGCGGATGAGTCCACGCAGCCGCGCCACGACTTCCTCGAGCGAGAACGGCTTCGTGACGTAGTCGTCGCCGCCGGCGGTGAGCCCGGTCACACGGTCCTCGACGCTGTCCTTCGCGGTGAGGAACAGCACCGGGGTGTCGTCGTTGTTCTGCCGGAGCCGGCTCAGCACCTGCAGCCCGTCGAGGTCCGGCATCATCACGTCGAGCACCATCGCATCGGGCTTGAACTCCCGCGCCGTGGTCAGGGCGTCCTGCCCGCCGTTCGCACTCTTGACGTCCCAGCCCTCGTAGCGGAGCGCCATGGACAACAGGTCGGTGAGGCTGGCTTCGTCATCGACGACCAGGATGCGCAACGGGGTTCCGTCGGCACGCGTGAGGCGCGGGGCTGCTGCAGGCTGGGAGATGGTCACGTCTTCGAGTATCGAGAAGTTCCTATGAGTCGTCTGTGGGCCGACCCTCCGCGCTCTGTGGATCGATCCGAGAGCACACGGCCGCTCCTTCGTAGGTTGGGGGGATGCTGCGATCCTCCGCTTGGCCACCGTCCGCCAGGCACGTCGACACCGCGGGGATCGAGGCGACTGCCGGGAGGCCCGGCTCGAGTCCGACGGACCGGCTCACGGTCGCGCGGACGCTCGCTGCCACCACCCCGCTCCTGACCGCCGGTACGGCCGGCGGGTTCCTCACCACGCTCGCGGCGGTCGCCGCGGGCGACGTCGCGACCGCCCGCACCGTCGAACCGCACCTCGACGCCCTGGGCATCCTGCAGCAGGCCGGCGTGCCGGTCCCGGTCGACTCGACCTGGGGTGTCTTCGCCGCCGAGGGGCCGGGACTCCGCCTCGACGCCGCAGTGCAGGCCGACGGCACCGCCCTCCTGACCGGTACGAAGCCCTGGTGCTCCCTCGCCTCGACGCTGTCGCACGCCCTGGTCACCGCACACGCCGGCGACGACCGTCTCCTCGTCGCGGTGGACCTGCGGCAGGACGGCGTCACCGTGCACGACGCGGCCTGGGTCGCCCGCGGCATGCCCGACGTGCCGAGCGGCCCGGTCGACTTCGACGGGGTATCCGCTCAGCTCGTCGGCGCTCCCGGGTGGTACCTGCGGCGGCCGGGCTTCGCGTGGGGAGGCATCGGCGTCGCCGCGTGCTGGTGGGGCGGTGCGGTGGGACTCGGCCGGGTGCTGCGCTCGCTGGCCGTGGCGCACCCGCAGTCCGAGCTGCTGCAGGCCGCACTCGGTGCCACCGTGCTCGACCTGGCGGACGCCGAGGACGCCCTCGCCGATGCCGCGGCGCGGATCGACCGCTCTGACGACGCCGACGCCGACGCACCCGAGGTCGACTGGCCACTGCTCGCCCAGACGGTGCGGTCCCGGGTGCGCAGAGCGGTCGACGCCGTCCGCACACGGGTCGTGGCGACGATCGGCCCCGCTCCCCTGACCGCGGACTCCGCCGTCGCGGCACGGGTCGCGGACCTCGAGCTGTACGTCCTGCAGGACCACGGCGCGCGGGACCTCGCCCGCATCGGCCGGATGGTCACCGAGCGCGGCGGTGTCGCGTGGTGACCTTCGACCACCGCGAGCCGGGCACCGACCCGGCGGCGTGGACGCCGTTCCTCGACCGGATGCCGACTGCCACGATCGACCTCGACGGCATCCGGTCCGTGGTCGTCCTCGCGCCGCACCCCGACGACGAGACGCTGGGAGCCGGTGGACTGATCGCGAGCGCTTCGGACGCCGGGGTCCCCGTGCACGTGGTGCTCCTCACCCGCGGCGAGCGCTCGCACCCGGACTCCCCCACCACGACGGCGCTGGAGCTGGCGACCGTCCGCGACGCCGAGTTCTCCCGAGCCCTCGCCGTGTTGCACCCCGAGGCGACCGCGTCGTCGGTCGGGATCCCCGACGACGGGACCCGTGAACACCGCGATCGCGTTGCGCAGGCACTGCGCGACGCCCTCGCCGACGCTCCGACGCCGACGCTCGTCGTGGCACCGTGGCGTGGCGACGGCCACCGGGACCACCGCATCGCCGGCGAGGTCGCCGACGAGGTCACCGCCGATGCGCCTGACCTGACGCTGCTGACGTACCCGATCTGGGCGTGGCACTGGGACGACCCGGCGGCCCCCGTGGCTCCGTGGTCGCGGGCGCGATCGCTGCGACTCACCGACGGTCTCGTCGCGCGCAAGCGTGCCGCCCTCGGCGCCTACGCGTCGCAGACCCACCCGCTGTCCCCGGCGCCCGGTGACGAGGCGATCATCGACGACCGGCACGCCGCCCACCACCTGCGGTCGACCGAGTGGTTCTTCGCGCCGGAGCCGACGGCGTCACGGTCGCGGGAGTCCTTCGACGCGCACTACGAGCGGAAGCCCGAAGGGTGGGACTTCGAGGGCTCCTGGTACGAACGCCGCAAGCGTGCCGTGACGCTCGCTGCACTCCCCCGGCAGCGCTTCCGGTCGGCACTCGAGCTCGGGTGTGCCACGGGGGTCCTCACCGCTGCGCTCGCCGAGCGCGCGGACACCGTCCTCGGTACCGACATCTCGGCAGCGCCGCTGGCACAGGCCGCGGTCCGGACACCGGAGGCCCGCTTCGTGCAGGCCGCGCTGCCCGCCGAGTGGCCGACGGGGCGGTGGGACCTCGTGGTGATGTCCGAGGTCGGGTACTACCTGTCACCCGCCGACCTCGACGACACGATCGACCGGGTGCTGGCGTCGCTCGACGACGACGGCGTGCTCGTCGCCTGCCACTGGCGACACCCCGACGACGAGGCGGTCTCGAGCGGCGACGCGGTGGACGCCCGGCTCGCCGAACGGTGGCCACGGCCGGCCCTGGTCCGTCACGTCGAACCCGACTTCGTGCTGAGCGTGCTGCCCGGGCCCTCGGTCGTGTCGGTCGCCCGGGCCGAGGGGCTCGTCCGGTGACCACCGTGCCCAGCGGTCCTGTCCTCCGGGTCGACGTCGTGCTGCCCGCGCACGACGAGGAAGACCGCATCGCATCGTGCCTCGACGCCCTGCTCGCCGCACGCACACGGCTCGAGCAGGATCGGCCCGAGGTGGCGGTCTCGGTGACGGTCGTGCTCGACGGCTGCACCGACGACACGGCCGCGATCGTCGAGCGCTTCCCCGTCGACGTCGTCGCGACCGCCCACGTCGGCGTCGGTCGGGCGCGGACCATCGGGGCCACGCACGCGCTCCGGCGGCACCCCGCCGACCCGGCGTCCCGCTGGCTCGCCCACACCGACGCGGACTCGCGGGTGCCGGAAGGCTGGCTGGTCCAGCAGGCCGACGCCCTCCGCTCCGGGGCGCACGTGCTCGTCGGCGCCGTCGTCCCCGACCCGGACGACCTGGACCCGGTCGTGCTCGCCCGGTGGACGCAGGCGCACCCACCCGGTGCCGCACTCGGGCACGTGCACGGCGCGAACCTCGGCGTGCTGGCATCGGCGTACTTGGCGCTCGGCGGGTTCGACCCCGTCCCCGAGCACGAGGACGTCCGGCTCGTCGAGCGGGCGCACGCGATGGGGTTCCGCGTCGACGCGACGGTCGACCTGCCCGTGGTGACGAGCGGGCGGTTCGCCGGCCGGACGCCCGGCGGCTACGCGGAGCACCTGCGCCGGGAGTACGGCGACGCGAGCTGAGGGCCCCTTAGACAGCTCATAGGCTGCCGATGGGGCGGCCACTGACCGGCTGCCTACGTTCTCCTCCGTCGGCCCCGCCGTGCGCTCTGCGCGGCCGGTGACCCCAGCCGGCCACCACCGAGGAGAACCATGTTCCTGACCTACCTCAGGCGCGAACTCACGAACCGCAAGAAGCAGACCGTCATCATCGCGATCGGCATGGCGTTGGCCATCGCCCTCGTGGTCATCGTGTCCTCGATCGCGGGCGGCGTGAAGGCGGCCCAGTCGAGCGTGCTGCAGTCCGTGTACGGCGTCGGGACCGACATCACCGTCACGAAGACGACGACCCCGAGTGCATCGGGCTCCGGCCGGCCGAGCTTCGACTTCGGCAGCCAGAGCGGCGGCGACACCGACAGCAGCGGCTCGACGGACCTGTCGCAGTCACGCCTCTCGGTCGCACGTGGCACGAGCACGCTGAGCGCCGCCAACCTGACGACCGTCACCGACACCGACGGCGTGAAGGCCGCGACCGGTGTGCTGACCCTCGAGAACAGCACGTTCTCGGGCCAGGTCCAACAGTCCACCGACGGCAGCGCGGACAGCAGCAGCACGGACAGCTCCACCCAGCAGGGCCCGCCGAGCGGTGACTCCAGCCAGGGTGGCAGTGGCTTCGGTGGCGGTTCGTTCGACGTCGACTCGTTCACCGTGACCGGCATCCCGGTCTCCGGCGACGCCGTCGGGCCCCTGACCAGCACCGAGCTCACGAAGGGCCGCACCTTCACCGCGAAGGACGCCGGCAAGGACGTCGTCGTGCTGGATGCGTCCTACGCGAAGAGCGAGTCGAAGGCGGTCGGCGACACCGTCGACATCGGTGGCACCGACTTCGAGGTCATCGGCATCGTGAGCTCGACCGGTTCGTCGTCCACCACGGGTTCGAACACGTACGTCCCCCTCGACACCGCGCAGAAGCTGGCCGACCTCGACGGCAAGGTCACCTCGATCTACGTGTCCGCCGAGTCCTCGTCCGACGTCAGCGCGATCAAGACCGCGCTGCAGAAGAAGCTCACGAGCGCGACGGTCTCCACCGAGTCCGACCTGGCATCCAGCGTCTCCGGTTCCCTGAGCACCGCGTCGAGCCTCGTCTCGAACCTCGGCACCTGGCTGTCGATCGTGGTGCTGGCCGCGGCGTTCCTCATCGCCATCCTCTTCACGATCTCCGGCGTCACCCGGCGCACCCGCGAGTTCGGCACCCTCAAGGCCATCGGCTGGTCGAACGGCCGCATCACCCGCCAGGTCGCGGGCGAGTCGCTCGTGCAGGGCCTGATCGGCGGCGTCCTCGGCGCGGCCGCCGGCCTGATCGGCATCCTCGTGGTGAACATCATCAGCCCGACCATCTCGGCGAGCGCCTCGAGCACGACCGGCGGTGGCGGCGCAGGTGGTGGCGGTGGCATGCCCGGTGGCGCGGCGACCGCAGCCGCGGGCAGCGGCACGACGGGCGGCGCTCCGGCCGGTGGCTTCGGCGGCGGCGCGAGCACCGCGTCGACGACCGACGTGGTCCTGCACGCCCCGGTGACCGTCGAGGTCATCCTGCTGGCGATCGGACTGGCCATCCTCGGCGGCCTCATCGCCGGCGCGCTCGGCGGATGGCGCGCGAGCAAGCTCCGTCCGGCCGAGGCCCTGCGGAGCGTGGCCTGATGCCCGCACCGACCACCGGCGCGGTGCCGACCGCCGTACCCGCACCGACCCCGAGCACGCGACCAGAAGGAGTGACCGTGACCAGCACCGACACCGCAGCCGCCCCGGCGGAGGCGAGCCGCGCCTCCAGTCCGATGTACCGGCTGACGAACGTCAGCAAGACGTACAAGCAGAAGAACCGGACCGTCACCGCCCTGACGAACGTCGACCTGACGATCCCGCAGGGGCAGCTCGTGGCGATCCAGGGGCCGACCGGTGGCGGCAAGTCGACGCTGCTGCAGATGCTCGGGGCACTCGATCGGCCGACGGCCGGGTCGATCCACCTCGGTGGCGACCGCGACGTGGCGAAGCTCGGCGACGGCGCACTGACCGACCTGCGCGCGACCGAGATCGGCTTCGTGTTCCAGAGCTTCAACCTCATCCCCACGTTGACCGCGCTCGAGAACGTCGAGACGGCGTTCGCCGGGTCGCTGGCGAACCGACCGCGGGCCGAGGTCCGGACACTCGCCACCGCTGCGCTGCAGGAGGTCGGTCTCGGCGAGCGGCTCGACCACCTGCCCGCGGAGCTGTCCGGCGGGCAGCAGCAACGCGTGGCGATCGCCCGAGCGCTGGTGAAGAACCCGAGCGTGCTGCTGGCCGACGAGCCGACCGGGGCGCTCGACGAGGGCACCCGCGACGAGATCATGGGGCTCATCGAGAAGCAGTGGCGGGAGCGCGGCCTGACGGTGATCATCGTCACGCACGACTCGTGGGTGGCGAAGCGGGCCGAGCGGCGGCTGCACATCAAGCAGGGCCAGGTGCGCGAGGTCTGAGGCACCCGGCGAGGCGCACCGCCGCCGTTTCGCGCTGAGCGACGGTTCACGGTCCACCGGGCACGTGGACTGTCGCTCCGCGCGTGACCTCGCGGCCTGCCGGGTAGTCGCAGTACGCGAACCACGTCGAGTCCGGGGACCACGGCGGCACGTTGACCGTGCCCTGACCACCGTCGAGCACGACGAGGGTCTCCGGCACGACGGCGATCCGGGCGCCGCGGACGAGCACCCCGGGCAGCAGCCGCAGTTCGACGCGCTGGTCGGCCGGGTGACCCTGCACCCCCGGCTCGTACGACAGGTAGAGCAGGTGCTCCCCGTCCGGCGAGACGTGCGGGAACCAGTTCACCCGGTCGTCGTTCGTGATCCGGACCGGGTCGGTCGCTCTTGGCCGGAGTGCGACGAGCTGCGCGGTGCCCGGCGTGAACCGTTCCGAGTTCCACACGAGCACCTCGCCAGCGAACGAGACGCCGTCGTCCGGGTGCTCGTCGCGGGTCAGGAACGTCGGGTCCCCGGTGGCGGGGTCGACGAGCGCGACGTCGGTGGTCCAGACGCCAGCTTCGGTGCGCTCCCCGACGATCGCCGCGAGGGTCTCCCCGTCCGGGGCGATGCCGTGCAGGTAGAACTTCCGGACGACCGGCAGCACGGTGGTGACGTCGGTGAGGGTCGCCGCCGCGCCACCGGCCGGCACGGGGACCCGGTACAGGTCCCCGTCGCGACCGCTCACCACGACGGAGTTGCCCGAGGGGTCGAGCACGTGGTCGTTGTTGATCTCGGGGACGCCGGGCATCGGGACGCGCACGAGCGCGGTCTCGTCGAGGACGGCGTCACCGTCGCCAGGGAGCCGCAGCAGCCAGAGGTCGCCGTCGCCGTTCAGCACGATGGTGCCGTCGCGCAGCACGTTCGGTGCCTCCACCAGCACCGAGCGCGACTCGAACACCAGCCGCGATGTCCGCGACGCCATGTCGTACACGTGCACCCGGCTGGTCTGTCCCGGCAGCAGCTGCCGCCCGCGCGCTTCGCTCATGCGTCTCATCCTGCCCGCTGCCGCAGACTGGTTCACGAAAACGACAGATCCCCGCCGAACATCGGCGGGGATCTGTCGTTTTCGCGGAGCTGTCGCTTTCGCGGAGCTGGGGTCGAGTGACCCGCTACTTCACCGCACCGGCGGTCAGGCCGGCCACGAACTGGCGCTGCACGATGAGGAACGCGATCACCACGGGGATCGAGACCACGAGAGATGCGGCCATGATCTGGTTCCAGTACACGTTCGTCTGCGTCGAGTACTGCTGCAGACCGACCGCCAGGGTCTGCCCGTCGCCGTTGGTCATGACCGAGGCGAAGAGCACCTCGCCCCAGGCCGTCATGAACGAGTAGATGCCGACCGCGACCAGGCCCGGACGAGCCGAGGGCAGGATGACCCGGAACAGGGCACCCATCGGGCCGGAACCGTCGACCATCGCGGCCTCGTCGAGTTCACGCGGGATCGTCTCGAAGTAGCCGGCGAGCATCCAGATCGAGAACGGGAGCGTGAACGTCAGGTACGTGATGATCAGGCCGGTCCAGCTGCCGACGAGCTGGATGCCGAGCGAGTTCCCGAGGTTCGTGAAGATGAGGAACAGCGGGAGCAGGAACAGCACGCCGGGGAACATCTGGGTGGAGAGCACCGCGGTGGTGAAGGTGCTCTTGCCCTTGAAGTTCCAGCGCGAGACACCGTAGGCGGCGAACGTCGCGATGATCAGCGAGAACACCGTCGCGATGGTGCAGACCACGAGCGAGTTCACGAAGTACTTGCCGAGCGGCACCGTCGACCACATGTCGATGAACGGCTGGATGGTGATGTTCGTCGGGATCCACGTGAAGTCGTTCTGCACGTCACCGAGCGGCTTGATCGCCGTGGTGATCATCACGTAGAGGGGCACGACCGTGAACAGGGTCAGGACGACCAGGGTCACGACCTTGAAGGACTTGGCGCCGAATGTCTCACGCACGGACGGACCTCCGGTTGGTCACGGCGAGGTAGATGCCGGTGACGATGAGCAGGAAGATGAGGAGCAGGACGCTCATCGCGGCACCGGAGCCGAAGTTCCAGGTGATGAAGGACGCGTTGTAGATGTGGAAGCTCAACAGGTCCGCGGCCGGGGGCTGCGCGGTCGAGCCGAACAACACGAACGGCGTGTTGAAGTCGTTGAAGGTCCAGAGGAACATCACGAGCACGAGCGTCACGTTGACCGGACGGACCATCGGCAGCGTGATCGAACGCCACTGCCGGAACGGCTTCGCGCCGTCGACCGAGGCGGCCTCGTACACGTCGTTCGGCACGGACTGCAGACCGGCCATCAGCATCAGGAACGCGAAGGGCCAGGTCTTCCAGATCGCCACGACGACGACGGAGACGAACGCGTTCGACCCGATCAGCCAGAACGGACCGGTGCCGTTGAACAGGTGCAACTGGTCGACCAGGATGTGGTTCACGGCGCCGGAGTCACGCTGGAACATGAACTTCCAGGTGATGATGCCGGCGTACATCGGCAGCGCGTAGGGCACCAGGAACAGGGTGCGGAACAGCCCGCGGCCCCGGAAGGGCTTCTGCAGTGCGACCGCGGCGGCCATGCCGAACGTCCACGAGAGGCCGACGACCAGCACGGTGAACGCGCAGGTGATCAGGAACGAGTGCAGCACGCCCTTGCCGATCGCCTGGTCGAAGTCGACGACGACCGAGTAGTTGTGCAGTCCCGCGAAGGGTGCAGCGCCCCAGTTGGCGATGAAGTACTTGGTGAGCTGGATGAACGAGATCCAGATGCCGGTGAGCATCGGGACGATGTGGATGAGCAGCTCGAACAGGATGGCCGGCGCGACGAGCGCGTAGGGCAGCCAGTTGGTCTTGCGCTTCCGGCCTGGCGGACGGCCCGACAGCGTCGAGCCCTTCGTGTGCGTCAGGTCGATGCGCTCCGCATCGGGCAGGACCGTCGTGGACATGGGCGGGGGCCTTTCGGCAAGAGGGGGTTCGGGTGCTTCGCACTCCGGTCCGTGGCAGCGGACGGGAGGCACGGCGTGCGTGAGACGGAACGCTCACTGCCGACGGGTGGCCGGCTCTGGAGGTGAGGGGTGGAGGCCCGGGGCGTGCCTTGCGGACGCGCCCCGGGCCTCAAGGCCGGGTCAGCCGTTCGCCTGGGACACCTGGTCCTGGGCGGTCTGCAGCGCGGTCTTGATGTCGCTGTCGGACACGGTGCCGCCGGTGGCGATCTTGGCGAACATGTCGTTCATCGCCTTGCCGACGGTGGATTCGAACTGGTCCTCGGCGGGGACCAGCGGGAGGGGCTTGGCCTTGTTGTTGTAGATGTCGAGGAACGTCTTCGTCTGCTCGTCCGTGACCGAGTCGGCCGCGGCGGCGAGCACCGGGAGGGCCGAGTACGGCTTGTCGAGCGTGGTCTGCGTGTCCGCGCTCGTCATGTACTTGACGAACTTGAGCGCGCCGTCCTTGTTCTTCGTGTTCTTGAAGATCGACAGGTTGATGCCGGCCGGGAACGACGCGATGTCCGCGCCGTCAGCGGTGGTCGGGAACGGCACGACGCCGAACTCGTCCGTCTTCATGCCCTGCGAGGTGATGGTCGCGTTCGCGTTGTTCTGCGTCAGCATCATCGCGGCCTTGCCGTTCGCGAAGTCCGACACGGCCTGCGTGCCGTTGTCGTACTGCGCATTCGAGGTGTTGACGACCTTGTCGGACTGCATCAGGTCGAGGTAGCGCTTGATGCCGTCGACGTTGCCCTTCTCGGTGAAGGTGGGCTTGCCGTCCTTGTCGAACCACTCGCCGCCGTTCTGCGCCGAGGTGATGAACGCGAAGTGCGCGTTCTCGGTGTACGAACCACCGGCGATGGTGAAGCCGTACTTGCCACCGGTGGTGAGCTTCTTGGCGTCCGCAGTCAGGTCCTCCCACGTGGTGGGCGCCTCGACGCCGGCGGCCTTGAACATCGCCTTGTTGTAGTACAGGCCGTACGCGAGGCCGTAGAGCGGGACGCTCGTGACGGTCTTGCCGGGGGCGCCGCCGGTGGAGAGCGCGACCTTGCCGAACTTGTCGGCACCGCCGATCGCCTTCATCTCGGAGTCGCCGTACTCCTGGAACGCACCGGTCGCCTGGAGCGAGGTGGCCCAGGTGTTGCCGATGTTGACGACGTCCGGGCCCTGGCCCGAGGTGACGGCGGTCTGGATCTTCGTCTGCAGGTCGTTCCAGCCGATGACCTGGAGGTTGACCTTGATGCCCGTCTCCTTCGTGAACTTCTTGAGGACGGGGGTCAGCACCTCCTTGTCGTTCTGGAGCGACGTGCCCTGGTTGGATGCCCAGTAGGTGAGCGTCTTGGAGTCGCCAGCGGAACCGGACGAACCGGAAGAGCAGGCTGCGAGGCCGGTCACGGTGAGTGCGGCGGCCGCGGTGATGGCCAGTGCGCGGATGGCAGTGCGCATGACTCTCTACTTTCTCGTCGTTGAGATGGTGCAGGGATGGTGCAGGGATGGTGCTGTTCGGGTGCTGCTGTGGTGTGCGGGGCGGGCCCGGGCCGGTCAGGCCAGGGTCTGCTCCGCGGGGTCCCAGCCCTCTGGGAGGGTCTGGGAGGGCGACACGGTGCTCTCGACGAGCACCGCCTCGCCACGTTCTGCCGCCTCGGCGATGGAGACCATCACGTCGAGGACGTGGAAGGCGAGGGCGCCGGGGACCCGGTTCTCGTCGCCGGCGCGGAGCGAGCGGGCGAGGTCGACCACGCCGGTGCCGCGCGAGTAGGTGGAGCCGACCGCGGGGATCGTCTCGGGCTCGTCGGCACCGAGCGCGTACAGCTCGGTGTCGCCGTCGAAGTTGTTCGGGTCCGGGAACACGACGGTGCCGGTCTCGCCCGCGATCTCGACGACGCCCGTGCGACCGCGGTCCGACTCGAACGAGAACACGCTCTGCGCGCTCCCGCCGTCCTCGAACTCGATGAGCGCGGAGTGGTTCGTCGGCACGTCGACCGGGAACTCGGTGCCCGCCTTCGGGCCGGAGCCGATCGTGCGGGTGGCGCGGGACTTCGACGCCGTGGCCGTCACCTTCTTCACCGGACCGAACGTCTGCACGAGGGTCGTGATGTAGTACGGGCCGATGTCGAACAGCGGGCCGGCGCCGTACGCGAAGAGGAACTCGGGGCTCGGGTGCCAGGACTCCGGGCCGGGGCTCTGGAAGAGCGTCAGGCCGTTGAGGGGCTTGCCGATCCGGCCGTCGCGGATGGTGCGGAGCGCGGTCTGCAGACCGGCGCCGAGGAACGTGTCGGGTGCGACGCTGACGGTCTTGCCGGCGGCGCGTGCGGCGTCACGGAGCTGCGTCGCGCTCTCGCGGTCCAACGCGTACGGCTTCTCGCCCCACACGTGCTTGCCGGCGGCGAGCGCCTGCAGGGCGACCTCGACGTGGGCGGCCGGGATCGTCAGGTTGACGACGATCTCGATGGCGTCGTCGGCCAGGAGTTCCTCGACGGTGCCCGATCCGGCGACGCCCCACTTCTCGGCCTGGGCAGCGGCGCGCGGCAGGTCGATGTCGGCGATGAAGCGGACCTCGACGTCGGGGAAGACGGTCAGGTTCGACAGGTACTGGTCGGAGATGACCCCGGCACCGATGACGCCGACGCCGACGCGGCCGGTCCGGGTGGTGCTGGTGTCCTGGTCGTGGACGATCGTGTCGGTCATGCGCGGGCCCCCTCGAGGAACGTGTAGGAGTCGGCGACGGCCTGGAACACGTCGCCCTCGTGGCCGTCGAGCTCGACGACGTGCAGTGCGTCGGGCGCAGCGGCGAGGATCTCGCGGATCGGCATGATGCCGTTGCCGACGGCGACCTGCTTGTCGTCGTCGTGCGAGCCGTCGCCGTCCTTGACGTGCAGGAACTCGATCTTGTCGCCGTACTTGCCGATGATCGCCACCGGGTCGTCACCGCCGACCTTGACCCAGTAGGTGTCGAGCTCGAGCACGACGTCGTCGGACAGTGCGTCGGCGAAGACCTCGTAGGCGCTGACGCCGTCGATGCGGTTCGAGAACTCGAACGCGTGGTTGTGGTAGCCGAGGACCAGGCCGTGGTCGGCGGCGCGGGGGGCGAGGGCGCTCAGCTCGCGGGCGATGGCCTCGACGTCCTCGCGGGTGGTCCAGCGGGCCTCGTCGATGTGCGGGTCGATCAGGGTGCCGAGACCGACGGTGACGCTCGCGTGGAAGATGCGCTCGAGGTCCTGCTCGCCGGCGTCGAGCAGCCGTGCGTGGCCGCTCGGAGCGGCCAGGCCGGCATCGCGGAGCGCAGTGGCCAGTTCGTCGGCGTTGTCGACGAACCCGAACGCCTCGACGTTCGTGTAGCCGATGTCGGCGATGCGCTGGAGCGTGCCGGGCAGATCGGCCGAGAGGGCGTCGCGGACGGTGTAGAGCTGAACCGAGATCGGTTGGGTCACCAGGGGTTCTCCTCGTCGAGATGGTGGGGTCGTCACTGACCGATCGTCACACTATGACCACTTCTGTCGGCGGTCAAGCAGAAGTTCGAGGAACGTCGACGAACTTCGTTGCGTGGCGCGTTCGATGTGTGCTTCACTCCCCACATGGTCGACTTGACTCGGACGGCAGCGTCGCCTCCGGTCGGGACGAGCGAGCTCTTCCAGATCCTCCGCGACGGCGTGCCGCGGACCCGGGCGGAGCTCGCCGCACTGACAGGACTCGCACGCTCCACCATCGGCGTACGCCTGGACGCCCTCATCGAGGTCGGTCTGGTCGGCCCCGTGGACACCGCCGTCTCCACGGGCGGACGGCCACCGGCACAGGTGGCGCTGAAACCGCGCGCCCGGCTCGTGATCGCCGCCGACCTCGGCGCTTCGCACGGCCGTGTCGCCGTCACCGACCTGGTCGCCGCCCCGCTCGCGACCCGCGAAGCACGCATCGACATCGCCGCCGGACCGGTCGAGACCCTGTCGTGGCTGGTCGCCACCATCGACGAACTCCTCGACGAGGTCGGCCGCGCCCGACAGGACGTCATCGCCATCGGCATCGGTGTGCCCGGCCCCGTCGAGTTCTCCACCGGACGGCCGGCCAACCCGCCGATCATGCCCGGGTGGGACGGCTTCGACGTGCCGTCGTGGCTCCGCCAGCACATCGCCGCGCACGTGCTGCTCGACAACGACGTGAACATCGCAGCCCTCGGCGAGCGGGAGCACGGCTGGCCGGACGTCGACCACCTGCTGTTCGTCAAGGTCGCCACCGGCATCGGATCCGGCATCGTGTCGGACGGCGCGCTGCAGCGCGGGGCCCAGGGAACGGCCGGTGACATCGGCCACGTGCGGGTGTCCCGTGCCGGGGACATCCCCTGCCACTGCGGCAACACCGGATGCCTCGAGGCCGTCGCGTCGGGCCCGGCGATCGCCCGTGCGCTGCGCGCGAAGGGACACGACGCACACACCGGCGCCGACGTCCTGGACCTGGTGAACCGCTCCGACCTCGACGCGATCTACGCCGTGCGACAGGCGGGGCGCGACATCGGCGAGGTCCTCGCCACGTGCGTCTCCCTCATGAACCCGTCGGTGATCGTGCTCGGCGGATCGATCACGCAAGCCGGGGAGCACCTGCTGGCCGGTGTCCGCGAGGTCGTCTACTCCCGCTCGATGCCGCTCGCCACCGAGCACCTCGTCATCGCCCAGTCGCGTGCGGGATCGCTCGCAGCGCTGCAGGGCGCAGCGGCGCTGGCGATCGGCTACGCGCTCTCCCCCGCCGGGGTCGACGAGCTGGTCGCCTACGCCGAGGGGCGCGAGCTGGTCTCCTGACGTGCGCGACGCGTGAGCGCGTCGGTTTCGGTGTTGCCGGTGGTCGGGGGGACAATCGTCGGGTGACGATCGTGCAGCCCACCCTGTGGGGCGACCTGGACCCCGGCCTGGAGGCAGTGTCTGCCTCCGCCACGCCGGTTGCGGTCCCCGGGCGCGATGCGTTCACGGCCCTGCGCGGCCACACCGAGCGCATCGTCGCGCACTCCTCGGACCGCTTCGCCTGGCTCCGCGCCCGCGCGGCCGGCATCACCGCGACCGACGTCGCGCGGCTCGCCTCGCTGCACGCGGTCGAGGCCGTCGTGACCGAGAAGCGCTACGGCTCACGGTTCTCCGGCAACGCGTTCACCGAGCACGGCAAGGACCGCGAACCCCACATCGCCGCCTGGGTCGCAGCCACCCACGGCATCCAGCCCTCGGCGCACCTGTTCCACGCCGCCGCGAACCGGGCGCACCTCGCGACCCCGGACGGCGTCGGTGTCCAGGGCTCGCGGGTGGTGCTCGCCGAGATCAAGACCACCGCGAAGGGCTGGCGGAGCATCCCCCGGCACTACCTGCGGCAGATCTGGTGGCAGCAGTACGTGCTCGGCGCCGATCGCACCCTGTTCGTCTGGGAGCGCCACGACGGCTTCGTCCCCGTCGCCGACGAGCCCGAGTGCCGCTGGGTCGACCGTGACGACGACCAGATCCGTGGGCTGGTGCAGCTCGCCGACCTGGTGCTCGACAAGCTGCGCGACTTCCGTTCCTAGACCTTCACCAGTCGCAGGCGGCTCATCCCCACCACGAGGATGCCGAGCAGGGTGATCGATACCGCGATCCCCACCACGTAGATCGCGACGACGCCGTAGCCCTGCGCCGGGGCGAGGAACGGGTAGGGCACCCATCCGTCGGTCGCGCCACGGACGAGCACCACGGTGGTCCAGACCGCCGGGTAGAGCAGGAACCACCACACGTGCCGGAGCAGCAGCCGCGCCCGGTCCGAGAACAGCAGCCAGTCGAGCACCGCGTACACCGGGATGATCTTGTGCACGATGTCGTTCGACCAGGGCACCGAGGCCGACACGTTCACGCCCGTGAGCAGCGTGTTGTACACGATGCCGGTCGTCGCGATGTACACCGTGGCGGCACCACGGAGCACCGAGACGGCGAGGTCCGCACGCTTGCGACGGGCAGCGGCCACCAGCGTGACCCCGAGGGCCACGGCGACGATCAGGTTCGACTGGATCGTGAAGTAGCCGAAGAAGTTCCAGAACGAGTACGTGGGCGTCCGGGAGCTCTCGAGCCACTGCGCGACGACCGCGACGACGATGGCGATGACGGCGACGAGCCGGACCGAGTTCACGAAGGTGCGCACGGCACCACGCTATCGGCAGGTCGCCCCCGACATGCGGAAAGGGCCCGCACCGTTGCCGGTGCGGGCCCTCTTGCGGGTCAGGGACCCGGAGTCAAGCGACTCAGATGCTGTTGACGTCCAGCGGGATGCCGGGGCCGAAGGTCGTCGAGACGGCGCCCTTCATGACGTAGCGGCCCTTCGAGGAGCTCGGCTTGAGGCGGTTGATCTCCTCGAGCGCGGTCGAGATGTTCTCGTCGAGCTGCTCCGGCGTGAACGAGGCCTTGCCGACGACGAAGTGCACGTTGGCGTGCTTGTCGACGCGGAACTCGATCTTGCCGCCCTTGATGTCGTTGACGGCCTGCGCCACGTTCGGGGTCACGGTGCCGGTCTTCGGGTTCGGCATGAGGCCACGCGGGCCGAGCACCTTGCCGAGACGACCGACCTTGCCCATGAGCTCGGGCGTCGCGACGGCGGAGTCGAAGGACGTGTAGCCCTCGGCGACCTTCGCGATGAGCTCGTCGCCACCGACCTCGTCGGCGCCGGCTGCGATGGCGGCCTCGGCCGCTGCACCCGTCGCGAACACGATGACGCGAGCGGTCTTGCCCGTGCCGTGCGGCAGGATGACCGTGCCGCGGACCATCTGGTCGGCCTTGCGGGGGTCGACGCCGAGCTTCAGCGCGACCTCGACCGTGGAGTCGGTCTTCGCAGAGCCGGTCTCCTTGGCCAGGGCGACTGCCTCGGTCGGGGTGTAGAACTTGTCGGCCTCGATCTTCGCGGCCGCGGCTTCGTAGGCCTTGGACTTCTTCGCCATGGTGGTCTCCTTGCGAGATACGTGGTTGACGAGCCGGCGCGGCTCTCCCACGGAAAGGTGTCTGGGTGTGGGCCGGAGCCCGATCGGTGCCTAGGCCTCGACCGTGATGCCCATCGAGCGTGCGGTGCCGGCGATGATCTTCGCGGCCTGCTCGATGTCGTTGGCGTTCAGGTCGGCCTGCTTGGTCTCGGCGATCTGACGGACCTGGTCCATCGAGATCTTCGCGACCTTGACCGTGTGCGGGGTCGCGGACCCCTTCTGCACACCAGCAGCCTTCTTGATGAGCTCAGCGGCCGGCGGGGTCTTGAGGACGAACGTGAACGAACGGTCCTCGTAGACGGTGATCTCGACCGGCACGACGTTGCCACGCTGCGACTCGGTCGCCGCGTTGTACGCCTTGCAGAACTCCATGATGTTGACGCCGTGCTGACCGAGTGCCGGACCGATCGGCGGGGCCGGGTTGGCGGCCCCCGCGTTGATCTGCAGCTTGATCAGGCCCGTGACCTTCTTCTTCGGTGCCATGACTTGTCTTCCTCCTGGAATCGAACGCACGGGGATCCGTGCACTCTCCCGCTGGTCCGGCCGTTCCGGACCGCGGTGAAGGCCCACACGCACGAAGCGTGCGGGCCCAAACCCGTTCAGTGTAGTCGATCTCGGTGATCGCTACAGCTTGGTGATCGCTACAGCTTGGTGACCTGGTCGAAGCTGAGCTCGACCGGGGTCTCACGCTCGAACAGCGATACGAGGACGGTGAGCTTGCCGCTCTCCGGCTTGATCTCGGAGATCGAACCCGGCAGGCCCGCGAACGAGCCTTCCTTGATGGTGATCGTCTCGCCGACCTCGAAGTCGACCTCGGCCGCGGGCTGCGCCCGCAGGGAACCGCCGGACTTCGAGCCATCCTTGCTCGGGGCTGCCTCGGCGACCTGGACGAGGGACTTGAGCATGCCGAACGCCTCGTCGAAACGCAGCGGCGTCGGGTTGTGGGCGTTGCCGACGAAGCCGGTGACACCGGGGGTGTGACGGACGACCGACCACGAGTCCTCGTTGAGGTCCATGCGGACGAGCACGTACGAGGGGATCCGGACGCGGGTGACCAGCTTGCGCTGCCCGTTCTTGATCTCGACGACGTCCTCCATCGGGACCTCGACCTGGTAGATCGACTCCTCCATCGACATCGAGACCATGCGGTTCTCGATGTTCGACTTCACGCGGCGCTCGAAGCCCGCGTAGGAGTGGATGACGTACCACTTGCCCGGCTTCATCCGCAGCTCGACCTTGAAGGCCTCGTACGGGTCGACCTCGGCCTCTTCTTCGTCGTCCTCGGCGTCGATCGCTTCGTCGGCCGCGAGGGTCTCGTTCGCCTCTGCAGCGGTCTCGGACTCGAGTTCGATCTCTTCTTCGTCCTCGACCGCCTCGACGGCGGCCTCGGCCTCGTCAGCGGAGTCGATCTCGAGCGCGTCCTCGACGACGGCGTCGGCTTCGGGGTCCGTGGACTCCTGCAGGGCGGTCAGCTCCTCGTCGATGCCGAGCGACTCGTCGTCCTCGGACTCGACGGAGATCGCACGCTCCTCGGCGGACTCGGCGGAGCGCTCCTCGCCGGTCTCGACGTCGCCTTCCTGGTTCTCCTCGACTTCGGAGGACTGCTCGGCAGCCGTCGCGAGGTCGATGTCGTCGCGGGAGTAGTCAGACACAGTCGATTCTTTCCGTTCGGTGGTGCGGGTCGGGATGGCGGACGGGCCTGGTCACGATCGGCACCGTCTCGGGCGACCGTACTCCAAGGGGCCACCGCACAGGGCGGCCGACGTCCGGGTCAGGCCGTGGGCCCGTTGCCGAACACGTACCCGACGCCGAGACCGAACACGAAGTCGAGGATCGACACCAGGATCATCATGACGACGACGAAGACGAGCACGACGCCCGTGTAGCTGAAGAGCTCCTTGCGGGTCGGCGTGACGACCTTCCGCAGCTCGGCGATCACCTGGCGGATGAAGAGCACGACGGCAGCGATCGGACCACGGCGCTCGGCCCGGTCCTGCTTCGCCTTGGCAACGACGTCGTCCGCCGTTGTCTCCATGTCTTTGCTCGCCAACTTCTACCCTTCCAGAGTTGCAGGGCGGACAGGACTCGAACCTGCAACCTGCGGTTTTGGAGACCGCTGCTCTACCAATTGAGCCACCGCCCTTCAGAGCACGTCCGTCACCGATCGTGTTCCGGTGGTCGAGTGTACGGGAGTCCGTCACACGGTGTCCACTTGGCCCACTGCACGGCGTGCCGCGCCGATAGGCTGGGACCCGTGAGCACCGCAGCCCCCGGCCCCGAGTCCACCGCAACCCCCGCCGCCGCGCCGACCGATCGGCCGCGCATCGCGTCCCGCATCGCGGCGATCGCCGAGTCCGCGACGCTCAAGGTCGATGCGAAGGCCAAGGCGCTCAAGGCCGCCGGCCGGCCTGTCATCTCCTTCGCCGCCGGCGAGCCCGACTTCGCCACGCCCGACCACGTGGTCGTCACCGCCGTCGAAGCCGCGCAGGACCCGAAGAACCACCGGTACACGCCCGCGACCGGCCTGCCCGAACTGAAGCAGGCCATCGCCGAGAAGACCGCCCGCGAGTCCGGCATCACCGTCGACCCGTCGCGGGTGATCGTCACCAACGGCGGCAAGCAGGCCGTCTACCAGGCGTTCCAGACGATCGTCGACGACGGTGACGAGGTCCTGCTCCCCGCTCCGTACTGGACCACCTACCCCGAGGCGATCCGCCTGGCCGGCGGCGAACCCGTCGAGGTCTTCGCCGGCAGCAACCAGGGGTACCTGGTCACCGTCGAGCAGCTCGAGGCCGCACGCACCCCCAAGACGAAGGCGCTGCTGTTCTGCTCGCCCTCGAACCCGACCGGCGCCGTGTACACCGCCGAGCAGACCAGGGCCATCGGCGAGTGGGCGCTCGAACACGGCATCTGGGTGATCAGCGACGAGATCTACCAGGACCTGGTCTACGACGGCCTGCGCTTCACGGGCATCCTCGACGCCGTGCCGGCCCTCGCCGACACCACCATCCTGGTCAACGGCGTCGCGAAGACCTACGCGATGACCGGCTGGCGCGTCGGGTGGTTCATCGGACCGGCCGACGCGGTCAAGGCAGCGTCGAACCTGCAGTCGCACCTGTCGTCCAACGTGTCCAACGTGTCCCAGCGCGCCGCGATCGCCGCGCTCACCGGCCCGCAGGAACCGGTCGCCGCCATGCGCGAGGCCTTCGACCGCCGGCGCCAGGCCATCGTCGCGGGACTCAACGCGATCCCGGGCTTCGTCACGCCGACACCGCAGGGCGCCTTCTACGTCTACCCCGACGTCACGGCGCTGCTCGGTCGCGAGTGGGCGGGCTCGACCCCGACGACCACGCTCGAGCTGGCCGACCTGATCCTCGAGCACGCCGAGGTCGCGGTCGTCCCCGGAGAGGCCTTCGGTCCGTCCGGCTACCTGCGCCTGTCGTACGCCCTCGGCGACGACGACATCGCCGAGGGTGTCGCCCGCCTGGCGGCGTTCTTCGCGTAGTCCCCGAGCTCAGTCGAGCAGGTCGCCGACCACCACGGGCTCCGGCACGAGCGAGACCCCGAAGCGGTTCAGGACGGTCACCTGCACGTACCGCGCGAGCTCGGCCAACTGGGCAGCGGTCGCCCCGCCCCGGTTCGTCAGCGCGAGGGTGTGCTTCGAGGAGATCGCCGCGTGCGACCCCGGGACGCCGTACCCGCGGTGCACCCCGGCGTGCTCGATGAGCCAGGCAGCACTGAGCTTGACGTCGTCACCGGCGGGCCACCGCGGCGCCTCGGACGGCAGGGTCTCGGCGAAGGCGGCGGACACGATCGGGTTCGTGAAGAACGACCCGGCACTCCAGGTGTCCCGGTCGTCGGCGTCGAGGACCATGCCCTTGGTCGCGCGGAGCCGCAGGACCTCGTCGCGGACCGTCGTCGGCTCGACGAGTGCGCCGAGGTCGACCCCGAGCGACCCGGCGAGCTGGGCGTACCGGACCGGCACGCCGTGCTCCCCCGCTGTGCCGAGCCGGAACTCGACCGTCAGCACGACACCGCGGCGTCCGTGCTTGAGGGTCGACGTGCGGTAGCCGAGCGCCAGCTCGGCCGCTGGTACCCACGTGCGCTCCCCCGTGACCGCATCGAGGAAGTCGACGCGGGTCAGCACGTCGGAGAGCTCGACCCCGTAGGCGCCGATGTTCTGCACGGGGGCGGCACCGACCGTGCCCGGGATGCCGCTGAGGGCCTCCAGGCCGGTCCAGCCGTTCGCGACCGTCGTCGCGACGAACGCGTCCCAGGGTTCACCGGCCGCGACGCGGACGGTGACGCCGTCGGCGTCCGGCTCGGCATCGACGCCCGTGGTGCGCACGAGCACGACGGTGCCGTCGAAGCCGGAGTCGGCGACCAGGACGTTGCTGCCGCCACCGAGGACGAGCCACTCGTGGTCGTCCCACGCGGTGCGCGTGTGCGCGACGAGCTCGCCGGTGGTCGTCGCCGTGAGCAGCCGCGCAGCCGGACCGCCGACGCCCAGCGTCGTGAGGTCGGCGAGTGCCTGCACCACGGTCAGCGGAAGGCCACCGTGACCTGCGCCTTGCCGAGCACGGTCTGCCCGGCGGCGGTCACGGTGAGGTCGATGCGCTTCGGGCGGCCGTCGTCGTCGACGGTGCCGACCTTCGCGACGATGCCGACGGTCGCGCCCTGCTCGGGGTCGACGACCACGAGGCGGGTGAAGCGGACGCCGTAGCCCGCGACCCAGCCGCTGTCGCCGAGCCACTCGGACACCGGTTGGACGGCGAGGCCCATCGTGAGCATGCCGTGTGCGAGCACCCCGGGCAGACCGACCGACACGGCGACGTCGTCGCGGTAGTGGATCGGGTTGAAGTCACCGGAGGCTCCGGCGTAGCGGACGAGCGAGTCGCGGGTGATGTGCACCTCGCGCTCGACGACGACCGTGCCGACCTCGAGCGCGGTGGCGGGTGCGGCGGTCATGCGTCGTCTCCTCGGACCACGAGGGTGGAGGTCGCCGTGACGACGTGCTCTCCCGTGGCGTCGTTCATGGTGCTCTGGGCCGTGACCATCGCGTTGCCGCCGAGCGTCTTCACGCTCGTCACGGTCAGGGTGGCGGTGAGTTCGTCGCCGGCGACGATCGGCCGGTCGTAGGTGAAGGACTGTTCGCCGTGCACGACACGGGAGAAGTCGATGCCGGCGTCCGGCTCGGCCAGGAGCTGGGCGAGGGTCGCTTCCTGCACGACGACGGCGAACGTCGGCGGGGCGACGACGTCGGCGTACCCGGCCGCGCGTGCGGCATCGGGTTCGTGGTGGACGGGGTTGGTCGCGAACACCGCACGCGAGAACTCGCGCACCTTCTCGCGACCGACCAGGTAGGGCTGGGCCGGCGGGAACGTCCTGCCGACGAGCTCGGGGTTCACTGACACGTCCGCAGTCTACCGACGCCCGTCCGGGGGCATGTCGTCCATGAGGATGCATCGGATAGGCTGCTCGGAGCCGGTTCGGGGGAACCGGCGGTCCGGCATCGGTTCCGGACTCCGGGGATGGGGAGACACATGGACACCACCAGGCACTTCGCCGTGCACACCGGTGACCGCTGCACCGCGATGGAGGTCGCCGGCGCGGCACTCCGCACGGCGGGACACCGCGTCGAGTCGACCGGCGGGACGCTCACCGCGACCACCGGCAACCTGCTGCTGACGATCCTGCTCGGGGCGCTCGTGCACCCCGCGCACGAGTTCCGGCAGTACGAGCTGTCGACGACCGTCACGGGGACCGCCACCACGATCACGCTGCGGCACACCGGGCACGGCACGGCGGTCGCGGGCGGGAGCATCGGCGCAGCCCGACGACGAGCGGCGTGGCACGACGTGAACTCGGCGCTGGAGCGCGCCCTGCGTGCAGCCGGGGTCCTCCAGGCCCGGACGGACGTCGGGGCGCACCCCGCGCTGTAGACCCGGTCACGGGACGGACGGGAGGCCCGGGGCGCGGCCGCCACGCGCCTCCCGTCCGAGACGCCGTCGTGTCCGCAGCACGCCCCCGAGTCCGCGAGACGCCGTCGAATTCGGAGGCGTCTCGCGATGGCCGAGGCGTCTCGCCCAGACGACGGCGTCTCGCGACCGCAGAACGAGCGGGGCGAGCACGACGAGCACGACAGCCCCGGGAACGACGAAAGCCCGGCGAACAGATCGCCGGGCTTGCTGTAGCGAGGGCGGGACTTGAACCCGCGACCCCACGATTATGAGTCGTGTGCTCTAACCAACTGAGCTACCCCGCCAGAGATCCGGAGCGACACGCGCACCGGGTCGGAGCCCCGAGTCAGGATTGAACTGACGACCCCCTCCTTACCATGGAGGTGCTCTACCACTGAGCTATCGGGGCGATGTGCCGCGAACGGCACCACACGAGGATAGCAGAACCCCGACGCTGCTCCGGAACCGGACGAGACGCCCGGGCGTGCCGCGCCTCGGACCGCTAGTTCGCGTTGGCCTCGAGCCACGCCAGCGGGTCCACCGGGACGCCGTCGACGTGCACTTCGAGGTGCAGGTGCGGGCCCGTGGAGTTGCCCGTGCTGCCCACGAGACCGAGCTCGTCGCCGACCTCGATCTGCTGCCCGGTGACCACCTTGAAGGAGTTGTCCTCCATGTGGCCGTAGACGCTGACGAACTGCTTGCCGTCGACGTCGTGCTCGACCCACACGTCGTTGCCGAAGCCGCCGTCGTTCGCCTGCACCTTGATGACGGTGCCGGCGGCGATCACGCGGATCGGCGTGCCCTCACCGGGGGCGAAGTCGACGCCCATGTGGTTCGTCGAGCAGAACGAGCACCCCGCGACCTGGCGCCCGCCGAAGCCCGAGGTGATCGGGACACCGGTCAGGAACGGCCACTGGATGGTGCCGGTCGGGTCGTTGGTGAAGCTCGAGGCGTCGACGTTCGCGTACTGCGTGGCGTCGGACACCGTGTACTGGTCGCGGGTGGTCGACCCGTCGGCTGCGGCGGCGACGCTCATCGACTGGGTCGCACCACTCGCCGTGGGCCGGGCCGCCGTGGAACCGGTCTCCGGCACGTAGAGCGCCTTCGCCGGCAGCGACGTCGAGACGACGAGCCCGGCGACGAAGAGCAGCGCACCCACCGCCGTCACGCGCGAGGCGGCACGGCGGAACGATGCACCCTGCTTCGGGGTGGTGGGGATCGGCTTCGACGCGGCGGCGATGTGGCGGCTGGCCCGGTCGACCTGCACGGCTGCCGCGGCCTGACCCGTGCGACGACGGGACGCCGGCACCTGACCGAGGACGCGACGGGCCTGGGCCGACGCCGACGGTGCGGCGACGGGAACGGTTGGCGATGCGGCGACGGTCCGCGGTGCGGTCGCCCGGACGTCCGGCGACGTGGGAGCCGGCGGCGTCGTGATGCGCGACGCCGGACGGACCGCCGACTCGGGCAGCGCGGGCGACGCCGGCGCGAGGTCGATCGGGGACACGGGAGCAGCGGCGGACGACGGCGTGGTCAGCCCGACGACCTCGTCGAACGACGGCCGTGCGGTGCCGGCGGGAGCGACGTCCTGCGTGCGGTGCTGCGTCACCGGAGCACCCTGCACAGCCGCTCGCTCCGCCTCGATCCGTGCTCGTCGGGTCAGGTGGACGACCGGGGTGGCGGCGTCGACGGAACCGGTGGGGACGGACGTCAGTGGGGAGTGGGGCATGCGTGCGGTGGCGATCCTGATCGGAGAAGGGGCCCGCTCGTTGGTAACGAGCAGATAACGGGACCTGAGCACGGTAGCAAAGGTCGTCGCACGTCGCCAGTCGTGGTCACGTCCTCCAGGGACCCCCAGACAGAGGGGGCGACGGGCTCAGACGTCGAGCACCTCGGCCTCGAGACCACGGACCAGGGCCTCGAGTTCGTCGGCCACCGCGGGGCTCGCGAACAGGAAGGAACGGGTCCCGCCGGCCTCCCAGATGCGGATGGAGGCCCCGGCCTCGTGGGCGACGACGGAGCCGCCGGCCATGTCCCACGGGTTGATCCCCCGCTCGTAGTAGGCGTCGACGACACCGGCCCCGACCGCACAACAGTCGAGCGACGCCGCTCCCCCGCGGCGGATGTCACGGACCTCGCCGATGAGTCCGGCGAGCACGGACACCTGCTCGCGGCGCCGGTCCGCGGTGTACCCGAAGCCGGTGGCCACGAGGGTCTCGGCGAGCGAGGCCGGATCGCTCACGGTCAGGGGGACGCCGTCACGGGTGGCACCCTGCCCGGCAGCCGCACGGAACACGACACCGGTCGCGGGGGCGACGACGACCCCGGCGACCTGCTCCCACGTCGTCGGGTCGTCGGTGCCACGGACGACGCCGATGCTCACGCCGTACTCGGCGCTGCCGTACAGGTAGTTGACGGTGCCGTCGATCGGGTCCACCACCCACGTGATGCCCGAGCCGCCCGAGGCGGACCCGGACTCCTCGCCGTGGAACGCGTCGTCCGGTCGGGCCTCGGCGATCCGGCTGCGGATCAGCGCCTCGACCTCGCGGTCCGCCGCGGTCACGACGTCGACGATGCTCGACTTCCGGTCGGCGACCTCGACCCCTTCGCTACGGCGTCGCGCGGCGAGCGTGGCCGCTTCACGCGCGATCGACTCGGCGAGGTCGGCGAACTGGGACGGTGTGCGGTCGGATGCCATGCACCGATCCTGCCAGGGACGACGAAAGCCCCGTCCGGGTTGGACGGGGCTTTCCGATGGTGGCAAGTGAGGGATTCGAACCCCCGAAGGCTACGCCGGCTGATTTACAGTCAGATCCCTTTGGCCGCTTGGGTAACTTGCCATGCGCACCCAGCCGGTGTGATCACCAACCGAAGGCGCGCACAAAAGCATAGCGGATCCGGAACGGTGGTCGTGACCACCGTGAGCCGATCCACGCGCCTGGAACCGGGCCTCCTGTCCGCCGTTAGGCTGTCCGGCATGGCAGACAGTTCCTTCGACGTGGTCAGCAAGGTCGACAAGATGGAGGCGGAGAACGCCCTCAACCAGGCCGCCAAGGAGATCGAGCAGCGGTACGACTTCAAGGGCGCGGACGCATCGATCGCGTTCAGCGGCGAGGACGTCCTCATCAAGGCGAACTCCGAAGAGCGTGCCAAGGCCGTCCTCGACGTCCTGCAGAGCAAGGCGATCAAGCGCAACATCAGCCTGAAGAGCCTCGACGCCGGCGACCCCTACCCCTCGGGCAAGGAGTACCGCATCGAGGTCAAGTTCAAGAACGGCATCGAGCAGGACGTCGCGAAGAAGATCGGTGCCTTCCTGCGCGCCAACGCGGCGAAGAGCGTCAAGAGCCAGATCCAGGGCGACGAGCTGCGGGTCTCCTCGAAGAGCCGCGACGACCTGCAGAACACGATCCAGCTGCTCAAGGGTGAAGAGTTCGACGTGCCGTTGCAGTACATCAACTTCCGCTGACGTCCGTGGAGCACTGGCTCACCGTCGCAGTCACGGTCCTCGCCGTCCTGCTGGACCTGGCGATCCGCGCCTTCTCGATCATCTACGTCCCGATCAACCGGAAGCCGCAGACCGCGACCGCCTGGTTGCTCGCGATCTTCCTCATCCCGTACATCGGCTTCATCGTCTTCCTGGTCATCGGGTCGACGAAGCTGCCACGTGCCCGGCGTGAGAAGCAGACCGAGATCAACGCGTACATCCTCGAGCAGACCGAGGGCATCGAACGCGTGCGCCGTGACCACCCGTGGCCGCTGTGGCTCGAGAGCATCACGACACTGAACCGCGAGCTCGGCGCGATGCCCCTGGTCGGCGGCAACTCGGCGGAGCTCTACCCCGACTCCGAGGAGTCGATCGCGGAGATGACCCGGGCGATCGACCAGTCGCGCCGGTTCGTGCACGTCGAGTTCTACATCGCGACGCTCGACGACACGACCCGGCCGTTCTTCGACGCGCTCGCCCGCGCACAGGCCCGCGGTGTGACCGTGCGGTTCCTGCTCGACCACTGGGCCAGCCGCGGCTACCCCGGGTACAAGGACACCCTGGCGTTCATGGACCGCGCCGGCATCGAGTGGCACCTCATGCTCCCGTTGCTGCCACTGCAGGGGAAGTTCCAACGCCCCGACCTGCGGAACCACCGGAAGATCATGGTGCTCGACGGATCGGTGGCGTTCACCGGGTCGCAGAACCTCATCGACGCGTCGTACGACATGAAGTCGCACATCGAGAAGGGCATGGTCTACAAGGACCTGTTCGCCCGGTTCGAGGGACCGGTCGTCGCCGGCCTCAACGCCCTGTTCGTCACCGACTGGTACAGCGAGACCGACGAGCTGCTGCTCCGCGAGAGCGATCCCGTCCAGCGCGCTGACCGTGGGGACGCGCTCGACTGCCAGGTGGTGCCGTCCGGGCCCGGGTTCGACGGCGAGAACAACCTGCGCCTGTTCAACGCCCTGCTGTACTCGGCACAGAAGAAGGTGTCGATCACCTCGCCGTACTTCGTGCCGGACGACTCCATGCTCTACGCGATCACCACGACGGCACAGCGGGGCGTCGAGGTGGAGCTCTTCGTCGGCGAGATGGGCGACCACGCGATGACGTGGCACGCGCAGCGCTCCTACTACGAGGGGCTGCTCCGTGCCGGCGTGAAGATCTGGCTGTACCGGGCACCGACGATCCTGCACGCGAAGCACTTCACGATCGACGACGAGGTGTCGGTGATCGGGTCGAGCAACATGGACATGCGGTCGTTCAGCCTGAACCTCGAGGTCTCCGTGATGGTCCGCGGGCACCGCTTCGTCGATGCCCTGCGCGAGGTGCAGCACGCCTACAAGGAGCACAGCTTCGAGCTGACGCTCGACGAGTGGGACGAGCGTCCGCGGCGGTCCAAGGTGCTCGACAACGTCGCGCGGCTCACGGCAGCGCTGCAGTAGCGCGTGCTGTCGCGCTGTCGCGCTGTCGGACGGGAGGCGCGGCTCGCCTCCGCCACGCACCGTGCGGCACCGGCACCGGCACCGGCACCGGCAGGGGCGCTCAGCGCATCGGGACGAGGGACGCCAGGCCGGCGACCGCGCGCTCGAGCGGGCCACGGCCGAGGAACCGCCGCCACGTCATCGCGAACACGATCGACACGAGCGCGAACCAGCCCCACGCCGCCGCCGACTCCGGGTACTCGGACAGCAGCGCGATGACCACGAGGTGGCCCGAGTAGACCGTGAGCGGCATCGACCCGACCGCGGCGAGCGGGAACGCGATCCGCTCGGCGAGCCGGCCGCGACCGTCGAACACCAGGGTGCACAGCGCGATGACCGCCACCGCCACCCCCGCGGTGCCGACGACGTCGACCGTCGTCGAGGAGTGGTCGCGCGGCGACAGGAAGAGCTGGGCGAAGGCCTGGCCCGGGGTGCTGTCGTCGGCGGCGTACGGGACGCCCGGGAACGCGAACGCGGCCCCGGCCGGCAGCGGCGCGAGGACCGTGCCGACGACGTACGCCGTGGCGGCGACCAGTGCGCCGGACACGAGGAGCGCGACCTGCCGGCCACGATCCTCCAGGCTCAGTCGCGCGACCGCGAGACCGACCAGGACGTACGCCAGGAAGGTGACCACGGGGTAGACCAGGCCGAGCTGCACGCCGACCATGCCCGCGTCGGCGAAGGCCGGTGCGGTCGCGACGGCGACCACCGGCGACAGCACGGCGCAGGCACCCGCGATGGTGAGCAGCCACGCCGGACGGACGCGGAGCACCGGGATGACCAGGACGAACAGCGCACCGTAGGTCGGCAGGATCACGTAGACCGGCGTCTCCAGCGCGATGAGCACGAAGCCGATGGCGACGACGGCCGCCGCACGGATCGCCAGGCGAGCCCGCACCCGGCCGATCGTCGGGGGTCCTGGCGGGGTCGTCCGGCCGCTCGTCAGACCGATCGAGACCCCCGCGAGCACCGCGAACAGCGCCGACGGCCGCCCGTTCGCGACCGCGGACCACGTCGTCGGATCCGCCCAGTCGAGCTGCTCCGCGATGCCACCGATGTGCGCGGCCATCATGCCGAGCAGTGCGACGGCCCGCGCCACGTCGACGCCCTGCAGGCGCGCTCCGGACACCGACGCGCCCCGCACCGCACGGGGCGGGACGGGGCGCGTGTCGGTCATCGTGCTCAGTTCGTGGGCGCGTCGACGCGGCCGAGCGACACGTCGATCATCTCGTCGCGGGGCACGACCTTGACGCGCTCACGGCCCTCGGCCGCACCGAGTGCGAGCTCGTGGGTGTCCAGGTGGTGCCAGCCCTCGAGGTCGGTGTACTCGACACCGCGTTCGCGGAGGAGCGCCGGGATCGCGCCCTCGGACGGGTCCTCCGGCGTCCACCAGCTCGCCTGGTCGTTGACGATGTGCTGCACGGTCTCCATCGCGTCGGACTTGGTGTGCCCGATCAGGCCGACCGGCCCGCGCTTGATCCAGCCGGTGGCGTAGACGCCGGGGATCTGCTGGTTGTCGTCGTCGAGGACCTGGCCCTCGTGGTTCGGGATGACGCCGTGACGCTCGTCGAACGGCAGGCCGGGCAGCGGCGAACCGAAGTACCCGACGGCGCGGTAGGCGGCCTGGATCGCGATCTCGCGGATCTCACCGGTGCCCTCGACCCCGCCCTCGCCGTTCGGACGGGTGCGCTCGTACCGGATGGCGGTGAGGTTGCCCTGCTCGTCGCCGACGAACTCGATCGGCTTCGCGTAGAAGTGCAGGTGCAGCCGGCGGCTCGCCTGGCCGACCTCGCGCGTCCGCCACTGCTCGAGCACCCGGTTGATGACCATGACCTGCTTGTTCGTCGCGATCGCGGCCTTCGATGCTTCGTCGTGGTCGAAGTCCTCGTCGTGGACGATCATGTCGACGTCGCGGACCTCGCCGAGCTCGCGGAGCTCGAGCGGGGTGAACTTCACCTGCGCCGGACCACGGCGCCCGAAGACGTGGACGTCCGTGACGGGCGACGCCTTGAGGCCCTCGTACACGTTCGCCGGGATCTCGGTCGGCAGCAGGTCGTCGGCGTGCTTCGCCAGGATGCGGGAGACGTCGAGCGCGACGTTGCCGAAACCGATCACCGCGACGCTCTCAGCGGTCAGCGGCCAGGTGCGCGGCACGTCGGGGTGTCCGTCGAACCAGCTGACGAACTCCGCGGCACCGTAGGAGCCCTGCAGGTCGACGCCCGGGATGTCCAGGTCGGCGTCCTTGATTGCACCCGTCGAGAAGACGACCGCGTTGTAGTGCTTCTTCAGGTCCTCGAGCGTGATGTCCTCGCCGAAGCGGACGTTGCCGAACAGGCGGACGACCCCGCGGTCGAGCACGTCGCGCAGGGCGTTGACGATCCCCTTGATGCGCGGGTGGTCGGGCGCGACGCCGTAGCGCACGAGACCGTAGGGCGCGGGGAGTTGTTCGAACAGGTCGATCGACACGTCGTGTCCGTGGGCCTCGCGCAGCAGGATGTCCGCGGCGTAGATGCCGGCGGGTCCGGCGCCGACGATGGCGATTCGGAGGGTGGGCACTGATCGTCTCCAGTTCGTTCGGATGGGGTGCTCCCGGAGGTGCGTCCCGCGCGGTGACCTCGGGGCCGTCGCGGACGGTGTCCGGCGGCAGGTGTTCAGCGGCTGCGGTCGACGACGGAGTCCGCGAAGCGGGTGAGCGCCCGCTTCACCGTGCCGTCGGGCAGCGGTGCGAGGGCGGCGACGGCGTCGCGGGCCCAGCGGACGGCGACCGCCCGCGTCGACGCGGTCGCCTCGTGCTCGCGCAACGCAGCGACGGCCGACTGGTACGGCGCCGAACCGACCGACTCGTCCGGAGCGCCGTTCACGTCACGCTCGATGCGCTGGACGAGGTCCTGCGCCGCAGCGTCCGTCGCCGCGTGCCGACGCAGGTGCAGCATCGGCAGCGTGTCGACGCCCGCACGGAGGTCGTTTCCGGCGATCTTGCCGGTCTTGTCGGTGGCCGGTGCGAGGTCGATGACGTCGTCGACGAGCTGGAAGGCCACGCCGACCTTCTCGCCGAAGGTGCCAACGGCGTCGAGGTAGGCGCGGTCGGCACCGGAGAACATCACGCCGGCGCGGGCGGCGGTCGCGATGAGCGAGCCGGTCTTGTCGCTGAGCACCTGGATGTAGTGCTCGACCGGGTCGTCCTCGGGCTGCGGGCCGGTGGTCTCGTGCAGCTGCCCCATGCAGAGGCGCTGGAAGGTCTCGGCCTGCATCCGGATGCCCTCGGTGCCGAGGTCGGCCGTGATCAGGCTGGCGCGGGCGAAGAGCAGGTCACCGGTCAGGATCGCCACGTTGTTGCCGTACGTGATCTGCGCGGCGGGGACACCCCGGCGGACGGGGGCTTCGTCCATGACGTCGTCGTGGTACAGCGACGCCAGGTGGGTCGTCTCGATGCTGACCGCTGCCTTCACCACGGCATCGGTCACGCCGTCGCCGAGCTGCGCGATGAGCAGGGTCAGGGTCGGGCGGATCCGCTTGCCACCGGCGGAGAGCAGGTAGCGGCTCGTGGTGTCGGCCAGGGTGTCCGTGGACCGCATGGCGTCCTCGAGCCCCTGCTCGACGAGCTCGAGGCCGTCGTCGACCGCGGAGATGAAGCGGCGGTCGGCGGGCGTGGCGAACAACCGCTCGCCGATGCCCAACGACGCGCGGAGGCTCGGCGCACGACGTGCGACCGGGACGCTCGGATTCAAGTGCTGCTCCGTCTTCGGGGGTGGTGACCGGTCAGTCGTCGGCCGGGTCGACGCGCGGCTGCTCGCCGGTGGTCTGGTGGTCTCGGCGCGCCTTCGCACGACGGGCCGCGGACTCGCGCACCGTGTCGGCGACGGGCTTGCGGCCGCGGTGCAGTGCGACGATACCGGCCGTGAGGTTGCGGTAGGCGACCACCGAGAACCCGACGCCGCGCAGCCACTGCGTCAGGACCTGCTGGTCCGGCCAGGCGTCGATCGACTCGGCGAGGTAGCGGTAGGCGGCCGGGTTGCTGCTCGAGAGCTTCGCGATGCCCGGCAGCACGCGCTTGAGGTACGTGCCGTAGCCGAGGCGCAGCAGGGCGCGGGGCGGCGTCGAGAACTCGCAGATGACGACGCGACCGCCGGGCTTGAGCACGCGGAGCATCTCGGCGAGCGCCTGCTTCGGGTCGTTCACGTTGCGCAGCCCGAACGAGATCGTGACGGCGTCGAACGTGTCGTCGTCGAAGGGCAAGTGCTCCGCGTCGCCCTCGACGAAGGTGATCTCGGGGTGCCGCTCGCGACCGACCGCGATCATGCCGGCGGAGAGGTCGAGCGCACTGACCTCAGCCCCCTTCTTGGCGAAGGCCGCGGCACTCGTGCCGGTGCCGGCAGCGATGTCCAGGATCTTCTCGCCCGGCTGGGGGTCGACCGCCCGCACCGTGGCGACACGCCACAGCGGTGCGTTGCCAGCCGACAGGATGTCGTTCGTGAGGTCGTACTTGGCCGCGACGTCGTCGAACATCGCCGCTACCTCGTCCGGCCGCTTGTTCAGGTCCGCTCTGCTCACCCGACCAATCCTAGAGGTCCCGACCGTACGTTCACCGGACTCGCGGCGACGGTCCGCGCGACGGGCGCCCGGCCGGGCGCTCCACCGACCGCGCGTAGCATCGGAGGCGTGACCCGAACCACCACGGCGGCGCCCCCGCTGACGGTCTCCACCCGGATCCTCGACGACCCGGGCACCGTCCTCCGCCACACCCTCCGCGACCGTCCCCTGGCCTTCGTCCGGAACGGCGACGGGATCGTCGGCATCGGTGAGGCACTGCGGTTCACGTTCACCGGACCCGACCGGATGCGCGACGCCGCGGCCGTGTGGCGCACCGTCGTGGAGTCGGCCGTCGTGGACGACCCGGTGCAGCTCCGAGGCTCCGGGCTGGTCGCGTTCGGGTCCTTCGCCTTCGCCGACGACTCCGCCGACGAGAGCGTGCTGATCGTCCCGCGCGTCGTCATCGGCCGCCGACGCGGCAAGGCCTGGCTCACCGCGATCGACACGACCGCCGGTGCCGAACCCCTCGCCTTCACCCGGACGTCGGTGCCGGTCCCCCGGATCGGCCCGCACGTCTCCGTGGCGCTGCGCCCCGGCCGGATCGACGAGGACGTCTACGCGGCGAACGTCGCCGAGGCCGTCCGCCGCATCGTGGCCGGGGCGGCGCAGAAGGTCGTCCTCGCCCGCGACCTCGTCGGCACGCTGCCGTCGGGTGCCGACCGCCGTGCCCTGCTGCTCGACCTCGCCAGCGCCTACCCGCAGTGCGTCACGTTCGCCGTCGACGGACTCGTCGGCGCGACCCCCGAGACCCTCGCCCGCACCGACGGCACCAAGCTGACGGCACGTGTCCTGGCGGGCAGCGCCGCGCGCGGTGCCGACGAGGTGTCGGACCGCGCCGCGGCCGAGGCCCTCGCCGCGAGTGCGAAGGACGTCGAGGAACACGCGTTCGCGATCGACAGCCTGCTCGCCTCGCTCCGGCCGCTCGTGACCGAGCTGCGCGCCGACCCCGAGCCGTTCCGGCTGCAGCTGCCGAACCTGTGGCACCTGGCGACCGACGTGCAGGCGACGCTGCCGCCGGACACCACCTCGCTCGACGTCGCGGATGCCCTGCACCCGACGGCCGCGGTCGCCGGCACCCCGACAGACGTCGCCGTCCGGCTCGTCGCCGAGCTCGAGGGCGTCGACCGTGGCCGGTACGCCGGTCCGGTGGGCTGGATGAGCGCCACCGGCGACGGCGAGTGGATGCTCGCGCTGCGCAGCGCCCGGATCGACGACGACGGCACCGTGCGGGCGTGGGCGGGTGCCGGGGTCGTGGCGGGGTCGGAACCCGAGCGCGAGGTCGCCGAGACCGCCCTGAAGTTCCGACCGATCACCGACGCCCTGGCCTGAACGTCGCGGCGCCCTGGCCTGAGCGTCGCGACGCCGGAGCGCCGCGTCAGTCCGCCAGCGGGACCTCGATCACGACCCGTTCGGCCGGGTCGGTGAGCACCCGCTCGAGGTCGCCCCACGTCTCCGCGCGGCGGTACTCCCAGCCGAGCCCGGTCACGACCCGTTCGACGTCGACGTGCTGCGGGGTCGACATCATCCGTCGCATGTCCTCTGCCGGCGTGGTGCGCGCAACCTCGAGCCCACGGAAGATCGCACCGCCGTGGTCGTTGCCGACGACGACCTGCACCCGGTGCGTGCGCTCCTCGGTGCCGGTGACGAACGCCCCGAGGTCGTGCAGCAGCGTCAGGTCGCCGAGCAGCACGCGCGTGGTGCCGACCGACGCCGACGACTGCTCGAGCGCCGCGGCGATCCCGAGCGCGGTCGACACGGTGCCGTCGATGCCGGCGAGGCCGCGGTTCGCGTGGACCCGGATCTTCTTGCCGAGCACCCGCCCGTCGGCGACGCGGATGATCTGCGAGGCACCGAGCACGAGTCGGTCATGCGGCCACGTCACGCCCCACACGGCATCGGCGAGCATGGCACGATCGACGGGCCGGCGGCGGAGGGCGACCTCGTCGCGCAGGAACTTGTTGCGTTCGGCGCGGTCCGCGGACCGCTTGGCGCCGAGGTCCGGTCCGGCGTCGCCGTCACCGAGCAGCTGCCGGCTCGCGCCGACCCAGCGGCCGACCCACGCACGGTGTTCCGGACGGGTCCGGCCCGTCACGCGGACGTCGGACACGAAGGTGGTCACGGCGTCCGGTCGGGAGGCACGGGCCGGGTCGTACGGATCGGCTGCCGGTCCGCGGACCACGATCGTCTCGACCCCCTGCCGCTGCAGGAGCTCCGGGACCTCACGGCTGAGGGTCGGGTGCCCGAGCACGACGGCCCGACGGACCGCCCCGCCGAAGTCGGCGTCGCGCAGGAGTTCGCGGTAGGTGACGACGAGGTTCCGGCCGAACCGTGCGCCGCTGGAGACCTCGGCGAGCAGGGGCGCCCCGAGCTCCCAGGCGATGCGCTCGGCGTCCTCGCCGGCGTCGTGCCCGGCGATGACGACCGTGCCCGGCGCATCGTCCGGTGACAGCTCGGCGACCGGCAGGCCCCCGTGCACGCGTCGGGTGGCGAACGCGGTGTCGACCTCGTCGTCGGGGACGCCCTGCACGTGCTCGACGTCGAGGCCCGCGGACAGGGGTTCACGGAACGCGACGTTGAGCTGCGCCGGTCCCGGTTGTCCGGTGTGTCCGGCGGCCGCGGCGACGGCCTGGCGGGCGAGGTCGCGGAGCGCTGCACGCACCGAGGCGTCGGCCCCGTGCGCGGAGGGCGCCTCGACGTCGCGGACGAAGGCGACCGCGTCGCCGAACATCCCCGGCTGGACGGTGGTCTGGTTGCTGCCGATGCCACGGAGTTCGTCGGGGCGGTCGGCGCTCAGCACGAGCATCGGGACACCGGAGTGGTGCGCTTCGAGGACGGCGGGGTGCAGGTTCGCGACGGCGGTGCCCGAGGTCGTCACGACGGCGGCCGGTCGACCGGACTCCACCGCGAGGCCGAGGGCGAAGAACCCGGCGGTGCGCTCGTCGAGCCGGACGTGCACGCTCAGTCCACCGGCGCGTTCGAGGGCGACGGCCGCCAAGGCGAGGGCCTGCGACCGCGACCCGGGGCTGACCACGACGTCGGTGACGCCGGCACGCACGAGTTCCTGCAGGAGCGCCAGTGCGGCGTCGGTCGCCGGGCTGCCCGATCCGGCGGGACCGTCAGCGATCGGTGCGGCCGTCGTCGTCCCGCTCGTGGAACTGGTCTTCGAGGTCTTGGAGGGTCGCGTCGTCCTGGTCCTTGTCCGTGAGGGTGTCCCCCGGAACCGGCGTGCTGCCGAGGAAGTCCGGGTCGTCTTCGGGTCCACGGTAGCGGGCGGTGGCGCCCGGGGTCGCCGGGGAGCGGCCGAGCAGGAACCAGAGGACGCCGCCGAGCACGGGCAGGACGATCACGAGCAGGATCCAGACGCCGCGCCTGAGGGAGCGGACACGTTCGCGGGGCATCGTGGCGCAGTCGATGGCCGCGTACACCGTGAAGGCAACGGCGGCGACGACGACGATCAACCACAAGCGGACCATGCCCAGGAGTGTAGGTCGCGAGCCTGTGATGCCCCTGCCGGTCGACCGTCCGTAGACTTGCCGGGTGAAAGCGTGGCTCCTGTACACCCTGGCCCGGCTCGGTATCTTCGCGGCGGCGCTCGTGCTCCTCCTGCTCCTGACCCCGATGCCCTGGTACTGGGCGACGATCATCGCCGCCCTGGTCGGGCTGCTGGTGTCCTACATCGCGCTCGCCGGACTCCGCACCAAGGTCGCCCTGAGCCTGGCGAACCGTCGTGGCGCCCCGGAGCGCGATGCGGACAGCGACTTCGAGGACGACTTCGTCGACGCGGCGGACACCGACGCCGCGGACACCAAGGCCGTGCGCCCGGTGTCGGACGCCGACCGCCACGCCGCGCGCCGGGACACCGACGCGGAGTAGCCCGGCGGAGCCCTACGGCTGGACGGCGAGCGTGATGCCGAGCACCACGCCGAACACCAGCGACGCGAACGACGACAGCTGCAGCGCGGTGATGAGCTCACGCGGCTTGCGCGACGACACACCGATGGCGAGCGCCGGCAGCGCCAGCAGCAGCGAGAAGTACGTGAAGCCGGTGCGGAAGTACAGCAGCACGAACCAGAGCAACACGACGTACGGCAGCATCAGGAACAAGCCGTAGAGCACCCGTGCCACCGGCCGACCGACGACCACCGCGAGCGTGCGCTTGCCGGCCAGACGGTCCTCGTCGATGTCACGGATGTTGTTCACCATCAGGACCGCGCAGGCGAAGAACCCGGCGGCGACCGCGGCGGCCCACCCGCTCGCGGTGGCCCGGTCGATGAGCACGTACTGGGTGCCGAGCACCGCGACGAGACCGAAGAACACGAAGACGAAGACTTCGCCGAGCGCGTTGTAGCCGTACGGCTTCTTGCCACCGGTGTAGAACCACGCGGCGACGATGGCAGCGGCGCCGACGAGCAGCAGCCACCACAGCTGGGTGAGCACCACGATGACGATCCCGGCGACGGCTGCCAGACCGAAGAACGTCAGGGCGACGGTCAGCACGGTCCGCGGCTTCGCGAGACCAGCCCCCGTCAGGCGAGCCGGGCCGACGCGGTACTCGTCGGTGCCGCGGACCCCGTCGGAGTAGTCGTTGCTGTAGTTCACGCCGATCTGCAGGAACAGCGCCACCGCCAGCGCGAGCAGGGCGATGGCGAGGTGCCCGTCCTGGCCCAGGAACCCACCGAAGTCGTCGGTGGTGCCGCTGTCGACGAAGGCCACGGTCGTGCCGAGCACCACGGGGACCACGCCGAGCGTCAGGGTGCGGAGTCGCGCCCCGCCGATCCAGTCCCGCGCGGTCGCCCGCCGCTTCGAGCGGACCGGGGCTGCAGCCTTGGCCGGGTTGCCCGATCGGCCCTGCTTGTGCGTCGTGTTCTTCGTTCGTGCCACGACCACCGATCCTATCCGCGCCGCGTCGCACTGCGCCGCGGTGCCGTCGAGCGCACCTACCGTGCCGCGAGGTCCTGGATCGCCCGCCGGTCGGGCTTGCCGGACGCGAGCATCGGCAAGCGCTCGACGAGCACCACCGCGGCCGGACGTGCGGCTCGGCCGAGGGCGTCGCCCACGTGGGACCGGACGGTGTCGAGGTCGAGCGGCTGCTCGGTGACGACGACCGGCACCTCGCCCCACTCCCCCGAGGCCCGGCGGGTGACGACCGCCCCGTGTTGGTCGGGCAGGTCGCGCACGAGGCGCTCCACCGCGCCGAGCCGGACCTTCTCGCCCCCGGAGATCACCACGTCGTCGAGGCGTCCGAGCACCCGGACCACACCGTCCGACACCGTGGCGGCGTCCCCCGTGCGGTACCAACGCAGCCCACCACGCTCGACGAACGTCGCAGCGGTCCGGTCGTCGTCGCCGAGGTAGCCCTCGGCGAGCATCGGTCCGGACAGCTGCAGCTCGCCGTCCACGACCGCGGAGTGCACGGTGCCGAGCGGGACGCCGTCGTACACGCAGCCGCCGCTCGTCTCGCTCGCGCCGTAGGTGGTCACGATCCGCACGCCGGCGGCGACCGCTCGCTCGCGCAGCGCCGTCGGGGTCGCCTGCCCGCCGACCAGGACGGCGTCGAACCCGCTCAGTGCGGCGGTCGCCCGGTCGTCGTCGAGCACGCGGGCCAGCTGCACCGGGACGAGCGACGTGTACCGGCGCGGGGCGGCCGGACCCGTGACGACCCGGTCCGCGGCGTCCGCGAACGTCGCGGCGTCGAAGTGCCCCGGCGCGACGACGACGGGGGTCGTCCCCGCCGCGATCGACCGGGTCAGGACGTTGAGGCCCGCGATGTAGTGCGTGGGCAGCGCCAGCACCCAGCTGCCCGGTCCGCCGAGCGCGGCGTCCGCCGCTGCGGCACCGGCGAGGAGCGCCTCGGACGAGAGTGCCACGCGCTTGCCGGTGCCGGTGGATCCGCTCGTCTCGACCACCAGGGCGACCCCCTGCCGGACGTCGGACGGTGGCGGGGTCGGCAGCGCCGGCGTTCCCTCGGCGACGGGGAGCAGCGCGGGGCCGCCGGTGAGTGCTGCCTCCAGGCCGCGGAGCACGACCGACGGATCCGACGTGCCCATCGCGACCAGGGGATGGGTCATACCGGCACCGCCGGGCTCAGTAGTGCCACGGGAACGACGTCCACTCGGGGGCGCGCTTCTCGAGGAACGAGTCACGACCCTCGACGGCTTCGTCGGTGCCGTAGGCGAGCCGCGTCGCCTCGCCAGCGAAGACCTGTTGCCCGACCATGCCGTCGTCGACGGCGTTGAACGCGTACTTGAGCATCCGGATCGCCGTCGGGGACTTGCCCAGGACGATCTCGCCCCAGCGGATCGCCTCGCGCTCGAGTTCCTGGTGCGGGACGACGGCGTTCACCGCGCCCATCTCGTACGCGCGCTGCGCCGAGTACTCCTGCGCGAGGAAGAAGACCTCGCGCGCGAACTTCTGCCCGATCTGCTTGGCGTAGTAGGCGCTGCCGTAGCCGCCGTCGAACGAACCGACGTCGGCGTCGGTCTGCTTGAACCTGCCGTGCTCGGCGCTCGCGATCGTGAGGTCGCAGATCGCGTGCAGCGAGTGTCCGCCGCCGGCCGCCCACCCCGGCACGACCGCGATGACGACCTTGGGCATCATGCGGATGAGGCGCTGGACCTCGAGGATGTGCAGCCGGCCCATCGAGGCCTGTGCCGCGGCCGGGTCCACCCCCTCGGGCGGTGCACCCTCGTCGCCCACGTACTGGTAACCGCTGCGCCCGCGGATCCGCTGGTCGCCACCGGAGCAGAACGCCCAGCCGCCGTCCTTCGGGCTCGGGCCGTTGCCGGTCAGCAGGACGACGCCGACGCGGGGATCCTGACGGGCGTCGTCGAGCGCACGGTACAGCTCGTCGACGGTGCGCGGGCGGAAGGCGTTCCGCACCTCGGGCCGGTCGAACGCGACCCGCACGATCCCCTTCGAGACGTGCTTGTGGTACGTGATGTCCGTGAACTGCTCCGCGATCGGAGCCGCGGTCCAGACGTCGGGGTCGAACAGGTCGGAGACGGGAGCAGCCATGCCCCCAACGTACCGTCGCGGGCCGATGTCGCCCTGGTCGGGCAGCCGACTCAGGCGCCCATGCCCGTCAGCAGCTCCGGGGCGACGAACACCACGATCACGATGAGGATGACCGGGTTGGCGAAGAAGGCGACGACGACCCCGACGGCGCCGTACCAGCGGCCGAGCGCACCGACGGCGGCGACGAAGCCGAGCACCGCGGCGATGAGGGTCAGGAACACGACGACGAAGCAGATCCCGAACGCGAACTCGGTGTCGCCGCCCATGAACACCGCGAACGCGCTGGCGTCCACCGCGGCGGAGACCACCGCGAGCCCGAGCGCGATCTTGCCGACGACCGGACTGCGACGCCGGCGCACCGCGCTCTGCCGGACGTCCACGGTGCCCTGCTGCATGAGCCGGGCGAACTCGTCGGTGTCGCGGCCGGGGCGCTGCGATGCACGCTGCCGTGATGCAGGCTGCTGCGGTTCCCGCGCCACCGCGCCTCCCTCGTTCCGGGCCGATCGGCCCGGGTCGTGTCGTGTGCCGACCGAGGCCGACCGATGCATGCTAATGCCCGGCCCTGGCGGTCGCCTCCGAGGAACCGGCAGGCCCGCTGGATGCGGTGGGAGGATGGCGGACGTGCTCCCCGACCTCGCCGAACTCACCGCCGACGCGCACGTGGTCGCCCTGCCCATGCGGGTGCGGTTCCGCGGCATCACCTTGCGCGAGGCGATGGTGCTGCGGGGCCCCTCCGGGTGGACCGAGTTCTCGCCCTTCGTCGAGTACGACGACACCGAGGCGGCCGCGTGGCTCCGTGGCGCGGTCGACTTCGGGTGGACCGCGCACGAGGCCGCCACGGACTCGGTCCCCGTGAACGCCACCGTGCCGGCGATCGCCCCGGACCAGGTCGAGGCACTGCTCGAGCGCTACCCCGGCTGCACCACCGCGAAGGTCAAGGTCGCCGAACCCGGCACGACCATCGACGACGACGTCGCCCGGGTCGCGGAGGTCCGACGGGTGATGGGTCCCACCGCCGCCGTCCGGGTGGACGCCAACGGCCTGTGGAGCGTCGACCAGGCCGCCGAGGCGCTCGAACGCCTCGCCCCGTTCGACCTGCAGTACGCCGAGCAGCCGTGCCGCACGGTGCCGGAGCTCGCGGAACTGCGGTCACGGATCGTCGGTCTCGGCGTCCGGATCGCGGCGGACGAGAGCGTGCGGAAGGCCGCGGACCCGCTCGCGGTCGCCCGGGCCGGCGCCGCCGACGTCCTGGTCGTCAAGGCGCAGCCGCTCGGCGGGGTCTCGGCCGCCCGTGCCGTCATCGCCGAGGCGGGACTGCCCTGCGTGGTCTCCAGCGCGCTGGACACCTCGGTGGGACTCGGGATGGGGGCGTTCCTGGCCGCGTCGGCGATGTCCCCGGGGTACGCCGCGGGGCTCGGGACGGCTGTGATGTTCACGTCCGACGTCACTGCGGATCCCCTGCTGCCGGTCGGTGGCCGGGTGCCGGTCCGCCGGGTGTCGGTGTCGTCGGAGCTGCTGGAGCGGAACGCCGCGTC
This sequence comes from Curtobacterium sp. VKM Ac-1393, assembly GCF_015350995.1. GTDB lineage: Bacteria > Actinomycetota > Actinomycetes > Actinomycetales > Microbacteriaceae > Curtobacterium. The sequence continues at coordinate 275,556 of NZ_JADKRW010000006.1, forward strand.
GCCGGAGCGCACCGCGTGGTGGCGGGCGCGGCTCGAGCGGGTGCACGCCCTGCTCGCCGCGTCGTAGACCCAGTCGGAAGACGCCGTCGTCTCCGCGGCGGTCGAGGTTCCACGACACACCGCTCACGTTCGCCGAGGTTCCACGACACACCTCTCGCTCCCCTCCAGGTTCCGAGATTTCGGAACCTGGAGAGGCCGGAACGCCGGTTCGCGCGACCTCGACACGCGGCTCGAGACGCGCGCGAACGACGGACGGGAGGCACGGTGCCAGCTGGCACCGTGCCTCCCGTCCGGCCATGGTCGCGACCAGGGCCGCGTCAGCGACCCGACGCGCTCACAAGCCCGAGTAGCTGTGCAGGCCCTTGAAGAAGACGTTCACGACCGAGAAGTTGAACATCACGGCGGCGAAGCCGATCAGCGCCAGCCACGACGACCGCGCACCGCGCCAGCCACGGGTCGCCCGGGCGTGGATGTACCCGGCGTAGACGACCCAGATGATGAAGGTCCAGACCTCCTTGGTGTCCCACCCCCAGTACCGACCCCAGGCACGCTCGGCCCAGACGGCACCGGCGATGAGGGTGAACGTCCAGAGGACGAAGCCGACGAGCAGGACGCGGTAGGTCAGGACCTCGAGGCGGTCGGCGTCCGGCAGGGTCGCCATGAAGCGGAGCTTGCCCGACGCGGTCCGGCCCTGTCGGTAGGTCTGCACGAGCTGCGCCACCGCGAGCCCCGCACCGAGCGCGAAGAACCCGGTGCCGGCGATCGCCACGAAGACGTGGATGACGAGCCAGTAGGACTGCAGCGCGGGCTGCAGCGGGACGACGGGCACCCAGTAGTTCACGGTCGCGATGCCGAGCAGGATGATCGTCAGGCCGGTGATGAAGACGCCGAGGAACTTCAGGTTCTGCCAGAACTGCACGAGCAGGAAGATCAGCGTGATGAGCGCCGTGCCCGTCAGCGAGAACTCGAACATGTTGCCCCACGGCACACGGTCGGCCGCGATGCCGCGCAGGACGACCGAGGCGACGTGCAGCACCAGGGCGAGGATCGTCATGGCCATGCCGACGCGCTCGAACTTCGTGCTGCGACCGGACCCGCTGCCGTTCACCGGCGGTGCGGCGACCTGCTCGAGCACGACCGTGCCGCCACGGACGGTCGCGACCGTCTTCGCCTCGCGGGAGGCGCCTGCGGCGGCCGCGTCGTCGGAGTCGGCCCCGGCGTTCTTCGCGGCGGCGGTGACGTCACCGGACCGCTTCGCCATGTCGAGCGCGAACGCGATGAACGCGATGACGTAGACCGCCATCGCGGAGTACGTCAGCACGACCGAGTAGGTCGCGAGGTTCGTGGTCATGTCGTTCACTGGGGCATCCTAACTCCGAGGTCCGACGTGTGGCGCTGTGCGATGTCCGCGACGGCCCGTTCGAGGTTGGGGTCCTCACCGCGGGCGAGGCCCGCGTACTCCAAGTCGTACTCGCCGTGCTCTGCACCCTTGCGGGGCACGACCTTCACCCACACGCGTCGGCGCGGGACGAAGAGCGACGTGAGCAGGCCGAGGGTCGACAGCAGTGCGAACCCGGCGACCCATGCCTGCGAGGGGTCGTGGTGCACGTCGAGCGACACGTACCGCTTGACGCCGTCGAAGGTGATCGACCCGGCGCCGTTCGGCAGCTTCTTGGTCTGCCCGGGCTTGAGCTCGACACTCGCCGTGTCCGACTGGCGGCCGGCGATCTGGTCGAGGCCCTTGGTGTCGAGCGTGTAGACGCTCTGCGGGACGCCGCTGTCGAGACCGAGGTCACCCGTGTAGACCTGCAGCGTCAGCAGCGGGTTCTGCGTGTCCGGGTAGGCGCTCGTGTACGCGCCGGTCGCGTTCTTCACCGCCGTCGGGTAGAAGAACCCGACCATGCCGAGCTGGTCCGGCACCGAGTCCGGCACCTTGATGACGCCGGTGGACGTGTAGTTGGCGTCCTCGGGCAGGAACGGCACGACGTCCTGGAACGCCACGTTGCCCTCGCCGTCGCGCACCGTGACGTTCATGGCGTACCCGTTGCCGAGCAGGTAGACGTTGGTGCCGCCGACGTGCAGCGGGTCGTTCACGCCGAGCCGGCTGGTCGTCGACTCGCCGCCCTTCTCCTTGCTCGTCACGGTCGCCGAGTAGTCGAGCGCCTGGCCGAGGGCGTCGAGGTTCTTCTCCTCGTACTTCGTGACGAACTTGTCGAGCGTCAGGTTGTAGCCCTTGAGGTCGGTCTGCTGGAACCACCGGCCCGGGTTGAACGAGTCGTAGGAACCGAGCACGTTCGAGAACGTCTGCCCCTCGACGAGCAGCCGCTGCCCGGTGAAGCCGAAGCCGCCGCCGACACCGACGGCCAGCAGGACGCCGACCAGGGCAGCGTGGAACACCAGGTTGCCGGTCTCGCGCAGGTAGCCGCGCTCCGCGCTCACCGAGTCTCCGAAGCGCTCGACGCGGTACCCGGAGCGCTTCAGGATGGCCATCGCACGCGTCACCGCGTGCTCGGTGGACGGGAGGCCCGTGGCCAGGTCGATCCCGGTGGTGCCGTCGATCATCGCGTCGGGCTGCACCGCCACGGTGCGGAATCCCGCGAGTCGCGTCAGGCGGACGGGGGTCCGGGGCGGACGGGTGCGGAGGGCCTGCCAGTGGTGCTTCGTGCGCGGCACGATGCAGCCGATCAGGGAGACGAAGAGCAGCAGGTAGATCGCCGAGAACCACACCGAGGTGTAGGTGTCGAAGACCTGGAGCTTGTCGAGGATCGGGTACAGCGTCGCGTGGTCGTTCTTGTACTGGACGACGCCGTTCGGGTCGGCGGTGCGCTGCGGCACGAGCGAGCCCGGGATCGCCGCGAGCGCGAGCAGCATGAGCAGGAACAGCGCCGTGCGCATGCTCGTCAGCTGCCGCCAGAAGAACCGGAGGGTGCCGACGAAGCCGAGCTTCGGCTGGTTGACCCCGGTGTCGCCGGGGCCGGAGCCGTCGACGTGGTCGGACGGTCGCTGCGGGTCCGACGCGGAGTCGGTACCCGTCGCTTCGGTGTCGGGATCAGACCGCGGGGACAAAGCTCTGGATCACCGCCCCGACGCTCGACATGACGGCCGACCAGATTCCGGTGACCATGAGCAGACCGATGACGATCAGGATCGCTCCTCCGATGATGTTGACGGTGCGCATGTGGCGCTTCACGGCACGGATCGCACCCGTCGCCCAACCGGCGCCGAGGGCGACGAGGACGAACGGGATGCCGAGCCCGAGGCAGTACGCGACGCCGAGCCACATGCCCTGCCAGGCACTGCCCGACTGGACGCTGAGCAGGTTGATGGCGGCGAGCGTCGGGCCGAGGCACGGGGTCCATCCGAGGCCGAACACGATGCCGAGCAGTGGGGCACCGACGAGCCCGGTGGCGGGGGTCCAGCTCGGCTTGATCGTGCGCTGCATGAACGTGAACCGGCCGACGAAGACCAGGCCCATCGCGATGACGACGACGCCGAGGACCTGGGTGATGAGGTCGCGCCACCGGACGAGCCAGAACCCGAGTGCCCCGAACACCGTCGTGTAGGCCACGAAGACCGCGGTGAACCCGAGGATGAACAGGAGCACCCCGAGCACGACCCGGCCCCGGCGCTGTCCGCCCTCGGCGATGCCGCCGACGTACCCGAGGTAGCCGGGCACGAGCGGGAGCACGCACGGGGACAGGAACGACACGAGCCCGGCGAGCGCGGCCACGGGCAGCGCCACGGCCATCTGGCCGCTCAGGATCGCGTCGGCGAAGGGGTTGGAGGCCACGGGTCAGGAGGCCTTGCCGGCGTCGACTTCGTCGCTGATCAGGGTCTTCAGGATGCTCGTACCGTCGATCGCACCGAGCACCCGGGCGGCGACGCGGCCCTTCGTGTCGAGGACGATCGTGGCCGGCACGGCGTTCGGGGCGATCTGACCGGAGAGCGCGAGCTGCATGGTGCCGGTCTTCTGGTCGAGGACCGTCGGGTAGTCGACACCGAAGGTGCGCTCGAACGCGGCTGCCGTCGCGGCCTCGTCGCGGACGTTCACGCCGATGAAGGCGACGTCGTCGGTGTCGGCGTAGGACGCGTGCACCTTGTTGAGGTACTTCGCCTCTGCACGGCACGGCGGGCAGCCGGCGTACCAGAAGTTCAGGACGACGACCTTGCCCTTGAGCGCCTTCGACGAGACGGTGTCGCCGTCGGAGTCCTTCGCCTCGAAGTCGACTGCGTCGGACCGCTTGTCGGCGGAGACCTCGGTCACCGCGCCGTCGCCGGAGATGTAGTTCTGGGTGGTGCCGTTGCCGTACTGCTTCGCGAGCCCACCGCTGTCCGACGAGCACCCGGACAGGACGAGCGCCGCGGCCACCGCCGTCGCTGCGAGGACCGCGAACCGCTTTCGGGTGCCGCTCACACTGCTCGTGCCGTTCACACTGCTCCTTCGTCAACCGCGGTCGCGCGCAGCTCCTGCGCGGGATCCGCGTACCCCACCTCGGTGAACCGACCGGTCGGCGTGGCGGGCACCCGCTCGACGGTGGTGATGCTCGACAGGTCGCAGCGGCGCTTCCGCGGGTCGTGCCAGAGCGACTCCCCCGCGAGCTTCCGGTGGACCATCCAGATCGGCAGCTGGTGGCTGACGAGGACGACGTCGCCCTCGTCGACGCTCTCCCACGCCGTGGTCATCGCCGCCAGCATGCGGCCCGCGATCGACTCGTACGCCTCACCCCAGCTCGGCCGGAACGGGTTCGCGATCCAGGGCCACTCCGCCGGACGGCCGAGCGAGCGCTTCGTGAAGCCGGGAGGCTGGCCCTCGTACCGGTTCGTCGGTTCGATGATCCGCTCGTCCAGGGTGACGTCGAGCCCGTACGCGTTCGACCACGGCGCAGCCGACTCCTGTGTGCGCTGCAGCGGCGAGGCGACGATCCTGCGCACGTCGACGCCGGCGTCCTTCCACGCGGTCGCCGAGGCCAGGGCCATCCGCCCGCCGAGTTCACTCAGTCCGAACCCCGGCAGCCGCCCGTACAGGACGCGGTCCGGGTTGTGCACCTCGCCGTGCCGGACGAGGTGGAGACGCGTGGCGGGCATGGGTTCCAGTGTAGGTCGCCCGTCGACGCTCACCGGCCCCTCAGCCGATTCACCGGATGCGGAAGCGCTCAGCCGAGCTCGCCCGTCAACCGCCCGTGGATCGCGACCGACCCGGTGTTCAGGCCCACGACCTCGACGGTGGATCCGTGCTTCGCGAACCGCTGCTCGACCCCGTCCAGAGCAGCGACCGTCGAGGCGTCGAAGACGTGGGCGTCCGACATGTCGATGACCACGTGCTCCGGGTCCTCGGCGTACGAGAACCGGGTGACGAGGTCGTTCGACGACGCGAAGAACAGGGCACCGCGCACCCGGTACCGCACGGTGTGCTCGTCGACCGGTTCCCGCACCACGGTCACGACGTGGGCCGCTCGTCGCGCGAAGACGAGCGCCGCGACGACCACGCCGACGAGCACCCCGGTCGCGAGGTTCTCGGTGACGACGACGACCACGACGGTGATCAGCATGACGGCGGTCTCGCCGAGCGGCATCCGTCGCAGGGTGCGTGGACGGATGCTGTGCCAGTCGAAGGTCGCGACGCAGACCATGAGCATCACCGCGGTGAGGGCGGCCATCGGGATCTCGGCGACGACGTCGTGCAGCACGATCGTCAGGACCAGCACCGACGCCCCGGCGACGAAGGTCGAGATCCGGGTCCGGGCTCCCGCCGTCTTGACGTTGATCACCGTCTGGCCGATCATCGCGCAGCCACCCGTACCGCCGAAGAACGCCGAAGCGATGTTGGCGACGCCCTGCCCCCACGACTCCCGCCACTTGCTCGAGCCGGTCTCCGTGATGGAGTCGACGAGCTGCGCGGTCAACAGGGTCTCGATGAGGCCGACGATCGCGACACCGAACGCGTACGGCGCGATGATCTGGAGCGTGTCGAAGGAGAACGGCGTGACGATGCCGGTGAACCCGGGCAGCGCAGTGGGCAGGTCACCCTCGTCGCCGACCGTCGGGACGACGACGCTGAAGAGCATCGTGATGCCGGTGATCACGACGACCGCGATGAGCGGCGCCGGGACCGCCTTCGTCAGGAACGGGAACCCGACGATGATCGCGATGCCGAGCGCGGTCAGCGGCCAGACGACGAACGGGACGTCGTCACCGAGCAGGTTCGGCAGCTGTGCGGTGAAGATGAGGATCGCCAGCGCGTTGACGAACGCGACGTTGACGCTGCGCGGGATGAAGCGCATCAGGCGCGCGACCCCGAGGAAGCCGAGGACGAGCTGGAAGACGCCGCCGAGCACGATCGCGGGCACGAGGTACTCGATGCCGTGTTCACGGACGAGCGGCGCGATGACGAGCGCCACCGACCCGGCCGCGGCGGACACCATCGCCGGGCGGCCGCCGACGATCGAGATCACGATCGCGATGATGACGCTCGAGAAGAGGCCGACCGCCGGGTCGACGCCGGCGACGACGGAGAACGAGATCGCCTCGGGGATGAGGGCGAGCGCGGTGACGACACCGGCGAGGACCTCACGGGTCAGCATGCGGGGCGAACGGAGGGCGGTGAGGACGCTCGGGGCCGCCGGCGCGTGTGTGATCACGGACATCGATCGGAACTCTACCCTCACGTGAGGGTAGAGTCGTGCACCGTGAGCACCAGCGACGTCCCGGACACGATGCACATCGGCGAGCTTGCGGACCGCGCCGGGATGTCCTTGCGGACGATCCGCCACTACGACGAGGTCGGGCTCCTCGTGCCGAGCGGCCGCACGACCGGCGGGTTCCGGGTCTACACCGCGCAGGACCTGGAACGACTCCTGGTGATCCGCCGGATGAAGCCGCTCGGGTTCACGCTCGACGAGATGGCGGAGCTGCTGCGCGTCGTCGCTGCGCTCGCGGCGAAGGACCCCGACGACGAGCCCGCGCTGGCTGCACGCCTCGACGAGTACCTCGACGACGCCCGGGCCCGGCACGCCAAGCTCGTCGAACGGGCCGGCATGGCCGAGGAGTTCATCGGGACCCTGGGGTCACTCCGCGCTTCGCTCCCCTGAACGCTCGTACCGCGCGAGCCATCGCCGTTCAGCCTCGGCAGCTTGTTCAGGGGAGTACTCCAAACGCGCTTCCACCCGCTCGAACATCGCGATCAGCTTCCGCGCCTTCCGCTTCGGGTAGGCATCGAGGATGACCTGGTTGAGCCGGACCTGAGCACGCCGGCGTTCTTCACCGGTCTTGTGCATGAACATCCGTTGCATCGCGTTCCTCTTCTCCGAGTGTTCGTACCAGGACACTCACACCTGGATCGTCGACCTGTCCATGAATCTGCATGTCGTACATCGCGCCGGCGACCATCCGGCCGATCTCCGTCTTGCCGACGTCGTCGGACGAGACCATCTCGGCTACCCAGACGACCTGCTGCCACACGTACGCTCTGTCGATCACGCGCTGCTCTCGCCGCCACCGCATGAACGACCAGATCGTCGCCGTCGTGGTTCCTCCGAGCGCCAACAACGACGCGACGATCGTCGCGACCGCCGCAGGCGGCCAGGCCGCGAGCTCCCCCGTCCCCGTCCCCACCCGGTCCCCCTCTCGTCTCGCGACCCGGCCACGTCGAGAACGCTACGGATCCGCGTGACGCCGCCACGTGCCTCCCGACCGCGCTGTGGACGACGCCGGAAGCGGGCCGCTCTGTGGAGGGGAAACCCTGCGGACCGACGCCGCCGGACGCAGACGGTTAGACTCGACCACCGTGATCGAACGCACCCGCATCGCCGACCTCGCTGCCCTCCCCGACGGCCCCGTCTCCGTGGCCGGATGGGTCGAGACCGTCCGAGACCAGAAGAAGGTGCAGTTCGTCGTCCTCCGCGACGAGTCCGGCGCCGTCCAGCTCGTGAACCCCGCCACGCGCGAGGCCGAGGACGGTGACGACGCAGCCCAGGCCGCGCTCGCCACCACCAACGAGATCTCGGGCCTCGCCCACGGCACCTTCATCCACGCCACCGGCACCCTGAAGCACGACGAGCGCGTCAAGCTCGGCGCCCTCGAGGTCAAGATCGGCTCGCTCCAGGTGGTGAGCGCTGCGATCGCGGAGACCCCGATCGCCGACGACTCGTCGCTCGACAAGCGGCTCGACTGGCGCTTCCTCGACCTGCGCAACCGCAAGCAGAACCTGATCTTCCGCATCCAGACCACGCTGGAGCACGCGTTCCGCACCTACTGGGTGGACCGCGACTACATCGAGATCCACACGCCGAAGCTGATGGCGTCGGCGTCCGAGTCGCGCGCCGAGCTCTTCCAGCTCGAGTACTTCGAGACGACCGCCTACCTGGCGCAGTCGCCGCAGAACTTCAAGCAGATGGCGCAGCCGGCCGGCTTCGGTGCCGTGTTCGAGATCGCCGACGCGTTCCGCGCCGACCCCTCGTTCACGAGCCGGCACGCGACCGAGTTCACCAGCGTCGACGCCGAGTTCTCGTGGATCGAGTCCCACGAGGACGTCATGGCGATGCACGAAGAGGTCCTGGTCGCCGGCATCACGGCGGTCAAGGAGAAGTACGGCAAGGACATCGAGGAGGTCTTCGGCTTCGAGCTGCAGGTCCCCGCCACGCCGTTCCCCCGTGTGACCCTGGCCGAGGCCCGCAAGATCGTGGCCGACAGCGGACACGACGTCGTCCGTGCCGACGGCGACCTCGACCCCGAGGGCGAGCGCCGCGTCGCCGCCTGGGCCAAGGAGCACCACGGTTCCGAGTTCGTGTTCGTCACCGAGTACGACGCCTCGATCCGGCCGTACTACCACATGCGGAAGCCCGGCGACCCGTCGCTCACGAACAGCTACGACCTCATCTTCAACGGCGCCGAGATCTCGACGGGCGCGCAGCGCGAGCACCGCGTCGACGTGCTCGAGGCGCAGGCCGTCGAGAAGGGCCTCGACCCCGAGGAGCTCGGCTGGTACCTCGACTTCTTCCGCTACGGCGTGCCGCCGCACGGTGGGTTCGGCATGGGCCTGGCGCGCGTGCTCATGCTCATGCTCGGCGAGCCGTCCATCCGCGAGGTCACGTACCTCTTCCGTGGCCCCACTCGTCTGACCCCGTAGTCACCGTCGAACGAGCAGAAGACGCCGCCTCCGAGTTCCGGAGGCGGCGTCTTCTGCTCACTGGGCGCGAGCGCCGGGGCGGTCGGGAGGCCCGGCTCAGCTCTGCCAGTCGATGGCAGCCCGCCCCGTGACCAGTCCACGGATCTCGGCTGCGGCAGCCTGGTGGTCCGGGTGCACCTGGTACTCGTCGAGTCCCGCGAGGTCGTCGAACGTCGCGACGACGGCGACGTCGCTGTTCTTCTCCGGGTAGGCGACGTTCTCGACGACCTCGAGCGAACGGATCGACCCGATCGTGCCGGTGAGGCCGGTCAGGAGTTCGCGGATGCGGGCGATGGTCGCCGCGCGGTCGAGGTCCTCGCGCAGGGTCCAGGCGACGACGTGGGAGATCATGCGGAGGCACCGGCCTTCTCGAGGGCACGTGCGAGCCGGTCGGCGTCGACGTGCCAGTTGCTGTGGACGCGCCCGTCGACCAGGACGACGGGGATGTCCTCGGCGTACTCCTGACGGAGGGCGTCGTCGTCGAGGATCGAGCGCTCCTGCAGGGTCACGCCGGGGTGTTCGGCGACGACGCGTTCGACCACGGGTCGGGCGTCGTCGCAGAGGTGGCATCCGGGCTTCGTCAGGAACGTCACTGCGGGCATGGTCCCAGCGTAGCCCGGGAACACAAAAGCCCCGGCGAACCGGGGCTTCACGTGCGGGTCCTTCGACCCTGCGTAGACCTCTCTCGATCTACTTCTTGTTACGACGCTGGTGACGCGTCTTGCGAAGGAGCTTGCGGTGCTTCTTCTTCGCCATGCGCTTGCGACGCTTCTTGATGACAGAACCCATGTGGACCTCGCTCGGACTGTGCTGATGTATCGGACACCGGGCCGTCGAGACCGCGGAAAATCAACCCGGCCGAGTCTACCGGAGGGCTGACGCGATGTCGAACGCGCTCGGAACGGACGTGCGTGCGTTCAGCCGACGTCTGCGATGCCACCGCGCAGCACGTCGGCGACGGCTGACTCGGGGACACGGAAGGACCGGCCGAAACGGATGGCGGGGAGCTCACCTGCGTGGACCATCCGGTACACGGTCATCTTCGAGACACGCATCATCTCGGCGACCTCAGCGACGGTGAGGAAGCGCACGTCGTCGAAACTGCCGGTCATGATCCGCCTTCGGTGGCTCGCACGCGATCCGCGCACGGGTTTGGTGTGACCTGTGTGGTCACTGGTAACTGTAGAGGCGCGTGCGACCCGGTGTCCAGGTTCAGTCGTCGTCGCCGCGGCGGGTGAACCGCTTGCGGCTGCGGTCGACGACGCGCTCCCAGCCGTGCTGGGCGCCGGAGATCGCCGCGGTGGCCCGGTAGGACGCCTCGGCCATGACACGCCCGAGCTCGGTCCCGACCTCGACCGTGGCCTTGCCGGCGACGCCGTTCCGACGGATCGACACCGGTTGGCCGTCCGGGGTCCACGCGGTCGTCGCGGGCATCCCGTCGGCGTCGACCGCACCGGTGAACGGCAGGACCCAGTCCTCCAACGACACCAGCGGCTCGGGGTCGAGCCGGTAGAAGCGGTGCTGGCCTTCTTCTCGGCTGGTGACGAGCCCGATGTCGCGCAGGACGCGGAGGTGCTTCGACACCGTCGGCTGACTGACCCCGAGTCGTTCGACCAGCTGTCCGACGCTGAGTTCGCCACCGGTGACGTCCGACCCGTACGCGGCGAGGAGGGTCCCGAGCAGCTCGCGCCTCGTGGGGTCCGCCACGACGGAGAAGATGTCGGCCATGCGGGCAAGGCTAGCCGGGGCACCGCGGATGTACCATGACGAACCGTCCCGGCCCATGTCCTCGGAGGCATACGATGCTCGACCGCACCGAGCCGCTCCCGCGGCACGTGACCGTCCCCCGGCGACGGGTCGGCCGGATCGCCACGGTCTTGCGCTCGTCGCCGTCGCGCTTGGCGATCCTGGTGTTCATCGCCCTCATCTTCGTGTTCACGGTGCTGTTCATGACACCGTGGGCCGCCGCGGACCGTACCGGCACCGGGTTCTCCGACGCGCTGTTCACGGCGGCGTCGGTGGTCTGCGTCACCGGACTCGCGACGGTCGACATGGCGACCCACTGGTCGGTGTTCGGCAAGGTCCTCGTGGTGATCGGCACGCAGATCGGTGCGGTCGGGGTCCTGACCTTCGCCTCGATCCTCGGGCTGTTCGTGACCCGCAAGCTCGGGCTCCGCGCGAAGCTGATGGCCGCCGGCGACTCCAACCCGCTCCGGACCCACCACGGGGCCGTCCCCGAGGGGCAGGCCGTCCGCCTCGGCGAGGTCGGCACCCTGCTCGCCACGGTGGCTGTGAGCACCCTGTCGATCGAGATCGTCCTCGGCCTGCTGCTCCTGCCGTCGGTGCTGATCGCCGGCATCCCGTTCTGGACTGCCGTCGGCGACTCCTTCTACTACGCGGCGATGGCGTTCACGAACACCGGCTTCTCGCCCAACGCGGACGGCCTCGACCCGTTCGCTCACGACTACTGGTTCCTGTCGCTCCTGATGCTCGGCGTGGTCGCCGGGTCCATCGGGTTCCCGGTCATCCGCGCCCTGACGAAGCAGCTCCGCACGCCGCGCCGCTGGCCGATCCACGTCAAGCTGACGCTGGCCACGAGCGCCGTCCTGCTCGTCGGTGGCGCGATCGTCTACACCGCACTCGAGGCCTCGAACCCGACGACCTTCGGCGAAGAAGGGGCGGGCCGGACCGCGTTCCAGGCGCTCTTCCTGTCGACGATGACCCGCTCCGGCGGCTTCTCGCTCGTCGACTTCGACCAGCTGAACGGGTCGAGCCTGCTCGTCACCGACATGCTCATGTTCATCGGCGGCGGCTCGGCGTCGACCGCCGGTGGCATCAAGGTCACGACGCTCGCCGTGCTGTTCCTGGCCGCGGTTGCCGAGGCCCGCGGCCGGCAGAGCATGGAGGCGTTCGGGCGCCGGATCCCCAGCGACGTGCTGCGAGTCGCGGTCGCCATCGTGCTCTGGGGCGCGACGATCGTGGCGGTCGCGACCGTCGTGCTCCTGCAGCTCACCGACGACTCGCTCGACCGTGTCCTGTTCGAGGTGATCTCGGCGTTCTCCACCAGCGGTCTGTCCTCTGGTGTGTCCGCAGACCTGCCCGAGTCCGGCAAGTACGTCCTGGCCGCCACCATGTTCCTCGGCCGGGTCGGTACAGTGACCATCGCCGCAGCCCTGGCCGCGAGTCAGAGCCGGCAACTGTTCCGCCGTCCCGAGGAGAGGCCGATCGTTGGCTGACCGAACCCGCCCCCCGCACCCGATGGGTGCGATCAGTCACGACGCCCCGGTGCTCGTCATCGGTCTCGGCCGGTTCGGTGCCGCCACCGCCGGTCAGCTCGAGCGGCAGGACCGCGAGGTCCTGGTCGTCGACACCGACGCGGGCCTGGTGCAGAAGTGGTCCGACCGGGTCACGCACGCCGTGCAGGCCGATGCGACCGACATCGACGCGCTCCGGCAGATCGGTGCGCAGGACTTCGCGATCGCGGTCGTCGGCACCGGCAGCGACCTCGAGTCGAGCGTGCTGATCACCGCGAACCTGGTCGACCTCGGCATCCCGCAGATCTGGGCGAAGGCCATCAGCCGATCGCACGGCACGATCCTGTCCCGCATCGGCGCGAACCACGTCGTCTACCCGGAACGCGAGGCCGGCGAGCGCACCGCACACCTGGTGTCGGGCCGCATGCTCGACTTCATCGAGTTCGACGACGACTTCGCGGTGGTCAAGATGTTCCCGCCGCGGGCGGTGCGCGGCAAGGACCTCGCGACCACGGTGATCCGCACGCGGTTCGGCCTGACGGTGCTCGGCATCAAGCCGCCGGGCAGCCCGTTCGTGCCGGCGACGCCGGAGAGCATCATCGGCGAGAACGACGTCATCATCGTGTCGGGTTCCGAGACGGACCTGGAGCGCTTCGCCGCCTACGAGTAGCCACACGAGCCGTGTCTAGGACGCGGCGATCTCCTCGGCGCGCGCGATCGCGGCACGTGAAGCGCGCAGGAACGTGTCGGACAGGTCCGCGTCCTGCAGCACGGCCACGGCCCGCTCGGTGGTGCCCTTCGGGCTCGTGACGGCGCGCCGCAGGTCGGCGGGCGCCCGGTCTGACCGGTCGAGCAGCTCGACGGCGCCGCGCAGCGTGCCCTGCACCATCGTGGCGGCCTGCTCGGGGGTGAAGCCGAGCGCCTCGGCGGCGCGCTGCCACTCCTCGACGAGCAGGAACACGTACGCCGGGCCGGATCCCGACACCGCGGACAACGCGTCGAGCTGTCCCTCGGGAACCTCGATGACCTCGCCCGAAGCGGTGAACACCGACGACGCGAGCGCGACGGCGTCAGCGTCGGCCGATGCACCGGCGCTGATCCCGGTCACGCCGTGGCCGACGCCGATGGGCGTGTTGGGGAGCGCGCGGACGACGCGGACGCCGGCGGGGACCCGCGACTCCATGCTCGCGGTGGTGGTGCCGACGGCGACGCTCACGAGGACCGCGCCGGGCTCGAGGTCGGCGGCGACCTCGTCGAGCAGGTCCGCGATCATGTACGGCTTCACGCCGACGACGACGAGCGCTGCGCCACGCACCGCTGCACGGTTCGCGTCGGGGTCGGTGTCGCTCGCGGTGGCGTCGAGCCCGCGAGCGCGGTGGGCAGCCGCGGACGCCTCGGACTTCGTCGTGAGGACCACGGTCGCCGGGTCGAGGCCCGCGGCGAGCAGGCCGTCGAGGACCGAGCCGGACATGGAGCCGACACCGAGCAAGGCGGTACGGGGCAGGTCGATCGTCATGCTCCCGACCCTACCGACCGGCCTCGCCTAGGATCGTCTTCCAGATCGGGAGAAGGGGACAGCTGTGAGCGCTTCTGGAGGCACGAAGGCGATCCTCGCCGCACTCGGTGCGAACGTGGGGATCGCGATCGTGAAGTTCGTCGCGGCGGCGATCAGCGGGTCCGCGTCGATGCTGGCCGAGGGCGTGCACTCCCTGGCCGACTCCGCGAACCAGCTCCTCCTGCTGCTCGGCGGTCGCCGGGCCAGGCGCGCCGCCGACGAGGAGCACCCGTTCGGTTACGGCCGCGAGCGCTACGTCTACGCCTTCGTCGTCTCGATCATCCTGTTCTCCGTCGGTGGCGTCTTCTCGCTCTACGAGGGGATCGAGAAGCTCACCCACCCGCACCCGCTCGAGAACTGGTGGCTGCCGCTCGTCGTGCTCGTCATCGCGATCGGGCTCGAGGGCTTCTCGCTCCGCACCGCATTGAAAGAGGCCCGGCCGCAGAAGGGCTCGCAGAGCTGGGTGCAGTTCGTCCGCCGCGCCAAGGCGCCGGAGCTGCCCGTCGTCATGCTCGAGGACACCGCGGCGCTCCTCGGTCTGGTCTTCGCGCTGTTCGGCGTCGGGCTGACCGCGATCACCGGCAACGGGGTGTTCGACGCGATCGGCACGATCTGCATCGCCGCCCTGCTCATCGCGGTCGCGGTCGTGCTGGGCATCGAGACGAAGAGCCTGCTCGTCGGCGAGGGCGCGACCGCCGCCGACGTCGAGCGGATCAAGCACGCGGTGCTCGACGGCCCCGAGGTCGACTCGATCATCCACATCAAGACCCTGTACCTGGGTCCCGACGAACTGATGGTCGGCGTGAAGGTCGCCGTCGACGGGGACCGCCGACTCGGGGACGTCGCCGCGGGCATCGACACGGTCGAGCACCGGGTGCGTTCCGCGGTGCCGATCGCCCGGGTGATCTACGTCGAACCCGACGTGCTCCGCACCGGCCCGCGCCCGCCGACCGAGGCGATCGTCATCCTGACCGCCGACTGAGCACAGCGCGACAGCAGCGCTCGACAGCGCACTCGACTCAGCGCCGCTCGACTCCGCGCCGCTCGACTCAGCGCCGCTCGGCGAAGAACGCGTCGAGCAGCGCGGCGCACTCCCGTTCGAGCACGCCGCCGACGACCTCGGACCGGTGCGGCAACCGCCGGTCCCGCGCGATGTCGTAGACGCTCCCGCTCGCGCCCGCCTTGGGGTCCCACGCACCGAACACGACCCGCGGCACGCGCGCCGCCAGGATCGCCCCGGCGCACATCGGACACGGCTCGAGGGTCACGACGAGCGTGTGCTCGTCGAGGTGCCAGTCCCCCGTCGCCGCGGCCGCGGCCCGGAGCGCGAGCACCTCGGCATGGGCGGTCGGGTCCTGCAGCGCTTCGCGTTCGTTCCGGCCGACGGCCACCACCGCTCCGTCACGGTCGAGCACCACCGCGCCGACGGGCACGTCGCCGGTCGCCAGGCACGCGCGGGCCTCGTCGAGCGCGCGTTCCATCGCCGGGACGAACGGGCGGGCAGCTGGCGCTTCCACGGGACCTCCTGGCGGTCGGCAGCACGGTAGGCTCGACCCTATGCGAGTCCACGTCGCCGACCACCCGCTCATCACCCACAAGCTCTCGGTGCTCCGCGACCGGACCACACCCTCCCCCACGTTCCGCGCGCTGACCGAAGAGCTCGTCACGCTCCTCGCGTACGAGGCCACGCGGAACGTCCGGGTCACCGCGACGCCGATCGACACCCCGGTGGCGCACACCATGGGCGTCTCGATCGCCAAGCCGCGTCCGCTCGTCGTCCCGATCCTGCGTGCCGGGCTCGGCATGCTCGAGGGCATGGTCAAGCTCGTCCCGACGGCCGAGGTCGGGTTCCTCGGCATGGCCCGGAACGAGGAGACCCTCGAGCCGCAGACCTACGCCGAGCGCCTGCCCGACGACCTGACCGGCCGCCAGTGCTTCGTGCTCGACCCGATGCTCGCGACCGGTGGCACCCTCGCCGCCGCGATCGACTTCCTGTTCGCACGCGGTGCCGAAGAAGTCACGTGCGTGTGCATCCTCGGCGCCCCCGAGGGGCTCGCGATGGTCGAGCAGGCCGTCGGCGACCGCAACGTCTCGATCGTGCTCGGCGCCCTGGACGAGAAGCTCGACGAGAACGGCTACATCGTGCCCGGTCTCGGCGACGCCGGCGACCGTCTCTACGGTCTGGCCGAGTAGGCAGTCGACGTCACCCACGATCGACGGGAGGCCCGTGGCGACACCGCCACGGGCCTCCCGTCGTCCGTCAGTCCGGTCGATGGCCACCGGTGCGCGGAACGCACCGTCCGCTCGGACGGTTGACACCGTGTTGGTATACCGCCGATACTCGTCACATGACTGCAACCCTGTCCACCCGCGTCCTCTCCGAGGTCCAGGGGACTGCCGGCATGATGATGCCGGCTGCCGTCATGCGTTGTCGAATGTGTGCCTGATCGGCACCCGTTCCAGCCGGATCCCCCGCGACACCACCCCGGTCGCGAGCGTGTGATCCCCGGGTGACGGACACCGTCGGCGACGCGCACCACGTCACGAGGTCTGTCTCCCGTTCCCCTCGGGTCAGCCCCGGTCCGCAGCAGGACCGCAGGGCACCGGCGTTCCGCCGTACCCGGGTCGACGCATTCGACACCGCCGCAGCGCCACACGCGCACCGGCCACATCGCCCGGAGAACCACCATGTCGCTCACCATCGCCCAGCCCCGCACCGTGCTCCGCTCCGCCGCCCCCGCGCCGACCGACCTCGGCACCGTCACGCCGATCCGGCCGCGTCCGGCCTCGCCGGCCGCCGCCGGGCAGACCACCGTGCCGACCAGCCCCGTCGTGGCCCCGCAGCGCAACCGCTCCCTGCCGGAAGGGACCGAGGCTCGTGGGTTCGCCCTGTACGTCGGGATCGACGAAGCGAAGGCCGCCGCCGCCGGCACCACGCTCGCGGCCGTGGTCGAGCAGCTCAAGGCCCTGACGGCACAGCTGGTCCCGAACTCGGAGACCTACGCGGCCGTCGCCGTCGCCGCCGAGCAGTCCGGTGGGCGCGACGTCGACGTCGTCCGGCTCGCGCTGCAGGACCGTTCCGCGGTCGCCGCGCGCAAGCAGGCCGAGAAGCCCGAACCCGAGGAGACGGGTGTCGTCATCGACATCTCCCGGAAGCGGGTCACGCTCGACGGCGAGGCAGCACCCCTGACCTACAAGGAGTTCGAGCTCCTGCAGTTCCTCGTCCTGCGGGAAGGACAGACCGTGGACCGCTCGGCGATCATCGACGGCCTGTGGTCGGACGGCGAGGACGAGACCCCGAACGAGCGCACGATCGACGTGCACGTGCGTCGACTCCGCTCCAAGCTCGGCGCCTTCGAGGAGATCGTCCGCACCGTCCGCGGTGTGGGTTACCGGTTCGACCGGCACGCCGACGTGGCCGTGCGCTACGCCTCGACGCCGTCGCCGGACCTCTTCTGATCCACACCGGCCGCTCTTGGTGAACTCGCAGCGAACGACGTGCGGGGAGGCTAGCGCGCCGTTACCGCTTCGTTATACAGTCGGTCGTGCAGACGGTGTTTGCTGTGGCACCGCCTGCGGAATGTGATTGCAGGACACTCTTGGTGCAAGGGAGAGGGCCGGTCGCTCGGAAGAGCGGCCGGCCCTCGTGCATGTCGGAGCGCATGCATGTCGGGTACGCGGCTGTCGGGGGCCGTCGGTAGTGTGGGCAGACCGTCCGACCAGAGGGGAACGCGATCGTGAGCGAGTCACGCCGCAGTGAGAAGGCAACCGCCGTCGCTGCATGGGAAGCGCTGTTCCGCGCCCAGGTCACCGTGATGCGGAGTCTCAACGCCGACTTCCCCGGCGGCGAGATCTCCTTCAACGAGTACGACGTCTGCTTCAACCTGTCGACGCAGCCGGGCCGACGCTGCCGGATGCGTGACCTCACCGGGCACCTGCTCCTGACCCAGCCGAGCGTGAGCCGCCTGGTCGACCGGCTCCTCGCCCGCGGGATCGTCGAGAAGCAGCCGGATCCGTCCGACGCCCGTGGCGTGATCGTGGCCCTCACCGCGCACGGCTTCGACGTCTACCGTCAGGTGGCGGTGCAGCACGCGGCGAGCATCGCGCAGCAGGTCGGCGCCGGTCTGACCGATGCCGAACTCCGCACGCTCACCGAGCTCTGCACGAAACTGCGGCTCGCGGCGGGCACCTCCGGCCGTCGTGCCGTCGCACGAACCGTCTCCGAGTCCGATCCGGCACCGGTGTGACCGGCGCACTGGTCTGGCTCCGGGACGACCTGCGGCTGGCCGACAACCCCGCGCTGCGCGCCGCGATCGACCACGGCGGCGACGTCACGGTGGCCTACGTCCTCGACGAGGACTCCCCGGGCATCCGGGCGATCGGTGCCGCCAGTCGCTGGTGGATCCACCACTCGTTGTCCGCCCTCGACGCGGAACTGCAGGAGCGCGGCTCCCGGCTCGTCCTGCGCCGGGGCGCCGCTGCGGACGTGATCGACGCCCTCGTCGCCGACAGCGGTGCCGACGCCGTCTACTGGAACCGTCGGTACGGCCCTGCCGAACGCGACGTCGACGCCGGCATCAAGGCCGCACTGCACGACCGTGGCACCGAAGCGCACAGCTTCGCCGCGAACCTGCTCTGGGAACCGTGGACGGTCCTGACCGGCCAGGGCGAGGCGTACAAGGTCTTCACCCCGTTCTGGAACGCCGTGCAGGCGATGCCGGAACCCCGGCACCCGCTGCCGAAGCCCCGCGACCTGCCCGCGCCGGCGTCCGTCGACGGCGACACCCTCGACGACTGGGGGCTGCTGCCGACCCGTCCCGACTGGGCCGGCGGGCTCCGTGACTCGTGGACGCCCGGCGAGCAGGGGGCGCAACGGCAGCTCGAGCACTTCGTCGAGCACGCGCTCGAGGACTACGACCAGCGCGACGAACCCGCGATGGAGTCCACCAGCGGCCTGTCCCCGTACCTGCGGTGGGGCGAGATCAGCCCGTACCAGGTGTGGCACCGGCTGCACGAGCGACTCGAGCCCGCGCAGCGTCAGCACGCCTCGGCGTTCCTGCGACAGCTGGCGTGGCGCGAGTTCAACTGGAACGAGTACTTCCACTGCGACGACATCGCGACGGTGAACGTCCGCCGCGGGTTCGACGCCTTCCCGTGGCGCGACGTGTCCGAAGCCGAGCTCGACCGCTGGCGCACCGGCACGACCGGGTTCGACCTGGTCGATGCAGGCATGCGCGAGCTCTGGCACACCGGGGTCATGCACAACCGCGTGCGCCTGGCCGCCGGCAGCTTCCTGGTGAAGAACCTGCTGGTCGACTGGCGGGTCGGCGAGCAGTGGTTCTGGGACACGTTGGTCGACGCCGACGCCGCGAACAACCCGGCGAACTGGCAGTGGGTCGCGGGGTCCGGGTTCGACGCCGCACCGTACTTCCGGGTGTTCAACCCCGACCGGCAGCTCGAGCGCTTCGACCCGCACCGCGAGTACGTGCACCGGTGGGTCCCGGCAGAGGAGCTCCGGCCCGAGCCGATGGTCGACCTCAAGGCCACGCGCCAGCGTGCGCTCGACGCCTACGAACAGATGCGTCGGTCATGAACCGGTGGGACACCGTCGTTGGACAGGTCGACGCGGTCTTCCGTGACCGCGTCGAGCGCGGCGTCGCGCCGAGCAGTGCGTGGGGCGTGTTCGACCGGACCGGCCTCGTCGCGTCGGGTGGCCACGGCGACCGCGGTGACGGACAGCGCCCGGATGCCGACAGCGTGTACCGGATCGCATCGTGCACCAAGAGCGTCACCGCGGCGACCCTGCTGACGCTCGTCGCTGACGGCCGCTTGTCACTCGACACCCCGATCACGGAGTTCGTCCCCGCGTTCGCCGCCGTCGGCCTGCCGACGCCGGACTCCCCCGTGCCCACGGTCCGGATGCTGCTGACGATGTCCGCGGGCTTCCCCACGGACGACCCCTGGGCGGACCGGCAGGAGTCGATCACCGACGCCGAGCTCGACGACGTCCTGCGCGGTGGGCTGCTGTTCGACTCCGTGCCCGGCACCCGGTTCGCGTACTCGAACCTCGGCTACGCACTGCTCGGCCGGGTCGTCGCGGTGGTCACCGGGCGTCCGTTCACCGAGGCCGCGCGCGACACCGTGCTCCGTCCGCTCGGCCTCGACGCCACGGTGTTCAGCGCCGCCGCGTCGGACGGGTACGTCGTCACCGGGTTCCGCCCGCACGACGGCGACTGGGAACCCCTGCCGATGACCGGGCCCGGTGCGTTCTCGTCGATCGGCGGACTCTTCTCGACCGTCGACGACCTCGCACGCTGGGCGACACACCTCGCCTCCGCGTCCTCCGATTCGCCGGAGCCCGGCCCGGTGTCCCCGGCGGACCGCCGACTCATGCAGCAGGCGATGCGGGTGGTGCCGTCCGCCGTGGTACCCGGATCGTCGCGGGCCACGGCCTACGGGTTCGGGCTGTTCGTCGAGCAGGACGACCGGTTCGGCGAGCTCGTCTCACACTCCGGCGGCTACCCCGGGTTCTCGGCGCACATGCGGTGGTCCACGCAGACCGGCCTCGGTGTCGTCGCGTTCGAGAACGCCACGCAGGCGAAGGTCTCCGTCGCCGCGCAGCAGGCGCACGACGTGCTCCTCGAGTCCGCACGGACGACGTCCTCCGACGGGCGGGCACGACCCGTCGGCACCGGCCCGACCATCCAGGCCACGCGAGCCGCGCAGGCTGCCGTCACGGGCCTCCTGGCCGACTGGCGGGACGACGTGGCGGACGCGCTGTGCACGCCCAACGTGGCGATGGACGTGCCCTACGACCGCCGTCGGCGTGCCGTCGCCGCCGCGGTCGCCGAGGTCGGCGCCGACGTGACGGCCGACCCCGTCGCCGAACAGACCGTTGCCCCCTCGCACCTGCGCTGGTGGTTGCCCGGCACCTGCGGGCGGCTCCGCGTCGAGATCCGACTGGCCCCCGCGGCGAGCGGTCGAGTCCAGACCCTGACCGTCACGGCGGAGCCCGCAGAACGCTGACGCCCGGGCGGTCCACGCATCGCCGTCAGACCGGCGGGCGACCGCCCACGAACCCGAGGGCACGCGCGGCGACCCGGGTCCCTTCGCGCGCCGCTGCACCGACCCGCACCGGATCGGTGGCCCACGCGCGGACGAACCCCGCCACGAACGCGTCGCCGGCCCCGACGGTGTCGACGACCGTCGCCGGGGTGGCGGGGACGCGCTGCGTGCGCTTGCCGCGCCGGCCGACGAGCACGCCGTCGGCCCCGATCGTGACCACCACGAGCGGCACGTGCTCGGTCAGGCGTCGCACGGCGTCGTCGAGGTCGGTGGTGCCGGTCAGTTCGAGGGCCTCTTGGCGGCCGGGGAAGACGACGTCCACCCCGGCGAGGGCGTCGAGGAAGTCCGCCGGCCCGACCGACCGGACGATCGACGCCGAGGACGGGTCGAGCGACACGCGTGCCGCGCCGCTCCGGGCACGCGCGACCAGGGACGCGATGCGGTCCGCGCCACCCCCGAGCATCGCGTGCCCGGTCAGGTGCACGATGTCCGCCCGCTGCGCCACGGCCTCGGGGACGTCCGCTGCGGTGAGCTTCCCGCTCGCCGCCGGGTCGGACATCGCCGTCCGCCCGCTGTCGTTGCGCACCGACACCACGACGCCGGTCGAGGTCAACGCGTCGTACCGCAGGTGCGGGCGGACCCCGGCGTCCTCCAGGGAGCGCTCGTGCCGGTAGACGTCGTCGACACCGACACGGGCGACGATCTCGACCTCGGCCCCCAACCAGCCGAGCCACGCAGCGGTGTTGCCGGCGGCACCGGTGGGACGGTGGCGGATCACCGCCGCGGGGTCGTGGACGCCCATGGTGTGTGCGGTGGTCTGCACGAGGACGCCGTCCAGGACGTCGCCGACGACCAGGAAGCGTTTTCCGGCACCGCGACGACGGCCCGCGACCACCCGCCCGGCACGGGTGCCCTCGGGCCGCGACACGGGCACGGAGGCCTCTTGCGGCATGGACATCGCTCCCAGTCTACGTGGAACCGAGCAAAGCTCCGTTTTCGGGGCCGTACAGCGCGGGGAGCGTCGAAGGCCGACGGTCGCTACCCGACCGTGCGACCGGTAACATACTCCATGCCACCGCGTGCACGGTCGAGTGACCGCCGCCGCCGATCCGACGGAGATGCCATGCCCCGGAAGCCCGACCCGACGCTCAAGCCGGCGATCCTCGAGAAGGTCACGCAGCACCTGCTCGACACCAAGCTCGAAGACGTCTCGGTCCGCAGCCTGGGCCGGGTCCTGGGCACCAGTGCGTACCCGATCGTGTACCACTTCGGCTCGCGCGATGCGCTCATCGACTCGGTCGTCGAACACCTCACCGACACGGTCTGCAACGCCGCCCTCGACCCGTCCGCCGACCACGACGCGCTCGGCGACTACCTGGTGGCGACCTTCGGGGGCCTCGACGAGCCGCACCGGGCGCTGGCAGCACGGCTGACCTTCGAGCTCGGAGCGGTCGAGGCACTCGATGGCGGCGTCCGACAACGCACGCTGCACCGCGACCGCGTGGCCGCGATCAGCGCGTGGTGCCGGGCACACGACCACGACGGCGACGCCGCCGAACAGGCTGCGCGGACCGCGGTGATGGCCGCACGCGGCGCGCAGTGGGCCGCGATCGTCGACCGGGAACGCACCGACACGGACGCCGCCCTGCGCGCGATCGCCGACCGCCTGGAATCACGCATCGCCGCATCGTGAGCAGCAACGGCTCGAGACTGCGACCGGACGACGGACGGGAGGCACGGTGCCAGCTGGCACCGTGCCTCCCGTCTGTCCGTCGGTCGCGTCACGCGACCCGCGGTCGGTGGATCAGACCGTCACGAACGACTGCGACTTCGCGTTGGCGAAGCGCGCCGCGACGTTCTCCCAGTCGACGATGTTCCAGACGGCCTTGACGTAGTCCGCCTTGACGTTGAGGTAGTCGAGGTAGAAGGCGTGCTCCCACATGTCGAGCAGGAAGACCGGCACGAGGCCGAACGGCACGTTGGCCTGCTGGTCGAACAGCTGGAACGTGGTCAGCTTCTGGCCGACGGTGTCCCAGGCCAGGACTGCCCAGCCGGAGCCCTGGATGCCGTTCGCGACGGCGGCGAACTGTGCCTGGAACTTCTCGAACGATCCGAAGAACTCGTCGATCGCCGCGGCGAGCTCGCCCTCGGGGACCTTGGTGTCCGGGCCGAGGTTGGTCCAGAAGATCGAGTGGTTGACGTGGCCACCGAGGTGGAACGCCAGGTCCTTCTCGAGCTTGTTGATCGCACCGAAGTTGCCCGACTCGCGCGCTTCGCCGAGCTGCTGCAGCGCGGTGTTCGCTCCGGTCACGTAGGCCTGGTGGTGCTTGTCGTGGTGCAGCTGCATGATCTTGCCGCTGATGTGCGGCTCGAGTGCGGCGTAGTCGTACGGCAGCTCCGGCAGGGTGTACTCAGCCATGTGAGGTCCTTTCGATCAGTGGGTTGCGGATGGGATTCCGCGGCTCACGAGAGCCGGGAACGATCGGTGAGGGAGTGGAATTCCCGGTTGTGGTAGACCAGCGGCTCGCCGTGCTCGAGGCCGACGACGATGTCGAGGACCTCGGCGACGACGACGGTCGAGCTGCCGATCGGGGTCGTGGAGAGCGGACGGCACCGCAGGGCACTGGCGGCGCTGGGCAGGTAGTGGTCCCCCGAAGGCAGCGTGCCCCAGATCGGGTCGTCGGCCGCCGGGCTGCCGGTCGAGGCGAAGCGGCGCGCCACGGCGACGCTGAGCGAGTCGACCAGGTGCACCACGAAGACAGGGGCTCCGAGGATGACGCCGGCGGACCCGGAGTTCGTGGAGAGCGAGAAGACCAGCACCGGCGGGTCGACCGCGACACTCGCCACGCTCGACGCCGTCAGCCCCGTCGGGCCGTCGGGCCCCTCCGCGGTGATGACGGCGACGCCGGCCGGGTGCCCGCGGAACGCGGACTTGTACGCGTCGGCGATGTTCGCCGGGGCTTCGTCGGGCATGGTGTTCGTCGTCGTTCCTTCGGGAGGGGTGTGCCATCACTGGGCGGGCAGCTCCCAACGTATGACCTGAACCATGGTTGAGGTCAACGATTCACAGGTTCGACGGTTCCCGGGCGTGCCGCATGACGCCGTGTGACGCAGCCCGCGCCCCCGGCGGCGGACGTCAGCGCCGGTCGGCGGACGCCCCCGGCGGCGGACGTCAGCGCCGGTCGGCGGACGCCCCCGGCGGCGGACGTCAGCGACGCTTGAGCAGCACGACGGCGCCGGCGGCCGAGATCACCATGAGCACCGCGGCGACGCCCGCCGTGATCGTCACCCCGGAGTCGAACGCGGCCCGCGCGGACTCGAGGAGCGCCTGCCCGGCCGATCCGCCCAGGGACGACGCGGCCGACACCGCCCCACCGAGGGTCTCCTGCGCCGCGGTGTGCGCCGTCGAGCTCAGCCCGCCCGGCACCACGACGTGCGCCCGGTACGTGCTCGCCAGGATCGTGCCGAGCACCGCCGTGCCGAGGACCGCGCCGATCTCGTACGCCGTCTCGGACATCGCGGAGGCCGCACCGGCCTTGTCCGCCGGAGCGGTCGAGATGATGAGGTCGTTCGTGACGGTCTCGGACGCCCCGATGCCGATGCCGAGCAGCACGAACGCGAACGCCAGTGCGGCGATCGAGGCGTGGTGCCCGAGGACCGCGACGAGGGCGTACGCCGCCGCCGAGAACAGCAGCGCGACCGAGACGACCCAGCGCGGTGCGACACGGGCGACGATCGGCACCACCGCGATCCCGGCGACGATCGTGAGCACGGAACCCGGGATCAGCACGACACCCGACGCGAACGGGTCGAGTCCCGCCACGAGCTGCAGGTGCTGTGCGATGAAGAACAGGAAGCCCGTGAGCGAGAACATCGCCATCAGGTTCATGAGCACGCTGCCGGTGAAGGCCGTGCTGCGGAACAGGCGCAGGTCGAGCATCGGCGTGCGGGAGCGCAACTGCCGACGGACGAACGCGATGCCGCAGACGACACCCACGGCGAGCATCGCGACGGCGAACCCGCGCTCATCCGGGTGCACGAACGACTTGATCGCCCAGGCGATCGGTGCCAGCGCTCCGAGCGACAGGAACATGCTCGGCACGTCGACCGGCCCGGGCATCGGGTCGCGCGACTCCGGCACCCAGAACGCCACGCCGACGAGCATGAGCACCAGGATCGGCACCGCGACCAAGAAGACGCTGCCCCAGTGGAAGTGCGCGAGCAGGGTCCCACCGACGAGCGGTCCGAGCGCGTTGCCGGCTGCGAACATGGTCGACCAGACCGCCAGGGCCATCCGCCGTTCCCCCGCGTCGACGAAGACGTTGCGGATGATCGAGAGCGTCGCGGGCATGAGCATCGCGCCGAACACGCCCATCGCGATGCGGGCCGCGACGAGCATCCAGGCGTCGGTCGCGAAGGCCGCCGCGACGGACAACAGCGCGAAGCCGGTCGCACCGATCACCAGGATCCTGCGGCGCCCGATGCGGTCGCCGATGCTCCCCATCACGACGAGCAGGCCGGCCAGGACGAGCGGGTACGCGTCGACGATCCAGAGCTGCGTGGTGGCGTCCGGGTTGAGCGCGCGGCTGATCGACGGCAGCGCGAAGCTCAGGATCGTGTTGTCCACCGAGATGAGCAGGACCGGCAGCATCAGCACGGCGAGCGCAAGGAACCGTCGGGCGCGGCTCCCGGTGACGCGGGTGGCGATGGGGCTGGTGAGCAGTGCGGACACGGCGGACTCCTGGGGACTTCGAGCCGGACCTGGTCGACGGCGGGCGGTGCGTGGGGCAGACGAGACGGGACGCGGGATGGACACGCGCCCCGTCAGGACTCCGCCAGTGTACCGTCTGGACGGTTATGGTTGCAAATGCAACCAAGAGACGGCCTGGAGGCGCGTGGCGGGCCCGCCACGGGCCTCCCGGCCGCCCCCTGGTCCCGCCCAGGGCGGGAGGCCGGAGCTGCGGCACGACTCGCGTCCGGTGCCGGGGTTCCACAACACGCCGCGTGGACTCCGCCGAGGTTCCGATGTCAGGCGCCACGAGCGCCGACATGCCGAGATTTCGGAACCTCGGGGCGGGCGGGCGGGGGCGGGGCGCGGCGGGACGGGGCGGGCGAGCGTCGTCAGGCTGAGTCGCGGAGCAGCAGGCTGTGCCGCACGGTGCGCTGCACCGCGGCGCCGTGGCGCGGGAGCTCGCCGGCGAGCATGCCGAGGGCCAGGTCGAGGGCCTCGCGTGCGACGGCGTCGAGGTCGACCGCCAGGGTCGTCAGGGTCGGCGACACGAGCGCTCCGAGCGGGAGCCCGTCGACGCCCACCACCCGGACGTCGCCGGGGACGTCGACACCCGCACGCCGGCACGCCTGCAGCACCCCGAGTGCCATCACGTCGTTGAAGGCCAGGATCGCGTCGAGTCGGCGCTTCCGTGCCAGGATCCGCACCGTCTCCTCGGCACCGCACTCGGCCGTGCCGTGCGCTGCGTGCACGAGCTCTGGCAGGTAGCCGCGCCGACGCAGGGCGTCCAGCATGAGCACACCGCGCGCGCTCGGGTGCCCTGCCGACGAGTTGTCGAGCACGAGCGGATGCCGCACCCCGGTCGCCACCAGGTGGTCGGCGAGGGTCTCGATCGCATCGGAGGGATCGATCCACACCGCCGCCGTCGGTGGGTCCGAGGACGGGTCGAGCTCGACCATCGGCACGTTGCCGAGGACCTCGCTCCAGCGGTGCCGGCGGGAGCCGAGGTAGCCGATGACCACGTCGGTCTGCGCACCGAGGGCCTGCACCATCCGGTCCGCGTCGCTCGCCAGGTCGACGTCGGCGAGCATGACGTTCCAGCCCTGCTCGGCGGCGAGCCGGAAGACCGCGGAGGCGAGCTGCGGCGTGTACGGGTTCCGCAGGTCGTTGACGACGAGGCCGAGCTGGTGGTCGCCGCCGGTGACCAGGCCGCGGCCGAACCGCGACGGTCGGTAGTCGAGTGACGCCGCGACGGCGAGCACCCGCTCCTTCGTGGTGGCGCTGATGCCGGACATGCCGTTCATCGCGCGCGTGACCGTCTGCCGGGAGACCCCGGCGGCCGCAGCGACGTCGATGATCGTCGCGCGGCCGCCGGGGGGCGTGCCGTCCGGTGGCGACCGGGTCAGTCGCGGAGGTCCAGCCATGCCACCTGTTCCGGGGTGAGGTCGACGGAGAGGCCCGTCATGGACGATCGGGCTTCCGTGATCGTACGCGGTCCGAAGAGCGGGAACGTCGGGAACGGCTGGTGCAGCACGTACGCCAGAGCGATCGCCGTGGCGGGGACGCCGAAGCGGTCGCCGAGTTCACGTGCGCGGCGGAGTCGCTCGAAGTTCTCGTCGCTGTAGTAGCAGCGAACCAGTTCGGCGTCGCTGGTGTCCTCCGGCGTCGCGCGACCGGTGAAGAAGCCGCGGGCCTGCGACGACCACGGCAGCAGCGGGACCTGACGCTCCTCGAGCCACGCCTTCGACGCGGCGTCGGTCGCGTGCTCGCAGCCGTCCCACGGCACGTCGTACGCTTCGGCCAGACCGAAGTGGTTGCTGAGGACCTCGAACTCGTGCTTGCCGTTCACCCGCGCGTACGCGTTCGCCTCGTCGAAACGGGCCGGGGTCCAGTTCGACCCGCCGTACACGCGGATGCGGCCGGCACGGCGGTGCTCGTCGAGGACGTCGACGAACTCCCCCACCGGGATGTCCGGGTTGTCGCGGTGCATCATGTAGATGTCCGTGTAGTCGGTGCCCTGGCGTTCGAGGCTCTCGAGCAGCTGCTTCGTCAGGGACTCGGGGTCGCAGAACGGCGTGTGCGCACCCTTCGTGATGACGACCACGTCCTCGCGGATGCCACGGTTCTGGATCCACTTGCCGAGTCGACCCTCGAGCACGCCACCGCCGTAGATGTACCCGGTGTCGAAGACGTTGCCGCCCCGCTCGACGAACAGGTCGAAGATCGCGCTGGCGTGGGCCAGGTCGGGCTGGTTGTCGACGCCCATCACCAGGCGGGACAGCTGCTTGCCGACCCCGGGGATCTCGCCGTACCGCATGGGGTTGTCGTCCTGGACCCGGAGCGGACGACCGCTGACCGTGGGGATGTCGGCGGTCTCGGACTCGAACGGGTAGCGCAGGCCGATCGTGGCCCGCCACTTGTCGAGCGTGCGGGCGGTCGCCAGCGACTCGTCGATGGTCATCTGCGATGCCTCCACCGCGCCGGCGCGCAGGGCGTCGGTGGTGGCGTCGGCCTCGCGGGCGTAGGGGTGCTCGCCGGCGAAGGACAGCGTCCGCGGGTCCGCGTCGACGGTGTGCACCTCGATCGTCGGGTCGGCACCGAGGGTCCACGGGTCGGCGAGCAGGACGCGACCACGGGTGCCGTACACCGCGACCGCGTTGTCGTCCTGCACGAAGACGCCGGTGCGGACGGACGCCGTGATGCCGCCCTTGTAGGTCAGCTGGGCGACGGTCCACTCGTCGACGCCGGTCGGCCCGAGGGTGCCGGTCGCGGTGAGCTCCGTCGGCTCGGCGACCGCGACACCGGTCGCGGCCTGCACGATCGCGGCGGCCATCGTGACCGGGTACCCGCCGACGTCGAGGATCCCGCCACCGGCGGTGTCGACGTCGAACAGCCGGCCCGTCCGCTCGCCGGTCCGGAACGCGAACGACGCGTCGATGTGCGTGACGTCGCCGATCACGCCGTCGCGCACGAGGTCGAGCAGGGCCGCGGTCTGCGGGTGGAAGCGGTACATGTACGCCTCGACCAGGGGCAGACCCGCCTGGCGTGCGGCATCGGCGAGCGTCATCGCGGTGCCGTGGTTCGGCGCGAGGGGCTTCTCGCAGAGCACGGCCTTGCCGGCCTCGAGCGCGGCGAGGACGAGCCGCGCGTGCCCGGTGTGCACCGTGGAGACGTAGACGGCGTCGACGCGCGGGTCGGCGAGGACCTCGTCGTAGGTCGCGGCCGAGACGTCGGCGAACCCGAGCTCGGCGGCCTCGTCGGCGAAGGTCTTCGCCCGCTCGGCGGACGAGCTGCCGGCGGCCACCAGGGCGCCGCCGCTCGCGGGCAGCTGGGAGAGGAAGCGGCGGGCGATGCCACCCGGGCCGAGGACGGCCCATCCGGGGCGGTCGGCGACCGTCGTGGTCGGGGTGCTGGCGGTGTTCGCGGTCTGCGCTGACATGCGGATCCTTGTCGTCTCGTGAACCTTCACGGTCACGACGACGGTAGTCGCCTCGGCCCGGCGGATCAACGCCCGAGTGCTTGACACGGCGTGTCTCGCAGAGGATGCTCTGGACCACTTCGTGAGCGTTCACGGTCGAACGCTCCCGGTACCCGATCGCAACGACATTCCCGATCTCAGCGACATCCCCGATCTCAACGACGAGAGCAGGTACTCCGTGACGGCAACACCATCGATCAGTCTCAGCAGGCGAGGGTTCCTCGCCGGCGCAGGTGCCCTCGGCGCCCTCGCCACCACCACCCTGTTGGCCGGGTGCTCGACCGGCACCGCGATCTCCACGGACCCGGACGAACTCGTCCTCTGGTACTGGAACCGGTCGCTCGACCCGAAGTTCCTGCGGCAGGCGGCCGCGGGCATCGCCGGGCAGGGTTCCAAGCGGCTCCGCCCCGACCTGATCGGCGGCGCCGCGTACGACACCAAGTTCCGCACGGCACTCGCCGGGAACGCGTTCATCCCCGACGTGCTGATGGTGAACTCGAACTGCTGGCTGTACTTCCCCGACGAAGACCTGTTCACCGACTTCGACGACCACGGCGGCGCCGCGAAGCGGGACGAGTACTACGACTGGAAGAGCGCGCTCGGCCGGACGCCGAGCGGCCGGCAGTGCTTCTGGCCCGTCGACACCGGACCGACCGGCTTCTTCTACCGGCAGGACGTCCTGGCGAAGGCCGGGCTGCCGACCGACCCGGACGAGGTCTCCGACGCGATCGCGACGTGGGACGGGTTCCGCTCCTTCGGCGCGAAGATCCGGAAGGGTGCGGACGCCGCGACGGTCATCACCGCCAACCAGCTCTTCAACCAGTACATCTACGCCAGCCCCACGCGCTACTTCGACCGCGACGACCAGCCGGTCTTCGAGCAGGACGACAGCTCGGTGCGGCAGGCGTGGGAGAACGCCGTCGCCTGCGTCCGCTCCGGCCTGACCGGCAACCTGCAGTCCGGCACCGACCAGAACGCCGGGTGGGTGTCCGGCCGGGTCGCGGGACAGATCGAGGGCGCGTGGTGGACGCAGGTCATCCACGACACCGCTCCCGACGCCGCCGGCACGTGGCGGGTCGCCCGGCAACCGGATCGGCCCGGCAACAGCGGCGGATCGTTCCTCGCCGTCCCGAAGACCTCGAAGGACCCGGCCGCGGCCGCCGCGTTCGCGCAGTGGATCACCTCGCCCGAGGTGCAGTCGCACACGTACAACGACATCCAGCTGTTCCCCTCCACCCCGGCGTCGTTCGACAACGGGATCATGCGGAAGCCCGGTGACTACTTCGGCGACCAGGACCCGCTGGCGTTCTTCAACGCCTCGGCGATGGACGTCCCCGTGACCTACATCTCGAACTCCGAGCGGTTCATCGGCGCGTTCGCGACCGAGATCACGAACGTCGAGGCAGCGGGGAAGGACCCCGACCGCGCCTGGCAGGACGCCGTCGACCAGACCAACCGGGTCCTCGAGAAGCGCGGGGTCCGGGCATGAGCACCAAGCAGGCACCACCGACGACGAGCATCCCCGAGGTCGTGGGGACCCCGACCTCGTCCATCACCACGGCCGCGACCGGCGGTCGGTTCGGGTTCCGCCGGTTCTGGCCGCAGTACGTCGCGATCGCGCCGTTCTACGTGCTCTTCCTGGTGTTCGGGCTGTTCCCCATCGTGTTCTCGATCGTGCTGTCGTTCACCGACTGGGACGGCGTCGGGTCCCCGGCGTTCGTCGGGCTCGCCCAGTACCAGTACCTGCTC
The DNA here is from genome assembly GCF_015350995.1 of Curtobacterium sp. VKM Ac-1393. Taxonomy (GTDB): domain Bacteria; phylum Actinomycetota; class Actinomycetes; order Actinomycetales; family Microbacteriaceae; genus Curtobacterium. The sequence continues at coordinate 306,549 of NZ_JADKRW010000006.1, forward strand.
GGCGACCCACGCTTCTGGAACGCCGTCGGCAACACGTTCCTCATCTGGGTCATGTCGACGATCCCGATGCTCTTCCTCGCGCTCGTGCTCGCGTTCCTGCTGCACGGCAACATCCGCGCGAAGGGCTTCTACCGCGTCGCGTTCTTCGTGCCGAACGTCACGAGCATGGTCGCGATGGCCATCGTGTTCGGCTCGGTGTTCTCCGACGGCTTCGGCCTGGTGAACGCGGCCCTGCGCGCACTCGGAGCGGACCCGGTCGGGTGGTTGTCCTCGTACTGGGGCATCAAGATCACGATCTCCGTCATGGTGATCTGGCGATGGACCGGGTACAACGCGATCATCTACCTGGCCGGCCTGCAGTCGATCTCGACCGAGCTCTACGACGCCGCCAAGGTCGACGGCGCGAACGCCTGGCAGATCTTCTCGCGGATCACGGTGCCGCTGCTGCGACCGGTGATCCTGTTCACCCTCATCACGTCGACGATCGGCGGGCTCGGGCTCTTCACCGAACCGCAGATCCTGTTCAACGGGCAAGCGGTGGGCGGCCCCGACGAGGCCGGCATGACGATCGTGCTGTACCAGTACGAGCAGGCGTTCAACCAGTTCGACTTCGGGTACGGCTCGGCGATCGCCTGGGTGCTCTTCCTGTTCTCCGTGGTCTTCGCGATCATCAACTGGCGTCTGCTCAGTGAACGCGACGGCCTGAAGACCCCACGACGACTCCGCGTGGCCCGCACGGTCCGCACCAGCACGAAGGGGGTCGACGCATGACCGCGACACCGACCACGACGACGACCAACACCGCCGCGGCACTCGGGCGACCGGGAGCCGCGGGGAACGACCGCGGCCGCGGGTTCCGCCGTGGCTGGCTCGGCACCGCCGTCACCCACCTCTGCCTGATCGTGGGGGTGCTGCTGTCGATCTTCCCGTTCTGGTGGCTGCTCGTGATGTCGACGTCCACGAACGCGGAGATCTTCGGCTACCCGCCGTCGCTCTGGTTCGGGGACAACGCCCTGGCGAACGTGGCATCGGTGTTCAGCAACGTCGACATGCTGCGGGCGCTGCTCAACACGGTGCTCGTGGCGGGCAGCACGGCCGTCCTGGTCATGCTGTTCGACTCGCTGGCCGCGTTCGCCTTCGCGAAGTACGAGTTCCCGTTCAAGCGGAGCCTGTTCACCGTGATGCTCGCCACGTTCCTGGTGCCCGGCAGCCTGTCGCTGGTGCCGAGCTTCGTGCTCATGGCGCACCTCGGGTGGATCGGCGGGCTGCAGGCACTCATCATCCCGGGCGCCGCGAACGCCTTCGGCATCTTCCTGCTCCGGCAGTTCGCCACCACGTCGATCCCGAACGAGGTCATCGACTCGGCACGGGTGGACGGCGCCGGCTTCTTCCGCACCTGGTGGTCGGTGGCCGTGCCGATGCTCCGCGGTGGCCTGGCGTTCCTCGGCATCTTCACCTTCATCACCGCGTGGAACGACTACGTCTGGCCGCTCATCGTCCTCATCGACCCGAAGGGGCAGACGCTGCAGGTGGCGCTCGCCGGGTTGAGCTCGGTGAACGCGACCGACCTCGGTGCGGTGATGGCCGGCGCCGTGATCAGTGTCTTCCCGCTCATCGGCGTGTTCATCATCGGTTCGCGGCACTTCATCGCGAACATCGCGGCGGGAGCGCTGAAGGGCTGACCGCCCCGGCGGGTGGGAGCAGGCGTCGCGGCGTGGCCCGCGGCGCCTGCTTCTGCTCCTAGACTCGTGCGCATGGCCAGTGCCCGCGACCGCGTCCTCGACAGCTTCGTCGCCATCGTGTGCGAGGACGGCGAGCGTCCCGCGACGCTCGACGCCGTCGCCGCACGCGCCGGCGTCTCCAAGGGCGGCCTGCTGTACCACTTCGGCTCCAAGGCGGCCCTGGTCGAGGGCCTCTGCGAACGTCTGTCCGACCTGTCCGCGATCGACGTCGAGCGCATGGCCGAGGCCGAGGACGGCGCCGCCCGGTACTTCGTCCGCAACTGCCTGTTCGTCGGCAGCGAGCTCGACCTGGCGCTCCTCGCCGCGAGCCGCCTGCAGCAGGCCGGGTACGAAGAGGCCGGCCGCACCCTCGACGACACCGAGAACGCGTGGCTCGTGACCCTCGTCGACGCCCTGCACGACGAACCCACCGCCCAGGCCGTCAAGCTCCTCGGCGACGGTCTCTACCACCAGGCATCGCTGGGCGCGGCGAGCGACGGCCGGCCGAAGCGCGCCACCGTCGACATGGAGGCGCTGCTCGCCGTCGTGGACCGGCTGATCGCGACGAAGCCCGGCGCGTGAACGACCATCCCCGTTCCTGGGGATAGACTTGGCGGCGTTCCACTCGTCGACACCCGGAGGTATCCCGTGGGCCGCGTCATCGCCGCTGTTTTCTCGATCCTGCTGCTGCTGGTGTCGATGTACCTGTTCGGGTTCGCCTTCCAGGTCGAGTCGGGCCAGGCGTTCGTCTTCATGGGTGGCCTGATCCTCATGACCCTCTCCTTCTTCCTGCCGATCCACGTGTTCGGCAAGCGGTAGCCACTCCGCACGCAGAACGGCCCCGCACCTCTCGAGGTGCGGGGCCGTTCTGCGTGCGGGCGTCGGGCCGTATCGGAAACCAGGTTCCGGACACGACACCGTGGAATGGCGTGGTGCTGTGTCCGGAACGTGGTTCCGCCCGCGGCACCGCGCCGCCGGCGCGGGCTACGCGAGGACGCGCAACGAGCGGAGCGTCACGGCGGTCGCGACCGCGGCGTGCACGGCCTCGGCGCCCTTGTCCTCCTTCGAGCCGGGCAGCCCGGCCCGGTCGATGCCCTGCTGCTCGTCGTCCAGCGTCAGCACGCCGAAGCCCACGGGCTTGCCGGTGTCGATCGCCACGCGGGTGAGCCCGCTCGTGGCGGCGTCGGAGACGTACTCGAAGTGCGGGGTGCCGCCCCGGATGATCACCCCGAGCGCGACCGCGGCGTCGAACCCGGCCTCGAGCGCGGTCTTCGCGACGACGGGCAGCTCGAAGCTCCCCGGGACCGGGAACACCGACGCGGTGGCGCCGAGCCGTTCGACCTCGCGCTGCGCCCCGGCGAGGAGCCCCGCGGCGATCGTGTCGTGCCACTGCCCGGCGACGATGGCCACCCGGATCCCGGTGCCGTCGACGTGGTCGCGGTCCGCCGCGCCTGCTCCGCTCATCGTGCTGTTCCTTCCGTGGACGGAGCAGCTGCTGCCGCCGTCCGGTCTGCCGCGTCCAGCCACTCGACGAGCGCGGCGATGGTGATGACGGGCACGCCCTCGCGCGCCCCGAGTGCGACGAGCGCCGGCAGTCGCATCATGCTGCCGTCCTCGTCGACGATCTCGCAGATCGCCGCCGCGGGCCGGAGCCCGGCTGCGGTGACGAGCTCGATCGCGGCTTCGGTGTGGCCCGCCCGTTCGCGGACCCCGCCCGGCCGTGCCCGCAGGGGGACGACGTGACCGGGGCGGTGCAGGTCGTCGCGCACGGAGGCCGGGTCGGCGAGGACCCGGAGCGTGCGTGCGCGGTCGTGGGCGCTGATGCCGGTGGTGACCCCGACCGCCGCGTCGACCGTGACGGTGTAGGCGGTGCCGCGGACGTCCTCGTTGTGCGCCACCATCGGCGGCAGGTCGAGGGCGTCCGCGATCTCGGTGCTGACCGGTGCGCAGATGAACCCGGACGAGTGCGCCACGGTCCAGGCGATCCACTCCGGCGTCGCGAGCTCGGCCGACAGGATGACGTCGCCCTCGTTCTCGCGGTCCTCGTCGTCGACGACGATCACCGGGCGACCGGCCGCCACCGACGCGATCGCGACCTCGATGCTCGACGAGCCGACGGTCTGCGGCGCCGAGGCGACCATCACCGGGCCTCCGAGCCGACGGTCTCGAGTGCACCGACGGCCGCGTCGAGCCGCAGCATCCGGCGTACGTGCCGTGCCAGCACGTCGGTCTCGACGTTCACCCGGTCCCCCGGCACACGCAGGCCGAGCGTCGTGGCGTCGAGCGTCTCCGGGATCAGGCTGACCTCGAACCACGCGGCCGACGGCGCGGTGTCCTCGGACGACACCGCGCTGACGGTGAGCGAGACCCCGTCGAGCGCGATCGAGCCCTTGTCGACGACGAGCGGGCTGAGCTCCGGCGCGAGCGAGAACCGCACCCGGCGCCAGCCGTCGCCGTCGGCGGTCTCGAGCACGGTGGCGGTGCCGTCGACGTGCCCCTGCACGATGTGCCCGCCGAGTCGGTCGCCGACGGACGCGGCACGCTCGAGGTTCAGGCGGTCGCCCACCCGCAGCGCACCGTGCGCGCTCATGTCGAGCGTCTGCTTCATGACGAAGGCGGTGAAGGTGTCGGGGGTCTGCTCGACGACGGTCAGGCACACGCCGCTGGTCGCGATCGAGTCGCCGTGGGCCGCGTCGGCGACCACGATCGGGCCCCGGACGGTGAGCGCGACGGAGTCGCCGTGCTGCTCGACGGCGGTGACGGTGCCGAGTTCCTCGATGATGCCGGTGAACACTGGTGTCCTCTCAACGGGACTCCGGGGGTGTTCGACGATCGTCGGCATGGACGGACGGGTCGGGCCCACGGGTCGTGGGAACGTCTCGTCCGCCAGCGCGCCTCCCATCCGGACTCTCACCGTCGGTCCCGGAGTTTCACCGGGTCAACCTCTGGCGGGTTCGCACCCGTCATCAGTTCGTGGACTGTCACCACCGGTTCGGAATTACACCGACCCCGGAGCGCTTGCGTAGTCGGAACGATACCCCAGACCGGTGACGGACGCGTCCGGCCGGTGCGCGGCACGTCACGGGGCGTCGCGGCGCACGACCGGGAGGCCCGTGGCGGGCCCGCACCGCGCCTCCCGTCCGCCGTCCGGTCCCGTCCACCGCGCCGACACGGTCGACCGGACCACGTCAGCTGCGTCCGCGCGCAAGCGCGACCGCCTGCCGCAGCGACAGGTCGGGCAGGTACGCGCGGACCACCGCGAGGCCGATCGCCGGCAGGGCCACCGGATCCGGGTACGCGAGCACGAGCGGGTGCAGGTCCGGGCCGAACTTCTGCTTGAACCGCAGCAGCGAGCGGAACCCGTAGACCGGTTCGAGGACGCCCCCGACGAGGTCCAGCAGGCTCTGCACGCCGTCGCTCGCCGGGGCCGTCTCGCCCGCCTGCGCGAGTGGCGCCGCTGACAGGCTGAGTCGCTCGACGCCGTCCTCGCGCATGCGATCCGCGGCGCTGGCGACGAGGAACTCCATCACCCCGTTCGGGGCCGCACCGGTCCGGCGCATGACGTCGAGCGTCCACCCGACGACGCGGCCCGCGCGGTGGCTGGGGAGCCAGCTGGTGACGGCGAGCACCGTGCCGTCGGCGTCCTGCGCGACGAGGACGCGGACGGACGGGTCCCGCATCTCGTCGACGCCGCCGAGGGTGAAGCCCATCTCCGGCAGCTCCCGCTCGGACACCCACTCCTCGGAGATCGCCTCGATCTGCCGCGTGGTCGAGGCCGGCAGCTCCTGCCAGGACGACCACGTGGCCGTCGTGCCGTCGCGCTTCGCCTTGTTCACCGCCGTGCGGACGTCCTGCTTGCGCTTGCCGCTCGTCATCCAGACGCGCGGGTCGAGGTCGGCGTCCTCGGCGACCGGCAGCGTGCTCCACCCCTGCGCCGTGAGGTACCCGGCGGTGTCCGTCCCGATGCCGTAGAAGACCGCCGTCCAGCCGTTGTCGTCGCACCAACGCGCGAACGCCGTCATGGCGTCGGCGCGGGCGTCCGGCCAGCCGAACGGACCGCCGACCGTCACCGCGACCCGGCCGTCCCGGCGGAACGCGACACCGGCACGGCCGTCGGCGGCGAACCAGTAGGCGTTGCCGTGCCAGGTGGTCATCCACCCGAACGCGTCACCACCACCGGCCTCGAGGAGTGCCCTGGCTCGTTCACGGTCGCCGTGGGTCCGATCGCCGTCCGCGTCGGGCTCGACCGCCCCCGTGGGTCGGACGGCGGCGAACGCGATGACGAACCAGAGCAGCGGGCCGGCCAGTCCGATCACGACACGGAGCATCGGCGGCAGCGACGGGAGCCGGTCCCAGAACGTCACCGGCGCGATCGGACCGAGCGCGGCCACGGCCAGGCGCAGGGGGTCCTCGACGTGCTGGGGCGACGAGGCGGCCGTCACCAGGACCGCCGTGACGACGACACCAGCGGCGGCGAGCACCGTCACCGCGAAGGTGACGACCCGGCGGCGGGACGGCAACACGGTGAACGACCGCCGCAGCAGCACGAGGACCACGGCGGTCGCGAGCGGGACGACGATCGACGCGGCGATGGACACGTCGACGACGAACCGGTCTTCCGGCCCGCGCAGCTGCTCGACCCGTCCCGGCACCGCACCGTACGTGACGGCCGCTGCGACCGCCGTGACGACGTCGACCACGACCACGAGCCACACGGCGAACCGGCTGCCGCGGAACAGACCGAGGCCACCGACGACGAGCACCAGGAGCGGCGCGGCGGCGAGGACGAGGCTCCAGGGGTCGGTCGCGCGGTACGCGAGCAACGCGCGGAGGCACTCCCCCGCGACCCCGTCGGCCCGGCACCCGTGCACCGGCGTGACCGGACCGGCGCCCACCACCGCGGCGATCGGCGCCAGGATGCCGACCCGTGCGCGCGAGACCAGCGCGATGACGGGGCCGACGGCGGACACCAGCACGACGGTGCCGAGCAGCACGCGGGTCTCACGGTGGGAGCTCCGGACCCAGCCGCCGCGCTTGGGTGTCCGACGGAGCAGCTCGCCGAGCAGCCAGCCGGCACCGGCGGCCAGCACGGCGTAGAGGTCCGAGGCATGCCCCGCGTAGAGCAGCAGGGCCGCGACCACGGCGAGGGCGTTCACCCGGATGCGCCGACGCCAGAGCGGCCCGGCGAAGGCGCTCGCGGTGACGATCGTCCCGACGATCGCGGTCCACGGGTCGAAGCTCGTCGCGCGACCGAGCAGCAGGGGTCCGACGTCGCGCCCGTCCGAGTCGACGAACGCACTGAGCGCTCCGATCCCGGTGCCGACCGTCGTCGTCACCACGAACGCGAGCACGGTCCGCCACGACCCCATCAGCCGTTCGGCCGCACCGACGAGGACCACCACCCCGGCCAGCGTGACGAGCAGGGCGACCACCCCCGTCGACACCGCGAACACCCGGAACGGGCCGTACGACACCGGTCCGCCGCCGTGCAGCACGCGGAGGACGACCGCGGCGGCCGAGGTGGCGAGCACGAGGACGGCGATCGCGGTCGTCACGGGCTGCCGGCGGACCACCCGCCAGGCGGGGCGCGGGTCGAGCCGTGTCACAGGGCGCCCGTCATCGCGGGGAGGCCGAGGTGCGCGATCACGCGCGGCAGTCCGTGGGCCAGGACGTACCGCACGGTGTTCCAGTCGTGTGCGGACCCGGGCGACACCAGGAGCGAGGTCTGCATGCCCACCCGTTCGGCGACCGCCCGCAGGGCCAGGGTGGATGCGCGGTACGGGGCGTCGTCCTGCCCGAAGCCGAAGACCGTCAGGTGGTGGCGGTACCGGCCGTGCGCGGTCATGATCGCGCTCGGCGACGCTGCACGGTACGCGGCGGCCGACCCGCCGAAGCCCTGGGCGATCGTGTTCTGCAGGGAGCCGTTCTGCGGGGCGGCTTCGCTCGAGATCGCCAGCGCGGACCCGAACACGCCCGGGTGCGCGGTCGAGAACTGCATCGCGCACGTCGCCCCCTGCGAGAACCCGATGATCCCCCACGCGCTCGGCGTCGTCGCGACGGGCAGGTGCTGTCGGATCCACCGCACCGTGTCGGTCATCACGTACGTCGCGCTCCGGCCGAGGCGCCGGGAGTCGACGCACATCGGGTTGCGCTCCGGAGCGCCGAGCTGGTCCGGGGAGACGACGACCGGGGCGAGTCCGTGGTGGGCGGCGGCATACCGGTCAAGGTACCGGCCGAGGTCACCGGTCTGGAACATGTCCGCCGGCTGGCCGGGTTGGCCGGAGAGCGCCACGAGCACGGGCAGGGTCGGCGGGTGGGCGACACGGGCGGCCGGCGGCAGCCACACCACGGCCTTCCGTGCACGGAAGTGCGACACCGTGCCGGGGATCCGGACGCTCAGGGTCTCCCCCGCGCGCGGCATGTCCGCCGGAGCCCGCCAGCGCGCGGCGTCGACCACCGACCCGCTGCGCACACCGTGCTGGACGGCGAGGGACCGCGTCGCGTACGGGTTCGTCGCGATCGCCTGTTCGAGGTCCTTGTAGAAGCCGAAGTCCACGTTCACCCCGAGGCCGGCCGACAGTGCGACCGCGGCCGCCGCACCGACGGCGACCACCCGCAGCGTCCAGCCGCCCTGCACGAGCACCACGAGCAGCAGGGCGATCGCCGCGCCGGCGAAGGCGATCCACATCCGGGTGACGGGGGTGAACGAGACGCCGAACAGGTCGAGGACGTCGCCGGTCCACCAGACCGCGACGAGCCCGGCGCCCGCCCCCACGAGCAGCGCCGCGAGCCGGACGAGCACGGCACGGACGGGGTGCGCGCGGGAGCGTCGGAGCACGGGCGCCGTGACGACCCAGGCGGTGAGCAACACCGCGAGGACGTCCACGGGGACGAGGACGTCGCGGCTGGTGACGGGGAGGCGCAGCAGGTCGTGGAACACGCTCTCATCGTGGCGTCGCCCCGCTGCTGACCGGCCGCCGAGGCGCTTCTGCTGCGCACAGGTTCACCACCGACCGGTCACAGCTGTCTGGCGGGATCCTCCCAGCTGCGGGCAGGAGGACGAGGGGCACCGCAGGCGCGGTGCCCCTCGGTCCCCGGTTGCGTCAGTGCCGCCGGCGCAGCACCAAGGTCCCCGTTCCGGCGAGGAGCAGCAGGAGGGCGAACCCGAGGGGGACGACCGGCGAGGTCGCTCCCGTGTAGGCGAGCTCGGTCGCGCCGTCGCCGCTGGCGACCGTGTCAGCCACCGTCGGTGCGACGGCCGACACCGCGCCGGTCGCGGCGACCGTGGTGGTCACCACACCCGCCGTGGAGGCCCGGGTCGGCCCGTCCGTGCCGGTGGCAGCGACCGGGGTGGTCACGACGACGGGCGTCGTGCCGTTCCCGGGGTCGGTCCCCTCGCCGGGCGTCGTGCCCGGGTCCGTGCCGTCACCGGGCGTCGTGCCCGGGTCGGTCCCGTCACCGGGCGTCGTGCCCGGGTCCGTGCCGTCACCGGGGTCGGTGCCGGTGCCGGGCGTGGTGGCCGTGCCGTCACCGATGATGCCGATGCCGTTCCCGCCGATGCTGATCGGCAGGCTGATCACCGGGGCGATCTGGGTGCCGGAGAGCAGGCCGCCGTCACCGGAGGTCGTGCCGCCCGCTGACGGGGTCGTGCCGGCCGGGGTGGTGCGGACCGGGGTGGTCGAACCGGTGCTCGTGCCGTCGCCGAGGACACCGATGCCGTTCCCGCCGACCGTGATCGGCAGGTCGATCACCGGGGACACCTGGGTGCCCGAGGCCGTACCGTCCGAACCGTCGGTCGTCCCACCGGTGACCGGAGCCGCTGCGGGAGCCGCGCCGGTGCCCGCAGCGGGCGTCGTGCCCACAGCGGTTCCGTCACCGAGGACCCCGATGCCGTTGCCGGACACCGTGACGGGGACCGACACCACCGGAGCGACCTGGGTACCCGACGCGGTGCCGTCCTCGCCCGAGGTGCTCGGGTTCGGAGCGGCAGCAGCCGGGGTGGCCGGGGTGGCCGGAGTGGCCGGAGTAGCGGGCGTCGCGGTCGACACCGCGTCGCCGACGACGGCGACCGCGTTGCCGCTGGCCGTCACGGGCGCCGTGACGGAGCCGGTGACCTGCGTCCCCGAGGCGATGCCGTCCGCACCGGACGTGGCCGGAGCAGGGGCGGGAGCCGGGGCGGCGGGCACCGTGGTGGCGGGCACCGTGGCAGCGGGTGCCGGAGCGGCAGCGGGTGCCGGAGCGACGGCTGGTGCCGGAGCGGCGGGGACCGGAGCCGACACCGCGTCGCCGCCGACGGCGACGGCGTTCCCGCCGACGGTCACCGGGACCGTCACGACCGGCGCCACCTGGGTGCCGGAGACCACGCCGTCGGCACCCGAGGTGCTCGGGGCCGAGGCCGCGGGTGCAGGTGCAGGTGCAGGTGCAGGTGCGGATGCGGATGCGGCGGGCGAGGTCACCGAGGACACCGCGTCGCCGAGCACCCCGAGGGCGTTGCCGGTGAGGGACACCGGAGCATCCGCCGAGGGAACCACCTGGGTGCCGGAGACGGCGCTGTCCACACCGGAAGTGGTGGCCGCGTTCGCCGCGACTGCCCCTCCGAGTGAGAGGCCACCGACGAAGAGGGCGAACCAGAGCCCTCTCGAGACGTACTTGTTCATGGTCGTGCTCCTTGATCGAGATCGTCGTCCGACCGCGGTCGCGGTCGGTGTGTGTGCGTGCCTGCCGTGGCGGACAGGCGCACCGATCTCAGTCAGGGGCGACGTCGTGCTCGCCGACGACCGATGCGGGGACCGCGTCGTCGGAGAGCGTGCCGCGAGACCCCGCGGCGAGGGAGACGATGTCGTCGGTCGAACCGACGATGCCGACGGCAGCGACGCCGCCGGCGGTCGAGGAGGCGCCGCCGCCGAGGGCGCCCGGGCCGCGCTGCGCGTCGAACGGCACCGACGGACCGTTGCCCGGCTCCGGGACGAGCAGGGCGGTGCCGCCGAGGGTCGCGTCCTGCACGTCACCGGCGACGCCGACGGGGCCGGTCGCGAGTGGCGAGTCGGTGGGCGCGTCGGACCGTCGCTCGACGGACGTGGTGCCCGTGGTGGTCGTCCGGACGGTGGTGGACGGGGGCGCCGTGGACGGGGGTGCCGACGCGGTCGCCGTGGACGGGGTGGTGGCGGTCGCACCGGTCCCCGCGGTCGGGGCCGCCGTGCCGGGCCCGACGGACGGGATCGAGCCGCCGTCCACCGGGAGTGCGGGGACGTCGACGACGGGATCCGTGCCTCCTGGCAGGACGCCGCCGACTGACGGGACGACGCCGGAGACGATGTCCGGGACCTGGCCGACGGCCGTGCCGACGTCGCCGAGGGTGTCGTCGACCAGCCCGGTCACCGGACCGGTGACGGTGCCGAGGGTGTCGTCGCCGAGGACGGAGCCGGCCACGGGGACCGCTCCGACCACGTGGTCGAGCGTGTCGACGACGGTGGTCGCGGGGCGTGCGTCGGCGAGCGTCCGCACCGTCCCGGTGACGGGGCGCACCACGTTCGCGACGGTGTCGGTGACGGGCCGGGAGGCGCTGCCCACCCGCTCGACGACGTGCCGCACGGGGTGGGTGGCCGGCTCGGCCGCAGGGGCGGTCGCGACCGGCACCGCGGGTGCGGTCGCCGGAGTCGCCGGGCGTGCGGGCGCCGGAGCGGGCGCTGCGGGGACCGGCGCAGACGCCGCGGGAGCTGGAGCGGCAGGCGCTGGAGCGGGAGTGGCCGGACCGGGAGTGGCAGGGGCCGGCCTCGGGGCGACCGGTGCGGTGCTGGGAGTCGGGGCGGCGGGAACCCGGTGTGGCGCGACGGCCGTCCGGACGGGATCCACGACGCCGCCGACGACCTGTCCGACGCCACCGCTCACGTGGTCGACGGTCTCGCCGAGTCCCTCCTCCGCGCCGCTGACCAGACCACGCTGCTGCGTCGGTGCAGCGGGCGCGGACTCGACCGCCGAGGCCGGCCGGGCGCCGAGCAGCAGGGAGAGCAGCACGAGGGCAGCGAGGGACCCAATGCCGAGCAGGGCGATCCGGAGCACCGCGAGCCAGGGTGCGCGCGACGTCGTGTCCATGCGCTCACCTCCTGATCTCGGCTGCGCACGTAGAGTGGTTGACCGGCAATGTACGCCGGTCCGTTCCGGAACGCACCCTGTTCTGGAAGAAATTCTCAGGAAAGGCCGTCCGTGGTCTCGATCTTCTCCGCCCCGACCCGCAACCTGGACATCGTCACGCTGCACGAGATCCTCCGACTCCGACAGGACGTCTTCGTCGTCGAACAGGGTGCCGCGTACGGCGACATCGACGGCCGCGACCTCGAACCCGGCACCGTGCAGTTCTGGGCCGGTCAGGGCTCGGTGGACGCCACGCTCCGGCTGCTGCGCGAACCCGACGGCACCGAGCGCATCGGTCGGGTCGTCACCGCGGCACACGCCCGCGGGCAAGGACTCGCCGCGCAGCTGATGGAGGCCGCGATCGCCGAGTCCCGTTCCCCGAGCATCGCCCTCGGCGCCCAGTCACACCTGGAGCAGTGGTACGGCCGGTTCGGCTTCGTGCGCTCCGGCGACGAGTACCTCGAGGACCGGATCCCGCACATCCCGATGACCCGGAAGCGCTGACCGGACCGCTGCGCGTTCGGCGCGACGGCGCGGGCGCACGCCTCATGCGCGCCACCGGCGGAGTTCGTCGAACGAGCGTCCCTGCGTCGACCGGTCCGCGACGAGGCGCTCGAACACGATGTTCGTCTGCGTCGTCGCGACCGACGGGTCCCCGCTGAGCTCGTCGGCGACGAAGTCCCGGAGCTGCTCGGTCGACTCGCACGCGATGTGCACGAGGAAGTCCTTGTCGCCGGCCAGGAACGACACGTCCTGCACGACCGGCACGCGGAGCAGGCGCTTTGCGAAGTCCCGGAGTTCGTGGCGGGCGGCGGCGTGCACGCGGACCGAGACCATCGCCTCGATCGAGAACCCGAGGCGTGCGATGTCGACCTCGGCCCGGTAGCCGCGGATCACGCCGGCGTCCTCGAGCGCCCGGACCCGGGCCAGGCACGTCGACGGCGCGATGCCCACCGCTGCTGCGAGCCGGTTGTTCGGGATCCGGGCGTCGCCCGCGAGCGTCCAGAGGATGCGCTCGTCGACCTCGTCGAGGCGCGGAGCGGGATCGGGGCGGCGAGCTGCTCGGTCGGACACGCCTCGACGCTACCGTGACGGTGCGAGCAGGGCGCGGAGCGCGTCGCGCAGGGGGCCGGCGACGGCGTCCGGCTCTGCCGAGGTCAGCGGTTCCACCCGGGTGGACGTCCGGAACATCGTCATCCCGAGCACGACGGCCAGGGCGATCTCGGCCCGGATGAGCAGGTCGTCGGTCACCTCGTCCCCGACGGCCGTGGCGAGCCGCTGGGCGTACCGGCGCAGGGTCTCGCGGCGGATCGCGTCCGCGGCGTCGTCGCCCGACGACCGCAGCAGCAGCATGAGCTGCAGGGAGTCCTCGTCGCTCGGCGCGCGGACGACGTGGACGACGAGGTCCTCGAGCGCCCGCTCGATGCCCGGTGCCCGCGCTTCGCCCTGGCCGAGATCCCGCGCCACCCGGTCGAGGCAGGCCCGGAACAGCCCCTCCTTCGACACGAAGTAGCGGTTGATCAGCGCCACGTTGACCCCGGCGTCGGCTGCGATGTCCCGCACCGTCGTTGCCTTGTAGCCGTCGAACGCGAACCGACGCCGCGCAGCCTGCACGAGCAGCAGTCGGGTGGCGGCGGCGTCCTTGCTCATGGTCGAAGCGTACCGGCCCGGAGCGCGATGTAAGCAACTGTTGACTTCTGGCGGGAACTGCGTACCCTCATCAAGTCAGCAGTTGTTTACATCACCCCGGCACGACCACGACGACACGACCACGGAGCACGATGACCGACACCATGCAGAGCCCCCGCACCGGCTCGCACCCCACCACCACCGGACGCCGGCCGAACAGCACGGCGATCATCGTCTACCTGTCCCTCGGCGGCCTGTCCTTCGCGGTCCTGCAGTCGCTCGTCGCCCCGGCGCTGTCGACCATCGGGCAGGACCTCGGCGCCTCGACGAGCGCCACGAGCTGGGTGCTGACCGCGTACCTGCTCTCGGCCTCGGTGCTCACGCCGATCCTCGGCCGTCTCGGCGACATGATCGGCAAGCGCAAGGTCCTGATCGTCGTGCTGTCGATCCTGCTCGTCGGTGCGGTGCTCGCCGCACTGGCACCGAACCTCGGCGTCCTCATCGTCGGCCGCGCGCTGCAGGGCGCCGCCGGTGCGGTGATGCCGCTGTCCATCGGCATCGTCCGTGACGAACTGCCGAAGGAGAAGGTCAGCGTCACGATCGGCCTGCTCTCCGCCATCTTCGGCATCGGCGCCGGCGTCGGCATCGTCGCCGCCGGTCCGATCGTCGAGCACCTGTCGTGGCACTGGCTGTTCTGGCTGCCCGCCGTCCTCGTCGTCATCGCCCTGCTCGGCGCCGTCTTCGGCATGCCGGAGTCGCCGGTCCGCAAGCCCGGCCGCCTCGACATGGTCGGCACGTTCGTCCTCGCCGTCGCGCTCGTGTCCGTCCTGCTCGCGGTCAGCGAGGGCGAGACCTGGGGCTGGGGCGACGGCAAGACCATTGGGCTGCTGGTCCTCGGCGCCGTCGCACTGGTCGCGTTCGTGCTCGTGGAGCTCCGCGTCGCCGAACCACTCATCGACGTCCGGCTGTTCGCCGTCCGCGGTGTCTGGACCGCCCACGTCGTCGCGCTCGTCTTCGGCTTCGCGATGTTCGGCACCTTCGTCCTCGTGCCGACCCTGCTGCAGCTGCCGAGCGCACTCGGCTACGGCTTCGGCAAGGACGTCACCCAGGCGGGACTGTTCCTGCTGCCGACCGTCCTGATGATGATCGTCGCCGGTCCGATCGCCGGCATCCTCGTCCGCAAGGTCGGTCCGAAGCCGCCGATGCTGCTCGGCGGGGTCGCCATCGTCGCCGCGTTCCTGCTGCCCGCGATCGCGCACGGCGCGCTCTGGCAGGTCGTCGTCTCCGGCATCCTGACCGGCATCGGCATCGGCCTGGCCCTCGCCGCCTGCTCGAACGCCATCATCGAGAGCGTCCCCGCGAACCAGACCGGCGAGGCCATCAGCGCCAACACCGTCGTCCGCACGATCGGCTCGAGCGTCGGCACCGCGGTCATCGCGGCACTCATCACCTCGCACAGCACCGCGCAGGGGCTGCCGACCGACGACGCGTTCACCATCGGTTTCTGGGCGTGCACCGGGGTCGCGGTCCTCGCCGTGCTCGCCGCCCTGGCGGCACCGTCGATGCGTGCGCGCCGCGCGGCGGCGGCGGCCCGTGGCATCGACGACCTCGAGGAGGTCGCCGAGTAGGGCACTGGACCCGACCATCCGGGAGGCCCGTCCTGCGTCGTCGACGCGGGGCGGGCCTCCCGGCCGTTGCGCCCACCGCCACCGGCGGCTCCGCAAGCTGGGAAGCGACCGAGCACGCCACCCCCGGCGTGACGATCATCGGACCGGACGCGTCACAGCAGGTGGACGCGATCACCGCGCCCCGGACAGGAGACCCATGAGCACCACGGACCACGACGACCCCACGACCACCAAGCCGTCCCTGCGCGACACCGTCACCGCCGGGCTGGTGCAGAAGGCCCTGGAACCGGTGCTGCGTGCGGTCCGTGACGAGGTCGCATCGGCACGGCGGGAGATCAGCGAGCGTGCGAACGGTGCGAAGACAGGGCTCGTGCTCACCGGTGCCGCCGTGGGCTGCGCGCTGACGACGCTGGTGCTGATCGCCGGGCTCGCGGTCGCACTCCTGGCACTGGCGCTGCCGGTGTGGGCCGCGACCGGGATCACCTTCGTCGTGTTCGCCGTCGTCACGGCGATCCTGTTCGTGGTCGGGCTCCGGGGCATCCGCCGGGGCGTGCCGCCCGTGCCGAAGGACACCATCCGCGCTGCGAAGGACCGTGTCGCGCACACGCGCGACGCGTCGACCTCGGCCGACTGAGCAGCGACAGCGCTACATCGCGAGGGTCATGCCGACGACTGCGACCGTCATCGCGAAGACCTCACCGCTCCGCACGGCCCGGCGGTCCTCCTGCGCCCACTCGTGCCGGAGCAGCCAGCCGCTGAACGCGCAGTAGCCGATCACCCCGGCGCCGAGGACTGCGGACAAGGCGATGCCGTGCCCGGCGTGACCGCCGGCGACGCCGGTCGCGTGGCCCATCAGCAGCATGCCGGACATCACGACCGCCGACAGGGCGCGGTGCACGTCCATCGGCTCGGCGCGGCGACCGTCCGCACGACGACGGCGCATCACGGGCAAGGGCGCGAGCAGCAGCAGCAGCGTGGCGGCGAACAGCGTCCACACCGCGCCGGCGTGCACGACGGGCATGAGCATCGCCACGAGCATCACCGCCGCCGGCACGATCACGCCGGGGCGCGGACGGTAGCGGTCACCGACGACGCAGCACACGGACGCGAACTGCGGCACCACGAGCATGGCGTCGGCGACGGTCTCGTGCACGGCGTGTCCTCGGTGGCTGCGGCGTGGTGCGGGGCGGGTCAGTCCTCGGCGCGGGCAGCGGCCTTGGCGGCGCGCTCCTGCTTCACACGGGCGTTCTCGGCGTGCACGGCGGCCTGCGTCGACCGCTCGCGGACGAGCCACTCGGGCTTCTGCTCGAGCAGCGTCTTGATCTCCGCGGTGGTGAGCTCGTCGCCGATCCCGGCCCGGGTCAGCCCCGAGATCGAGATGCCCAGCTTCTGCGCCACGACGGGTCGCGGGTGCGGGCCGTCTCGTCGGAGGTCCTCGAGCCAGGTCGGGGGGTCGGTCCGGAGCTCGTCGAAGGCGGTCCGTGTGACGGGAGCGCCCTGGAAGGACTCCGGAGCGGCCGCCAGCAAGATGCCGAGCTTCTTCGCAGCCGTTTCGGGCTTCATGGTCTGTTCCTGCGCCATGCCCCCTAGAGTACGGCCCCTATGCTCGTCTGCATGACCGCGGCACTCACCATCGCATTCGTGCCCGGGGTCTCCCCGGCCAAGTGGGCCCGTGTCTGGCGGGATCGGCACCCCTCGATCGAGCTGCGGCTGCGCCCGATCGGGTCCGACGACGTCGACGACACGCTCGCCGGCGAGGTCGACATGGTCTTCGCACGGATGCCCGTCTCCGACCAGCACAACGCCATCCCGCTCTGGACCGAGACGGCCGTGGTCGCGATGCCGAAGGACTCCCCCCTCGCCGACCTGGCCGAGGTGGACCTCGCCGATGCCGAGGTGCACGTGGTCGACGCCGGCCCCGTGCCGGACGACATCGCCGCCGCGCTCGACCTGGTCGAGGCGAACGTCGGCGTGGTCGTGCTCCCCCAGTCGCTGTTCCGCGCGGCGAGCCGCAAGGACCTCGTCGCCCGCCCGCTCTTCGGCGCCGCCGGCACCCAGATCGCGCTGGTCTGGCGCGACGAGGACGCGACCGAGACCACCGAGGAGTTCATCGGCGTGGTGCGCGGGCGGACCGCCAACAGTTCGCGGGCCCAGCCAGGAGGCACGGATCGCGACGTCGACGAGGCCGTGCGTGCCGCGCGTGCCGGCTCCAAGGCCGGTGGCGGCTCCGGCGGGTCAGGCAAGGGCGGCTCGGCCAAGAGCGGAGCGGCCGCCGGCGGCGGCAAGGCGAAGGCGAAGTCGCCCGGCAGCGGCAAGTCCGGCGCCGGCAAGAAGTCCAACACCGGCAAGGGCCCCACCCCCGGACGCGGGAAGATGCGCGGCAAGCCGAGCCGGGGCTCGAAGGGCAACCGGTGACCGACACACGCCTGCAGGAGATGCCGGCCACGCGCCTCCCGGCCTGGCTGGACCGGACCATGGCCGAGTACGTGGCGTCGCGGATGCAGGCGGGTGAGACCCGTGAGCAGGCCGAGGCGAACAAGCAGCAGTCGCTGGACCGGTGGTTCCCGAACGGGTCGCCGGCGGACGGCCACCTGGTGTGGGACGTCCTCGACCAAGACGACGCCGCGGTCGGGTACCTGTGGATCGGTCCGTCCTCGCCGGGCGGAACCGACTGGTGGGTGTTCGACGTCGAGATCGACGAACCGCACCGGCGCCGCGGACACGCTCGCCGCGCACTCGAACTCGGCCACCGGGCCGCGGCGGAGCACGGCGCGACGAGCATCGGCCTCAACGTGTTCGGCTACAACACCGGGGCGCAGGAGCTGTACGCCGCGCTCGGGTACCAGGTGACCGCGACGCAGATGCAGAAGCCGCTGGTCTGAGGGTTCTGCCGCTGGGTTCTGCCGCTGGGTTCTGCCGCTTCGTCGCAGCAGGTTCGTCGTCACGGCAGCTGTGTCGTCACAGCAGGACGGCAGCTGCTGCGCGGGTGACGCGTTCCCCGCGAGCGGCCTCGGCCGCCGCACGCGCCCGCGCGACCACGACGGCATCGGCACGCTCGGCGGAACCCCCGTCGAACGGCGGCTGCGGGTCGTACTCGATCTGCAGCTGGATCGCCTCGGCCGCCGACTGTCCGGCGAGTTCGGCCGCCAGCCACAGCGCCATGTCGATGCCCGCGCTGACGCCCGCCGCCGTGACGACCGACCCGTCGTCGACGATCCGTTCGTCGACCGACTGCGCACCGAACGCCTCGAGCATCGGCTTCGACGCCCAGTGGGTCGTCGCGCGCTTGCCCGCCAGCAAGCCGGCGGCACCGAGGACGAACGCACCGGTGCAGACCGACGTGACCCACGTGGCACGGGCGGCCTCGCGCCGGACGAACGCGATGACGTCAGGATCGAGCATCGCGTCGAAGGCACCGTCACCGCCGGGGACCACCAGGACGTCCGCCGGGCTCGCGTCGGCGATGGTCGTCGTCGGGACGAGGGCGAGTCCGCAGTCGCTCGGGACCGGGTCGAGCGTCGCCGCCACGTACTCGACCCGTGCGCCGGGCACACGGGACAGCACCTGCGCGGGGCCCGTCAGGTCGAGCTGCGTCAGGTTCGGGAACAGCAGGAAGGCGATCCGGACCACGGCGGGGTCGTGGTCCGGCTCCGTCGACGAGTCCGCGGCGCGCTGGTGCGCGAGTGCTGTTCCGAGCGCGGGCGCGTCGGGTTCCGGCGCGTCCCCGTCGGCGGGTACCTCGACGATCTCGGCGTCGACCGGGTGGACGGGACGCACGCGCGGGTTCGGCTGATCGGTGCTCATGCCGCGACCCTAGCCCGGTGTGGTCGCCGGCGGTGGGTGCTGCGGCTGTGCCCGTCCGTTCAGTTCCAGACGCCCGAGGTCCCACGCCGGTGGCTGCCGAGCAGGTGCGTGTCGACGATGCCGAGCGCCTCCATCAGCGCGTGCATCGTGGTCGGACCGACGAAGGCGAAGCCGCGCTTCCGCAGCGCCTTCGACAGCGCGACCGACTCGTCGGACGTCGTCGGGACCTGGTCGTACGACTCCGGCGCAGGCGTCGCATCCGGACGGAACGACCAGACGACGTCGGCCAGACCGCCGTCCTGCCGCAGGGCGATCGTGGCGTTCGCGTTCGTGATGGTCGCGAGGATCTTCGCCCGGTTCCGCACGATGCCCGCGTCGGCCATCAGTCGAGCGACGTCGTCCTCGCCGAAGCCCGCGACGGTGTCGGCGTCGAAGTCCGCGAAGGCCGCACGGAAGGCCGGACGCTTCGCCAGGATCGTGCGCCAGGACAGGCCGGACTGGAACGCCTCGAGTGACAGCCGCTCGAACACCCCGCGCTCGTCCCGCACGGGCATGCCCCACTCGGTGTCGTAGTAGTCACGGAGCAGCTCGTCCGTCGACGCCCACACCGGTCGGGCCAGGCCGTCGTCGCCGATCACGAGGTCGGAGCGGGGCGTGGCTGCGGGCTCGGTGGCTGCAGGCTCGGTGGCTGCAGGCTCGGTGGCTGCGGGCTCGGTGCTCATCGCACCATCCTGGCCTGCGCCGCCGACACCGACGTTGCCTGCCGTGGTCACTCGGCCGGTGGGCCGTCCTGGGCAGCCTGCGGGTCCATCCACACGTACTCCCAGCGGTGGCCGTCCGGGTCGGTGAAGCTGCGCTGGAACATGAAGCCGAGGTCCATCGGCGCGCGGTCCTCGCTCGCGCCGGCCGCGACGGCGTCGTCGACGATGCGGTGCACCTCGTCCTTCGACCCGGCGGTGAGCGAGTTGATCACCTCGACGGTGCCGGCGTCGGCGATCGTCTTGTCGGTGAACTCGACGAACTTCGCGTGGGTGAGCGCCATGACGTAGATCGTGTCGCTGATCACGATGCACGCAGCGGTGTCGTCGCTGAACATCGGGTTGATCGAGTAGCCGAGGGCCTCGTAGAACGCCTTCGAGCGCTCGAGGTCGGCGACGGGCAGGTTGATGAAGACCATCGTGTCCATGGGGAGGTTCCTTTCGTCACGCTCAACCTGGCCCGTCGCGGGGTGGTCCGCAACTGTTCCCTCCCGGTACCGTCTGGTACACAATATGCTGGATCGATGCGGGCGTACGTCGACGAGTCGGAGCCAGGCGGCGGACGAGATCACACGGTGTACGTGATGGCAGCGGTGATCATCTCGGCGTCAGCTTGCGAAGCGGCGCGTGCCGACGTCCGAGCAGCGACACCGAGGCGGATGCGGAAGCTGCACTGGTACGAAGCGCTTCCTGGTCAGCGGCTCTCATGGCTCGACCTGCTGCGCCGAGCGGTCGAGATCGTCGTCGTCCGCTACGAGGGGGCCGCCGCGCGCGCCGAACGGCGACGACGCCGTTGCTTGGAGCGACTCGTCTGGGAGCTCGACGTGCGGGGCGTCACCCTCCTCGTCCTCGAATCGCGAGGGAGGGCGCGCGACGACGGCGACCGGTCGATGTTGGATGCCCTTCGACGACGAGGCGTCGGCATTCCAGTGCGACACGAGCACGTCCGCGGTGTCGATGAACCGCTGGTCGCGCTGGCTGATCTTGCTTGCGGTGCGCACGTAGCGGGCCTCGACGACGAGGTCGACAGCACCCTTGTACGCGTGGGGTGAACAACCCTGGGCAGCGCAAAACCCCGGTCCCGCGCTGGCTGCAGGATGCTCCGGGGCTCACTTTCGACCGAGCAGCACGCGGTCGACATATCAATGTTACGACTTCGGTGCGGATCACGTCAAGCGATCGCCGCCGTCAACCCGGAACGACGAAACCGCTGTCGTGCGACAGCGACTTCGTCGTTCCGGGTCGGAACAGCGGTGCGCGATCGAGGTCAGGCCAGATCGCGGCCCTCGCCGGCGGCCTTCTGGTCGGCCTCGGCCTCGGCCTGGCCGATGATGTCCTCGGCGGGCACCGGGTTCAGGCGGTCCCAGAGGAAGAACAGCAGGCCGCCAACGAGCATCGACAGTCCGACCCACAGGTTGATGTGGATGCCGCCGGTCTTCTCGGGGTCGGTGTCCCAGTGCACGATGCCGACGATCGTCACGATGACGCCGTAGAGCACGAACAGGCCGCCGAGGATGCGGCGCAGGTCGAGACGACGGGTGGAGCGGACGAGGGCGGCCTTCTGCTCCTCGGTCATCGCGCCGGGGGTGGTGGTGTCACTCATGGGAGATCTCCTTCGCGGATCAGAGGAACGGGAGGTACAGGACGACACAGAGGATCAGGGCGACCGTGCCGAGCAGCGCCGGCGAGCGGTACCACGCGGTGTCGGTCGCGACGGAGTCACTGTGCAGGTCGATCTTGCCGATGCCGTAGACCAGGCCCCCGAGCTCCTTCTCGTCCTTCGGCTTCGTGACCATCGACACGACGAACCCGACGACCAGGACGGTCACGAACGAGATGATCGCGCCGTACAGGGTCTCGGCGGTCGCGGTGGCGAACAGGTCCGGGTTCACGAGGTACGCGATCCAGGTGATCGACGGCGTGACGATGCCGAGGACGTAGCCCCACAGCGCGCCGGCGGTGGTCATCCGCTTCCAGAGCAGTCCGAGGATGAACACGGCGAACAGCGGTGCGTTGAAGAACGAGAACAGCGTCTGCATGTACGTCATGATGTTCGACGCCTGAGCCGCGATGAAGGCGGTCGCGATGCCGACGAGGACACCGGCGACGGTGACCCAGCGACCGGTCTTCAGGTAGTGGATGTCGGGCATGTTCGGCTTGATGTAGCGCTGCCAGATGTCGTACGTGAACACGGTGTTGAACGACGACACGTTGGCGGCCATGCCGGCCATGAACGACGCCAGCAGCCCGGTCACCGCGACGCCGAGCACGCCGGTCGGCAGGTACATCTGGATGAGCTTCGGGATCGCGTCGTTGTAGGTGAGCGAGCCGTCGGCGAACTGGTTGCCGACGACCGCCGCGGCGATGAGGCCGGGGATCACGACGATGGCCGGGATGAAGAGCTTCGGGATGGCGGCGATGAGCGGGGTCCGACGGGCAGCAGACATGTTCTTCGCCGAGAACGCACGCTGCACCTCGGTGAAGTTGGTGGTCCAGTAGCCGAAGCCGAGGACGAAGCCCAGGCCGAGGACGATCGCGAGCCAGTTGGCGCCGATCGGGTTCGTCACGTCGCCGAAGCCGGTGCCGGCCCAGGCCTGCAGGTGCTGCACGCCCTGGGTCTCGGTGATCGCCTTGCTGAGTCCGTCCCAGCCCCCGACGCGGTGCAGGCCGACGATCGTCAGCGGGATGAGCCCCGCGATGATCACGAAGAACTGCATGACCTCGTTGTAGATCGCGCTGGAGAGCCCGCCGAGGGTGATGTAGACGAGCACGAAGCCGGCGGACACGACGATCGCCAGCCACTCCGGCCAGCCGAGCATCGCCTCGATGACGATCGCCATCGCGTAGAGGTTGATGCCGGCGATGAGCACGTTCGACACCGCGAACGCGATCGCGTTCACCAGGTGCGGGGCCTTGCCGAACCGGCGGAGCATGAACTCCGGTACCGAACGGACCTTGGACCCGTAGTAGAAGGGCATCATCACGAGCCCGAGGAACACCATGGCCGGCACCGCGCCGACCAGGTAGTAGTGCAGGGTCGCCATGCCGATCTGGGCCCCGTTGGCGGCCATGCCGAGGATCTCGGTCGCGCCGAGGTTCGCGGACACGAAGGCCAGGCCCGTGATCCACGCCGGCATCGAGCGCCCGGACAGGAAGAAGTCCATGCTCGTCCGGACCTGTTTGCGGGCGGTGAACCCGATCCCGATGACGACCGCGAAGTACACGATGATCATCAGGTAGTCGACCCAGCCCAAGTCGAGCCGGATCCCTTCGTTCGCTGCAGCGAGAACCATTCAACATCTCCACGTCGGTGTGTTGCAGTCGACAACTCCGCCGACCCGGACGGAGACGTTACACCGAATTGTGACCGTTCACATAGCCGAGGCATGTGTTCGCCGGCGGCACCCCTCGGCCCGCGATCGCTAGGCTCGCCCCATGACCGACCAGGCGCGCATCCTCGTCCTCAACGGACCGAACCTCGACATCCTCGGGCGGCGCGACCCGGAGCAGTACGGCACCGTGACGCTCGCCGAGATCGAAGCGATCGTGCACACCGAGGCGGCCGTGCACGGGCTGGACGCCGACTTCCGGCAGACGAACCGCGAGGGCGAACTGGTCGAGTGGCTGCACGAGGCCCTGGACGACTTCGCCGCCGTGGTCATCAACCCCGCGGCCTACGCGCACACCTCGGTCGCGCTGCACGACGCTGTC
Source organism: Curtobacterium sp. VKM Ac-1393 (assembly GCF_015350995.1). Lineage (GTDB taxonomy): Bacteria > Actinomycetota > Actinomycetes > Actinomycetales > Microbacteriaceae > Curtobacterium. Next base: position 329,931 of record NZ_JADKRW010000006.1, read on the forward strand.
GAAGCGCTGTCCGTCCCCGTCGTCGAGGTGCACCTGTCGAACACGTGGAAGCGCGAGCCCTTCCGGCACGTCGACCACGTCGCCACCGCTGCGACCGCGGTGATCGCCGGTGCGGGCGCCGACGGCTACCGCCTGGCGGTCGCGCACGTCGCGTCCCTCATCGCCTGACGCGTCCGGACTCGGCCGGTCCGCGCCCCGCCGAGGTTCCACGACCTGCCGTCTGCGTGTCGCCGAGGTTCCACAGCGGGACGTCGGCGGCTCCGAGGTTCCGAGATCTTGGAACCTCGGGGCAAGCGAGCGGGGACCCCCGGGGCGCGGCTCAGAAGTCGGCGGGGCGCCGCACCTCGGTCAGGCCGGCGGTGGCGAAGCCCCCGCGGATGATCGGGATCGCCCGACGCACGGCCTGGTCGATGCGGAGTTCGAGGTCGACGTTGCCGATGTCGTAGCCGCCCTCGCGCTTGGTGAAGTCACGCTCGTTGCCGAACACCCCGATCGGCAGCGTCGTCGACTGGAAGAACCCGAACAGCGGGCGCATCTGGTGCTCGACGAGCAGGGCGTGGCGGTCGCTGCCACCCGTGGCGGTCAGCAGGACCGGGGTGTCGACGAGGTCGTACTGCCCGATCCAGTCGAAGAACAGCTTGAACGCGCCCGAGTACGCGGCACGGAACGCCGGGCTGCCGACGACCAGCACGTCGGCGGCCTCGACGGTCTCGAGTGCGGCGCGGGTGCGCTCGGACATCGCCTCGCGTGACGTCGCCGCTCCGAGGTCGGCCAGCAGCGGTCCGATCTCGATCGTCTCGGTGCGGGCGCCCTCGATCTCCTGCCCGAGGCGCGCCACGGTGGCGGCGACCAGGGTGGACGTCCGCGAGGGGTCCGAGGGGCTACCGCTGACGCCGACGACCAGTTCTCCACTCATGCGGTCGATGCTCACACGCCTGCCGCCGGGGCGGTCGTCGTGTGACGACATGTGTCGGGTGCCAGGCCACACGGGTACCGTCCCGCGGCATGCAGACGTTCTTGCCGTACGCCGACTTCCGGGCCTCGGCCGAGGTCCTCGACGACCGGCGTCTCGGCAAGCAGCGCGTCGAGACCCTGCAGGTGATGCGGGCGCTGACGCTGCCGGGGTACGGCTGGCAGCACCACCCGGTCACCGCGATGTGGCGTGGCTACCGTCCGGCACTGATGGCCTACCAGGAGGCGACGTGCCGCGTGTGGCTCGAGCGTGGGCACGTGGACACGTGCCTGGAGAAGACCCTGCTGGACCTCGGGCGGGTGCCGGAGGACCTGGCGGCGTACGAGCGTGGCGATCCCGCCGTGGAACGACGACGAGGCGTTGCACGAGTCCCACCGCTCGAAGCTGGTGCAGAAAGCACCGGAGCACTACCGCGGGCTGTTCCCGGCCGCACCCGACGACCTCGACTACGTCTGGCCGGGCACACCGGACACCCAGCGCGCCCCGACCGCACGCGTCACGCCACCGGCGTCCACCGCCCACCATCGCGGCGCGTGACGACGTCGGACCGGACCTCGACCAGGTCGCGGAGGCCGTGCACGGTCGCGTCGCGGACGACCACGGCCGTCGCGTCGTCCTCGGACTCGAACCGGACGACCGCACACGGGACGCCGCGCAGCAGCCGGACGTCCTGCGCCTCGACCACGGCGTGCTCTGCGACCAGGCGGGCCGCCGCGGGCAGGACGGCGTCGGGAGTCGTGCCGGGGGCGAGCGCGCCGATCGCCAGGGTCACGCGGTACGAGGGCATGCCCCGACGGTAGCGGGATCGGACGACACCGGAGCCCGCCGTGGGCTGCAGGGGATCTGACGTCGCACAGGGGGTCGACGTCGGGCTCACGGCGGGTCGCGGTGTGTGGCGGGACGCGACGACAGGGGAACGTCGCGCCCCGCTCCGGATGTCGGTCAGGGGTACCGGCATCCGGTCTGGGGCGCCGCCCGGCTCACTGGAGGAGTCGGGCGGCGTCGGACCTCAAGGGTGTTCGGTGTCCTCTCGGTACCGGTCCGTCTCGATCGGTGCGGGCATCGATCGTCGAGCGGCGGCGGGTCGGATCATGGGGAGCAGGGCGCTCCCGACGGTCGCGAGGGCTCCGACGGCGGCGATCAGCCCGAGTGGGGCGGTGCCGAGGTCGTGCTGCGCAGCCAGGGCGAGCGCGACGAGCGTCGCCGGCGCGGGCAGGAGCTGCACCGCGCGGAAGCGGTCGTCCTGTCGCGTCCGGGTCGTCATCACGTTTGCCATGTGGACACTCTGACGCAGATTCCGTGTCCGCAGAAGGGGGGACACGACCCCACTCATGGAGTAGAACGTCTAGTACACCAGAATGACGACGCCTCAGCCGAGTGCGCGGACGGTGGTCACGGCGGCCGCGACCGCCCCGACGACGACCGGCACGTCGTCGGCACCGAGGGCCCCGTCGAACGTCAGCCGCAGCGCCGTCCGTGCGACCTCGTCCGGGATCCCCAGCGCGGTGAGCACGTGCGACGCCTCGGTGCTGCCGGCCGCGCAGGCGCTGCCCGACGAGGACACGACGTCCCGCTGCTCCAGCTCGAGGAGCACGGTCTCGCCGTTCACCCCGGGGAAGCAGAACGACGCGTGCCCGGGCAATCGGTGCTCGCGGGACCCGGTGACGAACGCCCCAGGGACGGCGGCGAGCACCCCGTCGAGCACGGCGTCGCGAGTGGCGGTCGCAGCGGCCGACGCCGCGGACACGGACGCGAGCTCGAGCGCCGTCGCGACGGCGACGGCCCCGGCGACGTCCTCGGTGCCGGAGCGACGGCCCCGCTCCTGTCCCCCACCGTGCAGCAGCGGCTCGACGCGGACGCCCGACCGGACGACGAGCACCCCGGTGCCCTTCGGAGCCCCGAGCTTGTGCCCGGACAGCGACAGTGCGTCGACCCCCAGGACGTCGAGCCCGATCGGCAGCCACGGCGCGGACTGCACGGCGTCGGTGTGGAACCGCGCGCCGAACTCGTGCGCGACGGCGGCGAGCGCCGCGACGTCCTGCACCGTGCCGATCTCGTTGTCGGCGTGCGCGATCGACACGAGGGTGGTGTCCGGACGGAGCGCCTCGCGCAGCACCACCGGGTCCACCAGGCCGTCGGGACCGACCGGCAGCACCGTGACGGCGAAGTCGTGGAACCGCGCCAGGTACGCGCAGCTCTCGAGCACGGCCTCGTGCTCGATCGAGCTCGTGACGACGTGGCGACCGCGCGGTGTGGCGAGGGCGATCCCCTTCACCGCGGTGTTCGCACCCTCGGTCCCCCCGGTGGTGAAGACGACCTCGGCGGGCCGGCAGCCGAGCACCCGCGCGACGGACGCCCGTGCGGCGGCGAGTCCCCGTGCGGCCTCGTCCCCGACACCGTGCGTCGACGACGGGTTGCCGAAGACCCCGGTCAGGTAGGGCCACATCGCCTCGAGCACCTCACGACGCACGGGGGTCGTGGCGGCGCGGTCCAGGTAGAACACGGTCAGGAACCCGCAGCCACCGCGACGTCGATGTCCAGCCCGAGGTCGAGTGCCCGGGCCGAGTGCGTGAGCGCCCCGACCGAGATGACGTCGACCCCGGTCGCGGCGATCGCGGCGACGGTCTCCAGGGACACCCCGCCCGAGGCCTCGACGAGCGCACGCCCGGCGACGATGCCGACGCCCGTCTCGAGCTCCGCCGGCGTGAAGTTGTCGAGCATGATCGTGTCGACGCCCGCGGCGACGACGGGCTCGATCTGGTCGATGCGGTCCACCTCGACCTCGACGTGCACGGTGTGCCCGAGCCGCTGCCGGGCAGTGGTGATCGCGTCCCCGATGCCGATCCCGCTGGCGAGCAGGACGGCCAGGTGGTTGTCCTTCGCGAGCACCGCGTCGGACAACGAGGTCCGGTGGTTGTGCCCGCCGCCGCAGCGCACGGCGTACCGCTCGATCGCGCGGAGGCCCGGGGTGGTCTTCCGGGTGTCGACGATCCGCGCAGAGGTGCCCGCAGCCGCCGCGACGTGCGCAGCGGTCACGGTGGCGATGCCGGACATGCGCTGCACCAGGTTGAGCGCCACCCGCTCGGCACGGAGCACCGAACGTGCCGACCCGGTCACGGTGGCGAGCGTGTCGCCCGCGGCGAACGAGGCGCCCTCGGCAGCGTGCACGGTCGCCCGGATCGACGGGTCGACCGCGTGCATGACCGCCACGACCACCGACCCGCCGCTCAGCACACCGGGTTCGCGGGCCGCGAGCGTCGCCGTCGCGGTCGTCTCGGCAGGGATGAGCGTCTCGCTGGTGACGTCGCCCCACGGCGCGTCCTCTTCCAGCGCGGTCTCGATCACGCGGCGCAGTGCGTGCGGCGGGATGGTGCCGGGGTCGATGGTCATGCGGGAACCTCCTGGGGGACGGCGATGTGTCGAGTGATCGTCTCGGCGACCCAGGCGTACGACGCCGGGGCTGCAGGATCGGTGTCGGGGTGGTCGGTGCGGGCGTGGGCGCCGCGGGACTCGGTGCGGGTCTCGGCGGCGAGCGCCACGAGCCGGGCGAGATCGAGCAGCGCGCGGTCCTCGTGCTCGCGCACGCCGCCCGTGACCGGTGCGGTGAGCGCGTCGAGGTCGCGCCGTGCGCTCGCCAGTCCGGTGGCGTCGCGCAGCAGACCGACGCGGTCCGTCATGACGGACTGGACCGCCTGCCGGACGTGGGTGGACCCGTCACGGTGATCCGGGCCTCCCGTCAGGCCTGGCCGGGAGGCCCGTGGGACGTCCGCCGCTCGGGGCACGCTGGTCACGTGGAGCGCTGCGTCCCCGCGCAGGCGGAGCAGGCCGGGTCGCGGTCCGGCGACCGCGTCCGCTGCGCGGACCGCGAAGACGAGTCCTTCGAGCAGGGAGTTCGAGGCGAGGCGGTTCGCACCGTGGACGCCGGTGCAGGCGGCCTCGCCGATCGCGAGGAGTCCTGGCAGGCTCGTGCGCCCCTCGGCGTCGGTGGCGATGCCGCCCATCGAGTAGTGGGCCGCCGGGGACACCGGCACCCCTTCTCGCCCCCAGTCGAAGCCGGCAGCGCGGGTGGCGCGGGTGAGTCCGGGGAACCGACGTGCGAGGAAGTCGGCGCCGAGCGCGGTGGCGTCGAGGAGCACGGGTGCTCCGCCCTGGTCGCGGACGGCGGCGGCGATGCCACGGGCGACGACGTCGCGCGGAGCGAGTTCGGCGTCCGGGTGCACCGTCGTCATGAAGCGGCGTCCGCGCGCGTCGCGGAGCACCGCGCCCTCGCCGCGGACGGCCTCGGAGACGAGCCCGCCGTCCGGCACCGCGAGGCGGGTCGGGTGGAACTGGACGAACTCCAGGTCCGCGACCACCGCCCCCGCACGCCAGGCGGCGGCCACGCCGTCCCCCGTCGCGACGAGCGGGTTGGTGGTCTCGCGGTAGAGGTGCCCCGCTCCCCCGGAGGCGATCACGACGGCGTCGGCGTCGATCCGTCGGGGTTCGCCGAGCAGGTCGAGGACGTCGATCCCGACCACGGCGCCGCCCCGGACGACCAGGTCGGTCAGGCACGTGCGTTCGAGGATGGTGACGTGCTGCCGGTGCAGGGCGTCGACGAGGGTGCGCTCGATGGCGGCACCGGTCGCGTCACCGTCGGCGTGCACGACGCGCCAGCGGCCGTGTGCGGCCTCACGCCCACGGGCCAGGTCGTCGCCGTGGCGGTCGAGGCTCGCCGCGTCGGTCGTGCGGTCGAAGGGCACGCCGAGGGCGAGCAGGTCGCGGACCCGTGCGGGGCCGTCGGTGCACAGGACCTCCACCGCGCGGGCGTCGGCGCTGCCGGCCGCGGCGACGTGGGTGTCGGACTGGTGCAGCGTCGCCGTGTCGTCGGCGCCGAGCGCCACCGCGACGCCGCCCTGGGCGTACGCCGTCGCGCTGTCGGCGAGGGCGCCCTTCGTCACCAGTGTGACGTCGTGGACGGCGCTGGCGCGGATCGCTGCGGTCAGCCCGGCGATGCCGGAGCCGACGATGACGACGTGCACGGTGGTCTCCCTGGGTCGGTCGGGTGCGGGGCTCGGGCTCGGGCTCGGGCTCGGGCTCGGGGCTCGGGCTCGGGGCTCAGCCGCGGGGCTTGGCCGCGAGCATGCGCTCGAGCGCGACCCTGGCGTCGGCCTGCACCTCGGCGGGGACGACGATCTCGTTGAGCACCTCGCCGCGCATGAGTGCCTCGAGCACCCACGCGAGGTAGCCGGGGTGGATCCGGTACATCGTCGAGCACGGGCAGACGACCGGGTCGAGGCAGAAGATCGTGTGCTGCGGGTACTCGGCGGCGAGCCGGTTCACCATGTTGATCTCGGTGCCGATCGCGAAGGTCGTGGGCTCGGTGGCGGCGGCGACGGTCTTCCGGATCAGGTCGGTGCTGCCGGCGTGGTCGGCGGCGTCGACGACGGCCATCGGGCACTCCGGGTGGACGATGACCTGCACGCCGGGGTGCTCGCGGCGGGCCTGGTCGATCTGGTCGACGGTGAAGCGGCGGTGCACCGAGCAGAAGCCGTGCCAGAGCACGACCTTGGCGTCCTGCAGGGTCTGCTCGTCGTTGCCGCCGAGGGCCTTGCGCGGGTTCCACATCGGCATCAGGTCGGTGCTGATCCCCATGGCCTTGGCGGTGTTGCGGCCGAGGTGCTGGTCGGGGAAGAACAGCACGCGCTGCCCGCGTTCGAACGCCCACTCGAGCACCGTCGCGGCGTTCGAGCTGGTGCAGACGATGCCGCCGTTGCGCCCGCAGAAGGCCTTGAGGTCGGCAGCGGAGTTCATGTAGGTGACCGGGATGACCGGCACACGGCCGTCGGCGTCGGGCTCGGTGCCGTACACGGCGGCGAGCTCGGCCCAGGCGGCCTCGACGCTGTCGATGTCGGCCATGTCCGCCATCGAGCAGCCCGCGGCCAGGTTCGGCAGGATGACGCGCTGGTCGTCACGGGCCAGGATGTCGGCGGTCTCGGCCATGAAGTGCACGCCGCAGAACACGATGGCCTCGGCGTCGGGCTTCGTCAGCGCGGCGTTGGCGAGCTGGAACGAGTCGCCGAGGAAGTCCGCGTGCCGGACGACCTCGTCACGCTGGTAGAAGTGCCCGAGGACGACGACCCGGTCGCCGAGGGTCGCCTTCGCCCGCTCGATGCGCTCGTGCAGCTCGTCGGTCGGCGTGGTCTTGTACTCGTCCGGCAGCACGCCCTGTCGCGGGGCTGTCGTCGGGATGACGTCGGTCATCGACGACCCCGGGCCGTACCCGGGCCGCGAGTCGAAGTCCCACGTGGGCAGGGCGAGGTCGGGCGTGCAGGTGCTGCCGTCGGCCTTGCCGTTCGAGATGAGGTCGATGGTCGTCGCGATGGACACGGTGGTTCCTATCGGTTCTGCGGTCGTGTGCCCTGCTGCAGCGGGCCGTTGTCCGCGTAGGCCAGGTCGGGGTTCGAGCGGTACAGCCGGGCCGGACGGTGCCGGTCCCCACTCGTGGTCTCGTCGGTCGGCAGGATCGCGTCGGTCTTCTCGACCTGTCGACGGAAGTTCGCGGGGTCGAGCGCGCGCCCGAGCACCGCCTCGTACACCCCGCGCAGCTCGGCGAGGGTGAACCGGTCCCCCAGGAACGCCTGGGCGATCCGGGAGTACGACATCTTGGTGCGGAGTCGCCAGAGCGCGTACTCGACGATGCGGTCGTGGTCGAAGGCGAGCGGCGGGTGCTCGTCGGCCAGGAACCAGCGGACGTTCCAGTCGTCCGGCACCACGTTCGCCTCGTCCGGGTGCACCAGCGCCCAGTAGACGATGGACACCACCCGGCTCGGGGAGCGTCCGACGTCGCCGAACGCGTAGAGCTGCTCGAGGTACCGCGGCTGCACGTTCGTCGTCTCGCGCAGGCGGGCCGCGGCGGAGTCCTCGAGCCCCTCGTCGTCACCGACCCAGCCGCCGGGCAACGCCCACGACCCCTCGAACGGCTCGGCCACCCGGCGCACGAGCGGCATCCAGAGCGCCGGCGCCCCGGTGTCGGGGTGCGGGCGCAGTGCGACGATCACGGTGGAGACCGCGACGCGGATGCCTGGCTCGTCCATGGTGGACCTTCGTGTCAATGTGACCCGAAGTGTTCGGGTTGCGATGACACTATCACCGGCCGTCACGAACCGGAAACAGATTGTCACGCGGCCGAAAACTCCCGGGGTCCCCGCGTGGATACGGTGAGCGACATGACGACGGTGACGAGGATGCATGCCGTGGTGTCGGGGACCGTCCAGGGGGTCGGCTTCCGGTACTGGACCGCACGGAAGGCCGACGGGCTCGACCTGGTCGGGTACGCCAGGAACCTGTGGGACGGCACCGTCGAGGTCGAGGCCGAGGGGCCCTCGGTCGCGGTGGAGACGCTGATGGAGTGCCTGCGGAGCGGTCCCCCGTCGGCCACCGTGACCGACGTCGAGCTCCGCCCCGTCGTGCCGCACGGCGACGCCGACGGGTTCGCGATCCTGCACTGACCGGGTCACCCGGACTGTTCACCTGCGGATGTCGGTGCGGAGCGGAATAATCGAATCCACTCAGGCGGTTGCCCTGTCTGCGCGTTCCGCGCCCCCTCGTTCCACCAGTCGTGATCCACCAGGAGCCCCCGCATGACCCAGGCCGTCGATTCCGCCCCCCGCACGGGAAGCGTCTCGCAGCCGAACGCTGCCGAGACCCGACTCGTGATCGGGCTGCTGCTCGTCTCCGCGTTCGTCGTCATCCTCAACGAGACGATCATGGGCGTGGCGCTGCCGCGGCTCATGGACGACCTCGACATCAGTGCGGCGACGGGGCAGTGGTTGACCACCGGCTTCCTGCTCACGATGGCGGTCGTCATCCCGATCACCGGCTTCCTGCTGCAGCGCTTCAACACCCGCCCGGTGTTCGTCTGGGCGATGGGCCTGTTCTCCGTCGGCACGCTGATCGCGCTGCTCGCACCGGGCTTCACGCTCCTGCTGATCGGCCGCATCGTCCAGGCGAGCGGGACGGCGATCATGATGCCGCTCCTGATGACGACCGTGCTCACCCTCGTCGACCCCGCCCACCGCGGCCGGATCATGGGGAACATCTCGATCGTCATCTCGGTCGCGCCGGCGATCGGCCCGACGATCTCGGGGCTCATCCTCAACGCGTTCTCGTGGCGCTGGCTGTTCGGCTTCGTCCTGCCGATCGCGATCGCCGCGCTCATCCTCGGCATGGTGAAGGTCCGCAACGTCTCGACGCCGCGCCGGGCACCGCTCGACGTGTTCTCGGTGATCCTGTCCGCGTTCGCGTTCGGTGGGATCGTCTACGGCCTGTCCAGCATCGGCGAGGCCGGCACGACCGGCCTGGCCGTCCCGGTCACCGCGCTCGTCGTCGGTGCCGTCGCCCTGACGGCGTTCATCATCCGGCAGACCCGCCTGCAGCGCACCGACAGTGCGCTGCTCGACCTGCGCACCTTCCAGACCCGCGGGTTCACCGTGCCGATCGTCGCGATGGCGCTGAGCTTCATGGCGATGTTCGGCACGCTCATCCTGCTGCCGATCTACCTCGAGCGCGTGCTCGGGCTCGAGGTCCTGCAGGTCGGCCTGCTCCTGCTGCCCGGCGGTCTGCTCATGGGTCTGCTCTCCCCGATCGTCGGCCGCGTCTACGACCGTCGTGGGCCCCGCGTGCTGCTCATCCCCGGCTCCATCATCGTCAGCGCGGTGCTGTGGGCGCTCTCCACGGTCGGCGTGGACACCAGCGTCTGGTTCGTCCTCGGTGCCCACGTCGTGCTGAGCATCGGCCTGGCACTGACCTTCACGCCGCTGTTCACCGCGGCGCTCGGCGGGCTGCCCCCGAAGCTCTACTCGCACGGCAGCGCGGTGCTCGGCACGGCGCAGCAGCTCGCCGGCGCCGCCGGCACCGCCCTGTTCGTCACGCTCCTGACGATCGGCGCCGCCACCGCAGCGACCGACGCGGGTGCCGGAGCCGTGGCTGCCGCGACCGCCTCGGGCGTGCAGACCGCGTTCCTGGTCGGCGCCGTGATCTCGCTGTTCGGCATCCTGGCGTCGGTGTTCGTCACCCGCCCGGTGGTCCCCGAGGGCGCGCCGACCCCGCCGCCCGCACACTGACCGCAGCGCCGCCCACGGGTCCGCGTGGCATCGTGGGCGGCATGCGGTCGACGGCGAGCGAACTGAACTGGTCCGGCACGGTCACCTACACGGCCGAGCGGGTGGTGCGACCGGGTTCGATCGCCGAGGCCGCTGACCTGGTCGCACGCTCTCCGAGGGTGCACGGACTCGGCACCCGACACTCGTTCAACGACGTCGCCGACTCCCCCGGGATCCTGATCGACCTGACCGGGCTCCCGACCGACCTGGTCGTCGACCCGGAACGACGGACGGCGACACTCGGTGCCGGCACCCGGTACGGCGTCGTCGCACCGGAGCTCGACCGCGCCGGCTTCGCTCTGCACAACATGGGCTCGCTGCCGCACATCTCCGTCGGCGGCGCGGTCGCCACCGGCACCCACGGCTCCGGCACCACCCTCGGCTCACTGTCCACCGCGGTGCGGTCGTTCGAGCTGCTCGGCCCCGACGGCGCGCTCCGGACGGTCGACCGCTCCGACCCCGCCTTCGCCGGCACCGTCCTGCACCTCGGACTGTTCGGCATCGTGACCCGCGTCACGCTCGACCTCGAGCCGACGTACCGGATGCGCCAGGACTCGTACGGCCCGTTCCCGTGGGCCACGTTCACCGACCACGTCGCCGAGGTCCACGCCGCCGGGTACTCGGTGTGCGCGTACACGGTGTTCGGCGACGAGATCAGCGAGGCACTGGTGAAGTCCCGGGTGCCCGACGGCGCCGACGACGTCGCCGTGCCGGACGAGCTGTTCGGTGCCCCCCGACTGCCCGGAGCACCAGGCGACGCCCACCGCACCGCCCGCGACGGATCGGTCGGCCCGTGGTGGGACCGGCTGCCGCACTTCCCGATCGAGTCCGTCCCGAGCCACGGATCCGAGGTGCAGAGCGAGCACTTCGTCCCGCTCCGGCACGCCGCCGCCGCCCTCGACGCCCTGCGGGGCCTGGCCGACCGCATCCAGCCGCACCTGCACGTGTGCGAGCTCCGGACGATGGCGGCGGACGACCTCTGGTTGAGCCCGACCCAGGGCGAGGACGTGCTCTGCATCGCGTTCACCTGGCAGAAGCACCCGGAGGCGGTCGCGGCGCTGCTGCCCGACCTCGAGGCGCGGCTGGCACCGTTCGACGGGCGGCCGCACTGGGGGAAGATGAGCTCGCTCGACGGCGACGCGATCGCGGAGCTGTACCCGCGGGTGGCGGACGTCCGCGAGCTGGTGGCACGAGCCGACCCGGACCGGACGTTCGCATCCGCGTTCGGTGAGCGGTTGCTCGGGACCTGACCCGGGCCTCCCGTCCGACGCCCCGCGCCTCCGCGCCCCGGAACCAGGTTCCGGACACGGAACCGTGCGATCGCGTGGTGCTGTGTCCGGAACCTGGTTCCGCTGGCCCCGGTCCGACCGGGAGGCCCGGTGCCGGTCCGCCACGGCGCTCAGCGCAGGCGGGTGACCACCTTCGCATCCCCGTCCCAGTGGCGGAGACCGCCCACGGTGAGCACCTCGGGCAGGGGCGCGTCCGCAGACAGGACCCGGAGGGCCGCGGGCAGGTCGACGTCGCGGATGCGCCGCGCGAGGGTGACGTGCGGCGCCCACCGGCCCGGCGACGACGAGTCGAGCGATCCCGGGGCAGCGGCGTCGACCGCGCGGTGGAAGCGGGCCAGTGGCTCGTCGACGACCACACCGAGGCCGAGCACGTGCCGACCGGGGCCGGCGGGGAAGAGCAGGACGCCCGCGACGCGCAGGGTCTCAGGCATCAGGACGTCGAGGTCCGTCGGGACGGGCAGCGCCTCGCCGGCCACGAGGGTGACGTGCGGATCGTTCGTGCCCGAGTGGCCGAGGCTCGGCAGTTCGGCGGCGACGAGAGTCTGCCAGAGCGCCCGGACCGCTGCGTCCGACGGGCCGTCGAGGACGAGTTCGATGCTGCGCACGTACCGAGTCAACCAACGAAGCCCGTGACACCGATGTAACACGACGGAACGGAACTCGCACCGGGGCGACGCTCCCGCCACACTCGACTCCACGCCGCGGACCACCGCGGCGTCCCCGACAGCACCTGCCCACGAGGAGCACCACCATGTCCGCAGCCCCCGCACTGCCCGAGAAGCCGAAGGGCAAGCGCCCGATCGGGTGGATCGTCGCCGCAGCGATCGTCGTCGTCGCGATCGTCGTCGCCGTGATCGTCGGAGCCGTCCGCTCAGGGGGCGACGACGCTGGCGCTGCCGCCGGTGACGCGAAGCCGAAGACCGTCACGATCGGTGTCGCGGACAAGTCACTTTCCTACTGGAGCACGTACACGAAGCTCGCGAAGGAGAAGCTCAACGTCACCGTCAAGCTGACGAACTTCGCGGACTACTCGCTGCCGAACCCCGCGCTGAAGGACGGCCAGGTCGACCTGAACCAGTTCCAGCACATCCAGTACCTGGCGGACTACAACGTCACGTCGGACGACGACCTGCAGCCGATCGGCTCCACCGCCGTCTACCCGCTGCCGCTGTACTCGACGAAGTACGACGAGCCCTCGAAGCTCCCCGCGAACGCGAAGGTCGCGATCCCGAACGACTCGATCAACCAGGCCCGCGCGCTGCTCATCCTGCAGGCAGCGGACCTCATCACGCTCAAGGACGGCGGCTCGGCGTTCTCGACCACCTCGGACATCGAGACGAAGAAGGTCGACATCCAGCCGCTCGAGGCCTCGCAGACCGCGAACGCGCTGCAGCAGGGCTCCGTCGCCGCCGCCGTCGTGAACAACAACTTCGCGACCGCCGCCGGCCTGCCGATCTCGGACGCGATCTACCAGGACGACCCCTCGAGCGCGAGCGCCGCCCCGTACGTGAACGTGTTCGCCGCCCGCGACGAGGACAAGGACAACACGACGTACCTGGCCCTCGCGAAGCTGTTCCAGGACGAGTCCGTGCAGAAGGTCTTCGCGAAGGACCTGCCCGAGGCCGTCTCCCGCGACGAGAGCGCCTCGAAGCTGCAGTCCGAGCTCGCGAAGGTCGAGCAGGACGCGAAGGCGGCCAAGCAGTAGTGCCGGTCCTCGTCGAACTCCGCGGCGTCTCGAAGCACTACCGCCGCGCCGACACCGGCGAGACCGTGGTGGCGGTCGAGGACGTCTCCCTGGACGTGCACCAGGGAGAGGTCCTCGGCGTCATCGGGTACTCCGGTGCCGGCAAGTCCACCCTGGTCCGCCTGGTCAACGCCCTCGAGCTGCCCTCGTCGGGCTCCGTCACCGTCGCCGGGCAGGAGCTCACCGCCCTGCCGGAGCGGGACCGCCGACAGGCCCGCCGGAAGATCGGCATGATCTTCCAGCAGTTCAACCTGTTCCGGTCCCGCACCATCGCCGGCAACGTCGCGTACCCGCTCAAGGTGGCGGGTGTGCCGAAGGCCGAGCGCGACCGCCGAGTCGCGGAGCTCCTCGACTTCGTCGGGCTGCTCGAGCGCGCCCACGCCTACCCGGAGCAGCTGTCCGGCGGCCAGAAGCAGCGCGTCGGCATCGCCCGTGCACTCGCCGCATCGCCCGACCTGCTGCTCGCCGACGAGGCTACGAGCGCCCTCGACCCGGAGACCACCTCCGAGGTGCTCGGGCTGCTCCGCCGGGTGAACAAGGAGCTCGGCGTCACGATCATCGTCATCACGCACGAGATGGACGCCGTCCGGCAGATCGCCGACCGTGTCGCCGTCATGGAACAGGGTCGCGTCGTCGAGGTCGGGGACGTCTACGACGTGTTCTCGACCCCGAAGACGGGGGCCGCGCAGCGCTTCGTCCGCACCGCGCTGCACGACCGCCCCTCCACCGACACCCTCGCGCGCCTGCGGGAGCGCCACCCCGGGCGACTGGTGACCGTGCAGATCACCGACGAGGCCGGGCTGCAGAACCGGATCGACGCAGTGTTCCGCTCCGCCGGGGTCACCGCCGAGCTCGTCTACGGCGGGGTCGGCGAGATCCGGGAGCGTCGGATCGGTTCGCTCACCTACGAGCTGACCGTCGGCGGGGGTGCCGGCGCTGGTGACGGCGCTGGCGGGGGTGCTCGTGCTGGTGCACCGGACGCCATCGACCGTGCCGTCGCCGCCCTGCGCGCCGACGGTGTCACGACCGACGAGGAGGCAGCAGCGTGAACAACTCGTTCCAGAGCGTGATCGACACGTTCGACGTCTTCCTCGCCGCCATGCGCGACACCATCGTGATGTCGCTCGTGTCGCTCGTCATCGCCGGCGTCATCGGCCTCGCACTCGGCCTGCTGCTCTACGCGACCCGACCGGGCAACCTGCTCGGCAACCGCACGGCGTACACGGTCATCAACGTCGTCGTGAACCTGATCCGACCGATCCCGTTCGTGATCTTCCTCGCCGCGATCGCCCCGCTGTCGCGCGTCGTGGTGCAGACCACGATCGGTGTGCCCGCGGTGACGTTCGCGATCTCGCTGGCCGCGGCCTTCGCGGTGTCGCGCATCGTCGAGCAGAACCTGCTCGCGGTGGACCCCGGCGTCGTCGAGGCTGCTCGGGCATCGGGGGCGCACCCGGTCTCGATCCTGCTGACCGTCCTCATCCCCGAGGGCCTCGGGCCGCTCATCCTCGGCTACACCTTCATCTACATCGGCATCGTGGACATGACGGCGCAGGGTGCGTTGATCGGTGGCGGTGGGCTCGGTGAGTACGCGATCACCTACGGCTCGCAGCGCTACGACTGGTGGATCGTCTACGTGTCGGTGGCGGCGATCGTCGTCATCGTGCAGCTCGGGCAGTTCGTCGGCAACCGTCTGGCGCGCGCGACCCTGCGTCGCTGACGCTGACGCTGACGCTGACGCTGACGCTGACGCTGACGCTGACGCTGACGCTGACGCTGACGCTGACGCGCGCGGCGTGTCCTGCGGGCTCGGCACGTGCCGTGGACGCGACTGCCGGGAGGCCCGGTGCCGGTTCCTGGAACCGGCTCCGGGCCTCCCGAGCGTGCGCCGGGCGCGGGGCGCGCCCGTGGTGACGTCCGCGGGTCGGGACCGGGTCGGGTCCTGGTCCGGGCCCGGGTCTCGTCAGGGTCGCCGAGGTTCCACGAATCGCCGCACGCGATGCACCGAGGTTCCACGAACGCACACGGGGGCTCCCGAGGTTCCGAAATCTCGGAACCTCGGGAGCAGGACGGACGGGACGGGGACGGGTCGGGTCCTGGGCGCGGCGCGGCGCCGTCCGTGCTCGGCTCGGTCGCCGAGGTTCCACGACTCGCCGCAGGCGAGGCGCCGAGGTTCCACGGAGGAGCGCATCGAGCGCTGAGATGCCGAGATTTCGGAACCTGGAGGGGCGAGCTCCGGCGCGGCGGGCTCCGGGGCGGGGCGGGGCGGGGCGGGCTCCTGGCGGGTCAGGCGGCCGGGGACTCCACGGTCGCGACGGTACCGGTCTCGCCGGGGTGCTCGTAGTGCGCACGGACCAGGATCGGTCGGTGGTCCGAGATGCCCGCGGGCAGGGTCTCGACTCCCGCGATGTGCAGCCCGACACTCGTGGCGAAGTCGAAGTGCCCCGTGAACTTGCGGTAGCGCAGGTACGTCGGCTGGTCGGAGAGCGACAGTGCGAATCCGCCCTGCTCGATCTTGCGACGCAGGTTCGTCTGGAACCAGGGGTAGTTGAAGTCACCGACCATGACCGCGGGGACGTCCTTCGCGAGTTCGCGGAGGAACTGGTGCGCCGCCTCGATCTGCTTGCGGCGCAGGGAGTTCGTCGCGGTCAGCGGCGAGGCGTGGAACGACGCGACGACGACCTCGGCATCGGCCTCGGTGTCGCGCAGGTGCATCGCGATGAGCCGCTCGTGCGCGGGTGCGAGGACCCGGTCGTGCAGGGACTTCTGCAGCGAGTGGATGCTGAAGTCCTGCACCTCGAAGCGGTCGTCACGCTTGTAGATCGCGAGTCCGAGGCGGTTGCCCTTCGTCGATGCAGCCAGCGACAGACCGCCGATCGACGGGGCGAGGTCGTTGCTGTCGCACTCCTGCACGCAGAGGACGTCGGCGTCGGACGCCTCGGCCAGGGCGGCGAGTTCACCGTTCGCGGTGTGCTCTCGGAGGTTGTAGCTGACGACCCGGAGGGCGGTGGGTGGCACGCCTGCGTCCGTGGCGATCCTGCTCTGCTGCTCTGGCGCGGCCATGCTGCCTTCCTGTCCGGGTGGTCCGGGTCACCCTGCCGCGGCAACCGTACTCGGCGTCGGCAAACGGATGCTGAGACTGTAACGCCTGTCGGGTTTCGCGCGTGTGACCGTGACGGAAACGGACAGCCGTGCGGTCAGGCGCGGACCCGCCGCGCCGGGCGGACCGTGTCCCCCGCTGTGCGGCTCATCAGGACGCCCTCGAGGCAGGCGACGGCGAGCAGGACGGCGATGACCCAGAACGCGACGGAGTACGGCCCGTCGCCACCGAGCCCGTCGGCCGCACGAATGACCACCGCGGCGACCGCTACACCGAAGCCCGCCGCGGTCTGCTGCAGCGTCGACGACAGCGTGTTCGCCGGGGTCATGTCGGCCTGCTCGACGTCGGCGAAGGCGATGGTGTTGTAGGCCGTGAACCCGACCGACCGGGCCGCGCCGCTGACGACGAGGAGCACCGCGAGGAGCCAGAACGGGGTGTCCTCGGTCATGAACGCCATCGCGACGACGGTCAGCGCCGCGATCGCACTCGACACGATGATCACCGGGCGGTACCCGAACCAGCGCAGGAACGGTGTCGTCATGGGCTTGATGCCGAGGTTGCCGACGAAGACCCAGAGCACGGCGGACCCGGCGAGCACGGCGCTCCAGCCCCAGGCGTCCTGGAACAGCAGCGGGAGCACGAACGGCACCGCGGAGACCGCCAGGCGGAACAGGCTGCCGCCGGCGTGCGACACCCGGAAGGTCTCGAGCCGGAACGCCTCGAGCCCCATGATCGGGTGCGGCGCCCGGCGGAAGTGCCGGATCGCGAACCAGCAGCAGACGGCTCCGACGACCCCGGACACCACGACGGCCGGCACGGGGATGACGTCGAGCGCGAGCAGCGACGCCATCACGACGAGCGAACCGAGCCCGAAGCACGCGAGCAGTGACCCGAACCAGTCGAACGGCACCCGCTGCGCCGCACGCTCCTGCGGGACGAGCACGAGCGCCGCGATGAACGCGATCACGCCGAGCGGGATGTTGATGAGGAAGATCCAGTGCCACGACAGGGTGTCGACGAGCACGCCGCCGATGAACGGGGCGATGATCGGCGCCGCGAGCGCTGGCCAGGTCAGGATCGCGATGGCCGTGACGAGCTGCTCGCGACCGGCGCTCCGCAACACCACGAGACGACCGACGGGCACCATGAGCGCGCCGCCGAGTCCCTGCAGGATGCGCCAGAGCGTCAGGTCGACGAGGCCGGTCGACAGTGCGCAGAGCGCCGACGCGATCGTGAACAGGGCGATCGCGCCGGCGAAGACCGTCCGGGAGCCGATCCGGTCCGTGAGCCAGCCGGACACCGGGATGAAGACCGCGAGGGTGACCAGGTAGGCGGTGATCGCGACGCCGACCGCGGCGGAGTCGACGCCGAGGTCACGTCCCATCGCGGGCGCTGCGGTCGCCAGGATCGTGCCGTCGAGCAGCTCCATGAAGAAGGTCCCGGCGACCAGCACGGCGACCGCCGTGCTGCCCGTCCGTCGTCTGGGGGTCGTCGTCATCGTCGTCGCCATGTCGCTCACAGGCTATGCCCACCGGGTCTGGCCGTTGCGAGGTTCTGCATTGCAGAATTGGGCGCACCCGAGCATTGCCCCACCGGCCCGCCGAGCGGGAGCGTTGGGGCAGCACGACGACAGGAGGCACCGATGACCGGAACCGTGACGACGAAGGGTGCGTGGGACCCGGCAGCGACGGCCCCGCACCACGTCCTCGACCACGCCCACCTGCCCGTGATGACCCTGCGCGAGTCCGCCCTGGCGAACAACACCGCGGTCATGCAGGCCTACGTCGAGCGCCACGGGCTGCTGTTCGCACCGCACATGAAGACCCACATGGCACCGGACCTCGCCGCGCGGCAGATCGACGCCGGGGCCTGGGGCGTGACGGTCGCGTCCGTCCAGCAGGCGATGGTCGCGTGGGAGCACGGCGTGCACCGGATCCTGGTCGCGAACGAGGTCCTCGACCCCGCGGGGCTCGCCTGGCTCGCGTCCCGTCGTGCGGTCGACGCGGACGCCGACGTCCTCTGCTACGTCGACTCCGCCGCGGGCGTCTCCGCCGCCGTCACCGCGCAGGACGCGACCAGCGGCGAGCTGCACGTCCTGGTCGAGGTCGGGTTCCCGGGCGGGCGCACCGGGGTCCGCTCCCCCGACGCCGCACGGGCCCTCGCGCGCCTCGCCCACGACGCCGGACTCGTGCTCCGGGGGGTCTCCGGGTACGAGGGCGGACTCCCCGGTGTCGACGCCGCTCGCGAGTACGTCACCGGCGTGCTCGACGTCGCCGAGGACGTCCGCTCGCTCGTCGACGGTCGCGCCCTGCTCAGCGTGGGCGGCAGCGCCTGGTTCGATGCCGTCGTGGACGCCGTTGCGCCCCGCACGGACGACCTCGACGTGCTGCTGCGGTCGGGCGCGTACCTGACCCACGACGACGGCTTCTACGCCGAGCGGACCCCGTTCGGCCGCCACCCGGCCGAGGGCTCGCTGCTCCCCGCGATCGAGGTCTGGGGGCGCGTGACGTCCTGCCCGGAGCCCGGGCTCGCGTTCGTCGCGGTCGGCAAGCGGGACGTCTCCTTCGACGAGGGGCTGCCGGTGGTGCGGTCGGTGCGGCCGGCCCTGTCTGGAGGCCCGGGCACCGCCCCACAGGTCGTCCCGCCACCCGGAGCGGTCACCGTCACCCGCCTCGACGACCAGCACTGCTACCTCGCGCTGGCAGACGGGGCCCCCGAGCTGACGCCCGGCGACGTCGTGGTGTTCGGCATCTCGCACCCCTGCACCGTGTTCGACAAGTGGCGTGAGGTGCACGTCCTCGCCGACGACGACACCGTGCTCCGGACGATCGCGACGTGGTTCTGATGCGCGCGACCACCGCGGCACCGCTCCCCACCGACGGAGACGGGCCCGCACGGAACGCCGCGCTGTCCCTGCGCCGCGGGCTCCGCCTGCTCGACTGCATCGCCGACCGCACCCGCAGCGGCGCGACGTCGGTGAGCCTGTCGGTGCTCGCCGCCGAGCTCGGCACCGCGAAGTCGACGGTGCTCCGGTTGACGGCGCCGATGCTCGAGAACGACCTGCTGCGCCGCACCGCCGACGCCGGCTTCACGCTCGGACTCGGTGCGCTGCTGCTCGGGCAGAGCTACCTCGAGGGCATCGACCTGCGTTCGGCCGCAGCACCGTTCCTGCGCCGGACCGCAGAGCAGACCGGTCTGACGTGTCACCTCGTGGTGCCGGACGGCACCGACATCGTCTACGTCGACAAGGTCGAGACCCGTGGCACCGTCCGGATGGGCTCCCGCATCGGCAACCGCCTGCCGATGCGCAACACCGCGTCCGGCAAGGCGATCGTGGCGTTCGGCGAACCGGAACTGCTCGTGCGCGTGCTCGCGGAACCGGCCCAGGTCATGACGGAGCACACCATCACCGACGACGACCGTTGGCGGGCCGAGGTCGACCGCACGCACGGCCGCGGCTACGGCATCGACGACCGCGAGAACGAGCCTGACATCCGGTGCGTCGCCGCCCCGGTGTTCGACCACGCGAACCAGGTGGTCGGCGCGATGAGCATCTCCGGGCTCGCGTCCCGGTTCCCCGCCGCCGCGGTCCGCGAACTCGGTGACGGCGTCGTGCGGACCGCCCGCGAGATCTCGGTGGCACTCGGGTCCTCATCGGCGCAGCTCGCACTCGCGCGGGGTGCCCGGTGACCGGCTCGGTGCTGACGTTCGGCGAGACGATGCTCCTGCTGACCGGGCGTGACGTCGGAGCCGTGCCGGACCTGGAGCACATGCGCATCGACACCGGCGGCGCCGAGAGCAACGTCGCGATCGGCCTGGTCCGCGCCGGAGTGCCGGCCACCTGGGTCGGTCGCGTCGGCACGGACCCAGCCGGCGAACGGGTCACCGTGGACATCGGGAGCGAGGGCGTCGACGTGGTGGCCGTGCCGGACGCCGAACGCTCCACCGGCATCATGATGAAGGAACGGCTGCTCGACGGCCGGACCCGCGTGACGTACCACCGCCGCGGCTCGGCCGGATCGGCCCTGACGCCGACCGACCTGCCGCGCAGTGTCGTCGAGACGGCTGCGCTCGTGCACGTCACCGGGATCACCCTCGCGCTCTCCGAGTCCGCGCACGACACCGTGACCGCGGCCCTCGACCGTGCAGCAGCCGCGGGTGTGCCGGTGTCGTTCGACGTCAACCACCGGCCGAAGCTCATCGGCGCCGACGCCGCACGCGATCGGTACCGGGCCGTCGCCGCGCGCTCCGCCGTCGTGTTCGCCGGCGACGACGAAGCGCGCCTCGTGCTCGGCCGTGACCAACAGGACGACGACGAGGAATCCCTCGCCCACGACCTCGCGGCGCTGGCTCAGGGCCGCGCGGTCGTGAAGCTCGGGTCGCGCGGGGCCGTGGCATCGATCGACGGCGTGTTCGTCCGTCGGTCCGCGACCCCGGTGCGCGTCGTCGACCCGGTGGGTGCCGGTGACGCCTTCGTCGCGGGGTGGCTCGCGGCGACCATGGGCGGAGCCGACACCGTCGAGGCGCTCGACCGGGCCGCCGACGCCGGCGCGCTCGCGTGCACCGTCGAGAGCGACTGGCGACGACCCGACCCCGACGCGCTCCGCCACGCCCCGGACCCGTCCGACACCGACCACGCCGTGCACGACCACGTCGACCGCTGACGTCGTGGCCACACCGCCCGCCCCCACACAGCCCGTGCCCGCACACCCCGGTCCGCCGCACACACCTCGAGGAACCGCACCATGACGAACGACAGCACGAGCACCGACCAGCACGCCGGCGCCCGGCACCGCCACCAGGCCGGTCCGGCGATCGCGATCCTCCGCGGCGGCACCGGCGACCACGTCGAGCACGTCATCGCCACCCTGGTCGAGTCCGGCGTCACGGCGATCGAGATCACGACGAACACCCCGCGCTGGCGCGAAGGCATCGCCTGGGCCGTCGACCGCTACGGCTCGGCTGCCTCGATCGGTGTCGGCACCGTGCTCGACGTCCGCCAGCTCGACGAGGCCGCCGCCGCCGGGGCATCGTTCGCCGTCAGCCCCCACCTCGATGCCGGGATCGGCGAGCGTGCGCACGAGCGCGGTCTCGGCTGGTACCCCGGCGCCGCGACGCCGACCGAGATCGTCCGCGCGTGGCAGCTCGGAGCCCGTGCGGTGAAGGTGTTCCCGGCCGCACCGCTCGGCGGCCCCGCGTTCCTGCGACAGGTCCTGGCGCCGCTCGACTTCGTCGACGTCATCCCCACCGGCGGGATCGGTGTCGACGACGCCTCCGATTACCTGGCCGCGGGTGCGGTCGCCGTCGGACTCGGTTCCCCGCTCGTCGGCGACGCGTTGACCTCGGGCGACCTCGACGCCCTGCGTGAGCGCGCCGGACGCCTCGTGGCAGCACTCGACCGATGACCGCTCCGGAGCAGCCCACCGATCCGGAGCAGGCGGCCGGCGGCACCGTGCTGTTGTGCGGCGGATCGGTGCTCGGTCCGGACGACACCCGGGTCCGCGCCGACGTCCTCGTCACCGACGGCGTCATCCGCGCCGTCGGCTCCGACCTGCACGCGCCCGCCGGTGCGCACGTGATCGACTGCGGCGAGCGCCTGGTGCTGCCGGGCTTCGTGGACGCGCACTCCCACGCCGGCTCGCTCGTGTTCGACGAGGGCGTGCAGCTCGCGCTCCTGCGCCAGGGCGTCACCACGATCGTCACCGGGCAGGACGGCGTCGGGCCGGCTCCGGGCGACGGCTCGTACGCCGACACGTACTTCGCCGCCATCGACGGCCCGCACCCGAGGTACCGCGGTGGCGGCATCGCCGGGTTGCTGGGGACCTACGACGGCACGACCCCGATCAACGTCGCGACGCTCGTGCCCGCCGGCACGGTCCGCCACCAGGTCATGGGCGATGACCCGGGCCCGGCGCACGCCGAGCAGCTGGTGGCGATGCGGGAGCTCGTCCGACAGGGCCTCGCAGACGGTGCCGCCGGCCTGGCGACGGGACTCGACTACGTTCCGGGCCTGTTCGCCGACACCGCCGAACTCGTGGCGCTGTGCACCGAGGTCGCAGCCGTCGATGCCCTGTACGTCTCGCACATGCGCGGCGGCTACGAGGGCAACGCCCGCGCCGGACTCGACGAGATCGCCGACATCGTGCGCGCCACGGGCGTCCGGGCCCACGTCTCGCACCTGCACGCACCCGTCGACCTCGCGGTGAGCGCGCTCGCCGAACTCGAGGCCGACGGCGCAGCGATGTCGTTCGATGCCTACCCCTACTCGCGCGGCTGCACGATCCTGTCGATGCTGCTCCTGCCGGCGGCCCTCGCCCGCCCCGGCACCGAGGACCTCGCCCACGCGATCGCCGACGCGGCCGGTCGCGCCGCGGTCCGGGCCGCCGTGCTCGACCGGGTGCTGTCCCGGGCCGACCTCGGCACCGGTTGGGCCGAGCAGATCATGCTGTCGCACGTGCCCGCCGCCGAGTTCCATGCGCTGCAGGGCCGGACCCTCGCCGACGCCGCCGAGGCAACGGGGACCGACCCGGTGGACCTCGCCCTCGACGTCCTGGTCGACTCGGCGCTGCAGGTCACCGCCGTGATGCGGGTGCCGAGGCCCCGGACCGCCGACGACCTCGCCCCGCTCTTCCGGCTGCCCGGGCACACGGCTGGCTCGGACGGCATCTTCGTGGGGACGCACCCGCATCCGCGGGCGTACGGCACGTTCGCCCGCTACCTGCAGGACTTCGCCCGGCCCGGACTCCTGACGTGGCACGAGGCCGCGCGTCACCTGTCCACCACCGCGGTCGAACGGCTCGGGCTCGGCCGACGTGGCACGGTCACGGTCGGGGCGATCGCGGACCTGGTCGTCGTGGATCCGGATCGGGTCGCCGCGCAGTCGTCTTACGACGCGCCGATGCGCCTGGCCGAGGGCATCGACGACGTCCTCGTCGCCGGTGTCCCGGTGCTGGCAGCCGGTGCCCTGACACACGCGACCCCCGGTGCCGGGCTGCGTTGCCGTCCGGGCCGGATCGACCAGTAACGGGACGCAGCGGGCAACGGGGGTCGGTGAGGCACACGTGTCGGTGAGGCACACGCGTCGGTGAGGCTTCACACAGCCTGTCCGGCCGTCACGAAGCACTGTCCGGCCGTCACGAAGCGCTGGGCAGCACCGCCACGACGTCGATCTCGACCAGGATGTTCGCCAGGTGCGACTGCACGGTGGTGCGGACCGGGTACGGCTGCGAGAAGTGCTTCGCGTACTCCTCGTTGAACGCCGCGAAGTCACGGTCGGAGTGCTCGAGGTGGACCGTGGACTTCACGACGTCGTCGAGCGTCGCGCCGTGCTCGGCCAGGACCGCGGCGACGTTCGACAGCACCTGCGCGGTCTGACCCGCGACGTCATCGGCGATCGAACCCGTGGCCGGGTCCTGCGGGCCGAATCCGGCGGTGTACAGGAAGCCGTTGGCGACGATGCCCTGGCTGTAGGGCCCGGCGGGCTTCGGGGCGTTGTCGGTCACGATGGCGGTCTTCGGCGCGGTGGAGTGCGGCACGGTTGCTCCTGGGGTTCGTCGGTCGTGGGCGGAGTCTCCAGGCTAGGCGGAGGCCACGCGGTGGGGCCGGCCACCCGGCCCACGCATTCCGCATTGCAGAACGCGAGCCGGGCCTCCCGTCCGGGGTGCCGCACCGTCCACCCAGGTGGACGTCGACTAGCCTGACCGGGTGCCGTCCACCCTGCCCGAACGCCGCCGAGCGCGCGCAGGCCGGCTCGGAGCGCGCGCGTGAGCCGGCTCGACGGCGCGGTCGCCGGAGCAGCCGCGAACGGACGACGCCGGGTCCTCGACACCGTCACGTCGTTGCCGGCGTGGGCGGCGGTCCTGCTCGTCTGGACCGGTGGCCGGATCGTCTCCACGCTCTGGCTGGCGCTCGCGTACCCGCTGATCGGGCGAGCGATGCCGGACAACGCCATCTGGGGCAACGAGCACGGCTTCGCGGCGTTCCTGACGGCCTGGGACGGGCAATACTACGAGCAGATCTCGCTGCACGGCTACCCCGATGTGCTGCCCGTGGACGCCGTCGGCAACGTGGCGCAGAACGCGTGGGCGTTCCTGCCGGCGTTCCCCTTCACCATCCGGATGCTCACCGCCTCGACCGGGCTGCCGTTCACGGTCGGCGCGCCCCTGATCTCGATCCTCGCCGGCCTGCTCGCGACGTACCTGCTGCACCGGCTGGTCCGCGACCGCGCAGGCAACGCGGCGGCGATGTGGGCGGTCTTCTTCTTCACGTGCGGTCCGCTGTCGTTCCTGCTGCAGGTCGGGTACGCGGAGAGCATGTTCCTCGCGCTCACGTTCGGCGCGCTGCTCGCCCTGGAGCGGCGGCGGTACGGGCTCCTCACCGTGCTCGGGGTCGCGGCGGCCTTCACCCGTCCGGGGGCGCTGGCGATCCCGCTCGTCCTCGGGGTCATCGCCCTCGTCCGCTGGGTGCGGGCACGGCGGGAGACCGGCCGGGTGCTCGAGACGTTCCCCCTGCGCGAGCAGCTCCGGGTGGTGGCCGCGGGTGCCGTGATGGTCGCCGCGGGGCTCGCGTGGCCGGTCATCGCCTCGCACGTGACGGGCACGCCGAACGCCTACCTCGAGACCGAGATGTCCTGGTGGGTGAACTTCATCGGCCGCGTCGACTTCGTGCCGCTGTCGCCGTGGTTCCTCATCGCGGGTCGGTGGCTCGGCGTCGGCGGGGTCCTCATCGTGGTGGTCCTGCTCGTCGGGTTCCCGATCTGGCTGCTCCGCCGGTCGACGAAGCGGCTCGGTTCGACGACCGTGCTGTACTCGGCCGCCTACGCGTTGTACATCTTCGCGGTGTCGCTGCCGATGGCCTCGACGCCGCGGCTGCTGATGCCCCTGGCGCCGCTGTTCGGGTCGCCCGAACTCGTGGCGAAGCCCTGGATGCGCTGGACCTTCGTCACCGCGGCGTTGGCCGGGCAGCCGGTGCTCGTCGCGGTGCTCTGGCTGCTCGGGCCTCCGTAGCGGCCGGCGCTCGCGATCACTCCGGCGCCTGCGCTGGCTCCGACGCGGAACGACGAAGCCGACGTCGGACGACATCGGCTTCGTCGTTCTGAGTCGGTCCGAGCCGCCCGGCCTGCCCGACCGCCCGGCCCGCCCGACCGCGCGCCCTAGAGCTCGATCGTCCCGTGGTCGCCGGTGTCCGGCTGGCTCTGCTTGCCGAGCGCTGCCTTGAGGGTCTGCACGAGGCTGCCGACCGGGCCGGTGTCCTGCGTCCAGTACTCGACCGAGTCACCCGACACCGTCAGGAGCCGGATCGAGGGGTCGTCACGGCCGTCCGGGAACCAAGCCTCGGCGAACGGCGACCACAGCTCGTCGATGACGGCGCTGTCCTGGGTCACCGTCGCGGTGCCGGCGATGGACAGGTACCCGCCCTGCGACTCGATGGAGACGTTGACGTGCGGGTTCCTGGCGATGTCGTCGACCTTCTCGCTGCCGTCCTGCACCAGGAAGCGGAGGGTCCCGTTGAACGCCTTGTCCTGCACGGCGAGCGGCCGGGAGTGCAGCTGGCCGTCCTCGCTCACCGTCGTCAACAGGGCCGTGTGGGCGCCGTGGACGATGTCCGAGATGGCTGCGCGCTGGTCGGTCTGCGTGTCGGTCATGATGCTCCTTTGCGTCGTGCGCCCCGCCCTGCCCGACGTTCGACCGCGGGTTCGGCGGGGCCGTACCGTTCCCGCCAGTGTGCCCCTCGACGCTGGGCGCGTCCGGCACGCGGCAGCACCACCCCGGCCGGGAGGCCCGTGCCGACTCGCGCAGGCACGTCCGGACGCGCAGGTGGCTGGCTCGCAGTGCCCGCGCCCGGTCCGGCGCACTCCATGCGTCCGCACACAGCGACAATCCACCAGACGATCACCGCGTGCATCGTCGGAACATGCACACGCACCGGATGCATGCGCAACGAGCGACACTCCACGAGTCGATCCGGTGGTGGATCGTCGGAAGATGCGCCCGCACCGAACGGGTCAGACGGGCTCGCGGATCGTGGTCTCGACGTCGACGACCTGCGGCACCCGCGGCATCGAGGCGAAGCCGAACGCCACGGGCGGGTCGAGCGGCGCCAGGGACCCGAGGGGCTCCCCCGCCCAGGTCCCGCGCACGCCGGTGACGTCGTGGGCCCCGGTCACGCCGTAGTACTCGCGGCGGCCGTTCCCCGCCGAGCCGGCGGTGCCGGAGCCGGGTGCGACGAGCCGCGCGACCGGGTCGATCGCCGCGAGCCACCGGGGGTCGCGGGCGATCGGCTTCGGCACGACGCGGAGCAGTCGTCCGAGCGGTGAGATGGTGCCGACGTCGACCGTGGCCTGCAGCGCGCCGGCGTCGAGCTCCAGGCCGCGGGCGGTCCGTCGCGCCCGGACGTCGACCACGGACACGGTGTCGAACCGGTAGGTGCCGGAGACGTACGCGGCGACGATCTCGTCCGGAGCGAGCAGCACGCTGGTGCCGTCGGGCAGTTCGAGGAACACGTCGGTGAAGGCGCCGAAGGGCGAGCGGTCCCACATCCCGACGACGATCCGGACACCCGAGGTGGTGCCGACGCCCATGATCCGGCCGCGGAACCGGCGCTCGACGGGAGGGGTGCTGGGACGTGACGGCATGCCGTGGACCGTACCCGGCGCGCCCGTGAGGCGGACCGACGGAGCCGACCCGCGCCTCCCGGCCGACCGCCCCCTACGGGACGGGGACGGGCTCGGCGAGCAGCTCGCGCACCCGCGGGGCGACCTGCGTGCCGTACAGCTCGATGGACCGCAGCATGTCCTCGTGCGGCAGGCGACCGGTCGCGTACCGCATGTCGAACCGCGAGGCGCCGAGGATCCGCATGTTCCGGGCGATCTTCCGCGCCACGGTCTCCGGCGACCCGACGTACAGCGAGCCACCGGCGGACAGGCCCGCGTGGTAGCCGGCGACGTCGAGGGGCGGCCAGCCGCGCTCCCGGCCGAGCTGGTCGGTGACGGCCTTGTGGTACGGCCAGTAGCGCTCGGCGGCTTCCTCGTCGGTCGCCGCGACGAAGCCCGGCGAGTGCATCGCGATGGGCTGCTGCGGGAGCTCGAGCTGGGTGAGCGCCTGGCGGTACAGCCGCGAGAACGGGGCGAACTGGGCGGGCTGCCCACCGATGATGGCGAGGAACAGCGGCAGGCCGTACGAGGCCGCGCGGATCACCGACTGGGGCGATCCACCGACCCCGACCCAGGTCGGGATCGCGCCGTGCTCGAGCTTCGGGAAGACGTCCTGGTCGACCAGACCGGCGCGCTTCGTGCCGGACCAGGTCACGGCGTCGCCGCCGCGCAGGGCCGCCCAGAGCTGCAGCTTCTCCTCGAACAGGACCTCGTAGTCGGACAGCTCGTAGCCGAACAACGGGAAGGACTCGGTGAACGAGCCGCGGCCGAGGATGACCTCGGCACGGCCGTCCGAGATCGCGTCGACGGTGGCGAACCGCTCGTAGACGCGCACGGGGTCGTCGGAGGACAGCACGGTGACGGCGGACCCGATCCGGATCCGCAACGTCCGGGCAGCGATCGCGGCGAGGACGACCTCGGGGGCGCTGACGACGAAGTCGGCACGGTGGTGCTCCCCGACTCCGATGAAGTCGATGCCCACCTGGTCGGCGAGGACGGCCTGCTCGACGACGTCGCGGATGCTCTGCGCGTCGGACTTCAGGCTGCCGTCGGGGAGTTCGGTGACGTCGCCGAAGGTGTCGATGCCGAGCTGCACGGGGCCGATCCGCTCGGGTGCGGGCGGCGGCACGTCCGAGGGGCGGTCGGTGCCGAATGCGTTGCTCATGCGAGCCTCCAGATCGATGCGTTTGCATAAAACTACCACGCCCGGAACGGCACGGCCAGACGGGCTCGACCAGCGCCCGCGTGTACGGTCGCCCGCATGCCGAAACTCCCCGATCAGTCCGGACGCAGGATCGTCGTCACCGGCTCCAACAGCGGGACCGGGAAGGAAGCCGCCACCCGCTTCGCAGCGGTCGGCGCCAGCGTCGTGCTGGCCGTCCGCAGCACCGAGAAGGGCGCGACCGCCGCTGCCGAGATCCGCGCCGCGCACCCGCACGCCGACGTCGAGGTGCGCGAACTCGACCTGGCGGACCTGGCGAGCGTGCGCCGCTTCGCCGCGGAGCTCGTGGACGAGGAACGCCCGATCGACGTGTTGGTCAACAACGCCGGCGTGATGGCCCCGCCGCAGCGCTTCGAGACCGTCGACGGCTTCGAGCTGCAGCTCGGCACGAACTTCCTCGGCCCGTTCGCGCTGACGAACCTGCTGCTGCCGTCGCTGCTGCGCGCCGAGGCACCGCGCGTCGCGACGATGTCGAGCCTCGCGGCGATCCCCGGTCGGATCCGGTTCGGTGACCTGCAGTGGGAGCGTGGCTACAACGGCTGGCGCGCCTACGCCCAGTCGAAGCTCGCCGACCTGCTCCTCGCCCTGCACCTGCACCGGTTGACCGTCGAGGCGGACGTCCCCCTCGTCAGCACCGCCGCACACCCGGGCTACACCCGAACGAACCTGCAGTCGGCAGGGCGCTCCCTCGGGCGTGCGAAGCCCGTGCAGGCGAGCAACCGTGCGCTGCCGTTCACCCAGGCCGTCGAGCAGGGCACCGAGCCGCTGCTGTACGCCGCGGTCGGCCCGAACGCCGTCGGCGGCGCTTACTACGGCCCGGCCGGCCCGTTCGGCCTGACCGGCCCGACGACCGCCGTCTCGATCCCCGGATCGGCACGGAGCGCCGACCTCGCCCGCTCCCTCTGGGCCGTCGCCGAGGACCTCACCGGGACGCGCCCGCCGCTCTGAGCGCGGGTGCGGCCGGGGGGCGTCCGGCTCGACTCCGGCTCGACTCCGGCTCGCCTCCGGCGTCTCCCCAGGACGCCGGCGTCTCGCCAGGACGCCTCCAGCTCCACGAAACGCCGCCGAATTCGGAGGCGTCTCGCGCACATGGCGGCGTCGAACGAGTACACCGGCGTCTCGCGACGGCCCCGTGGTACGTCCGACAAGCCGCCGGGTCAGGCGCGGTGCAGCTCCACCGACCCGTCCAGCCGACCGGGTTCGGTCAGCCGTGCGTGCTGCAGCACCGTGCGTTCCGGCCCGATCGCAGCGGCGACGATGGACAGCGTCGTCATGTGCCCCTCGGTCTCGTGCACGTCGCGGAGGATCGCGTCCGGGTGGTCGCTCGGCAGCGCCGCCGAGTCGGCGAGGACGCCGAACCAGCCACTCCACCCGTCTCCGGCCTCGCCAACGCCATCCACCGTGCGGAGTTCGTCGAACGGCCCGAGCGCCGGCGGGCCGACCGGGGCGTCGACCGCACGGAAGGCCTCGAGCCAGCGACCGATGCGCGGCGACGCGGGGTCGTCCGGCTCGCCGTGCGTCACCATGTGCACGCCCGGGCCGAGCTCGGTCGTGCGGACGCTCGTGCCGTCCCAGGTCAGGACAGCGGCGCCGTCGGCGGTGGCCCGGACGAGGTTGAACGCGCGGGTGGTCGGCAGCGTGTCGTCGTGCCCGGGCAACAGGTCGTCGGCGACGGCGTCGACCGGCACCACGCCACGGGTCGTCCACGTGCCGTCGGTGCTCGGTACCGGTTCGCCGCGGTTCAGCACGACCGCCAGCCCGGCACGGTCCGAGGCGGCGAGCCACGCACCTCCGGCAGCGCGGTCGCGGACGCCGCGGACCTCGGGGTCGCGGTCGGGCCACCACGCCGCCGGGGGGTCCCACGGGCGCTCGGGCGACTCGTCCCGCAGGGCGAGCACGGTGACGGGCCACTCGGACCCGGGGTCGACGCGGACGACGACGGTGCACATGCCGTCGATCCTCGCACGTGCCCCCGGTAGCGTGATCGACGTGAACGCAGCAGCAGAGCGCAGCCTGACCGTCATCGTGGGGATCACCGGCGGGATCGCCGCCTACAAGGCCGTCGGCGTGGTCCGCGACCTCGTCAAGCGCGGTCACGAGGTGCACGTCGTCCCGACCGAGGGCGCCCTGCGGTTCGTCGGGCTGCCGACGCTCGAGGCGCTCAGCCGCAACCCCGTCACCACGAGCGTCTGGGACGACGTCTCCGAGGTCCGACACGTCGCCCTCGGTCGACGCGCCGACCTGGTGGTGATCGCTCCGGCGACGGCCGACTCCCTGGCCCGGATGGCGCACGGCCTGGCCAGCGACCTGCTCGGCACCACGCTGCTGGCGACCGAGGCCCCGGTCGTCGTCGCCCCCGCGATGCACCCGCAGATGTGGGAGCACCCGGCGACCCGCGCCAACGTCGTGACCCTGCGCGAGCGGGGTGTGCACCTGGTCGGACCGGTGGTCGGCGCGCTGACTGGTGACGACGCGGGCATCGGCCGGATGGCGGAACCCGAGGACATCGTCACCGCGGCGCTCGCGGTGCTGGACCGCACGAGCGAGACCCGCCGCGGCGACCTGTCCGGGGTCCGCGTCGTCGTCAGCGCCGGCGGCACCCGCGAGCCGTTCGACCCCGTGCGCTTCGTCGGCAACCGGTCCAGTGGCCGGCAGGGTCTGGCGATCGCCGCCGACGCCGCGGCTCGCGGTGCCGTCGTCACGGTCGTCGCGGCGAACGTGGAGGCCGGCCTGACCGCCGGGATCGACGCGACCGTCGTGCCGGTGGGGTCCGCGCTCGAGCTCGCCGAGGCCGTGCACGCGGCGGCGGCCGAGGCCGACGTCGTGGTGATGACGGCAGCGGTGGCCGACTACCGACCGGCTGAGGTCCTCGCCGAGAAGCTCAAGAAGGACGCCCAGGGCGAGCGGATGACGCTCGAGCTCGTGCGGAACCCGGACGTGCTCGCGGACCTCGTGGCGGCCAGGCGCTCCGGGCAGGTCATCGTCGGGTTCGCCGCCGAGACCGAACCCGACCGCGACGCCCGCGTCGAGCTGGGCCGCGCGAAGATCGCCAGGAAGCCCGCAGACCTGCTCGTCGTGAACCACGTCGGCTGGACGGCGGGGTTCGAACGCGAGGAGAACGCCATCGAGGTCCTGGTCCCCGGCGGTGCGGTCGTCCGCGAGACCTCGGGCACGAAGGCCGAGGTGGCGACGGCGGTGCTCGACCTCGTCGCGACCGCACTGACCTGATTCCGAGGACCGGCGAGCACGATGGGCGCATGCGACGACGTGAGCGGATCAAACGAGCCACCCGGACTGCCACCCTGCTCGCGGTGCTGCTCGGCGGAGCCGGCGTCACCCACTTCCTGCAGCCGCGCCACTACGACCGGATCGTGCCCGACACGCTGCCACCGCGCCTGACGACGGTCGCGTCCGGCGTGGCCGAACTCGGCATCGCCGCCGGGCTCGCGTTCCCGGCCACCCGCCGGGCTTCAGGGTGGGCCGCAGCCGCCCTGTTCGCCGCGGTCTTCCCCGCGAACGTGAAGATGGCGAACGACCTGCTCGACAGCCCGCGGTCGACCCGGGCGATGCGCCTGGTGTCGGTGCTGCGGCTCCCCCTGCAGGTGCCGCTCGTCCTGTGGGCCGTGCGCGTCGGTCGGCACGCCCCGAAGCGGTGACCCAGCCGTCGTGGACCCGTGCAGCGGCCCCGCTGCTGCACCGCCCGGTCACCCAGCACGCGTGGGACGACATCGTCTTCGCGCACTGGCGGCACGACCCCTCGGCCCTCGAGCGCCTCGTGCCGCGCGGAACCCGTCCCGACGTGGTCGACGGCAGTGCCTGGGTGGGGCTGACGGCGTACGTGTTCCGTGAGACCCGGGTGCCGCCGTTCCCCTCTGCCGGTCGCCTGGGCCGGATGACCGAGGTCACCCTCGAGGTCCTGACCGTCGACGACCAGGGCCGGCACGGGGTGACCTACCGCACGGTGGACACCCCGAACGTGCCGGCGATCGTCGCCGCACATGCGCTGCTCGGCGTGCCGTACACCTTCGCGCACGCGCGGTCACGGCGCCGTGGCGAGAGCATCGTGCACCGGTCCGTCCGGCACCCGTCCCGGGCACTGCACCCGGTGCGTTGGGCGCGGTCCCTGCGACAGGAGCGTCCCGCCGACACGGTCCGACCCCGGCACGCCGCCTCGGTCCGGGTCACCGCTGGCGACGTCGTCGACACGGCCCTGGCCGCCGAACTCACGACCCGCGCCGGCATCCACGCCCGACACCTGGCACAGACACTGTTCTGGCAGCGCCAGCACCCGCCGCTGACGATCCGGACGGCCAGCCTCGACCGGCTCGAGGGCGACCTGCCCGACGCCGTCGGCATGCCCGGCCTGTTCGACCGCGAGCCGGACTCGGTGCTCGTCGTCGACGGCACCACCGTCCGGTACGCGTGGGGCGGGATCGTCCGGTGAGCGGCCCCGCGACGCGCGACGCCGACCCGTACGACCTCGACCGTTTCGTGCGAGCGCAGCACGGCGTGCACGACGACGCCCTCGCCGAACTGCGCCGCGGGCGGAAGACCTCCCACTGGATGTGGTTCGTGTTCCCGCAGCTCGCCGGGCTCGGACGGAGCGCCACCGCAGAGCGCTACGGCGTGCGCGGGATCGCCGAGGCCCGCGCCTACCTCGCGCACCCCGTGCTCGGCGAGCGGCTGCGGACCGCGGCAGCGACCGCTTCGGACGCGCCGGCACGATCGGCCGAGGCGCTCCTCGGCGGGACGGACGCCGTGAAGCTCCGGTCGTCGATGACGCTGTTCGCCCGGGCTGCCGCGGTGCCGGAGCCCTTCACCGCGGTGCTCGACCGCTGGTACGGCGGCGCCGAGGACGATGTCACCGTCCGACTGCTGACCGAGGGCAACCGACCGTCACGTGACACGCGCTGACCCGATCGCAACGCCGTTCTTATATCAGGTACGGTGATCCGTGTGTGCGCGGCGACGCCCGCACCACTGCCCCGAACAGACCCGATGATCAGCCCCCACGAGGAGAACGCATGCCGGTCCCCCGCAGCGCCCCGACCGAGCACCAGCTGCTCCGCGACACCGTCCGCCACAAGATCCACGACGCGATCATGGACGGCACCCTGGTCCCCGGGGAGCGACTCAACGACGACGAACTCATCGCGTGGCTCGGTGTCTCCCGCACCCCGATCCGCGAGGCCCTGAGCCAGCTCTCCCGCGCCGGGCTGATCGAGATGGCGCCGAACCGGTACACCCGGGTCACGACGCCGAACCCCGCCGAGGTCATCGAGGCGATGCAGACCCTCGGCGTGCTGTTTGGTGGCGTCGTCCGGCTCGCGGTCCCCCGCCTCGGCGCCGGCGCACGCAAGAAGATCCTCGCGCAGATCGACAAGACGATCGCCGAGCTCGAGTCCCACGACGTGCCCGCCGTCAACCACGATGCGCTCGACGTGTTCGCGCTCTACGTCACCGAGTGCGGCAACGAGAACCTGCAGCGCGTGTGCCGCGACACGATGGACGGCCTGGCGTTCCGCCTGCGCCTGCCCAACCTCGACGAGCTCGTCGACTGGGACCGGATGACCGAGGACTTCCGTCGACTGCGCACCGCGACGGAGTCGGGCGACAACATCGCCGCGGAGCTCGCGACCGAGGCGATCCACCAGCTGCCGGGCGAGAAGCGCTGAGTCGAGCTGTACCCGCGTACAGGAAACCGCCCGTCTCGCCCGCGCGAGGCGGGCGGTCCGCGTTCCACGGGCCTCCCGGTCGACCGCTCCGAGCCGCCAGCCGGTGGGCACGACGCTCCCAGTCTGCGGTCCCAGCGAGCCGATAGCATCGCTGCGACCACCCGATCCCCACCCGGAGCAGCACATGAGTCCTCGATCGACGGACCGTACCGAGGTCGCCGCACGACTGGCCGCGGCGGTCGGACGGATCAACCGACGAGCACGGACGGACTCGGCCTCGCTCGGGTACGGGATCGTGTCCGCGCTGGCCACCATCCAGCGCGAAGGACCCCTGCGCCCTGGCGACCTGTCGCGGATCGAGGTCGTCACGAAGCCGACGATGACCCGCATCCTGACCGAGCTCGAGCAGCGCGGGTTCATCGCGCGCGAAGCCGACCCCCGAGACGGCCGGGCCTTCATGGTCTCGGCCACCGACGAGGGCATCGAAGCGGTCGAGCGGGCACGCTCGGACCGCACCGGGATCGTCGCCGAGCTCATCGCGGAGCTCGACGAGTCCGACGTCCGGGCGATCGCCGGTGCGCTGTCCGCACTGGAGCGCGTCGCCCAGGGCGACCGCGTTCAGGAACCTCACACGTTCTAGCCACTCGCGGGCCGTTACCGAACCGTTACCAACGGGTGGACGGACGGTTCTGCCAGCGATCCTGGACGCGTCACCCAGTCGGGCGGGTCATCGTGTCGGCTTCGCCCGACGGCGGCCTCCCCAGGGCTGCTCGTGGCGGACGGACGGGCCCCACACCACCGTCCGGTCCTCCCCGGTTCGCCGGACTCCCCACGCTCCGCGCGTCTCGACGCGCGGAGCACCGCTCGACCGCAACCGACGTGCCGAGCAGCACGGAGTCCCGCACCACGAACCGCCCGACCACCGGAACCGATGCCAGGACCCACCCCAGACCTCCCCATCACCACCGCCTCGACCCGACGTGAGGCCCTGAACTCCCCCAGCCGGCGCGTGCGCCGCGCCCTCCGCCACCGGGCGACGCTGATCGTCGGCGGCGCCGCGGTGCTCGCCGTCGCCGGTGGCGCCCTCACCATCGGCACGCAGCCCGCCATCGGCGAGGCCCTCGGCATGCCCACCGGCACCCCGAGCGCGTCGGCAACGGCGCAACCGGCACTGCACGGCACGGCCCTCGACCGTGCCCAGGCCGCGGCGACCATCTCCACCGCGAAGACCGTGATGGCCACCGCGAACGACAAGACCGACACGGCGTCGCTCGAGCAGCACATCGACGCCCTCAGCGACTACCCGGAGCTGTCCGGCGCCGAGCTGACGACGCGGATCTCGTCCACGGTGGCCTCGGCCGCGCACGTCGAACTCGCGAGTGCGACGCAGGACAAGCGGGAGGTCGACGCGAAGGCAGCGGCCATCGCGAAGGCGGCAGCCGAGCAGCAGGCGGCTGCCGAGGCCGCGGAGGCCGCCCGGAAGCTCGCGGCGGGCAACACCGTCGCCGGCGCGAAGGCGACGGCATCCTCGCTCGCATCGTCCGAGTACGGCTGGGGCGCCGACCAGTTCCAGTGCCTCGACAACCTGTGGACCAAGGAGTCGGGCTGGAACTACCAGGCCGTCAACGCGAACGGTGGCGCGACCGGGATCCCGCAAGCGCTGCCCGGGTCGAAGATGGCGACGGCCGGCTCGGACTGGCAGACCAACGCCACGACGCAGATCAAGTGGGGCCTGCAGTACATCAGCGCCGCGTACGGCACCCCGTGCTCGGCGTGGGCCCACTCGCAGGCGAGCAACTTCTACTGAGCGGCGCGGGGCGGCCGCTCGCCGGCCCACGCACCCGCACGACGAACGGCCCCGGGTTCCGCCCGGGGCCGTTCGTCCTGTAGGCATGCCGGGTGACCACGATCGGACTGCGCCGGATGGCGCCCCGCGACCCCGCCGAGGGACACCGCGCCGCGAGCCCCCTGGAGCTGCTCTTCGACCTGGTCTTCGTCGTCGCGGTCGGGTTCGCCGCCACCAACCTGCACGAGATCGAGGCCGAGGGACACGTCAGCTCCGCCGTCGTGTCGTACGCCATGGTGTTCTTCGCGATCTGGTGGGCGTGGTTGAACTTCAGCTGGTTCGCGACGTCGTTCGACACCGATGACTGGCTGTACCGCGTCACGACCTTCGTGCAGATGGCCGGGGTGCTCGTGCTCGCCGCCGGGGTGCACGCCGCCATGACCGAGGGCGACTGGGCGATCCCGGTGATCGGGTACGTCGTGATGCGCCTGGCGATGGTCGCGCAGTGGCTCCGGGTCGCCGTCTCGTCACCGCGGTTCCGACGCACCGCGCTCCGGTACGCCGTGGGGATCGTCGTCGTGCAGGCGCTCTGGGCCGGCATGCTCGCGCTGCCGCAGGGCTCGACCGCGTGGGCGTTCCCCGTGCTCGTCCTGCTCGAGGTGCTCGTCCCGCCGATCGCCGAGGGCACCACCGAGACGACCCCGTGGCACACGCACCACATCGCCGAGCGGTACGCCCTGTTCACGCTCATCGTCCTGGGTGAGGGGCTCGTCGCCTCGGCGAACGCGGTCATCGACGGCATCGCGCAGGCCGACCACCTCGGTTCACTGCTCGTGCTGGCGGCGGCCGGACTCGTCATCGTCGCCGGACTGTGGTGGATCTACTTCTCGCGCGAGCAGCACGACCACATCCGGAACCTGCCCAGTGCGCTCGTGTTCGGGTATTATCCGGCCGACCGGATCTCTCTCATCGGTCAGGTGAGTCGGCCCGTATGTGGGCGGAAGCCAGTCCCGTCCGGTGTACTCATCGAGTCAGGTCGTCTCTCTTCGACACCGAATCTGGCAGCCCCGCGCCGAACGTCCGGCCGATCTCCGCAGGGCTGCCGAACAGGCACGTGATCGGTAACGGGATTCGCGAGTCGCCGAGGTTCTTGAACGGTCGGCCACACGGAGCTGAGAGCGCAGCGCAGGTCGCTGTCGGCCGCGCCCCAAGAACGTCCGTGCCGTCGAATCTTCCGGACTTCCCGAAGAATTCCGGACAGCGACTCAGTTAGTCCAAAAGTCTTTTCTCCGCTCCGCTGAGGTGCGGAGGACAGCTCAGTCCGAGTCTCGTTAGAGGCGTCGTCGCTTTCGCTTCGGAAGATCCACCACGTTCTCTGAACCGAAGTCCCGCCTGCCCGGCGATTGCGTCGCACGAAGCTTTTTGACCTCGCGGCGGAGGGCAGCGTTCACGCGGGTCAGTTCCACGATGACCTGCGCCATCGTCCGGACAGTGTGCCGAAGGCGCGCGACCAGCGCGGACGCAACCTCGTGGTCCCGGTCTCTCTGCGCCGCGGCAGCATCGGACCGGAAAGCCGCCTTGCGCTCATCGACTGCCGCGAGGAACGTCCGATCTCGATAGAGCTGAGCTTCCGAAACCCCCGCCGTCTTCGCCAACCGCCTCTTCACTGGCGGTTCGTCGTGCGGAAGGTCCTCAAGGGCCTTCATGAGCCTCTGATGCGCACTCATGTGGTCAGGTCAGGCTCGGCCGCCCGGCGTCGGTAAGCCGCTTCGATTGATCGAGAGACTATCTTCTGCGCATCGTCGAGCCCTTTGGTCGTTCGGCGAAAATGAGCGCTCCGCTCGGCTGCTTGCGCCCAACCTTCTCTCTGTTCTGGGCGCGTCAGGCCGTTTCCGCAATCGTCAGGTTGACACAGAGCCAAGATGGGACGATCACGCTCGATGCGCTCCGACATAGGAAGGTGTCGGAGGCAACGGGCTCGTTCCGCCCGAAACAAGCAGTCGGCTAGCGGTCCTGCAATGTAACGCTGATCGATCATCCGAAGCATGGTCCTGACAGCGTCCGGTTTGGCAGCTTGAGGAAGATCGTCCTCGTCAATCTCCGCGAGGATCTTGCGGAACTCATCGTTGAGACGTTCGCCGCGCGGTCCACCGAGCAGCCTGCCATGCTCGCTGTGCATGATGTACAGCTCGTAGAGGTCTTCGGTTGCATCAAGGCTCCTCGCGGCCTCAATCTCTCCGGGGAAACCGGACTCGCTGGTCCCCGCGTAGCCCATCGAAGTGCGAATATCGGCATGCTTGTACTGGCGTTTGAGACCAATGAGCCCGAAGGGCCGACGGGCGATGTACCACGCGATCGTCCTCCGAAACTGTCTGGAATTCAAGCTCCAAGGTGCACCTTCCCAGTCTGGAATTGCTTGAGAGCCTTCCGTCGAGTGGTGCTGATTTACATACTGCACGAACTCATTGAGAGTTCGTGACAGACCGAGCGTAGGCAGGCCATCTCTGGTTTCTCGATCCTGCGGGCTCCAGCCGAAGATCAGTTCCGCGTCATGAAGTTCCTCAAGGCGCTCGATCGCCTGGTGAACAGGCGCAATGACGACCCAACTTGCGTCCAGTCCGGTATCGCCTTGTCCCTTGATGGCAAGACCGTCGACCCAAAGGCGAGTGTCAGCACCGACAGTACTCGTGCGTCTACACCCTCGGCGAAGGTTGCGAACTTCGCTGTCCCGCATTCCGCTGAGGTACGCAATGACGATCCAGCACGCTGCCATCAGCATGCGTCCCGCACAGTCGGCGGTCTGAATCGTGAAGCCGTTCGCCCGCCACGCTCGGTCGCGATCGAACGGATGCGGCGCCGTTGCCACGGCATCAAGACCACCCGACTCGAACCCCAGTACGGAAAGTCGTTCGTTGAGCATCATCAACGTGCGCTTCTTCTTCAGGAAGTCATGCCGCGCACCCGACAGGTGCGCCAACAAATTCAAGTTCAGGAAGGCTATGGGTTGTCCTGGCATCAGGCGGCTGATGAAGGAAAGCTCGCTGTCGCGTCGCGGAAGCCCCCGGCCGTTGCGCTCGCGTTCGTTGAGCCACCTCAGCAATCGGCGCTCGGAAACTACCGGATCTGCGGCGAATTCGCGGCCCTTGAGTGCCCTCGCCTCGCGCACCGCGCGGATTATGTCGGGCCCGGCCTCTTCGACGTACCACAACGCCCAATTGAGGAGTGGCATCATCACTGGCGCCGGCACCCGAGGAGTACTGTTCTCGGCTGGCCGATAGAACGGGCCAGAGATGTCGATCGGATCGTATCCAGGCCACGGCCTGGGAACCGTGTCCGCTCCGGAGATGTGCGAGCGGTACGCGAATAGGCGCCAAAGGACTTGAATGCGGTGATTGACGGTCAAATTACTCGCACCGTGCCGGCGGAGGTCTTCGACATACGTGAGGTAGTGCTCATGGACGACCTCACCGAGATCGAAGATGTTACGACTCTCAAGATGTTTGAAGAACCACCATATGTGCCGGAACTCACTGTAAGCCCCCGTGATCGCCATTGTGTCTCCACTGAAGACACGGCCGCGCGGCAGCGCGACGTTGAGTCGAGCGTAGATGAACTGCTTCGCGGCGTGCCGAAGAGCGAGGCTCTCGACATCGTCGAAAGTGAGCGTCGCGTTCGTTCGCGGGAGCGTCGCGTTCGGATGCAGTTGAGACAGATCCCAGGACGACTCGTGAAAGCGCGGGACGCGGCTTTCGTTTTCGTAGGGCGAGCGAGT
Organism: Curtobacterium sp. VKM Ac-1393; assembly: GCF_015350995.1. Taxonomy (GTDB): domain Bacteria; phylum Actinomycetota; class Actinomycetes; order Actinomycetales; family Microbacteriaceae; genus Curtobacterium. The sequence goes on from NZ_JADKRW010000006.1 coordinate 369,280, forward strand.
CCGTACCGGTCGCGGGTCTTCCGGCGTGGGAATTGACGGCGCTCCCGTTTCTCGTTGAACAGCTTCACCAACGAGCGCACGCTTGCTCATCGGACCTCCTGTGGTGATGCGGGCGTCATGGGGAGGAAGATTCGGGACTGGCCGTTCTCGTCGAGGTTCGCGGCCGTTGCGATCTCGTCGGCCGAGAACCGTGGCAGGATCACTTCACTGAGGATGGCGATGACGACACCGAACATCTCGAACCAGCTTTCGAGGGCGCTCCCGTCCGAATCGATCTGCCCCACGGCGTATCGCACGAACTTGAAGATGTTCGGCAGATGATCGACGGTAATTATCGCGTTTGGGCAGGACAGGCATCCCCAAAATGCAACGGGGCACTCGCGCCCAGCAGCGTCGAAGAACCCATGGCATTCGTTCGTGTACATCGCAATCGCGCGGCCCACGAGTGTTTCCTCACGGGTTGGGCAAGGCGCGCCAGTCGCAACCGCGGACCCGATCACATCGGGTTCACCGACACGACCGCTCGCCTTGGCGTCGGCCCATGCCTCCATCAAGCCGTCGACGACGACCTGAACATAGGTCTCATTGAGAGCGGCGACCTCGAAGTAGTGCTTAACCGCGACGTGCAGGCTGTGGTGCTTGGTCCCTGCGACGGGATCGCCGCCCGCGGCCCGCAGCCCCTCGACCTTGCCAATCTTCCGGAGCGCTCCGAGGTGGACTGCGAAGGGCTCCATGCCTTCTGCGGCGCACGCCCTCTCGACAACCATACGGACCGGGTCGTACTCAGCCTTCGGAGATCGTCGCCAAGGCGCCACACCCAGACGGTTCGGCAGCCGGAAAACGGTGGCGGTCGCCTTCCCGTGCGCGACGTGGACGCTCCAGAGCGCGTTCTGACGAACGAAGCAATCTGCAGCAGCGGTGCGCTCAAGTACTTGCTTGATCAACCACCCTGGCTGCATAACGCCGACAGTGGGCCTCCGCTGCTCCTTGTTCGATGCCGGGCCGACGCCGGCCCTTGCTTTGAACCAAGTAATGTCACCTCGGCCATGGAACTCATTCTGGATACAGTCCCGAGTGAGTGTCTTGACGCATTCTGGCTCCATCGCGAGATCAAGCATCAGCAGCATTAAGTAGGGCGCCAACTCCGTCTGCGTGGGGAACACCAACGAAGTCAGTCGCCGTAAACCCCATTCCTTCGTGAAGAGCCCTCGTTCCGCACGCGACAGATCGCCGTGCCGCAACGGTCCGTCTCGGCGGATGCGCTCGAGCATCGGCCGCAGCGCCGCCGGAGGTTCAGCCCGCGCCGCCGCGCGAGCTTCTTCTATCTGCACAGGAAGCTGGCGGCGGAGGAGTGCAGCTTGCTCGTCGGTGATTGGTTCGACCGGCGTCGATATCGGCTGCCTCTGTGGCACCGCCCCGAAGGATCCACGCATCTCGAAGACCGCCTTCCGTGTGCGATCGTCGAAACGCTCTGGCCACGCCCTCATCGCCACGAGCAGCGCGCGTCTGATACCAGTGGCATAGGCGTACGCGGCGCCTGCAGGGTCACCCCTTGTGTGGTCCCGTGCCCATCGCTCCCCCGCCTGGAGGTGTACGGGGAGTATCTCGACGAGTGTGATCGGACGATCGGTCGCGCTATCGGTGGCACGAAGTAGCGTAATGCACGCCGCACGGAGCTTTCTGTACGTTGATCTGGTGAATCCGCGGGCCATGCCGCGCGCTCGGAAAACGGACGCAATCTCCCCGATGAGTCCATCGCGCCCGTCAAACCCGGGAACCACGAACTCAGCTGACGTGCCGTCCTTGAACGGGACGGAACGATCCGCGAGATCCCATGAGCTTATGGGGGCTTTGGTGTTCACTCGACGTGAAGGTACCCTTGCACGCAATGACTCGGCACGGCTCATGCGTTTTCATTCACAATCTCTTGAGCGCCAACTGCGTCGTGATATTTGATCAGCGACTCGATCGTGCCAGCCGGATCCTCGATCACCGGGCGCAGGTAAGCCTCGATTGTGGTCGCGTAGGAACTGTGTCCCATCTCGCGTTGCACCTGCGCGATGACATCCAGCCGACCTTTGATCTCGTTCTCATCGACGGTCAGCTGGCCGGTCCGGCGGTCGATCAGCCCTTGCTCGACCAGCAGTCCCGCCAGGCGATGCACCGCGAAGGTGTGCCGGAGTGTGTGAGGATGGATGACCATCTCGTAGCCAGCCTGAGCGCATCGTTCGTTACTGCGACGGAATGCGCTGTAGACGCCGTCAGCGGTGAATGCGGAGCCTGTCGCAGTGAGCCACAATGCGAGTGGCCGCGGGCTGCCATCACTGCCTCGCTCGGCAAGCAGGGGGCGGAGTTTTCTGCCGATATCAGCGTAGGGAAGCGACCGACCATCGTCAAAGACGATTTTGCCGGCATGGTGATCAACAGTGCAGAAGATCCAGCTTCCATCGTCGGCGACGTTCTTCATGTATCCGGGACGGGACTTCTCGATATAGTTTCTGATCAGCCGGCTGAGAGCACCGAATACGCGAAAGGTGCGTGGTCGACCGCCCTTGGTGATTTTCGAACTGAGCGACACCTTCGATCGGACCTTCGAAGAGACGATGCCGGTTGGATCCTCCTCCCATATTTCTGGCAGGAGGAGCAGCGCCGTCTCGCCAACTCGCAGGCCCGCACCCGCCATCAACCGGGCCAGTGCTTCGTCCCGCGTTGCATTCCTCGGAAGCAGGCCACCGTTGACGCCCTGCCCTCCGAGCCCCATCTGGATCCACCTCAGACTGTCGTGGATCGAGCGGTACTGGAGCGCTGGAGACGGCCCGACCGGCTCGAACAGCTCAAGGGGCTGTCCGAAGACGGTGGGTCCGTTGAAGTTCGGGTCGCCGGCTCGGAAGCGCAAGTAGCGATTTATGGAAGCCAGCTGTCGATTCCATGTCCGCGGTGTGACGGGCGCTATCTCGAACTCTGATGGGGGCATGACGCGCGCGGCCTTGTATGAGAGGAGGTCGTCGTAGGTCATGTCGCTCAAGGTGCGATGAAGGCTGTCTCGGCCGTACTCGACCAGTTGGACGAGATCGAACGCGAGTGCATCCCAGGTGTGTTCACTCTGGCTGGTGCGGCCAGAGATTCGCCCGTCGGGTGCAGCCCCGAGCGGCACCGCCTCGAGGAACGCAGACAGGTCTTCCTCGATGGTGAAGTCATCGTCCAGAACGAAGCGCGTACCGCTGCTGAGGCGCGTGCGCGCCAAACCGGGCGCGTCTTGCAGCGCAACGCGTACCGCCTCGTAATCCAGCTCGACGCCCTCGAACCGATCTAGGGCGACTGCGAGATCGTCGATAAGAGCGGACCTCGACCGCCCATCCGCTCGCTCGATCAGCATCCTTCGATGATGTCAGGATTCCCCGTGATATGCGAACTGTATTATGTTGCAACCCTCGTTACTGTAACGCTCTTCTTCTGCTCCTCCGCGGGAAACCGGCGCTCTTGCGTCTACGTGTACCGATCGCAGGTGTGTACTCGCCTCAAACCGCCTGCGCCTGTGTAGAAGCCGCATCGGAGTTGCGGGCAGTATCCGCGGCCGGACCACGGCAGCGGCCTCAACCTGATCTTCGGTCGTCATATGAGTCGCTGCAGAACCTCGTCGACGACAGGGATTCGTCCTGAGACCACGCTCCAGGCATCGACCGGTGGCTCTCGCCGGCTGCACCCTCCGGTTAGCCTCGCGCTCGATTAGTCGTAGGACGGCACTCGGACGTGATGCGTGAGCCGCATCTCAACCTCCATTGCCACGGGAGCTGCCCAAAACACGGCCGTCAGCGGTGCTGCAAGTCGTAGGCGGTGGCGACTGTTGCCCCCCAGCGGCCACCATTCGTCGTAGACACGCGGACGGAACATCGCGCGGGTTAAGATGTCGTCGATCTCGGCGGAGACAATCACCAGCAGACCGATGTACTCGTCCGCACCGAGCCCGCTGGTGTCAACGCTGAGCACAATGGCCGTGTTGTGGTTTTCGGTTGCAGGAAGGTTCACGGCGGTTGTGCGCGCGAGAGCAGTCTCGCTGATGACCGACACCGGGAACGTGGCGCCGGTCCTGTCATTGTGCCCGGTCAGATTCACAGCGACCTCCACGGCCGGTCAGCGTCGTCGGGTCCGACCAACCACGCTATGGGCGTCACACCGATGACGAGGATGAACCGGCGTCCCTTGCCGAGAAGGCGTGGGAGCCGATGAGCGTTTCGTTGCAGCCATTTCACATCCACAAACCGCCATCCGGTTCTCGGTGCGAGGCGGCGTTTTGAGCGCTGTAAGTCTTTTGCAATGACGCGCGCTGCGGCTGCAAGTGCTGCGGCGAGGACGAACTCATCTGGCAAGCTCCCGGTGCGAATCCCCGCGGCGGTCAAGACTCGTCGGTCATGTTCGCTGACACGAAGGGCGAACAGTCCCCGGTCGCCGATCACAGAAAACGCCGTCGCTGCAGGATGCCGACTACGCGATCAGGCGGCTGCCCGCTTATGAGCCACAGGCGTGGCGTGAGGACGGTGGATGTCTCGAGCGTCCGTTGCGGATGGGCCATGACACCGGCGATCGAAGACGCGGCCAGACCGCCTTCTCGGGCGGCAGCGAGAACTTCACCGAGATGCGGAAGGAGTCGGGGTGGCGAATCATCTGTGTACTGCCAGACGGGCATTCTTCGTTCGCCGCCGACGTCGATCGTGAGGACCTGGCCAGCGTCGGCCAGCTGGATGAGCGTCTTGACGGAGAGGCCCAGTTTCTCGGCCGCGTGCGAGACCGAGTCACTAGCGCCAACGAGGTCGGCAAGGTTTATTACAACACCAGTCTGTAAGGAACCTGCGGCAACCTCTGCCGCTGCCGCGCTTATGCAGGGAACCTCCACCCCCGAAACGTAGGGCACGATTGCCGTGCTTTGCGGAGCGCCCTCAAGCCGGAGCGCTTCTTCGATCGCGTTTGCGAACGCGTCGATGTCCATACCGTATGTCGACAGGAGGGCGCCGATCCGGTTCAGGGTCCCGACTCGAGCGGCTCGACCTGCCGACCGACGAACAATGGTCTCGGTCTCGGTCTCGGTCTCGGTCTCGGTCTCGGTCCTACTCGTTCGGCCCTTTTGGATTGCCGCATGGTCGGATGACAGCTGGGCGGGCCGAGCCGGTAACCAACTGAAGCGTCGAGTCATGACGTTGAGCATGCCGACGTTGCCGGGGGTCCCCGCGACGCTCAAACCGTAGATGGACCTTCGCAACGGTTTGTGAGCTTCTCCCGGAACGTGCATGTGCCCGTGAACGGTCAAGTGTGGCTCGACCGCAGCAACCAGTTCCGTTATCAGTCCCCGTGACGATGCCGACGCGGTCCGCCGCTCGGCGGACCACCCGTTCGCTTGCCTCGTGACGGCTTCTACAGCGGTGGTGCCAGCGTCGGGCGGCTCGTGTGTCAGGAGGACATCCACGCGTCCTCTCTTTGCCGCCTCGAGCACCTCCGACTGTGTGGGCGCTTCGTATCGACTCCAACCGCTTCTTCCCGGCCCCTTGTCGAGAGACGCAGCACCGCCGAACGACATAAATTCAGTTGCCCCGATCCTGAATCGGAACCCTCTCGGCAGGGCCCAGACTCGATCCGCGATCCGGTACGGACGCCCAGGATGACGAGCGAACTCAGCATGGAGCTGGTCCCACCAGTCATGGTTTCCCGGCGTCAAGAGGAGCCGATCGATGCCGTGGAGGCGGAGGAGCGAATCGAGATCCCGGAGAAAAGGACGCGACCGCATCTTTCCGTTGACCCGGATGGGCGCTTCGAAGCGAAGGTCGCCCAATTGCAAGATCGTTCGTGCTTCAGCGCAGTCCTGCCTGATGACCTCGAGAATTGCCGCCACGGCCGCGTAGTTCGACTCCCAGTCGCCAGCGATCGCAACGTACTGCTCCCCCGCCAATGTGAAGTCATGGGACGGCCCCCGCGAGGGCGTCGGCCAGATTTTCCGGTCCGCAGACGTCAACCTGCGGGCGTGCTCCCCCCGGGATCCTGTCGGCAACAACGGAGACGGGCCGACGGACCGCTGCAGAGCAGCCATCTCTTCGTGGGGGGACACACGGCAAATCTACGAGCCGCCCCACCACACCTCGTGTCACGAGCTGGAACTCTGAGGACAGTCCCTGCAATGCGTAGTCAGCTCGCGGCATCGCAGCGTTACGTTTGCTTGACATCCTCAGCTGGTAGCGCTGGCCAAGCTCTCTGCCTCGGCACGCAAGGCCGCGCGTCACTCATCTTCGAGACGCTCCGCGAGCACCGAGAACGGAACCCTGATCGCCGCTGCCATGGCAAACCAGGTCTCGAGCGATCCCCGCTGCTGTCCAGACGCAACTCTGAAAACCGTCGGCCGACTCACGCCGCTGCGTCGGGCGATCTCGTCGAACGACAGCTTGGACTCGATGCGCCGCCGAGCGAACTCGAGACGCATCGCCTCGACGTTCGGCGAGGACAAAAGCGGCACCGGACAAACCTGTCAGCGCTACCTCGCTAGCACAGTATCGCCGACGATACTATTTTGAGCGCATGACAACAGAGCCGACACCCGAGTACGAACGCCTCCGGGCCGCCCTGGCCAGATTGAGCGACGCGCCAGACGAAACACTGCACGACCTCGCCGCGATGCTCGAACTCATGGCAGAGCCCAGCCGACTCGCTCCGATGACCCGATACCTGGCTCTGGAGTGGCTGGGCGCCTGCGACTCCTCAGCGCTCGACAATCGACAGCTTCGACACCGAGATCTCCTCGCTGTCATCTGCCGCATGACAGCTATCGACGTCGTGACTGACCTCAACGTCGACGACTGCGCACGGCTGCTCAACGTTGGCCGTCCGCAGCTCGTGCAGCTCATCAACGACGGTCGCGTTTGGACCTACAACGCTGGTCGCGGCCCGAGAGTTCCGACCTGGCAGCTCGTGCGAGACTCATCAGAAGACCCGATCCGACTGCTCGGAGGACCACTCAGCGCCGTCGTGGCGGCCATCCCCGACAGCGCCAGCCCATCGCTCGTGCGCCGCCTGATGACCACGGAGTCATCCGCGCTGAAGGACGCCGCGGGAAGGGAGACGACGCCCGCTGAATGGATCGCCCAGGGGAACTCGCCCTGGCCAGTGATGGCGATTCTCCTTCGCTTCCTCACTGGAAACAGCGACTACGCGACGCCCCTGCTGTTCACCAGGCGTCTCGCGGGATGAGGCCGACGCAGTCCGCACCCCGACGAACTCTGCCCCTTAGCACGCTTCGAATAATTTTCGTATTGGAGTTCGATTACTCGCCACTCGGCGACACATCGTCCGGCATTCGCGCGTTTTCCTGCTACCCAAGAGACGTCACCACCGCCAGGACGACCCCACGAACACGACCAGACAGCGACGCAGCGAACACGCGTAGAACCCCTCAAGACGTCGAACCATCGCACAGCCCCCATGGCTGTACTGTGCAACTCCACACGAAACTACGGAGCTTCTGTCAGCACCGCACCCCCTATAAGGGGGTCGAAGCGACACCATGAGTTCCGATATCGCGGCTCGCGAGTATCGAGTGGGTGCCCAATCCGCGCGGTAGCGGTGGCCTCTCTGCGACCCGATGGCGCTGCGTGTGGTCGGCTTTAAGATGCACACGTGCGCCGTGATGAGTTGAAGTCGCGATCGGGGCTTTTTGCTGACCTACGCGTCCGCGAGTTCTGGCCCGTCGTCCTTTTCATGGGCCTCTGGGTTGCGTTCTCGTACCAGCGGGGTCTCGACGAGCGCACTACTGGTATCGGCACTGCTGCCTCAGCGTTGCTCGGCATGGGCCTCATCCTCGCGGTGGGTTCCGGCGGACAACGGCAACGACAGCAGCAGCTCCGCCAGTGGATCCGGGACCGGCACGTCCCCGACTCTGTCCCGGAACACATTTGGCGACCCACCCTCGAGCAGTACCTGGATAGTTTGCCGGCCGCCTGGGTCGCGGTCGGGATCGCACTACTGCAGCTCGCGGGTGTGTTCATCTCCTCCAACCCCGTCGGTTCAGCAGCCTGGTGGAACCACGTCCCACCGGTGATCATCATTACCGGGGTGGCCGCGTGGCTGCTCGTTCGATTTTTCCGGGACCGGCCCATCGTGCGTAGTCTCATCGCAGCCACCTCGGCGCAGTTCTGGTGCAACTACCACCGCGATGCAAACGAGGAACCCCCACCGCACGGTTCCTAAGCGGAGGGAGATTGGTCAGCGGGCTGTCTTTCCTCGGAACGCCATCACCAATGCGGCGACACCGCACACGGCGGCGATCGATCCCATCACGCCGAGGAACGCGCCGGTGTCGCGGAAGCCAACTATGGCCATCGCGATACCGGCCACCAGCAGGACGGCCCCGGCAACGACCAGGGCCGCCGTAGAACGTTGAGAAGCATTCGAGCAGCTACTTTCGGACCCGAAACAACCACCCGTTGCAACGCCCCCTTGAAACCGCCGATCGGCTATCGGACGGACGTGTGTGCGATCCGAGCAAGGGACTGCTGCAGGTTGGGTTGACTCGTTGGTTTAGGCCGCGAGTGCTGCCTGTGGGTTGATGATTGCTTCGTACTCGATGGGCGTCAACTTCCCGAGACCGCGCTGTCGGCGCTTTCGGTGGTAGGTGCCCTCGATCCAGTGCACGATCGCGAGCCGCAGTTGCTCACGAGAAGTCCATCGGTGCCGGTTGAGGACGTTCTTCTGCAGCAGCGCGAAGAACGACTCCATTGCCGCGTTGTCCGCGCACGCCCCGACCCTGCCCATCGACCCCAGCAGTCCGGCATCCGACAGCGCTCGAACGAACTTCTTGGACCGGAACTGGCTGCCGCGATCCGAATGAACCACGGTGTGGAGCGGGTCGCGGCGAGAGATTGCCATCTGCAGTGCCGCGACGGCGAGCGAGGATCGCATCCGAGAGTCGATGGAGTAGCCCACGATCCGGCGGGAGCACGCGTCCTTCACAGCGCAGAGGTAGAGCTTGCCCTCGCCCGTGTTGTGCTCGGTGATGTCGGTCAACCACAGCTTGTCCAGATCCGGAGCGGTGAACGCCCTCCGCACCCGATCGTCATGCGCTGGTGGTCCGGCCTTCCGGGTCAGGCCCCGTTTCTTCGCGTGCAGTGACCAGAGCCGCTGCTGCGAGCACAACCGCCAGACACGTGTTGATGCCGAAGTAGAACGGACCCCCTGACGCCGAACTGGGATGGACCCCCTGGTTGACGCTAGGAGAGTGATCACAGTGGACACGTGGGCAGAGATCCGTCGGCTGCATCGAGCGGACAAGGTGCCGATCAAGCAGATCGCGCGGGAGCTCGGGATCGGCCGGAACACGGTTCGTCGGGCGTTGCGGGGTGAGGAGCCTCCGAATCGTGCGCGTGGGCCGCGCGGGTCGAAGATCGATCCGTTCGTGCCGCAGATCCGGGCGCTGCTGGCAGAGCATCCGCGGATGCCGGCGTCCGTGATCGCGGAACGGGTGGGTTGGTCGTTCTCGCCATCGTTGCTGCGGGAACGTGTGTCGGAGTTGCGGCCGGACTATCTCGGCGTGGACCCGGCGGACCGGCTCTCGTTCAGATCGGGCGAAGTGATCCAGTGCGATCTCTGGTTCCCCGAGACCAGGATCCCTGTCGGTGACGGGCAGGACCGGATCTTGCCGGTGCTGGTGATGGTCTCGGGGTTCTCCCGGCGGATCGAGGCGCTCGTGCTGCCGTCGCGGCAGGGCGGGGACCTCACTGCGGGGATGTGGATGCTGCTGCAACGTTTCGGCGGGATCCCGAAGTCGCTGCTTTGGGACCGGGAGGCTGCGATCGGAGGGCTGGGGCGTCCGACGGTCCTCGCAGCGACGTTCACGGGAACGATCGCGACGAAGCTGCGGTTGGCGCCGGCGAGGGATCCCGAGACCAAGGGTGTCGTCGAGCGGGCGAACCGGTATCTCGAGACGTCGTTCTTACCCGGCCGGCTCTTCCAGAACGTCCACGATTTCAACGCCCAGCTGGGTGTCTGGTTGACCGAGCGGGCGAACCAGCGGAAGGTCCGCTCGATCGGAGCCCGCCCGGTCGAGCTCGACGCCCTCGACCGCGCCGGGATGCAGTCCCTCCCGTCGGTCGCGCCGACCACGGGGCTGCGGACGCGGGTCCGGCTCGCCAGGGACTATTACGTCCGCGTCGACGGCAACGACTACTCCGCCGACCCGCGCTTCATCGGACGGTTCGTCGACGTCCACGCAGCACTCGACGAAGTGCGCATCACCTGCAGCGGCGAGCCTGCCGAACGACACGATCGGTCATTGCGCACCGGACAGACGATCACCGACCCTGAGCACGTCGTCGTCGCAGCGCGCCTGCGCGCCCACTACCGGGCCCCGAAGCCCGCGACGGTCCGCTCGCACCAGGACGGGCACCAGGTCCAGATCCGAGCCCTGTCCGACTACGACGCCCTGTTCGGCGTCGACTTCACCACCGATACCACGACGAAAGAAGCACGATGACCAGCAAAACCACGACGCAGACCGACGCACCGATCCCGAAGAACAGCGAGCAGGTCGCTTCCAAGCTCGCCTACCTCGCCCGAGCGTTGAAGACCCCGACGATCGGACGGGTCTGGGAAGACCTCGCCGATCGCGCCAGGGACGGCAACTGGGCGCACGAGGAATACCTCGCCGCGGTCCTCGAGCGGCAGGTCGCGGACCGGGAGTCCGCTGGCACGATCATGCGGATCCGGACCGCGCACTTCCCGCAGGTGAAAACGATCGAGGACTTCAACCTCGACCACCTCCCATCGCTCCGACGCGACGTCCTCGCGCACCTGGCGACGTCGACGTTCATCGCGAAACAGGAGAACGTGATCCTGCTCGGCCCGCCCGGACTCGGGAAAACCCATCTCGCGATCGGCCTCGGCGTGAAAGCCGCCCACGCCGGCTACTCGGTCCTGTTCGACACCGCGAACAACTGGATCGCCCGTCTCGCGGCCGCGCACCACAAGGGCCAGCTCGAGGCCGAGCTGAAGAAGATCCGCCGCTACAAGCTGATCATCGTCGACGAGATCGGCTACATCCCGTTCGACCAAGACGCCGCGAACCTCTTCTTCCAACTCGTCGCGTCCCGCTACGAACAGGGATCGATCATGGTCACCAGCAACCTGCCATTCAGCCGGTGGGGCGAGACCTTCGGCGACGACGTCGTCGCGTCAGCCATGATCGACCGCCTCGTCCACCATGCCGAGGTCCTCACCCTCTCCGGCGATTCCTACCGCACCCACGGCCGCCGCGACCTCATCAACCAGACCGAGAACAACTAAGCTCAACAACCCCAGAAGGGGTCCGCCCCAGTTCGGCACAAAGGGGTCCGTTCTACTTCGGCGTCAACACCAGCGGCCTCGCCGGCGTGCACCCATCAGTGACGCGCCTGCGGCCGCAGGGACCGCTTCTTGAGCCGGTCCATCGGCACCCACACGTGGTGGACGAAACCCATGTGCACGAGCTGCACGTAGACCACATCATCGTCCGTCTGTTCCACGAAGCCGGGGCACGTCTGCGGGCCCGAACGCGTGAACTCCACCTGCACCCACACAGCCGGGTAACCGGACACTCGGTCCGGCGCCGGCGGAGCATCGATACCGAACGGCTGATCCTCGGGCGGATCAGGGTGGCTCGGCGGCGCCCACCGGTGTTCGGGCATGCACCGATGATGAACGTGGCCGCCGACACCAGCGGTGTCAGCGCTGCCGCCGGCGACCCTCCTGCACCTCACCGATCAGCCGCATTGTGCGCTGCAGCGCCGCCTCCCGCAGCGCCACATCGGGCGCAGATCGGTCAAGCCGATTCAGCCGGCGGATCGCACTCCGCCGCGTAGCCGCGAGTTCGTCAACGGACAGCCACTGCAACCGCTCGAGCTCATCGTCCACACTCAACAGGCTAGACAGGCAAACCGATCATCCAACCACCACGACCCCGCCACCTCGAGCAGCTGCATCCAACGTCGACGAACCGGCCTTGACCCCTCCAGTGGCCTGCGCAGCGCAGCGCAGACAGAGCGCACGCGCGCAGCGCGCATCCCGCACTCTGTGGTCCACGGTGTGGGAGCGATCGGGGAAGACGGATCCATGACTGCCGTCCGCGGCACGATCCGCTCCACGAACACCATCACCGCTGATGGCCCAGCAGACGACCAGAGCACCGCCCGTGCCCGTGCCCGCGCCATAGACGGCCTGAATCTCACCGGTTACGACGTCGCGAAGACGAACACGCTGAGCCCCGACGGATGGATCAGCCTCGGCATCACCGTCGAAGCCTGACGCTGGCGAGAGACGAGACGGCATGGTAATCCACCCCGCGATCGTGCTCACCTGCGACGGCTACCAGTGCAGTGCAAAGCTTGCGCTGATCGGCCCCAACGCGGTCAGCTACCACGGTGCGCGCGTCCACGCGGAATCTTTAGGGTGGGACTGCCCAGCAGACGACGTCGACCGGTGCCCCAACTACAGCGCAGCACAGGCAGCACTCGACTCCTAGCTATCAAATTCACCGTGATCAGGCCCCTCATGGTTCAGACCGTTCCAGTAGGGGATATACACGAGGCGCAGCAGGAACCACCATGCGTACACCGCATGCAGACTTACCGCCTCTCCGTCGGACAGAAGACCATGAGCAACCGCGTTCCGCATGTTTGCCCCTATAGGCCCTCCGAATAACGCCCTTAACTCGAAAACTATATCAGTTCCAAATACCTCGACCACTTCTGGGATCGCAAGCAGGCTACTGAGCCCGATCTCCTGCTCCACTCGATCCCCCATTGTTGTGGTCGATATACCCAACTCATTGAGCGCAGACCGAACTATATGTTCAATCTGGGGAGTAAGCATATACAGGGCAGCAGTGAAGTCGTAGTTGAAGCCTGCCGCTAGAGCGCGAGCCACAGTCTGCTCACGCCCACTCGGCACAATAGGAGAACATCGGGCCACGACTGCACAGTCACGAACTCGGATTCGGTGCTCCAACGTGAGTACCTCGAGTGCAGGTAGAATGCGGCCCTTGACAGCCCACTGGACATGGATGTCATCGAAAACTTGGACCATCTCATCCCAGAGTTTTCCCGAGTATCCACCCCAAGGCCCATCTTCCTCAGGAGCCGCATTATGTACGACTCGCCCGTCTGCAGCTAGATGCTGGGTGGAGACAATACTCATAATTGCCGATTCAGCTAGACGCTTCTCGGCCTCGCGACGTTCATCGCCCTCAACCACGTACGGCACTGCGCCGACGAGCAAGAGGGTCGCGTATGCGGCATCCTCGCCTGAAACTGCCGCCTGAACCTGCTCAGCCTCTGCCCGGAGGTCAATGCTCCCGCCCGTGATCGGACGCATTTCGTCTAATGCAGAGACACCAGAAGACCTAATGAGCTTCGCGATGTCAGAAGCAAGTCCGCTAATATCAAGGCGCGCACGCTGTTTATTCGAGATCAATCTCAAACTTTGCAAAGCCGATTGATACAAAGCCACAGCGGAAAGGGCGCTTCCCTTTAGCCTCCGGTCCGCTTCGGCCATCCACCACTTGACAACCTCATACTGCGCCGCTGCTTCGGCATCCGCGTTCCCTAGCCTCTTATACAGCTTGGCGGCGTAAGTAGATAGCTCACGCCGTAGCGTACCTCCATCGGTGTCGGTGGCCAGTGTTGTAAGCCGCTCCGCTACCCGCGCCCATTCGGACCGATCCGGCAGGCCAGTGTCGAGGAGTAGATCAACGAGGTCTAGCGACCGGCGAGCATCAGCTTCCCAGAATGCTTTGCTGAGCATATCGCATGCAGCTTGAAGCTCCTCCTTGAGTTTGAGCTGACGGGCTATGTGTAGGTACCGCGGCCAATTGTCCTCGTCCTCAAGGTACCAAGATTCACCTGTATCCATGCCCACGCGAAGCCAGCTGATCACAGCCCGTCGTCCCGCCTCATGCGGCTGAGTGCCGTGCCTTCTTATCCATAAGATGTCATTGCAACGGGCCACTAGGCGTGCGCTCGCCACCCGAGGGATTAGTTCTGCGATAAAATCTAGATCGACGTTGGTCATGTCATCGGGGACAAAGGATCTTCGCCCCTGAAACTGCGCCATTGGGGCATATGGGTCGTGCATCTGGTCATTCGCTGTTATGAGCGAGGAGATTCCGGCCAGAAGACGGCAAGCTGCAGCAGCTTCGACGTCATCGGCCGCCTCCGCCTTGCGTGTGAGGTCCCCGAAACCGCTCCAGAGCTCAAGGAAAGTGGCCTCTTGCGCGTCAATTGAAGCCCAAGCCGTTCGATCGAGCGCTTGTAGAGACGGGTGCGCGGGAGCATCGTTCATTGCCGCAGCATACGATGAGCTGCCGTCTGCCCTCCCCGCCTGTGCCTTTAGCCTCACCGTCTCGATAGCCGATGGCCTGCGCAGCGGAGACAGGGCGCAGCCGCGTAGCGACCCGGATCAGACTCGAGCCATTCCGCGCACGCGGCGCCAGAGTGAGAGCCTGTCGGACCGGCATTCCTCGAGGGAACGCACGTCCAGGCCGCGAACATCGGCGACGAGCTCTTTCTCGATCCCGCCCATGTAGCGCGCGTACACACGATCGCTCGGGATGCGGGCGACCCACACGCTCGCCGAGCGATCTCCCGGCGCCTGGCGATCACGGGCAAAGTACCGAGCCTGCTCAACCTCGAGAGACCATGACAAGCCTTCGCGGTTCGCTTGCGTCGCGCCCCGGAATGCCACCCATGTCCCGCGACGTCGTCGCTGGACGACCATGTCCTCGGTGTACTCGGCGAACTCGAACATCGCGCGCCACACCTCGCCAGGGACAGGGGAATCACCGAGCCGGTACCGCCACATCCTCGGAAGGAAGAACGTCAGCATCCCCGGAGTCAGAGCCCCCGACTCAAACCGCTCGACGACAGCAGGCTCAGGCGCGAGGTTTCCGGTCTCGTTCACCAGCCGTACGATGCCGGCGAACTCGTCGTCCGACAAAGTCAGTTGTGCCCGCTCCGCCATTGCGCGCACATCACTTTCCGCGACCATGAAGTTCTCCGCCGGTTCCTAGTTGTGCTTCCCCAGCCCGGGAAGCCCGCCACCCAGCGCCCGGACCGACTTCCCCTTGTGCGCCCGTCGTGGCTTCTTCTTCGACTTCGCGACCGGCTGTGTGCCGTTCTCGCACCGGAGGTGACTTGATGGCACCTTGTGCCGCTCGAACCCGCGAACGACCCCCTCCACAACGACAACCCGGACCAGTGCGCCGCAGGATCCGCATCGTTCGTAGCCCTCAGGCCTCGGTGCGGGTCGTTTCATGACGCGAGCGTAGTGGCTGCCGGCGACGTTTCTCAGAGGATGGCGGCTGCTACTGCTGGCACACCGAAGACGACGGCGAACAAGGAGCAGAGCGCCGCGCCGTCCTCGAGCTTCTTCTTGTCCAGGTTGTACCAACCCCCGTCGCGGGCAAACGCACTGCAGATCTCTTTCCCCAGCACCAGAACACCCGCGATGATGGCGGCACCCTTCGCCCACACCGAGTCGGCCGGAAACAGCAGCACCATCAGGACCACGAGCAGCACGAGGGCGACGACAGCGACGATCGCGCTCACCAGAGTGCTCCTGCGCCGAACAGGAGTCGTATTGGTCGAATTACTTGTCATGTCTGCAAGCTACTGAAATCCGTTCCGATGAGCGAACCGCAGGTTTGGCGCAGCAGGCGACGTCTCGTTAGACGATCGGTGGTTTCAAGTGGTCGTTGCAACGGGCGGTGGTGGAGGCCTCAGAGTAGCGGTCGGCGCGCAATGATGAGTCGTGGCCTACTTCCCTGTGACGAGCGCCGATGTCGACGAGCTGCGGGCGTTCTTGCGCGAGGCTGACCTGACCCTCGCCGGGCTTGATTCGCCAGCTGTGCGGATCTGGATCGAGCGCGGAGCCAACTCCGGAATTGTTGGCAGCACCGGTTTTGAGCTCAGCGCTGATGGCAGTCATGCCTTGATTCGAAGCGTCGCGGTGTCGGGATCGATGCGGGCGGCTGGGACTGGAACACGGCTTGCGAGATACGCGCTGGAGGAGGCCGCTCGCGCCGGCGCTGAGCGAGCATGGTTGTTCTCGCGTCGGTCGGGGCCCTTCTGGCAGAAGCTCGGTTTCACTCCCGCAGACCGCGACATGCTCGCGTCAGTCCTTCCCGAAACGCAGCAGGTTCGTCTGTTCACCTCAACGGGGCAACTCGAACGTGAGGTTGCCTGGTCTCGCGACCTCAGCGGCCTTTCACGGACACAGCAGTAGCTGTTCGAATGCTTCTGCCGGGGTGCGGTAGCCGAGCGTTTTGCGGGGTCGGCTGTTGAGTTCGGCAGCGACTTCGAGGAGCCGTTCCGGGGTGTGGACGGTGAGGTCGGTGGACTTGGGGAAGTACTGGCGGAGTAGGCCGTTGGTGTTTTCGTTCGAGCCGCGCTGCCAGGGTTTGTGGGGGTCGCAGAAGTAGATCGCGAGGTCCGTGGCGAGGGTGATGTCTTTGTGTCGGGCAAGCTCGGTGCCCTGATCCCAGGTCAACGACCGACGCAGATGCTCGGGAAGGGTCTGGATGGTGGGGATCATCGCGTCACGGACCGCGTCGGCGCTGTGTCCGTTTGGGAGGTGGAGCAGCATCACGTACCGGGTGGTGCGTTCAACGAGGGTGCCGATCGCGCTCCTGGCGTTGATCCCGACGATCAGGTCCCCTTCCCAGTGGCCGGCGACGGCACGATCGTCGGCTTCAGCGGGGCGTTCGCTGATCAGGATCATGTCGCGGATCTTCGACCACGACGCCCGCCGGGGTTCACCACGATGCCGACGGATCGCACGGCCGGTGCGGAGGTGTGTGTGCAGGTCAGCGCGCAGGTGACCGCGGCCCTGCACGAACAGGGACTGGTAGATCGTCTCGTGCGACACGTGCATCTCCGGCCGGTCAGGGAACGTCCGGGCCAGGTCATCACGGATCCGCTCCGGGGACCAGTTCCGCACCAACCGCAGCTCGACCTGCAGAGCAAGCTCGACTCGGTCCAGCTTCCGCGGTTTCGGGCGCCGCGCACGAGCCCGGTACTGCTTCTCGGCGGAGTACGGCCGGTAGCTGCCGCCAGCCGCGGCGTTCCTTGTCAGCTCTCGGCTGATCGTGGATGGTGCCCTACCGAGGGCTTTCGCGATCGCACGCACGCTCGCGCCGCTGAGGCGCAGGTCCGCGATCTGGAGCCGCTCTTCCTGGCTCAGATACCGGTCCGAGCGGGGCTTGTGCGCGAACGGGTTCCGTCCGCCGGCTGCTTTGACCCATCGGTATCCCTGACGTCGGTCCACGCCGACAGCATCACAGGCCGCCGTTCGTCCGAGGCCCTGTCTCAATAGCTCCCAGAACCGTGCCTCTCGAGCACGGTGTTCCAGCCTCGATCCCATCTGCAGCACTCCGATTCACGGTGGTGTTGCAACGACCGGCTGAACCCAAGATCGGCTACCGAGACAGCCCATCGACGGGCGACACCTTGTCACGATGGTGCTTGGGAACGGCCGGGCGGTCAGTGTCGTGACAGCCCGGCCGGAGCCCCAGTGACTGAGCTCAACGCGAGCGTAACCAGCGCAGAGCAGGCGTTGCTAGTGAGCGGCGTCGTACGCGTCCTTCACGGCCTGACTGATCCGGCCCCGCGGCGCCACCTCGTGGCCATTCACTGCCGCCCATTCCCGGATCTTCGCCAGCTCGTCCGGGTTGCTGCGCTGCGCAGTCCCGGATCCGCGGCCACCGCGGCTTGAGACTTTCCGAGCGGCCGCGACGTAGTCCGAGAACGCTTCGCGCAGTTGCTCCACGTTGTTGTCGGACAGATCGATCTCGTAATGGCCGCCATCGAACGAGAACGTGACGTTCTTCCCGCCGTGCTCGATGATGTCGCCGGTGAGGTCGTCAATGAGGTGAGTGGTGACTTTCTGTGCCATGCCCTCTTGTGTAGCACTCCGGTGCGAAAACACGATGTGCACGACAGCCACAGAACCGCCATGCTATGACTCGCGCACGACCCTGCGCCCTCGACATTCCGCCGTTCTCAGACGGTGAAGCTCGTGGAAATCCCATCATGAAAGGACGCGACGCGATGAGCGACGCCACGCCCTCCCACCCCAACCCCTACAACAGCAACGCCCAGCCCTACCAGCAGGCCCCCGCGCAATCGGACCGGTACAGCGTCCTCGCGATCGTCGGCTTCATCCTCGCGTTCGTGATCAGTATTGGCGGCCTCGTCGTGTCGATCATCGCGCTCACGCAGATCAAGCGCACCGGTGAACGCGGCCGCGGGCTCGCTCTCGCCGGCATCATCATCAGCGCCCTGTCGATCGTGCTGTCCATCGTCTTCGGGATCATCCTTTTCGCCGCCGCCGCGAACGCACCGTCCTACAGCTACTGAACCGACAACATCAGCAAGACCCCACAACAGCTCACCGCTACGCCAGGCTCCCCCGACGTGACGGTGAGCTGTTCTGCGGGCGGATTACTTCGGCGGTGACCAGCTGCGCCCGAACGCCCGCATCAGCACGACACCCCAGTCAGCATCAGTGATCGTGCCCGTTGAGGTGTCCGTGCTGAACGTGCCGCCCTCGTAATGCAACGGTGGCTGCCCCACCAAGTGCGCGCCGAGCAGCTCAGTGACATGCCATGTCTTCCGCGCTATCTGCGACGGCACCAGCTCGAGCTGCAGCCGGTGCCCATGCACCGACACCGTCGACGGGAGCTGCGGGACACGAGGCGACATGCGCACAGTCCACCCCCACCACGCCCCAAACCCCCGCAGACACGCACGCGCACACCGGCCGTGCGGCGACCGCTGAGCCCAATCCGGCCACATGCGACCAGCCGGTCAGTTCCGATAATAGTTCTTCTCGGAATATCTTGGCGGGGGTGTAAGCGAGGTGTGGAGGAGTAAGCGGGGAGCCTTGCGTCGAGTGGTGAAATCAGCCGGTCCGCCGGAGCCACAGCGCCTGTCGGTGCTGTGGCTCCAGGCGATCGGGGTATCGGGTCCGACGGTGGCCTGCCACGAAGCGAGGCGTTAGATGACCGGTGCGGTTCAGCCCGTCGGTTCCGTCGGGGTGAGAGCCCAGCTCACGTCGACCCAGCGTGTAGTCGGCAAGTCCACCACGTCCATTGGGACGGTGTCCGTGCCAACCTCCGCGGCCCTCACTTGCCCAGTCCCGCCGGGGCGGCGTCGACGACCGTTGTCGTGACGGCGGTCCAACCGATCGCGGTACCGTCCGGGACGTTCCACTCCTCGGCGCCCTTCCCGGTAACGACCTCGCGCTCACCGATAAGACGCCCCGTGTCGGGGTCGATAACGATCTCCTGGACATCGCCCTCGCGGAACGTGTGCCCGATCGCTATGCCGGTTCGCCCGTCGAGGTTCGCCGCGCGATCTGTGATCTCGATGTCCGGGATCAATGCCGCGGCGCGGAACATCGCCGCCCGGAGGTCCGCGGGGACGATGCCGCTTCGCAGAGTGTCGGCGATCCAGACGAGCGCCTCGGAGTCCGGGGAGTTCCCCTGTCCCTTCGTCACGGCGCGGATGCGGTCGAGCAGCGCCTGCGGGTTGCGCGGCAGGTCGCTGAGCATCGTGGGCGAGACGACCGCCGGGCTGTCGTAGAACGCCCCGCCAGCAGCCCGGAGGTACTCGGCAGGTGCCGGGTTCGCCTCGGCTGCGGCACGTGCGGACTCCGGGCCGAACATCTTGATCGGACGCTGCGCATCGCGCACCCACACCCACTCGTCGTCGGTGTCAGACGGGACGTACATCTGCCCGTTCTGCGATGAGAGGTACACGCGGCGGCTTCCGTCGTCGGCGTTGCTGACGTACGCGTACGCGGCGTGTGTCGCGACCTCGAGGTACTGCCCAGTCCCGACCGCCGGGTCCGAGGTTTTGACCGTCTCGAGGGCGGCGGCGTTGAGGACCGCGGCGGCGGCCGGGTCCGCGCCGCCGTGGAGTCCGGCGACCCCGAGGACGTTGCCGGCCACGAGCGCCGCAGCGACCCCTGCCGCGACGAGCGAGCCGGTACCGAACCAGCCGATGCGGCGGGTCGTGGTGCTCCGCGGTGACGTCGCGCCGGGCCGCTCCCCCGCAGCAGCGATGTGCGTGAGCAGGATGTCGCGGCCACGGGCCAGGGTCTCGGGCGACGCCGGTTCGACGTCGTTACGGACGGATCGGAGTCGTGTCAGCTCGTCCATGGTCCACCTCCTCGGCCGGGGTCCGGCCAGCAGCAGCACGCAGCATTCTGCGCGCCCGGTTCAGTCGTGAGCGGACGGTCCCGACGGGAACGTCCAATGCCTGAGCGACGCCCTCGTAGTCGAGGTCACCCCAGGCGTAGAGCAGCAGCGCATCACGGTCCCTAGCCGGCATCCGACGCAGAGCTGTCCCAAGCTGCCGCACCTCGAACACCGCCTCGAGTGCTTCGTGGTGGTGCTCGGTGACCAGCGCCGTCGGGTCCGGTCGCACGCTGAGCCACGCTCTCGCCTCGACTCGGCGGTGCCGTTTCAGCAGTGTCGAGACGATGCCGTACAGCCACGGGAGGGCGTCCGGCCGGCCGAAGTCGTAGTCCCCACGGCGCTCGAACGCCACGGTGAAGGTCTCGGACAACAGGTCATCCGCGACGTCCGGGCCGGCCCGGCGTGCGGCGTAGCGGTGAATCGGCCGAGCGTGCCGGTCGTACAGCTGCGCAAACACGGCGGGCACGTCCACTGCCTGCCGGATGATGTCGCTGTCGGTGCTCACACCAGATATTGCTCGCCGAGCGCCAACAAGTTCACGACCGATCGATCAGCATGACGACCTCTACTCGCATGATGCGCTCGATAACAGTGCGTCGCAAGACCCTCCTCCGCGTAGCAATTCACAAGGGCTATACCCAAAGCACCCGCCCCCTTCCCTTGCCGTCGTCGAGAATCAGTGACCGGTGCTCCAGTCTCGGAAGCGTGGGCCGACGACCTCGGTGCCAGGACTGGGTAGGAGCGCGCCCTCGCGGAACGCT
>NZ_JADKRW010000007.1 GCF_015350995.1 Curtobacterium sp. VKM Ac-1393
AACACACCCTGGTGCAGGGTGGAGAACCAGCGATGTGCGGCTGGTGAGCGCTCCGGGTGATTCCCGGCCTGTGCAAGTGATTCGGGGACCTCGGCGAAAGGGTTTGGACCGGTTTGCTGTCGTTACCGCTCTGTGACCTTTCGGCCTGTCCGGACAGGTCCGCCGTGCGCATGTACGTTCGCTGTGTGGCCGCTGGACGCGGCCGAACGAGAAGGGCTCACCATGGCAAACACGAACAGCCGTCCGACCAGCGTCACCGTTTCATTCGTCATCTGGCTGGTGGTGGTCCTGGCGAACATCCTGCAGGGCATCATCAGCCTCACCTCGGGCAGCTCCTCCGACGTGGCATCCAGCGTCGGCACTGCTCCGCTCATCGGCGGGGCGATCTTCGCCTTCATCCTCGCCGTGATCGAGCTCATCATCGTCTTCAAGATGCGCGACGGTCGCAACTGGGCCCGCATCGTGCTCACCGTCCTCGCGATCCTGCAGGTCATCGGCGTGGGCGTCGGTGCGGCCTCGGGTGGCAACGCCTTCGGTTGGATCGGTGGCGTCGCCGTGCTCGTCGCGACGATCCTGATGTACGTCGGTGGCGCGAACGGCTACTTCCGCCGTCGCTGAACGCATCTGCGTGACGCATGCCGGTCGCTGAACGCGACCAACGGACGGACGGGAGGCCCGGTGCCAGCTGGCACCGGGCCTCCCGTCCGTCGTCTTCGTGCGTTCAGAACGCCTTGCCGGGATTCAGGGTGCCCGCCGGGTCCAGGGCGTCCTTCACCGACCGGTGCATAGCGAGGACGCGGTCGCCGAGCTCCTGCCGCAGGCCGGGCAGCTTGAGCAGGCCGACGCCGTGCTCGCCGGTGACGGTCCCGCCGAGCGCCAGGCAGTCCGCCACGATCTGGTCGAAGGCCTGCTTCGCCCGCGCCTTCGCGACGTCGTCACCCTCGGGCGCGATGATGAGCGGGTGCAGGTTGCCGTCGCCGGCGTGGGCGATGTTCGCGATCGTGACCTCGTGGGCCGCCGCGGTCGACTGGATCCGCCGGAGCATCTCGGGCACCGCGCTTCGGGGCACGCAGATGTCCTCCGTCAGCACCGGCCCGAGCCGTTCGAGCGCCGGGTACGCCAGGCGCCGTGCCTGGAACAGCCGGTCGATGTCGTCCGGGTCGGTCGCCCGCTCGACGTCGGTCCCGCCCGCCTGCGCGAAGACGTCGGCGACCTGGTCGGCGATCTCGTCACCCGCGGCGCCGCGCTCGTCGACCCGCGCCAGCAGCAGGGTGTCGACGTCGGACGGCAGCCCGAGGTGCATCCAGTCGTCGACGGCCCGCAGGCACGTCCGGTCGACGATCTCGAGCGCGGCGGGGATGATGCCGGCGCGCGAGATCGCGGCGACGGCGTCCCCGGCGGCACTCAGCGAGGGGAAGTACCCGATCACCGCACGTTCGTCGCGTCCGGCCAGGGGGAGCAGCTTCACGGTGACCGACACGACGATGCCGAGCGTGCCCTCGGACCCGACCATCAGACCAGCCAGGTCGTAGCCGGCGACGCCCTTCGCCGTGCGGCGACCGAGCTCGACGACGGAACCGTCGGCCAGCACGACGGTCAGCCCGAGCACGTAGTCGCGGGTGACCCCGTACTTGACGCAGCAGATCCCGCCGGCGTTCGTCGCGACGTTGCCGCCGATCGTGGAGATCGCCGAGCTCGCCGGGTCCGGCGGGTACCAGAGTCCGTGCTCGGCGACGGTGGCCCGCAGCGCGTCGTTGATGACGCCGGGCTGGGTGACGGCGTAGCGCTCGTCGGTGTTCACCTCGAGCACCGCGTCCATCAGCTCGAGCGACAGCACGACCGAGTCGGCCACCGCGTTCGCGCCGCCGGACAGGCCGGTGCCGGCGCCGCGCGGCACGACCCGGACGCCCGCCGCAGCGGCCCACCGGACGGTGGCGACGACGTCATCGGTGCTGCGAGCGAGGACGACGGCGAGCGGTGCCGTGGAGTCGGCCCACTCGGCGTCGTCGTGGCTGTACCGCTCGAGCGAGACCGGGTCGCGGAGCACCTGGCCCACGCCCAGCAGCTCGTCGAGGGTGGTGGTGTCGACGTCGGAGCTGACGGTCATCGGGATGGGTGTCCTTCCGGGCGCTGCGGTGCGCGGTCGACGATACCGCGCTCAGCGGACCACCCGTGTCGGCTGCCAGCCGCCCCGGACGACGGTGAGGCGCGCGGCGGACCCGTCGCAGGGAGCAAGGAGCATCCATGTACTTCCACGCACAGACCTGGATCAACGAGATCGCCGACGGGGAGCCCGATCCCGCGGCCGCCAATGCCCTGCAGGAGGGGCTCGGCGGGCAGTTCGGCGAGATGCGCACGATGATGCAGTACCTCTTCCAGGCGATGAACTTCCGCGGCCCGGCGGCGAAGCCGTACCGCGACCTCATCCAGGGCGTCGGCACCGAGGAGATCAGCCACGTGGAGCTCATCGGCACCACGATCTCCCGCCTGCTCGACGGCTCGCCGGAGTACACCGGCAAGCTCACCGACCCACTCGACACTCCCGGTGCGAAGGGCGCGACCCCGCTCAGCATCGCGCTCGACACGAGCAACATCCACCACTACCTCGTCGGCGCCCAGGGCGCCCTGCCGGTGGACGCTGCCGGCAACCCGTGGAGCGGCAGCTACGTCTACAACTCGGGCAACCTGCCGCTCGACCTGCTCTACAACCTGATGCTCGAGTCCACCGGCCGGTTGCAGAAGTGCCGGATCTACGAGATGACGGACAACCCCACCGCGCGAAGCACCGTCGCCTACCTGATCGTCCGCGACCAGGCGCACGAGAACGCGTACGCGAAGGCGCTCGAGACGCTCGGTGTCGACTGGAAGACACTGCTGCCGATCCCGAAGACCAACGCGGAGCGGTTCCCGGAGGTCAAGGAACTCGTCGACCTCGGGCTGCAGAGCAAGCAGTACAGCTTCGACCTCGACGGGGCGTCCGAGGCGGGCAAGATCTTCCGCGGGGCATCGCCGTCGAAGGACGGGACGGAGCTGTCCGCGACCGAGCAGGCTCCGGCTGGGGTGCCGTCGTTCATCGCTCCGGAGCGACTCGAGGAGTTCGCTCCCGGGCTCGACGCGGATCTGCTCGCGCTCATCCAGGCGACGGCTGAGCTGGAACTCGACGTCGCGGAGACGCCTCTCTACGGGCCGGTGGCCTGAACCTGCGCGGGCTCGCGGATCAGTCGAGGCAGAACTCGTTGCCCTCGACGTCCTGCATCACGATGCAGGACTCGTTGACCTGATCCGCGAGCATGCGGCGGAACTGCGTCGCGCCGAGCGCGACGAGGCGGGCGCTCTCCGCATCGAGTGCAGCAAGGCGCTCCTCGCCGACCATCCCGGTGCCGACCCGCACGTCCAGGTGCACGCGGTTCTTCACCGTCTTGCCCTCGGGGACGCGCTGGAAGAAGAGCCTCGGGCCGGCGCCGGTCGGATCGACGCAGGCGAAGGCCGAGCCCTGGTGCTCGGGCGGGAGCGAGGCGTTGAACGCCTGCCAGTCGTCGAACCCGGGCGGGGGAGCAGGGACCTCGTAGCCGAGGACCTCGCACCAGAACCGGGCGACCCGCTCCGGTTCGGCGCAGTCGAACGTTACCTGGACCTGTCGCACCGTTGCCATGCGCGCCAGGGTAGGCGGGTGGTGCGGGCGGCGCACCCGTTCTGCGACGGCCCACGAGTCGTTCGACGCGTGGGCCGTCGGAACACTCGTGTACCGATGGCGGAACAGAAGTGTCAAAGCGCGCCGATGACGAACTGCTCCCGCACGACCGCTACCGTCGCTGCGTCCACCCCGGCAGTCAGGTGGAGAGCCGGCCGGCCGAGGACCAGTCCGAGCGCAGACCGGACTCGAATGATCTCGGTCCTGGTGAGGCGATCGCCCACCCTGTCTCGCCGGGTGACGAGGGACGCGAGGATCGCGAGGTCGTTCAGGTGTCTGTCCGCGCGTGCACCTTCGCCGATGAGGAGCGCGGACGCCTTGGCGATCAGCGCTCCCTGCAGGGTCGGTCGGTTCACACGCCCCGTCCGGCCCGAGACCTCGACGTCGATCGTCTCCGATCGGTCGAGTGCCCCTTGACCGCCCGGCGCTGCGATCGTCCGACCACCCGTCACGCCGACCCGGTTGTCCGCTCGCTCGCCGAGGAAGCGTGGGATGAGGACGTCGATCTGGGCGTCGCCCTTCAGCCATCGGTGTTGCACGCCACGTGTCCCCTCGAGCACGGGTGGTGCTTCGCCGGCAGACTCGAACCCCAGCGCGCTGAGCACGGCGGTGAAGTCGTGGAGGACTCGCGGTCGTGCGCGGACGTCGAGCACGGCGTCAGCGTCCTGAGTGGGCCGGGGCGGGACAGCGCCTCGCTCCCAGCACAACGAATGCACCATCTGCCCGCCGACGAGTGCCCATCCACTCGGGTGGCGTTCGTGGACCTGGAACAGCGCGTGCCACGCTGCTGCCTGGGCCGACGTCATGGCCGGTGCGACGATCGTCACGACGCGGCCTGGAGGAGTGCCGCGACCCGGGACCGTTCGCGGATTCCGTCGTGCACCGCGAGGTCGACCAAGAGCAACCCGAGCGGAAGCGGCGACGGGGGTTTCTGCTCAGAGACGTGCAACAGGACGTTGGGCTGGTCGGAGGGGCGGAGGAGGTAGTCACGCCGGAGCGCATCGGCGTCGCTGGCCGCGATTCGAGCCTCGAGTTGCCCCGCCGCGGCGATCTCCGAGCGGGGATCGCTGAAGCCCGACTTCACCAGGCGACCGTCGGCGGCGAGGTCCTCGAGGTCGGCGTCGGCCGCTCGGAGACGAAGCGCGGGGACCGGGCGGATCCAGGCTCCGAGGATGCGGTCCGGTTCGGCGCTCCGCACGAGTTCGTCCCGGTAGCGGCGAAGACGGGCTCGCTCCGGCGCGGAGAGGCCATCGATCGGCTGACCGGAGAGCGAGGCCAGCAAGTTGCTGCGCATCCGTGCACCGAGCGGCCGACTCGCGGCAGGACGATGTTCCGACGATTGGTCGACGAGCCACTGGCCGCCGACCTGGCGTGCACGGATCGATCCCCCTTCGATCAGCGCCCGCACGCGTCGCGGTGACAACCCCGCGCGGACCGCGAACTCGGCGACACTCTCCTCAGCCATGCACACAAGTGTACCGATGGCGGAATAGAAGTGTAAGTCAGTGCTTTCCGCGGAGGCGGCCGATGCCGAGGACGATCGCCACCACGACCATGCCGAGGACGACGCCAGCGACCGCCGAGACCGCGGTGTCCACGATCCAGGTCACCACCGGGCCAGCGGCCTCGATCGCGTGCTCGATCGTGTGCAGCAGGTCGTACGGGCCGTGCCAGAAGGTCTCGGCGAGGTTCGCGATGACGAGGTGCCCGCCGACCCACAGCATCGCGACGGTGCCGATGACGCTGATGACCCGGAAGACCGTCGGCATCGCCCGCACGATCCGGGCGCCCGTGCGACGGGTCCGCCGGACCGAGTTCTTCATCATCTGGAGACCGACGTCGTCGATCTTCACCAGCAGGGCCACGGCGCCGTAGACGACCGCCGTCATGACGAGCCCGATCACGATCAGTGCGCCGAGCGTCGGCCAGAGCCCCAGGTCCGGATCGAGACCGGCGAGGGCGATGAGCATGATCTCGGTGCTCAGGATGAGGTCGGTGCGGATGGCGCCGAACACGAGCTTCGGTTCGGTGACCGAGTCGTCGGACTCTGCCCCGTGGTGGACACCGAACCACTCGGTGACCTTCTCGGCGCCCTCGAAGCACAGGTACGTCCCGCCGATGAGCAGGAGGTACGGCAGGACCCAGGGCGCGAACGCGGTGAGCAGCAGCGCCAACGGGATGATGATGACGAACTTGTTGAACAGGCTGCCGAGCGCGATGCGACCGACGACCGGGAGCTCTCGGGCTGGTGCGAGTCCCTGGACGTACTGCGGGGTGACCGCGGCGTCGTCGATGACGACCCCCGCGGTCTTCGCGCTCGCCTTCAGGGCCGCGGAGAGGATGTCGTCCACCACGGCGAGCAATCCGACTGACATGACTTCGTTCTCCGCTCGTCCGGGCCTGTGACGGTGCTCAGCGTAGTGGGCGTCCGCGGTGGTCTGACGCCACTGCCCGCGCGCGACGAAGGCCCCGTCCTGGAACGGGGCCTTCTCATCGGGTGGGTCAGCCGTTGAGGTGCGCGATGGCGAAGTCCGCCTCGGCAGGGGTGAACTTCTCGCCGTACTCGCTGACGAGCTGGTCGCGGATCGCGGCCGGAGACATCGACATGTTCGCCTGGTAGTCCTTGGCCTTCGCCAGTGCGTTCGCGTTCCAGTCCGCCTTGATCGTGTCGATCGCGTACTGGGCTGCCTCTGGCGAGAACTGCTCGCCGTACTCCGAGGTGAGCTGGTCGTACAGCCCGGCCTTGCTCATGTGCATCATCTCGGAGTAGCTCTCCGCCTTGGTCAAGGCCGAGGCGTACTCCACTGGCGTCGCGGGCTTCTCCGGAGCCTCTTCGGTCGACTCGGATTCCTCTTCGGCGGGCTCCGCAGCGGCCTCGGAGGGCTTCGTTGCTTCCGACGGTTCCTCGGCCTCGGCGGCCGCGGTCGGTTCTGGTGACTCTGCGACGACTGCGGACTGCTGGGTTGACTCCGAGCCGCTGACGACCGCGCCGATCCCGGCCGCGACGCCGATGGAGCTGAGCGCGGCGACGATTCCGAACACCAGACCGGTCACGGCCAGGCCCTTCGGCTGTTGCTTCCGGAGGGCGAGGACTGCCAGCACGATGGCGACCGCACCGACGATCGCACCGAAGACCGGAACGAGTCCGACCAAGAAGGCGCCGATCCCGACGAGCAACGCAGCGAGGGCGAGTCCGGAAGTTCGTTTCGGACTGAGCGGTGCTCCCGGGTACGGAGCGAACGTCAGCTGTGGGGCGCCGGCGGGTTGTGGATACGGGGGAGGGGTCTGTGACGTGCCGCCCCCCTGCGGCTCGGGTGTTGTCATAGTCTCAAGTATCTCAAAGGTGAGAATCACCTCAAGATTTGCCTCAGAACTGCTGTGCCCCAGTTCGGGTGTCGTCCTGATGGGCCGACCCTGAACGCCGCCGCTTCGCCGTCCGTAGGCTGATGCCATGGCTGACTTCACCGCTGCACAGGCCGCCGTCGTCCGGATCGAACGCGCGGAGGCGGGGCGCTGGGACCTCACGGTGATCAGCGACGCCGGCGTGAAGATGGGGCACGGCGTGTACCTCTTCGACGCCGCGCACGACGATGCCGAGGACGAGCAGGCAGCGGCCCTCGACTTCGTTCGCGAGTACGGCTTCCGCTTCGAACGGGACGCCGTGCAGGCCGACGGCCCCGATGCGCTCTGGGCGCCGCTGCTGCCGTCCGACCAGCAGTAGCGGCTACAGCGACGCGATCAGCCGCTCGACCCGCGCGCGGATCTCGTCGCGGATCGGTCGGACCTGCCCGATCGGCAGACCGGCCGGGTCGTCGAGTGCCCAGTCCTCGTACCGCTTGCCGGGGAACACCGGGCAGGCGTCACCGCAGCCCATGGTGATGACGACGTCCGACTCGCGGACGGTCTCGGTCTCGAGCACCTCGGGCTGGGCGCCGGCGATGTCGATGCCCTGCTCGGCCATGGCCGCCACGGCGACGGCGTTGATCCGGTCGGCCGGTTCGCTGCCCGCCGAGAAGACCCGGACACGGTCGCCGGCGAGGTGTCGCAGCCATCCGGCGGCCATCTGCGAGCGGCCGGCGTTGTGCACGCAGACGAACAGGACTGCAGGGCGATCGGTCATGGACCCATCATCTCAGCGCTGACGCCTCGAACCCGATCAGCCACGTGACGCCGAACGCATCGCGCACGGTGCCGTCCCAGTCGCCCCAGGGCCGCTCCTGCAGCGGGTCGACGACCGTGCCGCCCTCGGCGAGCTGGTCGAACCACCTGCGCAGGACATCCGGCTCGTCGGCGCCGAGGAGCGAGAACAGCAGGCCGGTCGCCGCGAACGGCTCGTCGGTGCCGCTCGCGTCGGCGGCGAAGAGCTGGAGCCCGCCGGTGAGCTGCCCGTGCGCCACCGCGTCGGCCGGGCCGTCGGTCCGTGAGAAGTCGGCGTAGGTCGCGATCCGGACGTCACCGCCGAAGACGCCCTGCCAGTGCTCGAGGGCCTGCCTGGCGGTACCGGCGAACTGGAAGTACGGCGACGGTCCGGTGGCGTTCATGCCCGGACGATACCGCTGGACGAGGGCGCGCGCACCGACGCGCTGTCGCGCGACGTCCGCGGGGAGCGCGCGATGGGTTGAGCCGAGCCAGGTGACGGCCGCCCCGGGCCTCCCGTCCGTCTCGCCCGCGTCCAGGGCGCGTGTCAGGTGAGCAGGGCGAGCGCGCGGTCCACTGCGTCCTCCGGACGGCCGTCGCCGTGCAGTGCCCACCAGGTGAGGGCGGCGCTCGCCGCGGCTGCCAGGGCGTGTGCGCGCACCGACACTGCGAAGTCGTCGGGCGTCGCGCCGTCCCGTTCGGCCACGAACCGGACGATCGCGTCGGTCAGGGCCGTGACCGTGGCTGCCCCGACGTGCTCGAGCGAGGGGTTCGCCCGGATGACGCGGAGTCGGTGGCGGGTGACCTCGACGGCGTCGTCGGGGAAGGTCGCGCCGATCCGGTACGCGGCGCGCAGGGCGATCGACGACGACTCCGAGGTCGGCCGTGCGCGCAGTGCCTCGCCGAACCGCGTGGCGAACTCGTCGAGCCCGCCCCAGACGAGTGCCGCCTTGTTCGGGAACAGCCGGAACAGCGACCGACGACTGACCCCGGCGGCAGCGGCGACGTCGTCCATCGAGACGGCGTCGAAGCCCTGCTCGTCGAACAGTCGCAGCGCCACGAGGGACACCGCGTCCGGGTCGATCGTGCGGGGGCGCCCCGTCGGTCGGTCGTTCGACGCGCGGTCGTTCGTCGAGCCGGCGTTCGTCGAGCGGGCGTTCGTCGAACCCATGGAGTCCTTTCGGCACTGAGTGCTATAACCATCATGGCGCAGCGAGCGCCTCTCACTGAGGAGACGACATGACCGACACCACCGCCGGACGGTTCACCGGCAGGACCATCATCGTCACCGGGGCGGGTTCCGGCATCGGACGCGCCACGGCGACCCGGATCGCGAACGAGGGCGGGCGGGTGATCGCGACCGACGTCGTCGCCGAACGCCTCGACGCGCTCCGCTCCGAACTCGAGGGCCTCGAACTCGAGACCGTCGTCGGCGACGTCGCCGAGACCGAGACGATCGACGCGCTCATCGCTGCGGCGGGGGAGCGCATCGACGGGTTGGCGAACGTCGCCGGCATCATGGACGCCTTCCTGCCGCCGAGCGAGGTCGACGACGCCACCTGGGACCGCGTGTTCAGCGTGAACGTCACCGGGCCGATGCGCCTCACCCGCGCCGTCCTGCCGCACATGATCGCCGCCGGTCGCGGCGCCGTCGTGAACGTCGCGTCCGAGGCCGCACTCCGCGCCTCAGCCGCGGGTGCCGCGTACACGGCGTCGAAGCACGCCATCGCCGGGTTCACGAAGAGCGTCGCGTTCTTCCACGGCCCGCAGGGCATCCGTGCCAACGCCGTCGCGCCGGGGGCGGTCGCGACGAACATCGAGGCGCCGATGCGCAGCGAGTACGCCGCCAGCCGGGTCGGCCCGATCATGCAGGTCGCGATCCCGCCGGTCGCGCAGCCCGAGCAGCTCGCCGCGGCGATCACCTGGCTGCTGAGCGACGACTCCGCCAACGTGAACGGAGCCGTGCTGCCGAGCGACGGCGGGTGGTCGGTCGTCTGACGCGGGAGTCCCTCGAGACGCCGTCGTCGTGTCGAGACGCCTCGGAAAACGGCGGCGTCGCGAGCATTCGGCGGCGTCTCGGTGAGACGACGGCGTCTCGAGATGTCTCGCCCGCCTACACTGCCGACATGACCGAGGTCCCCGCCGCGCGCTCCGAATGGGGCCGATTCGCCCCCGACTCCGTCGAACGCCGGATGCTCGGGGACACCGGGACCGCGCTCGGGCTGGTCCTCCGCCCCCGCACCGTCGTGCTCGACCGTGCCCGGGTCGAGGTCGAGGGCATCGACGACGCCGACCGCGTGGTCGTGCAGCTCGTCGCGAACCAGGGCGCCTACAAGCCCGCCTGGCGCAACAAGGTGATGGCGGACCTGTTCAAGCTGCTCTGGCTGCGGCAGTCGGTCCCCGGGGTCGAGCGGGCCGTGCTGGTCGTCGCCGAACCTGCGGCGCGGGCGCTCGCCGGATGGGTCGCGGTGGCCGCCGAGGACCTCGGCATCGAGGTGCTCGTCTGGGACGGACACACCGCGGTGGCGCCGCCGCGCTGACCCGCGCACGCGTTCACACGTTCGCAACACATGTGGTCCGACTCCGTAACACGGGCGTCCTAACCTCGTCACCAGCAGCGGATTTCCGCGTCGCAGACGAACCCGAGCTCGCGACGCACGCTCTCCGCCATACGAGACCGAGCCTGCGTGCTCGCCGACGGTATGGAGGAACGGATGACCACATCAGCGGTCCGCGTGGACGCGGTGCGCAAGGTGTACGGCAGCGGCCCGAGCGCCATGGTCGCGCTCGACGACGTCGAACTGACGATCGAACCCGGGAAGTTCGTGTCGCTCATCGGCCCGAGCGGCTGCGGCAAGTCGACGCTGCTCCGCCTGGTGGCCGGGCTCGAGCCCGCCGACCGCGGTGACGTCCGGGTGCACGGTGTCACCCCGGCGCAAGCGTGCGCAGCGAAGCTGATCGGCCTCGTGCCCCAGACACCGGCGCTGCTGCCCTGGCTCACCGTGCTGCAGAACGTCTCGCTCGCCGGTCGCGTGAACCCGGGAGCCGGCCGACGTCGTGCCGCCATCGAGGACCTCGAGGAGCGCGGCACCGGCGCCGGCCCGGACATGCGCGAACTGCTGCGGATGGCGGGACTCGGCGAGGCGATGGACAAGCTCCCCGCGCAGCTGTCCGGCGGCATGCAGCAGCGTGCCGCGATCGTCCGGGCCTTCGGCCTGCGCCCCGACGTGCTGCTGATGGACGAGCCGTTCTCGGCGCTCGACGAGTTCACCCGCGAGAGCCTGCAGGACCAGCTGCTCGACCTGTGGGACGAGCTGCGTACGACGGTGCTGTTCGTGACGCACTCGGTGTCCGAGGCGGTCCGGATGTCGGACACCGTCGTCGTGATGGCACCCCGCCCGGGCCGGATCGTGGACGTCATCGACATCGACCTGCCGCGGCCGCGCAACCAGCGCCTGTTCGAGGAGCAGCGCTTCCACGAGTACGAAGACCTGGTCCGGACCCGCTTGCACAGCGCCTGGCGCACGGCCGATGCGGCCTGAGGGAGACGGCACCATGAGCGCGACCACAACCTCCACGCCCGCCGCGACCGCCACCACGGCCGACGCCGAACGCCGCACCACTCGCCGACCGGTGCCGGGCTGGATCCGACCGACCGTCTGGCTGCCCCTCGTCGTGATGCTCGCCGTCCTGGCGGTGCTCTGGCAGATCGGCGCGACGGCCATGCCGTACCTGCTGCCGCCGTTGCCCGCAGTGGGGGAGACCCTCGCCACGCAGCTGCCCTACTACCTGCAGAACGCCGGCATCACCCTGGTGGAATCGCTCGTCGGCCTGGCCATCGGGTTCCTCGCCGCCTTCGTGCTCGCGGTGCTGACGAGTGAGCTGCCGATCGTCCGACGAGCGGTCATGCCGATCGCGATCGTGCTGAACGTCACACCCCTCGTCGCGATCGCCCCGGCCCTGGTCGTGGCGTTCGGGTTCGGACCGCTGCCGAAGCTCGTCATCACGGCCCTCATCTGCTTCTTCCCGATCCTGATCAACACCGCCGCGGGTCTGCGATCCGTGCCGCAGCCCGTGCTGCAGGTCTACAAGACGATCGATGCGTCCCGGTTCGAGATGCTCGTGCACCTGCGCATCCCGAACGCCCTGCCGTTCGTGTTCGCGGCGCTGCGGATCGTGTTCCCGCTGTCGATCATCGGCGCGGTCGTCGCGGAGCTGTCCGCCTCGGGCTCCACCGGGGGACTCGGCACCGTGATCAGCACGGCGTCGTCGATGAACCAGCTCGAAGTCGTCTACGCGGCCATCGCGATCCTCGCGGTGATGGGCGTGGTCCTGCTCGGACTCATCACGGTCGTCGAGCGCCGCGTCCTGCACTGGCACCGCACCGCGAACGACTGACACGCGGCCTGCCGGCCGCACCACGCGGCCGCCCCGCGGCCCTGCCGCACCACCCGCCGGCGCGAGCCTGCCCGCGCGACGTCAGCCGCGCCTCCAGGCCGACGTCCGGCGACCACCGACCCACCCGCACCCGCCCTGCACCACCCATCCCTTCCCACAGGAGTGACCATGCAGCACAGCACCATGCAGCACAGCACCACCCGCCGCACCAAGGCCGCACTCGCGGCCCTCGCCACCGCCGTCGTCGCCCTCGCGCTCACCGGCTGCAGCACCGGCTCGAGCGCCGGCACCACATCGTCCGGGGGCAGCGCGATCTCGGCCGAGCGGTGCAAGGAGAACAAGGCCGCCGGCACGATCACCTACCTGTCCGGTTACCAGTACCAGTCGTCGGCGTCGATCCTCGAGTACATCGCCGCGGACGAGCTCGGGTACTTCAAGGACCTCTGCCTCGACGTGACCCTGAAGCCGGGCTCGGGTGACACCGCCCAGAACACGAAGCTCCTCGCCAGCGGCCAGGCCACCGTGTCCGCCGTCGCCGAGCAGGACCTCATCCAGGCCCGCGCGAACGGCATCGACATCACCGGGATCTCGTCGTACTCGAACGCCGGCCTCGACGTCCTGATGACGAACCCGGACATCACGAAGCTGCCCCAGCTCGACGGCCAGGTCGTCGGCCACAAGGGCTACGTGCCGGCGTCGGTCCGGGCGATGATGGAGAAGGCCGGTGTCGAGTGGGACTCCCTCACGCTCGTGAAGGAGGGCTACGACCCGTCCGTCCTGCCGCGCAAGCAGAACGGCCTCGAGGCGCTGACCGGCTTCGTGTCGAACGAGCCGAACCTGCTCAAAGCGGCCGGTGACGACGTCACCGTCTGGCAGCCCGTCGACTACGACATCCCCTCGTCGATCGGCGCGATGGCCGTGAACCCCGCCTTCGCGAAGGCGCACCCGACCGCAGTCGAGGACGTCCTGCGCGCAGCCCTGCACGCCTACGACTTCTGCTCCGCGAGCGAGGCGAAGACGAAGCAGTGCGTCGGGTACGCCGCGAAGCTGTCCGGCGCGACCTACGACGTGGCCCAGAACACCAAGATCTGGACCACCGAGACGAAGGTCATCGCGGACAACCCGACGCCGGACCAGCCCCTCGGCGGGATCGACCCGGAGAACGTGACGAAGCTCGTCGACATGCTGCACCGGTTCGACATCGTCAAGAGCTCGGTGACCGCCGACGACGCGAAGGGCTGGTTCACGAACGAGTACATCGACGCCATCACGAAGGACGGCGAGACCGTGTGGCCCGCACCGTGAGCCCCTTCGTCACCGAGTGTTCCGCAACGACCAGAAAGGCGGCGTGAGATGCCCGCGAAGGAGTACGGGATCTTCCTCCCGATCGGCAACGGCGGGTGGATGCTCTCCACCACGGCACCCCACCCCGAGGCGACCTACGCCTGGAACAAGCGCGCAGCGCTCCACGCCGAGACGATCGGCCTGGACTTCGTGATGTCGATGGCGAAGTGGCGCGGCTTCGGCGGCTCCACCGACCACTGGGGCCGTTCGCTCGAATCGATGACGATGATGGCCGGCATCGCCGAGGCCACCGAGCGGGTCAAGATCTGGGCGACGATGCACGCGAACGTCCACAACCCGGCGGTCGCGGCGAAGATGTACACGACGCTGCAGGACATCTCCGGCGGCCGGGCCGGCATGAACATCGTCAACGGCGCCTACGCGGCCGAGTTCGAGCAGTTCGGGATCTGGGACGCGGCCCTCAGCCACGCCGACCGGTACCGGATGACGGAGCTGTGGACCGAGGCGGTCACGCGCCTGTGGACCGAGGACAGCGTGACGATGCACACGCCGTACTTCGACCTCGACGCGTGCGAGTCCCGCCCGCACCCGGCATCGCGGCCGACCATCATCAGCGCGGGCAAGTCCGAAGCGGCGCGGGCGTTCCAGGCGAAGCACGCCGACGGAGCCTTCCTGGCAGCGGACAGCCTGGACGAGATGCGCGACCTGTCCCGCGACGTCCACGACCGCGCCGCCGTCGAGGGACGCGAGTGCCGCACCTACTCGATGCTCACGGTGGTGCAGGGCGAGACCGACGCCGCCGCGCAGCGGAAGGTGCGCGAGTGGGGCGCCGGCGTCGACCGTCAAGCGCTGGCGTCGATGCGGGCGTCGTGGGGTGTGCCCGCCGAGCAGGCGCGGGCCTGGGCGGACGGCGCCGCCGGTGAGGACGCGTTCCAGACCGCGTACGTCGCCGGGTCGGCCGAGACCGTCACCGAGCACATCGAGTACATCGTCGACCGGGGCGAACTCGACGGTCTGATGCTGATCTTCCCCGAGTACGACCAGGACATGGTGCTGTTCGGGGAGACCGTCCTGCCGGCGCTCCGCCAGCACGACGCGGCGGTCGTCCGGTGACCGGGGGACTCGACGCGGGCCTCGACCCGCGGCTGGCACAGCTGGTGTCAGCAGCGCTCCCGCCCGCGCTCGTCGTCGTGGACGTGCAGCGCGACTTCGGTGAGTCGGCACGGATCGCACCGTACGGACTCGACGACCGCGCGTCCGTCGCGGTGGACGCCGCCGTCACCCGCATCGACTCGCTCGTCGACGAGGCCCGCGCAGCGGGCGTCCCCGTCGTCTGGGTCGAACTCGGCAGCGACCCGGCCCGGCCGTGGCGCTCCAGCACGTGGCTGCGCGGGGGTGACCCGGACGGACCGATGCCGGACGACGAGCCTTGCCGGATCGGCACGGAGGGCGCCGAGTGGTACCGCACGGCGCCCGCGCCCGGTGAGACACGCGTCGTCAAGCGCGGCTACAGCGGGTTCCTGGGCACCGACCTGGAGGCCCGGCTCACCTCCGCAGGGATCGGCTGGGTCACCGTCGTGGGACTCACGACCGAGTGCTGCGTCCTCGCCACCGCACAGGACGCGATGCAGCTCGGCTGGCCCGTGGTGGTCCCGCAGGACGCCACCGCCGCGTACGACACCGACGTGCACGACGCCGCGCTCACCCTGATCGACCTCAACGTGGGCGTCGTGACCGACGCCGACGAGACGGTGGCACTGTGGCGAGCGTCCGCCTCCGCGTCTGCGGCCGCGTCCGCGTCGCCGGTGGGTGTCCGATGAGCGGCATGCACCTGGCCTACGACCTGTCCTTCACCCACACCGAGGGGCGGTGGGCAGCGGCCGGCAGCTGGGTCGGCCAGGACTTCCCCGACGTCCGCATGTACATGGAGGTCGCCAGGACCGCCGAACGCGCGGGCGTCGACATGCTGTTCTTCGGCGACGGGTCCGGCGTGCCGAGCACCTGGCGCGGCAGCATCGACCCGGCGGTCGAGTGGGGGATCCAGTGGCCACGCCAGGACATGTCGCCCGTGATCGCCGCGATGTCGACCGTCACCGAGCACATCGGGTTCGGGCTGACCTACTCGTCGACCTTCACGCACCCGTTCTCCGTCGCGCGGCTGCTCAACTCGCTCGACCACGTCACCGGCGGCCGGATGGCGTTCAACGTCGTCGCCTCGTCGCGGGGTGCCGACGCCGCGAACTACGGGTCCGACCACCTGATCGACCACGACCTGCGCTACGAACGGATGGAGGAGTTCATCGGCGTCTGCCGTGCGCTCTGGGACTCCGTCGCACCCGACGCGATCGTCCGCGACCGCACGACCGGACGGTTCGCCGACCCGGCCGGGGTGCACCCGATCGACCACGACGGCCGCTTCTTCAAGGTCCGCGGGCCGCTCGCGAGCGTCCCGAGCCCGCAGCGGCACCCCGTGGTCGTGCAGGCCGGCAACTCGCCCCGCGGCATCGCGGCGAGCGCGTCCTTCGCCGACCTGGTGTTCGGCTTCGGGGCGAGCGTCGCCGGACAGCTCCGGCACCGGAACGCCCTCGACGCAGCGCTCACCGACGCCGGGCGCGACCCGTCCGGCGTCGGGATCCTCTGGGCGACCCAGGTCATCGTCGGTGCCACCGACGCCGAGGCCGCCGCCCGCCGCGACTCGCTGCTGTCGTTCTGGAACCGCGAGGCCGTCGGCACCTTCATCTCGCACAACGCCGGGTACGACTTCTCCACGCTGCCGGCGACGTTCCGGCTCGGTGAGCTGCGTGACGAGATCGTCGCCGCGCAGGCGAGCCCGGCCGGCCTGGTCGGCAGCCTGGTGACCGAGTTCGGCGAGGACCACACCATGGACCGCGACGACTTCTTCGAGCACGGCTGGCGCGCCGCGACGGGCCTCGACCACATGCTGGTCGGCGACGCCGCGGGGGTCGCCGACGCCCTGCAGGAGAACTTCGGGGCCACCGGCGGCCGCGGCGGCTACATGCTGTCCAGCCCGCTCGGCATGCCCGCCGGGTTCGCCGACCTGAGCGAGCTGCTCGTGCCGGAGCTGCGCGCCCGCGGCGCCCTGGCACCGCGGTACCCGGGGTCGACGCTCCGCGAGAACCTGGCGGTGTGAGGTGACCCCGGTCCGTCGGTGGCTCGCGCTCGGCGGGCTCTGCCTCGGCTTCTTCATGCTGCTGCTCGACAGCACGATCGTGTCCGTCGCCCTGCCCGACATCGGCAGCGACCTCGGGGCCGACCCGTCCCTGTCGGTGTGGGTGAACAGCGCCTACCTGTTCGCGTTCGCCGTGCCGCTCCTCGTCGCCGGGCGGCTCGGCGACCGGTTCGGGCACCGCCGGGTGTACCTGCTCGGGCTCGCGGTGTTCACCGTCGCGTCGGTGGGCTGCGCGTTCGCACCGGGCATCGGCGCGCTCATCGCCTGGCGCGCCGTGCAGGGTGTGGGCGCCGCGCTGCTGACGCCGCAGTGCCTGACCGTCATCCGTTCGCTCTTCGACCCGCCCCGGCTCGCCGTCGCGCTCGCCGTCTGGAGCGCCGGCGGCGGTGCGGCGACCGTCGCCGGTCCGATCGTCGGGGGCGTGCTCGTCGAGTCCTGGGGCTGGCCGTCGGTGTTCCTCGTCAACGTGCCCGTCGGCATCGTCACCGCGATCGCCGTCCTGCGGTTCGTTCCGGTGTCCCGACGGATCGCGGTACCCCTGCCGGTGCTCGCCGTCGTCGGGGTGACCGCCGGCGTGTTCGCGGTGGTCGTCGGCGTGCAGGGGGCCGGCGACGGGGTGCTCGCCGCACCCCTGCCGCGGGTCGGGCTCGTCCTGTTCGGAGTGATCGTCGTCGCCGCGGTGCTCACCCTGCAGCGCCGGGCGGGCGACCGAGCCCTCGTCCCGCTCGGGCTGTTCCGCGACCGCGGGTTCGTGACCGGATCGTGGGGTGCGACCGCCGCGTCCTTCTGCGTCGGCTCCGCGCCGATCCCGCTCATGCTCGACCTGCAGGACGGACGGGGCCTCGGCGCCGGAGCGGCCGCCCTGGTGCTCGTGCCGATGGGGATCGCCTGCCTGGCCGCCGCCCCGTTCGTCGGGCGCATGACGAACACCGCCGGCCCCCGGGCGACGGCGTTGGTCGGCGCCGTCCTGCTCGTCGTCTCGGTGGCGGTCACCGCCGTGCTCGTCGGGACCGCTGCGCCCCTGTGGACGATCGCCGCGGCGTTCACCGGCTTCGGCGTCGCGAACGCGTTCGTCTGGTCCCCGTTCTCCCTGGCAGCGGTCCTCGGGGCGGGGCCGGCGACGATCGGCGCGGCGTCGAGCACGTTCAACACCGTGAAGCAGCTCGGTGCGGTGCTCGGCAGTACCATCACCGCGGTCCTGCTCGCGGTCTCGACGGACTCGGTGGCGCTCGGCGTGCTGGCCGTGGCAGCGCTGGGCTCGGTGGTGGCTGCGGCTTCCCTGCGAGGGCGTCCGGGGGGACGGCGTGCCTCGGCGGTGCTGTCCGGCGCGGTCGTGCACGGCGCCGGCGTCGGGCACGGGCTGGGGTTCCCGACCGCCAACCTGCTGCCGGACGACAGCAGTGCGGTGCCGGCGGACGGTGTCTACGTCGGTTGGCTCGCCGCGTCGACCTGGTCCGGTGCCCGCGAGGCCCTCGTGTCGATCGGCAGCAACAGCACCTTCGCCGACCGGACGCGCACCGTCGAGGTCCACGTGCTCGACTTCGACGGCGACCTGTACGACACCCCTGTCGAGCTCACCGTCGGCCGTCGGCTCCGGCGGCAGCGCACGTTTCCCGGGCCGGACGCCCTCGTCGCCGCCATGCGTGCCGACGAACGCCGCGCCCGCACCCTGCTCGCCCGCTCCTGAACGAAGGAACCCCCATGCAGCACGACTTCATCGAGGACCCGCTCGACATCCGTGAGGCGATCGCCGAGGTCCCCTCCGTCGTGGCCGCCATCGCGGCCCGGGTCGACGGCGAGCCGGTCGTCATGGTCGCGACGTCGTTCACCGTCGGGGTCTCGTACGACCCGCCCCTCGCGACGATCGCCGTGCAGCACTCGTCGACGACCTGGCCGGACCTGGCGGCGGCGCCGGTGCTCGGCATCTCCGTGCTGGCCGAGGGGCACGCGGCGCAGACCCGGCAGCTCGCCTCCCGCGACCGGGCACAGCGGCTGGTCGGCGTGCCGCACGTCGACACCGGGTCGGGAGCGGTGCTGCTTGACGGCGCCCACTCGTGGCTGGAGTGCTCGGTCGAGGCCGTCCACCGCGCGGGCGACCACGACATCGTGGTGCTGCGGGTGCTCCGCTTCGCCCGCGACTCCGCGAACGCAGCGCTCGTCTGGCACCGACACGCTCGGCGGCGAGTGAGCGCCACCACCTGACGTTCTTTCCCAGAACGCGTGCGGTGGGAAGCGGAACCGGGCGTACCTGGTCAGAAGTTCTGACCAGGTACGCCCGAAACGACTCGGTACGCGGCACGACCCCGTCAGGCGGCCAACGCCGCCATCTCGCGCACCACCGCCCGGAGCCGCACGGCGAGCTCGTCGTTGGTGCGCACGGAGTCGCGGTGGGCGGCCTCGCTGAGCGCCGACATCACGAGGGTCACGGCCGTGCGGGCGGTCTGGTCGTCGGTCCTGGTCCCCACGACGCTGAGCAGGGACTGACGCGACTCGGCCATCCACTGCATCACCATCGAGGACATCTCGGGTCGGAGCACGAGCAGCTCCTTCATCCGACGGCGGTCCTGCGACAGCGGCACGGTCGCGGCGACGAGGGTGCAGAGGTCGTCGACCAGTCCACCGTCGGCCTGGGCGAACCAGGCCGCGGAGTGTTCAGGGACCTCGACCGAGTCGAGGCCGAGGGCGGCGTGCGCCTTCGACGAGAAGTAGTTGAAGAAGGTCCGCGGCGAGACGTCGGCATCGGCGCAGATCTGCTCGATGGTGACGCCGTCGAGCCCGTGCGCGGAGACAAGGGTCAGGGCGGCATCGTGGAGCGCCTGCCGGGTCTGCTGCTTCTTGCGTTCCCGCAGGGTGCACGGCTCCGTCGCCACTGCAACTGCCGGGGTGCTGATCACGGGGACTCCTGGTGGTGGTGGGTGGGAGGGCCGCCCGTGCCGGAAAGGGGGCACGGCACGGACGGCCCGGTCGGTCACCGACGGTGCGTCGGTGTGGATCCGGTCGAACCCGATCCGGTCGGCACGGACCCGGTCATCGGCCCGGTGAACGAGCCGGCCTCGGCCGCGGCGAGACCGGCGTCGGCCTCGAGCTGGGCCTCGGCGGACAGGTCGGCACGCTCCTGCAGGGCGGAGCGCTGGCGCAGCGGCGGCACCCGGAAGAACCAGGTGAGCACGAACGCGAGCAGGATCACGCCGAGGCCGACCCAGTAGATCGTCACGGACGAGGCGTTGAAGCCCGCCATGAACGGCCGGGTCAGGCGGCTGTCGGCACCGGTCAGGAACGACGTGTCGTTCGTGCTGGTGGCGCTGTCGCTCGTGGTGTTGCCGTCGTCGATCTTCTTCGCGAGCTCCGGGGTGAGCTCGTCGACCCAGTACGCGCGCTGCGAGGCGTTCGACCAGTCGACGGACACGGTGCCGTCCTGCACGCTGGCGTGTGCCTGGTCGGCGACCTGCTCGAGGGCGGACTGCTCGGCCGCGGGCGTGGCCGCTGCGACCTGCTGGTCGATGACGGCCTGCGCCGAGGCGGCGGGCACGGCACCGGCGGTGACCTGCTGCTGCACGGCTGCGGTGACCTGCTCGGTGACCGCGGCGTCGGCGGCCTGCTTCGCCTTCGCCGACGCGGCGTCCAGCTGCGACTGCACGGTCTTCGTCAGCGGGGTGACGACGGGCGTCCAGATCTTGTCCATGGCACCCTGGTTCGCCGCCGCGCTGGCGACGGTCGGGTTGAGGGCGGCGTCGAGCGCCGGGCCGAGGTCCTTCTCGTTCGCGGTGGCGTGCAGGATGTTCGCCGGCATCACCGAGAACAGGATCGAGAGCAGGACCGCGGTGCCGAGCGTGCCACCGATCTGGCGGAAGAACGTGGCGGACGACGTGGCGACGCCCATGTCACGGGCCTCGACGGAGCCCTGCGACGCCAGGGTCAGCGACTGCATGACCGAGCCGAGGCCGAGGCCGATCAGGAACATGCCGATCATCAGGAACCACAGTGGCTTGTCGATCGACATGAAGGTCAGCACGACGTAGCCGGCGGAGACGAGTGCGGTGCCGATGACCGGGAAGATCCGGTAGCGGCCGACGCGGGCGACGATCTGACCGCTCGTGATCGAGGCGATCATCAGCCCGCCGACCAGGGGCAGCGTGGCGAAGCCGGACTCGGTGGGGGTGAGCCCGACGACGATCTGCAGGTACAGCGGGATGGTCAGCATCGCGCCGAACATCGCGAAGCCGACCAGGAACCCGATGACGGTCGCCATCGAGAAGGTGCCGGACCGGAAGAGCTTGAGCGGGATGATCGCCGCGTCGCCCATCTTCGACTCGATGAGCAGCAACCCGACCAGGCCGACGACACCGACGACGTAGCAGGCGATGGCGGCGGGGGAGCCCCAGCCCCAGATGCGACCCTGTTCGGCGACGAGCAGCAGCGGCACGAGGGTGACGATGACGGCCGTCGCGCCCCACCAGTCGACCTTCGGCTTCGCGTCGTCGGCACCGTGCACCTTCGGCAGGTGCAGGAACACGATGACCATGAGCAGCGCCGCGACGCCGATCGGCACGTTGATGAGCAGCACCCAGCGCCAGCCGGTGATCCACAGGATCTCGGAGGAACCGGCGAGCAGACCGCCGATGAGCGGGCCGATGACGGACGAGATGCCGAAGACGGCGAGGAAGTAGCCCTGGTACTTGGCGCGTTCGCGCGGGGCGAGGATGTCGCCCATGATCGCGAGCGGCAGCGACATGAGTGCGCCGGCACCGATGCCCTGCACGGCGCGGAAGGCCGCGAGCATGAGCATCGACGTGGACATCGACGACAGGACGGCGCCGAGGATGAACACCACGATGCCGAAGATGTAGAGCGGACGACGGCCGAAGATGTCGGAGAGCTTGCCGTAGATCGGCGTCGCGATGGTCGAGGTGATCAGGTAGGCCGTGGTCACCCAGGCCTGCTGGTCGAGGCCGTGCAGGTCGTCGCCGATGGTGCGGATCGCCGTGCCGAACACCGTCTGGCCGAGGGACGACAGGAACATGCCCGCCATCAGGCCGTAGATCACCAGGAGGATCTGGCGGTGGGTCATCAGGGGCTGCTGGCCGGTCCCACCTGAGGCTGCTGGGGCCTCGGCGGTGTGCCGACCGTGCTGCACCTGGACGGGTGCGGTGGCGGTCATCGAACTCCTTTTTCTGGCTGTGTAACTTTGCAGACCGCGCAACGATACATCTGTTGCTTCCAGCAAGCAACTAAATGTGGCCACTACGCTGGACTCATGTCCGACGACCGGCGTGCCGCCGAGCGACTCCTGCGATCCCAGCTCGACCGGCTGTGGGTCCGGCAGACCCTGCGTTCCTCGCTCATCGAGTCGAGCGGGGGACTCGATCCGACGGCACGCGTGATCCTGCGGGCCGTCGCCGGTCACGGTCCCGTGCGGGCGACCGCGATCGCCGACGCCACCGGCCTGTCCCGTCCGGTGATCAGCCGCCGGGTGGCCGCGCTGGTCGACGCCGAGCACCTGGTCGGCTCGCCCGACCCCGCCGACGGCCGGGCCACCCTGGTCTCGCTCGCACCCGCCGGCAAGCGGCTGCTCGACCAGCTCGACGCGGCCGGTGCCGAGGTCTTCGACGACCTCACCGAGGAGTTCGCCTCGGACGAGCTGCGCTCGCTCGCCGAGATGCTCACCCGGCTGAACGACCGGGCCGACGCGGTCCTCGGGATCGGCACCACGCGCCCGTGACGTGACCACGCTGAGGCCGGGAGGCCCGGGGCGGGCCCGCCCCGTTCCTCCCGTCCGCACGCCCTCCGGTCACTGCGGAGCGCGCATTCGAGATACCGTTGGTGGTATGAGCACGGATACCACCCCCACCACTGAGACCCTCGACGACGGGCCCGTGGTGACGTTCGCCGATCTCGGCCTGAGCGATGCTGTGCTCAAGGCCGTCAAGGACATCGGTTACGAGACCCCTTCCGCCATCCAAGAGGCGACGATCCCCACGCTGCTCGCCGGCCGCGACGTCGTCGGCCTGGCGCAGACCGGCACCGGCAAGACCGCGGCCTTCGCGCTGCCGATCCTGTCCCGAATGGAGTCCGGCAGCAAGAAGCCGCAGGCGCTCGTGCTGTCCCCGACGCGTGAGCTCGCACTGCAGGTGTGCGAGGCGTTCGAGCAGTTCGCGTCCCACATGAAGAACGTCCACGTCCTGCCGGTCTACGGCGGCCAGGCGTACGGCGTGCAGCTCTCCGCCCTGCGCCGTGGCGTCGACGTCATCGTCGGCACCCCCGGTCGCATCATGGACCACCTGGCGAAGGGCACGCTCGACCTGTCCGAGCTGAAGTACCTGGTGCTCGACGAGGCCGACGAGATGCTCAAGATGGGCTTCGCCGAGGACGTCGAGACGATCCTGGCGGACACCCCCGACGACAAGCAGGTCGCGCTCTTCTCGGCGACGATGCCCGCCCAGATCCGCCGCATCTCGCAGCAGTACCTGACGGACCCCGCCGAGATCACGGTCAAGACCAAGACGAAGACCGCCGCGAACATCACGCAGCGCTACCTGATGGTCTCGTACCCGCAGAAGGTCGACGCCCTGACCCGCATCCTCGAGGTCGAGGACTTCGAGGGCATGATCATCTTCGTCCGCACCAAGAGCGAGACCGAGACCCTCGCCGAGAAGCTCCGGGCCCGCGGGTACGCCGCCGCCGCGATCAGCGGTGACGTCGCCCAGGCCCAGCGTGAGCGCACGGTCAACCAGCTGAAGTCCGGCAAGCTCGACATC
This sequence comes from Curtobacterium sp. VKM Ac-1393, assembly GCF_015350995.1. GTDB lineage: Bacteria > Actinomycetota > Actinomycetes > Actinomycetales > Microbacteriaceae > Curtobacterium. The sequence continues at coordinate 23,477 of NZ_JADKRW010000007.1, forward strand.
CTGGTCGCCACCGACGTCGCCGCCCGTGGCCTCGACGTCGACCGCATCACGCACGTCGTGAACTTCGACATCCCCGTCGACATCGAGTCCTACGTGCACCGCATCGGCCGCACCGGTCGCGCCGGTCGTTCCGGTGACTCGATCAGCTTCGTCACGCCGCGCGAGCGTCGCCTGCTGTCCGCGATCGAGCGCCACACCAAGCAGCCGCTCACCCAGATGCAGCTGCCCACGATCGACGACGTCAACGAGACGCGCCTGACCCGCTTCGACGACGCCATCACCGCGGCGCTCGAGGACCAGGGCCGGATCGCGGCCTTCCGCGACGTCATCGCGCACTACGTCGAGCACCACGACGTCCCCTCGGACGACGTCGCCGCCGCCCTGGCCGTCGTGGCGCAGGGCGACTCGCCGCTGCTGCTCACCGCGGCCGACGACGCGCTCCGCTCGCAGATGGAACGCGACGCCCGCCGCAGCGAGCGTGACGACCGTGGCGGTCGCGACGACCGCGGTGGCCGCAGCGACCGTGGCGGCGACCGCGACCGTGGTGACCGCGGCGACCGTGCCCCGCGTCGTTCGCAGCCGATGACCGCCTACCGCATCGAGGTCGGTCGTCGGCACCGCGTCGAGCCGCGCCAGATCGTCGGTGCACTCGCGAACGAGGGCGGCCTGCGCCGCGACGACTTCGGCGCGATCCGCATCCAGCCGGACTTCTCCATCGTGGAGCTGCCCGCCGACATGGACACCAGCGTGCTCGACCGCCTGACCGACACCCGGATCAGCGGCAAGCTCATCGAGATCCGTCCGGACCGCCGTGGTGGCGGCCGCCGCGACGACCGCGACGAGCGTCCGGAGCGCAAGCCGCGCTACTGACGCGACCCCCTGTGGACGGGAGGCGCGGTGCCAGCTGGCACCGCGCCTCCCGTCCGTGTGTGTGGTGACGTTCCGTGCGTGGGGTGACGTTCCGGCTCCACGCTTGCGGTGCGGGGAACCGCACATCACGCCCGAATCCGTTCCCCTCGGCTCCCGAGCGGTGCTGTGATACCTGGAGCCGCGACGCAGGGAGCCGCGGAGAAGGCAGGGGAACGCACGTGTACCGAGCACTCATCACCGTCGCCGCAGCGGCGGCGCTCGTCATCGGGGGAGTGGCGCCGGCGACTGCAGCCTCCTCGTCCCCGTCCTCGGTGCCGGGGGCACCGACCTCCGTCCGGGTGTCCGGTGCCGCCGACAGTGCGACCCTGACGTGGGGCGCTCCGAAGTCCGGTGCGAAGGTCACCGGGTGGAAGGTCACGATCGCCCCCGCGCAGCAGCAGCCCGACAACGGTGTCGACCGGCTGCCGGCGAAGGCGCGGTCCGACCGGTTCGGTGAGCTCAGCCCGAAGACGACCTACCGGTTCTCCGTCCGGGCGATCGGCGCGAAGAAGACCGGACGCACGATCCTGGTCCGGTACACCACGCCGTCGATCGTCACCACGACGCAGTCGCTGTACGCGCTCGACGCGTCGGGCAACGTCGTGCGGTTCGGGACGGACGGAGCCGACGCCGGCACGGAGGGCGCTGGCACGGTCGTCGCGTCGAACGGCGTCGGCTTCGCCGCGGACGACGTCGGCGACGTGTTCACCCCCTCGGCGGACCTGACCTCCATCCTGTTCCACCCCGCCGACGGCGGCGCGACCCGGACCCTGGCGACCGGACTGCACCTGACGCCCGACCTGCGCACCGACGTCGCGGGCAACCTGTACTGGATCGACTCGGTGTCCGGGGCGGTGCAGAAGCTCCCCGTCGGCGGCGCCACCGCAACGACCGTGCTCGACCTGGGCGGCACGGCGAGCGGCAGCGACCGGCGTTACTGGACGGTCACCCCGGACGGCAAGGTCGTCGTCTTCGGTGGGCCCGCAAGCAAGATGTACGTCAAGGGCACCGGCATCGCACCCCGCTCGCTCACCTCGATGTCCGGTCTCGGCATCGGGTACCCCGCCGCGGTCCTGGCCGACTCGCACGGCAACGTCTACCTCGACATCCTTTCGCCCGGCGCCGCCGGGTCGTGGGCCTGGTACCTGCTGAAGCCCGGTGCCACGGCGCCGAGCGTCATCGAGCCGCGGCTGGCGTTCGAGTACGGTGCCGCCAACGCCGACGGGTTCTCGCTGCTGCAGTCCGCCGAGTGGTGCGCTGCCCCCGCCGAGTACCCGACCAGCCACACCGGCTGCAAGGTGGACCGTTCGATCCCGGACATGCTCGTGACCGGCGCCGAGGGGACGTCCACCGTGCCGGTGACGGGTCTGACCGCGGGATCGCGGGGACCGAACACGGGAGCCGCTGCGGACGACGGGGACGTGTTCGTGGACATCGACAGCGGGCCCTCGGCCGGGCTGTGGCGCGTGCCGGCCGCCGGCGGGGCTGCGCAGCAGTTGTCGTCGGCGCAGTACTCGCGGTTGCTGGTGATCTGACCGGGCGGGGGGGGCGAGGTTCCGAAATCTCGGAACCTCGGCGCTCCCTCAGCCCGTCCGTGGAACCTCGGCGGCACACACGCGGCGTGTTGTGGAACCTCGGCACGGCACCCGGCACCCCGCACCCGGCACACGGCACCCGGCACCCCACACGCCGCACCCCGTGCCGCTTCACGACACCCCGGCGACGGTCCGGCGGCACACCTCGTCCCACGGGGTCGGCTCGATGCCGAACCTCGTGCGGCTCTCGGCGTCGTCGACCACGTACGGCGCCGTCCACTGGTAGCTCATCTCGGCCAGCTCCCGCATCATCGGCGACACGAACCCGAGTGCACGGACCACCCCTGCGGGCATCCGCCGAACGGGCACGGGTGCCTTGCCGGCGGCGGCGAGCACCTCGGTCAGCGCCTGCCGCTGGGTCCTCGGAGCGTTGCTCGGCACCATCCACGTGCGGCCGTGCGCGCGCTCGTCCGAGGCTGCCGCCACCAGTGTCCTGGCGACGTCGAGCACGTCGGTGAACGTGTGCGGCAGGTCGGTCCGGCCGATCATCGTGACCGCCTTGCCCCGCAGCGCGGCGGGCAGCACCCGGGTGACGTGCCCGTTCGCGCCGATGCCCGGGCCGACGTAGTCCGACGCGCGGACCTCGACCGCACGGACACGTCCGGCACGGTGCGCTGCCAGCGCATCCGCCCAGAGCCGTGCGCGGAGGATCCCCTTGTGGTCCGTCGCAGCGTCCGGGGTGTCCGGACGCATCGGGCCGTCGACCGGGCCGTACGGGTACAGGTTGCCGGTGATCGCGTAGGCCGCGCCGGTGCGTTCGGCCGCGGTGAGCATCGACGCCGCGAGTGGCGGCCAGGTGCGTTCCCACTGGGTGTAGTCCCCGGGGTTGGCGCAGTTGTAGAGCACGCTGGCGCCGTCCGCGGCCCGGGTGAGCGCGTCGACGTCGGAGGCGTCGAGCGCGACGTGGCGGACCCCCTGCAGGCCGGTGTCGCGACCGGACCGGGTGGCGACCGTGACCTGCTCGCCGCGTTCGGCGAGCAGCGCGGCGACGTGGCGGCCCACCGGGCCGGCGCCGATGACGAGGGTGGTGGTGCGACATGGGTTCCTGCTTCCGTCGGTTTCCGAGAGCACTGCTCTCACAACCAGGATGCACGCCGTCGACCAGGAATGCAAGAGCACCGCTCTCGTTTGTGTGCGGTGCTCTCGTGTGGCAGGGTGACCGGATGGCACCGACAGCACGCGAGCTCGCCCGCCAGACGGTCCTGGCAGACATCCTGGCCGCTGCCCGCATGCGCCTCACGGACGAGGGCCCGGTGGCGCTCAGCCTGCGAGCCGTCGCCCGCGACGTCGGGATGGTCTCGTCGGCCGTGTACCGCTACTTCCCGAGCCGCGACGACCTGTTGACGGCCCTCCTCATCGCCGACTACGACGAGCTCGGTGCAGCGGTCGAGGACGCCGACGCCGCAGCCGGCCCGGTCCCGGGCGCCCGCTGGGTCGCCGCGTGTCGCGCGATCCGCTCGTGGTCCGTCGCCCACCCGGGCGACTTCGCACTGCTGTTCGGGTCGCCCGTGCCGGGCTACGCCGCGCCGCGCGAGACGGTCGTACCCGCCGCGCGGACAGCGCTCGCCCTGGCGCGCGTGGTGGCGGATGCGGTCGCGTCCGCGTCGGGGGCGGACGGGAGGCCCGGATCACCGAGCGCGCCGACGGCGGCTCCCGGGGCGGCCGGCCCCGCAGTCGCTGACGCTGTGACGACCCTGCGGTCGTTCGGCATCGAGCTGCCCGACGAGGTCCTGGTCCGCACACTGATGGCCTGGTCGACGGTCTTCGGGACGATCTCGTTCGAGCTCTTCGGGCACTTCGTGAGCTCCGTGTCCGACGGCGACGCCTACTTCGACCAGGTGATCGCACGGCTCGCCGACGACCTGGGGTTCGCCGCCGCGTTCTGATCCCCTCGGATCCACGCCACTGTCCCCAGATCGCAATCGTCGCCTGACAGCGTGCCCGCCCGTGCGGTAGACAGGTCACACGCCCGGGTCGTGCCCGACGACCGGAGCGGACGACCGGCACGGTGACCCCCTGGATCACCAGTCGGGCGGAACCACACCCGGGCGCGCGCTGCGGCCGGGGCCGCGCGGATCAGGAGGCACGCTTGCGACGCAGCACGGTGGACCACGCCGCCGACGGGGCGACCCGGTGACCGCACTCGACCTCAGTCGGCAGGACCGCCGCCGCCTCTCCACCGGAACCGCTCGACGTCGTCTCGTCACGGTGCGGACGGTCGCGCTCCTTGCCTCGATCGCCGGCCTGAACTACATCGTGTGGCGCTGGGCCGCTTCGGTGAACTGGCACTCGTGGTGGATCGCCGTGCCGCTCGTCCTCGCCGAGACCTACAGCGTCATCGACTCGCTCCTGTTCGCCTTCGGTGCGTGGCGGCTGCGGGAGCGCGGCGAGCCGCCGACGAAACCGTCGTCGGACGTCACCGTCGACGTCTTCATCACCACCTACAACGAACCGGTCGAGATGGTCGTGCGCACTGCCCGCGCGGCGAAGGCGATCACGCACCCCCACACGACCTGGATCCTCGACGACGGCAACCGCCCCGAGATGCGTGCGGCCGCCGAGTCGCTCGGCATCGGGGTGATCACCCGCGGCGCCGACTGGATCGACCGGCCGCGGCACGCGAAGGCCGGCAACCTCAACAACGCCCTCCTCGCCACCCAGGGCGAGTTCCTGCTCATCCTCGACGCCGACCAGGTACCCGAGCCAGCGATCCTCGACCGCACGCTCGGCTACTTCAAGGACCCGGCGATGGCGCTCGTGCAGACGCCGCAGTGGTTCGAGAACGTGCCGGACGAGGACCTGCTCGGCAGCCAGGCGCCGTTGTTCTACGGGCCGATCCAGCAGTCGAAGGACGGCTGGAACGCCGCGTTCTTCTGCGGGTCGAACGCGATCCTGCGGCGCGAGGCCCTCATGCAGCTCGGCATCTCCCGCTACGTGCGCGAGGTCGAGGCCTCGGTGCAGCGCACGATCACGACCTCGCGCAAGCTCCTGGCCCGTTCGCGCGAGACGGAGACCGACCCGCGCGTGCTGAGCGCCCTCGACGACGCCGAGACCGTCGTCGACCGTGCTCGCGACCAGGTCCGGGACGGCGAACCGCTCGGTGACGTGACCTACGCGTTCCAGCGCGGGATCGACACGATCGCGTTCCGGTTCGCCGCCGCCGACCTCGAGGCGGTTCGCAACGACCTGCAGGAGCTCGCGGCGATGTCGACGGACGCCAACACCTTCGCCGGGCTCGACGACGCCGCCCTCGACGTCCTCGGTCGGCGTGATGCCTCGCCGGTGGCAGCCATCGAGTCGATCGCCGTGCTCGCCCGGGCGCTGGACGTCAACCGCGACGACGAGGCGCAGCCGATCATGCCGCTGGCGACCATCTCGGTGACCGAGGACATGGCCACCGCGATGCGCCTGCACGGCCTGGGCTGGAAGTCGGCGTACCACGACGAGATCCTGGCGAAGGGCCTCGCGCCCGAGGACCTGCCGACGATGCTCGTGCAGCGACTCCGCTGGGCACAGGGCACCATGCAGGTGTTCTTCCGCGAGAACCCCCTGGTGCAGAAGGGGCTGTCGTGGGGGCAACGCCTGATGTACTTCTCGACGATGTGGAGCTACCTGTCCGGGTTCGCGGCGATCGTCTACATCGCGGCCCCGGTGCTCTGCCTGTCCTTCGGGGTCGTCCCCGTCCAGGCCTACAGCGTCGACTTCTTCGCCCGGCTGATCCCGTTCCTCGTGCTGAACCAGCTGCTGTTCTGGGTGGTGGCCGCCGGCAGACCGACGTGGCGCGGGCAGCAGTACTCGCTCGCGCTCTTCCCGGTGTGGATCGAAGCGGTGACGAGCGCGTTCGAGAACGTGTTCCGCGGCAAGCCCCTCGGGTTCCGCGTCACGCCGAAGGTGCGCGACGAGACCGAGCACACGCCCCGGTGGGACCTGGTGAAACCGCAGCTCGTCGCCATGGGTGCGCTCGTCGCGGCGCTGGTCCTGATCGGCATCCGTTACCTGACCGGCCAGGCCTCGGGGATCGCGCCGCTCGTCAACACCGCCTGGGTCGTCTTCGACCTGTGCATCTTCAGCATCGTCATCCGGGCCGTGCTGTACCGCGGCCCGAGCAGCGGAGTCCAGTCAGAACACGAGTCGAGCACCGCCGGAGGACCACTGTGAGCACCGAGACCACCTTCGACGTCGCCGCGACGCCCGTGTCGCTCGACGAGGTCCAGGACCGCTTCGGTGCCTGGTGGGACGGACTCGGCATCGACGACCTCCGGCTCCGGTTCGCCCTCGAGACCGCACTGGCCGAGGTCGCCGCGAACATCGTCGAGCACACCGCCCGGTCCGACCAAGAGGCCGGCCGGCGGTACACCGTGCGCCTCGATGCGACCGATCGGAGCGTGACCGCCGAGCTCACCGACAACGGGCTGCCCGTCGACATCGACCTGAGCGCCGTGACGATGGCCGACGTCGAGCAGGAGAGCGGGCGCGGCCTGGCGCTGGCGATCGCCGCCCTCGACCGTCTGGAGCACCGGCACGAACTCGGACACAACGTCTGGACGCTGGTGTGCGACCGGTGAGGCTGCAGGTGGCCCGCGTGGTCGCCGTCCTCGTCACGATCACGACCCTGCTGCTCGGCGGTGCGTTGCCGGCGTCCGCGGTGACGGTGCACGCGGCCGGGGCAACGGAGCCGAAGAGCGGCACCACGTGGTTCGGACCGGACCTCGACTGGGGTGACGACTCACCCGCCGGGTACGAGGGGCGGCTCGGTGCGACGCCGTCGATGTACGGCGTCGAGATCGACTACCCGCTCGACCGCTCGGCCCGGCGGGAACTGCTCCGTGCCACCCGGGCCGCGGCCACCCAGGGTGCCGTCCTGGTCGTCAGCCTCGAGCCGGGGCAGTCGCTCCGTTCCCTCGACGCGGCCGATGCCCGCGCCGCGAACACCGTCTTCCAAGCGGTGCACGACCAGTACGACACCCAGGTGCTCGTGCGGTTCGCTCCGCAGATGAACGGCACGTGGGTGCGCTGGGGCCAGCAGCCGACGCAGTTCGTGCAGGCGTTCCGCACGCTCGCGACCGCGGTGCACGGCGGCGACTCCGACGCGCTCATGGTCTGGTCGCCGTCGTACGGCGCCGGGTACCCCTTCGGTGAGTCCGCCGGGCGCCTGGCGGACCTGTCGGCCACCGACGTCGCGAAGCTCGACACGAACGGCGACGGCGAGCTGACCGCGGCGGACGACCCGTACGCGCCGTACTGGCCGGGCGACGACTCGGTCGACTGGGTCGGGTTGTCGATGTACTCCTTCGGCAAGGGCAAGTCCACCGAGGCTGCCGGGCGGGACCTCCCCCTGACCCGGAACGACGTGCCGGAGCGTGGCGAGGTCGAGTCCCGGTTCGACGAGACCTGGGGCTACGACCAGCAGCAGGCCGACAGCTTCTACGACCGGTTCGCCGTCGACGGTGATCGCTCGATGCTCCTCGACACCGGGGCGCTCTACGACCACACCCTCCGCGGTGACGCCGAGCTGTCGATCAAGCAGGGCTGGTGGCGACAGGTCATCGCCGCGGTCCAGGACCGCCCGCTCGTCCGGGGCGTGACCTTCCTCGAGACGAACCGCCGCGAGCCCGAGGCCGGCAACCGCGTCGCGGACTGGCGGGACACCGCGGTGCCGGGCATCGCGGGGTCGTTCCGCACCGACCTCGAGCGGAGCGGCCACTTCGCGTTCGGCCCGGTCACCGAGCGCGTCACCACGCAGCAGGGCAACGCCGCCACGAACCAGCAGTACGACACCGGTGGCGACCAGATGGCGTGGATCGTCTGGGTGGCGGTCGGTCTGGCCGTGGTGTTCCTGCTGAGCGGGCTGTTCGGGCGCCTGCTGCCGAGTTGGCGGTACCCCGACGACGGCAAGCCAGGGCGTGACCTGCGCCTCGACCTGTTCCGCGGGTTCATCATCCTCGCGGTGGTGATCACGCACATCGAGATCGGCGGCCCGTACTCGTACCTCACGCTGCACGCGGTCGGCGCGATCACGGGCGCCGAGATGTTCGTGTTCCTGTCCGGCATGGTCCTCGGCATGACGTACCCGTTCGCCATCGCGAAGTTCGGTGAGTGGGCGGCAGCCATCGGGGCGTGGAAACGTGCGCGCAAGCAGTACCTCGTCACGCTCGTCGTCATCGCGGTGGTCTTCGCGCTGAGCTTCGTCCCGTTCCTGAACACCGACGCCATCACGACGTTCACCGACCGGGGGACCGGTACCGGGGGCGTCGGAGCCGAGGGCCGGGTCTACGACCTGTACCCGAACGCGATGCAGCTGCTCGGCTACCCGCCGCCCTGGTACGCCATCCGGCAGTTCCTGCTGCTCGAGATGGGGCCGTGGCCGTTCAACATCATGGGGTTGTTCGTGGTGCTGAGCCTGTTCATCCCGCCGCTGCTCTGGCTGATCCGCCGGGGCTTCTGGTGGGTGGTGCTCGTCGTGAGCTGGGCGCTGTACGTGTTCCAGGCGCTGACCCCCGAGTTCCGGCCGCTCAACTCGCAGTTCGAAGCGGTGTTCCCCCTGCTCACCTGGCAGGTCGTGTTCACCCACGGCCTCGTGCTCGGGTACTACCGACGGCAGATCATCGGGGCACTGACCGGACGCCTGGGCAAGGTCCTGCTCGGCATCGGGATCGGCGGCTACGCGGCGTTCCTGGTGTACGTCTGGGCCGCGAACCAGGCCGGGTTCACGCCGGTCCCGTTCCCGGCGTCGATGTACGACGACCTGTACAACACGGCCTACCAGCGGGTCGACCTGCAGTGGGGCCGGCTGGTCGACATCGCGTTCTTCGCGATCGTGTCGTACGCGATCCTGACGGTGTTCTGGAAGCCGATCTCGAAGGCGATCGGCTGGCTCTGGATCCCGATCGGGCAGGCGAGCCTCTACGTGTTCGTGTGGCAGGTCTTCTTCGCACTGGCCATCGCGTCGATCCCGGGCGTCGACTGGGGCAACGGCTGGATCGGGTTCGCGACGCACACCGTGCTGATCCTGCTGGCCTGGTACATGGTCCGGAAGAAGTTCCTCTTCTCGGTCATCCCGCGCTGACGCGCCCGCCCGGGCGCGGCGCGGGCGGGGAGCGGGGGCCGCGCCGTGCCGTGGCCGGTAGCGTGGCCTGCGTGCAGAACGGCATGGGCCACCACGACTCCGCCCCGACCATCCACGACGTCGCCGCGGTCGCCGGTGTGTCGAAGTCCGTGGTGTCGCGCGCCCTCGCCGGTTCCTACGGCGTGGCGCCGGCGACGGTCACCCGGGTCAAGCGCGCGGCCGCCGAGATCGGCTACGTCGCCAACGCGAACGCCCGCGGCATGTCGGCACGCCGCACGCACACCCTGGGCGTCCTGGTCCGCGACGCATCGACGCCCTTCTACGGACACCTGCTCACGGCCTTCCAGCTGCAGGCCGCGGCCCGTGGCTACCGCGTGGTGACGGCGACGGGGGCCGGGTCCTTCCCGATCGAGGACGAACGCCGTGCCCTCGAGACCCTGGTGTCGCTCCGGGTCGAGGGGCTCATCGTCTGCAGCGGTGCCCTTCCGGTCGAGGACGTCCTGCCGTTCGCCGGACGCATCCCCACCGTGATCGCGGGCCGGCCGGAGGCGAACGCCTCGGTCAGCAGCGTCTACTGCGACGAACGTGGCGGCGGTCGTGGGCTCGCGGACCACGTGGCGTCGCTCGGACACCGCCGGGTCGCGGTGCTCACGGTCGCGCCGTCGGCCTCGATCACACAGTCCGCCCGGACCGACGCGATGGTCCGCCAGCTCCGGAAGCACGGGGTGGACGTGGTCCGCATCCGCTCCGAGGACCACGGCGCCGACCCGCACGACGTCGATTCGTTCGTGGAGCACGTCGTCGGGCTCGGCGGGGTCACGGCGATCATGGCGCCCAGCGACCTGTGGGCGATCGGCGTGCTCGAGGCGATGGCCCGCCGGGGACTCCGTGCGCCGCAGGACTTCTCGGTGACGGGGTACGACCACGTGTGGCCCTACGCCACCGAGCTCCTCGGCATCACGTCGTGGCGGCAGCCGCTCGACGTCATCGGGACGCTCTCGGTCGACGACGTGGTGGACCAGATCGACGGTCGGTCGAGCGGCACCATGCACCGTGCGATCGACGGCGAGCTCGTGCCCGCCCGCACCGCCGGGGCACCGACGGTCCGCTGACCCGGGCCTCGCTGCCCCGCGCACCGTGCGAGGTCGCACCGTGCGAGGTCGCACCGTGCGAGGTCGCACCGTGCGAGGTCGCCCCGCCCCACCGCTCGCCCGACGCCGCCCAGCTGCCCGTCACCCACCGTTCACCCGCCCGTCGCCGTCCATTCGGGTGCGCCCCGGCCGCCACCCGGACACGATAGGGAACGTTCCCTACTGCCTGCTCCCGACGACAAGGACCCCCCATGGCCGCGAAGACCCCGCGCGACGACAGCGACCCCTACCGCTACGGCATCTACCTGCGCCCCGACGCCCGCACCTGCCGCGCCGTCACCGTCGTCACCGACCAGCTCCGCGCCCAGTACGACCTGCGCTCCGCCGGCGCGTTCCCCCCGCACGCCACCCTCGTCGGCAGCCAGCCCTTCGGCCACTCCGAGCCCGAGGTCGTCGATGCGCTCAGCGCGCTCCTGGCCGGCCGCCCGGCGTTCGACGTCCACAACGCCGGGGTCCGGGCACGGGGCATCGGCTACGTCTACGAGGTCGGCCTGCACCCCGACGGCTCCGTGAACGAGGACTTCGTCCGACTCGCCGCCGACGTCGACCGCGTGGTCGCCCCGTTCCGCCGGCCGATGGGCTCCCCGGAACCGAACGATTACGACCCCGCCCAGTACGGTCCGCACCTGTCCCTGGCCTCGCACGACCTGTACGTCCGCCCGGACCTGCACGACGAGGTGGGCGACTTCATCCACGAACTCGCCCAACCGGTGCCGGACGGCTTCCGTGGCGACACCGTCGTGCTGTACCGCACGGCCTGCCCGGACTGGTCCGGTCGCTGGTGGCAGACGATGACGTGGGAGCACGTGCGCACCTGGAAACTCGGCGTCGCATGACCGCGACCCTCCGCGACGTCGCCCAGCGCACCGGCTTGTCGCGGTCGCTGGTCTCCCTGGCGCTGCGGGGCGACGACGGCGTGTCCCAGCCCCGTCGTGCGCTGGCCGTGCGCGCGGCGGGTGAGCTGCGCCTCCCGGTCGGTGCCCTGGCGAGGCGGCGCGCGGAGGGTGGGCCACTCGTCCTCGGCGTGCTCGCGACCGAGGTCGCGAACCCGTTCCACGAGGCGGTGCTGCACAGCGTCTCCGCGACCGCTGCGACGCTGGGGTTCGCGTTGCGGATCGTCGACGGCCGGCGGGACGGCGCACGGTTGGCATCCTGCCTGGAGGCCCTGCACGCGTCGCGGACGTCGGCCGACGGCGTGCTCGGGGTCGCGGTCCTGAGCAGTCGGCTCGCGTCGTCCGCACTGGCCGCTGTGGCGACCGACCTGCCGGTCGCGGTGCTCGGGTCGAGTGGCGACGACCTGGCGGGGCTCGGACTCGACACGGTGCGCTCCGACGAGGAGGCCGGGGTCCGCGACCTCATGCTGCACCTGGCCGCGATGGGGCACCGACGCACGTGCTTCGTGGCGGAGTCCGACCACCGGTCGTCGACGCGTCGGGCCGCCGCCCACGCGGCGTCGGCCGGCTGGCTGTGCCCGGGGGACCAGCTCCGGGTCGACACCGTCCGGGCCCTGGCCGCGGATCCGTCGCGGATCGCGCGACACCTCGGTGACGGCGTGACGGCGTTCGTCGCCGCGAACGACGCGACCGCGGCCCTGCTCGGCACCGCGGCCCGGTCGGTGGGACTCCGCCTGCCGGGGCTGGCCGCGGTCACCGGGTTCGACGGCACCGACCTGGCCGCGCGCCTCGACCTGACGAGTGTCGTGCAGCCGCACCGGCGGATGGGGGCACGGGTGATCGAACTCCTGGTGGAGCGGCTCCGTGGTCGCCGTGGTGACCGACACGAGGTCCTGCCGACCCTGCTCGACCCGCGCGGGTCGACGGGCACCCCGGCGCCGGTGGTCCGGGTCGTCCCGGCCGCTCAGCCGACCGTCGCGGACAGCGTGCGGATGCGCTCGGTCAGCGCAGCGTGCTCGTTGCCCGCCCCGCCGGCCAGGTAGTCGTCGGCCCGGTGCGGGAGCGCCACGGCGTCGCCGTGCCGGAACCCGCGGAACCAACCGCCGGCGCGCTCGAGCACCAGGGCGCCGGCGGCCACGTCCCACGGGTGCGTCGCGAACCCCATCGTCACGTCCGACCAGCCCGCGGCGACGTGGACCAGGTTGAGTGCCCCGCTGCCCGTGCTGTGGTGGTGCCGGTAGCGGATCGTCAGGTCGCGGACCAGGTCGAGGGCGGCGTCCTCGCCGAGCAGCTCGAAGTCCTGCTGCACGGGGAAGCTCGTCAGCACGGTCGACTCCCGGTCCGTGCCCGAGGTCGCACGGATCGGTGTGCCGTTCAGCCACGCGCCGTCGTCGTCGGCCGCGAACAGGTGGTCCGCCATCGGGTCGAACACGACGCCGGCGACGATCACCCCGTCGCGCTCCGCGGCGATCGAGACGCACCAGTAGGCCAGCCCGCGGGCGAAGTTCGCGGTGCCGTCGATCGGGTCGACGATCCAGCGCAGCGGCGCGTCGCCGGTGCTGCCGCCCTCTTCGCCGAGGACCACCGAGCCGGGGGCGGCCCGGGTCAGGGTCTCGGTGATGGCGCGTTCGGCGGCCCGGTCGTGCTCGGTGACGACGTCGTGCGCGTCACGCTTGAGCGAGACGGCGACGTCCGAGCGGAAGGCGCTGCGGAGCGCCGGGGCGACGGCACGGGCGGCGTCCTCGGCGATCAGGCGGAGGTCGCAGGGAGTGGGTTCGGGGGTCGGCATGCACCCGGTCTACGGCACGGCGCGGGCTGGACGCCGAACGGTGTCGGTCCGGCGGCCGTCCCGCTGGTGAAGCCGTCGGGTCACCGGTCGGGGGAGCGACGGCGGACCGGGGGAGCGTTGAACGCGACGTGAACGATCGGCGGCGGCTCGTCGACCGTCCTTGACCCGCTCGGGATGCCCACCGCACAGTGGAACCCGTTCCCGGATAGGGAACGTTCCCGAACCGAAGGTCCTCGCCCCATGACGATCTCCGTCCGGCCCACCGTCCTGGTCGGCCCGAACCGCCCGAACCGCCCGGCCCCGTCGTCGCGGTCGTGGCTGCGGTCCGACCGGCGCGTGGGCGTCGCCCTGCTGCTGCCCGCGATCATCGTGTTCGCGGTCTTCGTCTTCTACCCGCTCGGGCGCGTGCTGGTGCTCAGCGTGCAGGGCACCGACATCTTCGGGCAGCCCTCGAGCTTCGTCGGGTTCCAGAACTACGTCAGGACCTTCACCGACCCGACGTTCGGTTCGACGATGCTGAACACCGCGCTGTTCTGCGCCGGGGTCGTCGCCGGCCGGATCGTCTTCGGGTTGCTCATCGTGGTGCCGCTCACGGTGAAGCTGCGCGGGATGCCCGTGTTCCGCGCGCTCCTGACCTCGCCGATGGTCGTCTCGGTGTCGGCCGCCTCGGTCGCCTTCGCCGCGCTGCTCGCCCCGGGCACCGGGTTCGTCAACACGGTGATCACGAACGCCGGCGGCGAACCGATCCCGTGGCTGACGAGCACGCACTGGGCGCTGCTCAGCGTCATCGTCGTGACCGTGTGGGGTTCCCTCGGCTTCACGGTCCTGCTGCTGCTCGGCGCGTTCGGCGCCATCGACCAGGACGTCGTCGAGGCCGCGCACCTCGACGGTGCCGGGTCGTTCCGGACGTTCTGGTCGATCTCGCTCCCGCTGGTCACGCCGACGATGTTCTTCATCGTCGTGACCGGCACCGTCGAGGCGCTCACCACGTTCGGTCAGGTGCAGATCCTCACCGGGGGTGGTCCGGCGAACTCGTCGCGCACCCTCGTCTACGCGATCTACCAGCAGGCCTTCGGCGCTGCGAGTGCGAACTTCGGCCTCGCCGCGGCACTCGGCGTCGTGCTGTTCCTGCTCGTGCTCGGGTTGTCGCTCGTGCAGTTCGGGGTCCTCGAGAAGCGGGTGAACTACTGATGCGTCCCTCCACCCTGCGTCGGCTCCGTGCTGCCCTGGTCTACGCCTGGCTCGTCGTGGCCGTGATCGTCGTGTGCTTCCCGCTGTACTACGTCTTCGAGGGTGCCCTGACGCCGTCGAAGTACCTGGCGCAGGGCCTTCCCGGGCTCCTGCCGATCCACCTCGACCTGGGCAACGTGATCCGGGCGACGCAGGTGATCCCCCTCGGGCAGCAGTTCCTGAACAGCATCGTGGTCACGCTCGCGCAGACGGTGCTGCAGGTCGTCATCGGCATCATGACCGCCTACGCCCTGGTGTTCTGCCGGCTCCGAGGCGCCCGAGCCGTCTTCCTGGTCCTGCTCGCCAGCCTGATGATCCCGGGGGAGACCACCCTGATCGCGAACTACCTGACGGTGTCGTCGTGGCACCTCATCGACACCCTGCTCGTGGTGTTCCTGCCGTTCATCGCCTCGGCCCTGGCGATCTTCCTGTTCCGCCAGGCGTTCCTGAGCTTCCCCGAGGAGCTCCGCGAAGCCGCGGTCCTCGACGGCGCCGGACACTTCCGGTTCATCCGCTCGATGCTGCTCCCGATCACCCGGCCGACGCTCGTCTCCGTCACGCTCGTCAGCGCCACCGCGGCGTGGAACGGGTTCTTCTGGCCGCTGCTCGTCACCAACTCGCCGGAACACCGGACCGTGCAGGTCGGCATCGCCCAGCTCTCCAGCAGCGAGGCGACCGACGTCGGCGTCGTGCTGGCCGGCGCCGCGATGGTCACCCTGCCGGTCCTCGTCCTGGTGCTCCTCGCCCAGCGGTTCCTCGCCGACGGGCTGACGGCCGGCGCCCTCAAGTGACACCGACCTCCCTCCCCCTCCCCACGCACAGGAAGAGAACCATGTCGATCCGACGCTCCACCACCCTCGCCACGATCGCGGCCGGTGCCGCCGTGCTCGTCGCGCTCTCCGGCTGTTCGGCCTCGGGCAGCGCCGCTCCCGACGGCTCCACCGGTCCCGCCACGGTGCAGTTCTGGCACGCGATGTCCGGCCCCGCCGCGACCGAACTCGACCAGCTCGTCGCACGGTTCAACTCCACCAACACCGACGACATCACCGTCAAGGCGTCGTTCCAGGGCACCTACGCCGACGTGCAGACGAAGTACACCGCAGCCGTGCAGTCGAGCACCACGCCGGACCTGCTGATGATGAACGACACCTCGACCGGGTTCATGGTCGACTCCGGCCAGATCGCTCCGGCGGCGGACTTCACCGAGAAGGACTCGTCGTCCGACGCCGGGGACATCGCAGCGGCGGCGAAGCAGTACTACAGCGGGACCGGAGGGCTCGAGGCGATGCCGTTCTCGGTCTCCACCCCGGTCTTGTACCTCAACAAGGCGATCATCCGGAAGGCCGGACTCGACGTCACGAAGCCGCCGAAGACCCTGGCCGACGTCGCCCGCTGGGCCGAGCAGATCCACGCGAAGACCGGGCTCTACGGCATGAGCATGAACATGTCCGACTCGTGGATGCTCGAGGAGCTCTCCGCCGCCGGCGGCGAGGACTTCTGCACCCCCGACAACGGCCGCGGCTCGGGCAAGGTGACCGGCGTCTCGCTCACCTCGGACACGCAGGTGCAGTTCATGACCCGCCTGCAGAAGCTCTACCAGGACGGCTCCGCACTCAACCCCGGCACCGACCCGACCGTGCAGAACTCCGCGTTCACGAGCGACAGGGTCGGCATGGTGATGACGTCGTCCGGTGCCTACACGACCCTGGACCCCGACGGCACGAAGTCCGTCGTCTCGACGTTCCCGACGACGTCGGACTCGAAGGACGCCGGTCCGGTCATCGGCGGCAACGCGCTCTGGATCTCCGGCAAGGGGCACTCCGCCGCGCAGCAGCAGGCGTCGTACACGTTCGCGAAGTGGCTGCAGTCGCCCGAGGTGCAGGCCGAGTGGTCGAAGGCCACCGGGTACCTGGCGATGAACACCCGCGCCGCCCGGACGACGGTCGGCAAGGAGTCCCTGGCCGACCCGAACATCCGGGCGATGTACGCGCAGCTCGCCGCCGACCCGTCGAGCACCGCGTCGGCCGGCTGCGTCACCGGAGCGATGCCGACGGTCCGAGCGACGGTCATCGGCGCGTTCAACAAGGTCGTCGAGGGCTCGGACGTCGCGTCGACGATGGCCGACGCCGAGCAGCAGGCCACGTCGCAGATCGCCTCGTACAACCAGGCCGCCGGCAAGTAGCGCTCGGCCTGCGCCCGGCCGTGGGCCGGACCAGCTGACGGACGGGAGGCGCGGTGCCAGCTGGCACCGCGCCTCCCGTCCGCCCTGTGCGCTCGCCCATCCCGAAGGGCTCCTGCCGACGAAACGCGCGCTCAGACGGCGGGTGCCTCCGCGCTCTGCGCGGCGAGTGCGGAGCGCACCGAGCCCCACGCCGCCAGCCGGTCGCGCACGGCGTCGTGCCGCTCGGCGGTGAGTGCCTCGGCGTGCGCGCGTTCGAGCACCTCGTCGATGACGATGCGCTGCCCGGTGCGGGTCGAGGCGATCGCGGCCTCGACCATGGCGAGGCTCATGACGTTGCCGTGGACCTCGCCGTCCGGTGTCTCGCCGGAGCGGACGGCGCGGACGAACGACGTCAGCGCGCCGGCGATCTCGTGCCCCACGCTCGCCGCGGGCGACGGCGCCCCCGTGGTGCCGTCGAGGTCGCTCGACGGGTCGTGGTCGCCGTCCCACAGCGCGGTGCCGTCTGCGCCCGAGGCCCGCCAGTCGCCGTTCCACGAGGTCTCGGCACCCGGCGCACACCACGAGCCGTCGTACACGTAGCGGACGTCGTCCTCGAAGGCGAAGACCGCGGCCGCTGCAGCATCGCCCCGGTACCAGGACCACGACGGGTTCCACGACTCGCAGTAGACCGACACCGGGTCCCGCTCGAGCACGTAGCGGGCGGAGTCGAACGCGTGGATGGCCATGTCGAGCAGCAGGACGTCGTCCATCTGCTCGCGGAAGCCGCCGAAGTGCGGGGCCTTGGCGAACCGGGTGCTCAGGCCGCCGATCGCCCCGAGGCCGCGCACGTGCTGGCGGAACGCGACGAGCTGGTCGTTGTAGCGCCGCGACTGCGACACCATGAACAGCTTGCCGGTCGCCTCGGCGGCGGCGGCGAGCGAGAGTGCCTCGGCGACGGTCTGCGCTGCCGGCTTCTCGCCGAGGACGGGGAGTCCGGCGTGCAGGGCCTGCAGCGTGACCGGGTGGTGGGCGACCGGGACGGTGATGTCGAGGACGGCCTCGGCGCCGGTCTCGGCGGCGAGCTCGGTCAGGTCCGTGCCGACGGGGATCGTCGGGTCGCCGGCGTGCGCGGCGCCGGCCCGTGCTGCGTCGAGGTCGAGGTCGACGATGCCGACCAGCTCGACGTCGGGGTCGGCGGCGACGGTGCCGAGCCAGGCCCGACCCATACCGCCGGCACCGACCTGCAGCACGCGGAGCGCGGTCACGCCTGCGCCCCGGCGTGGTCGGACGCGTCGGCGTCGGCGGGGCGGGTGGGCTCGGCGTCCTGCTCGTCCACGGGCGCGTCGTCGAACGGTCCGCGGTAGTGCTGGCCGTCGAAGTACTCACCCAGGTCGTAGCGGCGGAGCGTCGGGATCTCCCGCTCGCGCTCGGGCCGTGCCCACTCCGTCGCGTTCGCGATCACGCGGCGGACGTCCTCGTGGTGGTACACGGGGAAGTCCTGGTCGCCCGGTGAGAAGTAGAAGATCTTCCCGAGGCCGCGGCGGTACGTCATGCCGCTCCGGAAGACCTCGCCGCCGGTGAACCCCGAGATGAACACGAGCTCGTCGGGGGTCGGGACGTCGAAGTACTCGCCGTACATCTCCTGCTCGGGGATCACGATCGGGTTCGGCACGCCCCGGGTGATCGGGTGCTGCGGGTTGACGGTCCAGACGAGCTCCTGGTCGTGCTCGCTCCGCCAGCGCAGGGTGCACGTGGTGCCCATGAGCTTGCCGAAGATCTTCGACCAGTGGCCGGAGTGCAGGACGATCAGGCCCATGCCGGACAGCACGTGCTTGTGCACCCGGTCGACCACGGCGTCGTCGACGTCCTGGTGCGCGGCGTGGCCCCACCAGGTCAGGACATCGGTCGCGGCCAGGACCTCGTCGGTCAGGCCGTGCTCGGGTTCCTGCATGGTGGCGGTCCGGACGACGGCGTCGGGCAGGTTCTCGCGGATGCCGTCGGCGATCGCGCCGTGCATGCCCTCGGGGTAGCGCTCGGCGACGTGCTGCTCGACCTGTTCGTGGACGTTCTCGCCCCAGACGGTGATGCGCAGCGGGGTGGTGGTCATGGTGTGCCTTTCTGGCTGGGGTGCGTGGTGGCGTCGGTCCGGGGCCGTCACTTGACGGCACCGCCGAGGGCACCAGCGGAGATGTACTTCTGCGCGAAGATCAGCAGGACGGCAGCGGGCAGGGACGCCAGCACCGAGGTCGCCATGACGGGCCCCCAGTCGGTGACGTTCGAGCCGATGTAGTTGTAGATGCCGAGCGTGATCGGTCGCACGGCGGTCGTCGACGTCAGGGTCAGTGCGATGAGGAAGTCGCCCCACGCACCGAGGAACGTGAAGAGCGCCGCGGTGACGATCGCGTTCCGGCTGATCGGCACGACGATCGACACGAACGCCCGGAAGTCGCTGGCACCGTCGACCAGGGCGGCCTCGACCAGGCTCGGCGGGATCGACTCCATGAACGCCCGCATGAGCAGGATCGCGAACGGCACCTGGACCGCGCTGTCGGCCAGGATCAGCCCGACGTAGCTGTTGAGCAGCCCGATGTTGTTGAACAGCGTGTACAGGGCGTTCGCGATGACGATCGCGGGGATCATCTGGGTGATGAGCAGCACGAGCAGGAACGCCCGGCCGCCGCGCATCCGGAACCGTGCCAGCCCGTAGGCCGCCGGCGTCGCGATGGCCAGCGTCAGCAGGACGGTGCCGAGGCCGATGATCATGCTCGACAGGAAGTTCTGTCCCTGCTGGGCGAACGCCGCCTGGTACCCGGCGAAGGTGGGCGAGAACGGGAACCACGTCGCCGTGGCGGCCCCGGACGTCGCCTGCAGGCTGGTGTTCACCATCCAGTAGACGGGGAACACCATGATCGCGAGGAACACGCACCCGAGGATCGTGAACGGGATGCCCTTGGCGGAACCGCGCGGGCGGGGTGCCCGCGCCGTCCGCTTGGTCGTGATCGCGCGGGTGGCGGTGACGGTCTGGTTCGCGAGTCCGACGCTCATTCGTCGACCGCCTTCCGTGAGATCGCGATGTAGACCATCGCGAAGACGAACGAGACGACGATGAGCACGTTGCTCACCGCGGCTCCGATGCCGAACTGGAAGTTGATGAACGACTGGTGGTACGCGTTCGTGGCGAGGGTCTGCGTCGAGTTCGCCGGGCCGCCGCCGGTCAAGCCGAGGATGATGTCCACGACCTTCAGCGTGTACACGACCCCGAGCACGACCACGACGCTGACCACCGACCGGATGCTCGGCCACGTGATGTACCAGAACGCCTTGAACCCGGTGGCCCCGTCGAGCGAGCCGGCCTCGTAGAGCTCCGGTGGCACGGACTGCAGGCCGCTGTAGAGGATCGTCGTGTTGAACGGGATGCCGAGCCAGACGTTGACGCCGATCACCGCGATGAGCGCGAGGCTCGGGCTGACCAACCACGGGACCGGGGCGATGCCCACCACGCCGAGCAGCTGGTTGAGCGCACCGCTGTCCTGGTCGAGCAGCCACTTCCACACCGCGCTCGAGGCGATGAGCGGCAGGAGCCACGGCAGGAGCAGGAGACCGCGCAGGAAGCCGGACAGCGGGAAGTGCCGCCGGAAGAACAGCGCGAGGGCCAGGCCGATGACGAACTGCAGGATGATCGAGCCGGCCGTGAACAGGGCCGTGTTCACGAGGCTCGTCGTGAAGACCGAGCTCTTGAACACCGAGATGTAGTTGCCGAGCCCCACCCAGGGGGCCTCGCCCGTGAAGAACGTCGCCGTCGTGTAGTCCTGGAAGGACATGATGACGTTCTTCACGACCGGGTAGCCGAAGAAGACGGCCACGAAGAGCGCCGCCGGCACCACGAAGAGCCATCGGGTCATGCCGGATCGGAAGCGGGCTCGTCGCTGCCCGGGTCGGGGTGTCGCCACGGGCAGGGTCGTCCGTGGTCGTGTCTGTGTCGAGGCGCTCACGCCGGGGTCCTTTCCTCCACGCCGGAGGGAGCCGACCGGTCGGCCGGCTCCCGGAGTGCTACTGCTCTTGCGACTGCGCCTGCTTGAGCGCTGCCTCGGGGCTGGCCTTGCCGGTGAGGGCGAGCTGGACGGCGGTGTAGATCTTCGTGGCGGCCTTGGGCCAGTCGGGTCCGAGCTCACCGGTGCGGGCACGGGCGGTCTGCACGGTGGTCACGAAGGAGGCGACCTGCGGGTGGTCCTTCGCCCAGGCGGCGCCGGCCTCGAGGTTCGTCGGCACGTTGCCGCTGACCTCGGACAGGGTCTTCTGCATCTTCTGCGAGTGGAGGCAGCCGACGAACTTGCCGGCGAGCTGCATCTTGTCCTTGTCGCCGGTCTGCGGGACGGTGAACGCCTCGCCGCCGAGCGGTGCGACCGTGGCGTCGCCGGTGCGCGTCGGGATCGGGACGCTGTCGAACTCGAGGCCCTTCTTGGCGTTGAGCGCCGGCAGCTGCCAGGGACCGTTGATCATCATCGCGGCCTTGCCGGCCAGGAACTGGTTGTTGACGTCCGCCTGGGCCCAGTTGATCGAGCTCTTGGACATCGAGCCGTCGTCCTGCAGGTCCTGGACGAGCTGCAGCGCCTGGGTGGCGTCCGCCGTGGCGATGTCCTTCTCGTCGCCGCCGTTCGACCAGAAGAACGGCAGGAACTGCCAGGTGCCCTCGTACGTGTTGATGTTGCTCATCGCGAAGCCGTACGTCGACCCGGAGGTCAGCTTCTTCGCGGCGGCCTTCAGCTCGTCCCACGTCTTGGGTGGCTGGACGCCGGCGTCCGCCAGCAGCTTCTTGTTGTAGTAGAGCGCGATGGAGTTCGTGTTCGACTGCAGGCCGTAGAGCTTGCCCTTGTAGGTGCTCGCTGCCTTGACGCCGGGCACGTCGCCGTCGGCGTCGAGGCCGTACGTCGACAGGTCGGACAGAGCACCGGACGAGGCGATCTGCTGGACGTCGGGGTTGTCGAGCATGAGCACGTCGGGCAGCGTCTTCGACGATGCCTGCTGCAGCACCTTCGCGATGAGGCCGGCGCCGGCGACGTGGTTGATCGTGACGGTCGCGCCGACCTCCTTCGCGCACTGCTTGTAGACCGGGTTGTAGTTCGCGTCGTAGTAGTCCTCGATCGTCAGGGCCTTGCTGCCGCCCGACGACGCCGATCCGGAGCCGGAGCAGCCGGACAGGACCAGGGGGATCGTGGCGACGACGGCGACTGCGCCGACGAGGGCGCGCGTCCGGCGGGACATGGAGGGGAATCTTTGCTTCATTGCAGAGCTCTTCTCTTGACGGATGCTGGGGCAGGCACGCATCGACGAGGCCGCTGACGTCATCGTCGCTGTGCTCCTGGGGCCAGAAGCTAACAGATAAGCGCTTCACCTGTAAAGCGCTTTTCTGCCATCGCGACCGCTAGGATCACCGACATGGCCACGATGCAGCAGGTCGCCGATCGGGCGGGGGTCTCGATCGCCACCGTGTCCTTCGTGGTGAACGGCACCAAGTACGTGACACCCGGCACCACGGCGCGGGTGAAGACGGCGATGCGCGAGCTGAAGTTCCGCGGCAACGTCGTCGCCCGTGCGCTGGCGAGCCGCCGGACCCGGATCATCGCGCTGCTGTTCCCGACCACCGGCAACCGCTTCAGCCCGACCACCTCGCAGTTCTTCATGAGCGCAGCGGAACGGGCGTCCGAGCGCGGGTACCACCTGGTGCTCTGGCCTGTGGACCCGGCCGGGGACGACCTCGACGACCTCGTCTCGGGCGGCCTCGTGGACGGGGTCATCCTGATGGAGGTACGGATGGACGATCCCCGCGTCGCCGTCCTCACCGACCTCGACGTGCCGTTCACCCTGATCGGCCGGACCCGGGACAGCAGCGGTCTGCCCTTCGTCGACATCGACTTCGAGACGACCATCGAGGACAGCCTCGACCACCTCGAGGCGCTCGGGCACCGTCGGTTCGGCCTCGTGCTCGAGGACCTCGAGGGCACCCCGATGGCCGGCTACGCCCCGCACCTGCGCGTCGAGGACACCTTCCGGCGGGCCGTCGCCGACCGGGGGCTCACCGGCACGGTCGTCACCGCGGGGCCGGGCAGCGACGGCGGGCGGAAAGCGGCGAGCGACCTGGTCGAGGCCGCCCCGGACGTCACGGCCGTCCTGATGATGAAGGACGACTCCTCGGCGGGGCTCCTGGTCGGGCTGTACACCGCCGGACGACGGGTCCCCGAGGACGTCTCAGTGCTCAGCATCGCGTCGTCCGAGGCCAACGCCGATCAGCACTACCCCCGGTTGTCGACGATGGTCGCCCCCGGCCAGGAACTCGGGATCCGGGCTGCCGACGCGCTCATCGACCAGCTCGACGGCACGTCGGACGACCTGCCGCACTTCCTGCTGCCGTGCACGATCCGCACGGCCGAGTCGACGGCTCCCGCGCCGACCCCCTGACTCGCGCCCACCCGAGAATCGGCGCGCGCCCGTGACGTGGCGCAGTGGCGGACGGGAGGCGCGGGGCGGGCCCGCCACGGGCCTCCCGTCCGCCACCCGGCGACGACCACGGCGCGAGATAGGTCGGGATGTTACCCAACTGCGCATGGCGGACAATCGTCCGGGCCGCTTGCCGAGCGCCCGTAGCCTGCCGTCAGGGGTTCGGAGCGCCGAGGTCGACGGCCGCGACGATGCGATCGACGATCCGGACGAACCGGACCCGGTCACGCTCGGAGAAGGAGGCCATCAGCTCGTGCAGGTGATCGTCCGTGCGGTCCATCGCGCTCGTGTAGTCGCGGCGGGTGGACTCGGTCAGTTCGATGTGCCGACTGCGACCGTCGGCGGGGTTCGGCACGCGGCTGAGGTACCCGCCCTGTTCGAGTCGGTCGATCGTGCCGGTCACCGCGGGGCCGGTCAACCCGACGTGCTTGGCGAGGTCCTTGACGCGCACGGTGCGGCCGGCTTCCTCCGCGCGGGCGATGTACTGCAGCACGGTCAGGTCGGCACCGGACACGCCCAGACGGTCGCGCAGCCGTGCGCGCAGCGCGGACACCGCGGTCTCGAGGCGTGTCAACGCCGCGACGAGGTCGAGATCGCTCACACGAGCGCCCCCTCTGCACCGATCGGGTCCGCGCGACCGGTCGCCGCGCGCACCGGGTCAGCGTATCCGCCCAGCAGGTGCGATGGTCACCTTCCGGTGGCGGGGGTGACGGCGGGTGGCTGATCCGATCGACTCCCCGCAGGCGGGCGGGCGCGCGGCCGGATCCGTGCGGTTCGAGGTGTCCGGCAACGACCCGGCGTCGGCGGCGCGCGACCTCGCCACCGTCCACGGTGCCGACCAGTGGTCCGCGCAGCGCGGGGAGGACGGGTTCGCCTACCGGTACACCGCCCTCGGGGACACCGACGTGAGCATCCGCCGCTCGCAGATGCGCGGCGTCCTCCGCGGTGGCATGCCGATCGGCAGCCACTACATCGTCGCCTGGATGACCAGCGGACGGGCCCACCTGGACGTCGCGGGGGAGCGGGTGGACCTGCGCCGGAACGTCCCGACGCTCCTGCCGTGCGACGCCGAGTTCGTCTTCGCGGCCGAGGACCACGACCAGCGCCTGGTGCACTTCGACCGGGGGCTCGTGCACGGGTTCGCCGCCGACCAGCTCGACCTGGGGGACCGACCGCTGCGCTTCGACCACGCGCGCGAACCGGACACCGCGGCGTTCGGGCGGTGGCAGTCCGTCCTGACGACGCTGTCCCGCGCGCTCCGCCTGGGCGGACCCGGCTCCGATGCCTGGCTCGAGGCGAAGTCGCTCGCCGTGGCCGCGTTCCTCGACACCTTCCCGCCCCGGATCGACGGCCTGCCGGCTGCGCTGGGGCTGCCCCGGAACGCGCGACTGCGTACCGCCGTGGAGTACGTCCACGCACACGCCTCGAAGCCGATCACCATCACCGACCTGGCGGCGGTCACCGGACTGAGCGTGCGGTCCGTGCAGGAGGCGTTCCGGCGGGTGTTCGACGAGTCCCCGCTGACCTACCTGCGCGACGTCCGCCTGGACCGGGTGCGCGGCGAGTTGCTCGAGGCCGATCCGCAGGCCGGCATCATCGGTGACGTCGCTCGGCGGTGGGGGTTCGCGCACCTCGGGCGGTTCTCGGCGACCTACGCGGCACGGTTCGGCGAGTACCCGAAGCAGACCCTGCGCCGGTAGCCGGTCAGTCCCGCGGGACGGGGCCGCTGCTGGAGCGCACCCGGAGTGTCGTCGACAGGCGGACGTGGTCCGTCGCGGCCTCGCCCCGCAGCATCGTCAGCAGCAGTTCGACCGCGCGCGATCCGAGCTCGGCGAGCGGCTGGGACACAGTGGTGAGCGGGGGCACCGTGATCGAGGCCTGGGGCACGTCGTCGAAACCGACCACGGACAGGTCCTCCGGCACCCGCAGGCCGAGGTCCGTCGCCGCGCGGAGCACACCGATCGCCGACGAGTCGTTCGCGGCGAACACCGCGGTCGGTCGGGCGACCAGCGTGAGCAGGTCCCGCGCGGCGGATGCGGACTGCTCCTCTTGGTAGTCGCCGTCGCGGACGAGTCGTTCGTCGACCACGATGCCGGCGGCCGTCAGCGCCGAGCGGTACCCGGCCTCGCGCAGCTGGGCGGACGCCAGGTCGGCGCGGCCCCGCAGGTGTGCGATCCGGGTGTGTCCGAGTGCGAGCAGGTGCTCCACGGCCTGGACGGCCCCACCCTCGTTGTCGGCGTCGACGGTCGCGTGCCCCTCGGGCCCGGTGTGCGGGTCGATGGCGACGACGGGGATCGACGAGCTCGACAGGGCGGTGGTCGGGGTGACGACGATGGCACCGTCGATGAGCGTGCCGGACAGGCGCGACAGCGACCGGCGTTCCCAGCCCGGACGGTCGGCTCCGGTCATCAGGCCCGCGTAGGCGAGCAGCTCGTAGCCGGTGCCGGTCGTCGCGCTCGAGATGCCGCGCAGCAGCTCGGTCGAGAACGGTTCGAACTCGGGCACCAGGATGCCGAGGACCCCGGTGCGCGAACTCCGCAGGCTCCGGGCGACCAGTGACGTCTCGTACCCGAGGTCGGCGACGACCTGCTGCACGCGGGTCATCGTGGCTGCGGCGACGCCGTCTCGCTGGTTGATGACCTTCGACACGGTGGGGATCGAGACCCCCGCGGCACGAGCGACGTCGCCGATGGTCACCCGGCCGGCACCGGGACGTGCACCGAGGGCCGAGTCCATGTGCTCACCGTACCGCTGATGTGTGCCGGAATCAGCGTAGAAAACGTTATCGATATCGATTGACAAGCGGTAGGAGCAGCTGGCACGCTCTCCGCAGCGGCAGTCGATGTCGCTGCATGTCAACGACGACACGAGGAGTTCCACGATGACGAGGAAGATCCGTGCCGCGGCAGCCATCGCGCTGATCGGGGCGACAGCACTGGTGGCCTCCGGCTGCTCGGCAGGCGGCAACGCGGCCGACGACGGCACCGGCAAGGTCACGATGACCTTCTGGCACAACTCCACCACCGGACCCGGCAAGGCCTACTGGGCCTCGACGGTCAAGGCGTTCGAGGCGAAGTACCCGAACGTCACCATCAAGACGCAGGCCATCCAGAACGAGGACCTCGACGGCAAGCTCCAGACCGCGCTCAACTCGGGCGACGGGCCGGACGTCTTCCTGCAGCGCGGCGGGGGCAAGATGGACGCGATGATCGCCGCCGGGCAGCTCATGGACATCTCCGACTCCATCAGCGCCGACGCGAAGAAGTCCATCAGCGCCGGCACCTTCGCCGGCTACGAGAAGGACGGCAAGACCTACGCCATGCCCGGTGCCGTGCTCCCCGAGGGCATCTGGTACTCCAAGGACCTGTTCCAGAAGGCCGGCATCGACCGTACCCCGACCACGATGGACGAGCTGAACGACGACATCGCGAAGCTCAAGGCCGCCGACATCGACCCCGTCGCCGTCGGCGCGAAGGACGCCTGGCCCGCCGCGCACTGGTACTACAACTTCGCCCTGCGCGAGTGCAGCCAGAAGACGCTCGAGGGCGCGGCGAAGTCGCTCAAGTTCGACAACGCCTGCTGGACGAAGGCCGGCGAGCAGCTCGAGGACTTCACCAAGACGAAGCCGTTCAACGACGGGTTCCTGACGACCGCTGCCCAGCAGGGCGCCGGCAGCTCGGCCGGACTCATCGCGAACCACAAGGCCGCCATGGAGCTCATGGGCGCGTGGGACCCGGGCGTGATCTCCTCGCTCACCCCGGACGGCAAGCCGCTGGCCGACCTCGGCTGGTTCCCGTTCCCCACGATCGACGGTGGCAAGGGTGACCCGAAGTCGATGATGGGCGGCGTCGACGGCAACTCCTGCTCGGCGAAGGCCCCGAAGAAGGCGTGCACCGACTTCCTGAACTTCATCGTGCAGAAGGACAACCAAGAGGCGTACTACACGGCGTTCCAGGCCATCCCGGTCAACAAGGACGCCCAGTCGGTCGTCGACGCGGACTACCTGAAGTCGGCGCTCGCCGCCTACCAGGACGCGCCGTTCGTCTCGCAGTACCTGGACACCCTGTACGGCCAGAACGTCGGCAACGCGCTGAACACCAGCGTCGTCGACCTGCTCGCCGGCAAGGGCAGCGCGAAGGACATCGTGGACACCACCAACCAGGCCGCGGCCAAGGGCTGAGCATGACCCTCGACACCTCGCTCGGCACGCCCCCGACCACAGGGTCGGACACGGCCGCGGGGACGTCCCCGGCGGGAAGCGGTACGCCGCTCCCCGCCGGTCGGCGGTCCACGCGCCGCATCGCGGACTGGCGGAAGCGCGTCGAGATCGCGGTGCTCGCCGGCCCCGCGGTCATCGTCTTCGTGACGTTCGTGATCCTGCCCGTGGGGCTCGCCGCCTACTACGGGTTCTTCAAGTGGCAGGGCTACGGCCCACCCACCGACTTCGTGGGGCTGCAGAACTACCTGATCATCTTCCAGGACAAGGCGTTCCACGCGGTCCTGCTGCACAACGGCTTCATCGTCGTGCTGTCCCTCGTGCTGCAGGGGCCGATCGCCATCGTGCTCGCCCTGCTGCTCAACCAGAAGATGCACGGCCGCGGGCTCGTCCGCGTGCTCGTGTTCGTGCCGTACGTCATCTCCGAGGTGATCGTCGGCACCGGGTGGAGCCTGATGCTCCAGTCGAACGGCGCGGTGAACGACCTGCTGCAGGGCATGGGGCTCGGCGGGCTGCGGGCCGACTGGCTGTCCAACCCGGACATCGCGATCTGGACCCTGCTCGTGATCATCTCGTGGAAGTACATCGGCTTCGCGGTGATCCTGTTCCTCGCCGGCCTGCAGAGCATCCCCGAGGAGCTGTTCGAGGCGGCGGCGATCGACGGCGCCGGCTACTGGCAGATCCAGCGGCGGATCACCCTGCCGCTGCTCGGCCCCACCATCCGGATCTGGGCGTTCCTGTCGATCATCGGCTCACTGCAGCTGTTCGACCTCGTCTACATCATCTGGGGGCAGTACATCTCGTCGACCGCTGGCACCTCGACCATGGCGACGTACATGGTCGCCAACGGTCGCACCTCGGGCAACTTCGGCTTCGGCAGTGCCGTCGCCGTGGTGATGTTCGTGATCTCGCTCGCCGTCGCCCTGGTCTACCAGCGCTTCGTGCTCCGCCGCGACACCGCGGGTGCACTCACCGAGAGGAAGAACTGATGGCCACCACGAGCATCGTCGCCCCCGGGCGACGGGCCACGCGGGAGCGGCGGTCCAGCGCGGCGATCGGTCGCGCGAACCCGCTGACCTACCTGGTGGCGATCCTGTTCGTCGCCGCGAACCTCGCCCCGGTGCTGTACATCGTGCTGGGCGGCTTCCGGACGAACTCGCAGATCACCACGAGCCCCGCCGGGCTGCCGGCGCCGTTCGAGCTGGGCAACTACGGATCCGTGCTGTCCAGCGGCATCTTCTGGCAGCAGCTCGGCAACTCGACGATCAGCGCCGTGACCACCACCGCGGGCGTCGTCGTGCTCGGCCTCATGGTGAGCTTCGTACTCGCCCGCTACCGGTTCGCCGGCCGCGGGGCGCTGTACGCCCTGTTCGCCGCCGGACTGATGTTCCCGATCACCGTCGCGATCACGCCGCTGTACCTGCTCGTGAAGGACCTCGGTCTCACGAACAGTCTGGTCGGCGTCATCCTGCCGCAGATCGCCTTCGCCCTGCCGACGACGGTCATCATCCTGGTGCCGTTCCTGCGGGCGATCCCGGACGAGCTCGAAGAAGCTGCGTCGATCGACGGTGCGAGCCGGCTCGGGTTCTTCTTCCGCATGGTCGTCCCGCTGTCGCTGCCGGGGGTGGTCACCGTCGGCATCCTGGCGTTCATCGCGAGCTGGAACAGCTACATCCTGCCGCTGTTCATCCTGAACAACGAGGGCAGCTACACCCTGCCCCTCGGCGTGCAGGCGTTCTCGTCGCAGTATTCGGTCGACACGGCCAAGGTGCTGGCGTTCACGTCGATGTCGATGATCCCGGCACTGGTGTTCTTCACCATCTTCCAACGCCGCATCGTCGGCGGGCTGACCGGGGCGGTGAAGGGGTGACGACGACGGACTCGACCCGGGACACCGGACGCCAGCCGCGCCTCCAGGACGACCACGACGCACCCGACGTGACCGGACCCGACCGCGCCACCACCCTGCTCGCCGCCATGACCCTCGACGAGAAGGCGGCGCAGCTCGTCGGCTACTGGCTCGACCAGGACGGTGTGGTCGCACCCATGCAGGGCGAGATGGCGGCGGCCGCCGACGGCCGCACGCTGGCGGACATCACCCGCGACGGCATCGGCCAGTTCACCCGCGTGTACGGCACCCGCCCCGTCGAACCCGACGAACGCGCCGCCTGGCTGTGGGCGGAACAGCGGCGACTCAAGCGCGAGACCCGACTCGGGATCCCCGCGCTCGTGCACGAGGAGTGCCTGACCGGCCTCGCCGCGTGGCAGGCCGCGACGTTCCCCACCCCGCTGGCGTGGGGTGCGGCCTTCGACCCGGACCTGGTCGAGCAGGTCGGCGCCGCGATCGGTGCGTCGATGCGCCAGCTCGGCGTGCACCAGGGGCTCGCACCGGTGCTCGACGTGATCCGTGACCCGCGGTGGGGCCGGGTCGACGAGTGCATCGGCGAGGACCCGTACCTGGTCGGCACCGTCGGGACCGCCTACGTGCGGGGGCTGCAGTCGGCCGGAGTCGACGCGACCCTCAAGCACTTCCTGGGGTACTCGGCCTCGCAGGCGGGGCGGAACCACGCCCCCGTCCACGCCGGACCGCGGGAGGTCGCCGACGTGTTCCTGCCGCCGTTCGAGATGGCGCTGCGCGACGGGGGCGCCCGGAGCGTCATGAACTCGTACGCCGAGATCGACGGGGTGCCGATCGCCGCGAACGCTGCCCTGCTGACCGGGTTGCTGCGTGACGAGCTCGGCTTCGAGGGCACCGTCGTGGCGGACTACTTCTCGGTCGCGTTCCTCGAGGTCATGCACGGCATCGCCGCCGACCGGGGTTCTGCCGCAGCCCTGGCGCTCGAGGCTGGGATCGACGTCGAGCTGCCGACGGGGGACGCCTACCTGGCGCCGCTCGTCGAGCGCGTCCGTTCGGGGCTGCTCGACGAGGCGCTCGTCGACCGCGCGGTCCTGCGGGTGCTGCGGCAGAAGGAGCGCCTGGGGTTGCTCGACCCGCGGGCGTACGAGGACGATCCACCCACCGGCATCGACCTGGACACCCCGCTGCACCGGTCGTTGGCGAAGCAGCTGGCGGCGCGGTCGCTGGTGCTGTTGTCGAACGACACGGTGCGCGCTGGCGCTGGTGCTGGTGCTGGTGCTGGTGCTGGTGCTGGCGCCTCGGCTGCTGCCGGGGCACCGGCCGCCGCCCCGGTCCTGCCGCTGCGCGCCGGTGCGTCCGTCGCCGTCATCGGCCCGAACGCCGACCGCGCCGAGGCACTGCAGGGGTGCTACTCCTTCGCGAACCACGTGCTCGCGTCGCACCCCGACCTGCCGCTCGGCTTCGCGATCCCGACCGTCCGCGAGGCGATGGTCGCCGCCCTCGGTGCCGACGCAGTCCGGTTCGCCGAGGGCTGCGCGGTCACCGGGACCGACCGTGACGGGTTCGCCGATGCCGTCGCGGTGGCGTCCGCGTCGGACGTCGCGGTCGTCGTCGTCGGCGACCAGGCCGGACTGTTCGGCCGCGGCACCGTCGGCGAGGGGAACGACACGGAGTCGCTCGACCTGCCCGGGGTGCAACGCTCGCTCGTCGAGGCGGTCGTCGCGACCGGCACCCCGACCGTGGTGGTGCTGCTGACAGGGCGGCCCTACGCGATCGGGTGGGCGCTCGACGGCGACGGCGACGGCGTCGTCGCCGCTGGCCCGGCCGGCGCAAGCCGAGTCGCTGCTGGCGCTCGCCGACCCGCGGCGGTCGTGCAGGCCTTCTTCCCCGGCGAGGAGGGCGGCACCGCGATCGCCGACCTGCTCACCGGCGCCGCGTCACCCTCCGGCCGCCTGCCCGTCTCGCTGCCGCGCGCCGCCGGCGCGCAGCCGTACACGTACCTGCACCCGCGCCTCGGCGGCCCCTCGGACGTCACCGCCGCCGACTCGACGCCGGTGCGCCCGTTCGGCTTCGGTCTCGGGTACACGACGTTCGCGTACGACGACCTGGTCGTCGACGCGTCCGTCCGCTCCGACGCCGTCTTCGAAGCGTCGGTGACCGTCCGGAACACCGGCGCCCGCGACGGCGAGGACGTCGTGCAGCTCTACGGCCACGACGTGCACGGCAGCGTCACGCGACCCGAGATCCAACTGCTCGGCTACGCGCGCGTCACGCTCGCCGCGGGGGAGTCGACGCGGGTCCGCTTCCGCGTCCCCGTGCAGCGGTTCGCGTTCACCGACCGGCGGATGCGCAAGGTGGTCGAACCCGGGGACGTGCAGGTCTGGGTCGCGTCCCACGCGGCGGCGTCACGGCCGGGAGGCCCGGTGTCCGCAGGCGGGATCGTCGCGTCGGGCGGTGGGCCGGTTCGACGGCCCGTCCCCGGCTCCGCCACGGAGCGCGCCACGGTCGCGGTGACGGGGCCGGTGCACGAGGTCACGCCGGGCGACCCGCGAGTGGTCGAGTGGGCGGTCGGTTGATCTGACGCCGTGCTGGCGGACGAGCGGGCCGTGCGGTCGGTTCAGGACGCACGGCCCCCTCGCTCCGGCAGCTCCATCGCGAAGCAGACGGACTCGTCCGATCCGACGTACGCCCCGTACAACGGGATGGGTGCGTAGCCCTCGCGCTCGTAGAACCGCATCGCGTCGGGTTGCCGGATGCCCGTCTCCAGCACGAGACGCCGGGCGCCGAGGTCGGACGCCGCCTGCTCGAGCGCGTGCAGCACGGCGGTCGCCACGCCGGTCCCGCGCGCGGTGGGATCGGCGTACATGCGCTTGATCTCGACCACGTCCGCGCCCAGGACCGCCTCGGGCAGGGGACGGAGGCCACCGCAGGCGATCGCCGTGCCGTCGTCGTCCCGTGCCACCAGGAACACCGGGACGTCGCCGGCCGACGGCGGCGTGCCGCGTTCGTGGTCGTCGCTGCCGTAGCGGGCGTCGAGCTCGCGTCGCTGGGCCGCCCGGAGCCGATCGGCGTCGGGGTGGTCGAAGGGTGTGCGGGTGATCGTCCAGAGCATGACGGTTCCTTTCCGTAACGCTTGTTACCGTAACACCCGTTACGATGACGTCGTGCCACGGATCCGCGACCACGACGCACAGCGCGAGCGCCTGTCAGAGGCGGTCTTCGCGACCCTCGCCGAGCGCGGTGCGGGCGGGCTGACGCTCCGGGCCGTCGCCGAGCGAGCGGGGTGCACGACCGGTCTGGTCCTGCACGCCTTCCCGGACAAACGCGCGTTGCTCCTGCACGCGCGGGACGTCCTGCACGAACGCACCCGGGTCCGGTCCGACGCGCTCGAGCGCGATGCTCCGGACGCGGCCGCTGCTGTGCGAGCGGTCGTCCTCGGTGCGCTCCCGACCGATCGTGCGACCTCCGAGGAATCGCGCGTCTGGCTCGGGTTCCTGTCGGCCGCGCTGAGCGATCCCGCCCTTGCCGAGCGGCACGCGGCGCACAGCCGGGCCTTCGTCGAGCGGCTCACGCGCCTCCTGGGAGCGGCTGCTCCCGCGGCACCAGGGAACGCGTCGGAGCGGGCGCTCGCCCTGGCGGCGCTGGTCGAAGGGGTGTCCAGCCTGGCGAGCGGCGACCCCGAGCGATGGACCGCGACGCGACAGCGGGCAGCGGTCGAGCTGGTCCTCGATGCGGCCCTCGACGGGTCGTAGGCGCGAGCGGAGCAGCCGACCGGTCGACCGGCGCTACCGCGAGGGCTGCTGCATCGTCTCGGGCAGCGGTGGCAGGGGGCGTTCGCTGTCGGCGACCCGGGTGAGCCGCGCCGCCAGTGGCCGGAAGAGTGCCGACAGCAGCACCTTGTCCGCCAGGCCGCGCGCAGCGAGTCCGAGCCGGGTCTGCGGGTACGCGAAGTGCACGATGCCCTTCGGGATGCCCTGGATCTTGTCGACCAGGGGGCGCATCCAGGTGTCGAAGGTGTCGAGTGCGTGGTCGAGGTCCTCGCCCCCGGTGACCGATGCCGCCAGCACGTAGCCGCTCGTCAGGGCAAGTGAGGCGCCGCCGCCGCCCATCGGTGTCACGCACCAGGCTGCGTCGCCGATCACGCAGACGCGGCCCCGGTGCCAGCGCGGCATCCGGATCTGGGTCAGCTCGTCCAGGTAGACGTCGTCCGAGCCGTCGAACCCGTCGAGGACGCGGTCGGTCTGCCATCCGGCATCGGCGTAACGGGTCCGCAGCGTCGCCAGGGCGTCCGCACGCGAGCGGCCCACCAGTCCGTCGCCACCGGCGTACGCCAGGATCGCCCGCGTCGTGCCGTACGGGTCCGGGCGCAGGTGGACCTGACGCCCGCCGACGGCGTTGTACCAGCGCCACCGGTCGTCGTCCGAGGGCGTGCGCGGGATCGTGCCGAAGACCATGGTCACCCCGAGGTCGCGCTCGACGACCTCACCGTCGGCGGGGAAGAGGCGGTCGCGGGTCCGTGAGCGCACACCCTCGGCGATGACCACGAGGTCGGCGTCGAGCACCCGCCCGGTGTCGGTGGTCACGGTCGCACGGCGGCTGCCGGCCTGGTCGTCGACGTCCTGGATCGTCTCGCCGTAGACGATGGTGACATCGGCGGGCAGGTCGTCGAGGATCACCCGGGCGAAGTCGCCGCGCAGGACCTCGAGTTCGGCGGTGGCACCGTCCGGGCCGTCGGAGGGCAGTTCCGACCGGACATCGCCGTCGCGATCGACGATCACCGTCCCGGTCTCGGTCGTGTTGCGTGCGCGGATGGCGTCGACCAGGCCCATGCGGTCGAGCACCTCGCGAGCGACCCCGCGGACGTCGACGTTCTGCCCGCCGTCGCGGAAGGCCGGTGCGCGTTCGATCACCGTCACCCGCCACCCGACGTGGCGCAACCACCAGGCGGCGGACAGGCCTGCGATGCTGGCTCCGGAGATCACTGCGTGCTGTGAGGTCATGCTTTACAGTAAAGCAACTGCACAGTAAAGGAACCTGGATGCCCGACATCGACCCCCTCACCACGGTGTGGTCCGACGACGAGGTCGCGGTCATGCACGCGCTGCGCGACTGGGCCGTCACCTTCGACGAACTGCAGCGGCAGCTGTCCACGTGGATCGGGCTGCCGGGTTCGGACGCGAACGCCCTCGGCCAGATCGTGTGGGCGGAGCAAGCCGGCGAGCCGCTCTCCCCGGCGCAGTTGGCGCGCCGGATCGGCATGACCTCCGGTGCCACCTCGGTGCTCCTCGACCGCCTCGAGGATGCCGGACACGTCACCCGGCACCGCGAGAGCGCCGATCGACGCCGGGTCACCCTGCGCCCGACCGAGTCCGCGCGCGCCGAGAGTGGGCGGTTCCTCGCGTTCTCCGGCGCCGAGATCGCCGCGACGGTGCTGGATGCCGATCCGGAGGAGACGCGGATCGTCCTCGGGTTCCTGCAGCGCATGACCGCGGCTGCGGCGTCGGCGAACGGTCGGCTGCAGGCGCGCTGAGGGGTGCCCGTGCACGTGCCAGACTGGCCGCGTGACGACGGGGAACGACCACCTGCCGGAGCGGCGTCCCGCCGGCAGCCGACTGCCGACGATGCGCGACGTCGCCGAACGCGTCGGGATGTCCCGGCAGCTCGTCTCGCTCGTACTCCGTGGCGCTCCGGGCCCGAGCGCCGAGTCCCGCGACCGGGTCCTCGCCGCTGCTGCCGACCTCGGGTACCGTCCGCACACCTCGGCCCGGCTCCTGCGCGAAGGTCGCACACGGCTGATCGGCACCGTCTTCAGCATGCGGAACCCGTTCCAGGTCCGGTTCGTGGAGCGCCTCTTCGCCCGAGCTGCGGAGCAGGGGTTCGGCGTCGCGCTCGGAGCCGCGGGCCCCGACCGGTCGACGGACCAGGTGGTGGCGGACCTGCTCGGCGACCGTGTCGAGGCCCTCGTCGTGTTCAACCCGGACCCCGGCTCGTCCTCGCTCGAAGAGGCCAGTCGACTGGTCCCGGTCGTGCTGCTCGGCGAGTGGACCGATGCGCCGTACGCCGACAACGTGCACGTGGACGAGCTCGGTGGGCTCCGCGCCGCCGTCGAGCACCTGGTCGACCTGGGGCACCGGCGCATCGCGTACGTCGGTGGCGAAGACGGCCTGGTCGGGCGGGACCGTGCGGTCGCCTACCGCGAGGCCATGCGGGCCGTCGGACTCCGGTCCGAGATCGACGTCGTGCCGAGCGGCTTCAGTGAGGAGGACGGCGCCGCGGCGGCCCGGACCCTCGTGGCGCGCGACTCCCTGCCGACGGCGGTGGTCTGCTGCGGTGACCAGTGCGCGACCGGACTGCTGGCCGTCCTGGCGCAGCGCGGCATCGGCGTCCCTGGCCGAGTCTCGGTGGTCGGCTTCGACGACAGCTACCTGGCTTCGCTCAGTTACCACCATCTGACGTCGGTGCACCAGGACGTCGAGGCGACCGTCGATGCGGCACTCACCGCCGTCGTCGACCGGACGTCGGGCGACGGGGGCGCGCGCCGACGCGTCGCGACGCCGACCGGGCTCGTGGTGCGCGAGTCGACGGGTCCCGCCGCGGGCTGACCTCGTACGACACCGTTGTCGTCGTGCGACCTCGACCAAGTCGTTCCGCGTCGACTTGGCCGCCGCGTGTGCCGCGTTGGCTCGTGCTAACCTCGCGACCACGGTGCCTGCGCCCAGATCGCCGCGGGCTGAGCAGGAGACGACGATGTCCGACCGCACCATCATCCTCGAGCAACAGGAACGCGAGCTCGTGCTCGACGCGTTCACCCACGACGACGCCTGGGAGCTGGGCTCACTGATCCGTGGCATCGCCCACGAAGCCGGCCACTCCGTCGGCATCGACATCCGACGACCCGGCCTCGGACTGTTCCGCGCGGCGACCCCGGGCATCACCCCGGACCAACATGTCTGGATCGAGCGCAAGGCCGCGGTCGTGCTCCGGATGGAGCAGTCGAGCGCCCTCGTCGACGCCCGGCTGTCCGCCGCCGGCGCCGACCCCGCGGCGATCGGGTGGCTCGGCGCCGAGTACGCCGTCACCGGTGGTTCGTTCCCGATCCGCGTCCGCGGTGCTGGTGTGGTCGCCGCGGTGACGGCGTCGGGGCTGTCCTCGATGGAGGACCACGACCTGGTCGTCGCTGGCCTCCGTGCCTTCATCGCCTCGTGTCCTTGACGCGACCAGAGGCGGACGGGAGGCGCGGCGCCAGCTCACGCCGCGCCTCCAGTCCGTCACTGGTCGCGTTCGCAAGCCGAGTCAACCGGGCGTGAGGTTCCACGACTCGCCGCTCACGTCCCCCGAGGTTCCGCAGACGACCCCGGGGCGTCTCGAGGTTCCACGATTTCGGAACCTGGGGAAGTGCGAGGACGCGACGGTACGCGACGGGACGTGCTGGGACGCGCGGCGGGCGGCGTGATGGCGGAAGTGAGCCCGCCCGATCAGGCGGGCAGTGGGACGAAGTCGAACTCCTGGAACGATGCGACCTCGTCCGCCCACCGGGTGGCGACGAACCGCTGGTGCGCGGGGTGCTCGTCGTACGCCGTGTAGGTGTCCTGGTCGGCGAACACCATCGAGAACTGGAACCGGAAGTCGC
Source organism: Curtobacterium sp. VKM Ac-1393 (assembly GCF_015350995.1). Taxonomy (GTDB): domain Bacteria; phylum Actinomycetota; class Actinomycetes; order Actinomycetales; family Microbacteriaceae; genus Curtobacterium. The sequence goes on from NZ_JADKRW010000007.1 coordinate 60,470, forward strand.
TCTGCGTCGAGACCTGGCGCGACACGGTGAAGTCCTGCACGCCGGCGATCGCCGGCAGGGTGTCGCGGGCGGCCTCGAGGAACGCGGCCTCATGCGGGGAGCCGGCCGCGTGGACGAGCGTGAAGCAGACGGTGTGGACGATCATGCGGGGTCTCCGGTGGGGTAGTCGACGAAGCCGAAGGCGGACCCGTCGGGAGCCCACCCGTTGACGTTGAGAGTGCCCTGCCCGCCGTCGAGCTCGACGATGGTCTCGGCGGCCTGCCAGACCCCGGGTCCCCAGTCGCTCACCATCGGGGTCGAGCACGTGGTCGTTGTTGAGCGGCGGAACCCCCGTGATGCCGACCTGCTCCGGGGTGTCGGTACCGTCGGCCGGCATCGTCCAGAGGACGCCGTCCGCGTTGAGGACGAGGCGGCCGTCCAGGGTCCAGTTCGGCGCCTCGTAGAGCCGCTCAGTGGACTCGTGCACGGTGGTCACGGTGCGGTCGGAACGGTGCCAGATCCGGATGCGGCAGGTCTGGCCCGGTACGAGCACGCGACCGGGCGCTTCGTCGTCGAGGGGCAAGGCCGCGCCTTTCCGCAGTGAATCTTGGCTCGTGACAACACTACCGCGTTCCGGTCGGGATTCGACCCCCGTCCTGGGGATGATGACATGTGCTCGATTCCTGTAAGTTGTACAGGTTCGTTCCCTAGACGAAAGCTCATCTTGCCTGCTCCTCAGCGCTCATCCCGCCTGCCCCTCATCGCCGCCACCACCTCGGTCGTCGTCATCGCCGGAGCCCTGCTCGCCGCGATCCCGAACGCTGCCACCGCCGTGGAGGCACCGAACCCGAACCCGACCCCGACGGACGTGACGACCGCGACCCCGGTACCGACGCCCGCGACGCCGGTGCCGGCCGTGACGCCGACCTCGGTCCCCGTCGCGACTCCGACCCCGTCAGCTCCGACTCCGACTCCGACTCCGACTCCGACTCCGACTCCGACTCCGACGACGATCTCGGTCACCTACGCCGGCGACTCACTGACCGCGATGGACGGCTCGTGGATGCGGCAGATGAACGACCGGACGCTCACGAACGTGGGCGGAACCGCGATCGGGGGTGCGACCACTGCGCGCATCCTCGAACGCTCCTCGACGAAGGACGCCGACGCGCTGGTGGTGATGGCCGGTACGAACGACCTCCGCTACGCCTACAGCAGCAAGAGCATCCTGCGGAACATCAACAAGATCGTGCAGAAGGTCGACGCCCGTCACGTCGTCATCGCGGCGATCGCCCCGTCGAACATCACGAAGTACGGCAAGCAGCGCATCGACCGGCGCAAGCAGGGCGAGATCCTGAACCGCGACCTCCAGAACTACGCGCTCACGAACGGCTACCTCTTCGTCGACCCGTGGGCCGCCGATCGGCAGCTGAACGGTGGATGGCCGGCGAGCCGCACGTCCGACGGCGTCCACCCGACGGTCGCGATGTCGAAGAAGGTCGCCGTCCGCATGCAGCAGGCCATCCACATCGCCGTGGAGGGTGCGAAGGGCTAGCCGGGGCGGGCGGCTCCGCGTCGGTCCGCTCAGGCGGCCCGCGTCGCCCGTCGCCTCGCCCGGACCACGGCGACGGCGGCGAGTGCCGCGCCGCTCACAGCGACGACCGCCTGCCGAACGCGAGCCACGGGACCTCGATGAAGAGGGTCTCGAGCCTGGGCGTCCGGACGGGAGGCACGGTGCCAGCTGGCACCGCGCCTCCCGTCGCTCAGGGGTGTCGGATCAGAGCCCGGCGCGGCGACGGCGCACCGCGCGCGCCCCGAGCATGCCGGCGCCGACCAGGACCAGGCCGAGCGCCCACGGCAGGGCGCCGGTGGCCTCGGAGCCGGTGTAGGCGAGCTGCCCCGACGTGGGCGTCGCACCCGCGACGGACACGGTCGGGACCGTCGGGACGGTGGGGCGGACGTCCACCGCGAACGAGGTGCTCTGCAGGCCGGTGCCGCCGACGGTCAGCGTGTGCGTCGAGGCATGCGGGAAGGTGACGCCGACGGCGCTCTCGGCATCGAACTCGGTGTAGGGCGCGATCACGTCACTGGCGACGTCCGAGGTGACGATCGGCGTCCAGACCGGGTTGCCGCCCTCGTCGGCGAAGTCGACCGGGTTGCCGAAGCGGTCGACCAGGTTTCCGGACACGACGAGCGTCCCGCCCTGCGCGACCGTCGGACGGCCACCGTCCACGACGTCGAGACCGCCGAAGGAGCCGTCCTCGTCGAGGGTGAGCTTCACGGTCAGGACGGTGCCGTCCGTGCCGATGATCCACATCGTCTTCTTCGGCGCGGCGACCGACTTCGCATCGAGGGTGAAGACCTGCACGCCGAACGCGGCGGCCGGGTCGACGGTCAGTTCGACGTACTGCGTGACCGACTCGGTGCCGCTCGTGGCCGTGACCGCGAAGTCGAAGTTCGACGCCAGGGTGGCGGTGCCGCGCAGCTCGCCGGTGGTCGCGTCGAAGGTCACGCCGTCGGGCAGCTGGAGCTCCGGACCGAAGTCCTCGCCCTCGTCGTCCGGCTGGAACCCGAACCCGATCGTCCAGCCCGAGCCGCCGGAGCTGCCCGCTGCGAGTGCCGCTGCCTGCGACTTCGTCATGACGACGTTGCCGTCGTCGTCGCCGTAGTACCAGGCGAGCGCGTAGGTCGGGGCGGGGGAGCCCTGCGCCCGGAACGTGTGCGAGAACGCCTTGCCCGCGGTGGCCTGCAGGGGGAGCGGGTCGCCGGCGTCCGTGCCCCGGGTGATCGGCTGGCCGGCGGCGTCGACGAACGCCGGGTCCTGCGCGATGGCGGCCGAGGTCGCGGTCACGGTCGCGGTCGTGCCGTCGGCCAGTGCGCCGGTGACCTGCACCGACAGCTGCAGGCCGGCCTGTGCGGCATCGACCGTGTACGAGCCGGTCGTCGCGAGCACCGCGGTGGAACCTTCTTCGGTCCAGACGTACCGGAACGCACCGTCCTGGTCGAACCCGGTGGGGACGGCGGTGAGCACGGAGCCGACCTTCGTGTCGCCGGTGATGGTGACGGCGGGGTCGGCAGCCTGCGGCGCAGTCGGTGCGTCGGTCTGGGCGGGCGTCGGGGCCGTGGTGGTCGGAGCGGACGGCTCCGGGTCGTCAGCCGCGGGTGCGGTCGCGTCGGTCGCGTCGGTCTCGTCGGGTGCGTCGGCCCCGTCGGCCGGCGCGGTCTCGGCCGGGCTCGGTGCGGGGGCGCTCGCCGTCGAGTCCCCCTCGTCCGCGGTCGGCACCGGGGCCTCGGTCGCCGCGGGAGCGGACGTCGCGGTCGTGGTCGACGGGTCGGTCGCCGTGTCGGCGTGGGCGGCCGTCGCGGTGATGATGCCGAGGCCGGTCGTCAGTGCGACGAGGGCTGCGGTGGTGCCGACGGCGCAGGCGCGTCGGACGGTGGAGGCGCTGTGGCGCACGGGTCCGCCTGGATCGTGTCCGGTCGGGTGCCGGATCGTGTGGATCCGCCGAGAAAGCTCAGGCGTCCTCGGATCGTAGAGCCCGCGGTGGCCTCAGACCGCCGTGGAGTCCGAATCGTGACCATGACTGGGGGCGGTCGTCGCGCGGAACCCCCGGTCGAGGAAGGCGACGATCCACTCGAAGCTCGTGTCCACGTCGGTGCGCATCTGGAACCCGCCGGACGTCTCGATCGTGGCGAAGCCGTGCAGGACGCTGCGCACCAACCGCAGCGCGTGGACCTCGTCGGCGGGATCGAGGCCGTAGCCGCGCAGTGCTGCCGCGAAGGACGCGAGGGTGCGGTCCATCGCGACGGCCAGCGGGTCCACCGGGCCGGCCGGCCGGATCCCGACCGTGGCCTCGTACCGACCGGGGTGCTCCTGCACGTACCGCCGGACGGTCTCAGCGGCTGCGTCGAGGGCGTCGCGCCCGGCCAGCCCCTGCATCGCATCGCGCAGGGCGTCGCCGAGCTCGTTCGCGGCGAGTATCGCGACCCGACGGACCAGGTCGGTCAGGCCGTCGACGTGCTTGTACAGCGACGGCGACTTCACGCCGAGCCGCTCCGCCACGACGCTCATGCTGAGCTGCGCGAGCCCGATCTCGTCGGCCAGCGCGGCCGCCGCGGTCGTGACGGCGGCGGGGTCGAGCCCTGCCCTAGCCACGGTGGCCGCCGGCGGGGGCGAGGGTGCGGCCGAGGAACGGGAGCACGAGCGCCAGGACCTCGGCCGGGGTCTCGGTGTGCGGGTAGTGCCCGGCACCGTCGATAACGGCGAGTTCGCCGAGCCCGTCCGGCAGGTCCGCGAGGACGCGTTCGCCCTCGGCGCGGGGGACTGCCCAGTCCGGGTCCGCACTGCCCTCGACCACCAGGACGGGGCAGCGCACGTCGGCCAGTCGGGCCCCGGCGTCGGCCGGTGAGGTCTTCGTCATCGCGCGCAGGGCGGCCATCCGTTCGGGCTTCCGGAGCGTCGACTCGATGCGGTCACGCTCGGCTGCCCAGTCGGCCGGCTTCGTCGGGACGGCGATGTCCAGGTACCCGAGCCAGCCGGGCAGGCTGCCGGCCACCAGGACCTTGGCGAGCTGGAACGTGCCGGCGCGGTGGCGCTTGTTCCCGAGCAGGCCGCCGAGGTCGAACGACTGCTTGCGCGTGAACGGCGCGAGTTCGACGATGCCGACGATGATGTCCGGGGCATCGGCGGCGGCGATGGTGGCCGCTCCACCGCTGATCGACTGCCCGATGACGACCGCGGGGCCGCCGAGGTGTCGGACGACGGCGACCAGGTCGCGGGCGATGTCGGCACGCTCGTACGAGGGCCACTCGGCGCTCGAGTCGCCGCAGCCGCGGATGTCGACGTTGGCGACGCGGTACCCGGCGGCGACGAGCTCGGGGACCACGAACCGGTACGCGTGCCGGCTGTCGCCCATGCCGTGGGCCAGGACGACGAGCGGGCCGTCGCCGATGACGTCGTAGGCGATGGTGCCCTCGTCGGTGTGCAGGTGTTCGAGCATGACTGCCTCCGTGGCTAAGTGTGTTAGCTACAAGCTAAGACGCTTAGCCAACCCTGTCAAGCTCGAGTGTGTCGGACAGGTCCAGGGACCAGACGGCGACCCCGGTCAGGCCGAGCCGCTCGGCGAGTGCCACGCGCTCGCGCAGTGACCGCGCGTCGGACCACCACAGCACCTCGCCGCTGGGCAGGGTCGCGGTCCACTCACCCGCTGTCGCGTCCCAGGTCGGGGTGACGCCGGCCTTCCGGACGCGGCGGCGGGCGTCGTCGTCCGACAGCTGCCCCGCCGGGCGCGGGCCCTTCCAGTGGTAGCCGTACCCGGCGACGCCGAGGACGATCTGGTCGGCGGGCGCGAGGTGTGCGAGCGCCCTGGCCGACTTCGAGGCCCAGGCCAGCGCCCCCACCGGGCCCGGTGCGTCGGGTTCCCACGGGCCGTGCTGGTCGTACGCCATCAGGGTGAGGTGGTCCAGCGGTGCGGCCAGGGCACGGACGTCGTAGCCGAGGCGGGCGTACCCGGCCGGTGTCGTCGCGGCCGACAGGGCGATGTCGAGCCGGACGTCGTCGCCGACCGCCGCTCGGAGCTCCCGCGCGAAGGCGGTCAGCCCGGAGGCATCGGCCGCGTCCAGCGCCTCGAGGTCGATCATGATCGAGTCCCACCCGCCGGTCCGCACGTCTGCCGCGAGCGAGCGGACGACGTGCGCGCGGTTGGCGGGGGACCGGAGCATCCTCCGTGCGATCGGTTCGCTGAAGTCCCCGTCGGCGTAGTTGCTGACCAGGAGCTGCGCCGTGAGGCTGCGGGCGTGGGCGCGGTTCCGCTGCGTCTTGGCGTCCCGCGACGGCGTGGTGACGCGCGTGCCGGTCCGGCTCAGCAGCAGGCCGTCCACGCCGACGACGTCGAGGGCTGCGGCGTTCGTGTCGATCAGCGTCGGATCGGCGCCCTCCGGTTGGAAGCCGGTGACGTCGAACCCGGTCGGTGTGCTGGGCGTGGGCTGCGTCGCCTGCGGCGTGCCGTCCGTGGCCGAGCAGCCGGTCAGGACGAGCCCCGCGGTCAGCGCTGCGGAGACGGTGGCGAGGAGGACGGAACGCGGCCTGGTGATCACGTCCCGAGTGTCTCAGGCTGGAGCAGCAGCCGCGTCCACCGGTGTGCTGAACCGGTCGACCAGGGCACGCTTCAGGACCTTGCCGCTCGGGCCGAGGGGGAGCGCCTCGACGACGTGCACGACCCGCGGGAACTTGTACGCGGCGATCTCGTCCGACACGAAGTGGACGAGTTCGTCGGGGGTGGCGGTCGATCCGGCGCGGAGCACCACGGCGGCCTCGATCTCCTGCCCGTGCACCTCGTGCGGCACACCGAACACGGCCGCCATGGTCACGTCGGGGTGCGTCGCGAGCACTTCTTCCACCTGCCGCGGGTACACGTTGTAGCCGTTGCGGATGATCATGTCCTTCGTGCGGTCGACGATCGTCAGGTAGCCGTCGTCGTCCTTCGTGCCGAGGTCGCCGGTGCGGAACCAGCCGTCGACGATCGCCGACTCGGTGTCCTCCGGGCGGTCCAGGTACCCGTTCATCAGGTTGTGCCCGCGGATGACGAGCTCGCCGATCTCGCCGTGCGGCAGCAGCACGATCGTGTCGGGTGTGGCCGGGTCGGCGATCTCGACGTCGACACCCCAGACCGGTGTGCCGATCGTGCCGGGCCGTGGCGCCGTGCCGACGTGGTTGAAGGTCGCGACCGGTGAGGTCTCGGTGAGGCCGTAGCCCTCGTGGATCGGCGCGTCGAAGACGGTCTGGAACCGCTCGAGCACGGCCAACGGCAGCGAGGCGCCGCCCGAGATCGCGTAGCGCAGCTGCGGTCGGGCGTCGCTGCGGGTCGCGGCGTCGAGCAGCGCCATGTACATCGTCGGCACGCCCATGAAGATCTCGCAGCCGTGTTCCACCATCGCTGCGAGGGCGGCGTCACCGTCGAACTTCGGCAGCATCACGATCGTCGCTCCGGTGCGGAACCCGGTGTTCATGGTGCAGGTCTGGCCGAAGGTGTGGAACAGGGGGAGGGCTCCGAGCAGGACGTCGCCGCGGTGCATGTCGAACGTGCTCATCAGGTTCGTGTTGACCTGTTCGAGCAGCGCGAAGTGCGAGCCTTCAGCGCCCTTCGGCTTGCCGGTGGTGCCGCTCGTGTACAGGATCGTCGCGGTGTCGAACGGGTCGCGGGGCACGTAGGTGTCGAGCGGGGTGGCGGCAGCGGCCAGCGCTTCGAGGCGGTCGGGCTGCCCGTCGGCGTCGCTGGCTTCCGGGTCGGCCGGCGCGAGCACGGTCACGACGTCGACGCCGGCGAGGTCGGCGCCGGCCGCGCCCTCGGCCAGCAGCGGTGCGGCGCACACGAGCAACGTCGCGCCGCTGTCCTGCAGCAGGTACTCGATCTCGCGTCGCTTGAGGAGCGCGTGCACCGGTACGACGACCGCTCCGAGCGCCAGCGTGGCGTAGTAGACGCGGGCGAAGTCCTCGACGTTCGGCACCAGCATCGCGACACGGGAGCCCTCGGTGACGCCGCGGGCACGGAGCGCGCCGGCGTAGGCCAGGGTCTGCGCCCAGAGCTCGGAGTACGTGGTGCGACGGTCGCCGACGATGACGGCGACGTCGTCCGGGTACCGCGCGGCGGACTCGGCGAGGATCGCGGCGACCGAGGCCGTGGCCCGGGTCGGTCGGGCTGTGGCGGTGGGAGAGGTGCTGGTCATGCCGGGCTCCGTCTTCGATGACGAGTGGTTCCCCGGATCATACTTCCGGCTGCCGGTCAGAACGCCGTGCGGTCCTCGAAGACGGACATGATCATCGCGGCACCGAGGCGTGCGCTGCGAGCGGGCTTCGCCGATCCCTGCACCGCGGATTCGACGCGGGCACCCTCGACCAGCAGTGACAGCGTCTCGGCGATGTGCGCCGGCATGTCGGCGCGGGTGCAGAGCAGCGTGAGGTGGCTCTCGATGTCGCGGAAGTGCTCGGCTGCGAGTGCGGCGATGTCCGGGTCCTGGCGACCGAGCTCGGCGTGCCCGTTGATGAACGCGCAGCCGCGCCACCCCTCGTCGGCGAAGCACTCCTCCAGGTAGCTGAAGATGCCGAGGATCTCGTCGCGGGGGTCGGAGGACGTGGTGGCGATGTGGTCCAGGGCTCGTCGCCACGCGCCGTGCCAGCGTCGGAGCACCGCGACGACCAGGGCCTGCTTGTCCGGGTACGCGGCCGTCAGTTCGTCCACGCTCATTCCTGCGTGGGCGGCGATGTCCTCGAAGCGCACGGGGATCACGCCGTGCGCCGTGAACAGCTCGTCGGCGGCCTTGGATGCGGTTCGCTGCGCGGTCGTCTCGGCGGCCGGGGGCGTGAGTGTGAGGAGCGTCATGAGGAAGTGGGGATCACCCTGTCGATCGGTTCGGACGGCATTCGGGGCTCAGGATGCGAAGAAGTCCGCGTAGCTCGGGTCAGCATGCCCCATGTGCGCGCTGAGGCGGGCCTGCACGATCTCATCGAGGTCGGCGGGCGGGGTCAAGCCGCGTCGTCGCCACTCGGAAGGGCTCTGACGGAGTTGCTCGAGGGTGCGCTGGTCACGCATCACGGCGTTCCTGTTCTGCGAAGACGGCGGTCATGTCGATGGCCTGGGTACGGACGTCCTCGAAGGCGTCGCCGTCCCGGATCACGCGGAGAGTCCGAGCACTGCGGCTGCGGAGGCGAGGACGCTCACCGAGACGATGCCGGTGGTGACCGCTGCGATCTGCAGGGTGCGCTGGCGCTGCGCGTCGCGGAGCTCGCTGAACGTGCCACGGTGGCGGTTCCGTCGGCTCTGTGCCGAGGCCGCTTCGAAGGCGTACTTGGGGGCGCTGATCGGGTGGACCGGAGCTGCGGTCACGGTGGTCATGTCGTCCTCGTGTTCTCCCGAGCAGCCCGTTGCCGCCGGATGACTCGACCGTACGAGCAGTGGCCGTCCGCTGTGGAGCCGGGGGGACGACTCGTCGGATCGCGGATGTCGGAGCGGCGGACGGTGCCGGATTGTGGACATCGGCCCGTGGGATCCGGCATCCGGTAACCGTGTGGCGGCCGGGAGGTAGCGCTTCTCGGACAGCGGCGCGGACAACGACTCGTCCGTCGGACACACTGCTCACGGTGAACCGATGACAGCAGAACGAACGAGCGTGCAGGACGATGTCCGATCCGCCGACGTCGACGAAGCACGCGACTTCCTGGTCGGGGCGTACGACGCCTCCGAATGGCGCGCCGAGACGACGGCGCAGCCGTTCACGTTCCGGTACTCGGCGGTGGGCGACACGACCATGACGCTGCGTGCCATCCGGTTCGACGGGCACCTCGAAGGCGTGATGACGCCGTCGGACGACTTCGTCGTGCAGTGGATCACCCGGGGTTCCGGTTTCATCGGCGAAGGCGACGACCGCCTCGTGAGTGCGCCGGGCCGACCGCAGTTGTGGCCACAGGACGGCGCCGCGTTCACGTACCAGGACTACGACCAGCGACTCGTCCAGATCAACCGCGCGTCGCTCGAGGAGGTCGCCGGCGAACGCGGCGCCGCCTCCGGGGGCGTGCAGCTCGACCACACCGTGCAGCCAGACGACCGCGCGGTGACGATGTGGCGGAACACGGTGAAGCTCATCTCGCACACCGTCCTCGATCGGAAGGTCTCGCCGCTGCTGCAGGCGGAGATGGGGCGGCTGGGCGCCCTGGCCCTCCTCGAGCTGTACCCGGTCGTGTCGGCGACCCTGCCGGACGAGCTCATGCTGCCGCGCAACTCGCACATCCGTCGGGCCGTCGAGTACGTGCACGAGCACGCCCACCTGCCGATCACGACGACGGACCTGGCCGAGGTCGCCTCGCTGAGCCTGCGTGCGTTGCAGCAGGCGTTCCAGCGACAGCTCGGGGTGAGCCCCAACGGCTACCTGCGCGGGGTCCGTCTCGACCGTGTGCGCGACGAGCTGCTCCACGCCGATCCGACAGCGACGAGCATCGCCGACGTCGCACGGCAGTGGGGGTTCGCCCACGCGGGCCGGTTCTCCGCCGCGTACCTCGAGCGGCACGGCGAGTACCCGCGGGACACGGTGCGACGGGCGTGACCGGGACGGCACCGAACCGCCGGACCGTCGCGTCCACCGTCGTCTTCGTGGTGGTGGCGCTCGGCAGTGTGTTCGTCTTCGCCCCGTGGCTCGGGATCGCCCGCGCGCCGGTCCTCGCTGCGCTGCTGCCCGCCCGCGCGGTGGTGTCGGTCGGCTTCGTCGTCGTGGCCGTGGCGCTGATCGTCCTCGGCATCGTGCGGCGCCGGGTGCGGGTCGTCGCCTTCGTGGTCGGCGCCGTGCTCGTCGCCCTCGCGGGAGCGAACGCCGTGGTCCTCGGGGCGAGGGGCTTCGACGCCGAGCCGCCGCACGCGGCTGGCCTCCGCGTGTTCGAGTGGAACACGAACGGCGGTCTCGTCGGAGCCACGGCGATCGGGCGCGCTGCCTCGGCGGCCCGCGCCGACGTGGTCGTGCTGCCCGACGCCGGCTCGCTCGCCGCTGCCGAGGACGTCGCCGACGCGATGCGACAGGGCGACCGACCGGTGCACGTGTTCGCCGAGCCTGGTGCGCAGGTCGCCGTGCTCGTCCGGGACGACCTCGCCGCGCACGCCACGATGCGCCCGGGCATCGATCCGGTGAAGACCCTGGTCGTGTCGGTTCCGGGAGCCCCCACGATCGTCGCGGTGCACGCGCCGCAGCCCGTCCTGCGCGGACTCGCGGGGTGGCGTGCGGACCTCGACTGGGTGCGCCGGACGTGCGCGGACGATGCCGAGGTCATCGTCGCCGGGGACTTCAACGCATCGGTGGACGCTTTCGGGGGTGGCGGACTCGGAGCCTGTCAGGACGCCGCGTCGACCGTGCACGCCGCGGCCCTCGGGACCTGGCCCACCTCGGTCGTCCCGGCACTCGCGATGCCGCTCGACCACACCCTGGTGAGCCCGGCGGCGGGCGTGGTCAGGTCGTGGACGGTCGTCCGGACCGAGGACAGGTCCGGAGCGCGGCACCGACCGACCGTCACGGTCATCGGCGCGCGGCGCTGATCCGCCGCACCTCCGCAGCGACGATCTACTGCAGCCCGAACCCGCCGTCGCTCGTGAGCACCTGACCGACGACCCAGCTCCCCGCCGCGGTCGACAGCCACCCGATGAGCTCCGCCGGGTCCGTCGAGCGGCCGACCCGGCCGAACGGCGTGCCGGCGATGTACTCGTCGAGGTCCTCGAGCGAACGGTCCGTGGTCTCCGGGTCCATGTAGCCGGTGTTGACCGGTCCGGGGTTGATCGTGTTGAGCACGATGCCGAGTTCGAGCAGTTCCGCTGCGACGGTGGCGGTGACCCCGGCCAGCGCCGCCTTGCTGGCGGCGTACGCGACCTCGCCGCGCATCGCGCCGTGGATCTGGCCCGACGTCATCCAGAAGACGTGGCCCTGCGCCTCGGCGTACGGTCCGGCGCCGGTGATGCGGTCTCCGGGCCGCCGCGGTGCGTCGCCCTGCGGTGCACGCAGTCGGGCGAACTCCGCCGTGAGGAGCAGCGTCGCGCGGGTGTTGACCTCCCAGAACGCGCTGAGCCGCTCGGGGGTCATGTCGAGGATACTGCCGTCGTCCCCGCTCTTCGCCTGGTTGCACACGAGGACGTCGAGTCGTCCGGTGCGCTCGACCGCGGCGCCCATGACGTCCGGGATCGTCGTCGGGTCGGAGAGGTCGGCGGCGACGTCGGCGAACACCGCACCGTCCGCCAGGTGGGCACGGAGTTCGTCACGCACCGCGTCGAGGTCGTCGCCGCCCCACGGGAGCTCGAGGTCGTGCGGCCGGTGGTGGTGGATGACGATGTTCGCCCCGAGCGAGGCGAGCTTGCCGGCGACGGCGAACCCGATGCCGCGTCGACGCGAGACGCCGGTGACCAGGGCGGTCTTGCCGAGCAGGGGAAGGTGTGCGGACATGGTGAACCTCTCGATCGCGCCGTGGTCGGGCGCACAGATGGAATCGGAGACGGTTCAGGAGCACTGCACGGAACCGACCATACCTCGTGATCGCAGGAACGCCACCTGTCGTTCCCAGTGCCGGAACCCGCCGCCCTCGTGCCCGTTGTACGGGTACACCTCGATCTGGCGATCGTCCGGGCCGAGCGCACCGGTCGACCCGAGCGCGTTGAAGGCGGCGAAGGTCGTGCGCGGCGGCACGACGTCGTCCATCAGGGCGACGGAGAACAGCGCCGGCGCGGTGATGCCGGCGGCGTGGTTGACCCCGTCGAAGTACGACGCGGTCTCCCACACGTGGTCGACGGTGTCACAGTGCACGGCCAGGTAGCCGGCGAGCTCCAGGTACGGGCCGCCGACGGCGACGTCGGTGCCACCCTCCCAGTCGCACAGGAACGCGACGTCCGGCAGCACCGCGGTGATCGGTCCGACGTGCGCCTCGACCAGGGCCGCGGCGGCGATCGCGATGCCGCCGCCCTGGCTGCCCCCGGTCAGCGCGATGCGCGCCGGGTCGATGCCGGGCAGCGTCCGGACGGCGTCGACCAGCCGGACGGCGTCGGTGTACACGCGGCGGTAGTAGTGGTCGGCGGGGGAGCCGATGCCGCTCGTCATCCACCCGCTCGTGCGGGGCCCGGAGCCGTGTGGGTCGGGGGTGTCGCCACCGGCCCACCCGCTGCCCTGGCCGCGGGTGTCCATGACCACGTGCACGTACCCGGCGAGGGCCCAGTCCACGCGTTCGCCGGGGCGCCCGCGTCCGCCGCCGTAGCCGAGGAACTCGACCACGACCGGCAGCGCGGCGTCGCGACCGGCCAGCGGTCGGGAGACCCAGGCACGCACGGGATCGCCGGCGAAGCCCGGGAACGTCAGGTCCTCGACGACCAGTCCGGTCACCGGGGTGTCGGCCGGTGCGAGGACGGGCGCCGTCCCCGCACCGGCCGCCCGGGCCGCGGTGATCGTGTCCGCCCAGAACGCGTCGAAGTCGTCCGGTCGTCGGACCTCGGGCCGGTGCGCGCGGAGCGCCTCCAGGGGCAGGTCGGTGCGTGGCACGGGTCTCCTTCGTCAGCGCGCCGCGGCGCGGTACTGCTCGAGCACCTCGGGGTGCGGGTCCGCCGGCACGGTCGTCGTCGCGATCTCCCACGACGGCAGCGCGCCGGTCAGTGCCCAGGCTGCCTGACGCGCGGCCCCCGAGGCCACGTACTCGCCCGGGTCCGGGATGAGCACGTCCCGCCCGAACACCTGCGCGGCGACGGTCCGGACGGCCTCGTTGCGTGCGGCCCCGCCGATGAGCAGCAGCCGCGACACGGTGACCCCCGTGTCCTCGACCGCGGCGAGCCCGTCGGCCAGGGCGCACAGCATGCCCTCCACCGCGGCACGCGCCAGGTGCGGCCGGTCGGTCGTCCCCGGGGTCATCCCGAGCAGCGACGCGGTCGCGTCCGGCCGGTTGGGCGTGCGCTCGCCGACGAAGTACGGCACGAGCACCAGCCCGTCGGCCCCGGCCGGTGCCTGCAGCGCCAGCTCGCCGAGGGCGTCGTGGTCGACGCCGAGCAGGCCGCCGATCACCTCGAGCACGCGGGCCGCGTTGAGCGTCGTGACGATCGGGAGGCGCGACCCGGTTCCGTCGGCGAAGCCCGCCACGGTCCCGCTCGGGTCCAGGACCTCGGTCGCGGTGACGCCGAAGACCGTTCCGCTGGTCCCCAGGGAGACCGCGACGTCGCCCGGGCCGAGCCCGAGGCCGAGCGCTGCCCCGGCGTTGTCGCCGAGTCCGGCCGCCACGACCAGGCCGGCCGGCGCGACCGCGCCGTTCGGCAGTGCGACGTCGACGTCGAGCGTCCCCATCGCCTCGTCGTGGGCGACCACCCTCGGCACGACGACCCCGGACGCCTCGGTGTCGCCGGCGACGCGCATGCGGCGGCCGAGCGCGAGTTCGAACAGCTCCGGGTCGTACTGTCGGCGCACCGGGTCCCAGTAGGCCGTGCCGCTGGCGTCCGAGGCGTCGGTCGCCAGGGAGTCCAGGTCCGGCCCGAGCGGACTCTCGTCGGCCGGGCCGTACCCGCGCAGCCGCCACGACAACCAGTCGTGGGGGAGCGCGACGGCCGCGACGCGGCCGGCGTCGTCCGGCTCGGCGTCGCGGAGCCACCGCAGCTTGGTACCGGTGAACGACGCGACCGGCACCAGACCCGTCCGGGTGACCCACGCCTCCCGTCCGAGCTCCTCGACCATCTGCGCGGCCGCATCCGCACTGCGGACGTCGTTCCAGAGCAGGGCGTCGCGGACCACGCGACCGTCGGCGTCGAGCGCGACCATGCCGTGCTGCTGCCCGGCGATCGCGACGGCACCGACGTCGGCGAGCCCACCGGCGTCCGCGATCGCGGCGCCGAGGGCGTCCCACCAGTGGCGGGGGTCGACGGACGTGCCGTCCGGGTGGGACGCGCGGCCCTCGCGGACGACGGCACCGGTGTCCGCGTCGAGGATCGTGACCTTGCAGGACTGGGTCGACGAGTCGACCCCCGCCACCATCGTCATCAGTTGCGCGCGCCGAGCAGGTGCTCGATGGCGAGCTGCTGCAGCCGGACGAAGCCGAAGCCCTTGCCGCCGAAGTACGCGTCGGCGTCGAAGTCCTCGTACGCCGAGCGGTCGGCGAGGAACGTGTCGTAGGACTCGCCGTCGTTCAGGGTCGGCGTGCTGAGCTCGCCGACCTTCGACGCCTCGAGCGCGGCCTGCACCTCGGGGTCGGCGCGGAAGGCCTGCGCGCGCTCCTTGAGGAGCAGGTACATGCGCATGTTCGCTGCGGCCGAGTCCCAGACGCCCGTGATGTCCTCGGTCCGGCTCGGCTTGTAGTCGAAGTGGCGCGGGCCGTCGTACGCCTGACCGCCCTGCGGCGAACCGTGCTCGAGCAGGTCGACGAGTGAGAACGCGTTCTGCAGGTCGCCGTGGCCGAACACCAGGTCCTGGTCGTACTTGATGCCGCGCTGGCCGTTCAGGTCGATGTGGAAGAGCTTGCCCTGGTACAGCGCCTGGGCGATGCCGGCCGTGAAGTTCAGGCCCGCCATCTGCTCGTGGCCGACCTCGGGGTTGATGCCGAAGAGCTCCGGGCGCTCGAGGGTCTCGGTGAAGGCGATCGCGTGGCCGAGGGTCGGCAGCAGGATGTCGCCGCGGGGCTCGTTCGGCTTCGGCTCGATGGCGAAGCGGATGCCGTAGCCCTTGTCGGTGACGTAGTCGGCGAGCAGGTTGACGGCCTCGCGGTAGCGCTCGAGCGCGGCCTGCACGTCCTTGGCGCTGTCGTACTCGGAGCCCTCGCGGCCGCCCCACATCACGAAGGTCGACGCACCGAGCTCGGCGGCGAGGTCGATGTTGCGCAGGACCTTGCGGAGCGCGAACCGGCGGACCTGGCGGTCGTTCGAGGTGAAGCCGCCGTCCTTGAAGACCGGGGCGGAGAACAGGTTCGTCGTCACCATCGGCACGATGAGCCCGGTCGAGTCGAGGGCGCCCTTGAGGCGGTCGATCTGCGTCTGACGCTCGGCGTCTGTCGAGCCGAAGGCGAACAGGTCGTCGTCGTGGAAGGTCAGGCCGTAGGCGCCGAGCTCGTCGAGCTTCTCGACCGCCTCGACCACGTCGAGGGCCGGTCGGGTGGGGCCGCCGAAGGGGTCTGAGCCGTTGTAGCCGATGGTCCAGAGACCGAAGGAGAACTTGTCTGCACGGGTGGGCGTCGTTGCCATGGTGATCACCGTTCGTCGTCGAAACAAAATGTTGCCGCGCCCAACATAAGCGGTAGTGTTGGCTGTGGCAAGGACGTGATCGCAAAGGAGCGAGCGGATGGCAAGTGTGTCGACGGCACAGGAACGACTGCGGGTCGCCATGATCGGGCACGGCTTCATGGGAGCCGCGCACTCACAGGCGTGGCGGACCGCCCCCAGGTTCTTCGACCTCGGGGTCGAACCCGAGATGGCGGTGATCGTCGGCCGCGATCCGGAACGCACCGAAGCCGCCCGGGTGCAGTACGGCTGGCAGACCGCCTCCACCGACTGGCGTGCCGTCGTGGCCGACCCGGACATCGACGTCGTCGACATCGTGTCACCCGGCTCGTCGCACGTCGAGATCGCCATCGCCGCGCTCGAGGCCGGCAAGCACGTCCTGTGCGAGAAGCCCCTCGCCAACACCGTCGAACAGGCCGAGGCGATGACTGCGGCCGCCGACGCCGCTCGGGCGCACGGGGTCCGCGCCATGGTCGGGTTCAGCTACCGCCGGGTGCCGGCCATCGCCCTGGCCCGGCAGCTCGTGCAGGACGGCCGGATCGGGACCGTCCGCCAGGTCCGCGCGCTGTACCTGCAGGACTGGTTGGCCGACGCCGAGGGCCCGATGACCTGGCGGCTCGACAAGTCGCTCGCCGGGTCGGGTGCGCTCGGTGACATCGGTGCGCACGCGATCGACCTGGTCGAGCACGTCACCGGCGCGTCGCTCGCCACGGTGTCCGGCACGCTCGAGACCTTCGTCACCGAGCGGCCGCTCATGGCCGAGGGCGTCGGACTGTCCGGCACCGCCTCCGAGGAGCGCGGCCAGGTCACGGTGGACGACGCGGCGTTCTTCACCGCCCGACTCGGTGGCGGCGCAGCCGACGGCGCGATCGGCACGTTCGAGGCCACGCGCTACGCCACCGGTCGCAAGAACGGCCTGACGCTCGAGATCAGCGGGTCCGAGGGGGCGATCCAGTTCGACCTCGAGTCCATGAACGAACTGCGGCTGTACGAGTCGTCGGCACCCGCGGGGGAGCAGGGCTTCCGGCGCATCCTGGTCACCGAACCCGAGCACCCCTACATGGCGGCGTGGTGGCCCACCGGACACCTCATCGGGTACGAGCACACCTTCAGCCACCAGGTGAAGGACTTCGTCGAGGCGATCGTCGCCGGCACCGACCCGTCGCCGTCGTTCGCGGACGGCCTGCACGTGCAGCGGGTGCTCGACGCCGTCGAACGCAGTGCCGCCGACGGCAGCAGCTGGACGGTGACCTCGTGACCGCCGCCGACGGCACACGCCAGGCGCTCGTCGTCCGCGGGGGCTGGGACGGCCACCAGCCCGTCGAGACCACCGACCTGTTCGTCCCGTTCCTGCGCGACCACGGGTTCGCGGTCCGGGTGTCGGACTCGACGGCCGTCTACGCCGACGCCGCCGTCATGGACGAGGTCGACCTGATCGTGCAGGTGGTCACCATGTCGACCATCGCCGACGACGAGTTCGCCGGGCTGCAGCGCGCGGTGCTGAACGGCGCCGGACTGGCCGGCTGGCACGGCGGGATCGCGGACGCGTTCCGGAACACCGCCGACTACCTGCACATGGTGGGCGGTCAGTTCGCGCACCACGCCGGCAAACACCCCGACGAGCGCGTCGGGGAACAGTCCGACAACTACATCCCGTACACGGTGCACCTCACCGACCTCGGGCGGTCGCACCCGATCACGCAGGGCATCGAGGACTTCGACCTCGTCACCGAGCAGTACTGGGTGCTGTCCGACGAGTACAACGACGTGCTCGCGACCACCACGCAGGAAGCGCGGGACTTCGACGCCTGGAACCGACCGGTCACGGCGCCGGCGATCTGGACCCGGCAGTGGGGACAGGGGCGCGTGTTCGTCTCGGCCCCCGGGCACCGGCTCGAGGTCGTCGAGTCGCAGCCACTCCGCACCATCATCGAACGGGGACTCCTGTGGGCAGCACGATGAACGAACCCGTCCTCCGCGTCGGGGTGGTGGGCGTCGGCGTGATCAGCCAGCAGTACTTCGAGCACTTCCCGTCCCTGCCCGGCCTGTCGCTCATCGCGGTCGCCGACCTCGACGTCGAACGCGCGCAGGCGGTCGGTGCCGCCCAGGGCGTGCGGGGCACCAGTGTCGACGAGCTGCTGGCGGCCGACGACGTCGACGTGGTCCTCAACCTGACGATCCCGGCCGCGCACGCCGACATCGCCACCCGGGCGCTCGCCGCGGGCAAGCACGTCTACGGCGAGAAGCCCCTGGCGATGTCCACGGCCGAGGCCGAACCGGTGCTCGAGGCCGCCCGGACCGCGGGCCTGCGGGTCGGCAGCGCCCCGGACACCGTGCTCGGCACCGGGATCCAGACCGCTCGGGCCGCTCTCGACGACGGCCTGATCGGCACCCCGGTCGGCGCAGCGGTCGCCTGGAGCGCCCCCGGGCACGAGCTCTGGCACCCGGCGCCCGCGTTCTACTACCAGCCCGGTGGCGGCCCGCTGCTCGACATGGGCCCGTACTACCTGACCAGCCTTGTCAGCTTCTTCGGCCCGGTCGTCCGGGTGAGCGGCAGCGCCACGCGCTCCACCCGCGAGCGGACCATCGCGACCGGACCGAACGCCGGCACCGTGATCCCCGTCGACATCGACACCCACGTGGTCGCGATCCTCGAACACGAGAACGGCGTCGTCTCGACCGTCACCGTCTCGTTCGAGGTCTGGGCCACCCGGGCGCCGCTCTTCGAGGTGTACGGCACGGCCGGCACCCTCGGTGTGCCGGACCCGAACCGGTTCTCGGACCCGGTGTCGATCGCCACGGCGGACGACCGCGAGTGGCGCGAACTGCCGGTGTCCGCCGGGTACGCCGACGCCGGCCGTGGGTACGGTCTCGCCGACCTGGCGCACGCGATCGCCACGGGCCGTCCGCACCGGGCCTCCGGCGACCTCGCGTTCCATGTGCTCGAGGTGATGGAGGCCGTCTCGGCCGCTGCCCGCGACCACACGGTAGTCGACGTGCACTCGCGCGTCGACCGACCCGCCACCGTCCCCGCCGGGTCCGCCCCCGGGTCGTGGTGACGACGCTCGATCACAGCACGGACCCCGACCACCGCACGGAAGGACGACGACGATGACGACGACGGACGCGAGCGACCAGACGGAGCCGACCCGGGCCTCCCGTCCGATCACGCTGTTCACCGGACAGTGGGCCGACCTGCCCTTCGAGGAGGTCGCCCGGCTCGCCGGCGACTGGGGGTACGACGGACTCGAGATCGCCTGCTGGGGCGACCACCTGGACGTCCGGCGCGCCGCGACGGACCCCTCGTACGTCGCCGAGCGCAAGGCGATCCTGGAACGCAACGGCCTGCAGGTGTGGACCATCGCGAACCACCTGGTCGGCCAGGCCGTGTGCGACGACCCCATCGACCAGCGGCACGAGGACATCCTGCCGCCGCACGTCTGGGGCGACGGCGACCCCGAGGGCGTCCGGCAGCGCGCTGCCGAGGAACTCCAGTGGACCGCACGCGCGGCCGCGGCACTCGGCGTCGACACCGTCACCGGGTTCTCCGGCTCGTCGATCTGGAAGACCGTCGCGGGCTTCCCGCCGGTCCCGCAGAGCATGATCGACGCCGGGTACCAGGACTTCCACGACCGCTGGTCGCCGATCCTCGACGTGTTCGAGCAGGTGGGGGTCCGCTTCGCGCTCGAGGTGCACCCGTCCGAGATCGCCTACGACTACTGGACCGCCAAGCGCACGCTGGAGGTCTTCGCGGACCGGCCGGCGTTCGGGTTCAACTTCGATCCGTCGCACTTCGTCTGGCAGGACCTCGACCCCGCCGCGTTCCTGCTCGACTTCGCCGACCGGGTCTACCACGTGCACTGCAAGGAGTCGGTGAAGCAGCTCGACGGGCGCAACGGCCGGCTCGGCTCGCACCTGCCGTGGGGCGACCCGCGCCGCGGCTGGGACTTCGTGACCGCCGGACACGGTGACGTGCCGTGGGAGCGGGTGTTCCGTGTGCTGAACCACATCGGGTACACCGGCCCGACGAGCGTCGAGTGGGAGGACGCCGGCATGGACCGGCTCGTCGGCGGGCCCGAGGCGCTGGCGTTCGTCCGGCGGCTCGGCACGATCGCGCCGCCGTCGGCCTCGTTCGACGCCGCGTTCTCGCGGTCGCGGGGGAGCGCCGGGGCTGAGCCGGGGCCGAGCCGGGGTCGAGACTCGCGCTGAGCGACACTCCTCGGGCCCGCGAGCGCGAGGACTGTCGCCCAGCGCGAGACTCGGCGCAGCCCCACCCACCGACGCAACCGACCAACCGACCGACGAGGAGGAGGCCCATGGTCCGGCAACCGACCGCGACACCCGGCAACGCCGCACGCGTCCTCCGCATCGTGCACGAGGACGGCCCGGTCACCCGAGCCGAACTCACCCGGCGCACCGGCCTGAACCGCTCGACGATCCTGGCGCTCGTCGGCGAACTCGTCGAGGGCGGACTCGTGCTCGAGGAAGTGCCGTCCGCCGGCACCCCGGGCGTCGGGGTCGGGCGGCCCAGCGGTGTCGTGCGGGCCTCGGGCGACGTGCTCGCCGCCGCCGTCACGGTCGAGATCGACGCGGTCGGGGTGGCCCTCGTCGCCCTCGACGGCACCGTGCGCGACCGGCTCGTCGAGCCACAGGCCACCGTGCCGACGGCAGCCCAGGCGATCGACGCGGTCGAACGGATCCTCGGCGTGCTGAGCGCCCGGACCGCCACGCGCGCCAGGACGGCCCCCGGCGCCCGGATCGTCGGCACCGGCGTCGCGGTCCCCGGCATCGTGCGCGTCGAGGACGGCACCGTCCGCAACGCCCCACACCTCGGCTGGCGCGACGAACCACTCGCGGTGCCGCTCGCCGAACGTCTCGGCCTGCCGGTCCGTGCCGCGAACGACGCCAACCTCGGTGCCTGGGCCGAACGCCTGTACGGCAGCGCCCGCGGAGTCGACGCCCTCGTGTACCTGAACGGCGGCGCGAGCGGCATCGGTGGCGGGATCGTCAGCGCCGGACGGCCCTTCAGCGGCGCCGACGGGTACGCGGGGGAACTCGGCCACACCTTCGTGGCGGCGAACGGCATCCGGTGCCACTGCGGCGCCGTCGGGTGCCTCGAGACCGAGGCGTCGCGGTCGGCGCTCACCGACGTCACCGCGACACTGCCCGACGACCTCGACGCGCTCGCCGCAGCGCTCGCCGAGCACCGGCCCGAGGTCGAGCGGGTGGTCGACCGTCAGGTGACGGCGCTCGCCACGGCGCTCCGCAACGCCATCCACACCGTCGACCCCGAGGTCGTGGTGCTCGGCGGGTTCCTCAGCACCCTGCTCGGACACGTCGGGGACCGTGTCGAGAACGACGTCCGGGCGCAGACGATGGCCGCGATGACCGACCGGCTGCGCATCGTGCCGGCAGCCCTCGGGCGGGACGTCCTGGTCCGCGGCGCCGCCGAACTCGGGTTCCGCGACCTGCTGCGCGACCCGACGGCGGCCCGGCTCGACCCGACGGCGGCCCGGCGCGACCCGACGCCGGCCCGGCGCGACCCGACGCCGGCCCGGCGCGACCCGAGGTCCGCTCCAGCCGACACCACCACCACGCCCACCCGCGCACCCGACCGCACCACCACCCACACGTCCGACCGCGACGACGCGGCCGAGGAAGCGAGAACCCCATGACCTCCATCCAGCGCCAGCGCACCAGCGTGCTGCTCGGCACCCAGGACCTGACCGTCGAGGACCGCCCCGTGCCCGAGGTCGAGCCCGGCGACGTGCTCGTCCGGGTCGCCGCCGTCGGGGTGTGCGGCTCCGACGTGCACTACTACCGCCACGGCCGCATCGGGGACTTCGTCGTCGAGGAACCCCTCGTCCTCGGCCACGAGCTCTCCGGCACGATCACGGCGGTCGGCGCGGGCGTCGACCCCGCGCGCGTCGGCGAACGCGTCGCGGTGGAACCGCAGCGTCCCTGCCACCGGTGCGCGCAGTGCCTGGCCGGCCGCTACAACCTGTGCCCGCACATGCGCTTCTACGCGACGCCGCCGGTGGACGGTGCCTTCGCCGAGTTCGTCACGATCGAGGCCGAGTTCGCCCACGCCCTGCCCGATTCGGTCTCGTTCGAGGCCGGTGCGCTGCTCGAACCCCTGTCCGTCGGGATCGCCGCGGTCCGCAAGGCCGGCATCGTGCCCGGTTCCTCGGTGCTCATCGCCGGTGCCGGTCCGATCGGGATCATCTGCGCACAGGCCGCGCGGGCGTTCGGTGCCACCCGGATCGTCGTCAGCGACCTGGTGCCCGAGCGTCGCTCGCGGGCGTTGCAGTACGGGGCCACCGAGGTCGTCGACCCGACCGTGGTGTCCGTCGCCTCCGACATCGCCCCGGTCGACGCCTTCATCGACGCCAGCGGTGCGCCCCGTGCGGTGTCGGACGGCATCAAGGCCGTCGGACCGGCCGGCGCCGCGGTGCTCGTCGGGCTCGGCAACTCCGAGATGACCCTGCCGGTCGAGCACATCCAGAACCTCGAGGTCACGGTCACCGGGATCTTCCGGTACACGGGCACGTGGCCGGTCGCGATCGGGCTCGTCGCCTCCGGACAGATCGACCTCGACTCGCTCGTCACGGGGCGGTTCGGTCTCGGCGAGGTCCGCGAGGCACTCGAGAGCGACACCGACCCCGAGTCCCTCAAGTCGGTTGTCTACCCCGGCGGCGTCCCCGCCTGAGCGCGCACGGTGCGGACGGGAGGCGCGTGGCCAGGCCGCCACGGGCCTCCCGTCCGGCACGTGACCCGGAACGGGGCCACCGGCGCGTCACCGGGACGCGCTACGGTTCGCGCATGACCGCTTCTCCGGCCGCCGTGGTGCCGCAGCGCACCGACCGGCGCGCGCTCGTCTCGTGGGCGCTGTGGGACTGGGGCTCCGCGGCGTTCAACGCCGTCGTCACCACGTTCGTGTTCAGCACGTACCTGGCCAGCCGGGCGTTCGTCGACCCGGCGAAGGTGGCCGACACCTCGGCCGCGGGGAAGGCGCTCGTCGAACGCGAGCTCGCCCACAACGCCGCCGTCGTCTCCACCGCGCTGACCATCGCCGGCATCGTCGTCGCGCTCGTGGCCCCGGCGATCGGGCGCCTCGCGGACTCGTCCGGGCACCGCCGCCGGTCCGTCCTCATCGCCACGATCGGCATCGTGCTCTCGATCGGCGGGATGGTCTTCGTCGCACCGAGCCAGCCGTACCTGGTGCTCGGAGCGGCGCTGCTCGGAATCGGGACGGTCGCCTACGAGATCGCCAGCGTCGGCTACAACGCGATGATCGGGCAGGTCGCCTCGGGGGAGCGAACCGGTCGGGTCTCCGCGATCGGGTGGGCAGCCGGGTACTTCGGCGGCATCGTGCTGCTCGTGTTGCTGCTCGTGCTGTGCATCCAGGACTTCCGGGGCGACGGCGTCGTCGGCGGGCTGCTGCAGCTGCCGGCGACCGTCGCGACCGGGCAGTGGGACGTCCGCGTCGCGATCGGCATCGCCGCCGTGTGGCTCGCGGTCAGCTCGATCCCGCTCTTCATCGTCGTGCCCGAGGCCGCACCCGACCGCCGGCACACCGGTGGCGTGCTCGGGGCCTACCGGGACCTCGGGCGGGACATCGCCCGGCTCTGGCGTGAGCGGCGGAACGTGCTCGCGTTCCTGGTCGCCAGCGCGGTGTTCCGCGACGGCGTCGGCGCGGTGTTCACCTTCGGCGGGATCATCGCGGCGCAGGTGTTCGGGTTCAGCGCGTCTCAGGTCATCCTGTTCGCCATCGCCGCGAACGTCGTCGCCGGCATCGCCACGTTCGTCTCCGGCAGGCTCGACGACCGCTTCGGCTCACGCGCGCTCATCATGGTGTCGCTCGTCGGGCTCGTCGTCTGTGGACTCGGAGTGCTCGCCGCCGGTACCCGGACCGAGTGGTTCTGGGTGCTCGGACTCACGCTGGCGCTGTTCGTCGGGCCGGTGCAGTCGTCGTCGCGGGCGTACCTGGCGCGGCTCGCGACCCCCGGCCGCGAGGGCGAGCTCTTCGGCCTCTACGCCACCACCGGCCGTGCGGCGTCGTTCCTCGCACCGGCGCTGTTCGGCGTCGCCGTGACGATCGGCGGCTCGACCCGGTTCGGCATCCTGGGGATCGTGGTGGTGCTCGTCGTGGGGCTGGTGCTCATGGCGTTCGTGCGGGCGGAGCCGCGGGTCGTGCGCGCGTAGGTGTTCGGGCGGAGCTGGTCGTTTCGGGCATAGCTGGTCTGTTCGGGCGTACCTGGTCAGTTCTTCCGACCCGGTACGCCCGTTTCCGTTTTCCATCGCGGCCGTTCTGGGAAGGAACTGCACAGGTGCGGTTGTGCGCACGGTTCTGCACAGGGCCGCGGTTCCACCGGACTCCGCAGCGTGCGTGCGCCAGGATGGAGGCATGACCGACCAGCGCATCGCCGTCGTCGTCCTCGCCGCCGGGCAGGGCACGCGCATGAAGTCCTCCACGCCCAAGGTGTTGCACCGGCTCGCCGGGCTGCCACTCATCGCGCACGTCCTGCGGACGGCGTCGTCCCTCGGACCGGAGCACGTCGCGGTGGTCGTGCGGCACGAGCGTGACCTGGTCGCTGCCGAGATCACCGAGCGCGCCCCCGACGCGATCGTCGTCGACCAGGACGACGTCCCCGGCACCGGTCGTGCGGTCGAGGTCGCGATCCAGGCGCTGCCGGCCGACTTCGACGGTGCTGTCGTGGTGCTGTCCGGCGACGTCCCGCTGCTCGACGCGGTGTCGCTCCGCACCCTGGTCGACGCACACCTCGGGGCGGCGAACGCCGTGACCCTCGTCAGCGCGATCGCACCCGACCCGACCGGTCTCGGGCGCGTGGTGCGGGACGGCTCCGGGTCGTTCGTCGGGGTGGTGGAGCACAAGGACGCGACGGCGGAGCAGCTCGCCATCACCGAGACGAACGCCGGCATCTACGCCTTCGACGCCGCGCACCTGCGGGCCGTGCTGCCGTCGCTGACGACCGCCAACGCCCAGGGCGAGAAGTACATCACCGACGCGCCGACCCTGATCGCGGGGCGCGGGGGGATCATCGACGTCGTCACGCTCACCGACCCGTGGCTCGTCGCCGGCATCAACGACCGCGCGCAGCTGTCCGACGCCGCCCGCGAGCTCAACGCCCGGATCGTCCGTCGGCACCAGCTCGCCGGCGTCACCGTGCAGGACCCGGCGACGACCTGGATCGACCTCGACGTCACGATCGAGGCGGATGCCGAGGTGCTGCCCGGCACCCAGCTCCTCGGCGCCACCGCGATCGCCGCGGGTGCCGTGGTCGGGCCGGACACCACGCTGCGCGACACCGAGGTCGGTGTCGGCGCGACGGTGAACCGGGTCGACGCGACCCTCGCGGTCATCGGCGACGGCGCCTCGGTCGGGCCGTTCGCCTACCTGCGCCCGGGCACGATCCTCGGTGACCAGGGCAAGATCGGCACCTTCGTGGAGACGAAGAACGCGAAGATCGGCCGCGGCAGCAAGGTGCCGCACCTGTCGTACATCGGGGATGCCGAGGTCGGCGAGGACTCGAACATCGGCGCGAACACCATCACCGCGAACTACGACGGCGTGCACAAGCACCGCACCGAGGTCGGCTCACACGTTCGTACAGGCTCGCACAACGTGTTCGTCGCCCCCGTTAGGATTGGTGACGGTGCGTACACGGGCGCCGGAACGACGGTCCGCAAGGACGTTCCGGCCGGATCGCTCGCGATCAGCTACGCCCCACAGCGCAACACCGACGGATGGGTCGCGGAACACCGACCCGGCACACCGGCGGCCGAGGCTGCTCGGCACGCGAACGGCGAATAGATCCTGGCGACCACCGGTCGTCGACATCGACCCCACGGGGTCAGGGAGTGAGCACCGCACTTGTCCGGAATCAAGACAACCGGCCAGAAACGACTCGTCCTCGTCTCGGGGCGAGCACACCCGGCGCTCTCGGCCGAGATCGCAGAGGAACTCGGTGTCGACCTGGTCCCCACCGACGCCCGGACGTTCGCGAACGGTGAGCTGTACGTCCGGTTCGACGAGTCGGTCCGTGGGTGCGACGCCTTCGTCATCCAATCGCACACGGCGCCGAT
This sequence comes from Curtobacterium sp. VKM Ac-1393, assembly GCF_015350995.1. Classification (GTDB taxonomy): domain Bacteria; phylum Actinomycetota; class Actinomycetes; order Actinomycetales; family Microbacteriaceae; genus Curtobacterium. Next base: position 86,311 of record NZ_JADKRW010000007.1, read on the forward strand.
CAACGAGTGGCTCATGGAGCAGCTCATCATCGTCGACGCGCTGAAGCGTGCCTCGGCCAAGCGCATCACGGTCGTCGCGCCGTTCTACCCGTACGCCCGTCAGGACAAGAAGGGCCGTGGCCGCGAGCCGATCTCGGCCCGTCTGGTCGCCGACCTGTTCAAGGCCGCGGGCGCGCACCGCATCATGAGCGTCGACCTGCACGCCGCCCAGATCCAGGGGTTCTTCGACGGCCCGGTCGACCACCTGTTCGCCATGCCGGTCCTGCTCGAGCACTTCAAGGCGATCCTCGACCCGTCGATGCTGACGGTGGTGTCGCCGGACATGGGGCGCGTCCGCGTCGCCGACATCTGGTCCGAGAAGCTCGGTGCGCCGCTGGCAATCATCCACAAGCGTCGCGACCCGCTGGTCCCGAACCAGGTCACCGTGCACGAGATCGTCGGTGACGTGTCCGGTCGCTGGTGCCTGCTCGTCGACGACCTCATCGACACCGGCCGCACGATCGCCAAGGCCGCCGAGGCGCTCAAGGCCGCCGGCGCGATCGGCGTCGTCGTCGCCGCGACCCACGCCGTGTTCTCGGACCCGGCGACCGAGCTGCTGCAGAGCGAGTTCATCGACCGCGTCGTCGTCACCGACACCCTGCCGGTGCCGGTCGAGAAGCGCTGGGACCGCCTCGAGATCCTGCCGATCGCTCCGCTGCTGGCCCGCGCCATCCACGAGGTCTTCGACGACGGGTCCGTCACGTCCATGTTCGACGGAGCCGCTTGACCCATCCCGCGCGTGACGCCCTCGCGGTCCGGCTCCGGGCCGCGGGGAGCGTCTTCGCCGAGGACGAAGCCGACCTGCTCCTCGAAGCAGGCGCCGGTGAGCCCGTCCGCCTCCGGTCCCTCGTCCAGCGTCGCCTCGCGGGCGAACCGCTCGAGTACGTCCTCGGGTGGGCCGCCTTCGACGGGCACCGCATCCGCGTGACCCCAGGGGTGTTCGTCCCGCGGTCCCGCACGACCGTCGTCGTCGAGCAGGCCGCTCGTCGTCTGCAGCGCTACGACCGCGTGATCGACCTGTGCTGCGGTGCCGGGGCGATCTCCGTGGCGTTGTTCGGCCGTGTCGGTGCACTCGACCTCGTGGCGACCGACATCGACCCTGATGCGGTCGACGTCGCGGCCGAGAACATCGGCGACCGCGGCATCGTCGTCGACGGTGACCTGTTCGCGCCGTTGCCCGTGCGCTTCCGTGGCGCGGTCGACGTCATCGCGGTGAACGCTCCCTACGTGCCGACCGAGTCGATCGCGATGATGCCGGCCGAGGCCCGTGAACACGAACACCGCATCGCGCTCGACGGTGGCGCCGACGGGCTCGACCTGCACCGGCGGATCGCCGCGGGAGCGGGGGAGTGGCTCCGTCCCGGTGGCGCGGTCGTCATCGAGGTGTCGGCGGCTCAGGCGGACGCGTCGGCTGCGGCGTTCGCGTCGGCCGGGTTCGTGACCGCGGTCGAGCGGGACGACGACGTCGACGGCACCTGCATCGTCGCGACGCTCCCCGCCTGATCCGCTCGCGTTCGCCGAAGTCGCACAACACGCCGCTCACGTCCGCCGAGGTAGCACGGACGACCGTTCGGACGCTCGACATGCCGAGATTTCGGAACCTCGACGACCGGCAGACGGCGTGCCGCGCGGCCCGCGGACCAGGACTCGGACCCGCGCCGCGCCCCGCGCCGCACTACTTCGCGTCGACCGTCACCGACGCCCACCCGGTGGCACCGTTCGGCGCGGGCGGCCGTTCGACGCTCGTCTGCACCTCACCGTCGGCACTCGTGGCACGGACCTCGATCGTGTGCGAGCCCGCCGTCGGCGTCCACCGCAGCACCCACTGGCGCCAGGTGTCCGCGGACACCGAGTCCGCCAGGTCCGCCTGCTGCCACGCACCGCCGCCGACCCGGACCTGCACTGCCTTGACGCCGGTGTGCGGCTGCCAGGCGACCCCGGCGATGGCGACCTGCTTGCCGGCGGTCACGCTGGCGCCGTTCCGCGGGGTGTCGATGCGGGACTCGAGCTTCACGGGTCCGCGTTCCGACCAGCCGCGCGGCGTCCAGTAGCCCTGGGCGTCGGCGAACCGGGTGACCTCCATCTCGGTTACCCACTTCGTCGCCGAGACGTAGCCGAACAGCCCGGGCACGACCATCCGCACGGGGAACCCGTGCTCGGCGGGGAGCGGCTCGCCGTTCATGCCGACGGCAAGCATCGCCTGGGTACCGTCGTCCTGCAGCACGTCGAGGGGCGTCCCGGCGGTGAACCCGTCGATGCTCCGCGACAACACCATGTCGGCGTCACCGGTCGGCTTCGCACGGGCCAGGAGCTCGCGGATCGGGTAGCCGAGCCAGAGGGCGTTGCCGATCAGGTCGCCGCCGACCTCGTTCGACACGCAGCTCAGGGTGGCCATGTGCTCTTCGAGCGGCAGCGCCAGCAGTTCGTCCCAGGTCAGCGTGACCTCGTTCTCGACGGCACCGTGGATGCGCAGGCTCCAGTCGGCGGGGTCGATCGAGGGGACGCGCAGCGCGGTGTCGATCCGGTAGAAGTCGGCGTTCGATGTGACGTAGGGCGTGATGCCAGTCACGTCGAGCGACGCCCCGGACGGCACCGCCGGTGCGGCCTCCGCCGGCGCGGGCAGGTGGATCGCCCGTCGGATGGCGGCGGTGCGCTGCATCGCGGCCGACCCGAGTCGAGCGCCGGTCCCGACGACGAGCGCGAGCGCCGCGGCGGTGACCGACCACGCGATGAACCCACGGCGCTCGGGCAGGGGCTCGGTGGAGCGGGAGGGTATCGCGGCGGCGGACTCCCACCTGCGCAGCCGTGCGGTGAGCAGGCGGAGCACGATGATCGCGGCCGCCACGCCGAGCACCGACGGCGCACCGTCCCACATGCCGGACCCGGACCGGGTGGTGACCGCCACGAGCGAGAGCGCGCCCCCGGCGGCGAACACCAGTGCTCCGAACGGCGGACGGACGCGCTCGAGGATCCCCGCCCCGGCCGAGATCGCCAGCATCAGCACACCCATCAGGGTGAAGAGCGCGACCTTGTCACCCGTCCCGAACAGGCTGACCATCAGGTCCTTGGCTCCGGGCGGCGCCAGGTCGATGACCGCCGACCCGACCGCCACGAGCGGGCTGCCGGCGCCGCCGAGCACCACGGCGCCGAGTTCGGCGGCCGCCAGGAAGGCGAGGACGGCCACGACGCCGCTGGCCGCGGCCAGCAGGCGCGGCCGCATCGGAGTTCCGCTGGTGGGCACCATCCGATGCTAGATCGGCGTGCTGTGAGCGGGACCGCAGAGCGGACGGGAGGCCCGTGGCGGGCCCGCCACGGGCCTCCCGTCCGCCGGTCCCGTCGCCGCCACCGACGTGGTCGCCATGCGTTCACCGGGTGCCGGTGGGGTTCACCGGTGGGGCGTGCGAGGATCGTGGAGTGCCGAGGCGTCCTGATCGAGTCCCACGCTTCGGACGCGCCCAGCGGTCCGGTCGCACGCCGATGTCGGCGGCGCGACGCCTCATGACGTTGCGCTGGGTGATCGTGGGCATCTGGGCTGCGCTGCTGACGACCCGGATCATCGTCGTCGGGGCGGCGCCGGATGCCGACCTGTCCTGGTACGGGATCGTCGAGTTCGGTGCGATCGCGGTGGGCATCACGGTCATCGTGGTCGCGGTGTTCCGCGCCGCGGCGGTGCGACGACGGCACGCGGACGAAGCGCTCGCGCTCGCGATCCGCCGGATCGACCCCACCGTCTGGCTCGTGCCGGCGGCACCGACGACCGAACTGCGTGACGCGATCGCCGAGGTCCGGCCCGAGGTCACCCTCGGCGCGCGGGTGACCTGGGCGTTCGGGGCGACCGAGGCGTCCCTGTGGGAACTCGACGATCGCAAGGCCACACGGTTGCTCGTGATCCGGTGGAGTCGGGTCGTGCACGTCGGCATCGAGGACGTCGACGGTGACGGCGATCGTGCTGATGCCCGTCGGGCGTGTGCGGTCGCGATCCACTACGTCCGGCCGGACGACACCCCGGCCGTCGCGACCTTCTTCGTGCGGACCGCCCCCGGGTCGCGTCGACTGCTCGGCCGGGGGCCGCGGCTGGACCGGCTCGTGGCGGACCTGGCGCGCGAGCGCATCGTCGCCTGACCCGAGCGCGCCCGCGAGCCGTCACCTCGTGTCCTGGCAGGGGAAGGGCCCCGCCGGTCGGCGGAGCCCTTCGCGGGTGCGGTCGTGCCGCGGTCTAGTGGGTGGACGGTTCCTGGTCGACCTCGCGGCGGTCGTCGTCGGACCACAGCGTGTGGAAGGTGCCGTCCTTGTCGATGCGCTGGTAGGTGTGCGCTCCGAAGAAGTCGCGCTGCCCCTGGATGAGCGAGGCGGGCAGCCGCTCGGAGGCGAGCGAGTCGAAGTACGACAACGCCGACGAGAAGCCCGGGGCGGGGATCCCCGACGCGGCAGCGATCCCGACGATGCGTCGCCAGGCGGCTTCGCCCTCGTGCACGGCGTTCGCGAAGTACGGGTCGACGAGCAGGCTCTCGAGCGAGGGGTTCTTGTCGTACGCCTCGACGATGCGGTTGAGGAACTGGGCGCGGATGATGCAGCCGCCGCGCCAGATCTTCGCCACGTTGCCGAGGTCGATGTCCCAGCCGTACTCCTTCGCCCCGGCGATGATCAGGTCGAACCCCTGCGCGTAGGCGACGACCTTGGATGCGTAGAGCGCCGCACGGACGTCGTCCTCGAAGCCGTCGGGGACTTCGGCGATGTCGGGCCGGTCCGGGAACGCCTGCTGCACGGCGGCACGCTGCGACGGCTTCGACGACACCGCACGAGCGAACACGGCCTCGCCGATGCCGGACACCGGGATGCCGAGGCCGACGGCGTTCTGCACGGTCCACACGCCGGTGCCCTTGGAACCCGCTTCGTCGCGGATGACGTCGACGAGGAACTCGCCGGAATCAGCATCGCGCTGCTTCAGGACCTCGACCGTGATCTCGATCAGGTAGGACTCGAGGTCGCCGCCGTTCCACTCCTGGAACACCCCGACCAGGTCGTCCACGGAGAGCCCGCCGACGCGGCGGAGCAGGTCGTACGACTCGGCGATGAGCTGCATGTCGGCGTACTCGATGCCGTTGTGCACCATCTTGACGAAGTGGCCGGCACCGTCGGTGCCGATGTGGGTCACACAGGGCTCGCCCTCGGCGACCGCGGCGATCGACTTCAGGATCGGACCGAGGGTCTCCCAGGCCTCCTTCGAGCCGCCGGGCATGATCGACGGGCCCTTGAGCGCACCCTCTTCGCCGCCGGAGATGCCGGTGCCGACGAAGTTGAGGCCCTTCTCGCGCAGGTCGTGCTCGCGCCGGATGGTGTCGTGGAAGTTGGCGTTGCCGCCGTCGACGATGATGTCGCCTTCCTCGAACTTGTCGGCGAGCTGCGAGATCACGGCGTCGGTGCCCTTGCCGGCCTGCACCATGATGATCGCCGTGCGCGGCTTGCTCAGCGACGCCACGAAGTCGTCGATGTCCTCGGAAGCGATGAAGCCGGCGTCGCCGTGCTCCGTGATGAGTTCTTCGGTGCGGGCGTAGGTGCGGTTGTAGACCGCGACCGTGTTGCCCTCACGCGACGCGAGGTTGCGTGCGAGGTTCGACCCCATGACGGCGAGGCCGATCACCCCGATGTTCGCCTGACCAGTGCTGTCTGCCACGAAAGTCTCCTTTGTCCGAACGTGCCACCAACCTACGGTCGGCACCCTGAGACCGCACGGGTGTTACGGCAACTGGGGATCACTGTTCACCGCATCAATACTGTGGAGGGATGACCGCCACCGCTGTCCTCCCGCCCGTCCTCGTCATGGGCGTGTCCGGTTCCGGCAAGTCCACGATCGGTCAGGCGCTGGCCGACGCGCTCGCTGAGCAAGGCGAACCGACCGTGTTCGTCGACGCCGACGACCTGCACCCGGCCGCGAACAAGGAGAAGATGCGGCAGGGCATCCCGCTCACCGACGACGACCGGTGGCCGTGGCTCGACGCCTGCGCGGATCGGATCGCAGCGGTCGAAGCGTCCGGGCACCGCTGCGTGATGGCGAACTCGGCCCTGAAGCGCGTCTACCGCGACCGGCTCCGGCAGTCGGTGCCGGGGCTCGTCATCGCGTTCCTCGACGGCTCGCACGACCTGATCGCCGAGCGACAGGCGCACCGGCACCACGAGTACATGCCGTCGTCGCTGCTCGACTCCCAGTTCGCCACGCTCGAGCGGCCGCAGGCGGACGAGGCCGCCGTCGACGTGTCGATCGACGGGCCGGTCGACGGCACGGTGACGACGATCCTCGCGGCGCTGTCGGTCACTTCCGCCTGAGCTCGGACAGATGGGCGCGGTACTGCTCGGCGCTCGGCGCCCGGCGCCCGTGACCGCGCGCAACTCGTCGCCTTCGCCCACGGGACCGGCGTCGTCATCCCTGGCTGGCAGCCCTGATGCCCCGGTACGCTTCCAGGGTGGACGTCATACGCACTGATCTCGATGCCCTGCTCGATCGTGCGATCGCCGAGTACGCCGACGCGCTGACCCGCCTGGCGACCCGCCAGCGCTGAACGGACTCACCGCCGCGTCGCGCGGATGGCGGCGTGCGGCCGTCGTCCCGGATCGAGCCGGCCCCTGACGTCCACCACGTCGAACCCGTGGTCGTCGAGCACCTCCGCCAGCGCGCTCGTCGGCCACCGGTACGCCGTGATGACCGCGTGGTCGAAGGTCTCGATCGAGGGCCCCTCGAAGAACCCGACCAGCAGGCCGCCGCCCGGCCTGAGCACCCTGTGGAACTCGGCGAAGACCTCGCCGACGCATGACGGATCGTGGTGGATCACGGAGTACCAGGCGAGCACCCCGTCGACGCTGCCGTCGTCGAGGCCGGTGGACTCGATCGCGCCCAGGCGGAAGTCGACGCCGTCGTGCGCGCGTCGTGCGTGCTCGACGAAGGGTGCGACCGCGTCGATGCCGATCACCGCGTGCCCACGATCCGCCAGGTGTGCGGCCCAGTGCCCCGGCCCGCACCCTGCGTCGAGGATGCGCGCACCGGATCCCGACGCCCAGGCCTCGACCTGTGTTCGGTCCTCGTCGTGGACGGCCGTCATCGATCCGAGGAGCTCCGCGTACTCGCCCGCACGGTCGCCGTACGCAGCGATGACGTCGAGGTCCATCGTCCGACCGTACCGGCACTGGTGGCAACGGACGGCAACAGACGCCGTCGGCATCGCGGACGAGTTGCATGGACCGCATGTCGTCCAGCGGACTCGGCGTCGTTGCCGGAGCAGAACTGACCGAGGTGGTCCGCCGCGCCGGCGCTGACCACGTGGAGCCGACGATCGCCGGCAACCTCGCGGTCCGCGACGGAACGGGGTGGCGGCGGAACGAGGTCTACGCCGGTCAGCGGTTCCCGTCCTTCGCCGTCCTGGTGCCCGGCGACCTCCCGCTGCTGAACACGGAGCTCGGTACCGTCCGGTCGTACTTCGCGTCGGTCCTGCCGATCGTGCGGTCGGTCGCGGAACCGGGCGCGACGATCGTCTTCGGGTCGGGGACCGCTCGGAACGCCCCCGACGGCATGGCGGGCGACGATGCCCTGCGCCGGTTCGCCGAGGTGGTCCGGACCGCGCGCGACGTCGCCGCCGAGAACGACCTGCTGATCGCGGCGGAGCCGTTGAGCCGCTCCGAGACCAACGTCCTGCACACCGTCGAGGAGACCGTGGCGTTCCTCGACGCCCATGACCTGGCCGGTGTCGGCGTCGTGGCCGACCTGTTCCACATCCGGAACGAGGGCGAGTCGTTCGATGTCCTGCGGCGCCACGGCGACCGGATCGGGCACGTGCACCTCAGCGATCCGGACCGGCGGCCGCCCGGCACGGTCGACGACGTGTGGCGCGAGTTCCTCGCGGCCCTGCACGACGGTGGCCACCGGGGCGCCGTCTCGCTCGAGTGCCGATGGGCGCCCGACGCCGACACCGCGGAGGCCGAGATCCGTTCCGCGCTGGAACGCGTCCGCAGCGTCGCGGCCGCGGCCCGCACCGCTACAGCTTGAACGTCGCCCGCGGGATGTCGGACACGATCCGCCCCGCGGTGCGGACGGCGTCCTCCTCCGAGATCTCGTGCGTGACGACGAGGGACGCCAGGTACGCCGCGTCCGCTCGCCGCGCCATGTCGTGCCGCGCGGGGATGGAGCAGTACGCCCGGGTGTCGTCGATGAACCCGGACGTCTTCGTGAACGACGCCGAGTCGGTGATCGCGGAACGGTAGCGCCCGATCGCCGCCGGGGTGTCGATGAACCACCACGGCGCACCGGCGTACACGGCCGGGTAGAAGCCGGCGAGCGGGCCGATCTCGCGTGAGAACACGGTCTCGTCGACGGTGAAGAGCACGAGGTGGAAGCCCGGGGCGGTCCCGAACGACTCGAGCAACGGCCGCAGCGGCGTGGTGAACGACCCGACGGCGGGCAGGTCGTGCCCGGTGTCCGGTCCGAAGCGCTCGAGCGTCGGTGCGTGGTGGTTCCGGATGATGCCGGGGTGCAGTTGCATGACCAGGCCGTCCTCGACGCTCATCTCGGCCCAGCGGTAGAGCATGTCGTGCCGGTACGCGGTGGCGTCCGCGGTCGAGACGTCCCCGCGGAGCGCTGCAGCGTGGATGCGTTCGCGTTCGGTGGCGGACAGGGGCGCGGACCCGGCGTCGAGCACCCCGGTGTCCGTGGCGGTCGCGCCGTGCTCGATGAAGTACTGGCGACGTGCGCGCAGTGCTGCCAGCAGCCCTGCGTGGGTCCCCGTGTCGATGCCGGCAGCCTGTCCGATGGACGCGACCACGGGCCTCCAGTCCGAGCGTGACGGGTCGAACACGGCGTCCGCGCGGAAGGTGGGGACCACCCGGCCGGTGAACGCGGGGTCGGCGGCGAGCTGCGCGTGCGCGGTGAGGTCGTCGGCGGGGCCGTCGGTGGTGGCGAGTACCTCGATGCCGAAGGTGTCGAACAGGGCGCGTGGGCGGAAGGCGGGTGAGGCCAACAGACCGGCGATGTGGTCGTACTGGGCGTCGGCGTTCGCGCCCGACGGCTGCTCCGTCAACCCGAAGACGTCGTGCAGCTCCGTCTCGAACCAGTAGCGCACGGGGGTACCGAGGAAGTCGTCCCAGTGGTCTGCCAGGTTCCGCCAGATGGCGCGACCGGGAGGCACGGGGCTGGTCCCCGACAGATCGGCGCGCCCCAGCGCGGCCAGGTCCACCCCGTTCGCGTGCAGCAGGCGGAGCACGTAGTGGTCGGGCGTGATGAGGAGCGACGCCGGGTCGCTGAAGGGCTGGTCCGCGGCGATGACCGCCGCGTCGACGTGCCCGTGCGGGGAGAGGATCGGCGCGTCCTTGACCGAGTCGTAGACGGTGCGCGCCACCTGTCGCGCACCGGGGTCGGCGGGGAACAGCCGGTCCGGGTGCGGGGCGAGGCGGGTGGCGGTGCTGGTCTGGGTCATCATCGACTCCTTCGGGGACGGCGGGGACGGCGGGGACGGCGGGGACGGCGGGGACGGCGGGGACGGAGGGGACGGCGGGGACGGCGGGTGAGCGCCGGCGTCAGGCGGGTGCGGGCCCGGTCGACTCCCGGACGGTCAGGTGGGTGGGCAGTGCGACGGCGCCGGTCACGTGCTCGCCGGGAAGCTCGTCGGCGGGGTCGCCCTCGAGCCGTCCGAGCAGCATCCGGATGGCGACCCGGCCGGCCCGTTCGATCGGCGAGGTCATCGTGGTGAGCGGCGGGTTGCAGAAGTCGGCGCCGAAGATGTCGTCGCAGCCGACGATGCTCATGTCCTCGGGGACCCGCACGCCGCGTTCCCGGAGCCGAGCGAGCATGCCGATGGCGATCAGGTCGTTGAAGGCGATGCAGGCGGTGGCCCCGGCGTGCACGGCGGCGTCGGCCGCTGCGGCTCCGGAGTCGACGAACGGCGCGTGCGGCCCGATGCGGGCGACGCGCACACCGAGGCGCTTCGCGACCCGCACGAGCGCCTTCCACCGGCGTTCGTTCGACCACGAGCTGTCCGGGCCGGCGACGTAGAGCACGTCGCGGTGGCCCAGGGAGACGAGGTGCTGCACGGCCTGCTCGACGCCGCCGGGGGTGTCGATGAGCACCGAGGGCACCCCGGCGGGGCGACGGTTGACGACGACGAGGGGGATCCGTTCGGCGAACCGGGCGATCTGCGCGTCGGACAGGCGCGATGCGGTGAGGACGACACCGTCGGCCTTCGTGCCGATGGAGCTCAGGGTGGCGAGCTCGGCGTCGGCGGACTCCTCGGTGTCGACGAGCAGTTGCGTCCACCCGGCGCCGGCGAGCTGGTGCTGCGTGCCACGGATGACGTCGAAGTAGAACGGGTTGGTGATGTCCGAGACGAGCACGGCGACGGCACGGGTGCGGCCGGACGTCAGGGCACGTGCCTGCGAGTTGGCGACGTAGCCGAGTTCGCGGGCCGCGTGTTGGATGCGCTCCTGCGTGGTGTGGTTGACACGGTCGGGCATGGAGAGCGCACGCGAGACGGTCGACGGGGCGACGCCGGTGGCGTCGGCGATGTCCCGGATGGTCACGCGCCGGGCGGCGGAGCGACCCGCGCCGGCGTCGGTGCCGAGGCCGCTGCCGGCGCCGGAGACGTCCGTGTCTGTGCTGCTCACGAGCCCGAACGTATTCGCGTCTGGCAACAAGTGGCAACCGGTTGCCGGATGTTGCCAACGGCGGAACAGTGGTGCCACCGGGCAGCGCCGCCCGGAGGAGGTCTCGAGGAGGAAACCCCCGGATGAACAGAACACGGCTGAAGCCCCGCACCCTCGTCGGTGCCGTCGCGGTGATCGCCCTCGCCGCTCTCTCCCTGCAGGGCTGCTCCGTGGTGAACGGCAGCGGCGACGACCCGAACACCCTCCGCGTGATGATGGGCGCGGACACCACGTACCCCAAGGAGCGCAAGCAGTGGCAGCAGGACACCGCTGCCGAGTTCAAGCGCACCACCGGCGCGGACATCCAGTGGGAGACCTACTCGTCCGCGCAGGAGGAGTTGACCGCGATCCAGACCAGCGTCATCTCCGGCCAGGGCCCCGACGTCTACGCCATCGGCACCACGTTCACCCCCACCGCCTACGCCACCGGCGCCTTCGTCGAGATGGGGTCGAAGGAGTGGAAGGCCATCGGCGGCAAGGACCAGTTCGACCCGGCCTCGTTCGGCATCTCGGGGCCGAGCGACTCGAAGCAGATCGGCATCCCGTTCGCCAGCCGTCCGTTCGTGATGGCCGTCAACAAGGACCTGCTCGCGAAGGCCGGCATCACCGAGATGCCGACCACGTGGGACGAACTCACCGCGGACGCGAAGGCCACCACGGGTGACGGACACCACGGCATGGCGATCGCCTACGCCGACGGCTTCGACCCGTGGAAGTTCGTGTGGGGCATGGCGCAGAACGCCGGCAACACCATCGTCTCGAAGGACGGCACGGCCGAGATCGACAGCGATGCCGTCGCGAACGCCTACCGGACCTACTTCGACTGGATCACGAAGGACGGCGTCGTCGACAAGGCTGCGATCGGCTGGAACAACGCGCAGGCCCTGGCCCAGTTCACCGAGGGCAAGGCCGCGTTCTTCCCGATGACGACCACCACCGCGATCAACTCGTTCACGGACACCGAGGTCGACGGCAAGTACGAGTTCGCGCTGCTCCCCACCGTCCCACCGGGTGCGAGCGAGCGGCCCGCCGACGGCATCGAGGCCGCGAGCATCCTGTCCGGCGACAACTGGGTGGTGGCCGACTACGGCACCAAGCAGCAGCTGTCGTTCGACTTCATCAAGCAGCTCAGCGCGCCGAAGGCCCAGCTCGAGTACTACGACCTGTTCGGCAACCTGCCGACCAACGCGTCCGCTGCCGCCGACCTCGCCGCCGACAACCCGCAACTGAAGCCGATCATCGACGCCGGCCGCCTGTCCAAGCCGACCGCCTTCACCGGCGCCTGGTCCGACATCCAGCTCGCCCTGGTCGACGTGGTCGTGCAGTCGATCCCGTCGCTCAAGAGCGGTGAGGTCACCGACGACCAGCTCCGTGCGCGACTCGAAGCAGCACAGCGCGACGCCCAGTCCACGCTCGACCGTCAGAAGAACGGAGGTCTGTGATGACCGCCATGCAGACCAAGCCGCAGCAGCGCGCACCGCAGACGGTCCGCCCGCACGGCACGACGCCGCTGTACAAGAAGGAGCGTCCGCTCTGGATGCTCATCCCCGGCGGCGTCCTCATGCTCGCCGTCATCGTGGTGCCGCTCCTGGTGGGCTTCTTCATCGCGATGCTCGACCTGGACCAGTACACGCTGCGCCAGTGGTTCAGCGCCCCGTTCATCGGCTTCGCGAACTTCGCCGAGGCCTTCACGAACTCGCCGCTGCTCCACTCGATCTGGATCTCGGTGTCGCTCTCGGTGCTGGTCACCGCGGTCACCGTGCCGATCGGCGTCGCGGCGGCGATCTCCACGCAGAACCGGTTCCCGGGGCGCGGTCTCGTCCGGTCGATCTACCTGATCCCGTACGTGCTGCCCGCGTTCGTCGTCGGCACGTTCTTCCGCACGATGCTGCAGCCGCAGGGCGTCGTGAACTCGATCCTGCACACCGACGTGCTCTGGCTGAACGGCTCCGCGTCGTACTGGGCGCTCGCCGGCGTGATGATCTGGACGAGCTGGCCGTTCGTCTACCTGCTGTCGCTCGCCGGACTGCAGGCCGTGGACAACGAGGTGCACGAGGCCGCCGCACTCGACGGGGTGACCTGGTGGGCGAAGCTGCGCTACATCATCTTCCCGTACCTGCGCGGGCCGCTCAGCCTGGCGGTGATCATCGCGATCCTGCACAACATCAACAACTTCACCCTGCCGTTCGTGCTCTTCGGCATCCCGCTGCCGTCGAGCGTCGAGGTGATGCCCGTCCTGACGTACATCGCGAGCTTCCAGTCGTTCCGGTTCGGTCTGTCGGCCGCGATGGCGATCTGCTCGCTCGTCATCGTCGCCATCCCGCTGTTCGTCTACCTGCGGGCGGTCAAGCTCGACACCGGTGACGACGCGGGCCCCGACCGGAAGCAGCGTCGTGCGGACCGCGCGACCCTGGCCGGCGCCCCCGCCCCGACCGCCGCCGACATCGACGGAGCACGCGCATGAGCACACCGAGCTCGACCTTCAGCACCCGCACCCGCCCCACCGCGACGCTCACCGAGAGCATCACGACCGGCGATCGCGGGCGGCCCCACAAGCGTCCCTACGACACCGACGTCACCCGGCTCCTGCCCCGCTGGCTGCTCGTCGTGGTGATCGCCGTCATCGTCGCGTTCATCGCCGTCCCGGTCCTGTACATCCTGTTCGGCTCGGTGAACTCGGACGTCGCCGTCGCCCGCGGCGAGTACTTCCCGTCCGAGTTCACGCTGTCGAACTACGTCGAGATCTGGTCGACGGTCGCCCTCGGCGAGGGGCTGGTGAACTCGATGCTCACCGCCGGTGCGGTCGCCATCGCGAGTGCGGCGCTCGCCGTGTCCACCGCCTACGTGCTGGTCCGGTTCCGGTTCCTCGGCCGCCTGACCATCCTGCGCGGGCTCCTCGCGCTGCAGTCGATCCCCGGCACGCTCCTGCTGCTGCCCGTGTTCGTGGTCTTCTCGAACATCGCCAGTGCCACGGGCGTGCAGATCATCGGCACCCGCTGGGGCCTGTTCGTCACCTACCTGACGTTCGCCCTGCCGTTCTCGACCTGGGTGATGGTCACGTACCTGCGTGGCCTGCCGAAGGAGCTCGAGGAAGCCGCGCGCATCGACGGCGCGTCGAGCACCAAGATCCTGACGAAGATCGTCCTGCCGTTGTCGTGGCCCGGCATCGTCGTCTCGGCGATCTTCGCCTTCCTGCTCGGCTGGAACGACGTCCTGTTCTCCACGATCATGACGACCCCGAACACCCGGACGGTGGCCGTGGTCCTGCAGGTGCTCGGGACCGCGCAAGAAGGCGGTGCGGTGCCGATCTACGGCCAGATGATGGCCGCCTCGATCGTCTGCGCCGTGCCGGTCGTCGCCCTGTACCTCATCTTCCAGCGCTACCTGGTGGGCGGCCTGACGGCCGGCTCCGTCAAGTAGCGCGAGTTGTCCACAGATCTGACTGGAGGCCCGGTGCGCGTCCGCCCCGCCGGTCACCCTGGCCTCATGAAGGGAATGCAATGACCCAGCCCAGTTGGGAACTCTCCGGTTTCGGCGACGAGATCGACTCAGACCCCGTCGTCCAGGTCGCGGTCCTGCAGGCGCTCGGCGCGAGCGCCATCGAGGTCCGCAGCGCCTGGGGCGTGAACGTCGTCGACCTCGACGAAGACCAGCTCGCTGGCCTCCACCGCCTGCTCGAGGAGCGCGGGCAGACCGTGTCCGCCATCGCCTCGCCGATCGGCAAGGTCTCCGTCGACGAACCCGTCGAGCACGAGGTCGGGCGGCTCGGCCGCGCGATCGCCGCCGCCCACGCCCTCGGCACCACGAACATCCGGATCTTCTCGTTCTACTTCGCGGGCCGAGCGCCGGAGGACGTCCGCGATGACGTCCTCGTCCGGATGCGCGCCCTGGCCGACCTCGCCGAGCGCGAGGGCGTGACCCTGCTGCACGAGAACGAGAAGGACATCTACGGCGACGTCCCCTCGCGCGTGCTCGACATCGTCGAGAGCGTCGGGTCGCCGGCGCTCCGACTGGCCTGGGACAACGCGAACTACGTGCAGTGCGGCGTCAAGCCGTTCACCGACGGGTGGGCGCAGCTCGCGCCCCACGTCGACTACCTGCAGGTCAAGGACGCCCTGGCCGCCGACTCGTCGGTGGTCCCCGCGGGCGAGGGCGACGGCGAACTGCTGCAGACCCTCACCGCGCTGCGCGACGCCGGGTACTCCGGCTACGCCTCACTCGAGCCGCACCTCAGCGACGTCACCTCCCTCGGCGGGTTCTCCGGCCCCGCGGCCTTCGGTCGCGCCGGTCGTGCCCTCCGCACCCTCACCGACCAGATCGGAGTCACCCTGCGATGACCACCCCACTGAAATTGGCAGTCGTCGGCGCCGGCGTCATCGGACGACACCACGCCACGGTCGCCGTGCACCACCCGGACCTGCAGGTCGTCGCCCTCGTCGACGCGATCCCCGCCGCCGCCACGAGCGCCGCCGACGAGATCGAGGCGATGGGCGTCACCCGCCCCGTCACGACGTCCACCATCGAGGAGGCGATCGCGCAGACCGACATCGACGTCGTCGCGATCTGCTCGCCCTCCGGCATGCACGTGCAGCTCGCCGAGGCCGCCCTGGCCGCCGGCAAGCACGTCGTCATCGAGAAGCCGCTCGACACCACGATGCCCCGGGCCCGGCAGATCGCCGCGCTCGCCGCAGCGGCCCGCGACCGTGGACTCGTCACGAGCGTCATCAGCCAGCACCGCTTCGACCCGGCCTCGGCCGCCGTCGCCGCAGCCGCCCACGACGGCGGGTTCGGCACCGTGACCTCCGGCCTGGCGAGCGTCGCCTGGTACCGCTCGCAGGGCTACTACGACTCCGGCGACTGGCGCGGCACCTGGGCGCTCGACGGTGGTGGCGCGGTGATGAACCAGGGCGTGCACACCGTCGACCTGCTCGTCTGGGCACTCGGCCGTCCGGTCGAGATCTCGGCCCAGACCGGGCTGCTCGCGCACGACCGCATCGAGGTCGAGGACACCGCCGTCGCCACCGTCCGGTTCGCCGGCGGCGCGCTCGGCGTCATCCACTGCACGACCGCCGCGTACCCGGGCCTCTCCGCCCGCTACGCCGTGTACGGCACGCACGGGTCCGCGATCGTCGACGACGACCGCCTGGCCTACTTCCACATCGCACCCGACGCCGCCACGCTCGAGTCCGCGTCGACCACCTCGAACGCATCGGCGGTCGCGGGCGCGGTCGACCAGAAGGACGACGTCGTCCCGCCGGAGCACGTCGTCGGCGGCCCGGCCGAGCCCGACCACTTCGCCGCGGGGCACGGCCGGCAGTACACCGACATCGTGGCCGCGATCCGCGAGGGCCGTGAGCCCGGCGTGACCGTCGACGCGGCCCTCGTGTCACTCGCCACCGTCCGCGGGCTCTACGTCAGCGCGACGCTCGGGCAGCCCGTCCGGATCGACGACGTGATCGAGGGCAAGTACGACGACGTGGTGCCGGTCGTCGGCGCCCACGAGCTGTCCGACAACGAAGGAGCCACCCGATGAAGTTCTCCGTGTTCACCGCTTCCACCCCCGACTGGACCCCGTCGCAGGCCGCCACGACGCTGGCCGAGCAGGGCTGGGACGGCGTCGAGTGGCGCATCGTCGACGACCGCCCCGCGGACGGCGCCGTCGTGCCCGCCGGACGCTCGTTCTGGGCCGGCAACGACTCCACGTGGCAGTTCACCGGCATCCAGGACCAGGTCGGCGAGATCGCCCGGATCACCGACGCCGCCGGGCTCGAGTACTCCGGCATCGGTGGGTACCAGCAGGCGTCGGACCACGAGGGCGTCGAGACGATGCTCCGCGTCACGAGCGAGCTCGGCGCCCGCCAGGTCCGCGTCTCGATGCCGATGTACCGGCACGAGAAGGAACGCACCGGCGAGACGTACGCGCAGATCTTCGACCGCACCCGCGCCGACCTCGAGTGGGCGGTGGCCCGGGCGACCGAGCTCGGCGTCAAGGCCCTGGTCGAGCTGCACCACATGACGATCACCCCGTCGGCCTCGGCGGCGCTGCGGCTCGTCGACGGCCTCGACCCGGAGCACGTCGGGGTCATCCACGACCTCGGCAACCTGGTCATCGAGGGGCACGAGGACCACCTCGCCGCGTTCGAGCTCCTCGGCCCGTACCTCGCGCACGCCCACGTGAAGAACGCCCGCTGGGTCGACACCGGCGACACCCGTGCCGACGGCAGCACGATCTGGCAGCACGAGTGGGCACCGCTCCGCACCGGCCAGGCCTCGGTCTCCGAGTACCTCGACGCCCTCCGCCAGGTCGGCTACGACGGCTGGGTCACCATCGAGGACTTCTCCACCGACCTGCCCCTCGAGGCCCGCACCGCCGACAACCTCGCGTACCTGCGGTCCCTCGTCACGGTGGCGGCATGACTGGTCGCCGACCGCGCATCGTGCACCTCGGGGTGGGGGCGTTCGCGCGCGCCCATCTCGCCTGGTACACGCAGCACGCGTCGGGGGAACCCTGGGGCATCACTGCCTTCACGGGTCGCTCGCCCGACATGGCCGACGCCCTCGCCGCGCAGGACTGCCGGTACACGCTCGTCACCCGCGCCGCGACCGGCGACAGCGCCGAGGTGGTCGACACGATCGTGGCCGCCCACCCGGGCAGCGACGACACGGCCTGGAGGCACGTGGTCGCGTCCCCGGACACCACCATCGTCACGCTGACGGTCACCGAGCAGGGCTACCGGTCCGGTTCCGACGTCCCGGCCCGGTTGGTCGCGGGGCTCGACGCCCGGCGGACGGCCGGCGGCGGGCGCATCGCGCTGGTCAGCCTCGACAACCTGACGCACAACGGTGCGGTGCTGCGCGAGGCCGTGCTGGGCGCCACCAGCGACCCGGACCTGCGCGCGTGGATCGAGGCGAACGTCTCGTTCCCGTCGTCGATGGTGGACCGGATCACCCCAGCGACCACCGACGCCGACGTCGAGGGCCTCGCCGCCCTGCCGGGAGCGCTCGCCGACGACCGGGTCCCCGTCGTCACCGAGCCCTTCGCGGAGTGGGTGCTCGAGGAGGCCTTCGACGGGATCGACCGCCCCGCGTGGGAGACCGCCGGCGTGCGCATCGTCGACGACGTCACCCCGTACGAACAGCGGAAGCTCTGGCTGCTGAACGGCTCGCACTCGCTGCTCGCGTACCTCGGGCTCCAGCTCGGGCACGAGACCGTCGCCGCGGCCATGGAGGACCCGGTGTGCCGTGCCGCCGTCGAGCAGTTGTGGGACGAGGCCGCTCGCGAACTGCCGCTGCCGTCGGACGAGGTCGCCGCCGCCCGCGCCGCCCTGGTGGACCGGTTCCAGAACCCGCGCATCCGGCACACCCTGCGGCAGATCGCCTCCGGTGGATCGCAGAAGCTGCCCGTCCGGGTCGTCGACGTGCTCCGTCACCGAATCGCCCGCGACCCCGCCGCCGGCATCGGTCCCGGAGCCGCGACGGCGATCGCCGCGTGGTGGCTCCACGTCACGACGCAGCCGGACCTCGTGGACGACGACGGAGCCCCCGGGGCAGACTCGGACGTGCACGCCGTGCTGCACGTCATCGCCCCCGACCTCGACACCACCGACGTGGTCGACGCGATCACCGCGGCGGCCGACGACATCCGCACCGCCCGAACGAGCACCGACGAAGGAGTCCACGCATGACCGACACCACCACGAACCCCGCGGCCCCGGTGCCGGGCGCCGTCGACACGGGCGCGGCGACCGGGTCGACCTCCGGGCGTCCGGACACGTGGGCGTCAGCCGACCGCGGCCAGCTCATCGAGCGCGCCGAGGTGATCGTCACCAGCCCGAACCGGAACTTCGTCACGCTGAAGATCACGACCGCCGACGGCGTCACGGGCCTCGGTGACGCGACGTTGAACGGCCGCGAGCTCGGTGTCGCCGCGTACCTGTCCGAGCACGTCGTGCCGCTGCTGATCGGCCGTGACGCCAGCCGCATCGAGGACGCCTGGCAGTTCCTGTACCGCTCGTCGTACTGGCGCCGCGGCCCCGTCACGATGGCGGCGATCGCGTCCGTCGACATGGCGCTCTGGGACATCAAGGCCAAGGTCGCCGGCATGCCGCTCTACCAGCTGCTCGGCGGCGCCTCGCGCACCGGGCTGATGGCGTACGGGCACGCCTCGGGCAAGGAGCTGCCCGAGCTGTTCGACTCGATCCGTGAGCACCAGGAGGAGGGCTACCGCTCGATCCGCGTGCAGACCGGCGTCCCCGGCCTCGAGAGCATCTACGGCATCGCCTCGAACAAGACCACCGAGGGCAACGAGGGCGTCCGGTACGACTTCGAGCCGGCGCAGCGTGGGGCCTTCCCCGCCATGGAGGACTGGGACACCCGCGCCTACCTGCGCCACGTGCCCACCGTGTTCGAGGCCGTCCGGAACGAGTTCGGACCCGAACTGCCGCTCCTGCACGACGGCCACCACCGGATGACCCCGCTGCAGGCTGCGAAGCTCGGCAAGTCCCTCGAGCCGTACGACCTGTTCTGGCTCGAGGACTGCACCCCGGCCGAGAACCAAGAGGCACTGAAGCTCGTCCGGCAGCACACCACGACGCCGCTCGCGATCGGTGAGGTCTTCAACACGATCTGGGACTTCAAGGACATCATCCGCGACCAGCTCATCGACTACGTCCGCGGAGCGGTCACGCACATGGGTGGCATCTCCCCGCTCAAGAAGACGATGGACTACGCCGCGATGTACCAGGTCAAGTCCGGGTTCCACGGGCCGACCGACATCTCGCCGGTGGGTCTGGCCGCGCAGATGCACCTCGGGATGGCGATCCACAACTTCGGCATCCAGGAGTACATGCAGCACGGCCCGCAGACGAACCAGGTGTTCCGGCAGACGTTCACCTTCACCGACGGCTACCTGCACCCCGGTGACGAGCCCGGCCTCGGGGTCAGCCTCGACGTCGACGAGGCCGGCAAGTACCCCTACGAGCAGGCGTACCTGCCCTTCAACCGCCTGGCCGACGGCACCGTCCACGACTGGTGACCCCCTGAGTATGCCCAATGTGATATATTGAGTGGATGCCGAACCCGTTGCAACGTTTCGATGTCCTGCACGTGTCGAGCGCGCACCCGTGGACCGACGTCCGGATCCACCAGCGGCAGGCCGCCAGCGCGGCGGCGGCGGGGCTCCGCACCGGACTCATCGCGGTCGCCAACGCTGATCGCGGCGCGCACGGTGGCTGGAGTGCGGACCCAGCGACCGGCGTGTCCGTCCACTGCATCCCCAGGCGCCCGCGTCTCCGGCGGATGACGGTCTCGTCCGCGCAGGTGGTCCGTCTGGCGTTGCGCACTCCCGCCGACGTCGTGCAGATCCACGACCCTGAGCTGCTCTGGGCGGTGCCGGTGTTCCGCGCGCGGGGTCGGAAGGTCGTGTACGACGCGCACGAAGACCTACCGGACCAGGTGCGCGGCAAGGAGTACCTCCGTGGTGCACGCCGTGTGCTCGCGATCGCTGCCGCGCACCTCCTGGTCCGTGTCGCGGGGTGGAGCGACGCCGTCGTGGCGGCGACTCCCGCCGTCGCGAGCCGTTTCCCCGAGGACAAGACGACCGTGGTCCGCAATCTGCCGCGTGTCCGCGATGCCGATCTCGCCGCGTCGCTCGATCGACCGCCACGGGCTGTCTACCTCGGATCCCATTCGCGGGATCGCGGGCTCGAGGTGCTCTGCGACGTCGCTCGGACAGCGGAGCGGTCGTGGCAACTCGTCACGGCAGGGCCCGTCGAGCCTGGCGGCCATCGGCAGGCCTTCGACGACCTCGTGCGGGCAGAGCGGATCGATCACCGCGGAGTGTTGCCGCCGAGCGATGCCCGGGCGCTCCTCCTCGACTGCCGCATCGGGCTGCTCCCACTCCGTCCGACGCCTGCGTACAAGACGTCGATCCCCACGAAGCTCTTCGAGTACATGGCCGCGGGGCTCGCGGTCATCGCCACTGACATCCCGTTCTGGAGAGAGCTCCTCGACGGGATCGACTGCGTGACATGGGTCCCGGCTGACGATCCCGCCGCGATCACCTCGGCGATCGAGCGGTACGTGCGAGAACCGGAACGAGCGCGGGCACACGCGCAGGCCGGCCGAGCGGCGGTCATCGAACGACTCCGCTGGGAAGTCGATGAGTCCGCGCTCCTCGGGGTCTACCGTGCGTTGTTCGGCGCAATGCCCTTCGACGGATTCGGCCCCACTGAGCAGCCCTGATCGCGCCTCGGGCAAGCTGGAGGGCATGGAGTTCGCAGACGTCGCCAGGGAGCTGCTGCTCGTCGTGCCCGGAGACTTCGTCGCGGAGCGCACCACCCGGCAGCGAGCCGTGCGGAAGGACGACCGTGACCTCGCGTCGGCGATCGGAGGGCTCCGCAAGCCGGCGCCGGCGGCGTGGGTCGTCGACCTGCTCGCCCACGACGGTGCCCTGGACGACGCGGTCGACCTCGGTCCGGCGCTCCGAAAGGCCCAGGCCGAAGCCGACCCGGGCGAGATCCGGAAGCTGCGGCAGCAACGCGCCGAGGTGGTCGACGCGCTGGCGCAGGCGGGTGCCGACCTCGCCTCGGACGCGGGACACCCGGTGACGGCGGCGGTGCTGGCACAGGTGCGGGCGACGATCGAAGCTGCGATGGCCGATCCGCACGCGGGTGCCGCCGTGCGGTCTGGGCTGCTCGTGGCACCGCTGGAGAGCGTGGGGTTCGACGCGGTGGACCTGGACGGGGCGCTCGCCGATCCGGACGCGGTGCCCGACGCGTGGTCCGGCAGCGGTGCCCCACCCATCCCGATCTCCCAGGCGAGGGGCGCGCGGAAGGCGGGGCGTGCCTCCCGGTCGACCGAGACGGCACCACCGGACGGACCGGAGCCGGAGCACGCCCGCGAGCCGGAGCGCGACCTGGCGGCCGAGCGGAAGGCCGCGCGCCAGGCGGAGACCGCGGCGCGGAGCGAGTCGCGCGCCGCCGATGCGTCGCTCGACGCGGCCGAGGCGGACCTCGAGGCTGCCGGAGCACGCCGGGCCGACCTCCGGCGCGAACTCGAGCAGGCGTCCGCGACGATCGAGGAGCTCGAACGTGTTCGCGACGCCGCCGAGGCCGCGAGCGACGACGCGCGCGAGCTGCTCGCCGCCGCACAGGAGCACCGGCGCACCCTCGGTCGATGACCGGACGAGCACGCCCTCATCACCTCGGATGAAAACGAGCCGTTCGGCTCGCTCACCGCTCCGCACGGCTCGTACGCTCGGCCCCATGACCTCCTTCCTCCGCCGGTTCCGGCACCTGCTGGCCCCCGCCGTCGGCGCCGTGTACCTCGTGCTCTGGATCGTCGCCGAAGCCGGCCGGTCGGGGCTCGGCGCCCACATCGTCGTCGTCGCGGCGTTCGCCGTCGCCATCGGGCTCGCCGGCTGGATGCCCGCGACGGCGCTCGGCCTGGTCGTCGGCGTCCCGCTCCTGCAGGCGTTCCGACTGCTCGTCCGGCCGACCGACACGACCTGGCCCGAGTACCTGGCCATCGCGATCGTCGTCGGCGTCGTCGGTGCCGGGCGCTCCGACCTGCTGCGGTACCTCGCGCTGCCGGTGCTCGCCGTCGCGAGCGCGGCGGCCGCGTGGGCGATGGTGGTGCCGACCGTGGCCGACCAGGACGTGTGGAGCAGCTGGGTCGGGACCCACGGGGGGACGCGCGCCGACCTCGTCACGATCACCCTGGCGTTCGTCGGGGTGAGCGGCGTCGGCTGGGCGGTGGGCGTCGCGATCGGTGCCGCCTGGCGGATCGGCCTGGCCCGCGTCCGCGTCGTCGAGGCGCAGCGCCAGACCGAGACCACGACGGCCGAGCTCCGTGCCGAGCAGGACCGTGCCCGGATCGCCCGCGACGTGCACGACTCGTTGGCGCACTCGTTGGCCGTCGTGGTCTCGCAGGCCCAGGGAGCCGCGGCGATCGCC
Source organism: Curtobacterium sp. VKM Ac-1393 (assembly GCF_015350995.1). Lineage (GTDB taxonomy): Bacteria > Actinomycetota > Actinomycetes > Actinomycetales > Microbacteriaceae > Curtobacterium. The sequence goes on from NZ_JADKRW010000007.1 coordinate 108,984, forward strand.
GTCCGGGACGAGCACGCCGCGCAGGCGCTGCAGGCCATCGCCGAGGTGAGCCGCTCGGCCCTCGGGGACGTCCGCACGCTGGTGGAACGGATCCAGGGGAGCGGGGACGGTGCACGGTACGGGCTGGCGGACGTCCCGACCCTGGTCGACGACATGCGGGAGCTCGGCATGGACGCGGCCCTCGAGGAGCACGGGACCATAGGCGAGGTCGCTCCGGGGAGCGGGGCCGCGGTGCACCGGATCGTGCAGGAGAGCCTGACGAACGTGCTCAAGCACCAGGGGCGTACGGCGACCGCCCGTGTCGCACTCGATTGGCGCGGACCCGGCCTCGGGATCGTGGTGACCTCGCGCGGCGCCGAGCCACTCGTCGCGCTCGACGGCTCCGGCTCGGGCGTGGACGGCATGCGGGAGCGGGCGCGGATCGCCGGTGGCTGGTTGCGCGCCGGTGCCGGTGACGCTGCGGACGAGTGGGTCGTGACGGCCTGGATCCCGACGGTCGAGCGGGCCTCGACGATCGAGGCGGACGGGACGCTCCAGGGCCTCGAGGTCGCACGGTGACCGCCGTCCGTGTCGCCGTCGTCGACGACCAGCGCCTGTTCGCGTCCGGCATGCAGATGCTCGTCGACGCGCAGGACGACATGACCTGCGTCGGGACCGCCGCCGACGGTGCCGGAGCACTCGAGCTCTGCGCCGCGGAACAGCCCGACGTCCTGCTGCTCGACCTCCGCATGCCCGTGATGAACGGCATCGAGACGCTCACCCGGCTCGCGGCGTCGACCGAGGACCGGCCGCGCGTGATCGCCCTGACGACGATCCGACGGGACGACGCCGTGCTCGCCGCCCTCCGTGCGGGAGCCGCCGCGTTCCTGACGAAGGACGCGCTGCCCGAGGTGGTCACGGCGACGATCCGGGACGTGCACGCCGGCCGTCCGGCACCGACCGAGGCCGAGGCACTCGACCTGCTCCGCGAGCAGGGCACCCCGGCCGTGACCGACCGACGCGACGAGGTCCTCGACGCGTTGACGGCGCGGGAACGCGAGGTGTTCCTGCTCGTCGCGAAGGGACTGAGCAACGCCGAGATCGCCGCGTCGGTGTTCGTCAGCGACGCGACCGTGAAGACCCACGTCCGCGCGGTCCTCACCAAGCTCGGACTCCGCAACCGGATCCAAGTCGTCATCACCGCACACGAACGCGGCCTCGTCCGCGCCTAGGGGGAACCTTGCACATCACGACCCGTGCCGCGAAGAGCGGCACCCTCGTCATCGTCGTCGCCGGGCTCGTCACGGCCGTCCTGCACGGGCTGCCCGAGCCGGCCGACATCGCCGTGGCACCGACCGTCGAGCAGAACAGCACCGCGTGGGCGATGCCCCTCGACGCGTACGTCGCCCCCGGATCGTCGAAGACCGCCTACGCCGAGGACCTCGTCACGCAGCCCTGCCTGCGGAAGGCCGGCATCGACGGCCCGCCGCCGTGGGCCACGGCCGCCGGCCTGCAGGCCGAGAGTGACGCGGACGACTCCGCGGCGCGCGCCAACCCGTCACCGGCCCTGGCGACCACGCGACCCCTGACGGCGGCGCTCGCCGAGACCCGCGGGTACCACGGTCCGTCCACCGCCGGCGCGAACGCCGAGGGCATGAAGGCATGGGCCTTCGACCCGGACCGCCAGGCCGGGTTCGCTGCGCTGCCGCAGGACGTGCTCAGCCGATGCTGGGCGGCCGCGCGGCAGCGACTCGGCACCGGGACGGGCGGGTCTGCGGACGCGGCGTCCGAGCTCGCCCAGCGCCTGACGTACCTGGCGGCCGTCGATGCGCGGCAGGACGAGTCGGTCGTCACCGCCGCCGCCGGGTGGCGCTCCTGCATGGCGCCGTCCGGGGTCACCGACCTGCCGACGGGTCCGGAGGGGATGCCGACGCCGTCGATGCGGGTCTCCGGGCGCGACGGTGACGAGGTCGTACCGTTCCTGCCCACCGTCGGGAAGGCCGAGGTCGCCGTCGCGGAGCGCGACGCCGCCTGCCAGGACTCCTCGGGCTACCGGAAGGCCCTGTACGGCGCGGAGTGGGACCGGCTCCTGCACGTCACCGTGACCGACGCGGCGGTCCTCCGGAAGGGGTCGACCCGGTGGGCGCAGGTGGACGCGCGCGTGGACCGCGCAATCACCCGGCTCGCGCCGGAGGCGCCCGCCGACGCCGACTGAGGCGCGGCGCGCGGGGAGCGGTCATGGGGGGAGCGCCCCGCGCCCGGCGGGTGGATGAGGCGGACGGGAGGCGCGGTGCCAGCGGGTGCCGCGCCTCCCGTCCGCCTCGACGTGCGTCGCGAGCGTCACCTGCTGTGTGCGACACGCCCGGCGGGTGCTGGTAGAGTCGGTGATTGACTTCGGCGAGGGCCGCGACAGCGGCCGTGATCGACGCGGTGGGAGACCCGGCCCAGCAGGGAACGTTCCTCACGCGTGCACGCGTTCGAGTTGCAACACCACAGACCCCCACGATGCCGGACCGCCGGTGTCGACCCCCGAGACCAGGAGGCACCATGGCCGACTACACGAAGCTCGCAGCGGACGTCCGCACCAAGTTCGGCAAGGGTGCAGCGCGCAAGCTCCGCGCCGCCGACAAAATCCCCGCAGTGGTCTACGGCCACGGCACCGAGCCGAAGCACATCTCGCTGCCCGGTCACGAGACCATGCTGCTCGTCCGTACCGCCAACGCGGTCGTCGACCTCGACATCGAGGGTTCGGCACAGCTCGCCCTCGTCAAGGACGTCCAGCGTGACCCGGTGCGCCAGATCATCGAGCACATCGACCTCGTCGTCCTCCGCCGTGGCGAGAAGGTCACCGTCGACGTCCCCGTCGTCATCGAGGGCGAGTCCTTCTCCGGCACGATCCACGTGCAGGACCTGAACACCGTCTCGCTGCTCGTCCTCGCGACGGACATCCCCGAGCACGTCTCGGTCAACGTCGAGGGCCTCGAGGACGGCGTGCAGATCCACGCCGCCCAGCTCGAGCTCCCCGAGGGCGCCGAGCTCGAGACCGACGCCGAGGCGCTGGTCGTCGCGATCGTCACCCCGCGTGGCACCGCTGACGACGACGCTGCGGACGAGGCCTCGGCCGAGGCCGGCGCCGAAGCCGGTGCCGAGGGCGGCTCCGAGCCCGTCTCCGAGTAACACCCCTTTCGAAGGCATCTGGTCGACGCTGTGGCGGATCGAACACTGGTCGTGGTCGGACTCGGGAACCCCGGGCCCGACTACGCCGGCAACCGCCACAACGTCGGCCAGATGGTCCTCGACGAACTCGCCGCCCGCATGGGTGCACGGTTCAAGAAGCACAAGACGCCGAACCAGGTCGCCGAGGGGCGCCTGGTGCCCGGCGGCCCACGACTCGTCCTGGCGAAGCCGGGGTCGTTCATGAACACCTCGGGCGGCCCCGTCTCGTCGGTCCTCGGGTTCTACAGCGTCACCGCTGCCGACCTCGTCGTCGTGCACGACGAGCTCGACCTGCCGTTCGACACCGTCCGCCTCAAGGGCAGCGGGGGTCACGGCGGGCACAACGGGCTGCGCGACATCATCAAGGCCACCGGCACGAACGAGTTCACGCGCGTACGGGTCGGCATCGGCCGTCCCCCCGGGCGTCAGGACCCCGCCGACTACGTGCTGCGTGACTTCTCCGCAGCCGAGAAGAAGTCGCTGCCGATCCTGCTGGCCGACGCCGCGGACGCGGTCGAGGCGATCGCCGAGCTCGGTCTCGTCGCCGCGCAGCAGCGCGTGCACGCGCCGTCCTGACCGTCCTGGCGGACCCCGGCCGTGTTCGCCCGTCGCGCACCACGCGGGCGGTGTCGGTCGTGGCCGGTACCATCTCCTGAGTGACGATCTCGGGCATCATCCCTGCGCTCTCGCGCGCCTCCGCGTTCGATCGTGTGCTCCGCGCCGCGCCTCGTGACGCCGACTTCTCGGTCGTCGACGGCCTGCGGGTCCCGCTGCTCGGAGCGCTGATCGCCGAGCGCAACGGGCCCCAGTGCGTGCTCGTGATCACCGCGACGGGGCGCGAGGCCGAAGCCGTCCGCGACGCCCTCGGCAGCTACGTCCCCGACGCCGACGTCCTCGAGTTCCCGGCGTGGGAGACCCTGCCGCACGAGCGCCTCAGCCCCAGCGCGCAGACCGTCGGCACCCGCATCGCGACCCTGCGCCGGCTCGCGTCGTGGTCCGCTGCCGATGTGGCCGACCGCCGCACCACCATCGTCGTGGCGAGCGTCCGGGCCGCGCTGCAGCCGATCGCGGCGAACCTGACGTCGCTCGCGCCCGTGCTGCTCCGCACCGACTCGCGCGGCAACGACCTCGCCGCGATCGCCGCGAAGCTCGTCGACATGGCGTACGCCCGCGTCGACCTGGTCACCCGCCGCGGAGAGTTCGCGGTGCGCGGCGGCATCCTCGACGTCTTCCCACCGACGGCCGACCACCCCGTCCGCGTCGACTTCTTCGGCGACGAGATCGAGGCGATCAAGGCGTTCTCGGTCGCCGACCAGCGCACGACCGAGGACGACCTCGGCTCGGTCGAGCTCACCGCCTCGCGCGAGCTCCTGCTGAGCGACGACGTCCGGCAGCGGGCACGCGAGATGCTCCACGAGTTCCCGAACCTGTCCCAGATGCTCGCGAAGATCGCCGAGGGGATCCCGGTGGAGGGCATGGAGTCGCTCGCCCCCGCGCTCGTGCAGGACCTCGTCCCGATGACCTCGTACCTGCCCGAGGACGCCACCATCGCGGTGTTCTCGCCCGAGCGGGTGAACGGTCGTGCCAACAGCCTGGCCGAGACGAACACCGAGTTCCTGCAGGCTGCCTGGAGTGCGGCGGTGGCCGGAGCCCAAGCCCCGATCGACCTCGACGCCGGCAACTTCCTGACGGTCCAGCAGCTCAAGAACACCCGTGGGCAGCGCACGTGGTGGACGGTGTCGCCGTTCGATTCCGGCCTCGACGAGGGCGACGGCGCCCGTGTCCTCACCGACGCCGAGGCGGCGAACGAGGCCGGCGAGTACATCCGCGTCCGCGCCGAGGCCGTGCCGAGCTTCGCGGGCAGCGCCGACGGTGCGATCGCGCACGTCAAGGCGCTCACCGATGACGGGTGGGCGGTCGTGGTGACCGCCCAGGGCCAGGGCCTGGTCGAACGGGCGGTGCAGGTCCTCGCCGACGCCGGGGTCGCAGCCCGTGCCGAAGCCCTGCCAGCGCCTCCCGAACCGGGTGTCGCCATCGTCACGACCGCCACCGTCGAGCACGGCTTCGCCATCCCGGATCCGCGCATCGTGGTGCTCAGCGAAGCGGAGTTCTACGGCCGCAGCGTCCAGCAGGGCGCGCGCACCGTCAAGAAGCTGGCGAGCCGTCGCAAGAACGTCGTCGACCCGCTGCAGCTCAAGCCGGGCGACGTCGTCGTCCACGCGACGCACGGCATCGGCAAGTTCGTGGAACTGGTGAGCCGCGAGGTCAGCTCCGGCGGCCGCAACGCGGTGAAGACGCAGCGCGAGTACCTCGTGCTCGAGTACGCGCCGTCCAAGCGGAACTACCCCGGTGACAAGCTCTTCGTGCCGACCGACCAGCTCGACCAGCTCTCGCGGTACGTCGGTGGCGAGTCCCCGACCCTGTCGAAGATGGGCGGCTCGGACTGGTCCGCCGCCAAGTCGAAGGCCCGCAAGGCCGTCCGCGACATCGCCGTCGACCTGGTGAAGCTGTACTCGGCGCGGATGGCGTCGAAGGGGCACGCGTTCGGCCCGGACACCCCGTGGCAGCGCGAGCTGGAAGAGGCGTTCCCGTTCGCCGAGACCGCCGACCAGCTCACCACCATCGACGAGATCAAACGCGACATGGAGCGGCCCATCCCGATGGACCGCCTGTTGTCCGGCGACGTCGGCTACGGCAAGACCGAGGTCGCGATCCGTGCGGCGTTCAAGGCCGTGCAGGACGGCAAGCAGGTCGTGATGCTCGTGCCGACGACGCTGCTGGTCCGCCAGCACATGGAGACGTTCCAGGAGCGCTTCGCCGGGTTCCCCGTGCACCTGCGCGCCCTGAGCCGGTTCCAGTCCGAGAAGGAGTCGAAGGAGACCATCGCCGGGCTCGCCGACGGCACCGTCGACATCGTCATCGCGACGCACCGGATCCTGTCGCAGGGCATCACCTTCAAGGACGTCGGGCTCGTCATCATCGACGAGGAGCAGCGGTTCGGTGTCGAGCACAAGGACCAGCTGAAGAAGTTCAAGACGAACGTCGACGTCCTGGCGATGTCGGCGACACCGATCCCGCGGTCGCTCGAGATGGCGGTCACGGGCATCCGCGAGATGTCGACCCTGGCCACCCCGCCCGAGGACCGCCACCCCATCCTGACGTTCGTCGGGCCGCAGTCCGATCTGCAGGTCGCCGCCGCGATCCGCCGCGAGCTCCTGCGCGAGGGCCAGGTGTTCTACGTGCACAACCGCGTGCGGGACATCCAGGGTGTCGCCGCGCACCTGGCCGAGATCGTGCCGGACGCCCGCATCGCCGTGGCGCACGGGCAGATGTCGGAGAGCACCCTCGAGCAGGTCATGGTCGACTTCTGGGAACGCCGGTTCGACGTCCTGGTGTCGACGACGATCATCGAGACCGGCCTGGACATCGCGAACGCGAACACGCTCATCATCGACAAGGCCGACAAGTACGGGCTGTCGCAGCTGCACCAGCTGCGTGGCCGTGTCGGACGCGGGCGGGAGCGCGGGTACGCGTACTTCCTGTACGACTCCGAGAAGCCCCTGTCCGAGACCGCACAGGACCGCCTCGAGACCATCGCGGCGAACAACGAGCTCGGCGCGGGCATGCAGGTCGCCATGAAGGACCTCGAGATCCGCGGCGCCGGCAACCTGCTCGGTGGCGAGCAGTCCGGGCACATCGCGGGCGTCGGGTTCGACCTGTACCTCCGGATGATCGGCGAGGCCGTGTCGCAGTTCCGGGGTGACGTGGCCGAGGGGCAGACCGAGCTCCGGCTCGAGATCCCCGTCGACGCCCACATCCCCGAGGACTACGTCGAGTCCGAGCGGCTCCGGCTCGAGGCGTACCAGAAGCTGTCGGCGGCCTCGGCCCCGACGGCGCAGCAGGACGCCATCGACATGGTGCTCGACGAGCTCACCGACCGCTACGGGCAGCCGCCGCAGGCCGTGCAGACGCTGGTCGAGGTCTCCCGCCTGCGTCGGATGGCGCAGCAGGTCGGCCTGTCCGACGTCGTGGTCATGGGCTCGAACCTGCGCGTGGCGGGCAAGGAGCTCGCCGACTCGTCGCAGGTGCGGCTCAAGCGGATGTTCCCGGGCGCGAAGTGGTTCCCGCAGCAGAACGCGGCGAGCATCCCGATGCCGCGCCCGAACGACCAGGCGCTGCCGGACGACGCACTGATCCGGTGGGTGGAGAGCATCCTCACCGCCGTGTACGGCGCGACGACGCCGGCGGAGGCGCCGGCCGCGTAGACGGCGGTGGTCGCGAGCGGCGACGGACGGGAGGCACGGTGCGGGCTGGCACCGTGCCTCCCGTCCGTCATCGGCCGCGTGCACGGGCACGGTGCGTCGGGTGCTGACCCCATACGACGTCCTCGCTGTCGTACGACGTCGACTTTGTCGTTTCGGGTCGTCAGTGGTGCGCGCGCGGCCCGCGAGCCGCTACTCGGTCGCCTCGGCCTCGGACAGCTCGCGCCGTGCGCGGTACGACCGGGCCCGCAGCGTGACCACGACGGCGGACGCGACGATGGCGATGCCCGAGCCGACGAGGACGGCGAGCACGCCCTCGTCGAGGATCTCCTCGTTGCGCGCGAACGCGAGCTCGTTCATGAGCAGTGACACCGTGAAGCCGATCCCGCCGAGCACCCCGACGGTGATGATCGAGAAGAACGACAGCGACGAGCGGCCCGGCGAGCGGAACATCCGTGTGGCGACGACGCCGAACAGCGTGATCCCGATGACCTTGCCGACCGGCAGCGCGATGACGACCGCCCAGAACGTGGGGGAGAGCTCGCTGATGCCGACGGCGGGGATGACCACGGCCGCCGAGGCGAACGCGAACACCGGCAGGACGATCGCGTTCGACCACGGCTCGACGTTCTCGTGCAGGGTGTGGCCCGGACGGCGGGGGAGCACGAGCCCCAGCGCGACGCCGGCGATCGTGGCGTGCACGCCGGAGTGGTAGACGAGCCACCAGGTCAGGAGCCCGACGACGACCATCGCCACGATGACGAGCGTCTGCCCCGTGCGCCCCGGACGCAGCATCCGGCCGAGCAGCCAGAACGCCGCCAGCGCGACGACGGCACCGGCGAGGGCCAGGAAGTCGGTGTCGTGCGCGAACACGACGGCGATGATGATGATCGCGATGAGGTCGTCGAGCACGGCCAAGGCGAGCAGGAACACCCGGATGCCGGACGGCAGCCCGCGACCGAACATCGCGAGGACACCGAGCGCGAAGGCGATGTCGGTCGCCGTCGGGATCGGCCAGCCGTGCGTGTACGGCGTGCCCGCGGTGACGAGCAGGAAGACGCCCGCGGGGACGAGCACGCCGCCGACCGCCGCGATGGCCGGCACCACGGCGGTCTTCGGGTTCGACAGCTCGCCGTCGACGAGTTCCTGCTTCAGCTCGATCGCGACGAGCAGGAAGAAGACCGCGAGCAGCCCGTCGCTGATCCAGTGTGCGATCGACAGGTCGAGGCCGACGGCGCCGAGCGGCAGGTGGGCGTCGAGCAGGCGTTCGAGGCCGGGGCCGACCGGGGAGTTCGCCACCACCAGGCCGAGCACGGCGGCGGTGAGGAGCGCGATGGCGCTGAAGCGGGGGGAGCGGACGAGGGACGACATGGATCTCCGTCTCGAGGGGTCGGGTGAGTGTCCGTCGACCAGACTTCCCGACACGCCACCGCCAGTGTACGTGAGTGGGACGATGACCCGATGACCGCCGTACCCGACCTCGTGACCGTCGTCGACCGCCTGCTCGCCGAGGACGGCGGATGCGTCTGGAACCGGGCGCAGTCCCACGCCACCCTCGCCCGGTACGCCGTCGAGGAGTCCTACGAGCTCGTCGACGCCATCGACGACGGCGACCCGGCCGACGTCCGCGAAGAACTCGGCGACGTGCTCTACCAGGTCGTCCTGCACGCCGGGATCGCCGAGCGGGCGGGGGAGTTCACGCTCGAGGACGTCGCAGCCGGGGTCCGCGACAAGATGATCCGTCGGCACCCGCACGTCTTCGGCGACGAGACCGCCGACACCGTCGACGAGGTCGTCCGGGTTTGGCGTGCGGCGAAGGCGGCGGAGAAGTCGGCCAGGACGAGCGCCCTCGACGGTGTCCCGCGCGCGATGCCGCCCCTGGAACGGGCCGTCAAACTGCTGGAACGCCTCGACGAGCGCGGTGCGGCCGACACTGCGGTCGCGTCCGTGGTGGCGGCCGACCGGGAGGCCCGTGGTGCGTCGTCCGCGCCCGCTGCGGTCGACGGCGCGGGTGGCGTCGACGGCGCGGGTGCGGTCGACGGCGCGGGAGCGGTGGACGCCGCGTGGGGGATCGCCTTGCTCGAAGAGGTCGCGGGAGCCGTGCACGACGGCATCGACCCGGTCGCGAGTCTGCGTGCCGCGGTGGCCGCGCTCGAGGAGGCCGGCCGCGCTGCGGAGTGATCGCGTGCGTGCAGCTCAGGACGAGAGAAGGGCGCCCTCCTAACCCGAAAAAGGAGGGCGCCCGTGAGCGGGTGGCCGCACCCCCAGGGAGAGGTGCGGACGCAGAACCCGCTCGAGCCGCGGGGCACACTGCAGCACGGTGCCCACGCGATCGGTTCGGAGAGTGGATCAGGCACGCTCCGAACCGAGGTACTGCATCCAGTATGCCAGTGCAACGCATGCCGCGCAACCCGAACACCTGCGTCTGTCAGAATCGACCACATGGCAACGACCGTGACGGCACCCCGTGGCATGCGTGACTTCCTCCCGGCGGACAAGGCCCGGCGCGAGCACGTGCTCGGTGTCGTCCGCGACGTCTACTCCCGGCACGGGTTCGACGAGATCGAGACCCCGGTGGTCGAGGATGCCGCGCGGCTCCACTCCGGCCTCGGTGGCGACAACGAGAAGCTCGCGTTCGCGGTCATGAAGCGTGGGCTCGGTGCCGAGGACCTGCAGGCCGCCCAGGCGCCGCTCGACCTCGCCGACCTCGGGCTCCGGTTCGACCTGACCGTGCCGCTGGCCCGGTTCTACGCCTCGCACCGCGCGGAGCTGCCCTCGGTGTTCCGATCGGTGCAGATCGCGCCGGTCTGGCGTGCCGAGCGTCCGCAGAAGGGGCGCTACCGCCAGTTCGTGCAGTGCGACATCGACATCCTCGGCGAGCCCGGGCAGCTCGCCGAGATCGAGCTCATCCGCGCCACGACCGCGGCCCTGGACGCCCTCGGGGTGACCGGCACGACGATCCGCATCAACGACCGGCGCATCCTGCTGGCCCTGCTGGGGTCGTGGGGGATCACCGACCCGACGACGGCCGACCGCGCGCTGATCACGATCGACAAGCTCGACAAGATCGGCCCGGACGGCGTCGCGGCCGAACTCCGCACCACCGTCGGACAGGAACTGCCCGGGCTCGAGGACACCATCCGCGCACTCGAGGCCGCTGACTGGACCTCGGCAGCGGGCTCGGCGTGGCTCGACGCCGAGGCGTTCGCCGACCTGCTGCGCCTGCGCGAAGCCCTGCCGGGCGTCGACCTGCGCTTCGACCCGACACTCGTGCGCGGCATGGGGTACTACACGGGCACGATCTTCGAGGTCGCGCACCCCGACTTCGGCTACAGCCTGGGCGGCGGCGGCCGGTACGACGGCATGATCGGCCGGTTCCTCGGGCAGGACGTCCCCGCGGTGGGCTTCTCGCTCGGCTTCGAACGGCTCGTCGACCTCGTGACACTCCCGGAGTCCGCCGAGTCCGACGCCGTGGTGCTCGTCTACGACAAGGACGTCGACCCGGTCCGTCTCGCGGCGCTGAAGACCGAGGCGCTCGGCTCCCACCGTCGGGTGCGGCTCGAACGGCGAACCAAGAACACGAAGAACCTGCTCGCCGGGCTCGCGGCGCAGGGGTTCTCGGCCTTCGCGACCGTCGGCGCCGACACGACGTCGCTCGAGGGTGTGGAGTTCCGCCCGCTCGACTGAGTCGTCGACGGAGTCGTCCACACCCGGCGTCACGGTCGACGTCGTGTTCACCTCGGCTCGCTAGGATCGGACCCGCAAACACCACAACCAATGTGTAGGGAGTACCCCGTGGCCCTGATCGATGCCGTAGGCGCACGCGAAGTCCTCGATTCCCGAGGCAACCCGACGGTCGAGGTCGAGGTCCTCCTCGACGACGGCGTCGTGTCCCGCGCGCTCGTCCCCTCCGGTGCCTCCACCGGTGCGTTCGAGGCGTACGAACTCCGCGACGGCGATGCCTCGCGCTACGGCGGCAAGGGCGTGCTCAAGGCCGTCGACGCCGTCCTCGACGAGATCGGCCCGGCGCTCGAGGGCTTCGACGCCACCGACCAGCGCCTCGTCGACGCCGCGCTCATCGAGCTCGACGGAACCGAGAACAAGTCCCGCCTGGGCGCGAACGCGATCCTCGGTGCCTCGCTCGCCGTGGCCCGTGCAGCGGCCGATTCGGTCGACCTGCCGCTCTTCCGCTACCTCGGCGGCCCGAACGCGCACACGCTGCCCGTCCCGCTCATGAACGTCGTCAACGGCGGTGCCCACGCGGACACCAACGTCGACATCCAGGAGTTCTTCCTCGTGCCGTACGGCGCCGAGTCGTTCTCCGAGGCACTCCGCTGGGGCGTCGAGACCTACCACGCCCTCAAGGGCGAGCTGAAGAAGCAGGGCCTGGCGACCGGCCTCGGTGACGAGGGCGGCTTCGCGCCGGAGCTCGCGTCGAACCGTGCGGCGCTCGACTTCCTGCTGACCGCGATCGAGAAGGCCGGTTACACCCCGGGCAAGGACATCGCCGTCGGCCTCGACGTGGCGTCGACCGAGTTCTTCCACGACGGCAAGTACTCGTTCGAGGGCAAGCAGCTCTCGAGCCAGGAGTTCACCGCGTACTTCGCCGACCTCGTCGCGAACTACCCGCTCGTCACCATCGAGGACCCGCTGGCCGAGGACGACTGGCAGGGCTGGTCGCACCTGACCGCCGAGCTCGGCGACAAGGTCCAGATCGTCGGCGACGACCTGTTCGTCACCAACCCGAAGCGTCTGCAGCGGGGCATCGACGAGAAGGCCGCGAACTCCATCCTGGTGAAGGTCAACCAGATCGGCACGCTCACCGAGACGCTCGACGCGGTCTCGCTCGCACACCGTCACGGCCTGACCTCGATCCTGTCGCACCGCTCCGGTGAGACCGAGGACACCACGATCGCGGACATCGCGGTCGCGGTCGACGGTGGCCAGATCAAGACCGGCGCCCCGGCTCGCTCGGACCGCGTCGCGAAGTACAACCAGCTGCTCCGCATCGAGGAAGAGCTCGGCGACGCCGCGGTGTACGCCGGTCGCTCGGCCTTCCCGCGCGCTGCTGCTCTGTAACCAGCACCTCCGAGGTACCGAGACGCCGTCCTCCTCCGGGAGGGCGGCGTCTCGTCGTGTGCGCACCGCGATCGCGTCCCTCCGTGCCCCTCCGTGCCGGGGTCAGGACCCGCCGCGCGCGCTGCGTCGAGTGGTCACGAGTCGTCGGCTGGCCCGGGTCTGGCCGACAGGACGTGACCGCCGGACGCACGCCGGGCGGTGTGTCGTGACCACTCCGTGTGCAGGCCGGACGGTGCGGACTTGCACAGCGCCTCCCGGTCGAGCGACACCCCGCGGAACCGGAAGCCGTCGTGTGACGCCGTCGTGTCCGCCTGACGCCGCGAAGTCGTCGAGACGCCGCCGAATTCGGGGGGCGTGTCGACGAGACGCCGGCGTCTTCGTGGTGGCACGCAACCTCGAAGACGCCGGCGTCTTCGTGGTGGCACGCGACCACGCGCCGGGCGCGAGACGCTGAGAGGGCGCCGAACGGCCGCGTGCCGGGCGCACGCACCGCGCGACCCGGGTTATCGTCGGGACGTGCCCAGCCAGAAGCCCCGCGTCCGCCGCGTCCCCGTGGCGATGCCCGACGGCAGCACCGCCGAGCAGCCCTGGTACCGCTCGATCCACTTCTCCGGCTTCAGCCTGCTCATGCTCGCGATCATCGTGCTCTTCGTCGTGGTGCTCGCCCCGTCGCTCCGCACGCTCATCCAGCAGCAGGAGCAGATCGCCCAGCAGCAGCGCGAGGTCGCGAGCCAGAAGGCCGACGTCACGCAGAAGAAGAAGGACGTCGCACGCTGGGACGACCCCGCGTACATCGAGGCGCAGGCGCGCGACCGGCTGCTCTACGTGTACCCGGGCGAGGAGAGCTACCTCGTGATGGGCGCCGAGGACCGGGCGACCGAGTCCACGCCGACGACGGACTCCGGCACCCCGGTCAGCGCGAAGGTGCAGACGCCCAAGGTCGACTGGGTGCAGGCGATGCTGTCGTCGGTGCTGCAGTCCGGGCTCACCGACGAGACCGCTGCCGACCTGGTGGCACCGGACGTCTCCGGCACCGGCGAGAGCAAGTAGTCCCGAGCCCCGGCACCCGTCCGGCACGACGGTGCGAGGGATGCCGGGTCTCCGGTAGGCTCACGTTCCCGTGACGACCCCTCCCTTCGACCCGCCCTCCGACCGCGACGTCCAGGTCGTGTCGGCGCAGCTCGGCCGACCGGCGCGCGACGTCATCGGGATCGCGGCACGGTGCGTCTGTGGCAACCCCACGGTCGTCTCCACGAAGCCCCGGCTGTCGAACGGCACCCCGTTCCCGACGTTCTACTACCTGTGCCACCCCGCGGCCACCGCTGCGGTCAGCACCCTCGAGGCCAACCAGGTGATGCCGGAGCTGGCAGCACTGCTCGAGGACGACACCACCGCGGCCGCGTACCTCGCGGCCCACGAGTCCTACCTGGCCGATCGCGAGTCGATCGAGCACGTCGACGAGATCGTCGGCATCAGCGCCGGTGGCATGCCCACCCGTGTGAAGTGCCTGCACGCCCTCGTCGGTCACGCCCTCGCCGCCGGACCCGGCGTCAACCCCATCGGCGACCTCGCGCTCGAGCGCGCGGACTGGTCGCCCTCCCGGTGTGAGTGCCGGGCGTATGATGACGGTGCAGACGCTGGAGTCGGGGCGGGTGGCGGCGAAGTCTGACTCGACTCCGAAACCCCCATCCAAGGAGATCATCCCCCGTGCCCAAGATCCTCGTCGTCGGCGGCGGTTACGCCGGTTTCTACACCGCATGGAAGCTCGAGAAGCACCTTCGCCAGGGCGAAGCCGAGGTCGTCATGGTGGACCCGCTGCCGTACATGACGTACCAGCCGTTCCTGCCCGAGGTCGCCGCCGGTTCGATCGAGCCGCGTCACGCGGTCGTCTCGCACCGTCGTCACCTCAAGAACACCCGCGTCGTCACCGCGAAGGTCACCAAGGTCGACCACGCGACGAAGACCGCGACCATCACCCCGACCGAGGGCGAGGCGTGGGAGGAGTCCTACGACCAGATCGTCATGACCGCCGGCGCGGTGTCCCGCACGTTCCCGATCCCGGGTGTCGCGGACGAGGCCATCGGCCTCAAGACGATCGAGGAAGCCGCGGCGATCCGAGACAAGATCCTCACGAACTTCCACAAGGCGGCGAACCTGCCGGCCGGTCCCGAGCGTGACCGCCTGCTGACGGTCGTCGTCGTCGGTGGTGGCTTCGCCGGCATCGAGGTGTTCGCCGAACTCCGCTCGTTCGCCACGGACCTGCTGAAGAGCTACCCGCAGCTGTCCTTCGACGAGACCCGCTTCCACCTGGTCGAGGCGATGGGCCGCATCATGCCCGAGGTCTCGCTCGAGACCTCGCACTGGGTGCTCGAGAACCTGGCGCAGCGCGGTGCGAACGTGCACCTCGAGACCCAGCTGGCCTCGGCCGTCGGTGGCGTCTGCGAGCTCAAGACGAGCGACGGCGCGATCGAGAAGATCGAGTCCGACCTCATCATCTGGACCGCCGGCGTCATGGCGAACCCGATGGTCAAGGGCACCGACTTCCCGCTCGAGCAGCGTGGGCGCATCCGCGTACAGCCCGACCTGCGCGTCGTCGACGACAACGGCGTGATCGCGGACGCCTGGGCCTGCGGCGACGTCGCAGCCGTGCCCGACCTGACCGGTGGCGGCGTCGGCGGCTTCTGCGTGCCGAACGCCCAGCACGCCGTCCGCCAGGCGAAGCAGCTCGCGAAGAACCTCGTCGCGACCATCCGTGGCGAGGCGACGACCGACTACAAGCACGAGAACCTCGGCGCCGTCGCGGGCCTCGGTCTCGGCATCGGCGTGTTCCAGTCCGGCAAGTTCGCCATGAAGGGCTTCCTGGCGTGGGGCGCGCACCGCGGCTACCACGGCCTGGCGATGCCGTCGTGGGAGCGCAAGCTGCGCGTCGTCGGCGACTGGGTCGGCGGCTTCTTCCTCGGCCGTGACATCGCGTCGCTCGACGACCGTGAGACCCCGCGCGCCGCGTTCGAGGCCTTCGCGTCCCGTCCGAAGCCCGCGGCCGAGTCCCCGGCTGCCCCGGTCGAGGCGGCGAAGCCTGCGACCGCTCCGGAAGCGGGCAAGCCCGCCGGTGCCGCAGGCCCCGCGTACGGCGAGCCCGCCAAGGACGTCTCGAACGAGGCCGAGCCCGTGAAGGCCGAAGCCGCAGCGGACGCCAAGTAGCACCAGCAGCACCACGCAGAGGCGGTCACCCTTCGGGGCGGCCGCCTCTCGTCGTCGAGCGCATCGGTAGGCTGTTGCGGCCCGCCCCCGTGGCCCAATCGGTAGAGGCATGCGACTTAAAATCGCCGAGTTGTGGGTTCGAGTCCCACCGGGGGTACTGACGACCGGGAAGACCGGGCTGCCGTCTCGCAAGACTTAGGTTTGCCTAACCTAACTTCTGTCCATATGCTCAGAGAGTTAGGTAAGGCTACCCAAACTTGGAGACCACCCGAATGCACCTGTCCTCTCCTCGCACCCGGCGGTTCGCTGCCGGCGCGACCGCCGTTGCCCTCGGCGCCACGATCGCCGCGGCCGCCGCGCTCGGCGCCACCCCCGCGAACGCCGCCTCGGCCGATGTCACCGACGCCGCGCTGTCCTGGAGCCTCAGCAACGAGGCCAACGCCGGCGCCTACTTCGGCGGCTGCAACTTCCTGTCCGCCGGCGTCGCTGGCGACACGGGAGCCTCGGCGCCGTGGACCGCGACGAACCCGACGCCCGGGTACGCCGCCTCGGCCGGCAACGTCTCGATCGCCTACCCGACGGGCGCGGGCGGCACGTCGACCCCGACCTTCGCGACGAAGTGCCAGACCGGCGACGGCGTCACGGTCCGACCGGGCACCACGACCGCCGGTGTGTTGACGCTCGCCGCCGGCACCGGGACCGTCGACGCTGCTGCCGGCACCGCCGACATCGCCTGGGACGGCGGCTTCACCGTCGGGTTCTACGGCGGCATGACCTACTGGTCCGCCGAGGACCCCGAACTGCACGTCGCGGCCGACGGCACGGGAGCGCTCACCGCGACGGTGTCCGGGTACGCCGCGTCGCGCGACGGCGGCAGCTGGGCGCCGCTCACCCCGCGCACCGTGCACCTCGCCACGCTGACCGACGTCGACGTCACGAGCTCGGGCATCACGGTGAGCCCGGACTGGCAGGGCGTCGAGCCCGCGTCGGCGACGAGCCTGAACAAGACGAACGCCGACTGGGGCTCGTGGCCGGCCGACTTCGTCGACTTCCAGAACGAGACCGGGCAGAGCTCGTACTGGTACACCTCGGGCACGAACGACGCGGCGGCCAAGAAGCCGCAGCCGATCTCGATCGCCTGGACGGCGGCCGAGGCGCCCACGCCGGAACCCACCACACCGGTCACGACCGAGCCGGCCGAGCCCGGCACGCCGGAGCCGACGGCCGAGCCCGGCACGCCGGAGCCCACCACCGAGCCCGGCACGCCGGAGCCGACGACCGAGCCCGGTACGCCGGAGCCCACCACCGCACCCACCACGCCGGCTCCGTCGATCAGCACCGGCAGCAGCACCACGTTCACCGTCGGCGACGCGGTGCCGCTGCGCGCCGATGGCCTGCCGGCAGCGACGGAGTACTCGATCGTCCTGCACAGCGACCCCGTCGTCCTCGGTACCGTGACCACCGACGCGGACGGTGCCTTCGCGACCTCGGTCGTGATCCCGGCGGACACCCCGGCCGGCGCCCACACCATCGCGGTGGAGTCCTCCGACGGCACCGCCGTGGTCTCGCTCGCCATCACGGTCACCGCTGACGGCGCCGTCGTCATCGACCCGGTCGACACCACCACGGCCGTCACCACCGGCGCAGCCGTGAACACCGGCGGCACCGTCTCCGGCGGCAACGCCGCCGCCTCGGCCCTGCCCTGGATCGGGCTGTCCGCCGTCGGCGTCGTCGCCCTCGGCTCGGTCGCGTTCATCGCCTACCGCCGCCGCGTCACCCAACAGGACTGACGCACCGGGATCCGTGGGGTGGTCGACCCGGCCACGCGGATCCCGGCACCCACCTGTCGGTCGGGAGGCGCGCCTCCCGTCCGACAGGTCCGTCACCACCCCGGGAACGGAAGATGGCCACCCCACGCACCCGACCGCGCACCGCGCTGCTCTGGACGATCGCCGTGCTCGCCGCGGCGACCGTCGTCGTCGGCGTGGTGGGCGTCGTCACGGCGACGACCGGTTCCGCATCATCGACGGCGATCACGGGCACGTCGCTCGACGGCAAGCAGGTCACGCTCGACCCGGGGGAGTCGGGCGCTGCGGCGGCCGCCTCGAACGCGGTCGCGGACACCGGCGAGCAGCTCGTGGTGCCGGCCGTCGGACTCGACGTCCCGCTCGGCGAACTCGATGCGGTCGACGGCCAGATCACCCCGCCGGGGTTCCGCGAGGCCTACCGGGTCCGCAACCTCGGAGTACCGCTCGCGGACCGCGCGGACGGCACCGTGTTCGTGGTCATGCACTCGTTGCGGAACGGCGCGATCGGACCGGGCAACCTGCTCATCGACGTCGACGGGCAGCGTTCCCGGGTCGCGGTCGGCAGCACGGTCCGGGTCGGCGACGCGCGGTACACGGTGACCGGGTCCGAGCGGATCACGAAGGCGACCGTGGCCGCCGATGCCGACGTCTGGGCGGACGAGCCCGGGCGGCTCCTGCTCATCACCTGCCTGCAACGGCCGGACGGTTCTGCCTCGGTCGACAACGTGGTCATCGAAGCCACGCTCGATCGCTAACATCGCCTGCGTGGTCGGACTCGGAAGCGCACTCGCGAACCTGCGGAACGCCCTCCGCCAACCCGAGGCGCACGTCGAGGTCGTGGACGGCGAGACGGTGCCGGTCGGCATGCTCCTCGGCACGCTCGGGGCACTGCTGCTCGACGCCGGCAGTTCCGTCACCGACGTCCGTTCTGCGCTCGAGAAGGCCCGCGACGCCGCCGGGGTCGGGCCGACCCTGGCGATCGGGGTGCTGCCCGCACTCGTGATGGTGAGCGAGACCTCGACGGGTGCGGCGACGATCGTGAACGCCGAGGGTGTCGAGTTGTCGTCACGGCAGGCGGCACGGGCCAACCGGGTGGTGCTCGGGCTCGAGAGCGGCTCCATCGCCCTCGCCGAGATCCCCGCACGCGTCCGGGCCATCCGCGCCGGCACGGTCCCGCCCCCCGCGCTGCCGTGGATCCTCGGCAACGCGCTGACGTCCGCCGGGCTCGCTGTCGTCTTCCGCTGCCCGTGGTGGGCCATCGTCCTCGCACTCCTGGTGGGTGCCCTCGTCGGCGTCATCGGTCTGCTGCTCCGCCGCTTCCGCGAGGCCGTGGCGATCATCCCGTTCCTGGCGGCCTTCGTGTCGACGGCCATCGTCGGGCTCGTCGCCGCCGGCACCGGGTTCGAGCAGGTACCGCTCTTCGCCGTGTGCGCCCCCGTGGCCGTGTTCGTCCCCGGCGCCCTGATCACCAACGCGCTGCTCGAGCTCACCGCTGCCGACATCGTCACCGGGTCGTCGCGGCTGGTCCAGGGGCTCATCATGCTCGGCTTCATGGCAGCCGGCATCGCCTCGGGCAGTGCCTTGACCGGGCTGCACGTCGATCCGTCCTCAGCAGCGCTCGTCGGCGAGGTCGCGGCCGTCGGCACGGACCTGGCCGGATGGGAGTCGGTGCCGTCGTACTGGGTGTCGTGGTTCGCCGTCGTCGTCCTGGCCGTCGGCCTCGGCCTGGTGTTCCGCTCGGGGTGGCGGCTGACGCTCGTGTCCGTCGCGGTCATGGTCACCGCCTACGCCCTGGTGAGCGGGACGACGCCGGTGTGGGGCAGCGTCGTCGCGACCGGTGCGACGGCGGCGCTGCTGTTCGTCGCCACACGGTTGCTCGAGCGGCTCGTGCCGGCGATCCCGGCGACGGTGTCGTTCTTCCCGGCGTTCCTGCTGCTCGTGCCGGGGACTGTCGGCCTGGTGGCGGTCGCGACGTTCGACCCCGAGTCGCTCGCGACGCCCCTGGCGACCTTCGTCAGCCTGTGCATCGGGACGAAGATCGGCGGGCTGCTGCCGGGCCTGTTCGCCCGGAACGCGCCGAGCCGCGGGGTGGACGCGACCGGCTGACGGCCTGGAGGCGCGGGGCGGGGCCGCCACGGGCCTCCCGTCCGACGCCGCGCACCTGCAGAGCCCGCTACGGCTCGATCAGCCGGTCCGCCGCCTGGTCTGCCGCCGCCGTCGCCTTCGCGAGGTAGTGCACCTTCTTGCCCGTCGCGTTGTAGGGCACCTCGTCGACGAAGCGGTACCGCCGTGGCCGCTTGTACCGGGCGAGCCCGGGGTGCGAGGCGGTCCACTCCTCGAGCGCGGCGGCAGCGGCGACGTCGTCGTCCGGCAGCCGCGACGGCGCGCGCACGACGTAGGCCGTGACGACCTCGCCCCACCGCTCGTCCGCGATCCCCACCACGATCGAGTCGGCGACGCCCGGGTGCTCCTGCAGCGCGGCCTCGACCTGCACGGGGTGCACGTTCTCGCCGCCGGAGATGATCATGTCGTCTTTGCGACCGACGATCGTCACGCGTTCGTGCTCGTCCCACGTGGCGAGGTCGCCGGGGTAGAACCATCCGTTCGCGAACTTCTCCGCCTCGAGGCCCGGGTTGCGGTACGAGTAGCCGGACTTGACGGTGCGGACCGCGAACTCGCCGATCTCGGAGCCGTCCTTCGGCACGGTGTCACTCGGTTCGGCCAGGCGGTCCTCGTAGACGCGCACCACCGCGACGTCGTCGTCGGTCGACGCGCGGCCCGTCGACCCGGCGCCGTCGGGGAAGTCCTCTGGGCGCAGGAACGTGTTCCAGAAGGTCTCGGTCGTGCCGTAGCCGTTGAAGATCCGTGGGGACAGGAGCTCCTGGTAGCGGAGCGCCGCGGCTCGGTCGAGCGGGGCGCCCATGGTGACGATGCCGTGCAGGGACGACAGGTCGCGGGGTCGTCGTTCCTGCGCGTCCGCGAGCTGGACGAGGTTCGGCGGTGCACCGATCAGGAACGTCAGGCGTTCGGACTCGACCAGGTCGAGCACCCGCTCGGCGTCGAAGTGCCGCAGCGTCGTGAGCTCGGCACCGACGTAGAACACCGGGTTCGGGCCGCCCGAGTACAGGCCGCCGCGGTGGAACAGCGGCGACATGTTGAGGGTCTTGTCGAACGGGCTGAGCGGGAAGTGCATCACGACGTCGTGGGCGCTGAGCACCTCGACCAGGCTCGGCAGGGGTACCGGCTTCGGCCGCCCGGTCGTGCCGGAGGTGTAGAGCCGGGTGGTCTCGTCGTACGTGCTGCGTGGCTCGGTCGCAGCGAGTTCGGCGGGCGTGACCGGGTCGGCGGCGAGGAGGGCGGTGAACGCGACCCGCGCATCGCGTGCGGGCTGGTCGCCGTGCGTGTCGTGCGTGTCTTGGTCGTCGCGTGCGGCGTGCTCGTCGCCACCGACGACGACCAGGTGGTCGGGACGGTGCGGCGAGGTCTCGAGCGCGCGGGCGATCTCGGCAGTGCGGCTGACGTCGTGCACCAGCACGACCGGTGCGGAGTCCTCGATGATGAACGCGACCTCGTCCGGGGCGAGCCGGAAGTTCGTCGGCGAGAACACTGCGCCGATCCGGTGGCACGCCAGGTACAGCATCGCGAACTCGGGGGAGTTGAACAGCTCGACCATGACCACCGACCCACGGCCTGCGCCGTGCCGCACGAGCCACCCGCCGAGGCGGTCGACCGCGTCGCCGAGCTCCGCGTAGGTCCACGACCGTCCGGTGTCCGGCTCACGCAGTGCCGGTCGGTCCGCGAAGCGGTGGGTGTTCCGCGCGAAGCCGTTCGCGTACGTGAAGCTGCCCTCGAACACCTCGCGGAACCGTGTCGCGTCGTAGTCGGATCGAGTCTCGGTCATCGTCGCTCCCTGGGCGGTCGAGCAGTGCGTCACGCACCGTTCGTCACTGTATCCGCCGTGTGGGGCGTGCGGACGGGAGGCTCGGTGGGCGGCCCCGTGGGTGGCGCGGAACGGCTGACGGGAGGCCCGGTGCGGGTCAGGCGCGCGCGTCCGGCCGCGCGGTGCGCGCCCAGAACCAGGCCCCGACCGCCCCCGCGACGCAGGTCGCCCCGATCGCGCCGAGCAGGAGCGGCGAGGCGTGCGTGCCGGACGGACCCGAGTAGACGGCGGCCGTCAGGGTGACCGCGACGACGGCCAGGCCCACGTACCGGCCGCGTGATGCCGCGAGCAGTGCGCTGCCGGCCGACCCGGCGAACGGCAGGAGCGTCGCGACGACCGCACCGACACCACCGACGCACAGGGTGATCGCGAACTCCGAGGTCAACGAGGTCCAGAACCCACCGCCGGCGGTCACACTGTGCAGCACCCAGCCGGTGGCGGCGAGTCCGAGCAGGGCGATCGTCCGCCAGGTCGCGCTCCGGGCACCGCCGATGATCCCGGACCCGAGTCGCAACGCGGCGGTGTCGAGGTCGGGACGAGCCGACGGGACGAGCAGCACGCCGACGATCAGGGCTGGGGAGAGGTCAGCAGCCCGCGTGACACCGCAGGCCACGAGGGCTGCGAGCACGAGCCACGACGACACCCGGAACCCCACCGCGCGGTGGTCGGGGCCGGCCGCCCACCGCGTGGCGATGACGACAGCGGCGGTCAGCACGGCCGTGCCGAGCAGGACGGCGATGGCGAGACGGACGTACCGCGCCTCGAGGGAGACACCGACACCGAGGAGTGTGCACACCGTGGTGGCGCCGATCGCGATCGCGACGGAGGCCCAGGTCGGCAGGACGTCGTCCGTGCGCGTGCGCTCCGTACGAGCGCGGTTCCGGCCGAGCAGCCCGGCGAACGGCGACCGGATCCGGCCACGGGCCGCGGCGGCGACCAGCGCGAGCGGTGCGGCGATCAGCACCAGGAAGCCGGCGGCGACGGCCGAGGCCACGAGCACGGTCCGCCACGAGAACGCGGCCTGGATCGTCGGGACGGTGCGGTCGTAGGTGGTCGCCGCGGTCCAGTCGCCCGCGGAGCCGGACCAGTCGCGGTGCCCGCCGCCTGCCGCTCCGGGGGTGCCGGTGCCGGTGCTGGTGCCGTGCGAGCCGGAGCCGGCGCTGCCGGATCCGGCTGCCGTGCCGGAACCGTCGTCCGGGCCACCGGTGCCCGTTCCCGTCCCGGCTCCGCTGGTGGGGTCGTCGGACTGGTGGGTGCCGTCATTGCCGTGGCTGCCGGACGGGTCGGCGGCGCCGGTGGGCGGTGTCCCCGACGCGCTGCCGTCGCTTCCATCGCTGCCGGAGCCCGTGCCGTTCGTGCCCGGGGTGCCGGTCGGGGTGGTCGAGGTGGACCACACGGTGACCTCCACGGCGGCGGACGACCGCGAGTAGTTGCCGGCGGCGTCGTGCTGCGTGGCGGTGAGGTCGTGCGCACCGGCGCGGAGCAGCGACCCGGCCGTCGAACACGACCACGACCCGTTCGCGGCGACCTCGGCACGGCAGACCGGAGCACGGTCGACGTAGACGGTCACAGCGGCCCCGGGCTCCCCGGACCCACGGACGACCGTCGCCCGCGATCCGATCCGGTCGCCGTCGTCGGGGGCGGTGATCCGCGGTGCCGCCGGAGCCGAACGGTCCACCGCGATCCGGACCGGGGCCGACGAGGCGCTGCGGAGGTCCGAGCGGTACCCGCGTGCGGTGCTCGCGGTCTGCGAGGCGGTGACGGTGACCGTCGCGTCGGACCGCAGCGCGAGCGAGGCCACCCATCGGCCGTCCGGACCGACCGGGGCGGTCTGCTGCGTCGACGACCCGGAGACCGTCAGCGTCACGGTGGACCCGGGGAACCCGGTGCCGGAGAGCGCTCCGCTCGTCGGGTGGTCGGACGCGATGGTCGGCGGCACGATGACGTCGGACGCCGGAGCGCTGGCCGAGGGCTGGCCCGCAGCGGTGAGGTCACGGACCGTGAACACCTGCCCGGGCCCGGAGCGCACTGTGCCGAGGCAGGACCACGACCCGTTCGCCAGCACGCCGGTCGAGCAGCCGGTCGAGCCGGTGGACGCGGGGCCGGTGACACGGACTCCGTGTCCCGGGGTGCCGGTGCCGTGGAAGCGCGCCGTGCTGCTCGTGACGTCGCCCGGGTCGGCGATGGTCGTGGGGACCGACGGGCGGCCCGTGGACGCGGGCGGCGGTGTGGGGGTGCCGGGGCGCCCGCTGCTCGGCGGGCCGACGAGTTCGCTCGGCGCGGGGGTCGCCGTGGCTGCGGTGCTCGTCGTGCGCGCTGCGCTCGAGGTGCTCGCGAGTGCGGGGGCTGCGGCGGCGGCCAGCAGCGCGGCGGCGAGGACCGCCGTGGCCGAGGCGACCGCGACGAACCGGGTACGACGACGAGGGCCGTCGCCCCCGACGGCCCGCTCGTCCCCGTTGTCCCCGCGCGTGCTCACTGCACCCCATCCCACGTGATCCGGGCCGCTGGGTCAATACACCTCGCGGATGATGTCCCGCATCCGGTCGTCTCGGGCCGGCAGCCCGAGCGCCCGGTGTGCGTGACTCGGGAATCGCCCGTGAACCCCGGCCCCGGGCGAGAGCAGCACGTCGGCGTCGGTAGACTTCTCGACGGCCGTTCAGGCCACGCAGTACCGCGGATCCGACGCGAAAAGGAGTACCCCCACATGGACACCGGACTCGTCACGACGCTCATCGTCGTCGGAGTGGTGGTGGTGATCCTGGTCATCATCGGGATCTACCTCTGGGTGACGTACAACTCGCTCGTCACGCTCAAGGTCCGGGTGGACGAGGCCTGGAGCGACATCTCCGTGCAGCTCAAACGGCGGGCAGACCTCATCCCGACGATCGTGGACACGGTCAAGGGGTACGCCACCCATGAGAAGGCCGTCTTCGACGACGTCACCAAGGCGCGCTCCGAGACGCTCACCGCGGGGGACGCCGGCACCGCCTCGGCCGCCGAAGGACACATGCAGAAGGCGCTGAAGAGCGTGTTCGCCGTCGCCGAGGGGTACCCGCAGCTGCAGTCAAGCCAGAACTTCCTGCAGCTGCAGTCCGAGCTCGTCGACACCGAGGACAAGATCCAGGCCTCGCGACGGTTCTACAACGGCGGCGTGCGCGAGCTCAACACGAAGATCCGGGTGTTCCCGAACTCCACCTTCGCGAAGCGCCGCGGCTTCGACGAGGCGACCTTCTTCGAGACGGCCGAACCCTCGGCGATCGCCGAGCCGCCGCGCGTCCAGTTCTGAACGATCCGATGCGCCGTGGCCTGACGGACCGGCTGTTCTCGACGCACCCGCCGCTGCCGGACCACATCGCCCGGCTCCGCGCCAACGCCGAACGCTTCTGAGGCGTCAGGCCGACGCCGCGTCCAGCTGCTCCGCGGCCGTGGCGGCGGTCTCCGGGGCATCGGCGTCGTCGACGGCTCCGTGCGGCACGAGCAGAGTGCCGAGCGCACCGGCGACCGCGGCCGCTGCCGTCCCGCGGTCGGTGACCTCGATCGTGTCGAGCCCCTGCCAGGCTGCTGTCCGACGGAGTGTGTCGGCCAGGCGCTCGGGGTCCAGGTGCTCGCCGGGCTCCTGCCACGCCGTCCGGACCCGCAGGACGCCGCGCTGCCGATCGCTCTTCAGGTCCACCCGCCCGACGAGCCGGTCGTCCTGCAACACGGGCAGGACGTAGTAGCCGAACACCCGCTTCGGGGCCGGCGTGTAGATCTCGATCCGGTAGTGGAACCCGTACATCCGCTCGGCCCGCCGTCGGAACCACACGACCGGGTCGAACGGACTGAGCACCGCGTCGGCGACGAGCTGCCGGGGCACCCGCGCCTCGGGGTGGAGCCACGCGCGCTCCGCCCAGCCCTCGACGCGCACGGGCAGGAGTTCGCCGGCGGCGGTGAGCTCGGCGATGGCGGTCGCGGTGTCGTCCGACCGCAGCCGGTAGTAGTCGGCGATGTCCGCACGGGTGCCGACCCCGAGCGCGCGGGTGGCGTGCCGCACGAGTTCGAGCACGGCGGCGGCGCGTGGCGGAGCGGTCTCGAGGAACCCTGCCGGCAGCACGTGCTCGGGCAGTGCGTAGACGCGCTCGAACCCCGATCGACCGGCGCTGACCACCTCGCCCCAGCGGAACATCTGCTCGAGGCCGAGCTTCACGTCGCTCCATCCCCACCACGGCCCGCGTCGCACGTTCGACTCGTGCTCGACCGCGCTGGCCCGCATCGGCCCCTCGGCCCGGAGCAGTGCGTGCAGCTCCCGCCGGACCCCCGCGGTGCGGGTGACCCCGTCGATCCGGGTCGGACCGGCGTCGCGCTCTCGGAGCGCGTCCATCCGCCACCGGAACAGCCGGAGGTCGTCGCGGGGGATGAGTGCCGCCTCGTGCGCCCAGTACTCGGTGTACGGGCCGGTGCGCTCGAGGGTCAGGCGGTCGAGCGTCGACCGGTCGTACGCACCGAGGCGTGCGAAGAGGGGCAGGTAGTGGCTGCGCTCGAACACGTTGACCGAGTCGATCTGCAGCAACCCGAGGCGTGCGAACGCAGCGTTCACCGCGCGCGTCGAGGCCTCCGTCGCCGGTGGCCGACCGAAGCCCTGCGCGGCGAGTGCGACGCGGCGGGCTTCGGCGGCGGAGAGCGATGACCTGACCATGCGGCGACGCTACCGAACCCCGCCGACAGCGGGGCGTCCGAACGTATGCCGTATCTGGAACGCGAGGACGTGTGGATCGCTAGGATCGGCCCATGGCCTGGGGAAAGAAGACACCACACACGGATCCCGTCGTCGTCGATGACGCGGTCCCGCCCGGCATGCGGATCGCCGGCGCGTGGTCGTGGCGCATCCTCGTCGTGCTCGGGGTCGTCGCGGTCTTCATCTACCTCGTCACGCTGTTCAGCGAGATCCTCATCCCGTTCCTCATCGGCATCGTCGTCGCCGCGCTCCTGGTCCCGCTGTCGAACTGGATGCAGCGCCACCACGTGCCGAAGTGGGTCGCCGTCATCGTCAGCCTGGTCGGCGGGCTCGCCGCGGTCGGCGCGCTCATCTGGCTCGTCGTCGACCAGATCGCCGCCTCGTACCCGTCGCTCCGCGACCGCACCCTGTCGCAGTACGACAACATCCGCGACTTCGTGCTCGGGTCCGGCCTCGGGATCAGCCAGAAGGACCTGAACTCGTACCTCAACCAGGCGACTGACTGGCTGCAGAGCAACTCCGGATCGATCCTGTCGGGTGTCGCCAGCGCGGGGTCGTCGCTCACGCACATCCTCACCGGCCTGTTCGTCGTCATCTTCACCGTGATCTTCCTGCTCATCGACGGCAAGAACGTCTGGCGCTGGACGGTCCGGCTCTTCCCGAAGAACGCCCGGAGCGCGATCGACGGTGCGGGTGTCGCCGGTTGGACGACCCTGACGAGCTTCATCCGCGTGCAGATCTTCGTCGCGTTCGTCGACGCCGTCGGCATCGGCCTCGGGGCGGCCATCCTGCAGCTCCCGCTCGTGGTGCCGATCGCCGTCTTCGTGTTCCTCGGGTCGTTCATCCCGGTCGTCGGCGCCATCGTCACCGGGTTCCTGGCGGTGTTCGTCGCCCTGGTGTTCAACGGGTGGGTCGCCGCGGTCTGGATGCTCGTCGTCATCCTCATCGTGCAGCAGGTCGAGGGCCACATCCTGCAGCCGCTCGTCATGGGCAGCGCCGTCAAGGTGCACCCGCTCGCCGTGGTCCTCGGGGTCACCGCGGCCTCGGGGCTCGCCGGCATCGCGGGCGCGTTCTTCGCGGTCCCGCTCATCGCCACCGTGAACTCGATGGTCACCGCGATCGCGAGCGGCCGGTGGAAGACCATGGACTCCGACCACATCCGCGAGGCCAAGCAAGAGGCGCACGACGCCACCGTCCGGTCGAAGCGCCGTCGGAAGATCCTCAAGCTGCGGAACCGTCGCGGCGACGTCCCGAAGCCGGGCACCGACGAACAGCCGACCGCGGTCAAGGGAACGGCAGGCTGAGGCTGAACGATCCCTCGTGTCACGGGTTCGCTGCGGACGCCCGGAGCGACGATGATGGGGGAGTGACCGACACCAGCGCCTCCCAGCACACGCTCGCCGCGATCCCCACCCTCGCGGACATCGAGACGGCGCGCGAGACCATCGCGGGTGTCGCGCGCGTCACCCCGATGGAGACCTCGCAGTTCCTGGCCGAGCTGCTGGGGTCGCCCGTGCACCTGAAGTGTGAGAACCTGCAGCGCACCGGCGCGTACAAGGTGCGCGGCGCGTACAACCGCCTGTCGACCCTGTCGGAAGAGCAGCGCGCCAAGGGCGTCGTGGCGGCCAGTGCCGGCAACCACGCCCAGGGCGTCGCCCTCGCGGCCCGCGAGCTCGGCATCCCCGCAACGATCTTCACCCCGGTCGGCGTCGCGTTGCCGAAGCTCCAGGCGACCCGCCACTACGGCGCCGAGGTCGTCCTGCGCGGTCACTCCGTCGAAGAGGCCCTGAGCGCCGCCAAGGACTTCGCCGCGCACACCGGAGCCGTCTTCATCCCGCCGTTCGACCACCCCGCCGTGATCGCCGGTCAGGGCACCCTCGGCCTCGAGATCATCGACCAGGTGCCCGACGTCGACACCGTGGTCGTGCCGATCGGCGGCGGTGGCGTGATCTCCGGCATCGCCCTGGCCGTGAAGGGCATGGCCGAGCGGCTCGGACGCCCGATCAGGGTCATCGGAGTGCAGGCCGAGAACGCTGCGGCCTACCCGTCGTCCATCCGCGCCGGTGAGCCCGTGACCATCACGACCAAGCCCACCATCTCCGACGGCATCGCGGTCGCTCGACCCGGCGACCTCAACTTCCCGATCATCCGCGACCTGGTCGACGAGATCGTCACGGTCTCCGACGACGACACCGCTCGTGCCCTGCTCGTCCTGCTCGAGCGCGCGAAGCTCGTGGTCGAGGCCGCCGGCGCCGTCGGGGTCGCCGCGATCATGTCCGGTGCCGTGCGCGACACCGGCCGCACCGTGGTGCTGCTGAGCGGGGGCAACATCGACCCCCTCATGATGGAGCGCGTGATCACCCGCGGTCTCGTCGCCGCCTCGCGCTACATCGGCATCCGCATCATGCTGCCGGACCGTCCCGGTCAGCTCGCCCGGGTCGCCCAGGTGATCTCGGACGCCGGCGCGAACGTCGTCGAGGTCCTGCACACCCGCCACGGCCAAGGCCTGGTCATCAACGAGGTCGCCCTCGACCTGTCGATCGAGGCACGCGGTCCCGAGCACGCCCAAGAGGTCATCCAGCGCCTGCACGAGGTCGGCTTCCGCCCCGAGCTGCTCGAGCACTAGCTCCGCGACGATCCACGAGTCGTTCGACGCGTGTCGCGTCGCAACCGTGGTGCGCGGCGGCGGGCGGGGCCGTGGGCGCGACCAGCAGACGGACAGGAGGCCCGTGGCGGTGTCGCCCCGGGCCTCCTGTCCGTCAGTGGTGCTGCCTACGGCTCGTAGCGCTCGATCTTGACGACCTCGACCGCGATCTCCTTGCCGTTCGGCGCGGTGTACGTGGCCTTGTCGCCGGCCTTGAGGCCGACGATCGCCGCGCCCACCGGGCTGACCGGGCTGTAGACCGTCAGGTCGGAACCCTCGGCCACGATCTCGCGGCTGCCGACCAGGAACGTCGACTCGTCACCCGCGATGACGGCGGTGACGACCGTGCCGGGCTCGACCGTGCCGTCGAAGACGGCCTCGCTGACGGTGGCGTGCTTGAGGAGGTTCGTGAGGACGCGGATGCGGGCCTCGATCTTGCCCTGCTCGTCCTTGGCGGCGTGGTAGCCGCCGTTCTCCTTGAGGTCGCCCTCTTCGCGAGCGGCCTCGATGCGGCGCGCGATCTCGGCACGGCCCTCGCCGCTCAGCTCGTCGAGCTCCGCCTGGAGGCGGTCGTGCGCCTCTTGGGTCAGCCAGGTGACCTGCGTGTCGTTGCTCATGTTCTGTCCCTTCGACCATGAAAAAACGAGACCGGCCGAGTGGTCGGTCTCGAGAGGCGAATCAGGACAGTCTAGGGAACCCAGCAGTCGTGGATCAAGCCGGTCACACCACGCGTCGTGGTGGTGACCTCGGTGCTGATGCTGCGGGTGCGCTGCTCGGACGGGGCGAGGGTGATCTCCTTCCAGCCCACGATCGAGTAGCTCTTGTCGAGGACCTGCACGGCGCACTTCGCCCGCACACCCGGGTCGACGGAGACCTGCGAGTGCACGACGGTGCTGTGCTGGGACAGGACCTCGTAGCCCACGACGTCGTCGGTCAGCCCGCGGTCGGACTGGTCGAGCCCCGCCCAGATCACCCATGCGGCGAAGACCACGACGACGGCGATCGCCGCGGTGATCGCGACGACCTTGCTGCGGCGCGCGCGGGCCGGGGTACGGCCGTAGCGGTCGTCGAGGGTGGCGGCGTGGTGCTGTTCGGACAGTTCGGGGCTCCCGGGGTGATTATCCTGATCCCAGGGTAGTTCACGTCTCGCTGTGCACTCCCCGCCCCTGTTCGTCCTCCGCTCGCCCACGCTCACCCCACGTGAGGAAGTCCTGTGCCGTACCGCCTGCTGGCCGTCCACGCCCACCCCGACGACGAGTCGAGCAAGGGGGCGGCGACCGCGGCGAAGTACGTGGCCGACGGGCACCAGGTGCTCGTCGTCTCGTGCACCGGGGGCGAGGCCGGCGACATCCTCAACGAGCAGCTCGGCGAGCCCGCGACGAGCCGTGCGCACCGCGACATGGCCGGGTACCGCCGCGGTGAGATGGCCGCCGCGCAGGCCGCGCTCGGCATCGACCACCTGTGGCTCGGGTACCACGACTCCGGTCTGCCCGACCCCGAGAAGGGCGAGACGGTCCGTCCCGGCACCTTCTCGACCGTGCCGCTCGAGTACAGCACCGAGGCGCTCGTCCGCGTCATCCGTCGGTTCCGCCCGCACGTGCTCGTCACCTACGACGAGAACGGCGGGTACCCGCACCCCGACCACATCCGCACGCACGAGGTCTCGATGGCGGCGTGGTCCGCTGCCGCAGACCCGTCGGCGTACCCGTCGGCCGGCGCACCGTGGTCCATCGCGAAGCTCTACTACGAGCGCACCATGAACCCGCGGCGGTTCCGGACGATCTTCGAGGCGCTGCAGGACCGCGACCCGGACAGCCCCGCGATCGAGCAGCTGCGCGAATGGGTCGAGCGGTTCGCCGACCGACCCGACCTGGCCACCACGCACGTCGACGTGCACGAGTACTTCGACCAGCGCGATGCCGCGCTCCGTGCCCACGCCAGCCAGGTGGCGCCGGACAGTGCGTTCTTCTACTGGCCGAACGACCTCTTGGCCACGGTGTGGCCGACCGAGGACTACCAGCTCGTCGAGGCCCGCGTGCCCACCGAGCTCCCGGAGACCGATCTGTTCGCCGGGATCCCTGCCGACAAGGAACCGACCCCGTGAGCACCATCGCGGCGGCACTCGCCGCCACCCCCAGTCCCAGCCCCAGCGTCGTGCCGGACGTCAACGTCACGCCCGGTGTCGTCGGGTTCATCGCGATCGCCCTCGTGGCCATCGCGACGATCTTCCTCGTCGTCGACATGACGCGGCGCATCCGGCGGACCCGCTACCGCTCCGAGATCCGCGAGCGTCTCGAGGCGGAAGCGGACGGCACCGCGGTGGACGAGCCGGCGACGGACGAGCCGGGACGGCGTGCGGCCGAGGACGGCCGAGCCGACGTCGGGGACGACACCGAGCGCGGTTGACGCGACCGCACGGCGGACTGGAGGCCCGGTGCCAGCTGGCACCGGGCCTCCCGTCCGTCAGCGCACCGGGTCCAGGGCGACGATGAGCACGCCGACCCACTGCGCGCCGAAGGCCACGACCGTCAGGGCGTGGAACACCTCGTGGAAGCCGAACTGGGTGGGCACCGGGTTCGGCCGCTTGAACCCGTAGACCAGCGCGCCGACGATGTAGGCCACGCCACCGGACAGGATGAGCACCGTCATCGGGACGCTCGCGGCGAAGAACTGCGGCAGCAGTCCGAGCGCCGCGCACCCGAGCACGAGGTAAATCGGCACGTACAGCCACCGGGGTGCGTTGATCCACAGCACACGGAACGCGATGCCGAGCGCCGCGCCGGACCACATCACCCAGAGCACGACCACCATCAGGGTGTGCGGCAGCGCGCAGATCGCGATCGGTGTGTAGGTGCCGGCGATGAGCAGCAGGATGTTCGTGTGGTCGATGCGCTTGAGCACCGCCTTGACCGTCGGGCCCCAGGGGAACCGGTGGTAGGTCGCGGAGACCCCGAACATCGCCAGGGACGTCGCCATGAACACCGCGCTGCCGACCTTCGCCGCGGTGCTGTCGGCGAGTGCGATCAGGACGATGCCCATCGCGACGGCGAACGGGAACGCGCCCAGGTGGATCCAGCCGCGCCAGGCGGGGCGGGAGTCCTCGGTGGTCGTCGCGGCCTCTTCGGTGAACGGGACGTGGGGGAGGGTGGCGGTCTCGTGCTCGTCCTGCATGTGCCGACTGTAAGCCCCGTGCCCGAACGGATGCCACGAGTTCTGGGGGAGCCGCACTCGGGTCGCTCCGACCGACGGTGCACTACGCTCGGTGCGTGACCGGCAGGGTGGGATGGGCAGGACGTGGGATCCTCTACCGCGCCTACCAGAGCCGCATCCGCCGCCAGATCGAGGGCAGCGCGAAGCCGAAGCACGTCGCCATGATCGTCGACGGCAACCGTCGGTGGGCGAAGCAGCTCGGCCTCGAGTCCGCCGCGCACGGCCACCGCGCCGGTGCCGCGAAGATCCCCGAGTTCCTGACCTGGTGCGACGAGCTCGGCATCGAGGTCGTGACGCTCTACCTGCTCTCCGCCGACAACCTGACCGGGCGTGCCGGAGCGGAACTCAGCGAGCTCGTCGGGATCATCGGCGACCTGGCCGGCGTGCTCGCGGACACCACGGACTGGCGCGTGCAGCACGTCGGCTCGAACGAGGGGCTGCCCGAGTCGCTCGTGTCCGCCCTCGCGCAGGCCGAGGAGCGCACCGCCGGCCGGAGCGGACTCCACATCAACCTGGCCGTCGGGTACGGCGGGCGCCGCGAGATCGCCGATGCCATGCGCAGCATCGTGGAGTCGCACGGCGCGGACGGCGGCACGATCGACACCCTGGCCGAGGTCCTGACCCCCGAGCTCATCGGCGACCACCTGTACACCCAGGGGCAGCCCGACCCCGACCTGGTGATCCGGACCTCGGGCGAGCAGCGGCTGTCCGACTTCATGCTGTGGCAGAGCGCGCACAGCGAGTTCTACTTCGTCGAGGCGCTCTACCCCGACCTGCGCGAGGTCGACTTCCTGCGGGCGGTCCGCGACTTCGGGTTGCGGTCGCGACGCTTCGGCGGCTGACCCGGCTGACGCGGCTGATCCGGCCGACCCGGCTGGCCACGGCCCGCGTCGCGTCGGCGGAGAGACCGGCGTCCCAGTAGGCTCTCAGGGTTCGACACTGTGAAAGGTGCACCCCTGTGAACATCGACGAGTACGCCGCCGGCTTCTCCGAAGACCCCGGCTACCTCGACCACGCTGCGTTCGGCCCCGTGCAGACCGCCGTGCTCGAGGAGCAGCGCGTGCTCGGCACGATCCAGGCGCACATGCGCTTCGGCGCGATGGAGACCCTCGACGAGCAGGACGCCCGCGTCCGCACGATCGCCGCGCGGCTGGTCGGCCGCCGCGAGGACCAGGTCGTCTCGCAGACCGCGACGACGCCCGGTCTGCTGCACACCGCCTTCGGTCTGACCGGCGGCGTGCTCGTGTCCGCCGACGAGTACCCGTCACTGCCGCTCGCGCTCGCCAGCGCCGCCTCGGCCACCGGCGGCCGGGTCCAGCCCGTCGTCATCGAGTCCGGTGCCGGGTGGATGACGCCGTCGCTGATCCGGGAGCGCCTCACCGACGACGTCACCGCCGTCGCGGTCTCCCTCGTCGATTGGCGCACCGGGTACCTGGCCGACCTCGCCGGCATCCGCGAGGTCATCGGCGACCGCCTGCTGGTCCTCGACGCGATCCAGGGCTTCGGCGTGGTCGACGCCCCGTACGAGATCGCCGACGTCGTCGCGACCGGCGGCCAGAAGTGGTTGCACGCCGGCTGGGGCACGGGCTTCACCGCCTTCAGCGACCGTGCCCTGAACCGTCTGCGTCCGGCCCTGTCCGGTCCGCACGGCACGACCGGCTGGCCCGTGGACGTCCCCGCCGTCCGCCCCGGTGCCGCCGGCTACCAGATGACCCGCATCGACCCGATCGCACAGGCCCGCCTGGCCGTGTCGCTGGACCGGCTGGTCGAGGTGGGTGTCGGGGCCGTCCAGGAGCGCGTCTCGGAGCGGGTCGAGCGCGTGTTCGCGATCGCGGACGAGTTCGGCCTCGAGGTCGAGTCCAGCCGCGACCCGCGCGAGCGCGCCGGCATCGTCGTGCTCCGTCCGGCCGAGGGGCGCCTGACTGCGCTGTCCGCGGCCCTGCACAACCACGGCGTGACCGCGACGACGCGCCTCGGCGTCGCACGGGTGTCGGTCTTCGCGTCGACGACGGACGAGACGCTCGACATGTTCCGGGACGCCTGCGTCTCGTACGCGACGCTGCAGTAGCCGCGCGCCACCGCCGGACGGGAGGCGCGGGGCGGGTGCGCCACGGGCCTCCAGTCCGGCGGTCGGCCACGTCGACTGCCGGAGTCACGTTGTTCACGTGACCGTAACGCCGGAAACCGCGTGTCGGTGGCGGGGTGTCGGAGGGCGGACGTACGTTGTCCCCATCGGGCACCGCGCCCGATCGAAGCGGCCACAGTCGGTGCTTCGGGACCCGCTCCACGGCCGCGTTCGAGGACATGGACCGGGCTGCTCGCGGCCCGGGGATGGAGTGGTCGTGACCTCTCAGAACGTCTCTCGCGGAACCCAGCACCAGCACACCGCGGACTCGTCCACGTCGGTCGCCCAGCGCACGTACGTGCTCGACACATCGGTGCTCCTCAGCGATCCGCGGGCGTTGTTCCGCTTCGCCGAGCACGCGGTGGTCCTGCCCGTGGTGGTCGTCAGCGAACTCGAGTCGAAGCGCAACGACCCGGAGATCGGGTACTTCGCGCGGCAGGCCCTGCGGCTGCTCGACGAACTGCGCATCGAACACGAACGGCTCGACTTCCCGATCGCGATCGGGGACGGCGGTTCGTTCCGCGTCGAGCTGAACCACTCCAACCAGTCCGTTCTGCCGTCCGGGCTGCAGCTCGGCGACAACGACTCCCGGATCCTCGCCGTCGCCTCGAACCTCAAGAACGACGGGCTCGACGTCGTCGTCGTGTCGAAGGACCTGCCCCTGCGCGTCAAGGCCTCGTCGATCGGCATGGCGGCCGAGGAGTACCGGGCCGAGCTCGCGGTCGACTCCGGCTACACCGGCATCGCCGACCTGCAGGTCTCCGGCGAGCAGATGTCCGACCTGTACGAGAAAGAGGAGATCCGGTCCGTCCAGCTTGACGGCGTGCCGGTCAACACCGGTGTCGTCATCCACTCCGAGCGCGGATCGGCCCTCGGCCGCGTGCACACCGCCGGTTCCGTCGCCCTGGTCCGTGGCGATCGCGAGGTCTTCGGGCTGCGCGGCCGGTCCGCCGAGCAGCGGCTCGCGATCGACGCCCTGCTCGACTCCGAGATCGGCATCGTGTCCCTGGGCGGCAGTGCGGGAACGGGCAAGTCCGCGTTGGCCCTGTGCGCCGGGCTCGAAGCGGTCCTCGAACGGCAGCAGCACAAGAAGATCATGGTGTTCCGGCCGCTGTACGCGGTGGGTGGCCAGGACCTCGGGTTCCTGCCCGGTGACGCCGGCGAGAAGATGAACCCGTGGGCGCAGGCCGTCTACGACACCCTCGGTTCGGTGGTGTCGGACAACGTCCTCGACGAGGTCGTCGAACGCGGACTGATCGAGGTGCTGCCGCTCACCCACATCCGCGGTCGGTCCCTGCACGACGCGTTCGTGATCGTGGACGAGGCCCAGTCGCTCGAACGGAACGTGCTGCTCACGATGCTCTCCCGCATCGGGCAGAACTCCCGAGTCGTGCTCACCCACGACGTCGCACAGCGCGACAACCTGCGGGTCGGACGCCACGACGGCATCGCGAGCGTCATCGAGCGGCTGAAGGGCCACCCGCTGTTCGCCCACGTGACGCTCACGCGGTCGGAGCGGTCCGCTATCGCCGCGCTCGTGACGGACCTGCTGGACTCGCCCGACCTGGTGTGACGCCCGGCTGTTCCCCACCCGCGAAAGCGACAGATCTCCGCAAACAGTTCGTGGAGATCTGTCGCTTTGGCGGAGGGGCAGCGCTGAGGGCTCAGTGCGGAGAGCTCAGTTCGGGTGGGTCATGGACAGGACGTCCAGTGCCGCGTCGAGCTGCTCCTCGGTGACCTCGCCCCGCTCGACGTGTCCGAGCGCCACGACGGCCTGGCGGACGGTGATGCCCTCGGCGACGGCGTACTTCGCGACCTTGGCGGCGGCCTCGTAGCCGATGACGCGGTTGAGTGGGGTGACGATCGACGGCGACGACTCGGCGAAGGCCCGCGCGCGCTCGAGGTTCGCCTGCAGGCCGTCGATCGTCTTGTCGGCCAGCACCCGCGAGCTGTTCGCCAGCAGCCGGATCGACTCGAGCAGGGCCGTGCCCATGACCGGGATCGCCACGTTCAGCTCGAACGCACCGGATGCTCCGGCCCACGCGATGGTGGCGTCGTTGCCGATCACCCGCGCGCCGACCATCAGGGTGGCCTCGGGGATGACCGGGTTGACCTTGCCGGGCATGATCGAGGAGCCCGGCTGCAGGTCGGGGATGTGCAGCTCGCCGAGCCCGGTGTTCGGACCCGACCCCATCCAGCGCAGGTCGTTGTTGATCTTCGTCAGGCTGACCGCGAGCACCTTGAGCGCCCCGGAGGCCTCGACCAGCGCGTCGCGCGCCCCCTGGGCCTCGAAGTGGTCGACGGCCTCGGTGATCGGCAGGTCCGTGTCCGCCGCGAGCTGGGCGATGACCCGCTGCGGGAAGCCCTTCGGCGTGTTGATGCCCGTGCCGACGGCCGTGCCGCCGAGCGGGACCTCGGCGACGCGGGGGAGCGTCGCGGTGACCCGCTCGATGCCCAGGCGGATCTGGCGTGCGTAGCCGCCGAACTCCTGCCCGAGGGTGACCGGGGTGGCGTCCATCAGGTGCGTGCGGCCGGACTTCACGGCGTCGGCCCACAGGGTCGCCTTCGCCTCGAGGGACTCGGCCAGGTGCTCGAGCGCCGGCACGAGCGACCGGAGCAGGGCTTCGGTCACGGCGACGTGCACCGAGGTCGGGAACACGTCGTTCGACGACTGCGACGCGTTGACGTGGTCGTTCGGGTGCACCGCGGTGCCGCCGATGTCCGATGCCAGGGTGGCCAGGACCTCGTTCATGTTCATGTTCGACGAGGTGCCGCTGCCGGTCTGGTAGACGTCGACGGGGAACTGGTCGTGGTGCTGGCCACCGATGATCAGGTCGGCTGCCTTCGCGACGGCCTCGGCCACGGCGGGCTCGACGATGCCGAGTTCACCGTTCACGATCGCCGCTGCCCGCTTGATGCGGGCGAGCGCCACGATCTGCGCCGGCTCGAGCCCGGTGCCCGAGATGGGGAAGTTCTCGACCGCGCGCTGGGTCTGGGCGCGGTACAACGCCGACTTCGGCACCCGCACCTCGCCCATGGTGTCGTGCTCGATGCGGAACTCGGTCTCGGTGGTGTCGGTCACGTCGTCGTGGTCCTTCCTGGGGTGCTCGCCGGACGCGGTCGCGTCGGGGGACTGCGGCGGCGCACGAGGGCTCCGTGGGTCACGGACCCGGCGCCGGGCGTCGCGTTCGACTGTACCGGTGCGACGGATGTGGGACGTGCGGGTGGGGTGCCGACCGGGCGGGGTGCCGACGGGGCGTCAGGCGTTGCCGACCACCGTGTCGATCGTGACCTCGCCCGTGCCGAGGTCGTAGGTCGCGCCGACCACGGCCAGCCGGCCCTCGGCGATCGCGTCGGAGACCGCACCGGAGCGCTCGAGCACCTGGCGGAGCGAGGCCTCGAGGTGGGCGGCGCCGATCGCTTCCTGCGGGAGCTCGGCATCGGTGGCGCGGACCTTCTCGACGCTCGGGGCGATGGCGTCCACCAGGACCTGCAGGTGCGGCGCGGGGACCGGCTCACCGGAGCGTGCGGCCGCGACGGCACCGCACCGGGTGTGGCGCAGGACGACGACGAGCGGGGTGCCGAGTGCGACGACCGCGAACTCGATCGACCCGAGGACGACGTCGTCGACGATCTGCCCGGCGTTGCGGATGGCGAACAGGTCGCCGATGCCCGCGTCGAACACGTGCTCGAACGGCACGCGCGAGTCGGAGCAGCCGAGGACGGTCGCGAACGGCGACTGCGACCCCTGGAGCTCGGTGCGGCGATCGGGGTCCGTGCGGCCCATGCGGCGCTTGTCAGCGGCGAAGCGGGCGTTGCCGTCGACCAGCAGGCGCAGGGCGTCGGAGGGGGTGGCGGCGGCGCGGTCGGGCATGGGGCTCCTCGGATCGGGTCGGATCAGGTCGAGTGGTCGGGCTGCGGGGCGTCCGGCAGTGGGGTGTCCCAGTGGACGCTACTGCGAGAACTGCTTCGCGACCGCCGTGGCGACGGTCCGGTACGACGCGTCGTCGGCGGTGCCGGAGAGCACGATCGTGTTGGTGCCGAACGTCGAGACGAGCGAGTACGCGTGGTTGCCGGCGTCGGACCCCTCGGAGCGTCGGTCGTACACGGTCCACTTCGTGTCGCCGATGACCCGGGTGCCGGTGGACGGCCGCTGATCGAGCTGGTTCGACACCCACGAGCCGTTGGCGTCCACACCCTGCTGCAGGCTGAGGTACTGCTTGTCCGGTGTCACGAACCCGACGGTCCAGACGTCGACGTCGTCCGCGGTCTTGTCGGAGAAGTCGGCCCGGTTCGACGTGAAGCCGCTGGGCAGGTCGGGGGCGGCCAGCGTGACGTCACCGACGTGGGCGTCGGCCGCGATCTGCTGGTAGTCGACGGTGCGGTCGACCGTGGTGTTCGGCCGCACGACCACGGCGACGAGGAACAGGACGATGCCGAGGGACGCGATGAGCGCGATGACCAGGTTGAAGGCCGTCTGGTGCTGCCGACGAGCGGTCCGTGCGGCGTCCTTGCGCGCCCAGGTCTCCTCGGCCGTCTCGGGGCGACCGAGTTCGGCGACGATCGGGCGACCGTTCGCGTCGGTCATCGGGAGGAGCCGTCCTCGGCACTGCTGGCGGCGCGGGCAGCGTCGAGCCGTGCACGTGCGCCGACGAGCCACTCTTCGCAGCGGGCGGCCAGGGCCTCGCCGCGTTCCCAGAGCGACAGGGAGCGCTCGAGGGTGGCGGAGCCCTGTTCGAGCTCGCTGACGACGCGCACGAGTTCGTCGCGGGCTGCTTCGTAGCTCAGCGACTGGACGTCGGTCTGCTCGGGTTCCTGCTGGGATGGCACGACTCGATCCTACCGAGGGTCCACCGACGCACGGTCGCGCCCGCTGCGCCTGGGGAGAACACCGCCCGGTAGGGTCGCGCCATGACGGATCTCCCCGAGGGCGTGGACTGGTACCCGGCACCGCAGCGGACCGGTGCGGACGACGGCGGGCCGCTGAACCGGCCGCCGCTCGCGCTCGTGTTGCCCGGCGGCGGGTACGGCATGCACGCTCCGCACGAGGGCGAGGGGTACGCCCGCTGGCTCAACGGGATCGGCGTCGACGCGGTCGTGTTCGCGTACCCGCTCGCCCCGCATCGGCACCCGGACGCCGTGGTGGCGACCCGTGCGCTCGTCCGCGACCTGCGTGCCGGACGCTGGGCGGGCCTCCCGTCCGATCCGCGGATCGTCGTGATCGGTTCGTCCGCGGGTGGGCACCTGGCGGCCCTCGTGTCGAACGCCCCGACGCCGGCCGAGCGCGCCGTGTCGGACGTCGACGACCGTCCCGACCTGGCGCTCCTCTGCTACCCGGTGACCTCGATGACGGACCACCCGCACGGCGGCAGCGCCGACAACCTGCTCGGGCCGGACGCGAGCGTGCGCGAGCGGTCCGCGGTGGACACGGATCTGCTCGTCGACGACCGGACACCACCGACGTTCCTGTGGCACACCGCCGAGGACGCCGACGTCTCCGTCACCCACTCGCTGTCGTACGGACGCGCGCTGGCGCGGCACGGGGTGCCCTTCGAACTGCACGTGTTCGAGCGTGGTTCGCACGGGATCGGGCTCGCTGCGGGCCTCGGACCGGCCGAGGCGTGGAGCACGCTGGCGACGACCTGGCTGCGCGACCGCGGCTGGTGAGCACGCGTCCGGCAGACGGCCGGACCGGTCGGACCGTCAGACGTCGTCAGGACCCGACCCCGAACCGTCCGGACCCGGCCCGTCCGGCTCGAGCGTGCCGGTCGCGGTGCCCGCGCCGAGCGTGACGTGCACCGGGGTCTGCCCGGCCAGGTCGGTGGACGACCGCACCACGCCGCCGTCGGCCCGCTGCACGATCGCGTAGCCGCGCCGCAGGGTGTCGCGCGGCGACAGCGCCCGGAGCCTGGCCGTCAGGTGGCCGACCTCGGAGTGCCCCCGCTCGAGACGACGGTCGAGCAGTTCGCGCGAACGGGAGAGGTCACGGGCGACCTCTTCCGCACGGGTGTCGACCAGCCAGGCCGTGGACGCGAGCGCCGGGCGCGACCGGAGCGCCGCGATGCGGTCGGCCTCGACCGCGAGGGTCTGCGACAACCGCAGGCCGATGCGCGCGCGGGCCTGCCGGACGTTCGCGAGTTCCTCCGCGACGTCGGGGACGACCCGCTTGGCGGCGTCGGTCGGGGTGGAGGCGCGGAGGTCGGCGACCTCGTCGAGGATGGGGCGGTCGGCCTCGTGCCCGATGGCCGAGACGATCGGCGTGCTCGCCGCTGCTGCTGCGCGGACGAGCCCTTCGTCGCTGAAGCCGAGCAGGTTCTGGAAGTCGCCGCCACCGCGGGCGATGATGATGACGTCGACCGTCGGGTCGGCATCGAGCTCGAGGATCGCCGCCGTGACCTCGCCGACGGTGCGCTCGCCCTGCACGGCGGTGTGGACGGTGCGGAACTCGACCTGCGGCCAGCGGAGCTGCGCGTTGCGCTTGACGTCCTTCTCGGCGTCGGAGTCCTTGCCGGTGATCAGGCCGATGCGGTGCGGCAGGAACGGCAGCCGCTTCTTGCGCGCCGGGTCGAACAGGCCCTCTTCGCCCAGGGTCCGGTGCAACCGTTCGAGCCGTTCGAGCAGGTCACCGAGGCCGACGTGCTTCATCTCGACGACCTGCATGGTCAGCGAGCCGCCCTTGACCCAGTAGTTCGGCTTGACGGCCGCGACCACCCGGTCGCCCTGCTTGATGTCCGCCGGCACCCGGGAGCGGACGCTCGACCAGATGGAGAACGACACCGTGGCGTCGACCTCGACGTCCTTGAGCTTGCCGTAGACGTTGCCGCCCGCGACGTTCCACTGCGTGATCTCGCCCTCGATCCACGCGGTACCGAGCCGGTCGATCCAGTCGCGGAGCTTCGCGCCGAGGAGCGCGACCGGCCACGGGTTGTCGGCCGTCGGCGGGCCCTGTTCGATCGCCATGTCGCTCCTTCTCGTGCTGGACGTCCATCGTGCCCGACACCGGTGACAGCGGGCGAGCGGCGGGTTCTCCACAGACGGCGCCCGTGCCCAGGTCGCGTGCGTCCCGCTCACCTATCATCGGGGACGTGACGATCACCAACGGCCACACGGTCCCGCTCGCCCCACCGCGGGTGCACGCGGCGCGCGGACGACTGCGCGACGAGCCGGTCGCCGGCCCGAAGAAGGTGCTGCTGGCTGCGCCCCGTGGCTACTGCGCCGGGGTCGACCGCGCGGTCGTCGCCGTCGAGAAGGCGCTCGAGCAGTACGGCGAGCCCGTCTACGTCCGCAAGCAGATCGTCCACAACGTCCACGTCGTGTCCACCCTCGAGCAGCGCGGTGCGGTGTTCGTCGACGACGTCGCCGAGGTCCCGCGCGGTTCGCACGTCGTCTTCAGTGCCCACGGCGTCTCACCCGCCGTCGTCGCCGGTGCCGCCGACCGCGACCTGCACGCCATCGACGCCACCTGCCCCCTGGTCACCAAGGTCCACCGCGAGGCCACCCGGTTCGCCAAGGCCGAGCGCACCATCATCCTCATCGGACACACCGGCCACGAAGAGGTCGAGGGCACGATGGGCCACGCCCCCGACCGCACGATCCTGGTCAACGGACCGGACGACGTCGCCGCGCTCGACGTCCCCGATCCCGACAACCTCGTCTGGCTGTCGCAGACCACGCTGAGCGTCGACGAGACGATGGAGACCGTCCGCCTGCTGCGCGAGAAGTACCCGACCATCCAGGATCCGCCGTCGGACGACATCTGCTACGCCACCCAGAACCGCCAGGTCGCGATCAAGAAGGTCGCCCCGGGCACCGACCTGGTGATCGTCGTCGGTTCCGCCAACTCGTCGAACAGCGTCCGACTGGTCGAGGTCGCGTTGGAGCACGGCGCGAAGGCCGCACACCGCGTCGACTACGCCGAGGAGATCCGCCAGGAGTGGCTCGACGGCGTCGCCACCGTCGGCGTGACGAGCGGTGCCTCGGTGCCCGAGGAGCTCGTCGCCGAGGTCCTCGAGCAGCTCGCCGACGCCGGGTACGGCGCCGTGGAAGAAGTCGTGACCGCACACGAAGACCTGATGTTCTCGCTCCCCAAGGAGCTCCGCACCGACGCGTCGGGCAACCCGACGCGCGCGCTCGGCGGGCGTCGGGCATGAGCGGCTCGGACGGCTGGGGCTCGGTACCGCAGCGTGAGCCGGGTCACGTCGACGACACGGCAGCTGCCGGCCAGGAGGCCCGGGGCACGTCCTCGACGACGGCCGCCGGTGCCGCGAGCGGCCGGGTCCACGGCCGCCCCGCCCCCGCGTACGGCGAGTACGCACCCGAGGGCTGGGTCAACCCGGTCCTGGTCGAACAGGAACGTCAGGAGCGCGAGCAGCAGGAGCGCGACCGCCGCCAGCAGGCGGCGAGCCAGGCCGGGCGGGACGGCGCGACCGCGTACAAGTCCGGTGCCGGCGCGCCGACCGGCACCCTGCCTGCCGGTCGACCCGGCGCAGCCGGTGACCCGGCCACGGGTGGGCAGCAGCGTCCAGCGACGGCGAGCCGGTTCGGCCGGACGCCCGCCGACTTCGTGCTGACCGTGGGGCTGCTCGCCTTCGGGCTGATCTCGGTCGTGCAGTCACTCGCGGTGACCAACGTCGCGTCCACGGTCCGTCGGACCCTCGAGACGCAGTACACGGCGCTGGACGACCCGAGTGCGCTGAGCGGTGCAGCGATCATCGGCGCGATCACGAACGTCGTGGTCTTCGCGCTGGTGGCGTGGTGGTCGATCCGGCGGCTCCGGGCACGCAAGCGGACGTTCTGGGTGCCGATCGTGGGCGCGGTCGTCGCGACGTTCGTGAGCACCATCGCGTTCGTCGTCGTGGTGTTCCAGGACCCGCAGTTCGTCGACTTCATGATGCGCCAGGCCGGCGCCTGACCCCAGCCGGGCTGGCTCAGCCTGCCAGGGCTCAGCCGGCCAGGGCTCAGCCTGCCAGGAACGCCGCGACGGCGCCGTGCAGTGACGCCAGGTCCTCGACGTGCACGAGCTCGCGGATCGAGTGCATCGACAGCAGCCCGACGCCGATGTCGATCGTCGGGATCCCGAGCCGGGTGGCCGCGATCGGGCCGATGGTCGAGCCGCCGGGGATCGTGTTCACGTTGACGAACGGCTGCCACGGCACGCCGGCGGTGTCGCACGCGGCGGCCCAGACGGCCTCGCCCTTGGCCTCGGTCATGTAGCGCTGGTTCGCGCTGATCTTCAGCAGCGGACCGGCACCGGGGCGCGGACGGTTCGTCGGGTCGTGCTTCTCCGGCTGGTTCGGGTGTACCAGGTGGCCGGCGTCGCTCGACAGCAGCCACGAAGCGCGGAACGCCCGGGCGGCCTCGGAGCGCGTGGCGCCGAGGCCCTCCTGCACGCGGCCGAGGACGTCCTCGAGGAACGGGCCACCGGCACCGGACGGCGTCGAGGAACCGATCTCCTCGTGGTCGAACGCGGCGAACACGGGGATGTGGTCGCCGTCGACCGGGGCGTCCACGATGCCGCGGAGCCCGGCGTGCACGCTCGTCAGGTTGTCCATCCGGCCCGAGGCCAGGAATTCGCGGTCGATGCCGATGCGCGCGGGCGTCTGGGTGTCGGCGAGGAAGAGGTCCCACGACACGGCTTCGTCTCCGAGTCGAGCGCGCAGCCACTCCACGACCGAGGTCCCACCGGCGTCGCCGTCGACCCCGAC
Organism: Curtobacterium sp. VKM Ac-1393; assembly: GCF_015350995.1. Classification (GTDB taxonomy): domain Bacteria; phylum Actinomycetota; class Actinomycetes; order Actinomycetales; family Microbacteriaceae; genus Curtobacterium. The sequence goes on from NZ_JADKRW010000007.1 coordinate 152,866, forward strand.
GATCGGCAGGGTGTGGCGTTGCCGGTCGATCTCCTTGCCGTCGTTCACCCCGCGGTCGAGGTGGATCGCGAGGTTCGGGATGCGGGCGACGGCGTCGGTGCTGACGAGCCGCACGCTGCCGTCGGCGTCGACGACCCGGCCGGCGATCCGCAGGTCGCGGTCGAACCACGTCGACAGGAGGGCGCCGCCGTAGACCTCGACGTTCAGCTGCTCCCACCCACCGGTGCGGACACCGGGGTTCGGCTTGATGCGGAACCCGGGGGAGTCGGTGTGTGCGCCGAGGATCCGGAACGGGGTGGTGCCGGTCGCGCCCTCCGGCAGCCGCCACGCGATGACCGCACCGTCGCGGACCACCACGTACGCGCCGGGATCGGTCGGCCAGGCGTCGAGCTCGGACAGCTCGGTGAACCCGGCTGCGACGAGGCGGTCGCGGGAGGCCGCTGCCGCGTGGAACGCGGTGGGCGACTCGGTGACGAACTGGGCGAACTCGGAGGCGATGGCGTCGACGGTCACCCGACCATCGTGGCACGTGACGAGCACGGCGGAGGTGAACCGTGCCTCCCGGCCGACCGTCGAGACGCCGGCGTCAACGCAGGACGCCCCCGGAAACGCGAGACGCCGCCGGAATCCGCGGTGTTGTGCGGACACGACGGCGTCTTGCGACGGGCGCGACGGGCGCGACGGGCGCGACGGGTCGGACCCGATCAGCCCTTGGTGTGACCGGCGGAGCCGAGCACCTTCGCGGCCTCGGCCACGCGAGCCGCCATGGCGGACTCGGCGACCTTGCCCCAGGCGCGGGGGTCGTACTGCTTCTTGTTGCCGACCTCGCCGTCGATCTTCAGGACGCCCTCGTAGTTCCGGAACATCGAGTCGGCGATCGAGCGCGTGAACGCGTACTGCGTGTCCGTGTCGATGTTCATCTTGATGACGCCGTTGCGGACGGCCTCGTGGATCTCGTCGTCGGTCGAGCCGGAGCCGCCGTGGAAGACGAGGTCGAGGGGGTTCTCGCCCGTGCCGTGCTTGGCCGCGACCGAGGCCTGGATCTCACCGAGGAGCTCGGGCCGGAGCTTGACGTTACCGGGCTTGTAGACGCCGTGCACGTTGCCGAAGGTCAGCGCGGCGATCCAGCGGCCCTTGTCGCCCAGACCGAGCGCATCGACGACCTTCTCGACGTCGTTCGGGGTCGTGTACAGGGCGTCGTTCGTGCCCTCGTGCTCGACGCCGTCCTCTTCGCCGCCGACGACGCCGATCTCGACCTCGAGGATCGCGTTGATGTTCCGCGTCTTCTCGAGCATGGTCTTCGCGATCTCGATGTTCTCGTCGAGCGGCACTGCCGAGCCGTCCCACATGTGCGACTGGAAGATCGGGTTGCGCCCGGCGCGGACCTCTTCCTCGCTCGCCGCGATGAGCGGCAGGACGAAGCCGTCGAGGGCGTCCTTCGGGCAGTGGTCGGTGTGCAGCGCGACCGTGATGTCGTAGTTCTTCGCGACCTCGTGGGCGAACTTCGCCATCGCGAGGGCACCGGCGGCGCGGTTCTTGATCGTCTGGCCGGCGAAGTAGTCGGCGCCGCCCGTGGTGACCTGGAGGATGCCGTCCGAGCCGGACTCCTGCAGGCCCTGGAGGACGGCGTTGATGGTCTGCGACGAGGACACGTTGACCGCGGGGTACGCGAACTTGCCCGCCTTCGCGCGTTCGATCATCTCGGCGTACTGTTCCGGCGTTGCGATGGGCACGTGGATCTCCTTCGACTTCGGTGATGTCCCAGCCGATCGTAGTCAGCCGGACTGGAGGGACGGTGCGGGTTACGCGGTCGACTCACGTCCGTCGTGCACATGCGTGCACGGGCCCGGTGTCCGGACCGCGGGTCGGCCGCCGGTCGGTAGGCTCGGGTCGTGACTCCCTCTACGGAAACCGGCTCCCTGTTCCTCCAGCCCGACCGCAACCTGGCCCTCGAGCTCGTGCGTGCGACGGAGGCCGCCGCGATCCGTGCGCAGCCGTGGGTCGGGCGCGGTGAGAAGAACCTCGCCGACGGCGCCGCGGTCGACGCGATGCGCAAGTTCCTCGGCACCGTGAACTTCGACGGCGTCGTCGTCATCGGTGAGGGCGAGAAGGACAACGCCCCGATGCTCTACAACGGCGAGCACGTCGGCAACGGACACGGCCCGGCCTGCGACATCGCGGTCGACCCGATCGACGGCACCTCGCTCACCGCCGCCGGCCGCCAGAACGCCATCTCCGTCATGGCCGTCTCCGACCGTGGTTCGATGTACGACCCCTCCGCCGTGTTCTACATGGACAAGATCGCCGCCGGCCCCGAGGGTCGCGGTGTCCTGGACCTCGAGAAGCCGATCGGCGACAACATCCGCGCGCTGGCGAAGGCCAAGGGCAAGGACCTCGAGGACATGGTCGTCGCCGTGCTCGACCGACCCCGCCACGACGAGCTCATCCGTGCGATCCGCGCGACCGGCGCCGGCACGCGGCTGCTGCTCGACGGTGACGTCGCCGGTGGCATCGCCGCCGCCCTGCCCGGCTCGACGATCGACATGTGCGTCGGCGTCGGCGGCACCCCCGAGGGCATCATCACGGCGTGCGCGATCAAGGCGCTCGGCGGCGTGATCCTCGGCAAGCTCCAGCCGAAGGACGACGAGGAGCGCGAGCGCGCCATCGCCGCCGGCCACGACCTGGACAAGGTCCTCGACCAGGACGACCTGGTCACCGGCGACAACACGTTCTTCGTCGCCACCGGCGTCACCGACGGCGTGCTGGTCGACGGTGTCCGTCGCTCGCGCGGGGTCATCCACACCGACTCGCTCGTGCTGCGGTCGCGCTCGAACACGATCCGCCGCATCCAGGCGGACCACCGTGCGGAGAAGTGGTTCTAGGCAGAACGCCCATCCGCCGTCTGGGGGCGTCGCCGGTCCGCCGGCGGCGCCCCGTTGCATAGGCTCGACGCATGACTGTCACCACGGCACGGATCGTCGGACTGGACACCGCGGGCATCCGCACCCTGCGTGCGCAGGCGGACGGAACGACCGACCGACTGCCGCACGTCGTGCCCGTGGCGCCTGACCTCGGGGTGATCCTCGCCGACGACGAGGGCTCGATCCTCACCGCGCCGGCGCTCGCCGAGATGGGGTGGACGGACGACGACGTCCTGCGTGCGGCCGTCGCCGCCGCGCAGGAGCAGGCCGGCGGTGACGTCGCGGTGATCCAGCCGGGCACGATCGTCATCCAGGACCCTGACCTCGCCGTCGTGCTCGTGCTCGCACCGCAGACGTTCCAGGGCATCGAGTTCCGAGGCAGCGCTGTGGTCTTCCCGGTGGCGCCGACGACGTTCATCGTGACGGGAGACCAGGACGAGGACGGGCTCCAGGTCGCGGCCGGTGTCGCCCAGCAGATCCTGGCCGACGACGAGGGCGACGTCCTGAGCGGACCACCCATGGTGCTGCGCGCTGACGGGTGGGTACGGTTCGAGCACCCGTCGCTCGACGGGGAACTGCGGACCATCCGCGCGCTGTGGACGTCGACGGCCGCGAACCTGCAGCAGGACGACCTGCAGGCGTCGTTCGATCTCCGGGGTGAGCAGGTCCACGTCGCTGCGGTGTCGGTTGCGCGGCTCGCCGAGGACTCCCCGGCTTTCTCGTACTCGTCGTGGACCCAGGACGTCGAGACGATCGTCGCCGCGGTCGACACCGTGGTGCTCGTCACGCTCGACGGCCAGACGCAGCCCGTGCCCTTCGGTCGGCTCCGGGAGTTGGCGTCCGACCTGATCGACGAGCTCGACGTCCGCCCCGCCCGGTACCGGCTCCGAGGGTTCCCCGACCTCGGTGCCATCCGCGCAGCCCTCTGACGCCGCGGCCGCGTCGGGGGCACGCGTCCACGTCGATGTCCCCTGATATGGTCACATTCGCGCGCCTGTGGAGAACAGGGCGAGAGATCAGACCTGGGGAGGGATGATGGGGCGGCCGTCGGGGTGGGACGTGGTCGATCAGGGTGATGATCCGGTCAAGGGTGATCCGTCGACGTTGCGGATGATGTCGCGGGAGTACCAGCGCATCTCCGACGCAGCGGATGACGCCTCGACCCGGCTGAAGTCGGTGAAGGGGTCGGGGTGGCTGACCGACTGGGAGGGTGAAGCGGCGGACGTGTTCGTCGACGCGATCGAGGACACCCCGTCGGACCTGACCAAGCTCGTCGATTCGTACGAACTCGCCGCGACGGCCCTGTCGGGGTGGGCGGACTCGGTCGATGACACCCAGTACCGGGCTGATGGTGCGTTGGCGGATGCGAAGGACGCCTCCGGGGACCTCGCCGCGGCGCAGGACCGGCTCGCCGACGCGCAGTCGACGTTGTCGCACTACCAGTCGGCGTCGTCCGACCTGTCGAAGGTCGCGGACGAGTACCCGGCCGGGTCCGAGGTGCCGGACGGGGTGGACGTGCCGACGCCGGCGCAGTTGCGGGCGGCGTCCGACAACGCCTCCGTCGCGCAGGGCTCCGTGTCGTCCGCGCAGGGCGACATCGCGGCGGCGCAGTCGCGGATCGACGCGGCGAAGCGGCTCGTCGCGGATGCCAAGGGTGACTGGCAGGACGCGGAGCAGCGGACCGCGACGAAGATCGGTGAAGCGGCTGACGCGGGGCTCGGGAAGCAGTCCACGTGGGACAAGATCTTCGGGTCCGAGGCGTGGGAGACCATCGTGTCGGTGGCGAAGGTCGTCGTGGCGGTGGGTGGGATCATCGCGATGATCATCCCGGGGCCGTGGACGTTGATCATCGCGGCGATCGCGCTCGTGGTGTTGGCGGACACGTTGTACAAGATGAGCAAGGGCGAAGCCGACGGGTGGGACCTCGCGTTCTCGCTGCTCGACTGCGTCCCCGCGGCTGGCGCCCTGGGGCGGTTGGCGAGCATGGGCAAGTACGCGCGCGGCATGGGCGGCATCTCGCGCGCCGGCGGACGGGTCCTCGCCGCGGGGCGCTCGGTCGTCGGGAAGGTCACTTCTGCGATCCCGTTCGGGCGTCGCGTCGAACTGCCCCTCGGCGTCAAGGTCAAGCCGAACGGGCGGACCCTTGCGAAGACCGCGACCAAGGACGAGAAAGCAGCCTTCGGAGAGCAGCAGATGCACGACCTCTACGCTCGTTCCGGCTTCGAACGGATCGACACGAAGGGCAGCACCAATGCCAACGGGCTTGACGGTGTGTACTTCAACAAGAAGACCGGCGACTACGAGATCGGCGAGGCGAAGTTCTCGAAGCACGATGACGCTGCTCCGAACGGCCTGTTGAAGAACACCAAACTGAGCGGTCGTCAGCTAAGTGATCAGTGGATCGACTCTCCAGCGGGGCGGGATGCCTTGACTCGATTGGAACGAGCCGTGGACGAGCGCCACTTCGACGCGATCCAGAAGCTGCTCGACGAGGGAAAGCTCCCCCGAAGTGTCGTCGTCGTCGGACATGATGGAGGTTCAACACGATTCATGGTCGATACGGGTGGAAAGGTGATCCCCTGATGCCGCTTTTCCGGCGCAAGACTGCATTCCGGCAGCGGGCCGCCGAGTTCGATGCGCGATACTGGCAGAGCGCCATCGAGGTGACCTCGACCAATTGGGAAGGGCGCAAGGCTGCCGCGCAGCGAGCAACCGATCCCACGAAGCGATTGAGCGCCGTTCGTGGCGAGTGGCACATGGGCCTCCGTTACCTGGCCGCGCAGTACTCCGCGGGCGTCGGCTTGGACGTCATCGGGGATGTCGCTGAATCGGTGGCAGATGCGTACTGCACGTGGGTCGACCTAGCGTCCTCCGACCAGAAGCCGTCGCCCAGCCTCGGCGACGGAAACGAGTACTACATCAGCGTGCTGCGGCTTCTCGGCATCACGATGGGCTGTGGCCGGACGACTCGTGCGCGGACGGTCCTCGAGACGGTGGTTCGGCAGGGGGTGGACCCGCTGTTCTCGGCGCTTGCGTCTGCGTCCGGACTTCAGCACTCCTGGGATCAGAACAAGCCTTCGACGCCGCGGTTCGCGCGGCCCCTGCTCACGGCGCTCGAGCAGCCAGTCGAAGCCGGCCGTGCAATCGAGACGTACCTCGCAGACTGGCCGTCGCGGATGAAACCGATGGATTGGATGGGATCGCTGGAAGCAGTCTCCCCGGGCGACAGCTACGGTGCGGGATTCGTCGGGTATTGGGCGCTGGAACTGCCGGCGATCGCGAAAGCGACCGACATGCACCTCGATGAGATGAAATCGCCCTTCCTGCCACTCGATCTCCTGTAGGAGGAGGGGCGCTGCGGGCCACATCTGAAATGACCTACCAGACGGCCCGACGCCGGTGGCGTTCTCGCTCGATGCCGCCGTTCACCGAGGCGTCACTGACAGTGTGCTGCGCTTGCTCTGGCGTGTGGTGGGTTGCTCAAGGCCGGACAGTGCGACAGCACATCAGGCTGTTCGGCGGGTCTGACGCGTGGCCGATCGGGCGGATCGCAACGGAGTGGGACCGCAACGCCGAGGCCGTCCGCGCGTTCCCCGGGCACTTCCACACATGAGCCGGCGCCCCGATGAGGGTCCGGTCGCAGTCAGGAGACCGACGCGTCGTCCTCGTCCGCCCACAGCGGGTCGCTGACGGTCCTGGGCAGCGGCGCCCCGGGCGACGCAGGCCACGGCAGCCGCGTGACCGGCCAGTTGGAGGCGAAGAGCTCACGCCGCCCGGCATCGAACTCCTGCACCGTCTTGAGCTCGTCGTAGACCAGGGCGTACGCGGCGCGCAGGTTGTCGAAGTAGTCGTCCCACGAGTCGAACAGGGTGAAGGCGACATCGGAGACCAGGCCGACCGACGACCAGGCATCGTCCTCGCTCAGGAGCCCGGCTGCGTACGCACCTCGGACGGCGGTGACGGCGTTCTTGACGTCCATCGACCAGAGGAGCTTCGGCGGGCGGTCCGCTCGGTGTTCGAGCAGGCTCGACCCTGCCCACGGGTCGGTGCCGAGCAGTGAGGACAGCCGGGTGAGCCGTGCCTCGCCCTCGGCGGAACGGCTCAACGCGAGGAACTGCCACGACGCGCTCTTCGGACCGAGCAGGTCGAGCGCGAAGACCTGTGCGTCTCGCCCACTCGCGATCTTGTAGGTCTCGTCGAGCTCCCGGCGCAGGAACGTCACCGCGGGCAGCGGGATGGTGACGAAGGGCGACGGCGTGGTGTCCTGCAGGTACTCGCCGCCGAGCTCCACCCGCGAACCGTACGGGGCGAGCGACGCCGGCCACCAGCGCTCGTGGAAGTCGCCGAACGAGGCGAGCGCCAGCTGCTGGAGTCGGCGCTCGGGCAGCTCGCGGGCACGGGTGCGCTCCCGGTACCGCCGCTGTTCCCGCACCGGCAGTCCGATGTCACGCAGCGAGACGATGAAGGTCAGGACGAACCACACGACGACGGCGATCAGGAAGCAACGCCACACCGCCTGGATGCCGTACCCGAAGTGCTGCCGGACCTCGTACGGCGCGAGGATCGAGATCAGGAGCACGGCAAAGAACGCGACGATCGCGATCGCCATGATGATCCACGCTGCGGCGCGGTCTCGTCGTCGCCCGGTCTGCTTCCGCGCCTTGGCGACCACCGCCCGGTGCCGCCAGCGTGGACGGACCGGGAACTCGCGGTCGCCGGGATGGTTCTGCAGTGCTTCCCCCATGACGGACGATCGTAGCGAGCGGACGGTCAGTCCTCGTCGACCGCCCCCACCAACTCCGGCGCCGTGAGCAACCGCGGCTCGTCCTCGATCGACGCCGGGTCGGCGATCACCTTCGACTCGTCGAGCAGCGACAACCGACGGGCGCTCGGCAGCACCTGCCGCTCAAGCGACCCCACGAACCGGTTGTAGTCGACGACGGAGCCCCTGATGGAACGACCGAGCTTGTCGACGTGCCCCGCCATCGTGGACAGCCGGCCGTAGAGCTCGCGCGAGACCCGGAAGAGCTCGTGCGCCTCTTGGGACACGACGTCCTGCTGCCACGAGAACGCCACGGTCTTCAGCACGGACCACAGGGTCACGGGAGAGGCGAGCGCGATGCGCTTGCGGAACGCGTGGTCGAGCAGGCCTGGGTCGGCGGCGAGGGCGCTCGAGATGAGCGACTCGGACGGGATGAAGGCGACGGTGAGCTCGGGGGAGGCGTCGTACCCGGTCCAGTACTCGCGCGCGGCCAGGGCGTCGACGTGCGCGCGGAGCGCCTTGACGTGCTGTCCGATGAGGGCGTCGCGGCGCGCCCCCTCGGCGCCCGTGGCCGTCGCCGGGATCTCGGCGGCCTGCAGGTAGGCGCTGAACGGCACCTTGGCGTCGACGGCGATGGTCTTGCCGCCGGGCAGGTGCACGACCATGTCGGGCCGGGCGGTGCCTGCCGCGGTGGTGACCGAGGACTGCACGTCGAAGTCGACCCGTTCGAGCAACCCGGCGGCCTCGACCACGTTGCGCAGCTGCGTCTCGCCCCACACCCCGCGGGTGCTGTTCGACGACAGGGCGCTGGCCAGGGTGTCGGCCGTGGCACGCAGGCGTTCCTCGGACTCAGCGGCCGACCGGAGCTGCGCGGACAGGGCGCCGTACTGCTCGCTGCGGGACTGTTCGAGCTCGGCGATCTTCGTGCGCATCACGTCGAGGGTCTGGGCGACGGGGCTGAGGGCGGACAGCACCTTCGACTCGTTCTGGTTCCGGGCGGAGTCGGCGCCGTGCATGCGCTGCACGAGGTGCTCGAGCTCGGCGGAGCGCCGTTCGAGGGAGTCGACCTGCCGGCGGTACTGGGCGTCCTGCGCGTCGAGGCGTTCCTCGGCGTCGCGCCGGACCTCGTCGAGCCGCGTGCGGAGTGCCTCGGCGCTGGCGCGCGATGCGGCGGCGTCGACGCCGGCGCGCGACCGCGCGAGTGACCAGGCGACGACCGCACCGACGGCGATGCCGATCACGAGACCGATGACCAGGGCGAGGATCTGCATGTCGTGACCTTGGCAGGACCCACCGACACCGGGCCTCCCGGCCTGCCGAGACGCGCCACGGGACCGACGTGACAAGCCTCGAATCCCATGTCATGACATTAGGGCAAACAGGGTGTACAGTCGTGAACGTCCGCCGATGAAGCCGCACGGAAGGTCCACCGCGTCGCATGACGAACCACGCTCCCCACGCCTACGACGTGATCACGATGGGACGCGTCAGCGTCGACATCTACCCGCAGCAGACCGGCCCGCTCGAAGACGTCACGACGTTCTCGAAGTCCGTCGGCGGCAGCGCCACGAACGTCGCCATCGCTGCGGCCCGCCACGGTGCCGACGCGGCGGTCATCACCCGCACCGGCAACGACCCCTTCGGTCGCTACATCGCCCGAACCCTGCCTGAGTTCGGCGTCGCGAACGCCTTCGTCGAGACGGTCGAGGGTCTGAACACCCCCGTCGCGTTCTGCGAGATCTTCCCGCCGGACGACTTCCCGCTCTACTTCTACCGAGCCCCGAAGGCGCCGGACCTGATGATCACGGCGAAGTCGCTGCCGCTGCACGAGATCGAGCGGGCGAAGATCTTCTGGACCACGGTGACGGGCCTGAGCGAAGAGCCGAGCCGCAGCGCACACCACACCGCGTTCCAGGCGCGGAGCGCCGCCGACGCCGCAACAGCACTGCACACCGTGCTCGACCTGGACTACCGCTCGATGTTCTGGTCGAGCCCCGAGGCCGCGACGCGCGAGGTCGCCGTCGCCCTCGAGCACGCCACGGTCGCCGTCGGCAACCGCGAGGAGTGCGAGGTCGCGGTCGGTGAGACCGACCCGGTCCGCGCCGCCGACGCCCTGCTCGAGCGTGGGGTCGAGATCGCCATCGTGAAGCAGGGCCCGAAGGGCGTGCTCGCGAAGACCCGCGACGAGTTCGTCGAGTTCCGCCCGCACCACATCGACGTCGTCAACGGGCTCGGCTCGGGCGACGGCTTCGGCGGCGCGCTGACCCACGGCCTGCTGCAGGGCTGGGGCCTCGAGCGGATCCTCGCCTTCTGCAACGCCGCCGGCGCCATCGTCGCGACGCGGTTCGAGTGCTCGACCGCGATGCCGACGAGCGACGAAATCGAGCAGTTCCTGAACGACAACCCCGCCGAGGGCACGACGAGCACCGAGGAGACACTCCATGCCTGAGATCAGCCCCGCTGACTTCCAGCGCCTCCGGGACATCCGCGCCGGACAGCCCGAACTGGTGCGGTCCGTGCTCGACGCTCGGCACAAGCGTTCCCTGCTCGCCGACGACGGCAAGCTCTTCATCGTCGCCGCCGACCACCCGGCACGCGGTGCCCTGGCGGTCCGGAACGACGAGTCCGCCATGGCCGACCGCTACGACCTGCTCGAGCGGCTCGTCACGGCGCTCGGTCGCCCCGGGGTCGACGGGGTGCTCGGCACGCCCGACATCCTCGAGGACCTGGCACTGCTCGGTGCCCTCGACGGCAAGGTCGTCGTCGGGTCGATGAACCGCGGCGGGCTGCGTGGTGCGACGTTCGAGATGGACGACCGCTACACGGCGTACTCGGCGCAGGCCATCAAGGACTCCGGGCTCGACTTCGCCAAGCTCCTGGTGCGCATCGCGCTCGAGGACTCGGGCACGGCCCCGACGCTCGAGGCCACGGCTCGTGCGGTCAGCGAAGCCGCCGCGCTGCAGCTGCCGATCATGCTCGAACCGTTCATGTCCGCGTGGCAGGACGGCCGGGTCGTGAACGACCTGACCGCCGACGCCGTCATCACCTCGATGGCGATCGCCGCGGGCCTGGGGGAGTCCAGCGCCTACAGCTGGTTGAAGATCCCGGTCGTCGACGACATGGAGCGGGTGATGGCGGCGACGACGCTGCCGACGCTCCTGCTCGGCGGCGACCCCGCTTCGCGGCCTCTGGAGACCTACGCGAAGTGGGCTGACGCCCTGGCCCTGCCCGGCGTGCGCGGCCTGGTCGTCGGCCGCACCCTGCTCTACCCGCCGGACGGCGACGTCGCCGCCGCCGTGGACGTCGCCGCCGGTCTCGTCCACAGCCAGGAGGCCCGGGGCGGGTTCTCCACAGATCCTCGCGTCCCAGCCGCTCGGCTCGCGGGCGCCACCACCATGGACTCGTCCATCTCGGAAGGAAGCAACGCATGACGCTCACCGACACGACCACCACCACCGTCGGGCACTGGATCGGCGGGGCACGTGTCCCGTCGTCGTCGGGGCGGACGGCACCGGTGTACGACCCGGCGCTGGGCGTCGCGACCAAGCAGGTCGCCCTGGCCGACGAATCCGAGATCCAGGCCGCCATCGCGAGCGCCAAGGCGGCGTTCCCGGCGTGGAGCAACCTGTCGCTCACCAAGCGCCAGCAGATCCTGTTCTCGTTCCGCGAGATCCTGAACCGCGACAAGGGCGAGCTCGCCGAGATCATCACGAGCGAGCACGGCAAGGTCATCGACGACGCCCTGGGTGAGATCGCCCGTGGGCAAGAGGTCGTGGAGCTCGCGACGAACATCCCGAGCCTGCTCAAGGGCGAGTTCTCCGACCAGGTCTCGACCGGTATCGACGTGTACTCGATCCGCCAGCCGCTCGGCGTCGTGGGCATCATCAGCCCCTTCAACTTCCCGGCGATGGTGCCACTGTGGTTCCTACCGATCGCGATCGCCGCCGGCAACACCGTCGTGCTGAAGCCGTCCGAGAAGGACCCGAGCGCCGCCATCTGGCTCGCCGAGAAGTTCTCCGAGGCCGGACTGCCCGACGGCGTCTTCAACGTCCTGAACGGCGACAAGCTCTCGGTCGACGGTCTGCTCACGAGCCCCGACGTCGAGTCGATCTCGTTCGTGGGCTCGACGCCGATCGCGCAGTACGTCTACGAGACCGGCACGAAGCACGGCAAGCGCGTGCAGGCCCTGGGCGGCGCGAAGAACCACATGCTGGTGCTGCCGGACGCCGACCTCGACCTGGTCGCGGACAACGCCATCAACGCGGGCTTCGGTTCCGCCGGTGAGCGCTGCATGGCGATCTCGGTCGTCGTCGCCGTCGAGCCGGTGGCCGACGAGCTCATTCAGAAGATCAAGGACCGCGCGGCCACCCTGCGCATCGGCGATGGTCGTCGCGGATGCGACATGGGGCCGCTCGTCACGAAGCAGCACCGTGACAAGGTCGCCTCGTACATCGAGGTCGCAGAGCAGGACGGTGCGGTGGTTGTGGTGGACGGCCGCAACGTCCGACCCGACGGCGACGAGAACGGCTTCTGGCTGGGCCCGACGCTGATCGACCAGGTCCCCACCACGAGCCGCGTCTACACCGAGGAGATCTTCGGCCCGGTGCTGAGCGTCGTCCGCGTCGCCACCTACGAAGAGGGCCTCGAGCTCATCAACAGCGGTGCGTACGGCAACGGGACCGCCATCTTCACCAACGACGGCGGCGCCGCCCGTCGGTTCCAGCGCGACGTGCAGGTCGGCATGATCGGCATCAACGTCCCGATCCCCGTGCCGGTCGCGTACTTCTCGTTCGGCGGCTGGAAGAACTCGCTGTTCGGTGACCATAAGGCGTACGGCGCCGACGGCGTGAGCTTCTTCACCCGTCAGAAGGCGATCACGAGCCGGTGGCTCGACCCGTCGCACGGCGGCATCAACCTCGGCTTCCCGTCGAACAACTGACCCGCAGCATGGCGAACGAACAGCACCAGCACGACCAGTGGTTCATCCCGGCGGGCTCCCGGCCCGAGGCCGGCTGGACCGACGTCGTCGACGGGCGCATCGCAGGATGGGCGCACACCGGGCTCCGGACCGGCACCCTGACGGACGGCGACCCGACCGGCACGCGCGAGCTGCGCCTCCCGGCCGACGCCGTGGAGCGCATCGTCGTGCCGCTCGCCGGGGCGTTCCACGTGGCCTACGCGGGCGCTGCCGGCGACGGCGAGCAGGAACTGCAGGGGCGGGGGAGCGTCTTCGAGGGCCCCACCGACGTCCTGTACCTGGGATCTGGCACCGCGGCGACCATCACCGGTGCCGGCCGGTTCGCGGTCGCCGAGGCGCCCACCCACACCGTCAAGCCGACCACGTACGTGGCTCGGCAGGACGTGCCGGTCGAGCTCCGCGGCGCCGGGCAGTCGAGCCGCCAGGTGCACAACTTCGGCACCCCGGCCGCGCTCGACGCGGACAAGTTCATCGTGTGCGAGGTCATCACGCCGGCCGGCAACTGGTCGTCGTACCCGCCGCACAAGCACGACACGAACGTGCCGGGCGAGGAGTCGAACCTCGAGGAGATCTACTACTACGAGTCCGCCGTCGCACGCGGTCTCTCCGCTCCGGCCACCGCCGACCCGTTCGCGCTGCACCGCACCTACGCCTCGGACGACCGTCCGATCGACGAGTTCCGTCAGGTGCGCACCGGCGACGTCGCCCTGGTGCCGCACGGCTGGCACGGCCCCGCCATCGCCGCCCCCGGCTACGACATGTACTACCTCAACGTGATGGCCGGGCCCGACCCGGAGCGCGTCTGGAACATCACCGACGACCCGGCCCACGGCTGGGTCCGTCAGGCCTGGGAGAGCGAGCAGCTCGACCCGCGCCTGCCCTACGAAAGGAAGCACGCGTGACCACCACCACGCGCCGGATGACCGTCGGCCAGGCACTCGTCGAGTTCCTGGCCAACCAGTGGACCGTCGACGGCGACGTCCGTGAACGCACCATCCCGGGGATCTTCGGCATCTTCGGGCACGGCAACGTCGCCGGCGTCGGACAGGCGATCAAGCAGCTCCACGTCGAGCAGCCTGGCCTGCTGCCGTACCACCAGGCCCGCAATGAGCAGGCGATGGTGCACGAGGCCGTCGGCTTCGCCCGCATGCACCGCCGTCGTGCGACCTTCGCCGCGACGGCCTCGGTCGGCCCGGGCGCCGCCAACATGCTCACGGCTGCGGCGCTCGCGACGACGAACCGGTTGCCCGCACTGCTGCTGCCGTCGGACACCTTCGCGACGCGCACCACCGACCCGGTGCTCCAGCAGATCGAGCTGCCGCACGACACCTCCCTGCAGGTGACCGACGCGTTCCGTCCGCTGTCGCGTTACTTCGACCGTGTCGAGCGCCCCGAGCAGCTGTTCTCGATCGCGCTCGCCGCGATGCGGGTGCTCACCGACCCGGCCGAGACCGGAGCCGTGACGATCGCCCTGCCCGAGGACGTGCAGGCCGAGGAGTTCGACGTCCCCGTCGCGTTCCTGCAGCCGCGTGAGTGGCACATCCGTCGGCCACTGCCCGAGCACGGGCCGCTGGCACGTGCGGTCGCGGCGATCCGGGGTGCGCAGCGTCCGGTGATCGTCGCGGGCGGCGGCGTGCTCTACTCCGACGCCACCGACGAGCTCCGCGCCTTCGTCGAGGCCACCGGCATCCCGGTCGGCACCTCGCAGGCCGGCGGCGGCTCGCTCGTCTGGGACCACCCGCAGTACCTCGGTGGCATCGGCGCGACCGGCACGGCCGCCGCGAACGCCGTCGCCGCGCAGGCGGACGTCGTGATCGGGATCGGCACGCGCTACAGCGACTTCACGACCGCCTCGCGGACCGCGTTCCAGAACCCGGACGTCACGTTCGTGAACGTCAACGTGGCCGCGTTCGACGCCTACAAGCACGGCTCGCAGCTGCCGCTGATCGCGGATGCCCGGGAGGCCCTGGTCGCGTTGACCGCGGCGCTCACGTCGGCCGGGTCGTCACCCACAGAGCCCGCGTACGTCGTCGACACCGCGTACGCCGCGGAGATCGCGTCGCTGAAGGCCGCGTGGGACGCCGCCGTCGACGGCGCGTTCGCGCCGTCCGGCGCGGACCTGCCCGGCCAGCCGGAGATCATCGGCGCCGTGCAGTCGGTGTCCGACCCGCGCGACGTCGTCATCCAGGCGGCCGGCTCGCTGCCCGGTGACCTGCACAAGCTCTGGCGCGTGCGGGACGCCCTCGGGTACCACGTCGAGTACGCGTTCTCGTGCATGGGCTACGAGATCGCCGGCGGCATCGGCGTCCGTCGAGGTGCCCCGGACCGCGACGCGATCGTCATGGTCGGCGACGGCAGCTACCTCATGCTGCACACCGAGCTCGTCACCGCGGTGGCCGAGGGCATCAAGATCATCGTCGTGCTCATCCAGAACCACGGGTACGCGTCGATCGGGCACCTGTCCGAGACCGTCGGATCCGAGCGCTACGGCACGAAGTACCGCTACCTGGACGAGTCGCAGTCCTTCGACAACGGCGACCCACTGCCCGTCGACCTCGCGGCGAACGCGCGGTCGTACGGCGTCGACGTCATCGAGGTCCAGCCGGGCCCGAACAGCATCGAAGACCTGAAGGCCGCGGTGCGCCAGGCGAAGGCGAACGACCACACGACCCTCGTGCACATCAACTCGGACCCCCTGGTCTACGGCCCCGACGGCGACGGGTGGTGGGACGTGCCCGTGGCGCAGACCTCGACCCTGCCGAGCACGCAGACCGCCCGCGCCCAGTACGAGCAGCAGGTCGCCGCCCAGCGTCCACTGCTCGGCTGAGCGCCACCGTCCACCACACGCACCACACCCAGAAAGCAGACGACGCCGTCATGACCGACACCGCCACCGCCACCGACGCCATCCGGATCGGCACCGCCCCCGACTCGTGGGGCGTCTGGTTCCCCGACGACCCGAACCAGGTGCCGTGGAAGCGCTTCCTCGACGAGGCGGCCGCCGCCGGGTACGAGTGGATCGAGCTCGGGCCGTACGGCTACCTGCCGACCGACCCGTCGCAGCTGTCCGACGAGCTCGAGTCGCGCGGGCTGAAGCTGTCCGCCGGCACGGTGTTCACCGGGTTCCACAAGGGCGAGGACCAGTTCCAGCGTGCCTGGGACCAGGCCGTGGCGGTCGCCGGGCTCGCGGCGAAGCTCGGTGCCCAGCACCTCGTGACGATCCCGGACCTGTGGCGCTCGGACGCCACGGAAGAGGTCCTCGAGTCGCGCACCCTGACCGACGAGCAGTGGGACCGTCTCGGCAAGGGGCACGACCAGCTCGGCAAGGCGCTGCTCGAGGAGTACGGCGTCCACCAGCAGTTCCACACCCACGCGGACAGCCACGTCGGCACCTACAAGGAGACCGTGCGGTTCCTGTCGGAGACGGATCCGGCCTACACGAACCTCTGCCTCGACACCGGACACTTCGCGTACTACGGCGGCGACAACCTCAAGCTCATCGCCGAGCACCCGGAGCGCATCGGGTACCTGCACCTCAAGCAGGTGGACACCGACATGCTCTTCGACGTGCTGAAGAACGACGTGCCGTTCGCCACCGCCGTGTCGCAGGGCATCATGACCGAGCCGCCGCACGGCACCCCGGAGCTCGCCCCGATCATCGAGGCCGTCGCGAAGATCAACCCTGAGATCTTCGGCATCGTCGAGCAGGACATGTACGGCTGCTCGGTCGACGCCCCCGGCCCGATCGCCGAGCGCACCTTCCAGCACATCTTCGGTTCCACGTCCGCCGCGCGCGTGTCCTGACCGGCCACCAGCAGCCGTCCACGCAGCGTCATCTACCCCAGGAGCACCGCCATGAGCACCACTGACAACCTCCGCGTCGCCGTCGTCGGCGCGGGCGCCATGGGCAGCGACCACATCCGTCGCATCACCACGACCATCGCCGGCGCCGACGTCGTCGCCATCGTCGACCCGGACACCGGTCGTGCGACGGCCGCTGCGGCGAAGGCACCCGGCGCGATCACCGCGGCGTCGTTCGAGGAGGCGCTCGACGCAACCCCGATCGACGCCGTCATCGTCGCAACGCCGGGCTTCCTGCACGAACCGGTCCTGGTGCCGGCGCTCGAGCGCGGCCTGGCCGTGCTCTGCGAGAAGCCGCTGACGACGTCGGCTGACGACTCCCTGCGGATCGTCGAGCTCGAGCAGCAGCACGCCGATCGCCCGCGGATCCAGGTCGGCTTCATGCGCCGCTTCGACAAGGGCTACCAGGAGCTGCGTGCCCTGCGGGAGTCCGGGGCCAACGGTGCCCTGCTCGCGCTGCACCACGCGCACCGCAACCCGACGACGCCGCCGAACTTCAGCGAGTCGATGCTCATCCACGACTCGGTGATCCACGAGATCGACATCATCCCGTTCATCACGGGCGAGGCGATCACGAGCGTCGAGGTGAAGAAGCCCCGCAAGAACTCCCTCGCGCCGGCCGACCTGCCCGAGCCGCAGTTCGTCCTGTTCACCACGGAGTCCGGCACCATGGCGATCGTCGAGATCAACGTGAACGCCCAGTTCGGCTACCAGGTCACCACCGACGCGGTGTTCGAGTCCGGTGTCGCGTACATCGGCCGCGAGACCTCGCTCAACCTCGTGTCGCAGGGCGTGTCCGGCCAGGGCGTCACGCCGTCGTTCGTCGAGCGCTTCGGCGCCGCCTACGACGAAGAGGTGCAGCGCTGGGCCGATGCCGCCCGCTCCGGTGGTATCGACGGCCCGAGCGCCTGGGACGGCTACACCGCGTCGGTCGTCGCCGAGGTCGCCGTGCGTGCGCAGCAGACCGGTGCGCTCGAGCAGGTCGCCTACGCCACGGCGAAGCCGGCGTTCTACGAGACGGCCTGATCCATGCCGGAGATCGCGCTCGACCCCACGCCGTACCACCACGACCTGTCGCTACTGGAGTTCCCGCAGAAGGTCGCCGACCTCGGCTACGAGTACCTGCAGCTCACCCCGCACAAGGACTTCATCCCGTTCTACCGGCACCCGACGGCCGACGACGACCTCGTCGACGCGTTCGCCGCGGCGTGCACCACGGCCGGTGTCCAGGTCGCGTCCGTCCTGCCCGTCCTGCGCTGGGCCGGCCCGGACAAAGAGGCCCGCGAGGCCGCCGTCAAGAAGTGGAAGCGGGTCATCGAGATCACGAAGCGCCTCGGCGTGGACACGATCAACACGGAGTTCTCCGGCCGTCCCGAGCGTGCCGAGGAGTCCGAGGACCAGTTCCACTGGGCGATGGAGGAGCTCCTGCCGATCATCGAGGACTCCGGCATCCGCGTGCTCATCGACCCGCACCCCGACGACTTCGTCGAGGACGGGCTCGAGGCACTCCGGGTGATCCGCGGGCTGAACTCGAAGAGCATCGGGTTCGTCTACGTCGCCTGCCACACGTTCCACTACGGCGGGAACATGGACGAGATCATCGACGCCGCCGGCGACTCGCTGCAGCTCGTGCACGTCGCCGACGCCTACGACCACCACCGGTCGCACGGCCTGCGCTACATCACCAACCCGCCCGGCAACCCGGTCCGCGTGCACCAGCACCTGCCCGTCGGCCAGGCGGACGTCGACTTCGACGCCTTCTGGGCCGCCCTCGACCGCGTCGGCTTCACGGCGCGCGAGGACACCGTCGCGGTGTCGAGCGTCTTCGCCGAGGACGAGAACGCCGATGCGGTCTCGCGCTTCCAGCTCGACACGATCAAGAAGGGACTCACCCGATGACGACCCCCGTGCAGACGGCCACCGAGACCCCGACGCCCACCGGCGCCGACGTCCGACCCGTCACCCTGCAGGCCGCGGAACAGACCGTGACCGCCCTGTGGAACGACTCCGCCGACCCGCGCGAGCTGTCGACCGCGATCCACGAGTACGGCGCCGTCGGGGCGACGTGCAACCCGGTGATCGCGTACACCTGCATCAAGCAGGACCCGGAGACCTGGGTGCCGCGCATCCGCCAGATCGCCGCGGAGCACCCGACGGCGGGGGAGTCCTGGATCGGCTGGAAGGCCGTCGAGGAGCTCTCCATCGCGGCGGCCGGGCAGTTGCTGCCCGCGTTCGAGGCGTCCGGCGGCCGCAACGGTCGCCTGTCGATGCAGACCGACCCGCGCTTCCACCGCGACGCCGACGCCCTGGTGGAGCAGGCCGTGCGGTTCTCGCAGCTCGCCCCGAACATCATCGTGAAGATCCCCGCCACCGAGATCGGCATCGCCGCGATCGAGGAGGCCGCCTACCGCGGGGTGTCGATCAACGCGACGGTGTCGTTCACGGTGCCGCAGGTCGTCGCCGTCGGTGAGGCCATCGAGCGTGCGCTCGACCGTCGTGCCGCCGACGGGCTGCCCGACCAGGAGTTCGGCCACGTCGTCACGCTGATGGCCGGCCGGTTCGATGACTGGCTGAAGACCGTCGTCAAGCGCGACCACGTCCTGGTCGACCCCGGGATCCTCGAGTGGGCCGGCGTCGCCGCGGTGAAGAACGCCTACCGGGTGTTCCAGGAGCGTGGCTTCCGCTCGCGCGTGCTCGTCGCGGCCTTCCGGAACGCGCTGCAGTGGTCGGAGTTCCAGGGCGGGGACCTCGTCGTCTCGCCGCCGTTCCAGTGGACGAAGGACATCAACGACAACGCGTTCCCGTTCCGTCCGGACGCCATCCACGACGAGGTACCTGCTGACGTCATCGACGCCCTGCGTGCCGCGACGCCCGAGTTCGCCCGCGGGTACGACGTCGACGGCATGACCATCGACGAGTTCGACCGGTTCGGTGCCACGGTGACGACACTGCGCCAGTTCCTGGACGCCGACGCACAGCTCGACGCCCTGGTCCGCGACATCATCGTCCCCGCCGCATGACCGCCGTGGACACCGCCGTGGACGCCGCCGCGCCGGTCAGCATCGGCGTCGGCCTCATCTCGGTCGGCTGGATGGGGCGGCTGCACTCCCGCGCCTACCGCGCGCTGCCGGACCACTTCCCGGAGCTCGGCGTGCAGCCCCGGCTCGTCGTCGCCGCGGACCCGATCGAGGCCGCACGCGACCAGGCCGTCACCCGCCTGGGCTACGAGCGGGCCGTCGCCGACTACCACGAGGTCCTCGCCGACCCGGCCGTCGACGTCGTGTCGATCTGCTCGCCGAACTTCCTGCACCGCGAGATGGCGGTCGCCGCTGCCAAGGCCGGCAAGCCGTTCTGGATCGAGAAGCCGATGGGCCGCTACGCCAGTGACTCTCGCGAGATCCACGAGGCCGTCCAGCGCGCGGGCGTCATCACGAGCGTCGGCTTCAACTACCGGCACGCCCCGGCGATCGAGCGGGCGCGCGAACTCGTCCGCAGCGGTCGCCTCGGCCGCATCACGAACGTGCGCGGCTCGCTGCTCGCCGACTACTCGTCCGACCCCGCGGCGCCGCTCACCTGGCGCTTCGAGCGGGAGCGCGCCGGGTCGGGCGTCCTCGGCGACCTGCTCTCGCACGGCCTCGACCTGGCGCAGTACGTCGTCGGTCGGATCGCCAGCGTCAGTGCACTGGCCGAGACGTTCATCCAGGAGCGCCCGAAGCCGGCCGCGGGCATCGTCGACCGGAGTGCCGCCGCCACCGGTGCGCTCGGCCGCGTCGAGAACGAGGACTACGCCGCCCTGCTCTTCCGCTTCGAGGACGGCGCCGTCGGCACCATGGACTCGAGCCGCGTCATGCGGGGCCCGCACGCCGAGTACACGCTCGAGGTCTACGGCACCAAGGGCTCCGTGCGGTGGGACTTCCAGCGCCTCAACGAGCTCGAGGTGTACCTCGACGGGCAGGAGGTGGACGGCTACGCCACGCACTACGTCACCGCGGGTGACGGCGAGTTCGCGCGCTTCCAGCCCGGCGCCGGCACGGCCATGGGCTACGACGACCTGAAGACGATCGAGGCCGCGCAGTTCATCGCGAGCGTGCGTCGCGGGGAGCAGCTCGCGCCATCGGTCGCCGACGGCCTGGCCGCTGCGTCCATCGTCGAGGCGGCGGAGGCCTCGCTCGCCGACGGTGCGTGGCACGACGTCGCGCGCGTCGACGGACCGCTCACCTACGCGGCGGCGACCCCCGTGCTCTAGACGGTCGCGGACGACGGACGGGAGGCGCGGTGCCAGCTGGCACCGCGCCTCCCGTCCGTCATGAGGTATCGATCCGTGTTACTTTGTCAGGACAAAGTCCCGAACTGCAGGAGGCACCATGCCGCTCGTCCGTATCGACCTGACCACCGGCCGCACGCCCCAGGCGGTGCGCGCAATCGCCGACGCCATCCACCAGGCCATCGTCGACGTGTACGCGATCCCCGTGCGCGACCGGTTCCAGGTGATCACCGAGCACCCGGCGCAGCAGATCATCGCCGAGGACGCCGGCCTGGGGTTCGAGCGGACCGAGGGCGTCGTCATGATCCAGGTGTTCACGCAGCGCGGGCGGGACCAGGCGGCGAAGCAGGAGCTCTACCGGGCGATCCACGACGCGCTGGCGGCGATCGGTGTCGCGTCCGAGGACGTCTTCATCGGCTACGTCGAGAACGGCCCCGAGGACTGGTCCTTCGGCTTCGGCCGCGCCCAGTACGTGACCGGCGAACTCGGCGTGCCCGCCCCCGCCTGAGCGCGCCCGCCGGCCCGCCCCCGTAACGCCCGCCCGCCCGTCCCGAGGTTCCGAAATCTCGGCATCTCGAGGCGTCCAGCGGCCATCCGTGGAACCTCGGCGTCACGCGTGCGGCGAGTCGTGGAACCTCGACGTCAGGCGGTCAGCACGAACTGCCTACTTGTCGACGAGGGTGACCTCGAACGAGTAGCGGTCGGGGCGGTAGCAGTGCACGCCGTGCTCGACCGCGCGCCCCGAGGCGTCGTACGCGGTGCGGCTCATGGTGAGCACGGGGTCGCCGTCCTCGATCTCGAGCAGACCGGCCTCTTCGTCGGTCACCGCACGGGCCCCGATCCGCTGCTTCGCCACCCGCATCGTCACACCGCGACCGCGGAGCAGCTGGTAGAGCCCGTGGTCCTGCAGGTCCTGGTCGGTGATCTCGAGGAACTCCGGCGGCAGGTAGTTCTCGAGGATCGCCATCGGGACGTCCTCGGCGAACCGCACGCGGCGGATGTGCGCCACGGTCGTGCCGGGTTCGATGCTCAGCGCCGCTGCGACCTGGTCCGAGGCGGGGACGTCGTTGCGCTCGAGGAGCTTCGTCGCCGGCGCCTGCGACCCCTGGGCCAGGTCGTCGTACAGGCTCGTCAGCTCGACCTTGCGGGTCACCGGGCCGTGCACCACCTGCGTGCCGATGCCGCGGCGACGGACGAGCAGGCCCTTGTCGACGAGGTCCTGGATCGCCCGGCGGATCGTCGGGCGGGACAGTCCGAGGCGCTCACCGAGCGCGATCTCGTTCTCGAGACGTGCGCCGGGAGGCATCACGCCGGAGCGGATCGACTCCTCGATGCGCGAGGCCACCTGGAAGTAGAGGGGCATGGGACCCGACCGGTCCAGGTCCATGAACAGGTCGGACGGCAGCTGGCCTTCGTTGGTCATCGCGGTCCTTCGGGGGATTGCGGGTTCGGCAGCGATGCCGAGGGATTGTCGTGACAATACCACCGGGGGCCCTGCTCCCCGGTGTGCCACTCCCGTCAGCGCTCGACGACCACCTTCAGCTTGGCGAGCCCCTTCTCGAAGTCACCGCCGAGGAACGTGTCCATGTTGACGAACACGCCCATCACGCGGGACATCAGGTTCTGGGGGCTCGTCATCGACCAGACGACCCGCGTGCCGCCGTCTCGCTCGAGCTCGTCGAGCCGGAACACGACCGCACTCGACGACCGGAACGGCGCGGTGAACCGCAGGTCGACGTCGACCTCGGTGGCATCGATCCGTGTGACCGCCATCGATCCGGCGCCGGCCTTGCGGTTGCCCTTCCAGGCGTAGGCCGAGCCCACCGCCCCGGGTTCACCGCCGTACGTGCGCTGGAGCGCCGGGTCACGGCCCTCCCACGGCGACCACTCGACCCAGCGGTGGAGGTCCGCCAGGTGCGGCAAGATCGCTGCGGGGCTAGCCGTGATGACGGTCTCGCGTTCGATCGTGGTGGGCGCTGCCATGCGCAGAGCGTAGTGCCGTGGTCGACGGCGCGACAGGGACCTTCGGCCCGACCCGCTCAGCCGGCTCAGTCGGCGAAGACCGACTCGCCGGCTCAGTCGGCGAAGACCATCGGGCGGTTCGACAGCCGCGGCTGCGGCACCGAGGCCTTCGGCTTCTCGGCACGGGCCCGGACCGGGGCGATCGTCACGCGGGTCGCTGCCCCCAGAGCCTCCACCGTGTCGGTGCCGTGGTGGCCGGCGGCGTGGATGACGATGGCGGCGCACGCCTCGGCATCGGCGGCGGCGTCGTGGTGCTGGAACCCCTCGAACCCGGCGGCCATCGCGGCCACGGGCAGTCGGTAGGAGTCGAGCGTGTAGGTCTTGCGGGCGACCGCGAGCGAGCACATCGAGTGGTGCTCGGCGAGGTCGATGCCGGTGGCCGAACACCCGCCGGCGATGACGCCCATGTCGAACCGGGCGTTGTGCGCGACCAGGACGTCACCCTCGGCGAAGGCCACCAGGTCGGGGTACTGCTGTTCCCACGTCTTCGCGCGGACGACGTCTTCCGCGACGATCCCGTGGATCCGGGTGTTCCACTCGAGGAACGCGTCGTGCCCGAGCGGCGGGCGGATGAACCACGACGCCCGGTCGACGACCCGGCCCGCGCGGACCTTGACGAGTCCGACGGAGCACGCGCTGGCGGGCGAGCTGTTGGCGGTCTCGAAGTCGATCGCGGTGAAGTTCAACGGCACGGTTCCGATCGTTGCACGGGGCGCCGACATCGCCGGAAGCCGCCTCGGCGTTGCGGCCGACGCTCAACGGCGCCGTGCCGAGCGGGACCCGCTGCGCCGACGACGTGCCGTCGCCCGCCAGGTCGCCGTCCGACGGGCACGTTCGCGCTGCCAGTACGGCGCGAGCAGCGTGCCCACCATCTCGAACGCCACCGCGACGCCGTCCAATCGCCAGCGCAGCGGCAGGCTCTCGACGTGTTCGGTGAGCCCGGCGGTCAGGTCGCCGGTGATGACGGGGAACCCGGAGTCGCGGGGGAGAGGGATCCCGCGGAACCGGTCCTCTTCGGCGTAGTCGATCGTGTCGTCCTCGGGGTCGTAGACGACCAGCACGTCGGCCTCGAGCTCGGCCATCGCGTCGTGCAGCTGCTCGAGCTCAGCGCGAGAGGCCCGCTCGAGTTCGGTGAGGGTCTCCGGCGCGAAGCGCTGCCGCAGACCCGGCGCTCCCATGCCCACCGAGTGCACACCGCGCTCGTCGCGTTCGAACCACATCGACGTCCTCCTGTCCCGTCGCCCGGTCCGGACGACGGGGACCACGCTGCCAGAACCCGTCGAGACGTGTTCCGGGCGGTAGCGTGCGCGCATGGGGAACGACGGAGACGATCAGCCGCTCGTGCTGGTGCTCGCCGGGGCCGGCTACGGACAGCAGGCACCGTTGCTGTGGTGGTCACAGGCCATCGCGTCGGCGGCCGGGTGCGAGGTCGTGGCACCGGCCTGGAACATCGACGACGACGCCGGGGCCGACCCGGTGGCGTTCGTCGAGGCCGCGATCGGGGCTGCGCTGGGCGATCGCCTGCCCGACCTGGTCATCGCGAAGTCGTTCGGGTGCTTCGCCCTGCCCTGGGCGATCCGGAACGACATTCCCGGGGTCTGGCTCACGCCGGTCCTCACACACGACGACGTGGCCACGGCGCTCGCCGCCGCCACCGACGCGCACGACGCGATCGGGGGTGGAGACGACACCATGTGGCGGCCCGAGCGGGTCTCGGGGACTGCTGCGCGCCTCCAGACCGTCGACCGTGCCGACCACTCGCTGCAGGTGGCCGGCGACTGGCGGGGCTCGCAGCGGCTGCAGGCCGACGTCCTCGACGTCGTCGAGCGTCGCGTGGTCGCCCTGGCCTCCCAGCAGCAGCCGGACTAGGTTCACGACATGGGGGAACCGCGGGACATGGACGAGCTGCTGGCGCAGGCGGAGCGCGTCGACGCAGCACCGCACACCACGCGGCGTGCCGTCGGGTTGGCCACCGCGCTCGTCGCAGCCGGCGCCGCCGCCGCGATCGTGGCCACCGGATCGGCCCGCGGCCTCCTCGCCGCG
This sequence comes from Curtobacterium sp. VKM Ac-1393, assembly GCF_015350995.1. Classification (GTDB taxonomy): domain Bacteria; phylum Actinomycetota; class Actinomycetes; order Actinomycetales; family Microbacteriaceae; genus Curtobacterium. The sequence continues at coordinate 177,717 of NZ_JADKRW010000007.1, forward strand.
ATCCTGTGGCTGATCACCCTGGGCGGGTCGCCACCGCCGGATTGACGGACGGACTGGAGGCCCGGGTCGGCTCCGGCGCGCCGCCGCCGGTAGGCTGTTCTTCCGTGGCTCTCACCATCGGAATCGTCGGTCTCCCGAACGTCGGCAAGTCGACCCTGTTCAACGCCCTGACCAAGAACCAGGTCCTCGCCGCGAACTACCCGTTCGCGACGATCGAGCCGAACGTCGGGGTGGTGAACCTGCCCGACTCGCGGCTCGACCAGCTCGCTGAACTCTTCCACTCGGAGAAGACCGTGCCCGCGCCGGTGTCGTTCGTCGACATCGCCGGCATCGTCAAGGGTGCGAGCGAGGGCGAGGGGCTCGGCAACAAGTTCCTCGCGAACATCCGCGAGGCCGACGCCATCGCGCAGGTCGTCCGCGGCTTCACCGACGACGACGTCGTGCACGTCGCGAACAAGGTCTCCCCGAAGGACGACCTCGAGGTCATCAACACCGAGCTGATCCTCGCTGACATGGAGACGATCGACAAGGCGCTCCCGCGGTACGAGAAGACCGTGAAGCTGAAGCAGGCCGAGCCGATCGTGCTCGAGACCGCTCGCGAGGCCCGTGCCGCGCTCGAGCAGGGCACCCTGCTGTCTGCCACCAAGATCGACCTCACGCCGATCGCCGAGCTCGGACTCCTGTCGGCCAAGCCCTTCATCTTCGTGTTCAACGTCGACGAGGCGATCCTGACCGACGACGCCCGCAAGGCCGAGCTGGCCGCGCTCGTCGCCCCCGCCCGGGCCGTCTTCCTCGACGCCCAGGTCGAGTCGGAGCTCATCGACCTCGACCCCGCCGACGCCGCCGAACTGCTCGAGTCGACCGGCCAGACCGAGTCCGGACTCGACCAGCTCGCGCGCATCGGGTTCGACACCCTCGGGCTGCAGACCTACCTGACGGCCGGTCCGAAGGAAGCCCGTGCGTGGACGATCGGCAAGGGGTGGAAGGCGCCACAGGCTGCCGGCGTCATCCACACCGACTTCGAGAAGGGCTTCATCAAGGCCGAGGTCATCTCGTTCGACGACCTGGTCGAGACCGGCTCCATCGCCGAGGCCCGCGCTGCTGGCAAGGCCCGCATCGAGGGCAAGGACTACGTCATGCAGGACGGCGACGTGGTGGAGTTCCGCTTCAACAACTAGCCTGGAGTACGTGCTCGCTGATCAGATCCTAGCCAAGGTCGAGAAAGCGGAAGAGTTCCTTCAAATGGCCGAATTCGCGATCGACCTGTCTGCGTGGGACGCGGCTTGTAGCCTTCTTTGTACTGCGGCTATCCATGCGAGTGATGCTCTAATCATGTCTGCGGGCGCAGTAATGCAGGGGAGGGCGGAGCATAACGCCGCGGTCGCCGTTCTCGGCCGAACGGTCGGCAAAGATGCGGGCTCACAGCTCGCTTTCGCTCTCAAATATAAAGCGAAGAGTCAGTACGAGGCACGGCGTTGCAGTAGAGTCGAGGCCGTGGAATGTCTGAAGCGTGTCACTCGGCTCGTCGAAAGGGCAAGATAAATGGATGAACCCCGTACTTGTTTCGTAATCGGACCCATCGGAAGCAAGTTTGCCCCCATTGGTTCTTCAGCTCGAGCGACCTACGAGGATGCCTTAGAGGTATTCGAAAAGGTGATTCAACCGGCGTGTGCTACAGAGGGTTTAGAGCCGATCCGAGCAGATCAAATTGCATCCGCTGGTGAAATAAGTGCTCAAATCTTTCGCCACCTGCGCGACGATGATGTAGTTATTGCAGATCTCAGTGGTGCCAATGCGAACGTAATGTACGAACTTGGATTACGGCACACGCGGTCGCTACTCACGGTGCAGATCGGCGAGTATGGGCAGCTGCCGTTTGACATTGCGGCAATACGTACAATCCAATTCTCGAGGTCAGAGCGCGGTTTGATCGATGCTCGGAACGATCTGATTGCAGCCCTAACTGCCGGAGCGGTGGATGACTTTGAGGAGGTCACGGCAACTCGACTGTGGTCCGAGCTGATCGATGTTCGTGTAGCCCCTCGCGAAACGACTGCTGACGAGGCTTCTTCTGATCTCGAGGAGGAGGGCTTTGAAGATGTGGGCTTCTTGGAGCGGATTGTTGACATCGAGGGCCGTTTTCCGGTCTTGAACGACCTCACAGAAGAGATTTCGGCCACCATCGTGGGCATGGGTGCACTGGCGGAATCGGCCACCGCCGATCTGACCAATGCGAACAGCTTGAACATGCCCACTAGTGCGAGGTTGGGTATGGTTGCTCAATTCGGGCGCAAACTGGAACCAGGCGCGAAGGCATTGTTAGAGCAGACCGCGCGTTTTAGCGTCGAAATGACGGCCATTGATGCGAACGTCAATGGAATCCTGACCTTCATTCAGCACACAGAGTCGCTGGAAGCAGATTCGTACCGACCCTTTCTTGAGTCCCTCCAAGGTACGGCAAAGGCGGCACGGGAGGCGACTGAGGGGATTACGCAGTTTGGCGGATCCGTCGATGTACTTAAGGGTATGAGCATGACGCTTCGACGTCCGGTAGATACAATCTCCTCTGCTGTTCGTACCATGGTGCAGGCGATGGCTCTGGCAGATACATGGGAAACGCGAACGGCCCAAATCCTCAAGTCGAAATATTCGGGAGCGTAGTAGTTAGGGTTCGCTTGGGTCGTGCGGAACGCATTCCCCCGCGATTTTGTGTCGCGCCGTCTTTTCTCGATGTCGGCGTTCTCAGCAACGCTTGTAGTCAGTGGACTTCAACAACTCGTCCGGGTATCGAGTGAATGCGCGTCGTCACCAACTCTCCGGGTCTAGAGATGCTTCAGTGGCGTTGAGCGGAAGGGACCTTAGGGCAGACACGACCTCGTCAGCGGTAAGTGTTCCGGTCTGCCACCGCGTCAGCATTAGTACAATTCTTCCGCAGGATTGGTAGCCTGTTGGTGCTTTTCCGCTCGCCCATATTGCTGCCTCGGCAGCGACGATGACTGGCCGATCTTTTTCGTCGGCACGAAGCCGAGCGCGACGGAGGGCTGTTAACTGCTCAAGTGGTTCAATGATTGTGCCCGCTCGAAGGTCTTTCATATACTGTGTGATACTCAAAAACGAGTCAGCTAAAGCTTCTGTGAGTCGATCTGAATAACGATCGTTCCGCTCGAATCTGAAGACGAAGAAGGCGACCGCTCCTGCCAATATTGCACCGAAGAATGTTGCGGCTAGGTTGGACCAGAACGCCGTCGCGTCGAAGGCGGTGAGGGTGTTCCGGAGTTCGTTTAGTGATTTCACGAGGTCATCCATGTCGTTCATGATTGAACGTTAGCTTGGAATTCCCTACCTCGGTTCGTGTCTGTACGAACAACGTGTTCGCTGCCGTGAATTATTTCGGGTCGCTGGGTGCACCCCTGGTGTCGGTTTCCCGCGTGTTCGACGACGGGGAAGGGGGTAGCGCCTCGAGACGGGCCGGGTCCGGTCGCGGCGGCTCTCGCGGCGTCCGAGGAGAAGTTGTCTGCGCACGGCCTAAGTCAACGCTCACTCGTCGATGGCGTAGCGGCTCGCGTCGGATCCTACAGGTTGTCCGAAAGTTCCGCGAGAAGACGCTTCTTCCGCGCCTTCTCGATGTTTGGGTCTATCTGCTGGATGAACTCAAGCTCGGCAAAGCCGTCTCCTTGGCGACGGTTCTGAGGCGGTTCGAGCGCTTCGATCAAGAGCGCTTCGAGGGTTGAGATCACAAGATCGGCGTCGAGATCGGTGTCGGGTGCGTCTTCCAGCTCGCCGTTGGCGCCCACGGGACGAACCCCGAACCAAGAGAATCGGTCCCAGCGTCCGCTCAACCGATCGCGGGTGTGCTCACGCAGACGCTTGCCCATTCGAGGCTCGGTCACACGACCCACGTACACCAAGCGACTGCCGTCGTACAAGATGTAGACGCCCTCCTGGCTACTGAAATCGACCGCGGCGCTGCCCGTTAGCTGAACTCCCAGCATGGTTGGCGCGGAAGGCGCCCAGTCAATCTCGGCTCGACGCCAGAAGAGTCCGAACGCGTTCAATAGCCCACGCTCATCCTCAGAGACGTCCGCTGTTCCGGTGTCCTCAAGCGCGACGACTGGCGTTTGCGCTGCAGAGGAGGGAACCGGCTTGTCCTCCTTAGCGGCCGGCGGGTAACGGAAGACCCCTCTATCCAACTTCTCAACCTCGGACCGAAGCGGTTCCTGCGACAAGTACGATGCAACCGCCGTGTGTGGGGTTGCACCAACCTTCGAACGGAGATTGCCGTCGAGAATCGCCTGCGCGATCTCAGAGGTTCTCATCGGTTCGCCCTGCTCAGCGAGCACCTTTTTGATTGCTTCGCTCCAGCCCAGATTCTGCACGCGCCCACAGTATCGTCCCTGTGCTCGAGGGGCGAGGCCCGGCAGTGTGACCTGACCGATGTAGGTCCGTGCGTGCGACTAAGCCTGAAAGGCGAACTCAGGCACGCGTTCGATACGTGGGTTTCGCGATTGTCCGAGGTCGGCCCTGTCCGGTGAGGCCGTAGCATTCAACACCGTGAGTGAAACTGAGTCGGAGCCGTCGGCGCGCGACGCGCCCTCGGAGTCCAAGGATCACCGTCCCTGGCTGTACGTGATGGCTGGCGCAGTTGTGCTGGTAGGCATTGTTGTCCTGCGCGGAAGTCTTCCCGCTCCGGCCGGTTTTCCGGCTTTCACGACCTGGCCACCAACTCTCGCGCCAGCGGGCGCAACACTGATGGTCGGCGGTCTGGCCGGAGTAGTCGCGCTGGCGGCATCCGTCAGCTGGCGCAAGCAGCGGGCACGCGATGAGGTTGTGGAGCAACGGAGGCGCGAGAACGACCGCGCGTACGAGACTTGGAAGACTCAAGCTTCTCACTATGACACGTTGGCGGTCTCGGTGATTCAGCAGTTCGTGGGTTCGATCGACTTGCAAGCTATGGCGGCGGACCGGGGGAGAGCGGTCCTGTGGGGCTCGGCAGCAGTCGTCCGTGCTCTAGAGCAATGGGACGTTGCAGCGATCAGCGCACGCGAGAAGCAGGCGGAGAGAGGTCACGGGGATCTCGATGATATGAAGAAGGGAGAGCTGTGGACCGCCTTGGCACACCTCATCCGAACGATGAGGGGGGAGCTTCCTGGTGACCTACGAGAGGTCCTTCCCAATCGGACGGTCCTCCGCGCCGTCTTCGGCGACTTCCGGTACCTCGATGACCACGATTTGCTGCCAAGCACCGTCCTGGACGCCGTGGACGAGTAGGAATTTCGCGCCTCGTGTTTGGGCAGGCAGCTGGTAACGGCCGCCCGTCTGGCAGCCAGATCCGAAACCTGCGGACCGGGGTGGAGTTCCGCTTCAACGACTGACCTCCCGCTGGGTCCGTCGTTCGCCAGGATGAGCGCATGACGACCGCGCAGGCAGCGTGGTACGACGACAGCTCCGGAACTATGCGGTTGTGGGACGGGTCCGCTTGGACGGAGGAAGTGCAGCCTCAGGCTCCGGCGGCGTCGGGCGTCGGCGGGGTGATCGGCCGGATCCAGGCCGAGGCCGCTTCGGGTGGTCAGCCGCGTCCGGCACAGAACGGGATGAGCTAAGTCGTGCTGCAGGTAGTGCTCAAGGCGAAGTTCTTCGGCACGGGTTCCGGCAACATGATCGAGCTCGAGGAGGCGATCAACGCCCAGGCGGCCCTCGGGTACCGGCTCCACACGAACACCACTGCCTCGTCGGGCACCACAGGGTTCGGCGGTGGAGACCGAGCGCAGGCCATCATGGTGTTCAAACGGATCGACTGAGTTGGTCCCGCCCGGATCAGCAGACCGGGCTCAGTCGACGAGCGCCAGGATCACCGCCGGGACGCGGTGCTCGATCGCCTCCCAGATGATCTCCTTGCGCGCCTGCCGGTAGTCGTGCGAGAGGATGTTTCGCGTCTTCCTGACAGCGGCAAGCGACAGATCGGACGGAAGCCGGGCTTCCCTGTCGGCGGGAAGCCGTCCGAGCAGGTCGTCGAAGTGGATGATGACGGCCTCGGCGGCTCGGTACGTCAGGCTTCGAGTTGCGTCGAACTCCACGCGACCGTGTTCGACAATCTGCGAACATTCGGCGAGCAAGTCGAGAAAGCTCGCCTGCAGCGACGGCCAGCGGTCTGCTGAGTCGGCTGAGTCGCGATCGACGCGTTGCCGTGGGGTGAACCGGGGCGGTGGGGTCACAGCGGCACTGCTTCGTCGAGCACGTGCGCGAAGTGCTCGTCACCCTCGAGGTCGTCGGTGAGGACGTCGACGTCGAAGCCGGTGATGGTCTCGACTTCGTGGGCGAAGCCGCCGAGGTCGAACAGCGATGCGGCTGGGGTCAGGTGCACGAGCAGGTCGATGTCGCTGTGCTCGGTGTCCTGCCCGCGGACCGTGGAGCCGAAGACGCGAACGTTCTCGAGGTGGAACCGCTTTGCCTCGTCGAGGATCGCGTCGGCGTAGACGGCGAGAGGGATGCTCGGGCGCGTTTGCGCAGCAGTGAGGATCCGCTGGAGCGACTCGAGCCGCGGCTGCTTGCGTCCGCTCTCGTACGCGGAGATGGTCGGCTGCTGCATCCCGGCGGCGGCGGCGAGGCTGGTCTGTGAGAGGCCCAGATCCTCGCGGGCAGCGCGGATGAGTTCTGCTGCACGTTCGACTCGCACGGGCACCTCCTCTATAGCTCTCGACTATAGATGCGTCGCACTCGCTCGGGAAGGTGCGCGGTGGACTAGATTCGGCTCGTCCGAGTGCCCAAGGAGGCCCCATGTCGTACGTCGTCGACTTCGTGAACGTGTCCACGGTGGGTCTGGAGTCCTCGCCGGTCGCCGATGCACTCGCCGGACTCCGTGCCAACGAGGCGCGGTACTTCGCGAACAAGTACGACCACCTGTTCACCACGCACGCCGCAGCTGACGTGCCGGACCTGGTCGGGTACGTGCGGCGGGTCCTCGACGAGGAGCGCGGACTGGTCATCGCGTCGCCGCCGCTCGAAGCGACGGAAGTCCTGGTCGACGGCGTGCGCTGGACGTACGTCTTCTACGAGTCCGGCCTGGCGATCAACGTGCTCTACACGCTCGAACCGGGCGGCAAGCGTGCAGTCGGCTTCAAGCTCTCCGACGGCATGGACGTTCCCGAGGAGCTCGCGGACAAGTTCAAGTTCGCGCGGCAGAAGTCGAAGCTCGCCGGCACGATCCGCGGCTCGTTCTTTGTCGTCAAGGGCGAGTACTGACGCGCCACCGCGACGCGCCACGCACGACGAAGCGCCGCCGGGACAGCCCGGCGGCGCTTCGCGTTCGTACTGGTGGAGCCTAGGCCGCGAGGGCCATCTCGCCCGCCTGCACGGACTGTGCCTGCAGCAGGGTGCGGCTGGCCTCACCCGCCCAGGAGCGGCCCGGGACGGTCCAGCCGGCCTCGCCGACGGCGTCCAGACGGGTGCCGCGGGTCACGAAGGTCTGCAGGTCGTCGGCCGCAATGCGGACGAGGTACTCGCGCTGCGAGCGGTCGTCACGCACGGGGAACTCGGCGATGCGGTCGGGGGTGATCGTCGGGGCCGCGAGTGCGGTCCCGAACACGGTGATTCGTTCGTTGCTGGTCATGGTGCTGTACTTCCTGGTCATTCGGCGCCGGGGCGACTCGGTGTCGGCGGACGTCTCAGTCCGGCGCGACGCATCGAGTGCGGGGCGCGCACGTCGAGTTTCAACGTGCTGCTGATCCGTTCGGATCGAGCGGTGGTCTCGGTTGGAATGCGACTCGGGTGAGCCGGTCTCGAGACGTTGGTGTGCGCGAGTCAGATGGGTTCGCTGCAGTGCACCAACCAAGAACTATACGCACCCGAGGCGAAGAAGTCCAGCGCAGGCCAGGAAGACGGTTCAGGAAGCCAGGAACGTGTCCCACCGACGCCCGCCGGCGGCCACGTTGCCGGAGCCGTCGAGTCGCGCGGCGGCGGAGGACGGCTTTCGCGCTGCCTGGGAGTGGATGAGCCCGTCGAACTCGGCGGAGAACCCGAGGCGGGGCAGTGCGGTGGCGACGGCGTGCAGGTCGTCGGTGGACCACCGGGAGAACCCTGCACCGGAGACGTCGAGCGACGTGGCGACCTCGAGCAGGTGTCCCTCCACGTCCACCGCGGGGTCGACGGAGGTCCACATGTGCCGCTCGATGACCTCGCTGACCCGTCGAGCGCGGCCGGCGTCCCATCCTGCACCGAGGGCGAACACCGAACCGACGGCACCCCCGGCGTCCTCGAACGGCACGTTGTGGGCGTCGAACGAGTGCGTGACGCCCAGGTCGTGCAGCATCGTCGCGACGAACAGCAGCTCGTGGTCGGGCGCGAGGTCGACGGTCGGGGCGAGCAGGACCGCCCACGCCCACGAGCGCAGGCAGTGGTTGACGAGCGCCGGCGACGACCAGGTGCGGACGACGTCCAACGCCCGTGCGGCGACGGGGGAGGGCGGGGTGAGCAGGGCTTCGACGTCGAGCGACATGGCACGACAGTAGCGGTGCGACGGAGCCGTAACGGCGCGGAAACCTGCCGGGCCCGAGCCGGAAACAGCGCACCGTTAGCTTTCGGATCACTGAGTACCCGCTCAGCACCCGACCTCCTCCCGAAGGATCTGCACCCATGCAGCACCGCCTCCGGCTGCGCCCCCGCGCGACGATCGTCTCCTCGACGCTCGTCGCCGCCGGGGCGATCGGCCTCGCCGCCCTGACCGCCGCACCGGCCCAGGCGGCACCGACCGCGACGACCGCCACCATCGACGCCCCCAGCTCCGCGACCGTCGGAACCCCGTTCGACGTCGACCTGACGATCCCGGCGACGGCCGACGTCTACGCGTACGAGATCACCCTCGACGCCGGCGCGGACTCCGTGTCGTACGTCGACGACAGCGTCACCGGACCGGACGGCGGCTTCGACAGCGTCGAGCAGGACGGCGACGCCCTGACGATCGTGCACACCCGGCTCGGGACCTCGCCGGCGCTCGGCGGCGACCTCGCTGCCTCGATCGGCCTGACGCCGACCGCACCGGGCAGCGTCGACCTGGCGATCACGAGCATCACGCTCGTCGGATCCGACGGCACCTCGATGACCCTCACCGACCCGGCGAGCACCACGATCTCGATCGCTGCAGCGGCGACCGCGTCCCCGACGGCCACGCCGACCCCGGGCGCCACCGCCACGGCCGACCCGGGCACCGGCGCGGGCGACCCCGACCCGACGACCACCCCGGTGGTCTCGGACCCGACGACGGGGGCCACCGCCGTCGCAGCTCCCGGTGGGGGCCGCCCCACCGGCGGTGAACTCGCCTGGACCGGCGCCGACGTCGCCCCGTGGATCGCCGCTTCCCTGGCCCTCCTCGCTGCCGGCGGGACCCTGATCACCCTGCGCGCGCGCCGCGCCCGCCGCGACCGCACCGGAGCAGCCGAATGACCGCCACGAAGCCGGCCGCCAGCACGCAGGCCGCCACGAAGCCATCCACCAGCCGGAAGCGCTCGGCCGTCGCCGGCGCCTCGCTCATCGCCCTCGTCGGCACCGTCCTCGCCGCGACCCCCGCGATCACGGCCGCAGCAGCTCCGGCCGCGGTGGACGCCAGCCCCGCCGCGATGCTCGCGCCGTACTACACGGACCTCGATCTGACCGGCGACGACCAGGTCGCCAAGGCCGACCTGACCGTGCTCACCGATCACCTCGGCGCGACGGCCACGAGCGCCGACTGGGCGACGGTCAGCGCCGCGGACACCGACGGCGACGGCACGATCACCGTCGCAGACCTCGCGGCCCTGTCCCAGCGGATGATCTACGACGACGGCCCGTTCACCCTCGTCGAGGCGTCCACCATCGACATGCAGGCCGCGATGAACGCCGGGGTCACCACCTCGGTCGCGATCACGCAGGACTACCTCGACCGCATCGCCGCCTACGACCGCACGAAGGTCGACGGCGCGACGACCGGCCGCGCGCTCAACTCGATCGTCACGACGAACGCCGAGGCCCTCGCTGCCGCGAAGACGGCGGATACCGAGCGTGCCGAGCACGGCATGACGAGCATGCTGCTCGGCGTGCCGATCGCGGTGAAGGACAACTACGACACCAAGGACATGCCGACCACGGGCGGCTGCGGCTGCTGGGACGACAACCAGACCGACACCGACGCCTCCATGGTCGCCGGGCTGCGCGGTGCCGGTGCGGTGATCCTCGCCAAGGCCAGCCTCGACGAGTTCGCCTACGGCTTCGTCTCGGAGTTCTCCTCGAACCAGCCCGCCGGCTCGTCGCTCCTGGTCGCCAGCCCGTACAACACGGCACAGACCGCCGGCGGTTCGAGCGGTGGCACCGGCGCGGCGATCGCGGCGAACCTCGCCGGCATCGGGTTCGGCACCGACACGGGCGGTTCGATCCGCATCCCGTCGACGTACAACCAGCTGGTCGGTATCCGTCCGACGGTCGGCCTGGCCAGCCGCGACGGCATCATCCCACTCGCGCTGTCGCAGGACACCGGTGGGCCCATCGCCCGCTCGGTGACCGACGCGGCCGTCGCGCTCGACGCCGTGACCGGCGTGGACGCGGCCGACCCTGTCACGAGTGCGCAGGCAGGCAAGGTGCCGACCTCGTACACGTCGTCGCTCGATGCCGGCTCGCTCAAGGGCGCCCGCATCGGCTACGTCACGTCGATGGTCGGCACGAACGCCACGACCAAGCGCCTGTTCGACGCGTCCGTCGCGAAGCTGCAGGCTGCCGGCGCGACCGTCGTCCCGATCACCGCGACGACCGCGTTCAACCGGGTCCTGTCCGAGGGCAGCGGCAGCACGAACGAGTTCAAGCACGACCTGGACCAGTACGTCGCGAAGCACCTCGACCCCGACGTGACCGCTCGGTCGCTGCAGGGCATCCTGGCCTCGGGTGAGTACGTGCCGAGCCGCAAGTCGACCTACGAGTCCCGCGACCTGATCACCGACACGCAGTACCAGGCGTGGGCCGGGCCGACGGGTTCGCACACGACGCAGCTCGCCACCGGCAAGCAGCTCGTCACGCAGATGCTCGACGACCAGGACCTCGACTCGCTGATCTACCCGTCGGGTACGCCCTACGGCACGCAGTCGACGAACATGCGTCTGAGCCCGAACACCGGCATGCCGGCGATCACCGTCCCGATGGGGCAGGCGACCGCAGCCGACGGCACGATCACCGGTGCCGGCGTGAACCTCGAGTTCCTCGGCCGCTCGTTCGACGAGAGCACGCTGATCGGCCTCGGCTACGCCTTCGAGCAGGAGACGAAGGCGCGCACCACGCCCGCGCTCTACGGCGCGCTCGGCTGACGACGGTCGCCTTCCTGGAATAGGCATACTTTTCCAGGAACGTGACCACGTGCAGACGGGAGGCCCGGTGCCAGCTGGCACCGGGCCTCCCGTCCGTCTGCTTCGTCAGTTCAGGGTCGGGGTGTCCTCTGGCACGACGCCGTCGGCGTACAGGTCGGTCGCCAGGTCGCGGAGCGCGCGCAGCGCGACGCGCTGCGTGAGCGGACCGTAGGAGATGCGGGCGACGCCGAGCGCCTCGTACTCGGCGGCCGGCAGGGCACCCGGCAGGCCGATGACCGACAGCTTGCCGCGGCCGAGGCCCGCGACGAGCTGCTCCACGACGCCTCGGTCGGTCGCGCCGGGCACGAAGACCAGTGCCGCGCCGTTGTCGAGGAACGCCTTGCCGCGTGCGATGGCGTCCGCGATGCTCTCGTCGATCGGACGGTCGCCGCCGCGGGCGATCGCGTCGGTGCGGGCGTTCAGCTGGAAGTCGACGCCCTCGGCCTGCGCGGCGGCGGTGATCGCGGCGACCCGGGCGACGGCCTCGTCGAACGGGCGCAGGCGGTCCTCGACGTTGGCGCCGACGATGCCGGCGCCGATCGCGCGCCGGATGGTCTCGGCGGGGTCCTCGTAGCCGTCGTCGAGGTCAGCGGTGACCGGCAGGTCGGTCGCGGCGGCCACGATCGCGGCGCCCGACAGCGCGAGGTCGAGCGGCATCCCGCCGTCCTCGTAGCCGTACGACGCGGCGATCGAGTGCCCGGCGGTGCCGATCGCCTTCGTGCCGGGCAGGTCGCTGACGACCTTCGCGGTGATCGCGTCCCAGACGTTCACGACGCGGAGGATCTCCGGGGCTTCGTGCAGCTGCTTGAGGGTGGTGGCCTTGTCGGCGGTGCTCGTGCTCATGGGACCGACAGTAGGCGGGGCGACGCCCCGCGTCCCAGGGTGCGCGGAAGACGACGCTGGATGACAGGCGGGCTCGCGCCGGGCCTCCCGATCGGTGCATGCTGGGACGCATGGCGAGCGACGAGCAGGACCCGGTCGGCACGCTCCGCGGGGTTCGCACGAGCATCAAGTGGACGCGGTACGCGCCCGACGTGCTGCCGCTGTTCGTCGCCGAGATGGACCACGACGTCGCGCCGGAGATCCGGCAGGCCCTGATCGAACGCGTGTCGCAGTCGGACCTCGGCTACCTGGACGGACCCGGGCCGCTCGCGCCCGCGTTCGCGCAGTTCGCACTCGACCGCTGGGGCTGGGAGATCGATCCGGCCCGGATCCACCTGGCCACCGACGTCAGCGTCGGCATCGTCGAGTCGCTGCGGCTCGCGCTGCCCGACGGCGGCCGCGTTGCGATCACGCCGCCGGTGTACCCGCCGTTCTTCGAGCTCGTCGACGAGGCCCGATGTCAGGTCGAGGAGGTTCCGCTGCTCGAGCAGTGGGGGCAGTACCGGCTCGACCTCGAAGGGCTCGAGCGGGCGTTCGCCAGCGGGGTCGGGGTCTTCCTGCTCTGCAACCCGCACAACCCCGTCGGCCTCGCGCACGACCGGGCAGACCTGCTCGCGATCGCCGAACTCGCGGCGAAGTACGACGTGCTCGTCATCAGCGACGAGATCCACGCACCCCTGACGCACCCCGGCGTGCAGTTCACCCCGTTCGCAGCAATCGCCGAACAAGTCGGGGCCCGCAGCGTCTGCGTGACCTCGGCGAGCAAGGGGTGGAACCTCGCGGGCGTGAAGTGCTCGATCATCGTCGCGGGGGACGACCGGACCGCGGCGCTCCTCGACACCCTGTGGGAAGAGGTCGCCTGCCGCACGAGCATCCTCGGGCTGCACGCGAACCTGGCGGCGTTCACCGTCGGGACCACCTGGCTCGACGAGGTGGTGTCCCAGATCGTGGCGAACGACCGGCTCCTCGCGAAGTTGCTCGCCGAGCACCTGCCCGGGGTCGTCTACACGCGGCCGCGCGCCGGGTACCTGGCGTGGCTCGACTTCCGCGGGATCGGCCTCGGCGACGACCCGGCCGTGCCGCTGCGCGAGAACGCCTTCGTCGCGCTGAACTCCGGGCTCGGGTTCGGGAGCGAGGGGCGTGGGTTCGTCCGCCTCAACCTGGCGTGCTCACCGGAGACCCTGCGCGAAGCCGTGTTCCGGATCGCCTCGGCGTACCCGTCGAGTGCGCAGGAGGGGCTGGTCTGGCACGTCGCGTGAGCGCTCGGGTCAGTCGATGTACTGGTTGCGCCCGACGACGCGGATCTGCAGGTCGTCGGTGCGGTCCATCGCCAAGATCTCGCGGGCGACGAAGCCCACGGCCGGCCAACGGTCGACCTCGGTGACCATGAAGCCGTCGATGAACACCTGCCACGCGCCGCGTTCACGGACCGCCTGCACCTCGTACGTCGCCATGCCGCGAGCGTACCGAAACGGCGCTGTCTTCAGCGAAGTTCGAGCGTCATGTGCACGTCGGCGCGGACGTAGGGGCTCGGGACGAGCTCGTCGTCGCGCAGGTGCCGGAAGCCGAACGCCTCGTACAGGTGCACGGCGCTGGCCAGCTGCGCGTTGCTCTCGAGGTCGATGCGGTGCGCGCCGAGCTCCCGGGCCCGGTCGATCGCTGCGGCGATGAGCTTCCGGCCGGTGCCGTGCCCCTGGTGTCCGGGCGCGACGGCCATCTTCACGAGCTCGAACACCCCCGGGGTCGTCGGCACGATGCCGATGCACCCGATCACCTGGTCGTCGAGCCGCGCGACGAAGACGGCGCCACCGGGCTCGACGACGTGACCGACGGGGTCGCCGAGGAACTTGCGGTCCTCGTCCTCGAGCGCGAAGAACTGCGTGATCCAGGCCTCGTTGAGGACGCGGAACGCCTCGGCGTCCGCAGGGGTGGCGAGGTCGGCGATGGTGACGGTGGAGGTCGCTTCGGGCATGGCTCCATCCTCGGACCCGGATGAGGTAGCGTCCAATACTCGTTCGCTTCGATCGATAGGCTGCATGCATGGATCGGGACCCGGACGTCGACCTCCGCCAGCTCCGTGCGTTCCTCGCGGTGGCGGACGAACTGCACTTCGGGCGCGCTGCCGAACGCCTTCGCATCGCGCAGCCCGCGTTGTCCCAGCAGATCCGCCGCACGGAGCGCGCACTCGGCGTCGACCTGTTCGTCCGCACGAGCCGCAGCGTCGCGCTCACCGCGGCCGGCACGGTGCTGCAGGGACGCGCACCGTCGTTGCTCGGGCAGGTGCGCCGCGACCTCGACGAGACGGTCCGGGTGGGGCGGGGTGAGGCCGGCCGGCTCGACGTCGGGTTCGTCGTCTCCGCGCTGCCGCTCGGCCCGATTGAACGGGTGCAGGCGTTCCGTGCGCGGTACCCGCTGGTCCGCGTGGAGCTGACCGAGGGCTACTCGTCGACGCTCCTCGCCCGGATCGTGCGAGGAGAGCTGGACCTGGCCGTCGTGCGCGATCCGGATCCTGACCCCGCCGTGCGGCTGCTGCCGTTCCGGACCGAGGCGTTCGTCGCGGCGGTCCCACGCGGACACCGGCTCGCCGACCGGACGGCGATCCGAGGCACCGAACTCGTGGACGAGCCGTTCGTGTTCTTCCCCGCCGTGGCCGGTTCGCTCGCGACCGAGCGGAACCTCGCCCCGGTCACCGCCGGTGGTCGGCGGCCAGAGGTCGTGCAGGAGGCCACGACCTGGGCTACCGTCCTGCACCTGGTGGGCGCTGGACTCGGCGTGACCGTCGCTCCGGAGAGCGCCGCGCTCGCCGCGCCGGACACCGTCGTGCTGCTGCCGCTGACCGACAGTGACCACCGCAGCGAGCTGTCGTGGGCGATGCGCGCCGACGACGACCGCGAGATCCTGCGGAACTTCGTCGAAGCCGATTGAGTGACGCCCGGCAGGAAGCGCTCCGCTCAGCCCAGCGCGAGCACGGGCGCTCGGTGGTCGCCGAGCTCGTCGACGTGCCACGGCCGTGCGCCGCGCAGGGTCAACCCGAGCTGCACGAGCACGAACCCGACGTGCGGCTCGACGTCCGGGTCCCACGGCCCCTCGACCCCGAGGCCGAACGCACCGAGTTCATCGTCGGCCTCGTCGCGCAGGGTGAGACGCCAGCGGCCGTCGCCGAGTTCCTCGACGACGGCCCAGCGGGCGGTGCCGAAGCGGCTCACGCCGACTTCATGATGTCCGCGGTGAAGTTCTGCACGCGCTGCAGCAGCGAGGCGCCGCGCATCGCGATGGTCGCCGGCGGGTTCAGGTGCGGGGGAGCGGTGCGGATGAGCATCGAGCACCCGAGGTCCTCGCAGATGTAGGTGCCGATGGTGTTGCCGTTGCGCCCGGCCTCGCCCGCACGGGGGGCCGAGAACAGCCGCACTTGCGTCGCCGGCTGGGGCGAGTGGCAGAACGAGCACATCGCGGCGATGCCGGCGCGCAGGGATCCACCCGCGGACCGCACGATGATGCCCACGGGGCGCTCGTCGATCCAGGACACGATGTACCCGCGGCGGGCGGCCTGCGGGTCGCGCCAGCCCAGGAACTCGCGCTCGTCCCAGAGCATCTCGTGCAGGCCCGGGATCGGTAGCTGCTCGAGCTCGTCGGGGGTGGCGTTGACGAACGAGGATCGGATGTCGGCTTCGGTCAGTGGCTTCACGGTCCGATCACCATATGCCTCGCCCCCGACACGTGCTCGCTCACGACAGCCTGGAGGCCCGGATCGCCCCGAGCGCGCCGCTCTCGTCCGCCACCAGGACGGCCCGGCGCAGGGCGTCGCGTCCGACACGTCGGGCTGCGGCGTCGTCGGCGGCGAACTCCACGAGGACGCGCGTCGAGCGCGCCATGGCGCGCGCCCCAGGCACCCACGGGACCGCACGTTCGATCGATTCGGCGACCGCGACCGCAGCAGCGTGGTGCTGGGTCAGGTGGGCGCGTTCGTGGGCGACCACGGCCTCCAGTTCGTCCGTCCGCAACCGGTCTGCGAGGCCGGTGCTGACCAGCACCCCACCGCTGCGGCCGGGGACGGCGCAGGCCAGCGCGTCGTCCGCCTCGACGACGGCGACGGGTGTGCCGTCGATCTCGCGGTGCGGGGCGACGCCGGAGCGCATGGCCTGGCGGACGGCCTCGTGCTCCGGGCCCGGGCGGACGCGGACGGCGACGACGAACGCGATCACCGCGAGCAGGGCGACGCCGACGTTGAAACCGTGGCCGGGGGAGCCGTCGCCGCCGAGCAGTTCGGTGACCGGGCGGTCGGCGAGCACGACGAGTGCGATGCCGGCGACGAACCCGACGACGCCGAGCAGCACGGCGAGCGACCAGCAGACCAGGGCGGTGCGCGGACGGTCGATGGTCCAGGCCGAGCGGGTCAGCACCCGCGGCGCGAACACCACCACCGCGAGGGCGAGGACGATGAGCGCGATGCCGGTGACGACCACGGGACGGTGCCGGTCAGGAGCGTGCGCGGGCGTCGAGGGCGCGGCGCAGGGCCTCGAGGTCGTCGGTGGCGAGCGAGCCGGTGAACTGCAGCAGCGCTGCTTCACGGTCGGCCGAGGCGGCGAGCGCACTCGACATGAGGGACGCGGTCTGTTCGTCGCGACTGTGCACGGCGCGGAAGCTCAGCGGAGCGTCGTCGTGCTGCTGCCGCTCCACCTGGCCCTTGCGGCCGAGCCGGTCGAGCACGGTGAGCACCGTGGTCAGCGCCGGCCGGGGCTCCGGGAAGGCGTCGAGCACCTGGCGTGCGGTGAGCCCGTCGGACGCGGAGCGGAGTGCGTCGAGCACCGCTTGCTCGAGCTGCCCCCTGGGGCGTGATCGCTGTCCGGCCATCCCCGCATTCTACGAGATGTCGAAGGCCGGCACGCGACACACGTTCGTAACGCGGTCTCGGTATGCTCGGCGCGGACAACTGAACACACCGGCCGCTCATCCGTCGCGGGAGACGCCGTGCAGTGCCCCTGGGTACGTCGTGCCCTCGGGTACACCGCGCCCCCGGGCGCACGCACGGCACCGAAGGAGCAATCCCCCCGTCAATCTCTCAGGTCCCACACCGCAGCGGACAGGCCACTCTGAAAAGCAGACGCTCAGTCGTCTCGCCCACGGTGAAAGCCGCCGGACCTCACGGGCCGCGGTGAAACTCTCAGGCCCATGACAGAGGGGGAGTTCCACCCGGCGATCGTCGCCGGGTCCTGCCGATGCCAGGAGAACTCCGCCATGACTCCGACGCCACTGCGTTCGTCCCCGCTCGAACCCGCGCACGAAGCCGCCGGTGCGACCTTCACCGACTTCGCCGGGTACCGCATGCCCGTGCGCTACTCGTCCGACCTCGCCGAGCACCACGCCGTGCGCCAGTCGGCCGGGGTCTTCGACCTGTCGCACATGGCCGAGATCGGCGTCACCGGTCCGGACGCCGTCGGGTTCCTCGACCACGCGCTCGCCGGAACGTTCGGTGCGATGCCGCTCGGCCGCGCGAAGTACTCCCTGCTGCTCGCCGAGGACGGCGGGATCCTCGACGACCTCGTGGTGTACCGCACCGACGACGACGTGTTCCTCGTCGTCGCGAACGCCTCGAACCGCGACGTCGCGGTCGCCGCCCTGTCCGAGCGCACGGACGGCTTCGACGTGGCGGTGTCGGACGACTCGGACAGCACCGCCCTCGTCGCGATCCAGGGCCCCGCGGCCGCCGGCACGCTCGACGCCCTCGTCGTCGCCGACCGCCTGCAGCCGGAGAGCCCTCTCGACGACCTCGGCTACTACCGCGCCCTGCACGCCGTGTTCGACGGCTCCGAGGTGCTCGTCGCCCGCACCGGGTACACCGGCGAGGACGGCTTCGAGCTGTACAGCGCCCCCGAGGTCGCCCCGGCGATCTGGGACGCCCTGCTCGAGGCCGGCGCCGACCGCGGTGTCGTCCCCGCCGGGCTCGCGGCGCGCGACACCCTGCGGCTCGAGGCCGGCATGCCGCTCTACGGGCACGAGCTCGACACCGACGTCCGCCCCGCCCAGGCCGGCCTCGGCCGCGTGGTCGCGAAGACCGGGGACTTCGTCGGCGCGTCCGGTGTCGCACCGTCGGACGACGCCCGCGTGCTCGTCGGGCTCGTCACCGAGGGGCGCCGCGCCCCGCGTGCCGGCTACGACGTGGTGCACGACGGCACGGTCGTCGGCACCGTCACCTCGGGTGCCCTCTCGCCGACGCTCGGCCATCCCGTTGCGATGGCCTTCGTCGACCCCGCGCTCGCTGCCGAGGGACAACTCCTGCACATCGACGTCCGCGGAACGGCCATCCCCAGCACCGTCACCGCGTTCCCCTTCTACCGCCGCCCTGCGAAAGGCTGATGCCATGACCGACCAGACCACCCTGCAGTACACCGCCGACCACGAGTGGCTCCTCGTCGAGGGCGACACCGTCACCGTCGGCATCACCGACCACGCCGCCGAGCAGCTCGGTGACGTCGTCTACGTCGAGCTCCCCGCCGTCGGCACCGCCACCACTGCGGGCGAGCAGATCGGTGAGATCGAGTCGACCAAGAGCGTCGGTGAGCTCTTCGCGCCGATCGAGGGCGAGGTCGTCGCGGTCAACGACGCCGTGGTCGACGCCCCCGACACCGTCAACCAGGACCCGTTCGGCACCGGATGGCTCGTCAAGATCAAGGTCGACGGCACCTCGTTCCCCGAGGACCTGATGGACCACGACGCGTACCGGGCGTCCATCGCATGACCGGCCCCGACGACCAGCAGGCGTTCCAGAACCTGCAGACCTCCTTCGCCGACCGCCACATCGGCACCACCCCCGCCGACCAGCAGACGATGCTCGACGTCGTCGGTCAGCCGTCACTCGACGCGCTGGTCCGCGCCGCGATCCCGGAGTCGATCCACGCGGCCCCCGTCACCGACTCGGTGATCCCCGCCGCCGTCGGCGAGACCGAGGCGCTCGCCGAACTGCGGGCCAAGGCTGGGCGCAACACCGTCCGCCGCGCCATGATCGGCCTCGGCTACCACGGCACCCACACGCCCGCGGTCATCCAGCGGAACGTGCTCGAGAACCCGAGCTGGTACACGGCTTACACGCCGTACCAGCCGGAGATCTCCCAGGGGCGGCTCGAAGCGCTCATCAACTTCCAGACGATGGTCTCCGACCTGACGGGCATGGCCACCGCCGGCGCCTCGATGCTCGACGAGGGCACCGCCGTGGTCGAGGGCATGCTCCTCGCCCGCCGCGCGTCGAAGGTCAAGGGTGACGCGTTCCTGGTCGACGACGACCTGCTGCCGCAGACCCGCGCGCTGCTCGACCACCGCGCCGACGCCGTCGGCATCACGCTGCGTGCGTTCGACCCCGTCGCCGGGCCGACCGACGAGCAGCTCGACGGCGCCTTCGGCGTGATCGTGCAGTACCCCGGTGCCTCCGGCCGGATCGTCGACCCGTCGTCGATCATCGATCGCGTCCACGCCGGCGGGGGCATCGCCGTCGTCGCAGCCGACCTGCTCGCCATGACCCTGCTCGCCAGCCCCGGCGACCTGGGTGCCGACGTCGCCGTCGGGACGAGCCAGCGCTTCGGCGTCCCGCTCGGCTTCGGCGGCCCACACGCCGGGTACCTCGCCGTCCGCGCCGGCCTCGAGCGCCAGCTGCCCGGTCGTCTGGTCGGGGTGTCCTTCGACGCCGACGGTGCGATGGCCTACCGCCTGAGCCTGCAGACGCGCGAGCAGCACATCCGCCGCGAGAAGGCGACGAGCAACATCTGCACCGCGCAGGTCCTGCTCGCCGTCATGGCCTCGATGTACGCCGTGTACCACGGGCCAGAGGGACTGCGGTTCATCGCGAACCGGGTCGCCCGGACGACGTCGGCGCTCGCCGCGGTCGCCCGTGACGCCGGCCTCCAGGTGGTGCACGACGCGTACTTCGACACGCTCACCCTGCGGGCCACCGGTCGCGCCGGGGCGATCGTCGCTGCAGCGCAGGACGCCGACTACCTGCTGCACCAGGTGGACGAGGACGTGTTCCAGCTCTCCGTCGACGAGACGACCACGCCCGACGACGTCACCCGACTGGCGGGCGTGTTCGGGGCCGTGGACGTGACCGTCCCCGCGACCGAGGCAGTCGTGCGGGACGCGGCCACGGGCCTCCCGACCGGTCTGCTGCGCGAGAGCGAGTACCTGACGCACCCCGTGTTCAGCGCACACCGCAGCGAGACCCGCATGATGCGCTACCTGAAGCACCTGTCGGACAAGGACTACGCACTCGACCGCGGCATGATCCCGCTCGGCAGCTGCACGATGAAGCTCAACGCGGCGACCGAGATGGCCGCGGTGACGTGGCCGGAGTTCGCGGCCATCCACCCGTTCGCCCCGCGCGGTGATGTCGAGGGCTACCTCGACATGATCGGTGACCTGGAGTCCTGGCTGGCCGAGGTCACGGGGTACGACACCGTGTCCCTGCAGCCGAACGCCGGCAGTCAGGGCGAGCTCGCCGGGCTCCTCGCGATCCGCGGGTACCACCTGGCGAACGGCGACACCGAGCGCACCGTCTGCCTGATCCCGTCGAGCGCGCACGGCACGAACGCGGCCTCGGCGGTCCTCGCCGGCATGAAGGTCGTCGTGGTCGCCTGCGACGAGAACGGCAACGTCGACCTCGCCGACCTCCGCGCGAAGACGGAACAGCACGCCGACACGCTCGCGGCGCTGATGATCACGTACCCGTCGACCCACGGCGTGTACGAGCACGACATCCGCGAGATCTGCGACGCCGTGCACGACGCCGGCGGCCAGGTCTACGTCGACGGCGCGAACCTCAACGCACTGCTCGGCCACGCCCGCTTCGGCGACTTCGGCGGCGACGTCTCGCACCTCAACCTGCACAAGACCTTCTGCATCCCGCACGGCGGCGGCGGACCCGGTGTCGGTCCGGTCGCGGCGAAGGCGCACCTGGCGCCGTACCTGCCGGGGCACCCGTTCGCGCAGCAGGCCGACCGACGGCCCGCTTCGACCGCGGCCGACGACCGCCTGGCGCACGCCGGCGGCCCGGTCAGCGCGGCACCGTACGGCAGCCCGAGCATCCTGCCCATCACGTGGACCTACGTCCGGATGATGGGGCTCGAGGGCCTCACCCGTGCGACCGAGGCGGCCGTGCTCGGGGCGAACTACGTCGCGGCCCGACTGCGCGACGCGTTCCCGGTGCTCTACACGGGCGAGGACGGCCTCGTGGCGCACGAGTGCATCCTCGACCTCCGGCCGCTGCGCGACGCCACCGGCATCACCGTGGACGACGTCGCCAAGCGCCTGGTCGACTACGGCTTCCACGCTCCGACGATGTCGTTCCCGGTCGCCGGCACCCTGATGGTCGAGCCGACCGAGAGCGAGGACCTGGCCGAGCTCGACCGGTTCGTCGACGCCATGCTCGCCATCCGTGCCGAGGCTGCGGCCGTCGAGCGCGGGGAGTGGCCGGCCGACGACAACCCGCTCGTGCACGCTCCGCACACGGCGTCGTCGGTGATCTCGGGGGAGTGGGCGCACGCCTACACCCGCGAGCAGGCCGTCTACCCGCTGCCGGGCATCAGTGCGCGGAAGTACTGGCCGCCGGTGCGCCGGATCGACCAGGCGTACGGCGATCGCAACCTGGTGTGCGCCTGCCCGCCGGTGGAGGCGTTCGCCTAGCGACCCGCTCCCACCGGCGTGACGGGCAGGTGCTCCGCCCACCACGCGAGGACGTGCTCGAACCGCTGCACACGGTGCCACGGCGTGCCGGAGCGGGAGAGCTCGTGGCCCTCGCCCGGGAACACGAGGAACGACGCATCGACGCCCGCCCGCCGGAGGGCCACGAACTGGCGCTGCCCCTGCTCGATCGGGCAGCGCCAGTCCTGTTCCGAGTGCGCGACCATGAACGGGATCGTGACCTGCGCGGCGTACGTCAGCGGGCTGCGGCGACGCTGCTCCTCCGGGTCGGCGCCGACGTAGGCGTCGGCGAAGTACCAGCCGATGTCGGAACTGCCGGCGAACGAGTCCCAGGCGTTCACCGCACGCTCGCTCCACGCGGCGACGAACCGGTCACCGTGGTGGGCGGCGACCCAGCTCGTCATGAAGCCGCCGTACGAGCCGCCCATGATGCCGACGCGCGAGCCGTCGAGGTCGGGGCGTTCGAGCGCCGCGTCGAGCAGAGCGAGCACGTCGTCGACGTCGACGGTGCCCATCGCCCTGATGACCGCACGGCCGTGGTCGAGCCCGTAGCCACCGGATCCGCGCGGGTTGCCGATGACGACGGCGTACCCGGCGCTGGCGTACACCTGTGCTTCGTCGAAGAACGCCCAGGTGTCCTGTCCGAACGGTCCGCCGTGCACGACCCGCAGGACGGGGTGCGGGCCGTCGCCCTCGGGCAGGACGACCCAGCCGTGCACCGGTGTGCCGTCGGCCGAGGTGCCGGTGAGCTCCTCGATGCGGCGGACACCGGGGGCAGATGCCTCGGACCGGAGTGGGGCCGCGTAGTCGGTGAGGACCGTCGGGGCGGTGGCGGTGGCGGTGGCGGCGGCGGCGGTGGCGGCGTCGTCGTCGGAGGCGGTCAGGTCGACCACGTGCACCTCGCCGGGCGAGTCCGTCGTGGCAGCCGTGGCGACCAGGACGTCCCCGTCGACGTCGAAGCCCGAGACCACCAGACGGCCGCCGAGGACGACCTCGAGCTCGTCGAGTCCGAGCGGAGCCGTCGTGCCTGCGGGGACACGACGGACGGTGACGGTGCCACGGTCGAGCACCGCCACCAGGACGTCGTCGCCGTGGCGGACCGGCGTTCCGGAGACGTCGACCGTCTCGCGGGCGGTGACCCGGACCGGATCGGAGCCGGGCGTCGCGACCCAGAGCCCCTGGGGTTCACCGACCAGGCGTCCGTCGAGGTGTGACGCCCCGACGTAGTGGACGGTACCGTCCGGGGCGATCGCGATCGAGCTGACCGAGCCCTCGGTCCGGATCGCCAGTGCCATCGTGCCGTCGGTGGCGTCGACGCGGTACAGGTCGTCGTCGTGGGTCTCACGCGCACCGAGGTCTCGCGGGGCGACGACCAGGAGCGCGCCGCCGTCCGGGTACCAGGCCGGCGCCGAGACGGAGCAGGGGGCACTGGTCAGCGGGGTGTCCACCAGGGCGGCACCGGGGTCGGTGACGTCGACGACCACGAGCTGCTGCGGCTTGTCGAGCAGGTACCCCGTGCCGTCGACGTGGAAGTCGAGCCTCGAGATGAGTCGCGGCGCCTCGGCGTCCGCTGCCGGACGACGGTCACCGCCGGGGACCGCCGAGCCGTATCGTCCGGGCTCGGGGAACCGCGCGGTGACGGCGACACGTGTCGAGTCGAGGGACCAGACCGGCGCACCGGCACCGAGCGGCAGTGCGGTGACGATGCGGGCCTCGCCGCCGTGCACCGGTGCGACGGCGAGCTGCGGGTGTGCGACGCCGTGGTCGTCGTCGACGGACCGGAGGAAGGCGAGTGAGCGACCGTCCGGGGACAGGGCCGGTGACGAGTCGCGGTCGCCGGACGTCCAGCGGACCGCGCCCTCGGCGGTAACACGTTCGATGGTGCTGCGGTACGCGTCCTGGTCCAGGTCCGGACGCGAGACCGCGACGAAGGCCGCTCCGCCGTTCCCGGGGTCGCCGCTGACGGTGGGGGAGGACGGGACGTGGAGGTGGGGGATGTCGTTCGCGAGCACGGGTCCACGCTACGGCTGTCGGAGGTCAGGAGCACGGGTCCTGAGGAGGCCTCGGAGCAGGTGTTCCTTGCACAGAACTGTGTCGCAGTGCAACGAATTTCATGCAGATGCAACAAAAGCGCGAGGGCGTTCAGCAAGCGCGCGAATCTTGCATCTTCTCGCAAGGATCGTGCAAGTTGGTTACCGGCTTGTAACCGTTCGCTCCAGGGTTTGGAGGCTGCTGTCCACCTTGCCTACAGTGCAGATGTCAAACGCGCCCGGGCGACACCGCTGTGCCCTGCGCGTCCCATGCACCAGGAGGAACCTTGATCAAGAAGCGCGCCGGGCTTGCAGCCCTCGCCGTGCTCGGGGCCACAGCACTCGCCCTGACCGCCTGCTCCAGCAACAACAGTGGGGGTGGCTCGGGCTCGTCCAACGCCTCCGGCATCGTCACGACCAACGGCAGCGAGCCGCAGAAGCCGCTGATCCCGTCGAACACCACCGAGACCGGTGGCGGCAAGATCATCGACTCGATCTTCGAGGGCCTCGTCTCGTACGACGCCGACGGCAAGCCAGTCAACGAGATCGCGAAGAGCATCGACACCGACGACTCGAAGACGTTCGACGTCAAGCTCAACACGGGCTACACGTTCACCAACGGCGAGAAGGTCACCGCGGAGTCCTTCACCAAGGCCTGGAACTGGGCCGCGCAGAAGACGAACGCCCAGGGCGCCAGCTACTTCTTCGAGAACATCGAGGGCTACAACGCCGACAAGGACTCGGACCTCACCGGCCTCAAGGTCGTTGACGACGACGAGTTCACCGTCACGCTGAAGTCGGCCCAGTCGGACTTCCCGCTGTCGCTCGGCTACTCCGCCTTCGTGCCGCTGCCGTCCGCGTTCTACAAGGACACCAAGGCGTTCGGCGAGAACCCGATCGGCAACGGTCCGTACAAGCTCGACGGCAAGAAGGCATGGACGCACAACTCGTCCATCAAGCTCGTCACCAACAAGGACTACGAGGGCAAGCGCAAGCCGAAGAACGGTGGTCTGACGATCACGTTCTACGCCTCGCAGGACACCGCGTACTCCGACGCGCAGGGCGGCAACCTCGACGTCCTCGACGCCGTGCCGGATGCTGCCTTCGCGACGTACAAGTCGGACTTCCCGGACTCGAACGTCAACCAGCCGGCCGCCATCTTCCAGGCGATCTACCTGCCGTACTACCTCGACCACTGGAAGGGCGAGGAAGGCCAGCTGCGTCGCGAGGCCATCTCGATGGCCATCAACCGCAAGCAGATCACCGACAAGATCTTCGACGGCACGCGCACCCCGGCGAAGGACTTCACGTCGCCGGTCATCGCGGGCTGGAACGACAAGCTCGACGGTTCCGACGTCCTGGACTACGACCAGTCCGAGGCCAAGAAGCTCTGGGCCGAGGCCGACAAGATCTCGAAGTACGACGACACCCTCACCATCACGTACAACGCCGATGGTGGGCACGAGGCGTGGGTGACCGCGGTCACGAACTCGATCTCGAACACGCTCGGCATCAAGGCCGAGGGCAACGCGATCCCGACGTTCCAGGAAGCCCTGGACCTGCAGACGAACGACAAGCTCACGGGCGGCAGCCGCACCGGTTGGCAGGCCGACTACCCGTCGCTGTACAACTTCCTCGGCCCGACCATGGGTGAGGGCTCGTCGAACAACTACTCGCGGTACGACTCCAAGGAGTACAACGACCTGCTCGCCGAGGGCCGTTCGGCAGCCACCGTCGAAGAGGGCAACAAGTCCTTCGACAAGGCCCAGGAGCTCCTGTTCAAGGACCTCCCGGAGATCCCGCTGTGGTACTCGAACGTCACCGGTGTCTGGAACGCGGACAACGTGTCCAACGTGAAGTTCGGTTGGAACTCGGTGCCGCTGTACTACGACATCGAGGTCAAGAAGTAACACCGCTCTCCTCGAGAGCACCGCGCGGGCAGGTATCCTGCCTCGCGACCACCGGACGGGGGTTCGGGGACCGCAACGGTCCTCGAACCCCCGTACCTCGGCGGTAACACCTTCCCCACCACAGCGGGCGCCGCCGCTCGCACCGGACTCCGTGCCGACCCTCGGACCGTCCACCCCTCACCACAATGAACCTGATCGACATCGCTCCGGACCGGGCAGTGATCTGATGCTCTGGTACCTCGGCAAGCGCCTCCTGCAACTCATCCCCGTGTTCTTCGGGGCCACGTTCCTCATCTACTTCATGGTGTTCTCGCTGCCCGGCGACCCCATCGCAGCGCTGTTCGGCGACCGCCAGCCGTCGCCGCAGGTCATCGAGACGCTGCGCCAGCAGTACAACCTGGACAAGCCGTTCATCGTCCAGTACCTGCTCTGGATCGGCGGCGTCTTCCGCGGCGACCTCGGCGTGACCTACTCCGGTCTGCCGGTCAGCCAGCAGCTCGCCTCGGCGTTCCCGATCACCGCCCGCCTGGCGATCCTCGCGCTCGTGTTCGAGGCCGTCGCCGGCATCGTCGTCGGCGTCATCGCGGGTCTGCGCAAGGGCAAGCTGTTCGACGCCACCGCCCTGGTCGTGTCGCTCCTGCTCATCTCGGTGCCGACCTTCGTCGTCGGCTTCCTGCTGCAGTACGTGTTCGGCATCAAGCTCGGGCTGTTCCGGGTCACGGTGTCCGGCGAGGCCCCCTGGTCCGAGCTCGTCCTGCCCGCCATCGTGCTCGCCTCGGTGTCGTTCGCCTACATCGTGCGCCTCACCCGCGCCAGCGTCGCCGAGAACACCACGGCGGACTTCGTGCGCACCGCGACCGCGAAGGGCCTGCCCCGTCGTCGGGTGGTCGGCGTGCACATCTTCCGGAACTCGCTCATCCCCGTGGTGACCTACCTGGGTGTCGACATCGGCAACCTGATGGTCGGCGCGATCGTCACCGAGGGCATCTTCAACATCAACGGTGTCGGTGGCACGGTGTTCCGCGCCGTCAAGCTCGGCGAAGGCCCGACGGTGGTCTCCTTCGTCGCCGTGATGGTCATCATCTTCATGCTCGCCAACCTCTTGGTCGACCTGCTCTACGCCGTCCTGGACCCGAGGATCCGCTATGCCAAGTAACGCCGCACCCCGTTCGGCGACGCACTTCGTCGCCCCGCTCGAGGAGACCCCGCTCCAAGCGATCGACCAGGTCAACGAGGACGAGAAGACCCGTTCCCTGTGGACCGACGCCTGGGAGTCCATGCGGACCCGCCCGACGTTCTGGATCTCCTCGATCCTGATCCTGTTGATCATCGTCGTCGCGGTCTTCCCCGGGCTCTTCGCCCACGTCGACCCCCGGGCGTCGAACCTCGACAACAGTGACGGCGGACCCGAGGCCGGGCACATCCTGGGCTTCACGCGTCAGGGCTCCGACGTCTACGCCCGCGTGATCTGGGGCGCCCAGAACTCGCTCATCGTCGGCATCGTCGCGACGGTCCTGGTGTCGTTGGTCGGCATCGTGATCGGCGCACTGGCCGGTTTCTACGGCGGCTGGCTCGACACGATCGTGTCCCGCATCGGCGACATCTTCTTCTCGATCCCCACCGTCCTCGGTGCGATCGTGATCATGTCCGTCATCCCCGCGCGGAACGCGATCACCGTGGCGCTCGTGCTCGCGGCGTTCGCGTGGCCGCAGATCGCCCGCATCATGCGTGGTGCCGTCCTGAGCGCCAAGCAGGCCGACTACGTGATGGCGTCGGCGGCCCTGGGCGTCAGCCGGTTGAAGACGCTCGTGCGCCACGTCATCCCGAACTCGCTGGCTCCGGTCATCGTGGTCGCGACCGTCTCGCTCGGCTCCTTCATCGTGGCCGAGGCGACCCTGTCGTTCCTCGGCATCGGACTGCCGCCGTCGGCCCTCAGCTGGGGTCTCGACATCGGCACGGCGCAGACGTCGATCCGCACCAACCCGTCGACGATCTTCTGGCCGTCGGCCGCGCTGTCCATCACCGTGCTCGCGTTCCTGCTCCTCGGTGACGTGGTGCGCGACGCGCTCGACCCGAAGGCGAGGGCCCGCCGATGAGCGAGACGCTGACCAACCCCACCGGCCGACGCACGAACGCCGACGGCGCCCCGCTGCTCGAGATCCGCGACCTGCAGGTCGGCTTCAAGACGCAGTCCGGTCTCGTGCAGGCCGTGCGGAGCGTGGACCTCACCCTCGAGCAGGGTGAGCGCCTCGCCATCGTCGGCGAGTCCGGCTCCGGCAAGTCGACGAGCGCCCAGGCCATCATCAAGCTGCTGCCCGGCACCGGCCAGGTCACCGGCGGGTCGATCAAGTTCAACGGGCGTGAGCTCGTCGGGCTGAGCGACAAGGAGATGTCCGAGATCCGCGGGAAGGAGATCGGCTACGTCCCGCAGGACCCGATGTCGAACCTCAACCCGCTGTGGTCCATCGGCTTCCAGGTCGAAGAGGCCATCCGTGCGAACGGGATGGCGACCGGCAAGAAGGCCGTCCGTGACCGCGCGATCGAGGTCCTGAAGGAAGCGGGCCTCGGCGATGCCGCGACCCGCCTCAAGCAGTACCCGCACGAGTTCTCCGGCGGCATGCGGCAGCGCGTGCTCATCGGCATCGGTCTGTCGAGCCGCCCGCAGCTGCTCATCGCCGACGAGCCGACGAGTGCGCTCGACGTCACCGTCCAGCGCGTCATCCTCGACCACCTCGAGAGCCTGACCCGCGACTTCGGCACCTCGGTGCTGTTCATCACGCACGACCTCGGCCTCGCCGCCGAGCGCGCCGAGAAGCTCGTCGTGATGTACAAGGGCCAGGTCGTCGAGGCCGGTCCCTCGAAGGAGATCCTGGCCAACCCGCAGCACCCGTACACGCAGCGCCTCGTCGCCGCGGCGCCCTCGCTCGCGAGCCGTCGCATCCAGTCGAAGGTGCAGCACGAGCGCATCGAGATCGCCGACGCCGGCAGCGACGACGCCGAGCTCATCGCCCGGGCGCAGGAGCGCGAGCAGCGTCCCGCCGAGGACCTCATCGTGGTGAAGAACCTCGAGAAGATCTACAAGCTCCGTGGCAAGAGCCTCGCCACCCGCGAGCTCAAGGCCGTCGACGACGTGTCGTTCGCGATCCCGAAGGGCACCACCACGGCGCTCGTCGGCGAGTCCGGTTCCGGCAAATCGACCGTCGCCAAGCTGGTGCTGCAGCTCGAGAGCATCTCGAGCGGCACCGTCCAGTTCGACGGCATCGACATCGGCGCGCTGAAGGGCAAGGACCTCTTCGACTTCCGCCGCCGCGTGCAGCCGGTGTTCCAGGACCCGTACGGCTCCCTGGACCCGATGTACAACGTCGGGAACACGATCGCCGAGCCGCTCGCCACGCACAAGGTGGGCGACAAGGCATCGCGTCGGGCCCGCGTGCTCGAGCTGCTCGACCAGGTCGCGCTGCCGAAGTCGATGGTCAACCGCTACCCGAACGAGCTCTCGGGTGGGCAGCGGCAGCGCATCGCCGTCGCCCGCGCGCTCGCGCTCAAGCCGGAGGTGATCGTCCTCGACGAGGCCGTCTCCGCGCTCGACGTGCTCGTGCAGGGGCAGATCCTCGACCTGCTGACGGAACTGCAGACCGAACTCGGCCTGACCTACCTGTTCATCACGCACGACCTGGCGGTCGTCCGCCTGGTCGCGGACAACGTGTGCGTCATGCGCCAGGGCAAGATCGTCGAGAAGGCGACGACCGACGAGGTCTTCGCCGCCCCGAAGGAGCAGTACACGAAGGACCTCCTGGCCGCCATCCCCGGCGCCGGGTTCGAGTTCGGACGCTGATCCTGCTGGACACGAACGAGGCCGGCCGTCCCGTCGTCCTCCGCGCTGGTCGCGGAGGCGCGGTGGCGGCCGGCCTCGTCGCCGTCCTGGGCCTCTTCCTGCTGGTCGATGCGGCGGTGCGCGGCAGCTGGATCGTGGTGCTCGACGCCGTCGGACCGATCGCCGTGCTCGTCTGGGTCTTGTGGGTGCTCACCTACCGCCCGTGCATCCGCATCGACGACACGGCCGTCACCGTCATCAACCCCCTCCGCCGCACCGTGGTGCCGTGGCACGCGGTCGCCGACGTGAAGCTGCGCTGGCAGATCGTCATCGAGACGGTCGCTGGCCGACGCGTGCAGTGCTGGGGTGGCCCGTCGCTGCCCCGGCCGAAGCCGGCACGGCGCGGCGAGCGTGCCGTGCTGCGGCAGCCGGACGAGATGACCGTGCTGCTCGACCGCTGGGCGGAGCAGCGCGACGTCGCCGGAGACGGCGACGCCGAGCGCGGCTGGGATCGCCCAGCCGTCATCGTCGGCGCTGTCGCGCTGGCGCTGCTCGCCGTCTCGCTGCTGAGCCTGTGGCTGGGAGCCTGACGCGGCTCGCGATCGCGACGACAGGACGGACGGGAGGCCCGTTGCCAGCTGGCAACGTCCCTCCCGTCACGGCCGTCGTCCCGCTGGCGCGGTGCGCCGGTACCGGCGGAATGGGCCCACCTCCCGTCCGTCTGCGGGTCACGTCCACGACGTGACCCGCGTCGTCAGACGACCGCGCCGACCCGCTCGGTGAGCAGGTGCTCCTGGTCGGTCTGGATGCAGGCGACCCCGCGGCCGTGCACGTCCTGCAGGTGCGGGTCGACGGTGCGGCACTGCTCCTGCCGGCCCTCGTCGAGGAGCTGGTAGAGCGGGCAACGGGTGCGGAACCGGCAGCCGTCGATGCGCTCGGTGGGGGAGGGCAGGTCGCCGTCGAGCAGGATCCGCCCGCGGGCGGCCTCGGCGGACGGGTCCGGCACCGGCACCGCCGACAGCAGCGCCCGCGTGTAGGGGTGCTGGGGGTCGGAGAACACCTTGTCGCCGTCGCCGTACTCGACGATGCGCCCGAGGTACATGACCGCGACGTCGTCGGCGATGTGCCGGACGACGGACAGGTCGTGCGCGACGAACAGGTACGACAGGCCGAGGCGGTGCTTCAGGTCCTCGAGCAGGTTGATCACACCGGCCTGCACCGAGACGTCGAGCGCCGAGACGGGTTCGTCGAGCACCAGGATCTTCGGCTCGACGATGAGCGCACGGGCGATGCCGATGCGCTGCCGCTGGCCTCCGGAGAACTCGTGCGGGTACCGGTCGATGTAGCTCGGCTCGAGCCCGACGAGCTCGAGGACCTCGCGGACCCGGCGGCGGATCTCGTCCTTCGCGACGCCGTGCACCGTCAGCGGTTCACCGATCACCGAACCGATGTCGAGCCGTGGGTCGATCGACGCCATCGGGTCCTGGAACACGACCTGGATGTCGCGACGGATCGCCAGGCGGTCTTTCTTCGACAGCGACGCGGTGTCGACGCCGTTCACCCGGATGGTGCCCTGCTGCGCGCCGGCGAGCTCGAGGATCTCCATGATCGTGGTGGTCTTGCCGCAGCCGGACTCGCCCACCAGGCCGAGCACCTGCCCGCGCTTGAGCGTCAGGGAGATGCCGTCGACCGCGTGCACCTCGCCGATCTGCCGGCGGAACAGTGCGCCCTTGGTGAGCGGGAACGTCTTGACGACGTCGGTGAGCTCGAGGACCACGTCGTCGCCGTGGTCGACCGCCGCTTCGGGGATGTCCTCGGGGCGGGGGAAGATCTCCGACCGCTCGAGGGTGCCGGCCGCGATCTCGTCGCGACGGATGCACGCGGCGGTGTGGTCGTCGAGCAGCGAGCCGTTCCCGATCGTCGGGACGGTACCGGTCAGGACCGGGTTGTCGCCGCTCTGCGGCACCGTCGGGGCGATGAGCGCCGGCTCGCCGTCGCGGCAGGCGTCGATGACGGCAGGGCAGCGATCGGCGAAGGGGCAGCCGGTCGGCTTCTGCGTGAGCAGGGGCGGGCGGCCCTCGAGCGGGACGAGCCGTTCGGTGCGCGCCGCCGTCATGTTCGGCATCGAGCGCAGGAGCCCGATCGTGTACGGCATGACCGGTTCACGGAAGAGCGGCTCGACCGGTGCCGTCTCGACGATGCGGCCCGCGTACATCACGGCGACGCGGTCGGCGTTGCCGGCGACGACCCCGAGGTCGTGCGTGATCAGGACCACGGCGGCGCCGGTCATGTCCTTCGCGGTCTGCAGCACGTCCAGGATCTGCGCCTGGATCGTGACGTCGAGCGCGGTGGTCGGCTCGTCGGCGATGATCAGCTTCGGGTCGTTCGCGATGGCGATGGCGATCATCGCGCGCTGCCGCATGCCGCCGGAGAACTCGTGCGGGAACGCGTCGAGGCGCCGAGCCGGGTTCGGGATGCCGACGACGCGCAGGAGTTCCTCGGCGCGGGTCCGGGCGGCGTGCTGGGTGAGGGAACGGTCGTGCAGGCGCAGTCCCTCGATGATCTGCTGGCCGATCGTGTACACCGGCGTCAGGGCGGACAGCGGGTCCTGGAACACCATCGCGATGTCGCCGCCGCGCAGGCGGGACATCTCGCGGTCGTTCTTGCCGAGGAGTTCTTGGCCGTCGAAGCGGATGCTGCCCTCGACGTGGGCGGACGACGGGAGCAGACCCATCACGGCCATCGAGGACACCGACTTGCCGGAGCCGGACTCGCCGACGATCCCGAGGAACTCGCCGGGGGCCACCGTGTAGTCGACCCCGCGGACGGCGTAGACGGGCTTGGTCTTCGGGTTGAACGTGACCGACAGATCGGACACGGTCAGCAGCGGCTCAGTCACGGTTGGCTCCGGAGGTGGGGTCGATGGCGTCGCGCAGGGCGTCGCCGAGCAGGCTGGTCGAGAGCACGGTCGCGACGAGGGTCGCGGCGGGCAGGACGAACAGCCACGGGCGGGTGACGGCGGACTGGCTGCCGGCGGCGAGCAGGGTGCCGAGCGAGACGTCGGGGATCTGGATGCCGAAGCCGAAGAAGCTCAGTGAGCTCTCCGCCAGGATCGCGGCCCCGACGCCGAGCGTCGCGTCGATGATGAGCAGGGACGCCACGTTCGGCAGGATGTGCCGACGGATGATCGTGAACGCCGGGACGCCCATGAACCGCGCGGCCTTGACGTAGTCGCGTTCGCGCAGGGACATCGTCTGGCCGCGGATGACGCGGGCCATCACCATCCAGCTGAACACCGCGAGGCCGACGATGAGCGCCACCCAGGTCAGGTTCTTGAACACCGGGCTGAGCAGGACGAGGGCGTAGAACGACGGGATCACGAGCAGCAGGTCGATGACCCACACGAGCACGCGGTCCACGGTGCCACCGAAGTAGCCCGCGATCGCACCGACGATGCCGGCGATGAGCGTCGCGGCAGGCCCGGCGATGAGACCGATCAGCAGCGACTTCTGCAGGCCGACGAGCGTCTGCGCGTAGATGTCCTGGCCGATGTCGTTCGTGCCGAACCAGTGCGCGGCGCTCGGCGGCATGCCGAACGCCAGACCGTCGGAGTCGACGGCGTTCCAGTGGTACAGGTGCGGGCCGACGAAGGCCCACAGCAGGATGAGCAGCAGGGCGCCGCCACCGATGCGGGCACGCCAGGTGCCGAACACCTTGCGCCAGAGCGGTGTGCGGCCGCCCTTGACCTCGATGACGTGCGCCGGCGTGCCGGCGTTGCCGTCACCGGGGTCACCGGCGGTGGTCGTGGTCGTGGGGTCGAGAACAGACACGGGTCACACCCTCACTCGCGGGTCGAGCGCGGCGTAGAGCAGGTCCGCGAGGGTTCCTGCGATGAGCACGAGGATCGCCGTGAAGAGGATCGTGCCCGAGGCCGCGTTGATGTCGTTGTTGGTGATGCCCTGGACGAAGTACTCGCCCATGCCGTGCCAGCTGAAGACCAGCTCGGTGATGCTCGCCCCGGTCAGGATCAGCCCGAACGAGTACGCGAAGAACGTCGACATCGGGATGAGGGCGACGCGGACGCCGTGGCGCATGATGGCCGATCCACGCGTCCGGCCCTTCGACCGCGCGGTGCGGATGAAGTCGTTCGACAGCACGTCGAGCATCGCGGAGCGCTGGTACCGCGAGTACGTCGCGACGGCACCGATGGTCAGCGAGATCGTGGGTAACAGCAGGTGGATCAGCCGGTCGCCGAGCACGGGGAAGAACCCGCTCACCCCCGGCGTGTACTCACCCGTGAACCTGATCACCTGGGTGCCGAGTCCCTGGTTCAGCGTGGTCGCGAGGATCATCAGCACGACCGCGATGACGAAGGTCGGTGTGGCGAGCACCGCGAACGACAGGTACGTGGAGACCTGGTCGGACGTGCGGTACTGGCGGACGGCGTTCCACACGCCGAGCAGTACCCCGAGGATCGCGCCCAGTAGGGTGCCGATGACCAGCAAGCGCAGGCTCGTGCCGGAGCGGGCGACGATGTCGGCCGTCACCTCGGTGCCGCGCGTGCTCATGCCCAGCGATCCGTGCGTGATCAGGTTCGACCACCAGGTCCAGGTGCGGACGATCAGCGGGGTACCGGGATCGGCACCGAGCTTCCGCAGGGACTCGTCGATCGTGCCCTGCGGCACGGCCGGGTTGCGGCCCAGGAACCGGGCAGCCGGGTTCAGGGTGCTGCTGGCGAGGATGTAACCGAGGGTCGTCGCGACGATCGTCAGGACGATGTAGTTGACGATCCGCTTTGCGATGAAGGCAAGCATGTACTGGGACCTCGTGGGGTGCGGCCGTCCGTCCGGACGGCGTTGTCGGTGGCGACAGGTTAGCCGCTCGCGACGGAGGGGTGGGACTTCTGTTGTGACGCTATGCAACATTCGTTACGAGCATGTTTCGATTGCCCACACCAAGCCTTGTGCAGCCTTCGGATGTGACTAGGGTTCTCAACCAACAGGCGTGGCGGCGGGGGTCGTCGCGTTCCAGCGCGAACAGCGCGAACCACAACGAAAGGGAATCCTCGCCATGCGAAAGAGGATCAAGGGCATCGCCGTGCTGGCCACCGCTGCGGCTGCGGCCGTCGTGTTGGCCGGTTGCTCCGGCGGTGGACAGGCGGGCAACAGCAGCTCCGCGGTCGCCGAGTCGTCACTGAAGTCGACCGGCTGGACCGTCGCGGACCGTGCGGATGTCAAGGACGGCGGGTCGATCACCCTGCCGATCGACACCGCTCCGGCCAACTGGCAGCTCGCCAACCTGGACTCCGGGACGGTGGACGACACCACGATCTCGCAGACCTACCTGCCGGGCTTCATCCAGTTCAAGGAGAACGGCGAGTGGGAGGCGAACAAGGACTACGCGACCTCGGTCGAGCTGACCAAGGACTCGCCCCAGACCGTCGAGATCAAGATCAACCCGAAGGCCGTGTGGTCTGACGGCACCCCGATCAGCGCGAAGGACGTCATCGCCAACTGGAAGGCGCTGAACGGCACGAACAAGGCATTCGCGCCCCTCGCCACCAACGTGTGGGAGGACGTCGACTCGGTCAAGCAGGGCTCGGACGAGCGCGACGTCATCATGACGTTCTCGAAGACGAACGCCGACTGGGCGAGCGTCCTCGGCGCCATCTACCCGTACTGGGCCGTCGACACCCCCGATCACTTCAACAAGGCCTGGGCCAAGGGTCCGTACGCTGCCGACGGCAAGACGTACGTCTCCGGTGGCCCGTACATCCTGAAGTCCTTCGACGCCAACGGTGGCGTCGTCACGTTCGAGAAGAACTCGAAGTGGTGGGGCGACCCGGGCAAGCTCGACACCATCGTCTTCAAGACGGTCTCGCGCGACGGTGTCGCGCAGGCGTACGGCAACAAGGAGCTCGACGCGTTCAACCTGAACGGCAGCGCCGACAACCTCAAGACGGCGAACTCGCGCTCCGACTCGAAGATCGAGCGCTCGCTCGGCACCACGCAGCGGCAGATCACGCTGAACGGCACCTCGGACGTCTTCAAGGACCAGGACGTGCGCCAGGCGTTCGCCCAGTCCATCAACCGCAAGGTGCTCGCCCAGGCGATCCTGTCGCCGGTGAAGAGCCCGGGCGACGTGCTCAACAACCTCGTGTACCTGCCGGGTCAGCAGGGGTACAAGGACGACGTGTCGTCGGTCTACGGCTACAGCACGGACAAGGCGAAGTCGAAGCTCGAGGACGCCGGCTGGAAGGTCGGTTCGGACGGCTACGCGACGAAGGGCGGCAAGGAACTCGACGTCCGCTTCGTGATCCCGTCGGACAACCCGAACTCGGCGAACGTCGCGCAGCTCGTGCAGCAGCAGACGAAGCTCGCCGGCTTCAAGGTCACGATCGACACCGTGCCCTCGGACGAC
Source organism: Curtobacterium sp. VKM Ac-1393 (assembly GCF_015350995.1). Lineage (GTDB taxonomy): Bacteria > Actinomycetota > Actinomycetes > Actinomycetales > Microbacteriaceae > Curtobacterium. Next base: position 213,814 of record NZ_JADKRW010000007.1, read on the forward strand.
TTCTTCACGAAGTACATCACCACCGACGGCCGTGACTTCGACGCCACGTACTTCGCGTGGCAGGGCACGCCGTTCCCGATCTCGTCGCTCAAGTCGATCTACTACCCCGCCGACGCCGGCCAGAACTACACCGGTGTGACGGACGACTCGCTCGGCGCGGCATGGGACAAGGCGAACGCCGAGCTCGACGCCGATGCCCGCGTCAAGGACGCGCAGGCGATCGACAAGAAGATCGTCGCCGTCGCCGGCACGATCCCGCTGTTCGCCGAGCCGTACGCCTGGGGTGTGCGCAAGGACCTCGTGAACTACGGGCCCGCGCAGTTCCAGCAGTCGTCGGTCAAGTGGCAGGACGTGGGCTACACCAAGTAGTCCCGCGGTCGCACGACCCACAACGACACCCTCGACGTCACACGACGTCGGGGGTGTCGTTCTGCGTCGGGCAGTGCCTGCCTGCCGGGCGCCGGGACGCTACATCCGGGCCGCCGCGAGCGACGCCGCGATCCCGAGCACGACGAACGCCAGCACCGTCCAGCCGTGCACCCGGTGGGTGATCGGCGCCGCCGTCACGGTCGCCGGGGGCGGGCCGTCCTGCTGCGCCGGGACGGGCACCCGGGCCAGCATCTGCGCGGCCGCAGCGTCGACGTCGAGGTGATCCGGGCCTCCCGGTCGGCCCTGGACCTGCGCGGTGAGCCGCGCGGTCGGGCGGGTCGCGATCCAGACGCGGCGGACGCCCTCGCTCGTGACGACCTCGATGCCGTACTTGGTGCGCACCTCGGTGACCCGCGACCACGTGTACGTGCTGGTGCGCCGGACGTCGACGATGCGCAGGTGCTCCGGCGTCAGCTCGATCCGCGGGCGCCACAGGGCGGCCCACGCGACGAAGGCGACGCAGATGCTCGGTATCGGCACGAGCCAGGGGGTGCTGCCATCGAGCAGTGCCAGGGGGACGAGCGCCACCGCGACGACCCAGAGGACGATGGCGAGGCGGCGGAGGCCCGGAGCGACGATGGTGGTGTGCACCGGACGAGGTTACGAGATGCCTCCCCGGAGACGCCCGGGGAGCGGGTGTGACACACCAGCGCGTATCTCCGGACGACCCGATTCCCCGGGGAGGCAGATCCTTCACGGACCTCTCGTGGCGACAATGGTCCCCGCCCCCAGTTCGGGTGTCAATACCCCGACACGCCGGATTCAGGAAATCCCCACGCCGGTGACGCGCGAACCGGATTCAGGCGACCAGGAGCTCGATCTGCGCCCGGATCGTCTCCGCCGTCGGGAACCGCAGCCCGACCAGGCCGACGTGCCGCCAGCGCACGATGCCGTCCGGCCCGATCACGAACACCGACCGGCGGAGACCGAGGCCCGGGGCGCGCACGCCGTAGTCGCGGACGACCGAGCCGGCGGTGTCGCTCAGCAGCGGGAAGGTGAGGGACGAACCACGGGCGAAGGTCTCGTGCGAGTCGAGCGCCTGCGGGCTGATGCCCCAGACCACGGCGCCGAGGTCGTCGAAGCCGTCGAGCTCGGCCTGGTAGCTGCAGAGCTGGGCGGTGCAGACGGCCGTCGCGTCGCCGGGGTAGAAGGCGAGCACCACGGTCCGGCCGATCTCCGACGACAGGTCGTACTCGTCGTCGGTGCGGACGCCCTGGCGGACGATCATGCCCGGCAGGGTGAACGTCGGGGCGGACTCGCCGACCGCGGGGATGCTCATGCGCTCACGCTAGGGGTGCGGGGCAGTGGGTTGCCCCTCGGCGCGCTGGACGCGTCCTGTGGATGCGCTCCGTGGCTCAGGAGAACAACCGGGGGAACGCGTTCGCGACCCAGGGGTAGCCCACGAACACGGCGGCGTCGAGCAGGCAGTGCGTGATGATCAGGGGCATCAGGCGGCCCCACTTCGTGTAGATCCAGCCGAACACGACGCCCATCACGGCGTTGCCGACGAACGCGCCGAAGCCCTGGTACAGGTGGTAGCTCCCGCGCAGCAGCGCCGTCGACAGGATCACCTGCCACCGCCCCCACCCGAGGTCGCCGAGTCGGGCGTAGAGGTACCCGATCACGATCACCTCTTCTTGCAGGCCGGAGCGGATCGCGGACAGCAGCAGGACCGGCACCGTCCACCAGTACGAGTTCAGGGCGGCCGGGTCGACGTTCACCGTGATGCCGAGGGCGCGCCCGGCGAAGTACAGGGCGAGCCCGGGGATCCCGATGCACAGCGCGATGAGCGCCGGACCGCCGAGGTCGGGCTTCACCCGGAAGCGGTCGATGCCGAGCCGGGACAGGTGCGGGCGCGTCGTGTTCCACAGCAGGAAGCAGACGAGCGCGACCGGCGCCAGGTCGACGGCGATGCCGAGCAGCTGCCGCGCGAGGTCGACGTACTGCACCGTCGTCGACGACGTGTTCAGCGCCGTGGACTGCTCGCCGAGCGGGGTCGTCTGCGACAGGTCGTCGATGATCTGGAGGATCGAGTACAGCGCGCTGGCGCCCAGTGAGAGCAGCAGGACGATGGTGATCTCGACCCACGTTCGCCGTCGGCTCATCTGCTGTACTCCTGACGGTTGCGAACTACCGGTAGACTGGCGTGTCGGGCGTTCTGCCCGCGGGTGCGGTGCCGACAAATCACTGGCCCGACACTCTCCCAGAAATTGAAGGATGTCCTGTATGGCGCTCGCCACCCGGTCCGACCTGCGCAACGTCGCCATCGTGGCACACGTCGACCACGGCAAGACCACCCTCGTCGACGCGATGCTCACGCAGACCAACTCGTTCGACGCCCACTTCGAGGGCGAAGACCGCATGATGGACTCGAACGACCTCGAGCGCGAGAAGGGCATCACGATCCTCGCGAAGAACACGTCGGTGCTCTACAACGGCAAGCACGCGACCGAGTTCGGCGCGGACGGCCCCATCACCATCAACGTGATCGACACCCCGGGTCACGCCGACTTCGGTGGCGAGGTCGAGCGCGGCCTGTCCATGGTCGACGGTGTCGTGCTGCTGGTCGACGCGTCCGAGGGCCCGCTGCCCCAGACGCGCTTCGTGCTCCGCAAGGCGCTCGCGGCCAAGCTCCCGGTGATCCTGCTCGTCAACAAGACGGACCGCCCCGACTCCCGCATCGACGAGGTCGTCTCCGAGTCGCAGGACCTGCTCCTCGGCCTGGCGTCCGACCTGGCGGACGAGGTCGACGACCTCGACCTCGACGCGATCCTCGACGTACCGGTGGTCTACGCCTCCGGCCGCAACGGTGCCGCGTCGCGCAACAAGCCGAACGACGGCGAGCTGCCCGACAACGACGACCTCGAGCCGCTCTTCGAAGCGATCCTCCAGCACGTCCCCGCGCCGAAGTACGACGACCAGCACCCGCTGCAGGCCCACGTCACCAACCTCGACGCGTCGCCGTTCCTCGGTCGCCTCGCGCTGCTGCGCATCTTCCACGGCACGATGAAGAAGGGCCAGACGGTCGCGTGGGTCAAGCACGACGGCACCGTCGTCAACGCCCGCATCACCGAGCTCCTCATCACCAAGGCGCTCGAGCGCTACCCGGCCGAGTCGGCGGGCCCCGGTGACATCGTCGCCGTCGCCGGTTTCGACACGATCACCATCGGCGAGACCCTGTCCGACCCCGAGGACGTCCGTCCGCTGCCGACCATCACGGTCGACGACCCGGCGATCTCGATGACGATCGGCACGAACACCAGCCCGCTCGTCGGCAAGGTCAAGGGTCACAAGCTGACCGCCCGCATGGTCAAGGAGCGCCTCGACCGCGAGCTCATCGGCAACGTCTCGCTCAAGGTCCTCGACATCGGTCGTCCCGATGCGTGGGAGGTCCAGGGCCGTGGTGAGCTCGCGCTCGCCATCCTGGTCGAGCAGATGCGTCGTGAGGGCTTCGAGCTCACCGTCGGCAAGCCGCAGGTCGTCACCAAGCGTGACGAGAACGGCAAGCTGCAGGAGCCCTACGAGCACATGACGATCGACACGCCGGAGGAGTACCTCGGCGCGATCACGCAGCTCATGGCCGCTCGCAAGGGCCGCATGGAGAACATGACGAACCACGGCACCGGCTGGGTGCGCATGGAGTTCATCGTCCCGTCGCGCGGCCTGATCGGCTTCCGCACGTCGTTCCTGACCGAGACCCGCGGCACCGGCATCGCCAACGCGATCTCGCACGGCTACGACGAGTGGGCCGGCCCGATCCAGACCCGCATCAACGGCTCGATCGTGTCCGACCGCTCCGGTGTCGTCACGCCGTTCGCCATCACGAACCTGCAGGAGCGGATGACGTTCTTCGTCAACCCCACCGAAGAGGTCTACGAGGGCATGGTCATCGGCGAGAACTCGCGCGCCGACGACATGGACGTCAACATCACGAAGGAGAAGAAGCTCACGAACATGCGTTCGGCGAACGCCGACTCCTTCGAGTCGATGACGCCGTCGCGCCAGCTCTCCCTCGAGGAGTGCCTGGAGTTCGCGCGCGAGGACGAGTGCGTCGAGGTCACCCCGGCCGTCGTCCGCATCCGCAAGGTCGAGCTCGACGCGTCGGCTCGCCAGCGCTCGTACGCGCGCCTGAAGCGTCAGGACGCGTAAGCACGAAGCGACGCGTCGCGTCAGCAAGCGCACGACCTGAGGAGGTCGGGGGTTACGGTGGATGCCGTGACTCTCGACCTCCTCTCGCTGTACCAGGACCTGCACGCCCACCCCGAGCTCGGATTCCAGGAGCACCGCACCGCGGGCATCGTGGCCGACCGGCTCGCCGAGATCGGCGGCATCGAGGTGACCACGGGCGTCGGCGGCACCGGCGTCGTCGGTGTCCTGTCGAACGGTGCCGGCCCGGTCGTGTGGCTGCGGGCGGACATGGACGGCCTGCCCGTGCAGGAGCGCACTGGGCTGTCCTACGCCAGCCAGCACCGCGGCACCGACGAGGACGGCAACGACGTCCCGACGATGCACGCCTGCGGCCACGACATCCACGTCACGTGGCTGCTCGGCACGCTCGAGCGCCTGGCGGCGACCACGAGCGAGTGGCACGGCACGGTCGTCGGCGTCTTCCAGCCCGCAGAAGAGGTCATCTCTGGTGCCCGCGCCATGGTCGAGGACGGCCTGGTCGAGCGGTTCCCGAAGCCGGACGTCGTGCTCGGTCAGCACTCGGCCCCCGCACCGGTCGGCATCGTCGCGATCGGGTCCGGCCCGGTGATGGCGTCGAGCGACCGGCTCACCGTGACGTTCAACGGTCGCGGGGCGCACGGTTCCGCGCCGCAGGCCTCGCTCGACCCGGTCGTCACCGCCGCGTCGGCAGTGGTCCGGTTGCAGACGGTCGTGTCGCGCGAGGTCTCGCCGAGCGACGCCGGCGTCGTGACCGTCGGGAGCTTCCACGCCGGCACGCGCGCGAACATCATCCCCGACCAGGCGGTCATCGAGATCTCGACGCGTGCCCGCAACGAGGAGACCCGTGCTCGGATCATCGCCTCGATCGAGCGGATCGTCCGGGCCGAGAGCGACGCCGGTGGTCTGCCGGAGCCGACGATCGTGCGGTCGCCGGGTGCCGAGGTGACCGTGAACGACGCGGAGTCCGCCGCCCGCGTGCTCGCCGCCGTCAGCGCCGCCGTGCCGGGTGCACGCGAGCTCGAGATCGGGCTCGCGATGGCGTCGGAGGACGTGGGTCAGCTCGCGACCGCGGCCGGGGTCCCGCTCGTGTACTGGTTCACGGGCATCACCGACCCGGAGCTGTTCCGTCGCGGCGAGGACATCCCGAGCAACCACTCGCCGTTCTACGCGCCGCAGGCCGAGACCGCGATCCCGGTGGGCGTCGACGCCCTGGTGGCCGCGACACGCGCCTACGTCGCCTGACGGACGGGAGGCGCGGGGCGGCCCCGCCGCGCGCGTGATGGTCCCAGGGACAGGACGTTCACAGCCAACTCGCCACGGGCCTCCCGGCTCACCCGTTACGGTCGCGACATGCGTTCCCTCCGTACCCCGCTGATCGCCGCCGTCGCTGCCGGCATCGCCCTCGCCGGACTCACCGGCTGCTCGTCCGACGCCGTCAAGCAGGCGACGGATCTCGGATCCTCTGTCGCGTCGACGGTCGCGGACGGCGTCGCCGGCATCGACGGCAAGGCGATCCAGGACGGCATGTCCTCGGTGGCGGGTGGAATCGACGGTGCGCTCGACACCGCGCTCAAGGGCGCGAACGTGACCTCCGACGGCAAGGTGCCGGACGGGTTCCCGTCGACCGACGTGCCACTCGTCGACGGCACGGTGCTCGGCGGGGGAGCGGGACCGAACGGTTCCGGGTGGGTCGTGCAGGTCCGCGCCGGATCGGTCGACGACTTCGCTGCCGCGGCCCAGCAGCTCGCCGACGCCGGCTACACCGAGTCGGCGAAGCGCGCGGACTCGTCGAGCGCGTTCGGGATGTTCCGGAGCGACGCCTACCGCGTCGTGCTCACGTTCTCCGACGGTTCGGACGGCGTCACCGCGACCTACATCGTGACGCCCCGCTAGGCACGAACCCGTACGCTGGGACCCGATGTCGAAGGTCGCTGCCACCCGCCCCGAACGCGTGCTGTTCGTGCACGCCCACCCCGACGACGAGACCCTGTCGTCCGGTGGGACGATCGCCACCCTGCTCGAGCTCGGTGCCGAGGTGACCGTGCTGACGGCCACACGCGGTGAGCGCGGCGAGATGCTCACCGAGCGGCTCGCGCCACTGGCCGGCGACGGCCCCCGGGTCGCCGCACACCGCGAGACCGAGATCGCCGGGGCGCTCGCAGCCCTCGGCGGCCCCACGCACCTGTGGCTCGGCGGTCGTGGCGCCCGCCCGACCGACCTGCCGGAGCGCCGGTACACCGACTCCGGCATGCAGTGGGGCCCGGACGGACGGGCCACCGCTGCCGACGACGCCCCCGCCGACTCGTTGACCGCTGCCGACCTCGGCGAGGTCGTCGACGACGTCCGCGCCGCGATCCGGTCCACCGGTGCCGACGCGGTCGTGAGCTACGCCGACGACGGCGGCTACGGCCACCCGGACCACGTCCGCGTGCACCACGCCGCCCGGTACGCGGCCCGCGCCGAAGAGGTTGCGTTCTCGATGATCGTCTCTCCGGACGGCTCCGGGGCCGACGGCGCTGCCGACGTCACCGTCGACGTCCTGCCCGTCCGCGCGAAGCTCCGTGCCGCCGTCGAGCAGTACCGCTCGCAGGTCACCGTCGACCCGATGGACCCCGCCGACCCGACCGCCCTGTCGTGGGTGATGCCGCACGGCGTCCGCCAACACGCTCCCGCGGTCGAGGCCTTCCGGCACGATGCCGACCCGCAGCCGCCGGCACCGCAGACCTTCGCCGAGATGTCCGGCCAGGGCAAGGTCGCGGCGGTCGCCGTCTCGCTCGTGCTCGGGCTCGTCACCGGCGGCCTCGGCACCGTGACGCACCAGCAGACCATCGGCGCCGCGGCGTTCCCGATCGGCCTGGTGGTCACCACCCTGATCGTGGTCGGCCTGACCGTGGGCATCCGGTTGCTGTTCCGGTCGCGGGCGATGGTCGCGGCGATCGGCATCGGCATCCTCGTCGCCACGCAGGTGCTCGTCTCGGTCGGCGGGCAGGGTTCGCCACTCGTGCTGGCGAACGCCGCCGGGTACGTGTGGACGTTCGCCCCCGCCGTCATCGCCGCCCTCGTGCTCGCGTGGCCGGACCTGTCGGGGCTGCGGTCCCGGACGGCCCCGGGCCACGAGTAGACTCGAACCCGCTCGTCGAAGGGAGCACCCGAACCGTGACCTACGTGATCGCCCAGCCCTGTGTCGACGTCAAGGACCGCGCGTGCATCGACGAATGCCCCGTCGACTGCATCTACGAAGGCGACCGGTCGCTCTACATCCACCCCGACGAGTGCGTCGACTGCGGTGCGTGCGAACCGGTCTGCCCGGTCGAGGCGATCTACTACGAGGACGACCTGCCCGACGAGTGGGCCGACTACTACAAGGCCAACGTCGAGTTCTTCCAAGAGGTCGGCTCGCCCGGCGGTGCCGCGAAGGTCGGTGTGATCCACAAGGACCACCCGGTCATCATGGCCGAACCGCCCCGCGGCTGATCCGGAGCCGCACGTGGCGCTCGACCTGCCCGACTTCCCCTGGGACCAGCTCGTCCCGTTCAAGCAGCGCGCGGCGGCGTACGAGGGCGGCATCGTCGACCTGAGCGTCGGTTCGCCGGTCGACCCCACGCCCGAGGTCGTCCGGCGTGCCCTGGCCGAGGCCACGGACGCGCACGCCTACCCGCAGGTCGCCGGTACCCCGGCCCTCCGCCAGGCGATCGCCGACTGGTACGGCCGCCGGCACGGGGTGCAGCTGACCGAGGCGCACACGCTGCCGACGATCGGCTCGAAGGAGTTCATCGCCGGACTGGCGCTCTGGCTCGGCATCGGCGCCGGCGACACCGTCGTGTTCCCGGCTGCCGCGTACCCGACCTACGAACTCGGCGCGGCCCTGGTCGGCGCCGATGCCCTCGCCTCGGACGACCCGGCGGCGTGGCCCGCGACGACGAAGCTGGTGTGGCTCAACTCGCCCGGCAACCCCGACGGTCGGGTGCTGTCGATCGACGAGCTGCGCGTCGCGGTAGAGCGTGCGCGGGCACTCGGCGCCGTGATCGTCGGCGACGAGTGCTACGCCGAACTCGGCTGGGACCCCGAGTACGCCACCACGCCGACCCCAACGATCCTCGACCCCCGTGTCGTCGGCGACTCGGTCGACGGTGTGCTCAGCGTGTACTCGTTGTCGAAGCAGTCGAACCTGGCCGGGTACCGCGCGGCGTTCGTCGCCGGTGACGCCCGGATCCTGGCCGACGTGCTCGCGGTCCGGAAGCACGCGGGGCTCATGCCGCCGCTGCCGGTGCAGCAAGCCATGATCGTCGCGCTGGCGGACGAGACCCACGTGCAGCAGCAGAAGGCCCGCTACCGCGCGCGCCGGAACATGCTCCGACGGGCACTCGAGGACGCCGGCTTCCGCGTCGACCACAGCGAGGCCGGCCTGTACCTCTGGGCGACCCGCGGTGAGCCCGGGCTCGACACGGTCTCCTGGTTGGCCGACCGCGGGATCCTGGTCGCTCCGGGCACGTTCTACGGTGCGGCGGGCGGCGACCACGTCCGGGTGGCGCTCACGGCGACCGACGAGCGGATCGCGGCGGCAGCGCAGCGGCTCGCCAGCAGTCGGCGGCTCGGCACCGCGTAGCCCACAGCGCAATCGGGGGTTCCCACCACATCGTGACCATCGATGTGTGCACGAGCGACAGACGCCGCGATTAGGCTGTCACCGTGACTGACACTGCCAACGACGCTCAGAAGACGGCCACACCGCCCACGACGCCCGTGCCCGTGAGTCCCGCCGCCGAACAGACGGGCGAGACCGCGACGCTGACGTACCCGGGCGGCAGCGCGGAGTTCCCGATCCTGCCGAGTGTCGACGGCGCGTCCACGGTGGACATCTCGACGTTCAAGAAGCAGACCGGGATGAACACGCTCGACTACGGGTTCGTGAACACCGGGTCGACCAAGAGCGCCATCACCTACATCGACGGTGACCAGGGCATCCTGCGGTACCGCGGCTACCCGATCGACCAGGTCGCATCGAACTGCACCTTCCTCGAGGTCGCGTGGCTCCTGATCTACGGCGAGCTGCCCGACGAGTCCGAACTCGCCGACTTCGACGCCCGTATCCGCCGGCACACCCTGCTGCACGAGGACCTGCGCCGCCTGTTCGATGCGCTGCCGCACTCGGCGCACCCGATGTCCGTGCTGTCCAGCGCCGTCAGCGCGCTGTCGACGTACTACGAGGACGACATGGACGTCGACGACCCGGAGAAGGTCGAGCTGCAGACCGTGCGGCTGCTCGCCAAGCTGCCGGTCATCGCCGCCTACGCCCACAAGAAGTCCATCGGGCAGGCGTTCCTGTACCCGGACAACGGGCTGTCGTTCGTCGACAACTTCCTGCGCCTGAACTTCGGCACCATGGCCGAGACCTACCAGCCGAACCCGGTGCTGTCGAAGGCCCTCGACCGGCTCCTCATCCTGCACGAGGACCACGAACAGAACGCCTCGACCGCCACGGTCCGCCTGGTCGGATCGACGAAGGCGAACATGTTCGCGTCGATCTCCGCCGGCATCAACGCCCTGTACGGCCCGCTGCACGGCGGTGCGAACGAGGCCGTGCTCGAGATGCTGCAGCAGATCAAGGACTCCGGCGAGCCCGTGCAGCGCTTCGTCGAGCGGGTGAAGAACAAGGAGCGCGGCGTGAAGCTCATGGGCTTCGGGCACCGCGTCTACAAGAACTACGACCCCCGCGCGAAGCTCGTCAAGGAGTCGGCTGACGAGGTCCTCGAGTCGCTCGGCGTGCAGGACGACCTGCTCGACATCGCGAAGGAACTCGAGCAGATCGCGCTGAGCGACCAGTACTTCATCGACCGCAAGCTCTACCCGAACGTCGACTTCTACACGGGCATCATCTACAAGGCGATGGGCTTCCCGCCGCGCATGTTCACGGTGCTGTTCGCGATCGGCCGCCTGCCCGGCTGGATCGCGCAGTGGCGCGAGCTGAACAACGACCCGCTCAACAAGATCGGTCGCCCGCAGCAGCTCTACGTGGGCGCCCCGAAGCGGGACCTCCCCGCGCGCTGACGCGCGTCCAGTGCGCAGAAGACGACGGGTCCTGAGACAGGACCCGTCGTCTTCTGCTCACTCCGTGACGGACGGGAGGCCCGTGGCGGCGTGGCCACGGGCCTCCCGTCCGGCGCGTCCTACGCGTGGAGCGCCGTGTTGAGCTGGATGCCCTCGCCCTTGCGCTGCAGCGCCTCGACGGCACCGGACAGGCTGTTGCGCCGGAACAGGATGTTCGGGGTGCCGGACAGCTCGGCGGCCTTGACGGTCTTCGGCGTGCCGTCCGGGTTCGGGGCGGCGCCGACCAGGACGACCTTCGTGCCGGCCGTGACGTACAGGCCGGCCTCGATCACCGAGTCGTCGCCGAGCGAGATGCCGAGGCCCGCGTTCGCGCCGAGCAGCGCACGCTCACCGAGGGAGACGCGGTGCGTGCCACCGCCGGACAGGGTGCCCATGATGGAGGCCCCGCCGCCGATGTCGGTGCCGTTGCCGACGACGACGCCCTGCGAGACGCGCCCCTCGATCATGGCGTCGCCGAGGGTGCCGGCGTTGAAGTTCACGAAGCCCTCGTGCATGACGGTCGTGCCCGGTGCCAGGTGGGCGCCGAGCCGGACACGGTTGGCGTCGCCGATGCGGACGCGGTCCGGCACGACGTAGTCGACCAGGCGCGGGAACTTGTCGATGGCGTGCACGGCGATGCCGGCGCGCTGCAGCGACGGGCGCAGGCGGTTCAGGGATTCCGGGTGGACCGGGCCGGCGTTCGTCCACGCGACGATCGGCAGGTACCCGAAGACCCCGTCGAGGTTGATCGTGTTCGGCTGCACGTGCAGGTGGCTCAGCAGGTGCAGGCGCAGGTACGCGTCCTCGGTGCTGGTCGGGGCGGCGTCGATGGTGACCTCGGTCGTGACGGCCTCGATGCGGACCTCGCGCCGGGGATCGTCGCCCACGTGCACCTGCAGCCCGTCGGGGAACACCGCGTCGGCCGGCAGCGGGCCGAGGTGGGTCTCCGGGTACCAGGTGTCGAGGGTGGTGCCGTCGGCGGCGATTGTCGCGAGGCCGTGGCCCCAGGCGTGGGTCGGGCGGGCGGAGGCAGTCGTGTCGGTCACCGCACCAGGGTACCGACGCACCGGACGGGAGCACCGGACCGACCGGACGGACGCTGCGGACCCGCACCGTGCCTCCCGGACCGCCGTGCCGGGGGCCAGCGCAACGGGGGCGACGGCCGATAAGGTGACCGCATGCCGGAGCAGCTCGACCTCACCGCCTCGTCCATCGACATCACCCGTGCCATCTGCGACATCGAGTCGGTGTCGGGCAACGAACAGGCCCTCGCCGACGCGATCGAGGCGGTGCTCGCACCGCTGCCGCACCTCGAGGTGATCCGTGACGGCGACGCGGTCGTCGCACGCACGAACCTCGGCCGTGACCGCCGGGTCGTCATCGCCGGGCACATCGACACGGTGCCGCTCAACGACAACCTGCCGACGGAGTTCCGCACCACCGACGACGGCACGGACATCCTCTGGGGCCGCGGCACCGTCGACATGAAGGCCGGCTGCGCCGTGCAGCTCAAGCTCGCGTACGACCTGGTCGAACCCTCGGTCGACGTCACGTGGGTCTGGTACGACCACGAAGAGGTCTCGGACGCGCTGAACGGCCTCGGTCGCCTCGCCCGGACGCGGCCGGAACTGCTGACGGCCGACTTCGCGATCCTGGGGGAGCCCTCCGGCGCGCAGATCGAGGGCGGCTGCAACGGCAACCTCCGTGCCGAGATCCGCACGTTCGGCAAGCGCTCGCACAGTGCCCGCAGCTGGATCGGCGACAACGCGATCCACAAGACGGCGCCGATCCTGGCGACCCTGGCCGCCTACGAGCCCCGCACCGTCACGGTCGACGGGCTGGAGTACCGCGAGGGTCTGAACGCCGTCGGCATCAGCGGCGGCATCGCGGGCAACATCATCCCGGACGAGGCGATGGTGCACGTGAACTACCGGTTCGCGCCGTCCCGCTCCGCCGACGAAGCCGTGGCACACATCCGCGAGCTCTTCGATGGGTACGACGTCACAATCGTCGACCTCGCCGCCGGTGCCCGCCCCGGGCTCGACGCGCCGCTGGCGCAGGACTTCGTGTCGGCCGTCGGCGGCCCCGAGCCCCGCCCGAAGTACGGCTGGACCGACGTCGCGCGCTTCTCGGCCCTCGGGGTGCCCGCCGTCAACTACGGGCCCGGTGAGCCGGTCTTCGCCCACCACGACGACGAGCAGGTGCCGGTCGCGCAGATCACCGCGGTCGAAGCGGGCCTCCGTCGGTGGCTGACGGCCTGACGACGGCCGGGGTGTCCCGGTCGACCCCTGCTCGCGCTCGTTGGCGTGCCCGGTACCGGGTGGTGCCGTGGTGGGTCCGCATCACCGTCGTCTACGTGCTCGCCCGGTTCGTCACCGGGGTGATGATGCAGGCGTTCGCCAGCGTGCAGGCCGCGAACTCATTCACCGTCCAGCACCCGACGTACCTGTCGTTCGCGTCGATCTGGGACGGTGCCTGGTACCGCGTGATCGCCACCGGCGGGTACCCGTCGGTCCTGCCGGTCGACACGGCTGGACACGTGACCGAGAACGCGTGGGCCTTCATGCCCGCGTACCCGTTCCTGGTGCGCGGACTCATGCTGCTGACCGGGGCGTCCTTCGAACTCGTGGCGGTCTCGGTCTCGCTGCTCGCCGGACTCGGTGCCGCGCTCGTGTTCCGACGCCTGATGGGGCGCTTCCTCGACCCGGCGCGGGCGACCTTCGCCACCGTGCTGTTCTGCGTGGCGCCGGTGTCCGCGATGTTCCAGGTCGCGTACGCCGAGTCGATGGGCCTGTTCCTGCTGCTCGTCGCGCTCCTGCTCATGGTCGACCGGCGGTGGTGGACGATGCTGCCCGTCGTGCTGCTGCTCGGCATGACCCGCCCGACCGGGCTCGCGTTCTCGCTGCTCGTCGTGCTGTTCGTCGGTGCGTGGGCGATCCGGCCCGCGTGGGTGCGTTCGTCGGAGCCGCTCACGCTGCGCAGCCTCGTGCCGCCGGCCGTGGTGGCGGTCGTGTCCGGACTGGTCGGCCTGGCGTGGCCGGCGATCGCCTGGGCCGTCACCGGGGTGCCGAAGGCGTACACCGACACCGAACTCGCCTGGCGGTCGTCCTACGTCGGGTGGCAGGAACTCGTGCCGTTCGCGCCGTGGGTCCAGGGCTTCGGTTGGTGGTTCCGGCAGCCGGCGGGCGGGGTTCTGCTGGCCTTCGTGGTCATCGGCTTCGCGGCGTTCGTCGGCATGCCCGCGGCACGGCGGATCGGCATCGAGCTGCGGCTCTGGGGCATCGCCTACGTCGTGTACCTGCTCGCCGTGTTCTTCCCGCAGTCGAGCACCTGGCGGATCCTCGTGCCCATCGCGCCGCTGCTCGGCATCGTGGCGTTGCCGCGGTCACGCGTCTACCGCGTGGCCGTCGTGGTGGCCTTCATCGGCCTGCAGTGGGTCTGGCTGTACTACTGCTGGTGGATCGACGGCTACGACTGGACCCCGCCGTGATCGTGGCGGCGCTCGCGTGCCTGGGCACGGGCCAGGAGGCGTGCGGCCGGTCCACTCCGCTCGCGCTTCGGCACCGTCGCTGACATCGGCTCCGGGTCGCCCGGCCGCCAGTTCGCGGCTGCCACGACCATCGCGTTGACGGTGGCGATGAACGGCACCGCGAAGAACGCGCCGACGACCCCGGCGATCGTCGTCCCAGCGGTCACCCCGAGGACGACGCCGAGCGGGTGCACCTTCACTGCGGTTCCCGTCAGGAACGGGTGCAGCACGTGACTCTCGAGCTGCTGCACGACGACCACGATGCCCAGCATCACGAGCGCCGGCACCCAGCCGTTGAACACGAGCGCGATGAGCACCGCGACCGCACCGGCGACGATCGCACCGACGACCGGGACGAACGCGCCGAAGAACACGATCACGCCGATCGGGATCGCCAGCGGGATCTGCAGCGCGAGTGCGCCGATGGTGACACCGAGGGCGTCCGTGACGGCGACCACGAGCTGGACGCGGATGAAGCTCGTCAGGGTCTTCCACCCGGCGTGCCCGGCGACGTCGATGCGTGCGCGGGCCCGTCGCGGGAAGAGCCGGACGACCCAGCCCCAGATGCGCGGGCCGTCGATGAGCACGAACAGGGTCGTGAACACGATGATGAAGAGGCCCTCGAGCACGTGCACGGCGCCGGTGCCCGCCGCCTGGAACCCGGACAGGATCGTCGCGGCGTGGCCCTGCAGGTAGTCGAAGCCGTTCGACACCCACGAGTCGACGTCCTTCTCGGTGATCCCGAACGGCTCGCTGTCGAGCAGGGTCCGCAGCGACTGCACGCTGTGGTGGAGTCGACGTTCGAGCGACGGCAGGTCGGACCGCACCTGCTCGGTCACGAGCAGCGCCAGCCCACCGAGGGCCAGCACCAGGGCGACCAGGCTCGACAGCACCGCCGTCCACTTCGGCCACCGGTGTCGTTGCAGGAACGACGACATCGGCATGAGCAGCGCGCACACGAGCAGCGCGATGAGGAACGGCACCACGATGTCCTGCAGCAGCACGACGAGCGCCACCAGCACGGCGAGCCCGGCACCCACGACGAGGAGGCGCCACGTGAACGCCGCCCCGATCCGCAGCCCGGCCGGCACCGCGTCGTCGGACCGCACGGTCCGGCCGGCCGGACCGGACCCCCCGGACCCCTCGGACCCCTCGGACCGGTGGGGACGTCCGTCGGGGGACTGACGGCGCATGGAGCGGATGTTCGGCATCCGCCAAGGTTACGAACGGAACCCGCGAAGAACCGGCGATCCGACACCCCCAACCTGGGCAGTTTCGCAGTTGCCCCATCAATACGAGATAATGAGCGAGCATGTACTTCGCGAAAGGGGACATCTGATGGCAGCCATGAAGCCGAGGACCGGTGACGGGCCGATGGAGGCTGTTAAGGAGGGTCGACTCATCATCGTGCGGGTTCCGCTCGAAGGAGGAGGCCGCCTGGTCGTCTCGGTCAACGATGCCGAGGCCAAGGAACTCCATGACGCACTCGCTGAGGTCGTCTCGGCCTAGCAGTCGAAAGCACCAGAACGACGGGCCCGGAGCGTGTACGCGCCGGGCCCGTCGTCTCGTTGTCGGCCCCGTCCGGCAGGATGGCCTCGTGCCGAGGACCCACATGCCGAGGACCCACATGCCGATCCGCCGCGTCGAGGAGTACCGCGACCCGGACCCGATGCCGCGCGACGTCTGGCCGGCGACGCTGCCCCCGGTGCGGCAGCTGCTCGACGAGGGGCTCGACCTCGACCCGGTGACGGTGTTCGTCGGCGACAACGGTGTCGGCAAGTCGACCCTGATCGAGGCGATCGCGTTGCGCTTCGGCATGTCAGCAGAGGGCGGCTCGACCCTGGCGAACCACTCGACGCGCCCGTCCGAGTCCGACCTGTGGGAGCACATCGTCCTGCGGCGGGACTTCGGCGCTCCCCGCGGCGGGTTCTTCCTGCGAGCCGAGACCATGCACGGGTTCTTCACCTACCTCGAGGAGCACCCCAACCACTCCCGCCCCGAGCCGGTCTTCCACGAGCGCAGCCACGGGGAGTCGTTCCTCGACTTCGTCATCGACCGTGCGCAGTGGCCGGGGCTCTGGATCCTCGACGAGCCGGAGTCGGCGCTGTCGTTCTCCGGGTGCCTCACGCTCATCGCGCTGTTGCGGTCGATCGTCGACAGCGGCGTCGGGCAGGTCGTGCTCTCGACGCACTCACCGGTCCTGGCGGCGTTCCCGGGTGCGACGATCCACGAGGTCGGCGAGTGGGGGTTCCGGCGCACCGAGTGGGACGACCTCGACCTGGTCCGCAACCAGCGCTCGTTCCTCGAGTCGCCGGAGCGGTACCTGCGGCACCTCGAGTGACCGCGCGGAGGCGGGTGCTACGCGGTGACCTTCGTCAGCTGCAGCAGTCCGTCGCCGGCCGGCGAGAGCGCACTGCGCACCGCACCCGACGTCGACACCTCGGTGAGCAGCAGCCGGAAGTCGGTGGTCGCCCGGTCCCGCTTGACCGGGTCGGCCACACGTCCGCGCCACAGCGCGTGCGGCACCAGGACGGTCCCACCGAGGCGCGCGAGCCGTAGCCCGTGCTCGACGTACTCGATGACGTGCTCGGGGTCGGCGTCGACGAGCACGACGTCGTAGGACGCCTCGTTCATGCGGGGGAGCACCTGGTTCGCGCGGCCCGGGATCAGCCGGATGCGCGCGGGCGCGGTTCCGGCGCTGATGTAGGCGTCGCGGGCGAACTGCTGGTGGTCGACCTCGACGTCGATCGTGGTCAGGGTCGCGTCCGGCGCGCCGCCGAGCAGGTACAGCCCGGAGACTCCCAGGCCCGTCCCGATCTCGATGATGCTCGTGGCGCGGGATGCTGCGGCGATGACACCGATCTGCGCACCGATCGCGGGCGAGATCGCCTCGACCCCGAGCTCCAGGGAGTGTTCACGTGCACGGGCGATCGCCTCGGACTCCGAGACGATGTCCTCGGCGAACTTCCAGTTCGACTCTTTCTCTGACACGCACACTCCGTTCGGGTCACAACTCTAGGGGTGCATCGGAGCCGCACGGGTTAGGCTCGCTCACGTGAACATCCCGCTCGACAAGATCCTGATCATCGGGATCATTGCCGTGCTCTTGCTCGGGCCCCAGCGCCTGCCGATGTACGCCCAGAAGCTCGCCGAGTTCGTGAAGGCCGTCCGCCGGTTCGCCGACACCGCGAAGGAGCGGATGCGCGACGAGATGGGCCCCGAGTTCGACGACATCGAGTGGCAGAAGCTCGACCCGCGGCAGTACGACCCCCGCCGGATCATCCGCGACGCGCTCCTCGACTCCGGCGGCGCCAGCAGCGCCGCAGCGGTCCAGACCGCGCAGGTGACGGCGTCAAAGGTGCGTGCGACGGCTCCCGTCGTGCCGTTGGCCGCGGGAGAAGCGCCACCCTTCGACGCGGAAGCGACCTGACGCCCGTCACGTGACCACGAGGCGGACGGGAGGCCCGGTGCCAGCTGGCACCGGGCCACCCGTCCGCCTGTGGTGACGACTACTGCAGGTCGGCGAGGAAGCGGTCCGTCCAGGCGAGTGCCGGCGCGCTCGGGACGGAGCTGCAGGTGGACGACGCTGTGGTCGAGGCGCAGGGCGTGTCCCGGTCGAGCGACCAGTAGTGGATGCCGGCGAGGCCGTTCGCCTTGGCGTAGGCGGACAGGGTGTCGACGTCGGCGAGGGTGAAGACCTCGTCCGTGGTGTCGTTGACCCCGATCATCGGGGTGACCTCGATCTTCGACGACGCGATGCCGTACGTGTGCTGCAGGTTCGTGACGGCCTGGATCGACGACTTGCCCATCTGGCAGGTGGAGCCGGAGAGCACGCAGTTCGCGGCGGTCGCGCGGCCGAAGTCCATCGTCATGAGGTTGATCGTGTAGTTCGTCAGGTTCGACGCCTTGATCGCCTTCACGGTGGCGTCGCCGGTGCTGTTCAGTCCGCCGTACGAGCCGTCGCTGGCGGCGAGGGTCGCGAGCGTGAACGAGAAGCGCATGCCGGGGTACTTCGTCTGGGCGAGGGCCGCGGCGCTCACCAGGTTCTGCACGTCCGCGGCGGACTGCCCGCTCTCGATGTCGAAGTCGACGCCGATCATGTGCGGGGTGGCGTAGCGCGCGATGAACGACTGCAGTGCCGCGCCCGAGCACTTGAACGAGCCGGCAGCGCCACCGGTGCTGACGATGTAGTTCACCCCGGCGGCGTCGAGCTTCGGGATGTTGGCGTTCGCGAAGGCATCCGCCGCGACGCCGCCCCAGTTCTCGCTGCCGCACGTGCCGGTCGCGAAGGCGAGGGTGATGGCCTTGAGGCCTGGCTCGCGGGTCGAGACCAGGCTGTTGCTCGAGCCGACCACCGGGATCCGTGAGCCGGTGACCGCGGTGTTCATGACGTTCGTGTTCCAGTCGAGGTTCACGGTGATGTCCTTGTACGGGCTGAACACCAGTCCCTTGGCAGTACCGCCGCTCCCGCCCGTGCCGGGGGTCGTCGTTCCCCCACCGGGAGGAGTGGTGCCGCCGCCGGTGCCGGTGCAGGCTCCGGTCGAGGTCCACGGCTGCCCGCTGCCCGTCGCCCCGGAGTGGGTCGCGGGCTCGTCACCCTGGGTCCACCAGTTCGCGGTGTAGTTCGTCCCGTTCTCGCTGACGGTGGCGCCGCCGTTGTAGGCGGTGCCGGCGCCCCACGCGGTGGCGCAGGTGGTGGCGGCGAGTGCCGGCGCTGCTGCGAGCGATCCCCCGGCGACGACCGCGGCGACGATCGTCGCCACGAGTCCTGATCGCATTCGGCTCTTCTGGTTCACACGGTTCTCCTGTCCTCGGCCGGACGTCGTCGTCCGGTGGGTGGAGCCCAGGCGGTCACATTCCGCAAGGGCATTGTGCAATGCCCTTGCATAATGCTCCGAGGTGGAACGACCTGTCCATGAACGAACACACAGGATGCGTCGAGCGGACCAGTGCCTCGAGGTCAGTCGCGGGTCGCCACGATCGTGTACGTCGTCGGCATCCGGTCGCGGTCGTGCTCCGGCCAGGCCCACGACCCGGAGCCGGTGTCCTCCATTCGCGGGCTGAACCGCCAGGGCAGCGTGCGGCCCTCGTCCAGGCGGCGGAGGCGCAGCCCGGCACCGAGCAGGGCGTTCACGATCTCGGACAGCGGGTGCGGCCACTCGAACGTCCGGGAGTTCGCGACCGTGCCGTCGCCGGCGTAGGTGCCGGCGTCGTCCCACTGCTGCGCCGTGCCGTCGGGGAAGTACCGGTAGCGGGCGACGAGCTCGTCGGCGGACTCGTCCAGGGCGTAGAGCGCGGGGTGGCCGTCGCGGATGAAGAACACCCCGCCCGGACGCAGTAGCCCCGCGACCTGTGCGGCCCAACGGTCGAGGTCGGGGAGCCACGTGATCGTGCCGATGCTCGTGTAGACGACGTCGAAGTCGCCCGTCACCGCGGCCCGGGCGTCGAGCACGTCGGTCTCGACCCAGGTGACGTCGAGTCCGAGCCGCGTCGCGAGGCCGGCGGCGGAGGCGAGCGCCGCGGGGGAGAAGTCGACACCGGTCAGCCGGGCGCCCTCGCGAGCGAGCGACACGGTGTCGGTGCCGATGTGGCACTGCAGGTGGCAGACGTCGAGCCCCTCGAGCGATCCGTTCGGCAGCCAGGGGGTGAGCGCCGGCAGGTCGTCGCGCACGACGTCGGAGCGGTGCGCCGGGTCGGACAGCTCGTCGACGGCGTAGGCGCGTTCGTGGAGGGGGACGCGGTCGTCCCAGTTCGCGCGGTTCGTGTCGCGGGCGCGGTCCCAGCCGACGCTGACGTGATCCATGCTCATGCTGACGAGCCTAGGACAGCGACAGGCCGAGCCTCCGTCCGGCCAGTCCGCGCCCCATCGTCGTGATGCCGTCGGCGATCGCGGCGAGGGCGACCGCCGCAGGGTCCTCCGGCGCACCGAGCACGACCGGCAGGCCGCTGTCCCCGCCCTCGCGCAGCGGCACCGACAGCGGCACGCTGCCGAGCACCGGCACGGGGGCGTCCTGTCCGCGGGACAGCCGTGCGGCGGTCTCGGCGCCGCCGCCCTCACCGAACAGGTGCAGGACCGAGCCGTCGGGCTGCACGAGGCCCGCCATGTTCTCGATGACCCCGATCACCCGCTGGCCGGTCTGGCGTGCGACGATCCCGCTGCGCTCGGCGACGTCGGCCGCGGCGGCCTGCGGGGTGGTGACGACGAGGACCTCGGCGTGCGGGAGGAGCTGGCCGACGGAGATCGCGACGTCGCCGGTGCCGGGTGGCAGGTCGAGCAGGAGCACGTCGAGGTCGCCGAAGAACACGTCGGTCAGGAACTGGTTCACCGTGCGGTGCAGCATCGGGCCGCGCCACGACACCGCGGTCGAGGCGTCGTCGACGAACATGCCGATCGACACGACCTTCACGTCGTGGGCGACGGGCGGCAGGATCATGCTGTCCACCCGGGTGGGACGGGGTGCGACACCGTGCTCGTCGGTCAGCCCCATCAGCCCGGGGATGCTGAAGCCGTGCACGTCGACGTCGACGACCCCGACCCGCAGGCCTCGGCGGGCGAGCGCGACGGCGAGGTTGGCGGTGACCGTCGACTTGCCGACACCGCCCTTGCCGCTCGTCACGGCGATGACGCGGGTGAGCGAGTCCGGGGTGAACTGGACGCCGCGAGGCCGGCCGGCCCGCAGACGTTCCGTGAGCGCAGCACGCGTCGCGGGGGCCATGACCGACACGTCGACGTCGACCGACGAC
Source organism: Curtobacterium sp. VKM Ac-1393 (assembly GCF_015350995.1). GTDB lineage: Bacteria > Actinomycetota > Actinomycetes > Actinomycetales > Microbacteriaceae > Curtobacterium. Next base: position 234,770 of record NZ_JADKRW010000007.1, read on the forward strand.
ACCCCGTCCACGGAACCGGCGGCGGCGCGCACGTCGCGCTCGATGGTGTCGGCGGCGGGGCACCCAACGATCGTGAGCTGCAGGTCGACGCGCACCGTGCCTCCCGGCTGCACGTCGACACCACGGATCATGTCGAGCTCCGTGACGGGCCGACGGATCTCGGGGTCGATCACGCGGCCGAGCGCCGCGAGGACGGCCGTGCCCAGCTGCTCGTCGGAGGGGACCGCGTCAGCCACGGGAGGAGTTGCCGGGCTCGTTCGCGTAGCCGGCGTCGTCGGCGTCGCGCCGGTCGAGTTCCTCGAGCAGCGAGCGCAGTTCGGCGCGGATGAAGTCCTTCGACGCCATGTCGCGCATCGCCAGACGGAGCGCCACGACCTCGCGCGCCAGGTACTCGGTGTCCGCCAGGTTGCGCTCGGCGCGCTGCCGGTCCTGCTCGAACTGCACGCGGTCGCGGTCGTCCTGCCGGTTCTGCGCGAGCAGGATCAGCGGGGCGGCGTACGAGGCCTGCAGGGAGAGCACGAGGGTCAGCGCGGTGAAGCCGATCGCCGCCGAGTCGAACTGCCACGGCTTCGGCGCGAGGGTGTTGTAGCCCATCCAGACCACGCAGAACAGGGTGAGGCCGATGAGGAACCACGGCGTGCCCATGCCCCGCGCGATGCCCTCGGTCGCGCGACCGAACGTGTCACCGCGGCCGCCGCGACGGCGGGTCGGGAGCACACGCGTGCGCATGCCCTTGGGGGAGTCGAGGCGGACGTCGGAGCGCTCGCGATCGCGACGGTTCTCATCCGTTCGGGCCACGGGTGGTCCTCCTTCCCGTCGTCACGGGTGTCTTGCGCGGGCGTTGGCGTGGAAGCGGTGAGGGTTCCCCCTCGCCCTGACTTCGCCAGTCGTCCGGCAGGACGTGGTCGAGGACATCGTCGATCGTCACCACCCCGACGAGGCGGTGGGCGTCGTCGACCACGGGGACGGACAGCAGGTTGTAGGTCGCCATCACGCGGGTGACCTCGGCGGCGCTCGCGTCGACCCGGACCGGCTCGGTCTGCTGGTCGATGAGTGTGCCGAGCCGCTCGTTCGGCGGGTAGCGGAGCATCCGCTGGAAGTGCACCAGCCCGAGGAACCGACCGGTCGGCGGCTCGTACGGCGGCAGCGTGACGCAGACCGCGGCGCCGAGCACCGGGGCGAGGTCGTGGCGGCGGACGAGCGCGAGCCCCTCGGCGACGGTGGCGTCGGCCGAGACGATGACGGGCTCGGTGGTCATCAGACCACCGGCCGTGTCCGGCTCGTACTCCAGGAGCATGCGGACGTCCTGCGCCTCTTCCGGCTCCATGAGCTGCAGGAGCGCCTCGCTCCGTTCGTCGGAGAACTGCGCGAGGACGTCGGCAGCGTCGTCCGGCTGCATCTGGTCGAGGACGTCGGCCGCGCGGGCATCCTCGAGCCGCGACAGGATCTCGACGCGCTCCTGGTCGGGCATCTCCTCGAGGACGTCGGCGAGCCGGTCGTCCGGCAGCTCCTCGGCGACCTCGAACCGGCGCTCTTCGGGCAGGTCGAGCAGGGTGCTCGCGAGGTCGGCCGGCACCAGGTCGGAGTACGCGGCGATGACGTGCTCGGCGGACTGTGCCTCGCCGGGGAGCTCGTCCTCGGTGACCTCGTTCCACGTCGCGAACGTCGTCGGGCCCTTGCCGAACGGCGACGGCGTGGTCTTCGGCTTGCGGAGGAAGAGCTGCGCGACCTCCCAGTCGCCCTGCCCGCGGTCCTCGATCGCGACGTCCTCGATGGTGGCGCGGATCCGCTGGTTCTTGATGAGCACCTTGCGGCCGAGCATCTCGGCGATCACCCGGACCTCGCCGCCGCGCTGCTCGAAGCGGCGCATGTTGACGAGCCCAGTGGTGATGACCTGGCCGGCACCGATCGAGGTGATCCGGCCGACGCTGACGAAGATGCGGCGCTTGCCCGGCACCTCGACGATCAACCCCACGACGTGCGGGGGATCAGCCCGGCGGTAGACCACCAGGACGTCCCGGACCTTGCCCACGCGGTCGCCCGCGGGGTCGAAGACGGAGCACCCGGCGAGGCGGGCGACGAAGACCTTCGTGGCGCTCACCCGACCCAGCGTAGTCGGTTGCGTGCTGCTGCTTCCCCGGCGGTGCACGTGCGATCGCAAGGTGTGCGGTGAATGATGGCTGTGTGAGCAATCAGAGTCCCTTCGCCGGCAGGACCGCCCAGGCCTTCCCGACGCTGCCCAAGGGCGACGTCCTCGGCACCTACGACAGCTACCCCGACGCCCAGCGCGTCGTGGCGAAGCTCGCCGAGGCCGACTTCCCGGTCAACCAGCTGTCGATCGTCGGCAACGACCTGAAGACCGTCGAGCGCGTCACGGGCAAGATGACCTACGGACGGGCCGCGATCGCCGGTGCGCTCTCGGGGCTCTGGCTCGGCATCTTCTTCGGCATCGTGCTCACCCTGTTCTCGCCGAGCTCCGGTGGCCTCATCCTGGCCGCCGCGATCATCGGTGCCGCGTTCGGCATGCTCTACGGCATCGTCTCGTTCGCCATCACGAAGCGCCAGCGCGACTTCACGAGCGTGCACCAGGTGCTCGCGACGAACTACCAGATCGTCGTCAACCCGCAGCTGACCGGTCAGGCGCAGCGGATCCTCGGTGAGCACGGCGCGACGCCGTCCACGCACTGGAACGAGGGCCCGCAGCAGGGCGGCCCCGGCGCGTCGGCGCCACAGCAGCAGCCCTGGCGTCCCGCCCCGCCGCAGCAGCAGTCGCCGTACGGCGGGCACGCCACACCCCACCAGCAGCCGGGAGGCCCGCAGCAGTCCGGCACGTCGGCTCCCGACACGCAGACGGGTGCGCCCACCGCCCCGGGTGCGCCGCGCTACGGCACGAACGACGGACCCCGGTACGGCGAGAACGCGGCTCCCGGAGCCGCTGCTCCTGCCGACCGTCCGGCATCGGGTGGGCCGGCGATCCCGGAGCGCCGTCCGCAGGACCCGCCGCAGTACGGCGAGCGGGTGCCCGGCGCGACGCCGCCGGCACCGTCGGCGCCCTCGTCTTCGTCGTCCCCGTCGTCCCCGTCGTCCTCGAAGGGCGACGAGCGCGCCTGACGGGTGCAGGGTCGGGGCTCGGGCTCGGGCTCGGGCTCGGGCTCGGGCTCGGACTCGCCGTGCTCGGGTTACAGCACCTTCGAGTAGCAGATCGACGACGGCGCACCGACGTAGGGCCCGAAGTTCGCGATGCGCGTGAACCCCTCGCGCTCGAAGAACCCGACGGCGCGCTTCTGTTCGTTGCCCGTCTCGAGCACGAGCGCCGGTGACCCGAGGTCCAGCGCGGCCTCTTCGAGCCGGCGCAGGAGTGCCGACGCGACTCCGACGCCGCGGGACTCCGGTCGGACGTACATCCGCTTGATCTCGGTGATGCCGTCGTCGACGACCCGGAGGCCGCCGCAGGCCAGCGGCGTGCCGGTGTCGTCGCGCACCACGAAGAACACCGCGATGGTCTCGGCAGTGGGTTTCTCGCCGGGTTCGTTGTCCCCGCCGTACGCCCGGTCGATCTCGAGCCGCTGTGCGGCGCGGAGCCGCTGGGCGTCCGGTGAGTCGAAGTGCTCGACCTCGATCGAGAACTGCGGCGTGCCGGTGTCGGTGGAGGCGTCGGGCGTCGTCACCCGTTCAGGCTAGCGGCCGGAGCGGGCGATCCACCCCTCCACTTCCGAGGGGGTCCTGGGGATGCCCACCGACAGGTTCTCGGCGCCGTCCTGGGTCACCAGGATGTCGTCCTCGATCCGGACGCCGATGCCGCGGAACTCTTCGGGCACCGTCAGGTCGTCCTGCTGGAAGTACAGTCCGGGCTCGATCGTGAAGACCATGCCGGCCTGCACGACGCCGTCGAGGTACATCTCGCGACGTGCCTTGGCGCAGTCGTGCACGTCGAGGCCGAGGTGGTGGCTCGTGCCGTGCACCATGTAGCGGCGGTGGAACTGGTTGTCCGGCTCGAGCGATTCCTCTGCCGAGACCGGCAGGAAGCCCCACTCGGCGGTCTTGCGGGCGATGACCTCCATCGCGGTGGCGTGCACCTGACGGAACGTGATGCCCGGCTTGACGATGGCGAACGCGGCGTCGGCTGCCTCGAGCACGGCGTCGTAGACCATGCGCTGCACGGGCGAGAACGTGCCGCTGACCGGCAGGGTTCGGGTGATGTCGGCCGTGTAGAACGAGTCGACCTCGACCCCGGCGTCGATGAGGATCAGGTCGCCGGGCTGCACGGCGCCGTCGTTCCGGGTCCAGTGCAGGATGCACGCGTGGTGGCCGGACGCGGCGATGGTGTCGTAGCCGACCGTGTTGCCGTCGGCACGTGCCCGGCGGTTGAAGGTGCCCTCGACGATGCGCTCGCCACGCGGGTGCGCGAGGACCGCGTCGAAGTCGGCGATCACGTCGTCGAAGCCGTGCTTGGTGGCGTCGACGGCCTTGCGGAGCTCGTTGACCTCGTAGGCGTCCTTCACGAGCCGCTGCTCGGACAGGTCGCGGGCGAGGACGTCGTCGGTCGCCGGTGCCTCGTCGGTCTCGGTGGCCCCGCCGAGTGCGGTGCCGAGGCGCGCGTCGAGGGTGCGGGTCAGGTCGTCGTCGGCCTCGCGCACGAGCAGCACCGAGGCGTCGAGCCCGTCGGCGACGTCGGTGAACGCGCCGAGGTCGGTGGTGGCCAGCCCGAGGTCCGCGGCGACGGCGTCGAGCGAGGGCCGCGGGCCGACCCAGAACTCGCCGATCTCGGGGTTCGCGTAGAACTCCTCGGAGTCACGACCGGCGGTGGCGCGGAAGTAGAGCGTGGCGTCGTGCCCGGAGCCGTTCGGCGTCATCACGAGGACCGAACCGACGACCGTGTCGGTGCCCCAACCCGTCAGGTGGGCGAACGTGGAGTGCGGGCGGAACGGGTAGTCGCAGTCGTTCGAGCGCACCTTGGCCTGGCCGGCCGGCACCACGATCGTGCGACCCGGGTGCTGCTCGGAGATGCGCGCCCGGCGTTCGGCGGCGAACGCGGCCTGCTCTCGGGGCTGCGGGATCGCCTGTCCGCGGTCCGCCCACTGCGACCCGATGAAGTCCTTGAAGGTCGAGGACCCGGGGGTCGTGGAACGGTTGCTCGTCGCGCGGGGAGTCGTGTCGGCCATGGCTCCATCATCGCACCGCGCTGCGCCGGCGTCCTGTGCGGCCGCTCACCTGTGGATAGCATTGTCGACGTGCCCGACCCGTTCATCGACCTGCACGCGCACTCGAGTGTCTCCGACGGCACCGAGCGACCCGCGGAGCTCGTCCGAGCGGCCGCGGCCGCCGGCCTGGACGCCGTCGCGCTGACCGACCACGACACGACCGCCGGTTGGGCCGACGCGTCGGAGTCCGCGCGCGAACTGCCGCTGACCCTCGTGCCGGGGCTCGAGCTGAGCACCCGCATCGGCTTCAGCAGCGTGCACGTCCTCGGCTACCTGGTGGACCCCGCGGACCCCGGCCTGCTCGAGGAGACCGACCGCATCCGCGACGGCCGTCTCTCGCGTGCCCGCCGCATGGTCGACCGGATCGGCGCGGACCACCCGATCACCTGGGCCGACGTGATCGCCCAGGCCAGCCCCGGAGCGACGATCGGCCGGCCGCACATCGCCGACGCCCTCGTCGCGCGGGGCCTGGAGCCCGACCGCAGTGCTGCGTTCCGCGGCATCCTGCACCCGGCCTCCGGCTACTACGAACCGCACGAGGCGCCGTCCCCCCTGCGCGGCGTCGAACTCATCCGCAGGGCCGGCGGCGTCCCGGTCATCGCGCACCCGGCCGCCTCGTCGCGGGGGATCGTCATCGACGAGCCGATGCTCCGCGACCTCGTCGACGCCGGGCTCGGCGGGCTCGAGGTCGACCACCGCGAGAACCTGGCGCACGGCAAGCGCACCCTGCTCGACTGGGCGGCGCGCTACGGCCTGTTCGTCACGGGGTCGAGCGACTACCACGGCACCGGCAAGCCGAACCGGCTCGGCGAACACCGCACCGCCCGGGTCGCGTTCGACGCCATCCTGTCCGAGGCCACCGGCAGTGCCCCCGTGGTCGGCCCCGGCTCGCGCCTGTCCTGACGACGTCCTGACCCGTCGCGCCGTCCCACGGAATCGACAGATCTCGCTCGGCGCACCCTGACCCCTCCGCGAAAGCGACAGATCCCCGCCGACAGTTCGCGGGAATCTGTCGCTTTCGCGGGCGCGGTCGGCGGGTGGGGACGACGAAGGGCCCGTCGCGTCAGCGACGGGCCCTTCGGTCTGGAGGCGCTACTCGCCGTCCGACGTGCCCTGCGGTGCCGAGGCGGTCGCCGAGGCATCGCCGGTGCCGGCACCGCGACGGCGGCGACGGCGGCGACGCTTCGCGGCGCCGTCGGTGGTCCCGCCCTCGGTGGCCGACATGCCCTCGGTGGGCGCGGAGGTCGGAGCCGTGGACTCGGCAGCAGGGGCCTGCGAGGCGGGCTGCTCCGCGCCTCCCGGCCGGGTGCGGCTTCGCGACCGCGAACGCGAGGCGTCACGCGGACCGGAGGCCGGGCGATCGCTGCTGCGCTTCTCGGCGGGGGCACCCGCCGACGCGGCGTGCGACGGGGCACCGGGCAGGCGGCCCTTGGTGCCCTTGGGGATGTCGAGCTCCTCGAACAGGTGCGGCGATGACGAGTAGGTCTCGACGGGCTCGGGGATGCCGAACTCGAGGGCCTTGTCGATCAGCGTCCACTTGTGCAGGTCGTCCCAGTCGACGAACGTGACCGCGATGCCGGTCTTGCCGGCACGGCCGGTGCGGCCCGCGCGGTGCAGGTACGTGTCCGGGTCGTCCGGGATCGTGTGGTTGATGACGTGCGTGACGTCGTCGACGTCGATGCCGCGGGCGGCGACGTCGGTCGCGATGAGCACGTCGCGCTTGCCGGCCTTGAACGCCGCCATCGCGCGCTCGCGCTGCTCCTGGTTGAGGTCACCGTGCACCGCTGCGGCGTTGAACCCGCGGTCCTTCAGTTCCTCGACGAGCTTCGCCGCGGCACGCTTCGTGCGGGTGAAGATCACGGTCTTGCCGCGACCCTCGGACTGCAGGATGCGCGCGATGACCTCGTCCTTGTCGAGCGAGTGCGCCCGGTAGATGAGGTGCTTGATGTTGGCCTGCATGAGGCCTTCGTCGGGGTCCGTCGCACGGATGTGGATCGGGCGCGACATGAAGCGGCGGGCGAGCGCGACGATCGGGGCCGGCATCGTGGCCGAGAACAGCATCGTGTGCCGCACCTCGGGGATGGCCTGGAAGATCCGCTCGATGTCCGACAGGAACCCGAGGTCGAGCATGCGGTCGGCCTCGTCGAGCACGACCTCCTGCACGTGGGAGAGGTCGAGGAGTCGCTGGCGCTGCAGGTCGATGAGGCGACCGGGCGTGCCGACGACGATCTGCGCGCCGGCCTTGAGCTGCTCGATCTGGCCCTCGTACGCCTTGCCACCGTAGATCGAGACGATCGTGGTCGAGCGGTTCGAGGCCGCGAGCTCGAGGTCCTCGGTCACCTGCACCGCGAGTTCGCGGGTCGGGACGACGACGAGCGCCTTGACGCCGTGCTCGGGGTCGACACCGAGGCGCTGGATGAGCGGCAGGCCGAACCCGAGGGTCTTGCCGGTACCGGTCTTGGCCTGGCCGATGATGTCCTGGCCGGTCAGGCCGAGGGGGATGGTCTGTTCCTGGATCGGGAAGGGCTCGAGGATGCCCTTGCCGGCGAGCGCATCGACGATGTCCTGCTCGATGTTGAGGTCTGAGAAAGTCAAAGAATCACCTTAGTTCTGGTGGAAGTCCCGGCCAGTCTACCGATGGGCGGGTGGAGCGGGGCGCGAGGCGGTTCCCGCTATGCTCTCCGGGTGGTGTCGTGGTGGAACCGGAAGCGCGCGGCGCAGCTCGCAGCAGCGTGGCTCGCGTCGCGGAACCCGCGGAACGCAGCCCAGGTCAAGCGTCTGGCGCTCGACGACGTCAGCCCCGAGCTCGACGTGTACCTCGGGCAGGCCGCGTACCTGCAGCTCTCGGTCTACGAGACGATGGGGCGGGCCGGTGCCTCGGCGCCGACGCTGTCCGGTCGCCTGGTGACCGGCGTGCTCGCGACGACCGCCCTCGACCGGCACCGCACGATCGTCGCCGAGATCGAGCGGGGCGGCTCGGACCCGGCTGCGCTGATGGCCCCGCACCGCGAGGCGATCGACCGGTTCCTCGAGCGCACGAGCGGTGCGGACTGGTACGAGTCGATGCTGACCGGGTACGTGACCGCCGGCATCCTGAACGACCTGTTCGGCAACCTGCTCCGGTCGCTGCCGGCCGACGTGCGGCAGCGGCTGCGGTCGGTGTTCGACGCGCGTGAGGAACCCGCCGTCGTCGAGGAACTGACCGCCCGCATCGCGGACGATCCCGAGGTCGGGTCGCGGTTGGCGATGTGGGGCCGGCGACTCGTCGGGGACACCCTGCTCGTGGCACGCTCGGCGCTGGCGTCGCACGCTCGCGAAGACCAGGAGCGGCTCGAGCCGGTCTGGACCGAGCTCATCGCCGCGCACACCCGCCGGATGGACGCACTCGGCCTGACGGCCTAGCGCCCGCTGCGGTGCGGTGCGCTGGCACTGCCGTGCGTCGGCGCTGCGGCGGCTGGTGGGTCGGCTCAGGCCACGTGTGCCTTGAGGCGCTCGTAGAACTCGACGTCGCTCTGCTCGCGTCGGGTGCCGAGCAGCCACTCGACGACCAGGGCGACGACGCCCGACCCGACGAGGGCCACGACCCAGATCCAGGTCGCGTCGTACTGCCAGCCGGCCCAGGTCAGGGCTTCCCACAGCACGGCGGCGGCGATGCCGCCCACGGCGGGACCGATCAGGACGCCACGGCTGGCACGCCACGGCAGGACCACGTGTGCGATCCCGCCGATGATCAGGCCGCCGAGGACGGCGAAGAGCAGCTCCACGTCGTCAGGCGACGAAGCCGATGCGGCGTGCCTCTTCCGCGCCGACCTCGACGTAGGCGAGCGCGGCGACCGGAACGATGAACCGGCGGCCCTTGTCGTCCTGCAGCGACAGGTGCGTCGCCTGCGACGCCAGGGCCTCTGACACGGTCTTCTCGATCTGGTCGGCGGTCTGGGCGGTCTCGAACGCGATCTCGCGGGGGCTGTTGATGATGCCGATCTTGATGTCCACGAGCACAGCGTATCCGAGCGGTCCCGGAGGGCATCCGACGTTCGCCGCGGGCGCACTCGACCGGCGGGGTGTGCGCCGCGCCCGCGTCCGACCGGGCGGTGTCGGCGGTCGTGGATACCGTACGAGCGTGCCGCAGACCACGCTGACACCAGCCCCCGCAGACGTCGGCGTCGCACGTGCCCTGGTCGACGACGCGACGCAGGCGGCCGTGCTCGCGCTGCCCGAGGGCCGGCACGCGGCGGTCATCGGCTCACCCGGCACGGGGAAGACGACCACGCTGGCCCGGCTCGTCGCCGACCGGCTGAACCGTCCGGGCGCGATCAGCCCCGACGGGCACGCCACGGTGCTGGCGCTGACCTCGGCGCGGACCGCCGCCACCGCGCTGCGCGACCGGCTCGCCGCCACGGTCGACCGCGTGGTGCCCGGAGCGCTCGCCCGGACCGTGAACTCGCTGGCGTTCCAGATCGTCGCGCACGCCGCCGCGGTCCAGGGGCAGGACGCCCCGACGCTGCTGACCGGTGGCGAGCAGGACCGCATCATCGCCGACCTGCTCGCCGGTCACGAGATCGACGGCACCGGTCCGGAGTGGCCCGAGCCGATCACCGCGGTGGTGCGCGAACGCGCCGGGTTCCGCACGGCGCTGCGCGACGTCATGATGCGTGCGGTCGCGGCGGGCGTCGAGCCCGAGGACATGCGCGAGCTCGGCGACGAGGGCGGCCGACCCGAGTGGCGGGCCGTCGGTGACTTCGTCGACGAGTACCGCGCGTCGGTCACGGCGTTCCGCACCACGAGCCTCGACTCCGGTGAACTCGTCGCGTTCGCCACCGCCGCCGTCCTGCGGGGCGAGCTGCCCGCGAGCATCGCCGCCCTCGGACTGATCGTTGTCGACGACACCCAAGAACTCGTCGAGGGCGAGATCGCGCTGCTCGGTGCGCTCGCCCGGTCCGGTGTGCAGATCGTGGCGTTCGGCGATCCGGACATCGCTGCCTCGGCGTTCCGCGGCGCCGAACCCGACGTGCTCGGGCGCCTGGCCGTCCGCCTCGGGGTGGACCGCGTCGACGAGCTGTTCCTCGGCACCGTGCACCGCCACCCCGCGCCGATCCGAGCGCTGGTCTCGGGCATCACGGGCCGGATCGGCACCGCGGCCGCCGGCCGGCAGCGCGCCGCCACCGCGAGCGACGAGGACACCAGGGCCGACGCCGTCGTGCACCTCGAGGCGGCCAGCCGGTCGGCGCTGGTCGTCGCGATCGCTCGGCGGCTCCGCGAGCACCGCCTGCTCGACGGCGTGCCGTGGCACCGGATGGCCGTGGTCACCCGGAGCGGTGCCGCGATCCCCGAACTCGTGCGCGCGCTGTCGGTCGCCGAGGTCCCCGCCACCGCCGGCGCCGCTCCTGTCCGTCCGCGCGACGACTCCGCGGCGCGGGCTCTGCTCGACGCCGCAGCCGTCGCCCTCGGGGTGCTGCCGCTGGACGCCACCCTGGCCACCGCGTTCGCCACCGGACCGCTCGGCGGGCTCGACACCCTGGCGATGCGCCGGCTCCGGCTCGCCCTGCGACGCGAAGAGCTCGCGGGCGACGGCACCCGCACCGCCGACGAACTGCTGGTCGACGCGCTCGGTGCGCCGGAGCGCCTGGCCACGGTCGACGCGGGATTCGCACGACGGGCCACCCGCCTCGCGCGCAGCCTGGTGCAGGCGCACGCCGACGCCCAGGCCGGTTCGAGCATCGAGGAGATCCTCTGGGGACTGTGGGAGCGCAGCGGGCTCGCGAAGTCGTGGGGCGGGCAGTCAGCGGCCGGCGGGGTCGGCGCGGGCGAGGCCGACCGGCACCTCGACGCGGTCGTCGGACTGTTCACCGCAGCGAAGCGGTTCGTCGAGCGCACCCCGGACGCTCCGGCGCGGGTGTTCGTCGACGACCTGCTCGGTGCCGACCTGCCCGAGGACTCCATCGGCCCCGATCGCACCACCGGTCGCGTGCGGGTGCTCACGCCGTCGGCGACGATCGGACTCGAGTGCGACGTCGTCGTCGTGCTGGGGCTGCAGGACGGCGTGTGGCCGAACACCCGGGTGCGCGGCAGTCTGCTCGATCCCGACGGCCTGGTCCGTGCGGCCTCGGGCGTCGAACGCTCGCCGATCGACGACCGAGCGGCCGTGGTCGCCGACGAGCTCCGGCTGTTCGCCCGTGCCGTCTCCCGCGCCACCACCCAGGTCGTGATCGGCACCGTCGCGAACGACGACGAGTCCCCGTCGCCGTTCGTCCGCCTGGTGCCGGTGCCACCGGACCGACAGCCGACCGTGCACCCGCTGTCCCTCCGTGGGTTGGCCGGGTCCCTCCGACGACGTGTGGTGCTCTCCGGCGACCACGAGGCCGCCTCGGCGTTGGCCCGGCTGGCCGACGCCGAGGTCCCCGGGGCCGCGCCCGACCATTGGTACGGACTCGCCGAGCCGACGACCGACGAACCCCTGGTCGACCTCGCGGCCGATCCGGTGCCCGAGGTCGAGGGCAGCGAACCCGTCGCTCCCACCGTGTCGGTCTCGCCGTCGCGCATCGGCACGTTCGAGGAGTGCCCGGTGCACTGGTTCGTGCAGACCTTCGGGGGCGGTGCACCGAGCCCGGCGATGGGGATCGGCACGATCGTGCACGAGGTGATGGAGCGCGCGACCGAGATCGACGTGGAGTCGCTGTGGGAGCGGGTCGAGGCCAGGTGGGACGAACTGACCTTCGAGTCGCCGTGGGTCGCCGACCGTGAACGCGCGCGCACACGACGGATGATCGAGGGGCTCAGCGACTACCTGCGCACCTTCGCGGGAGCCGGACGCCGGGTGCTCGGCGCCGAGACCTCGTTCGCGCTCGTGACCGGCCCCGCCCGGATGCGCGGCAGCATCGACCGCATCGAGGTCGACCCCGAGGGCCGCGTGAGCGTCGTGGACCTGAAGACCGGTCGGTCGATGCCGAGCGAGAAGAACGACATGCCCGAACACCCGCAGCTCGGCGCCTACCAACTGGCGGTCGAGGACGGCGCGGTCGAAGGGGTGCCGGCCGGCTCGGTGATGACGGACGCCCGGCTGGTGTTCGTGCAGAACCCCCGCGGCGGGCACGCGTACTCGGAGCGCACCCAGCAGGCGTTCGACGACGACGCCCGCGATGCCTACCGGGAGCGACTGCACGGCGTCGCCCGCGGCATGGCGGCACGGACGTTCCTGGCGAACGTCGACGACCACTGCGAGAAGGCACGGACCGGCGTCGAGTGCCGGATCCACGTGGTGGCGGAGGTGACGTGGTGACCGACACGACCGACACGACCGACACGACCGACACCGTGGCGCCCACGATCCGGCACGGTGCCGACGCCATCGCCGACGCGCTCGAACGCCCCCGACCCACCGCACAGCAGCGCGCCGTCATCGAGTCCCCGCTCGCCCCCGCCCTGGTCGTCGCCGGCGCCGGCAGCGGCAAGACCGAGACGATGGCGTCGCGCGTGGTCTGGCTGCTGGCCAACGGCCTGGTCCGACCGGACGAGGTCCTCGGCCTGACCTTCACCCGCAAGGCCGCCGGTGAGCTCTCGATCCGCATCAACGACCGCATCCGTGCGCTCGAACAGGTCGGGCTGATCACCCCGGGCGACGCCTTCGAAGCGCCGACGGTGTCGACCTACAACGCGTTCGCGAACGCCGTCTTCCGCGAGAACGCCCTGCTCGTCGGCCGCGACGGCGAGTCCCAGGTCCTGACCGAACCGTCCGCCTGGCAGCTGGCCCGCCGCGTGGTGGTGGCGGCCCGCGACGACCGGCTGGCCGGACTCGACCGCGACGTCGACACGCTCACGGCCGCCGTGGTCGCGCTCGCCGGGGCGACGTCCGAGCACCTCGTCGAGCCGGAGGACCTCCGCCGCTTCGCCGTGGAGTTCTCCGAGCTGCTCGAACTCCCCGGCAACCGCGGCAAGCCGTACAAGGCGATCACCGACGCCGTCGCCGCGATCGGTGCGCTGGAGCCCCTCGCCGACCTGGTCGCCGAGTTCCGCCGACAGAAGGTCGACCGCGGTTTCGTCGAGTTCTCCGACCAGATCGCCCTCGCGCTCGCCGCAGCCGAGTCCGCCCCTCGTGTGGTCACCGACCTGCGGCAGCGGTTCGGCGTCGTGCTGCTCGACGAGTACCAGGACACCTCGGTGGTGCAGACGCGGTTCCTCGCCAGGCTGTTCCGCGGGCACTCGGTGATGGCCGTGGGCGACCCGCACCAGTCGATCTACGGGTTCCGCGGTGCGAGTGCGGCGAACCTCGCGCGCTTCCCGCGCGACTTCGGCGGTACCGAGCCGGACGCAGCCCGTCCGGTCACGTTCGCGCTGTCGACGAGCTGGCGGAACCCGGTCGACGTCCTCGCCGGGGCGAACGCGATCGTCGCGCCGCTCTCCGAGGCGTCCGAGGTCGACGTGGAGCGCCTGTCACCGCGACCCGGTGCGGACGCCGGCACGGTCCGCGTGGTGTTCCCGGAGACCCTGCCGGAAGAAGCCGACGAGGTCGCCGCGTGGTTCCAGGCCCACCGGAAGCAGCGACCGACCGCGTCGATGGCGTTGCTGCTCCGTGCCCGCAAGGACCTGGCGTCGTTCACCGCGGCGCTCGGAGCCCGCGCGGTGCCCTTCCACGTGCTCGGCACCGGCGGGCTGCTCCAGCGTCCCGAGATCGTCGACCTGGTGGCCTGCCTGCGGGTGCTCCACGACCCGGCTGCCGGCAACGACCTCATCCGGTTGCTCGCCGGCGCACGGTGGCGGGTGGGAGCGGCGGACATCGTCGCCCTGCACCACCTCGCGCGGTGGCTGTTCCAGCGCGACCACACCCAGCAGCGACTCGACGACGAGCTGACCGCAGCCTTCCGGGCCTCGGTCGCGGCGGGGGAGCACGGGTCGATCGTCGACGCCCTGGACTTCGTGGCGACGGCACCGGACGAGCACGGCGCGCTCGAGGGCATCACACCCGCCGGTCGCAGCCGGATGCGGGAGCTCGGCGCTCGGCTCGCGATGCTGCGGTCGCGTGCCGGCAGCGACCTGGTCGACTTCGTGACGCTCGTGGTGCAGGAGATGCGGCTCGACATCGAGGTCGCAGCGCACGAGCAGGGCAGCGGGGCGTACCTCGACGCCTTCATCGACGAACTCGCCGGGTTCGTCGCCACCGACGACCGCGCCGACCTCGGGTCCTTCCTGGGCTGGATCGACGCCGCCGCCCGTCGTGACGACATGGGCCCGCGCTCCGAGGAGCCCGAGGCGGGAACGGTCCAGATCCTGACGATCCACGGCTCGAAGGGCCTCGAGTGGGACGCCGTCGCGGTGCCGCGCATGGTCGAGGGCGGACTGCCCGCGCGACCGCAGGAGGGCTCGTCCGGCTGGCTCGGCTTCGGCCGGTTGCCCTACGAGTTCCGCGGGGACGGCGCCGAGCTGCCGAACCTCGCGTGGCGTGGACAGGAGACCCAGAAGGACGTCACCACCGCGATCGACGCCTTCAAGGAGCAGATGAAGGCGCGCAACGAGGACGAGGAGCGGCGACTCACGTACGTCGCGCTGACCCGTGCCCGCCACAACCTGCTCGTGTCCGGCTCGTTCTGGGCCGGCGGCGTGCGGCCCACCGAACCGAGCCGGTACCTCCACGACCTGGTCGAGGCCGGGGTCATCGACGGCACCGCGATCCCGGAGACCACCGTGCACGACGAGAACCCCCTCGGCGAGGACGGCGCGACGCAGCTCTGGCCGCACGTGCCGTTCGGGCAGCGGGCGCCCCGGGTGCTGGCGGCGGCCGAACGGGTGCGGAACGCCAACCCCGGCGCCTCCGGTCGTTACGCGGCCGACATCGACCTGCTGCTCGCGGAACGACGGGCGACCCGGAACGCGAAGCACGCGGTCGTCGTGCCGCACCGCGTGCCGGCGTCCGGTTTCAAGGACTACCTGACCGAGCCGGACAAGGTCGCCGAGCGCCTGCGCCGACCGATGCCGGAACGTCCGTACCGCGCGACCCGGCTCGGCACGCTCTTCCACCAGTGGGTGGAGCAGCGCGCGCGGACAGGCGGGTCGCTCGAGACCCTCGACGTCTGGGGTGACGAACTCGACGCCGACGACCTGGTCGACGCCGCACCCGACGCCGTGGTCACGGACGACGACGCCCGACGGCTCGCCGAGTTCCAGGCCACCTTCGCCCGATCCCGATGGGCCGGTCGCACACCTGTCGAGGTCGAGCGGGAGATCCACATCCCGTTCCTCGGGCACAGCGTCGTCTGCAAGCTCGACGCCGTGTACGAGATCGACGGTCGCGCCGAGGTGGTCGACTGGAAGACGGGCAAGGCGCCGTCGGGCACCGACGACCTGGCCCGCCGGACCCTGCAGCTCGCGTTGTACCGGGTGGCGTACGCCGAGTTCACCGGGCGGCCCCTCGACCAGGTCGACGCGGTGTTCTACTTCGTCGCCGATGACCTCGAGGTCCGCCCGACCGAAATGCTGGACCGAGCCGGCCTGGAGCGTGCGTGGACGGACGCGATCGGCTGACGGGCCGCCGGGCTGATGGGCCGCCGGGCCGCACCCGGTCGGCGGACGTGACGGTTCGGCGGAGCGCCCCGCGCCCGCCCGGCGACGCACTGGAGGCCCGGTGCCGGTCCGGCGGACCGGCACCGGGCCTCCAGGCGGTCACGTGCACCGCGCACCACGCGACCGACGTCGGCCGCCCGGCCGACGCGTGGGGTCAGCCGTGCCGGCGCTCGGTCGACGACAGCAGCTGCTCGACCTCGCCGATCTCCATCGTCTCGGGGGACACCGACTGCAGCGGTTCCGCGCTCGGCGCGTGCACCGCATCCACCAGTCGGTGCATCATCGCGACCGCGTCGTCGACGACCTCGGTGCTCTTGGCCTGCACGCCGTGCAACAGCCAGTGCGCCGTCTCGAGCTCGTGGTGCACCCGAGCGCGCTGCGCGAGCTGGCGGTCGCGCCCGCCGCCGTTCGCCTCGTAGGCGCTCAGCACGGTGTCGAAGGCGTCGCGCCGACCGGCGAGCACCCAGGCGAGGTCCTTCGCCGGGTCGCCGAGCCGGAGCTCGCCCCAGTCGAGGATCCCGCTGACGGCGTCTCCGTCGACGAGCAGCACGCCGGTGCCGATCGATCCGTGCACGACGGTCGGGGTGAACTGCCACAGCTGCTGGTCGCGGGCGGCGCCCTCCCAGCGTTCGACCAACGCGGCGGGCACGAGCTTGGTGGCGACCGCGCGGTCCATCACCGAGACGGCCGACCGCAGCACCTCGAACGGGGTGAGCGAGGGCAGACCGGCGTCGGAGACGAAGCTCGTCGGCAGCTGGTGGATCGCGGCGAGGGCGCGGCCGACGCTCGTGGCGAGCTCGGGGCGCTCGGCGAACGACGCGAGCGTCGGGTGCGCGCCCGACAGACGGGTGGTCACGATGGCGCGGGTCGATCCGATCGGCGCCTGACCGCGGTACTCGGCCACACCGAACGGGAGGCGCGTGCGGATCCCGGCGCTCAGCGCTCGGATCGCGACGAGGTCGGCCGACTGCCGGGCTTCCGCCCGCTGGTTGCGGGGACGACGGATGACCAGCTCGACGCCGTCGGCGTCGCGGAGGAGCGCCGACTCGTAGTCACCGGCCGCGGCCGAGCCGAGCGTGCGCGTGCCCGTGACGACGAGACCGGGCACGGCCGTCGTCGCCAACGCGGCTAGAGTGAACTGGGATCCCGCCATGCCCTCAGGGTAGGTGCGTGACGCCTGCACGGGTGCACGCCACGCTGTTCCCGAAGCCTTCCCAGCACGCCTTGTCCGCCCGCACCGTCCGTCCGCCTTCCCCGCAGGTCTACCCTGCACTCGCACCGAGGAGTCCTCTGCCGTGACCGTCGAGTTCGCCTCCCGGCTCCCGCTGTCCCGCAACGAACTCGACCGCGACGCCGAGTTCCGCACGACGCCGGACCTCGACCAGGTCCTGCGCGAGGACCCAGCGACCCGGTACCTGCCGGTGCACGGCTCGGAGATGCTCCGGAACGCCGACGGCACCCTGCGGTTCGTGACCGCGGCCGACGTGCCGGTCGGCACCGTGACCCTGTACCTCGGCCGCGCCGTGTCGGACGCTGCCGACGCCCCCGCCGGCACCCGCTTCGTCGCCGCCCTCGTCGACGACGCCACCGCGTCGGCCATCGAACCGTCGGACGACGCGTGGGAGAGCCTGCGCATGTTCGGCACCGAGCTGTCCCCGCGCGACCAGGGCCTGGCGGTCGAAGCCGTCGCGATGGCGAACTGGCACGCGGTCCACGGGTTCTCACCCCGCACGGGGTCCGCGACCGACGTCGTCACCGGCGGCTGGGTGCGCCGCGACCCCGAGGGGCACGAGCACTTCCCGCGCACCGACGCCGCGATCATCGTCGGTGTCGTCGACGCCGACGACCGCATCCTGCTCGGCTCGAACGCCGCGTGGGACGCCAACCGGTACTCGTTGCTCGCCGGGTTCGTCGAACCGGGGGAGTCGCTCGAGGACGCCGTCCGCCGCGAGGTGTTCGAGGAGTCCGGCGTGCACGTCGAGGAACCCGAGTACCTCGGCTCGCAGCCGTGGCCGTTCCCTGCGTCGCTGATGGTCGGTTTCCGGGCCCGGGCGGTGGACGGCGACCCGTCGACCGCGCGGCCGGACGGCGTCGAGATCCTCGACGTGCGCTGGTTCTCGCGCGACGACATCCGGGAGCGTGCGGGGGACACCCTGCTGCTGCCCGGTCGGACGTCGATCGCCCGCGCCATCATCGAAGAGTGGTACGGCGGGCCGCTGGACCTGCCGTGAGCGGCGCTGGTGGTCCGGTGTCGGCTGGTGGTCCGGCTGGTGCTCCGGCCGAGATCCGGCCGCCGTCGCCCGATGAACTCCTCGCCGCGCTCGACACCGAGCAGCGCACCGTCGCCCGGACGCTGCTCGGCCCCGTCGCGGTGCTCGCCGGCGCCGGGACCGGCAAGACGCGGGCGATCACGCACCGGATCGCCTACGGCGTCGCGACCGGCACGTACGCGCCGAACCACGTCCTCGCGCTGACGTTCACCAGCCGTGCGGCCGGGGAGTTGCGGTCCCGGCTCCGATCGCTCGGTGCCGGCACGGTGCAGGCGCGCACGTTCCACGCGGCTGCCATGGCGCAGCTCAGCTACTTCTGGCCGGACACCGTCGGCGGGCACGCCCCGAAGATCGTCGAGTCCAAGGGCCGGATGATCGCGCACGCTGCGGACACCGTCGGCATGTCGGTCGACACCCCGGCGCTCCGCGACCTGGCCGCCGAGGTCGAGTGGCGCAAAGTGCAGATGCTCTCGCTCGAGGAGTACGAGGCCGCCGCCGCCGAACGCGTGATGCCGCGCGACACCTCGCCCCGCCGGGTGATCGACCTGATGAAGGCGTACGAGCGCCTGAAGGACGACCGCCGGCAGCTCGACTTCGAGGACGTCCTGCTCACCACGCTCGGCATGGTCGAGTCAGAGCCGCGGGTGGCGTCGTACGTGCGGCAGCAGTACCGGTTCTTCGTCGTCGACGAGTACCAGGACGTCTCGCCCGTGCAGCACGACCTGCTGCGCGCATGGCTGGGTGGCCGCGACGACCTCTGCGTCGTCGGTGACGCCAGCCAGACGATCTACTCGTTCGCCGGCGCCTCGAGCGACTACCTGCTCGGCTTCGGTTCCGAGTTCCCCCGCGGCTCGGTCGTACGGCTCGAACGGAACTACCGCTCCACCCGCGAGGTCGTCCACGCCGCCAACACCCTGATGCGCGGACAACCGGGTGCACTCGATCTGGTCGCCCAGACCCAGGAGCCCGGCCCGGACCCGCTCGTCGTGCCGTGCGTGCACGACGGCGACGAGGCCCAGACCATCGCCCGGCGCATCGCCGAGCTCGTCGCCGCCGGGGCGTCGTACGGCGACTGCGCGGTGCTGTTCCGTGTCGGAGCGCAGTCCGCGGCGCTCGAGTCCGCGCTGGGTCGCAACGGCATCCCGTACCGGGTGCAGGGCGGAACCCGGTTCTTCAACCGACCCGAGGTGAAGCTCGCCGTCCACCACATGCGCGGCGAGGCGATCCGGCAGACCGACGACGAACTGACCCGACGTGTCCGGCTCGTGCTGCAGGTCAGCGGGTGGACGTCGACCGCGCCCGAGGGCACCGGCGCCGTCCGCGAGCAGTGGGAAGCGCTGCAGGCGATCATGGGCCTGGCCGAGGACGCCCCCGCCGGCACGACCATGCAGCAGTTCACCCAGGACCTGGTCGACCGCGCGGCGACCCACCACGAGCCGGAGATCGACGCCGTCACGTTGGCGACCCTGCACTCGTCCAAGGGCCTCGAGTGGCCGAACGTGGTCATCGCCGGAGCCGCCGAAGGACTCCTGCCGATCTCGCACGCCACCACGGACACCGCGGTCGACGAGGAACGCCGCCTGTTCTACGTCGGCCTGACCCGTGCGCGACGGACCGTGACGATCACGTGGTCGCGACAGGGTTCCACGCGTGGGGGAGCGCGGGCCCCGAGTCGGTTCCTGGCAGCGCTCGGCACGCACACCGCGGATGGAGCGGCACCGACCACCGGCTGACGGCCAGGTCACCCCGGTCGAACACGAGCTGGTCCGGGTCGGCGCGCTGCGTGCGGAGCGGCAGCCGTTCGACCAGCAGACGCGTCGTGGCCGCGGCCACCGCGGCCGTGCGCCACGGCGACAGTGGTTTCGGTGGTCGCCCCCACAGCTGCGACGCGATCGCCGGCCACGCCGGATCGTCGTCCACGCGGGCGAACTCGGCACACTGCAGGCACGGCCCGGCCCCCGGGACGACGAACGGCCCGAGACGGATGCGCCCGTCGCCCACGACGACCGCCAGGTGCGGCACACCTCGGCGGGACCAGGCGGCGCGGAGCGCCGGGTCGACGACGTGGTCGGCGACCACCACCGCGAGTCGGGGGTCGTGCTCCGGCACCACGACCGGGCCACCCCGCGAGGACGACGTCCGTGCGACGGTCACACCCTCGCCGGACAGGTAGGACGCCACCGTGTCGGCGAGCGCACCCGAGCCGTGCACCTCGATCCGTTCAAGTGGTTCCGGCAGGACCTCGATCACCGCTGGGGACGCTGCGCCGAGGATCCGTGCGGCCACGTCGGGCGGGCAGCCCGACGCGGCGGCGAGACCGCTCAGCGCCTCGCGCCCGGTCTCGCGGCGCAGGGCGCTGAGGAACCGTTCTTCTCCCACTGACGGCACGGCGACCACGGCGCGCGGTGGATCGACCCCGAGCTGCACCGTCGCCGGGTCGCGCCAGACGAACTCGAGTGTCGGATCGATGCGGATGCCCATGGACCCACGGTGCCCGAGTCGGGGGCACGCGTGGGGTCGGGCGGTGGATCTGTGGAGAACTCGCCGTGCCGTGCCGGGCACGCCGTTGCCGGGCTCGCCGTTGCCGGTCTCAGCGGGGCTGGTCGCCGGGGTGGTCTTCGTCGGCACCGGACTGGTCCGTGGCCGGGCCGTCGGTGTCCGGGGCGCCGGTGCCCGGGGCGCCGTCGTCGACGCGGCCGGACTCGTCCTCGTGCGGGCGCGAGCCGGTGGCGTCGTTGAGCAGGTCCTCGAGCGCCTTGTCGAACGCGTCGTCCTCCTCGGTCTGTGCCGGGTTCCGCAGGCGGGCGACCAGGGCGTCCGGTGCGTCGACGTCGTCGGACGTGGGCACGAGGTCGAAGTGCGACCAGAGCGCGTCGCGCTGCTCGGCACCGAGCTCGTCCGTCACGCGCTGCCACATGGCAGCGGCCTCACGCAGGCGGCGCGGTCGGAGTTCGAGACCGACGAGGGTCGCGAACGCGGATTCCGCGGGCCCACCGGCTGCCCGGCGTCGGCGGACCATCTCGGCGATCGCACCGCTCTTCGGCAGTCGCACGGTCGCAGCGGCCGTGACGGTGTCGACCCAGCCCTCGACGAGCGCGAGCATGGTCTCGAGCCGGGCGAGCGCGGCGTCCTGCTCCGGCGTCCGCGGCGGGATGAGTGCACCGGAGGCCAGCGCATCGCGCAGCTGCTCCTGGTTCGTCGGGTCGATGTCCGCCGCGAGCTCCTCGACGCGGTCGAACGGGATGTGGATGCCCCGGGCGTAGTCGGTGATCGACGAGATGATGTGCAGGCGCAGCCACCGTGCGGAGCGGAAGAGCCGTGCGTGCGCGAGCTCGCGGACCGCCAGGTAGATGCGGACCTCGTCCTCGGAGACGTCGAGCCCTTCCGCGAACTCGGCCACGTTCTGCGGCAGGAGCGCCGCGACCTGCTCGTCGAGCAGGGGCACACCGACGTCGCCGCCGGACACGACCTCCTTCGACAGCTGGCCGACGACCTGGCCGAGCTGGATCGCGAAGAGTGCACCACCGACCCCGCGCATGGCCTTCGAGACGTCACCGAGCATCGCCTTGAGCTCCTCAGGCGCTCGCTGGTCGATCGCCTCGGTCAGGGCATCCGCGATGCTGAACGCCACGGGCTCGGCGATCTGGGTCCACACCGGCACCGTCGCCTTCGCCCACTGCTCGCGCGTGTAGAGACTCGGCTTGGCGGTGAGCTCGGCGACGGTCGTGACCTCGTCGAGCCAGAGCGCGGCGACCTGGAAGGCCTGGTCGGCAGCCTGCGACGCCACCGGGTCGACGGCGTGACCGCCTTCGCGGGCGATCGCGGTGGCGCGCTCGGCGGTCGCGGAGAAGTCGATGCCGTCCCCGCCGGACTGCGCAGCGCGCTGCAGCTGGCTCATCAGGTTCGCCACGAAGGCCGGGTCGTTCGGCAGGCCGGCTGCGCCGGCGAGCTGCGACGGGTCGATCTGACCCTCGCCCGAGAGCAGCTTGCGCAGCATCTCCTGGAAGTCGTCGTCCGGCCCCGGCTGTGGTTCATCAGGCATGCCGACTACGCTAATCGCTGCTCACGGGGCCGCACCTGGGATGCCCCCGTGGGAACGCCCGAACCGCTGCGCCGAGGGCGAACAGTCCCGCCGTACGGTGTGGACGACCGCCCCTGGAAGGACCCCGCGTGACCCTCTTCGCCCCCGCGCCCCGACGTCGTTCGCGTGCCAGGACCGTCGGCTGGGCGTTCGTGATCGGCGCCGTCGTGCTCGGGATCCTGGCGAGCGTCCTGCCGAGCCCGTACCTGATCGAGGTCCCCGGACCGGTCTACAACACGATCGGCACCCAGAAGCAGGGCACGGGCAAGGACGCGAAGGACGTCAAGCTGATCCAGGTGTCCGGGCACGAGACCTACCCGACGGCCGGAGCGCTGGACATGCTGACGGTCGGCATCCAGGGCGACGCCACCAACCGTCCGTCGTGGACCAGCGTCGTGCGTGCGATCTTCACGAAGTCCGAGGCCGTGATCCCGGTCGAGGCGATCTACCCGACCGGCACAACGACCGAGCAGGTCAACCAGCAGGACTCCGCCGACATGCAAGCCTCGCAGCAGTCCGCGGTGGCCGCTGCACTCGTCCAACAGGGCTACGACCTGCCGACGGACCTCGAGGTCGGCGTCGTGCAGAAGGGCTCGGCGGCGGACGGCACGATCGAGAAGGGCGACGTCATCACCGCGTTCGACGGCACACCGCTCACCACGAACGCCGACGCGACGACGCTCCGCGAGGCCGTTGCGAAACACGGCACCTCGACCCCGGCGACCGTGACGATCGAACGCGACGGTTCGACGAAGGACGTCCGGGTGACCCCGCGCGAAGAACAGGGCGCGGCCCTCCTGGGCGTCGGCGTCACCGAGAAGTACGACTTCCCGTTCGACGTCTCGATCAAGCTGCAGGACGTCGGTGGCCCCTCGGCCGGCATGATGTTCGCGCTCGGGATCATCGACGAGATCACGCCGGGCAAGCTGAACGGCGGCGAGCACGTCGCCGGCACGGGCACGATCACCGCCGACGGCGAGGTCGGGGCCATCGGCGGGATCCGGCAGAAGCTCTACGGTGCGCGGGAGGCGGGCGCGACGGTGTTCCTCGCTCCGGCGGACAACTGCGACGAGGTCGTCGGCCACGTGCCGGACGGACTGGACGTCTACAAGGTGTCGACACTCGACCAGGCCGTCACGGACCTGCAGACGATCGCGGACGGGAAGAGCACCGCGAAGCTCGCCCGCTGCGGTTCCTGACCGGATTCCTGAGTCCTCGCACAGTTTCACGCTCCGCCGCGTCCAATAGGATCAGTGCACTGACGGCCCGCCGCGAGCCGGGCCCGCCGGTCCGACACGTCTGGAGCACATCAAGTGACGACAACTTCGTCCACCTCGGGGCGGCGTTCGCCGCGGGTCCCGATCGTGGTCACGATCATCGTGCTGGCCGCACTGGTGATCGGCTTCTTCATCTTCGCCAGCCTGTACACCGACTACGCGTGGTTCGCGCAGCTCGGGTTCCAGCAGGTCCTCACGACGCGGTGGATCGCAGGGACCCTGATGTTCCTCGCGGGCTTCCTCGGCATGGCGGTGCCCGTCTTCCTGAGCATCTGGCTGGCCTTCCGGTACCGCCCGGTCTACGCGAAGCTCAACTCGCAACTCGACCGTTACCAGCAGGTCATCGAGCCGCTCCGCCGCGCGGTCATGATCGGCATCCCGGTCGTGCTCGGCATCTTTGCCGGGCTGTCGACCTCGGGGCGCTGGAGCATGGTGCTCGAGTACTTCAACCGCACGCCGTTCGGCAAGAAGGACCCGCAGTTCGGGCTGGACATCGGCTTCTACGTGTTCGAGCTGCCGTTCTGGCGCTCGATCGTGGCGTACTCGTCGGCCGTCGTGCTCATCGCCGGCCTCGCCGCACTCGCTGCCTGCTACCTGTACGGCGCGCTGCGCTTCGGTGGTCGTGAGGTCCGGATCTCCCGTGCGGCGCGCATCCAGCTCGCCTCGACCGCGGCGCTCTACATCGCCCTGCAGGCCGTCAGCCTGTGGCTCGACCAGTACGCGGCGCTCACCAAGTCGAACTCGCTCATCACCGGTGCGCAGTACACCGAGGTGAACGCGGTCATCCCGGGTCGCGAGATCATGGCGGGCATCGCCGCGATCGTCGCGCTCCTGTTCATCGTGACCGCGGTGATCGGCCGCTGGCGCATCTCGATCGTCGGCACCGGGCTGCTGCTCGTCGCCGCGATCGTGATCGGTGGTGTCTACCCCTGGATCGTCCAGCGCCTGCAGGTCAAGCCGTCGGAGCGCACCTACGAGTCGGCCTACATCGAGCGGAACATCAAGGCCACCCGTGATGCCTACGGTGTCTCGGACGTCAAGGAACAGAACTACGACGCCACGACCGAGGCGAGCTCCGGCGCCCTCGCGCAGGACGCGCAGACCACGGCGAACATCCGTCTGATCGACCCGAAGATCGTCTCCGACACGTTCAGTCAGCTGCAGCAGTACCGGCAGTACTACCAGTTCCCGGACGAGCTCGACGTCGACCGCTACGACGTCAAGGGCGAGACCGAGGACACCGTCATCGCCGTGCGTGACATCGACCTCGACGGCCTGAGCTCCGCGGCGAACACCCAGTACAACCGGGCGTTCGTGTACACGCACGGTTACGGCGTGACCGCGGCCTTCGGCAACCAGCGCGCGAGCGACGGCAAGCCGGTGTTCCTCGAGTCGGGCATCCCGTCGAACGGTGCCCTGGGCGACTTCCAACAGCGCGTGTACTTCGGTGAGACCTCGCCGGCGTACTCGATCGTCGGGGCGCCGAAGGGATCGAAGGACGTCGAACTCGACTACCCCTCCGGCTCCGACGACGACAACGGCGGCAACGCCACCACGACGTACTCGGGTGACGGCGGGCCGAGCGTCGGCAACTTCTTCAACCGGCTCGTCTACGCGGCGAAGTTCCAGTCCGAGCAGGTCCTGCTGTCGGACGCCGTCAACAAGGACTCGCAGATCCTCTACGACCGTGACCCGATCACGCGTGTGCAGAAGGTCGCGCCGTACCTGACGGTCGACAGCGACGCCTACCCGGCGATCGTCGACCACCGCATCCAGTGGGTCGTCGACGGCTACACCACGAGCGACGCCTACCCGTACTCGCAGAGCCAGAGCCTGTCGGACAGCATCGCCGGCGCCGAGTCCTCGGCGTACCGGACCGACCAGGTGAACTACATCCGCAACTCGGTGAAGGCCACGGTCGACGCCTACACGGGCAAGGTGACCCTCTACGCGTGGGACACCAAGGACCCGGTGCTGAAGACGTGGCAGAAGATCTTCCCGACCTCGGTCAAGTCGGTGTCGAGCATGAGCGCGGAGCTGCTGGACCACGTCCGGTACCCGACGGACCTGTTCAAGGTGCAGCGTTCGATCCTCGGCACCTACCACGTGACGAACGCGAACTCGTTCTACTCGGGTGACGACGCGTGGAACACACCACAGGAGCCCACCACCACCGGTGGGACCGACTCCGACACCAGCGCCGCGGACACGTCGACGACCACGAACGCCCTTGGGGCGCAGACGACCACGACGGCGAGCAAGGCGAACCTGCAGGATCCGTACTACCTGACGATGAAGGTGCCGGGGCAGGAGACCGCGTACAACCTGTACACGACCTACATCCCCCAGCAGTCCGCCGGAGCGAACAACCGCAACGTGCTGACCGGGTACCTCGCGGCCGACTCCGACGCAGGAGGTGCTGGGAAGGGCAAGAAGGCTTCGGGCTACGGCAAACTCACGTTGTTGACGATGCCGAAGACCGACAACATCCCGGGCCCGGCGCAGGTGCAGAACCTGTTCAACTCCGACACCACGGTGTCGCAGGAGCTGAACATCCTGAAGCGCGGCAACTCGACCGTGAAGCAGGGCAACCTGCTCACCCTGCCGGTCGGCGGCGGTTTCCTCTACGTGCAGCCCGTGTACGTCCAGTCGACGTCGAGCGGTTCGTACCCCCTGCTGCAGAAGGTGCTCGTCGCGTTCGGCGACAAGATCGCCTTCGAGGACACCCTCGACGAGGCACTGAACTCGCTGTTCGGTGGCGACTCGGGGGCCGCAGCCGGTGACTCCGGTGCCGGGAGCTCCGGCTCCTCGGGCTCTGGCTCGTCGTCAGGCTCCGGCTCGTCCGGTTCCGGCTCGTCGGGCTCCGGTTCGACCGGCTCGGGCACCGTCGACAACGACGCGCTCCAGCAGGCGCTCTCCGACGCGAACGATGCGCTGCAGGACCGCCAGCAGGCCTACGCCGACAACGACCTGGTCGCTGCAGCCGAGGCCGACAAGCGCCTGCAAGAAGCCATCCAGGCCGCGACCGCGGCCGAAGACGGCAGCTGACACGCCGTGGCGGGGCACTCGATTTGTGCCCCGCCACGACCGTGTGTAGGCTATTCAATGTGCCGCGGGGTGGAGCAGTTCGGTAGCTCGCTGGGCTCATAACCCAGAGGTCGTAGGTTCAAATCCTGCCCCCGCAACCAAGCGTCACATGAAAGCCCCGGTCCGAAAGGACCGGGGCTTTCCTCGTTCCCGGACACGAGTTCCCGGACACGAGTTCCCGGACACGAGTTCCCGGACACGAGTTCCCGGACCCGAGCTCCCGGACACCAGCCGCCGACGACTGTGTCCGGCACCACGCCGGTACGCTCGGCGGATGTCCACCCTCACGATCGCAGCAGCGCAGTTCGCCCCGGTGGACGACACCGAGGCGAACCTCGCGACCATCCGCACCGCGGCCGTCGACGCCGCCGCGCGGGGAGCCGACCTGCTCGTCACGCCGGAGTACTCGTCCTACTTCACCGCCGACATCGACGAGCGGTTCGTCGCCGCAGCACAACCGCTCGACGGCCCGTTCGTCTCGGGGCTGCAGGACATCGCGCGCGAGACCGGACTCGCGTTGGTCGTCGGGATCGCCGAGACCGCGGAGCGAGCTGCCCCGGCGACCCCGGAACGCTTCCGCAACACCCTGGTCGCGGTGCTGCGGTCGGGGGAGCTCGCCGCGACCTACCGGAAGGTGCACCTCTACGACGCCTTCGGTTCGCGGGAGTCCGACCGCATCGAACCCGGCGATCCGGAGCAGCTGCCGGTCTTCGAACTCGCGGGCCTCCGGATCGGGCTCGAGACCTGTTACGACCTGCGCTTCCCCGAGGTCACCCGGCGGCTGGCGGCTCCGGAACACGGGGCAGCCGACGTCGTCGTCCTGCCGGCCGAGTGGGTCCGTGGCCCCGGCAAGGAGCAGCACTGGCGGACCCTGCTGACCGCGCGGGCGATCGAGAACACGGTCTGGGTGGTCGGCGTGGGTCAGACGCCCCCGGTCGGCATCGGCGCCTCGGTGGTGCTCGACCCGTCCGGCGTCGCCGTGGCCGCCGCCGGCGCGACGCCCGCCACGCTGGTCGCGACGGTCGACACAGCGGTCACCGACGCCGTCCGGCGCGTGAACCCGTCACTGGGTCTCCGCCGGTACGACGTCGCGGTGCGGACCCAGCCAGGAGGCGCGGCTCACCCCTGACGCGCACGTTCCGTCCCATCGCGGTCGCCCTGCAATGCCAGAACGCGCGTTGGGAGCAGGAACGCCGGGCCTCCCACACGCGGAACGTCCTGGTGCGCGCGGAACGTCCCCTGACGCGCGAGAGGTCTCCCTACGCGCGGGACGGCAGCTGCGCCATGCGGGCGGCGGCGTCCTCGAGCACGGAGCGCCGCTTGCAGAACGCGAAGCGCACCAGGGAGCGGTAGCCCGCGGCGTGGTCCGGTCGCACGAACGCGGACACCGGCACGCCGACGACCCCGGCGAGGGCGGGCAGCTCGAGGCAGAAGGCCCGCGCGTCGTCGTACCCGAGGGGCGCGGTGTCCGCGATCACGAAGTACCCGCCGTCCGGTCGCATCACGTCGAAGCCAGCGGTCCGGAGCCCTGTCGCGAGCAGGTCGTGCTTCGCGGCGAGCTCGGCGGCGATCCCGGAGAAGACGGCATCGGGCAACCGCAGTCCGACTGCGACGGCCGGTTGGAACGGTGCGCCGTTGACGAAGGTCAGGTACTGCTTCACCGTCGTGATGGCGTCGACGAGCGCCGGGGGAGCGGTGAGCCACCCGATCTTCCAGCCGGTGGTGCTGAAGGTCTTGCCGGCGCTCGAGATCGACACCGTGCGCTCGGCGGCACCGGGCAGCGTCGCGATCGGCGTGTGCGGGACGGTGAACGTCAGGTGCTCGTAGACCTCGTCGGTCACGATGAGTGCGTCGTACCGCGTGGCGAGGTCGACGATCGTGGTCAGGACGTCGTCGGGCAGGACCCGGCCGGTCGGGTTGTGCGGGGTGTTGACGAGCACGACCCGCGTGCGGTCGGAGAACGCTGCGCGCAGGGCGTCCTCGTCCGGCAGGAACTCCGGAGCCGCGAGCGGCACGGTGACGTGCGTGCCACCGGCGAGCCGGATGAGCGCGCCGTACGCGTCGTAGAACGGCTCGAACGTGATGACCTCGTCGCCCGGCTCGACCAGGGCGAGGAGCGTCGCGGCGAGGGCCTCGGTGGCACCGGCCGTCACCAGGACCTGCCGGTCCGGATCGACGTCGAGGCCGTACCACCGCCGCTGGTGCTCGGACACGGCCGCGCGGAGGTCGGCCGTTCCGCGTCCGGGCGGGTACTGGTTCACGCCGTCGCGGATGGCCTGGACCGCTGCGTCGAGCACCTCGACTGGACCGTCCTCGTCGGGGAACCCCTGACCGAGGTTGAGTGCACCGGTGCTCGTGGCGAGGGCGCTCATCTCGGCGAAGACGGTGGGCGCGGGGACGCCGTCCGGTCCCAGGAGCATCGCGCCCTCGGCTGCTCGCAACCAGGGTCCGGCCTGCCGCATGTGGTTCCCTCCGGTGACGGCGACGACGTGTCGCGCTGCGTGTCGCGCTGCCTGTCGCGCTGAACGGACCCCAACCTAGCTGGCCGTCCAGCGGTGGTCCGGGGCGGGACCCACAGCGCACGCATAAGATCGGCAGAGGATGCTTCCAGCGTCGCCAGAAGCACCGCTCAGGTGGCTGCGACAGACTGCACGAGCTTGAAAGGAGCACGTCCAGCATGACCGACACCACGCCCAACGGGCAGGGCGACGACCGCCGTCCGGACGATGCGGCATCGCCTGCCGCCAGTGACGACGCCGCCGCAGCGGCCACGAAGGGGAACACGTCGATGCCGAACGACTCCGAGCAGGTCAACGACGCCGAGCAACCGCACGACGCCACGCCCCACGCGGCGCCGTCCGACGACAGCGCACGTGCCGACCACACCGACGTGATCCCGTCGGCGGCCGAGCACCCCACGGACCGCTACACGGCGCCGTACCCGACGCTCTCCGACGACCAGCAGCGCGACGCCGGCCAGCAGCAGCCGACCGACCAGCAGCCGAGCGGGCAGCAGCCGACGGGCTACGGTCAGCAGACCTCGCCCTACGGCCAGGCGTCCCAGTACGGACAGCAGCCCGCGGCCGACCAGACAGGTCAGCAGGGCAAGTACGGGCAGCAGTCCCAGTACGGCCAGGCCAACCCCTACGGTCAGCCGGCGCAGCAGAGCCAGTACGGCCAGCAGAGCCAGTACGGCCAGCAGCCGCAGTACGGGCAGCAGGACCAGTACGGCCAGCAGTCGCAGTACGGGCAGCAGGACCAGTACGGCCAGCAGTCGCAGTACGGGCAGCAGGACCAGTACGGCCAGTCGAACCCGTACGGCCAGCAGCCGCCTGCCAGCCGGCCCCGCTACGGCGAGTACGCCCAGCCGACCTCGTCCGCGGCCCCCGCGTCCTCGTCGGAGTACACCGCAGCCTCGGCGCAGGCCCCGCAGTCCGCCACGAGCGCCTTCGGCGACGTCGACGGCGCGAACCAGCGCAACGGCCACTACTTCGCCGACGGCGCAGCCAGTGCAGCCGGTGCCTCGGGCGCAGCCGCCACCACGACCACC
This sequence comes from Curtobacterium sp. VKM Ac-1393, assembly GCF_015350995.1. Taxonomy (GTDB): domain Bacteria; phylum Actinomycetota; class Actinomycetes; order Actinomycetales; family Microbacteriaceae; genus Curtobacterium. Next base: position 264,787 of record NZ_JADKRW010000007.1, read on the forward strand.
ACACGCTCCGGCCGCAACAAGCTCGTCCTGCCGATCATCGCGGGCCTGGTCGTCGCCGGCCTCGTCGGCGGCGGTGCCGGTTGGCTCGCCGGGTCGTCGCAGGGCGGCACCGTCACGTCGTCGTCGGGTTCGTCGCAGAGCGGCAACCTCACGGTCAACGACTACGACTCGGCCACGGTGGTCACCGCGGTGGCCGCGCAGGCGACGCCGTCGGTCGTCACGATCAACGTGTCGTCCAGCAGTGAGGCCGGCACCGGTTCGGGCGTCGTGATGAGCAAGGACGGCTACATCGTCACGAACACCCACGTGGTGACGCTCGACGGCGACAGCGCGAACGGTTCGATCACGGTCACCACCTCGAACGGCAAGATCTACGAGGGCAAGCTCATCGGCACCGACCCGACGGTCGACCTGGCGGTCATCAAGATCGACGCGACCGACCTCAAGCCGATGGAGTTCGCGGACTCCTCGAAGCTCAACGTCGGTGACACCGCGGTCGCGATCGGCGCCCCGCTCGGCCTGTCGAACACGGTCACGGACGGCATCGTCTCGACCCTGAACCGCAGCATCCAGGTCACCTCGAGCGCCCCCAGCGAGGGTGGCGACTCGAACGAGGGCGGCAACGGCGGCAGCGGACCGTTCGACTTCTGGGGGAACGGTGACAACGGCAGCAGTTCGTCGTCGAACACGACGGTCTCGCTGCCGGTCATCCAGACCGACGCGTCGATCAACCCGGGCAACTCCGGTGGCGCGCTGCTCGACTCCAAGGGCAAGCTCATCGGCATCAACGTCGCGATCGCGTCGGCGGGCAGTTCGTCGTCGTCGGACTCCGTGGCCGGCAGCATCGGCGTCGGGTTCTCGATCCCGTCGAACCTGGTCGAGCGCGTGGCGAACGAGATCAAGGACAAGGGCTCGGCCACGCACGGCCTGCTCGGCGCCACGGTCGGCGATGCCTCGGAGAACGCCAGTGCGACCCAGATGGGGGCGCTCATCAAGTCGGTCTCGTCCGGCGGCGCAGCGGCCAAGGCCGGCCTGCAGAAGGGCGACGTCGTCACGAAGATCGGTTCGGCGACCGTCTCGGACGCCACCGACCTGACGGCGCAGGTCCGCTACTTCGCAGGCGGCGCGTCGACCACGATCAGCTACATCCGCGACGGCCAGACGCGCGAGGCGGACGTGACACTGGGCACGTACGACAGCAAGGGCTGACGCCACCACGGACAGGACGGGAGGCCCGGTGCACGACGTGCGCCGGGCCTCCCGTCCGTCTGCGGGTCGCGTCGCGGGCGCCCCGCAGGTTCCGGGTCCGGGTCTTGATAGGCTCATGGTCGCTCTGCGGGGCGGCACCGCCCCGGTGCGTCCCGTGCACCCAGCCAGCACCCCGAGGTACGCATGCAGACAGACGGACAGCCCCTGCCGGGCGTCTCGTACGTGATGCCCGTGCTCAACGAGGTCACCGAGGTCCGCGCGGCGGTCGCCAGCCTGCTCGACCAGGACTACGCCGGCGTCTTCGAGGTCATCCTCGCGCTCGGGCCCTCGATCGACGGCACGAACGAGCTCGTCGCCGAGATGAGTGCCGCCGACCCGCGCATCCGGGCGATCGACAACCCCGTCGGGTCCACCCCCGCGGGCCTCAACGTCGCGATCAAGGCGTCCGTGCACCCCGTCGTGGTGCGCGTCGACGCGCACTCGGTGCTGCCCGCGGACTACACACGGATCGCCGTCCGGACGCTGCTCGAGTCGGGCGCGGACAACGTCGGCGGCATCATGCGCGCCGAGGGCCGCAGCCCGTTCGAGCGTGCCGTCGCCCTGGCGTACGGCAGCCGGGTCGGGCTCGGCGGCACGCCGCACCACGTCGGCGGCACTGCCGGCCCCGCGGAGACCGCGTACCTCGGTGTCTTCCGCCGCGACCGTCTGTTCGAGGTCGGCCTGTTCGACGAGGGCATCAAACGCGGCCAGGACTGGGAGCTGAACCGGCGACTGCGGCAGACCGGCGGCACCGTCTGGTTCACACCGGAGCTCGTCGTCACCTACCGGCCGCGTCCGAGCCTCAAGCGCCTGGTGCGGCAGTTCGTCGCGACCGGCCTGTGGCGCGGTGAGCTCGCCCGCCGGTTCCCCGCGAACAACGGCCTGCGGTACTTCGTACCGCCCGCGATGGTCGCGGCGATGGCCGTCGGCATCGTCGCCGGCATCGTCGGCGTCGTCGGCGCAGCCCTCGCCAGCCCGGTCGCCTGGGCGATGCTCGGGTTCGCCGTGCCCGCCGTGTACCTGCTCTTCGTCATCGTCGGGTCACTCGCCGTCGCGCGTCGGTCCGGGGTGGCGACCTTCCTCTGGCTGCTCGTGGTGCTGCCCTGCATCCACGTGGGATGGGGGCTCGGTTTCATCATCGGGTTCCTCACCCGCACCTCCGAGCTGACCACCCACACCGGACGGTGACCCCATGACCGACCACGCCACCCCCGGCCGCGGTTCCGCACGCCCGACGTCCATCGCGGAGCTCCGGGCCGTCGCCCAGCCCGACGAGGTCCGCGCCCGTGCCAACGCCGAGCACTGGACGGCGTCGCTGTACCTGCGCGACGTGTCCCCCTACCTGACCTGGGTGCTCCTGAAGACCCGCGTCAGCGCCAACCAGGTGACCGGCCTGATGATCCTGGTGGGCTGGAGCGTCGCGGCCGCACTGTTGATCCCGGGGATCTGGGGAGCGGCACTCGCCCTCGTGCTCGGGCAGCTGCAGATGCTCGTCGACTGCTGCGACGGCGAGGTCGCGCGCTGGCGTGGCACCCGCTCGCCCGCCGGGGTGTTCCTGGACAAGGTGGGGCACTACACGACCGAGGGGCTGATCCCGATCGCGCTGGGCATCCGTGCCGCCACGTGGCCGATCCACGGCGCCGACTGGATGTGGACCACGATCGGATGTGCGCTGGGTCTGGTGATCGTGCTCAACAAGGCCCTGAACGACATGGTGCACGTCGCCCGTGCGAACGCCGGGCTCGACAAGCTCGTCGACCGCCGCGATGCCTCGACCGCGCCGTCCGGCCGGAAGCTCGCATCGCTGCGCCGCCTGGCCCGGTTCCTGCCGTTCCACCGGCTGTACCACTCGGTGGAGTTGAGCATGCTGGCGTTCGTGTTCGCCCTGATCGCGCTGGTGATCGGCGACCCGCTCGCCAGCCGGATCCTGGTCGGCGCGCTGCTGCCGCTCGCCGTGCTGGCGACGGCTGGTCACTTCATGGCGATCATGGCCTCGAAGCGGGTCAAGGCGTGACCGGCGGCTCCGTCCCGAGCACGGTACGTCGCCACGCGGTCGTGCACCGCGAGCGGCCCCGCATCGCGGTCGTGAGCCTGTCACAGGGCACCCGGCCGGACGACCTGCGCCGTGGGCTCGACAGCGTGCTCGCGCAGCAGGGGGTCGAGCTGGACATCGTCTGCGTCGGCAACGGGTGGGAGCCCACCGGGCTGCCGGACGGGGTCCGGACGCTGGCGCTGCCGGAGAACCTCGGGATCCCGGCGGGACGCAACGCCGGTGCCCAGGTGGTCGACGGCGACTACGTGTTCTTCCTCGACGACGACGCATCGATCCCGTCCACGTCGTTCCTGCTGGACGCCGTCGCCCGGTTCGAGCGGGATCCGTCGCTGGGTCTGGTGCAGCCGCGCGTGGTCGACCCGACCGGAGCCGCGAACCCACGACGATGGGTGCCGCGCATCCGCAAGGGCGAGCCGGACCACTCGTCGGCGGTGTTCTCCGTCTGGGAGGGCGCCGTCGTGCTGCCGATGGACGTGTACCGCGTCGTGGGCGGGTGGGGCGCCGAGTACTTCTACGCCCACGAGGGCATCGAGCTCGCCTGGCGCGTCTGGGACGCCGGTCGACGTGCCTGGTACGCCGGCGACCTCGTCGCACACCACCCCGCGATCGACCCGGCGCGACACACCGAGTACTACCGGCTGAACGCCCGCAACCGGGTGTGGCTCGCACGGCGCAACCTGCCGGCCCCGATCCGGCCGCTGTACGTCGGCTCGTGGGCGGCGATCCAGGTCGCACGCTGGTGGCGGCACCCGCGTCGCCTGGCGACCTGGTTCGGCGGCCTCCGCGAGGGCTGGACCACCGACTGCGGGCCGAGCCGACCGATGAGCTGGCTCACCATCGCCCGGATGACCGTCGCCGGGCGTCCGCCGGTCGTCTGACCCACCCGCCCCACACCGCCACAGCAGACCGGGAGACAGAGCATGTCGATCACCAGTGACCTGCGGACCGCCGTGCGGCTGGCCCAGCGCCTGCTCACGTCGCGCCGGAGCCGCCGTGCACTCGCCCGTCGTCTGCCCTCGGCAGCGGTGCCGGCACCCGGCACGATCGAGATCGCGGTGTACTTCGCCGACGGCCCGGTCAACATGTACCAGGTGCGCCAGTGGTACGCGCCGCTGGCCGAGCTGGCGAAGACCCACCCCGTCGCGATCATCTCGCGGAGCCCGGGCACCATGCTCGCCCTGCTCGACGAGTCGCCCGTGCCCGCGGTGTACGCCCGCCAGGTGGTCGACCTGGAGCAGTTCGTGGACACCCAGGCGCCGAAGGTGGTGTTCTACGTCAACCAGAACGCCCGCAACTTCCAGATGATGCGGTACGGGCGGATGTGGCACGTCTTCGTCAACCACGGCGAGAGCGACAAGATGTACATGACGACGAACCAGTTCAAGGCGTACGACTACGCGTTGATCGCCGGGGACGCCGCGCGGGGACGGCTCGCCGAGGCCCTGTGGGACTACGACCTCGACGCGAAGACCATCGCGATCGGACGGCCACAGGCCGACCACTTCGCCGGCGCGGCACCGTACCCGGACGACGACCGTACCGTCGTGCTGTACGCACCGACCTGGGAGGGCGACCGCGGCGCCGCGGCGTACGGCTCGATCGCGTCGCACGGCACGACCATCGCGGAGCAGGTGCTCGCATCGCCCCGTCATCGGCTGGTGTACCGACCGCACCCCCGCAGCGGCGTGCTCGAGCCGGCCTACCGCGCGGCGCACGAGCGGATCGTCGCTGCGATCGCGGCGGCGAACGCGGCCGATCCGTCCGCGCACCACGTGCACGACGACGGCGGAGAGCTGGGCTGGCAGCTGGCAGACGCCGACGTCGCCATCACCGACATCAGCGCGATGATCTACGACCGGCTGGCCGTGGGCAAGCCGCTCATCGTGACACGACCGGTCTCGCCCGAGGCCGACGTCGACGAGCGCGGCTACCTGAGCGACGCGAACTGGTTGACCGCGGCGGACGCCCCGTCGGTCCTCGCGCGGATCGACGCCGCCGTGGGAGACGCCGCCGAGCTCGCGAAGCTGCAGCACTGGGTCGCGCAGTACTTCGGCGACACCACGCCCGGTGCGGCGACGGCGCGGTTCCACGCGGCCGTCGAGTGGCTGCTGGGACGGTGGCGCACCGTCGCCGCCGAGCGCGGAGAGCACTGACCGGCGTCCGGACCGGGTCACGGGTGCACACCCTGACCGACCAGCGACATCCGCCACAGGTACTCCGAGCGGTCCGGGCGACGCCAGCGGACGATGACGACGCCGGTGTCCTGTGCGTCGGCGCCGAACACGGCGACGGACAGGCTGCGCCCCGGTTCGAGTCGGTGCACTCCCAACGGCGGACTGTAGCCGTTGCCGAGGTGGGTGAGGGTGAGGCCGTCGAGCGGCTCGTCCCCGGTGTTGACGAGGTCGTAGCGGCGCGGGGCCTGCGAGCGGTCGATGGTGAACGGGACGGCGTACGCGGGTGCTGGGTGGTGCATGGGGGAAACGGTAGGGGGAGGGTCCGACGGCTGGGGCCCGGTGCGGACCTCGGGGCCCTGCGGGTGTGGAGCGGGTACGGGGCGCCCGGATTGTGCAGGGGGAGTACCCCGGGTGTTCGGGGCCGCGAGTCGACTCAGACGCCGTAGTCGGCCGAGTACCGCGCCAGGGCGTCCTCGACGGGGCCGTCGAACTGCAGCCGACCCTTGTCCAGGTACAGGCCGCGGTCGCAGAAGCGCCGCAGGTCCTTGTCGCTGTGGGACACGAAGAACAGGGTCCGACCACCGGCCAGGAGTTCCTCGATCCGCTTGTAGCACTTCTCGCGGAAGGCCTTGTCGCCGACGGCCAAGACCTCGTCCACCAGGATCACGGGTTCGTCGAGGCGCGAGATCACCGCGAAGGCGATGCGCACCTTCATCCCGCTCGACAGGTGCTTGTAGGGGGTGTCCACGAAGTCGGCGATCTCGGCGAACGCGATGATCTCGTCGAACGCGTCGCGGATCTCGGCGCGCGACATGCCGTGCAGACCGGCGGTCAGGTAGACGTTGTCGCGGACGGACAGGTCGCCGACGAAGCCGCCGGTGATCTCGATGAGCGGCGCGACACCGGCACCGACGTCGATGCGTCCTTCGTCCGGCAGCATCACCTGTGCCACGAGCTTCAGCAGCGTGGACTTGCCCTGGCCGTTCCGGCCGACGACGCCGATCGCCTCGCCCGGGCGGACGTCGAACGACACGTTGCGGAGGGCCCAGAACTCGTCGGCACGCTTGCGACGGCCGCGTCCGGCGAAGAGGTCCTTGAAGTTGCGGCTCGCGCGGCGGTTCCGCTTGAAGCAGATGCCGGCGTCGCGCACCGAGATGACGGGGGCGACGGTCTCGGTGCGTCGGGTCTGGTCCGTGGCGGTCATCACAGCTCCTTCAGCACGCGGTGCTCGCTGCGGCGGAACACGGCGAAGCCGATCACCAGGACGATGCCGGTGATCACGACGGACGCGCTGACCTCGAGCCAGTCGAGCTGGCTCGGGAAGAACGCGGCACGGTACATCCCGAAGATGCCGGTGAGCGGGTTGATCGCAGCGATGGGGTGCAGGGCGTCCGGCAGTGCGTGCGTGCCGTAGATGATCGGCGATGCGTAGAACAGGAACCGCAGGACGAGCTTGGTGGCGCGTTCGAGGTCGCGGAAGAAGACCACGAGCGGGGCGACGATCAGGCCGAGGCCGTACACGAGCGCGCACTGCAGCACGATCGCCAGGGGGAAGAACACCACCTGCCAGTGCAGGTGTGCACCGGTGGCGATCGCGAACGCCGCCAGCACCGGCAGGCTCAGCAGGAACTCGATGCCCTTGGACGCGTCGATCCGCGCGACCCAGATGGTGCGGGGGATCGTCGTCGAGCGGATGAGCTTCGACTCCTTGATGAACGCCCGTGTGGAGTCCGAGACGCCTCCGGTGAACCACATCCAGGGCAGCAGCGCGGAGAGCAGGAAGACGATGTACGGGTCTTCACCGACGGACCCGCGGTGGAACACCTGGGTGAAGACGAACCAGTAGATCGCCGACATCACGAGCGGGTCGAGGATCGACCAGACGTAGCCGAGCGCCGAGGTGGAGTACCGGACGCGGAGATCGCGGACGGTCAGCAGCCAGAGCGCATGACGATAGCGCCGACCGGCGCTCCGGGTCGCCGCTGGTGCGGCAGCCGCGGGCACGGTCGGCGCGCTCGCTGTGGTCACGGTTTCCCTTCGGGCGGAACCGCCGAAGGGGTCCTGACGGAGGTTCAGGCGAACAGGTTGTTCGCGCGCTCGAGGTCCTCGGCGAAGTCGATCTCGACCGCGTACAGGTCGGAGATGTCGATCGGGGACCAGCGTAGCCCGTCCTCGGCGATGGCAGCCTCGATGCCGCCCTCGAAGTACTCCTGGTCGTCGACGCGACCGAGCTGGCGGATGAGCGCCTGCTTGTCGGCCGCCGACACGTAGTTGATGCCGACCGCTTCGCCGAGCCCGCCGACGACCTGCTTGGAGAGCTTGTGGATGAAGCCCTCGGCGTCGACGGTGTACTTGACCTCTTCATCGGAGACCTTGTCGGTGTTGACGCTGACGAACGAGCGGTCCTCGTCGATCATGTCGGCCGCGCGGACGAGTGCCATCGGGTCGAAGACCACGTCGCCGTTCATCCAGAGGACACCGCTCTTGCCGGTCGCCTTGAGTGCACGGAGGAGGCTCTTCGAGGTGTTCGTGGAGTCGTAGGACTCGTTGTAGACGAAGGCGGCGTCGGGGAAGGCCTCGACGATGTGCTCCGACTTGTAGCCGACGACGATCGTCACGCGGGCGCTCGAACCGAACGCTGCGCGGATGTTGTCGAACTGCTGCTGCATGATGGTGCGGCCGTCGCTGAGCTCCGTGAGCGGCTTCGGCAGGCTGCGGCCGAGGCGGCTCCCCATCCCCGCTGCGAGGATCACGATCTGCGTGGTCATGATGGTCCCTTCTGGTGTCCGCCCGCGCGCCCTGGGGCACGGGCGGGCCTCGTCGAGTCTGCTCGCGCAATGTCCGAGTTCCCCGAGAGCCGCGCGCCACGGGCCCTGACGGCCCACTGCTGCACGAGTTCGAGGAGCCCGCCGGAGCAGGTTTCCAAGTGGTGAACACTCCTTCGTGCCCTGGTGAATGATACGGAAACACCCGCTCCACGGGTAGGCCTGCCGCGCTTCGTACTCATTTCGTGACACTGGCGCAGGCGGGTCCCCGCAGCCCGGAGACCGTTGGTACGGTTGGGCGATGGCCGCCGGTGCAGAGAACGAGGACGTGTACGCCACGACCGACGCTGCCTGGATGACCGAAGCGAGTGACACCGAACCGAGCGACGCCGACGAGCGTGACGCCGACCGGGTGGACGCCGCGGCGGGGGACGACGCCGACGACGACGACATGGGGGAACCGGATGCGCGCGACGCCTCCGTTGATGACGCGATGACCGACGACACCACGGCCACCGACGGCGCGACGGCCACCGATGCCGCCACCGAGTCGGCCACGCGGGCGGCAGCGGCCGCCCCCACGACGACCACCGGTCCCCGCCCTGCCAAGGCGCGCACCGGGAAGCAACGCACCAAGCGGCCGACGAAGGCCGCCGGCGAGACCGGCACCGTGCCTCCCGGCCAGCCGACGGATGCCGACGCGCTCGACGCGACCACGGCCGCACCGCCGACGGACGCAGCACCCACCGTTCCACCGACCAAGAAGCGCGCGCCGCGCGCCACGACGCCGAAGGCCCAGCAGCAGCTGCAGCCCGTCGTGCTCGCGGCGAGCGGGCTCGTCAAGCGGTACGGGCAGACGCTCGCCGTCGACGAGGTCGACCTCGAGATCCGCCAGGGCTCGATCTTCGGGGTCGTCGGTCCCAACGGTGCCGGCAAGACCACCACGCTGTCGATGATCACCGGGCTGCTGCGACCCGATGCCGGGTCCGTCGAGGTCCTCGACCACGACGTCTGGGCCGATCCCACTGCGGCCAAGCGGAGCCTCGGGGTGCTGCCGGACCGGCTTCGCCTCTTCGACCGGCTCACCGGCGCGCAGCTGCTCTACTACTCGGCGACGCTGCGTGGGATCGACGGCGCCACCGCCCGCGAGCGCAGCACCGACCTCGCCGAGGCCTTCGGTCTCGGCGAAGCGCTCGGTCGTCAGGTGGCCGACTACTCGGTCGGCATGGCGAAGAAGATCGCCCTGGCCGCCACCCTCATCCACTCGCCACGGGTCCTCGTGCTCGACGAGCCGTTCGAGTCGGTCGACCCGGTGAGCGCCGCGACGATCACCGACATCCTGCGCCGCTACACGCGCGGTGGCGGGACCGTCGTGCTCTCCAGCCACTCCATGGAGCTCGTGCAGCGCACCTGCGACTCCGTCGCCATCATCGTCGGCGGGAAGGTCCTCGCCTCGGGGACCATGGCCCAGGTGCGCGGTCGCAAGAGCCTCGAGGACAAGTTCGTCGAGCTCGCCGGTGGCCGCGTCGTGGCAGAGAGCATGGAATGGTTGCACAGCTTCTCCGGCTGAGGGCCGACCTGCTGGCGGGCGAGGTCCGCGGCAGCGCCCGCCGGTCCGTGCTCGTCGTGCTCGGCAGTCTGGTCGGGTTCCTCGCCGCCGTGTTCGTCGCGACGCAGATGGTCGCCCTGCGGACGGTCGACCCCGACGCAGCCCGCGCGGTCATCGTGCCGGTCGGGACACTCATCGCGTTCGGGTTCACCGTCGTGCCGCTCGTCGTCGGGCGGGGCGACCAGCTCGACCCGCGACGCTTCGCCGTGTTCGGGATCGGGCGCCGTCGGCTCGCCGTCGGCCTCGTCGTCGCCGGGCTGATCGGCATCCCCGTACTCGGCGTGGTCGTCGTCGCCGTCGCGCAGTCGATCGTCTGGACCCGCGACGCCGGGACCGGTGTGCTGGCAGTCGTCGGCGGGCTGCTCGCGATCGCCACGTCCGTGCTCCTGATCCGGGTGTGCTGCACCGTCGGTTCGAGGCTGATCGGTCCGAACCGGTCCCGTGACGCCGGGTGGCTCGTCGCACTCGTGATCGTCGTGCTCACGATCCCGACCGTCTCGCTGTTGCTCCGGGTCGACTGGCTCGACCCCCAGGGTGCCGAGATGCAGCGCGTCGCGGACGTCGCCGGGTGGACGCCGTGGGGCGCCGCCTGGGCCGTGCCCGCCGAGGTCGCCAGCGGCCACGTCGGCACCGGCTTCCTCAAGCTCCTCGTCGCGGTCGCGGTCGTCGCCCTGCTGACCTGGGCGTGGTGGGCACTCGTCGGCCGTGCGCTCGAGTCCGTCGACGGGCGGACCCGCACCCGGCGCTACCAGGGGCTCGGCTGGTTCGACCGACTCGGGTCGACCCCGGTCGCCGCCGTCGCCGCCCGCGCCCTGACCTACTGGGTGCGCGACCCGCGGTACCGCACCTCGTACCTGATCATCCTGTTCGTCCCGCTCGTCGTGATCCCGCTCGGGGTCGCCGGGGTGCCGTGGCACTGGACGGCGCTCGTTCCGCTGCCACTGATGGCGCTCATCGCCGGGTTCCTGCCGCACAACGACGTCTCGTACGACAACACCGCGGTGTGGTTGCACGTCGCCTCAGGCGCTCCGGGGTGGAGCGACCGCCTCGGCCGCGTCGTCCCGGTCCTGGTCGTCGGGGCTCCGGCGCTCGTGGCCGGTTCGGCGGTGTCGGCCTGGCTGTTCGACGACTGGACGGTGTTCCCGCTGCTCATCGGCGTGAGTGCGAGCGCCCTGCTCTCCGGGCTCGGGCTGTCGAGCATCGTCTCCGTGCTGCTGCCCTACCCGACCGTGCGGCCGGGGGACCACCCGTTCCAGCAGCCGCAGGCCGCCGGTGTGACGGCGACGGTCGCGCAGTCGACGATGGTGATCGGGATCGTGCTGTGCACCGTTCCGGCAGCGTGGTTCGCCGTGCTGGCGTTCGTCGAGGGTGCGGACCCGTGGTCGATGCTGACGCTGTCGGTGGGCATCGGGGTCGGCATCGTCGTGCTGGTCGTCGGGATCTTCGCGGGCGGTCGGCTGTTCGACCGACGCGGCCCGGACCTGCTGGCAGCGGCGCAGCGCAACTAGCACGCAGCGCGTCGGCGCGCAGACCGTCGTACCCTGGAGCCATGAGCATGACGGAACCAGGCGGCGGCCTCGACGTGATGGACCGGGAGCTCGAGAAGCTCCTCGAAGAAGAAGCGATCGAGCCCGGCGACCACGAGCGGTTCTCGCACTACGTCAAGAAGGACAAGATCCTGCAGTCCGCACTGTCCGGCAAGCCGGTCAAGGCACTGTGCGGCAAGAAGTGGATCCCGGGCCGCGACCCGGAGAAGTTCCCGGTCTGCCCGGACTGCAAGGCCATCTACGAGAAGATGAAGGCCGAGTAGACGCGACCCCAGGACGGACGGGAGGCCCGTGGCGACGCCGCCACGGGCCTCCCGTCCGTCGTCTGCGTCCGCAGACCGCTCAGATCACCAGGGTCGGGATGGCGGGGTCGCCGCGGCCGATGCGGGCGGCGTCCGCGGGCAGCTCGGCCTTCGCCCGTGCGTGGTGCGCCCGAGCGGCCTCGACCCCGGCAGCGCCGAGGAACGCCGGATCGACCTCGCCGCCGGTGACCACGGGGACGAGCAACGGGCGCTCGTCGGGCCCGACCTGTCCGGCCGTGAGCACGACCTCGGCCGTGGCGACGCCGTTGCGCAGCCGCCGCCCGGCTTCCTTCCGCCCACCGATCGAGGCCTTGTCCGCCGACTTCTTGGCGACGGAGACCCACTCGCCGTCGGCGTCGGCCCCGCGGTGCGCGACGAGCTTGAACACCATGCCCGCGGCCGGGTGCCCCGACCCGGAGACGACCGAAGTGCCGACGCCGTACGAGTCGACCGGTGCCGCGCGGAGAGCCGCGATCGTGTACTCGTCCAGATCGTTCGTGACGGTGATCTTCGTGTCGGTCGCGCCGAGACGGTCGAGTTGTGCCCGGACTGCCGCGACGACGGAGGGCAGGTCGCCGCTGTCGATGCGGACGCCGCCGAGCTTGCCGTCGGTCAGCCGGACGGCCGTGTCGACGGCCTGCTCGATGTCGTAGGTGTCGACGAGCAACGTCGTCCCGTTGCCGAGTGCGTCGAGCTGGGACCGGAACGCTGCTTCCTCGGAGTCGTGCAGCAGGGTGAACGCGTGCGCCGCGGTGCCCATCGTCGGGATGCCCCAGGTGCGTCCGGCCTCGAGGTTGCTCGTCGCGCCGAACCCGGCGATGTACGCGGCCCGTGCGGCGGCGACGGCGTTCCACTCACCGGTGCGGCGCGAGCCCATCTCGGCGAGTGGACGACCGTCGGCAGCGGAGACCATGCGTGCGGCGGCCGAGGCGATGGCGGAGTCGGCGTTGAAGACCGACAGCGCGAGGGTCTCGAGCACGACGGCCTCGGCGAAGGTGCCCTCGACCTGCAGGATGGGGGAGTTCGGGAAGTACACCTCGCCCTCGCGGTACGCCCGGATGTCTCCGGTGAACCGGTAGTCGGCGAGCCACGCTGCGGTGCCCGCGTCGATGACCCCGCGGTCGCGCAGGAACCCGATCTCGTCGTCGCCGAAGCGGAAGTCGCCGAGTGCGGTCAAGAACCGGCCGAGGCCGGCCGCCACGCCGTAGCGCCGCCCGTCGGGGAGCCGCCGGGCGAAGACCTCGAAGACGCACCGCCGGTCGGCGGTCCCGTCCTTCAGGGCCGCGTCGACCATGGTGAGTTCGTACTGGTCCGTCAGGAGCGCGCTGGTCACGCTGTCGACAATAGTGACGTGACCTCCTGGAGGCCCGGATCGCCTCGGGCGCCCGGCCCGCGGCGCGCAGGCGGTCCATCCTGACGTCCGCAGCGAGCGTCGGTACGCTGGTCACCGTGACGGATGCACCGATCGGAGTCTTCGACAGCGGGGTCGGCGGGCTCACCGTGGCCCGCGCGATCATCGACCAGCTGCCGCGCGAGAGCATCCGGTACGTCGGCGACACCGTGCACTCGCCGTACGGCCCGAAGCCCATCGCCGACGTCCGCCGCTACGCGCTCGAGGTCATGGACGACCTGGTCGAGCAGGGCGTCAAGGCCCTTGTCATCGCCTGCAACACGGCGTCGTCGGCCGTGCTCCGCGACGCCCGCGAACGGTACGAGCAGGCGTACGGCATCCCGGTGGTCGAGGTCATCCAGCCCGCCGCCCGCGCCGCCGTGAAGCAGACCCGGACCGGGCGCATCGGCGTCATCGGGACCGTCGGCACCATCACCTCGCGTGCCTACGAGGACGCCTTCGCCGTGGCCTCCGGCGTCACGCTGAGCCTGGCGGCGTGCCCGCGGTTCGTCGAGTTCGTCGAGGCGGGGGACACCTCGTCACCGGAGCTGCGCGAGGTCGCCGCCGGGTACCTCGACCCGATCCGCGCCGCCGACGTCGACACCCTCGTGCTCGGCTGCACCCACTACCCGCTGATGTCAGCCGCCATCCAGTACGTGATGGGCCCGGACGTCACCCTGGTGTCGAGTGCCGAGGAGACCGCCAGCGACGTGTACCGCCGGCTCGTCGAGCACGGCCTCGAGCGCACCACCACCACCGCCCCGACGTACTCGTTCGAGTCGACCGGCGACGACGAGGACGGGTTCCTGCGGCTCGCCCGCCGGTTCCTCGGCCCCGAGATCGTCCGCGTCGGCCACCTCGAGACCGGCGCCATCACGCTGCCCCGTGGGCGGGCCTGAGCGGCGACCCGCCGCTCGCCGCCGCCCGCTCCGATGACCCGCACCGCGCCTCCAGGCCGGACCGAAAGGACACCATGACCACCCGCATCGACGGCCGCCAGGCCGAGGACCACCGCCCCGTCACCATCGAGCGGGGGTGGAGCTCGCAGGCCGAGGGCAGCGCGCTCATCTCGTTCGGCAACACGAAGGTGCTCTGCACCGCCTCGTTCACGAACGGCGTGCCGCGCTGGCTCGCCGGCAAGGGCACCGGCTGGGTCACCGCCGAGTACTCGATGCTGCCGCGGTCGACGAACGAGCGCATGCAGCGCGAGTCGATCAAGGGCAAGGTCGGTGGCCGCACCCACGAGATCTCCCGGCTGATCGGTCGGTCGCTCCGTGCCGTGGTCGACACGAAGGCCCTCGGCGAGAACACACTGGTCATCGACTGCGACGTGCTACAGGCCGACGGCGGCACCCGCACGGCGTCGATCACCGGCGCCTACGTGGCCATGGTCGACGCGATCGAGTGGGGCCGCGGCAAGGGCTTCATCGGCAAGAAGGCCACTCCGCTGACCGACAGCGTGCAGGCGATCTCGGTCGGCATCGTCAAGGGCGAGCCGATGCTCGACCTGGCGTACACCGAGGACTCGGCCGCCGACACCGACATGAACATCGTCACGACCGGGTCGGGCAAGTTCATCGAGGTGCAGGGCACCGCCGAGCACGCGCCCTTCGACCGCGACGAGTTGAACGTCCTGCTCGACCTCGGCCTGGCCGGCAACCAGTCGCTCGCGGCGATCCAGCGTTCGGTCCTGGGCCTGGCGTGACGTCCCGCGAGGTGGTGCTGGCCACCCACAACCAGGGCAAGGTCGTCGAACTGCGCGAGATCCTCGGGTCGGCGTTGGGCGAGGGTGTCGAGCTGGTCGGCTACGACGGCCCCGAGCCGGTCGAGGACGGCGACACCTACGCCGCGAACGCCCTGATCAAGGCCCGTGCCGCGGTCGCCCACACCGGGCTGCCGGCGCTCGCCGACGACTCCGGCATCGCGGTCGACGCGCTCGACGGTGCCCCGGGCATCCACTCGGCGCGGTACGCGGGCACCCGGTCGGACGCCGACAACATCGCGCTGCTGCTGCAGAACCTCGACGGCGTCGTGGAGCGCACAGCCGCGTTCGTGTGCGCGGCCGCGTTCGTGACGCCCGACGGGTTCGAGCACGTCATCGAGGCGGTGTGGAACGGCGAGGTGCTGACCGAGCCCGTCGGCGACGGCGGCCACGGCTACGACCCGGTGTTCCGGCCGGACGACGCCGACCGCTCGTCGGCCGAACTCACCCGCGACGAGAAGAACGCGCTGTCGCACCGCAGCAAGGCGTTCCGGGGCATCGCGCCGACCGTCCGGGAGCACTTCGGCGTGTAGGTGTCGGTGCCGGTGCGCTTTCGTTCTGCACAACCGAAGTCGCCCCGAACCGCGGGAATCCGTGGTTCGGGGCGACTGCGGTTGTGCGGCGGGCGTCCGGAGTTCGCTACAGCTGCGGGTCGGCGGCCGGCGTCTCGGCCTCGGCCTCGTGCTTCTTCGCCTTGCGGGCGTTCCGGATGTACGTCAGCGCCATCGGCACGACGGTCACCAGGACGGCGGCGAGCAGGATGATGTCGATGTACTCGCGCACGATGTGGGCGATGAACGGGATGTGCCCGATGAAGTACCCGAGGAACGTCACGCCGACGCCCCATACAACGGCGCCGATCGCGTTGTACAGCGAGTACTTCTTGTAGTCCATCCGGCCGACACCGGCGGCGATCGGCGCGAAGGTGCGGACGACCGGCACGAAGCGCGCCAGGATCACGGCGAGGGGGCCGAAGCGGTGGAAGAAGGCGTTGGTCCGCTCGACGTTCGCCTTGGAGAACAGACCGCTCTCCTTGCGCTCGAAGATCGGTGGACCGGCCTTCTTGCCGATGTAGTAGCCGAGCTCCCCGCCGAGGAACGCCGCAGCACCGATCATCAGCGCGGCGACCCAGATCGGGATGCCACCGATCTCGCCGCCGCGGTCGAAGGCGAACAGCCCGGTGATGACCAGCAGGCTGTCGCCCGGGAAGATGAAGCCGATGAGCAGACCGGTCTCGGCGAAGACGATCGCACAGACGACGAGCACGGCGACGGCCCCGAAGTGGTCGAGGATGTACTGCGGATCCAGCCATGGGATCAGGGCGAGTGCGACGGAGTGCATGTCTCTTCCGGTCGTGCGGATGCGGTGACGGGAGGTGCACCCGCACGACGAGGGTACCGTCCGCCGATGACGCGGACGTCCGCCGACGGTATGAGATGCGTGAGCAAGCAACGGCCGGTGCGGAAGGAGGGACTCGAACCCTCACGCCTGGGGCACAGGAACCTAAATCCTGCGTGTCTACCGATTCCACCACTCCCGCGAGCAGCGGCAGTCTACCGAGCGCGCGCGGCGAGACGGACGTGCGCCGGGCCTCCCGTCCGTGCCGCGCACCGTGCGCCGGACGTGACGTGGTGCGAGGTACTGGACGTGGTGCGGGGCACGCAGGGTGCCACCGAGTACGGAACCTCGCACGAGACGGCAGCGCGCGCAGCGCGCTCGTCAGCGCAGCTGCCGCGGCAGGTACCGGGGCACGTAGCGCAGCAGCACGCCGGCGCCGATCAGGCCGAGCACGCCCATCACGCCGCTGGCCACCGCGATCGTCGCGACGGCCGTCACCCCCGAGATCACCAGCGGCGCCGCGGCTGACCCGAAGTCGCCGGTGAACCGCCACGCGCCGAGGAACGGCGCCGGGTCGTCCCGCGGGGCGAGGTCCGCGCCGAGCGTCATGAGGATGCCGGATCCGACGCCGTTGGCGAGCGACATCCCCATCGCGATCCCCACGAACCAGCCCACCCGGGCGTCGAGGTGGCCGCTCCACGCGAGCAGGAAGTAGCTGATGCTCAGCCCGAGCATGCAGGGGAGCGCGCTCGCCAGGCGCCCCCAGCGGTCCATGATCTGGCCGCTCGTGTAGAACAGCGCGAAGTCGACCGCACCGGCGATGCCGATGATCAGCGCCGCCGTCGAGTCGTCCACCCCGACGCTGACCGCCCACAGCGGCAGGATGACCTGCCGCCCGGCGCGCATCGCCCCGATCAGGGCGGCACCGCTGCCGAGGCGCAGCAGGACGGCGCCGTTCGCGCGGATGGTGCGGAAGAGGCCGTGCGCCTCCTTCTCGACGAAGACCGCGCCGGTGTCCGTGGACGGCTCCGTCACGTCGGTCGCGTCCGACCCCGACCGGGAGGCCCGTGGCGGCAACCGCAGACCGCGTGCGCCCGTCGCCGGGTCGCGGAGCACCAGGAGCACGGTCGCCGCCGCCAGGCAGCACACGACGTGGATCCAGAAGGCGCTGGCGGTGGTGCCGGTCAGGTGGATCACGCCGGCGGCGATGAAGGGGCCGACGAAGTACCCGAAGCGGAACACGCCGCCCAGGCTCGACAGGGCCCGCGCGCGGATCCGGACCGGGATGGCGGTCGTCATGTAGGCGTGCCGGGCGAGGGCGAACACCGCGGTGGAGACACCGACCAGGAACACCCCGAGCGCCAGCACCCAGGCGTTCGCCGCGGTCGTGCAGACGACGAGGCCGCCCACGGACACCAGGGCAGCGCCGATCATGGCGTTCCGCTCGCCGATCCGGGCGACGACGATGCCGGAGGGGACGTCGCCGATGAGCTCGCCGACCAGGATCAGGGACGCGACGAAGCCCGCGAACGCCAGGGTCGCGCCGAGGGAGTCCGCGGCGATCGGGATGATCGGGATGATCGCACCCTCGCCGATCGCGAAGAGCGCCGCGGGCAGGAACCCGGACAACAGGACGGACCGGAAGTCGAATGAGTCGTTCTCGGTCGTGGACATCGCTCGACCAACGGTACGCCAGCGGTACCGGTTCGTCGGCGGGTTACCCTGGAGGCATGCGTGTTCTGGCAGCGATGAGCGGTGGGGTCGACTCGGCGGTGGCGGCTGCCCGTGCGGTCGACGCCGGACACGACGTGGTCGGGGTGCACCTCGCGCTGAGCCGGATGCCGGGCACGCTCCGCACCGGCAGCCGCGGGTGCTGCACGATCGAGGACTCGATGGACGCCCAGCGCGCCGCGTCCGCCCTCGGGATCCCGTACTACGTGTGGGACTTCTCGGCCCGGTTCAAGGAGGACGTCGTCGACGACTTCGTCGCCGAGTACCAGGCCGGTCGGACCCCGAACCCCTGCATGCGGTGCAACGAGCGGATCAAGTTCGCCGCACTGCTCGAGAAGGCCCTGGCCCTCGGGTTCGACGCGGTCGCGACCGGACACTACGCCTCGATCGTCACCGGCCCTGACGGCGCCCGCGAACTCCACCGGTCGGCAGCGTGGGCGAAGGACCAGTCCTACGTGCTCGGGGTCCTGACCGCCGAGCAGCTCCAGCACGCGATGTTCCCGCTCGGGGCGACCCCGTCGAAGGACGAGGTCCGGGCCGAGGCCGCCGAGCGTGGCCTGACGGTCGCGCAGAAGCCGGACTCGTACGACATCTGCTTCATCCCGGACGGCGACACCCGCGGCTGGCTCGCCGACCGCGTCGGCAGCGAGACCGGTGACGTCGTCGAGCGAGACGGCACGGTCGTCGGCTCGCACGACGGCGCCCACGGCTACACGGTCGGGCAGCGTCGCGGGCTCGCCCTCGGTCGCCCCGCCGCCGACGGCAAGCCCCGGTTCGTGCTCGAGATCCGCCCGAAGGACAACACCGTCGTGGTCGGTCCGAAGGAGGCCCTGGCCGTGTCGTCGATGTCGGGCTCGCGCTTCACGTGGGCCGGCACCGCCCCCGCCGAGCCGCAGACGCCGTTCGCGTGCGACGTGCAGATCCGGGCGCACGCCGACCCGGTGCCGGCGACCGCGCGGGTGCAGGACGACGTGCTGGTCATCGACGTCGCCGAGCCGCTGCACGGCGTCGCCCCTGGTCAGACGGCCGTGGTCTACGTCGGCACCCGGGTGCTCGGGCAGTGCACGATCGACAGCACGGTCAGCGCCGTCCCCGTCGACGCCTGACACCGCCGCTCCCGGGGCGGGGGCTCGCTGCACGCCGCGTCGGTGGCACACGGTAGAACTGTTGGCATGAGCGAGACCGACGCCACGTTCGAGACCATCGACCCCGACGGGCTCGACGCCGCCCAGGCGGGGCGCGAGGTCGACCGGCTGCGGGCACGCATCAACGAACTGCGCCAGGCGTACTACCAGGGCGAGAACGGATCACCCGAGGCCGACGCCGACTACGACGTGCTGGTCCGCCGGCTCGACGCGATCGAGCAGCGGTTCCCCGAGCTCCTGACCGAGGACAGCCCGACCCAGACCGTGGGCGGGCACGCGCAGACGACCCAGTTCGCGCCGGTCGAGCACGCCGAGCGGATGCTCTCGCTCGACAACGTGTTCAGCCCGGACGAGCTCACCGAGTGGGCCGTCAAGGTGCAGCGCGACGCCGGCGCCGAGCGGGTCCGGTTCCTGACCGAGCTGAAGATCGACGGCCTCGCGATCAACCTGCGCTACGAGCACGGCCGGCTGGTGTCCGCGGCGACCCGTGGTGACGGTGTCGTGGGCGAGGACGTCACCGGCAACGTGCGGACGATGGGCACGATCCCGGACCGCCTGACGGGCACCGGCCACCCGCCCCTGGTCGAGGTCCGCGGCGAGATCTTCTTCCCCGTCGCCGAGTTCGACGAGCTCAACGCGAACCAGCGCGAGGCGGGGGAGCACGTCTTCGCCAACCCGCGCAACGCCGCCGCCGGGTCCCTCCGCCAGAAGGAAGAGGGCAAGTCCGAGGCGAAGCGCGCGCTCATGGTGGACCGGCTCCGCCGCCTGCGCATGCTGGTGCACGGCATCGGCGCGTGGCCCGTGCGGGAACTCGAGCAGGAGACCGACGTCCGCTCGCAGTCCGAGGTGTACGAGCTCCTCGACACCTGGGGACTGCCGACGAGCAGCCACTACCGGGTCTTCGACACCATCGACGAGGTCAACGCCTTCGTCCGCTCGACGGGTGACCGCCGCGCCTCGGTCGAGCACCAGATCGACGGCGTCGTGATCAAGGTCGACGACCTCGCCCTGCACGAGGAACTCGGGTCGACGTCACGGGCACCCCGGTGGGCGATCGCCTACAAGTACCCGCCGGAAGAAGTCCACACGACGCTCACCGACATCGTGGTCAGCGTGGGTCGGACCGGCCGTGCCACCCCGTTCGCCGTGATGGCCCCTGCCGAGGTCGCCGGGTCGGTCGTCCGCCAGGCCACGCTGCACAACCAGCAGGTCGTCAAGGCGAAGGGCGTCCTGATCGGTGACACCGTCGTGCTGCGGAAGGCCGGCGACGTCATCCCCGAGGTGCTCGGGCCGGTGGTCGACCTGCGCGACGGCACGGAGCGCGAGTTCGTGATGCCGACGAACTGCCCGGAGTGCGGCACCGAGCTCGCCCCCGCGAAGGAAGGCGACATCGACCTCCGCTGCCCGAACGCGAAGAGCTGCCCCGCGCAGGTCCGCGGTCGTGTCGAGCACATCGCGTCCCGCGGCTCGCTCGACATCGAGGGGCTGGGCGAGGTCGCCGCGGCAGCGCTCACGCAGCCGCTGCACCCGGAGACCCCGCCGCTGGAGACCGAAGCGGGGCTGTTCGACCTGACGATGCAGGACATCGTCCCGATCGAGGTCATCGTTCGCGACGCCGAGACCGGCATGGAGAAGGTCGACGACGCCGGCACGCCGAAGCGGGTCACGCCGTTCAGCCGCGCGCGCAAGAAGACCGATCCGCCGTTCGACGCCGAGGCACGCGGGGCCGACTACACCGGCGAGCCGAGCCGCTACCCGTCGAAGAACGCGTTCGAGATGCTCGCGAACATCGACGCCGCCAAGACGAAGCCGCTCTGGCGCATCATGGTCGGGCTGAGCATCCGGCACGTCGGGCCGGTGGCCGCGCGGGCGCTCGCGAACCACTTCGGGTCGCTCGACCGGATCCGGAGCGCCTCGCGCGAGGAACTCGCGGCCGTCGACGGTGTCGGCGGGATCATCGCGGACGCCCTGCTCGCGTGGTTCGAGGTCGACTGGCACCGCGAGATCATCGACCGGTGGACGGCGGCCGGCGTGCAGTTCACGACGCCGGACCACCCGGGCCCCGGTGGGGCGGCGGTCGAGGGCGGTGTGCTCACCGGCGTCACCGTCGTGGCCACCGGTTCGCTCGAGGGCTACACGCGCGAAGGCGCCCTCGAGGCGATCATCACCGCAGGGGGCAAGGCCGCGTCGAGCGTGAGCAAGAAGACCGACTTCGTGGCGGCGGGGCCGGGGGCCGGATCGAAGCTCACGAAGGCCGAGCAGCTGGGGCTCCGCATCATCGACGCCGAGCAGTTCCACCTGCTCGTGACGCAGGGTCCGACCGCGCTCGCCGAGCCGGAAACACCCACGACCGAGAGCTGAGCACGACTCCGATCACACGCTCGACGTGTCCGCATCCCGCGGCGCGCCGCGGGATGAACCCAGTTCGGGGGACAAGTTGCATCGCGCATGACCGATCCTCGGGCATTCTCCTTACACTCGAGAGAGCATCACCCATCGTCTGCAGGGAGACGGTGGGACGGCCTTCCAGGGGGAGACCCGAATGCTGCTCATCGCCGCGGCTCTGCTCACCGCCTCGATGCACTCACTCGGAGTGGTCGAGGCACCCGTCGCGCCTCCGGCCCACCCGGTCGCCCGGCTGGCCACGACCAGGGAGCAGATCGGCGTCGACGACGTCGCCGGCGCACACGGGCGGTCCTTCCTCGACGACCTCGCGGTGCTGGACGCCGGAGACCTGCGTCGTGCTGCCGACGACCGCCGAGTCGCGGCCACCGCCCAGGACGACCCGCCCGCGGCCGCCGTGGTCGGGCAGTGGTGGGCGGGACTCGGCGCCGACGAGCAGGACGCGCTCGTCGCCCACGCACCGTCCATCGTCGGCAACCTCGAGGGCGTGCCCTACGTGGTGCGCGACCGGGCGAACCGCTCGACCCTGGCCGCCGGCCTCTCCGACCCGGCCGCCAGCACCGCGCGCTCAGCGATGCTCGGGCAGGTCCGGGACTCCTTGCGGCAGGAACCGGGGGACCCGTCGCGGTCCCTCATCACGCTCGACACCCGGGGTGCCGGCCGCGCGGCGATCAGCATCGGCGACCTCGACACCGCGGCGGACGTCACGGTCATCGTGCCCGGGATGTTCTTCACGGTGACCGGGCAGATGCCCGACTTCACCGACACGGCGAACGACCTGGCGAGCGAGCAGGCCACCCTCGCACCGCTCGCAGCCGGAGGTTCCGCCAACGGCACGGGCGTCGCGGTCGTGGCGTGGATGGGCTACCGCACGCCCGACCTGTCGAACATCATGTCGCTGGACCTCGCCGACACCGGCGCGGAGCGGCTCGAACGGACCGTCGACGGCCTCCGGCAGATCCGCGACGGCGACCAGCCGCGCGTCAACGTCGTGGCGCACTCCTACGGTTCCACGATGGCGCTGATGGCGCTGGCCTCCGGACGGATGCGCGCCGACAGCCTCACCGTCCTCGGGTCGCCCGGCAGCGACGTCCACTCGGCCGCGGACCTGGCAGTCGCACACGGCGAGGTGTTCGTCGGTGCCGCGCACAGCGACCCGATCGCCGCGTCCGGCTACTTCGGCACGGACCCCGGCGGGGCGGCGTTCGGGGCGACGACGCTCGACCTGACGGGCGGTGCCGACCCCCAGGCCGCCGGAGACGTGTTCCGTCGGCCGGTCGGGCACAACGACTACCTCAAGCCCGGCACCGCCTCGTTGCACGACGTCGCCCTGATCGGCATCGGTCGTGGCGACCTCGTCCGCGAGCAGATCCGACGCGGGGACAGCGGCGACGACGGCGTCGTCGGCGCGTCGGTCGACATGTACCTCGTCCGCCCGCAGGACCTGCAGCCCCGCGACTGACCCCGGGTGCCGTCGACGGCCGTGTGACGCCCTGGGCGTGACCGGATCGTGACCGGCGGCCGACCTGCCGGAGCCGCGCCGGGCCTCCCGTCCGGATCGGCGACCCCGTGCGGATCGCGACCCGCGACGGGCGGTGCCTGGACGGCAACCTGAGCGACGGCGCAGCCTGAGTCGGTTCCACGGCAGAACCAGTACAGCCCGCCTCCCTACGGTTCGGGGCATGCGTGTGGTGCGAAGGCCTGGGGCTCTCCTGATGTTCGTGGTGATGTCGGTGCTCGCCGGCATGCTCGTCGCCGTCGCGGTGACACCGGCGGTCGCCGTCGCGGGCGAGAGCACGTCCGGTGCGGTCGCCTTCTTCGAGGACCTGCCGAGCTACCTCGACGTGCAGACGCCCCAGCAGGTGTCGTCCGTCTACGCGACCAAGGGCGGCAAGCAGGTCAAGATCGCGTCCTTCTACGCCGAGAACCGCACGAACGTGGCGGCCGACGCGATGGCGGACACGCTCAAGCAGGCCGCGATCGACAC
This sequence comes from Curtobacterium sp. VKM Ac-1393, assembly GCF_015350995.1. Classification (GTDB taxonomy): domain Bacteria; phylum Actinomycetota; class Actinomycetes; order Actinomycetales; family Microbacteriaceae; genus Curtobacterium. The sequence goes on from NZ_JADKRW010000007.1 coordinate 288,241, forward strand.
CGAGGACCCCCGGTACTACGACGAGGGCGGCATCGACGTCCTCGGCACGCTGCGCGGTGTCGCCGCGACCGTCGTGGGCGGCGACGTGCAGGGCGGATCGAGCATCACGCAGCAGTACGTGAAGAACGTGCTCGTGCAGCAGTGCGAGGAACTCACCGGCACGGACCAGGCCGCCACCGAGAAGAAGGTCGAGGCGTGCTACCAGGACGCCGCCGGTGTCACCCCGCAGCGCAAGCTGCAGGAGATGCGGTACGCGATCGCCGTGAACAAGAAGTACTCGAAGGACGAGATCCTGACCGGGTACCTCAACATCGTCGGGCTCGGCGGCCGGGTCTACGGTGCCGAGGCCGGCGCCGAGTACTACTTCGGCGTGCACGCGAAGGACCTGTCGCTCGTGCAGTCGGCCACGCTCGTCGCGATCCTGAACAACCCGTCGAACCTGCGCATCGACGTGCCCACGGACAAGGACAACGGCAAGGCCAACGGCTACGCGCTCACCAAGGAGCGCCGCGACTACGTGCTCCGCCGGATGCAGGCGCACGGGTCGATCACGAAGGCCGAGATGACCAAGGCCATCGCGACCCCGGTCACCCCGAAGATCACCGAGACCGCGAACGGGTGCTCGACCGCGGCGACGAACGACGACGCCGGCTACTTCTGCGACTACGTCCGCGACCAGGTGCTGCAGGACCCCGCGTTCGGCAAGACCGCCGCCGCGCGCATCGCGACGCTCGACACCAAGGGCCTGCAGATCCACACGTCACTCGACCTCGACCTGCAGAGCCAGGCGCAGACGGCGCTGTCGAGCTACGTGCCCGCCACGATGGCCGGCGTCGACGTCGGCGGCTCGAACGTCACCGTCGAGCCCGGGACCGGACGCATCATGTCGATGGTGCAGAACACCTCGTACACGCAGGGCGACAACGCCGCGGCGGGGTCGACGGCCGTGAACTACAGCGCGGACTCCGGGTACGGCAACTCCGGCGGGTTCCAGACCGGATCGACGTACAAGGTGTTCACGCTGGCCGAGTGGCTCGCCAGCGGTCACACCCTGTCCGAATCGGTCTCCACCACCGAGCACACGTTCCAGAACTCGGAGTTCACGAACTCCTGCGAGAACGTCAGCGGCGGGGTGTGGCCCGTCGCGAACGCCGAGGCCGTGCCGTCGTCGATGACCGTCCAGGCCGCGACCGTCGAGTCGATCAACACCGCGTTCGGCGCGATGGGCAAGCAACTCGACCTGTGCCGGATCGCGCAGCTCGCACAGTCGATGGGCATCCACCGCGCCGACGGGGCCGCCCTCGGGCAGACGCCGTCGTCGATCCTCGGCGTCAACGAGCTGTCGCCGATCGACCTGGCCGAGGCCTACGCCGGCTTCGCCAACGGTGGTGTCGTCTGCACACCGACCGCGATCGACTCGGTCACCGAGTCGGACGGCACGAAGATCACGCCCACGCCGTCGTCCTGCACACAGGGTGTCTCGGCCGACGTCGCCGGCACCGTCGACTACGCGCTGCAGGGCGTGCTGTCGGGCTCCGGGACCGCCGCGAGCGCGAACCCCGGCGACAGCATCCCCAAGTTCGCGAAGACCGGCACCACCGACGGCGACGTGCAGAACTGGCTCGTCGCGTCGTCGACGAAGTACACGAACGCCACCTGGATCGGGAACGTCAAGGGAAGTGTGAGCCTGGCGAACTGGCCGTTCCTGCAGGGCACCACCGGGTACAGCGCGAAGTTCGGGGTCGGGAAGTCGATGATGGCGTACCTCGACCAGTCGGTCGGCGGGGACGCCCTGCCGACGCCGAGCCAGGCGATGATCGGGCAGGCGAGCCACTCGTCGGCGTCCTCGCAGTCGCAGTCCTCGGCGTCGTCGGGATCGGGAGCGTCGCAGACCGACCAGTCGACGCCGACCACGCCGGCGCAGACGGCGGCACCAGCCGCACCGGCTGCTCCCGCAGCGCCGGCCGCGCCGGCGGCACCCGCCGCGACGGCGGCTCCGGCGGCGGGCGACCAGAACGGGAAGTGACGGTGCGGAGGCCCGTCACCGGTCCGGCGGACCGGTGACGGGCCTCCGGGCGGTCGTCCACAGCCGTGCCTGCGCGCCCGGGCCAGCCAATAGACTGTCGGCTATTCCACGAACCGATCGATGGAGCACCATGCCTGACATCACGAGCGAGCAGGTCGCCCACCTGGCGAACCTCGCACGCATCGCACTCACCCCCGACGAGATCGAGAAGCTGACCGGGGAGCTGTCGCACATCGTCGAGAGCGTCGCCAAGGTCGCCGAGGTCGCGACCGACGACGTGCCGCTGACGAGCCACCCCGTGCCGCTCGGCAACGTCACCCGCCCCGACGTCGTCGGCAAGACGCTGACGCAGGAGCAGGCGCTCTCCGGGGCGCCCGACTCCGACGGCGAACGATTCCGCGTGACGGCCATCCTGGGAGAAGAGCAGTGACCGACATCACGAAGATGAGTGCCGCGGCGCTCGCCGACGCCCTGGTGGCGCGCGACGTCTCGAGCGTCGAGGCCACCCAGGCCCACCTCGACCGCATCGCCGCCGTCGACGGCGACGTGCACGCCTTCCTGCACGTCAACCAGAACGCCATCGCCGTCGCGAAGTCGATCGACTCGCGTCGTGCGGCCGGTGACGACCTCGGCCCCCTCGCCGGTGTGCCGATCGCCATCAAGGACGTCCTGTGCACGCAGGACATGCCGACCACCTCGGGGTCGAAGATCCTCGAGGGCTGGGTGCCGCCGTACGACGCCACCCCGGTCGCCAAGCTCCGCGCCGCCGGTCTCGTGCCGCTCGGCAAGACGAACATGGACGAGTTCGCGATGGGCTCGACCACCGAGTTCTCGGCGTACGGCCCGACCCACAACCCGTGGGACCTCGACCGCATCCCCGGCGGCTCTGGTGGTGGGTCGGCCGCGGCCGTCGCCGCGCACGAGGCCCCGTTCGCACTCGGCTCCGACACCGGCGGCTCGATCCGTCAGCCCGGCGCCGTCACCGGCACGGTCGGCGTGAAGCCCACCTACGGCGGCGTGAGCCGCTACGGCGCGATCGCCCTGGCGTCCAGCCTCGACCAGGTCGGTCCGGTGTCCCGCACCGTCCTCGACGCCGCGCTGCTGCACGACGTCATCGGTGGGCACGACCCGCGCGACTCGACCTCGATCCCCGACGCCTGGCCCTCGATGGCCGCCGCCGCCCGCGAAGGACTGCAGGCGGACACGCTCCGCGGTCTCCGCGTCGGTGTGGTCAAGGAACTCGCGGGCGGCGACGGCTTCCAGGCCGGTGTCACCCAGCGCTTCCAGGAGACCGTGGCGCTGCTCGAGTCGGCCGGTGCTGTCGTCGTCGAGATCGACGCACCGTCGTTCGCGTACGCGATCAGCGCCTACTACCTGATCCTGCCGGCCGAGGCCTCGTCGAACCTGGCGAAGTTCGACTCGGTGCGCTTCGGCCTCCGCGTCACCCCGGAGAACGGTGCCACGGTCGAGGACGTCATGGCCGCCACGCGCGAAGCCGGCTTCGGGCCCGAGGTCAAGCGCCGCATCATCCTCGGCACCTACGCCCTGAGTGCCGGGTACTACGACGCCTACTACGGCTCGGCGCAGAAGGTCCGCACGCTCGTCCAGCGCGACTTCCAGGCCGCGTTCGAGCACGTCGACCTGCTCATCAGCCCGTCGGCCCCGACGACCGCGTTCCCCATCGGTGAGCGCATCGACGACCCGCTCGCGATGTACCTCAACGACCTCACCACGATCCCGGCGAACCTGGCCGGCGTGCCCGGCATGAGCATCCCGAACGGCCTCGCGCCCGAGGACGGGCTGCCCGTCGGCGTGCAGCTGATGGCCCCGCAGCGCGAGGACGCCCGCCTGTACCGCTACGGTGCGGCGCTCGAGCGGTTGCTCGAACAGCAGTGGGGAGGCCCGCTCATCGACCGGATCCCGGACCTCGACCAGAGTCAGCAGTCGGCAGCGCAGGAAGGTGTGATCTGATGGCGCAGAAGGACGCGCTGATGGACTTCGACGAGGCACTGGAGCGCTACGAGCCGGTGCTCGGCTTCGAGGTGCACGTCGAGCTCGCGACGAAGACCAAGATGTTCTCGGACGCCCCGAACTTCTTCGGCGGCGAGCCGAACACGAACGTGACGCCGGTGGACCTCGGGCTGCCCGGCTCGCTGCCGGTCGTCAACGAGCAGGCCGTGCGCTACTCGATCCAGCTCGGGCTCGCGCTCGGCTGCTCGATCGCCGAGTCGTCGCGGTTCGCCCGGAAGAACTACTTCTACCCGGACAACCCCAAGAACTACCAGGTCTCGCAGTTCGACGAGCCGATCGCGTTCGAGGGCGAGGTCGAGGTCGAACTGGCCGACGGCACGATCTTCAACGTCCCGATCGAGCGCGCCCACATGGAAGAGGACGCCGGCAAGCTGACGCACGTCGGCGGGGCAACCGGCCGGATCCAGGGCGCCGAGTACTCGCTCGTCGACTACAACCGCGCCGGGGTGCCGCTCGTCGAGATCGTCACGAAGCCGATCGTCGGGGCCGAGCACCGTGCCCCCGAGCTCGGTGCCGCGTACGTGCAGGTCATCCGCGACCTCGTCCGGGCGCTCGGTGTGTCCGAGGCCCGCATGGAGCGCGGCAACCTGCGCTGCGACGCCAACATCTCCCTGCGTCCCCGCGGGCAGGAGAAGCTCGGTACGCGCACCGAGACGAAGAACGTCAACTCGTTCCGTGCCGTCGAGCGCGCGATCCGCTACGAGATCCAGCGTCAGGCAGCGATCCTGGCCGCCGGTGGTTCGATCACGCAGGAGACCCGGCACTGGCACGAGGACACCGGTCGTACCTCGTCCGGCCGTCCGAAGTCGGACGCTGACGACTACCGATACTTCCCCGAGCCCGACCTGCTGCCGGTCGTGCCCGACCCAGCGGTGATCGAGGAGCTCCGGGCGTCGCTGCCCGAGGCGCCGGTCGCACGCCGTCGTCGCCTGAAGGGTGACTGGGGCTTCGCCGACCTGGAGTTCCAGGACGTCGTGAACGGCGGACTGCTCGACCAGGTCGAGGGCACCGTCGCCGCCGGCGCAGCGCCGCAGGCCGCCCGCAAGTGGTGGACGGGCGAGATCAGCCGCGTCGCGAACGCGCAGGACGCCGAGCCCGGTGACCTCGTGTCGCCGCAGCACGTCGCCGAGGTCATCGCCCTCGTCGAGTCCGGCGACCTGACCGACCGTCTGGCCCGCCAGGTGCTCGAGGGCGTCATCGCCGGCGAGGGGTCGCCGGCCCAGGTCGTCGAGGCGCGCGGTCTCAAGGTCGTGTCCGACGACTCGGCGCTCACCGCCGCGGTCGACGAGGCACTCGCCGGCCAGCCCGACGTGCTCGCGAAGATCAAGGACGGCAAGGTCCAGGCCGCCGGCGCGATCATCGGTGCCGTCATGAAGGCCATGAAGGGCCAGGCGGACGCCGCCCGCGTCCGTGAGCTGGTGCTGGAGCGCGCGCAGCAGTCGTAGTCGGGATCCGTTGACGGACGGGAGGCGCGGTGCCAGCTGGCACCGCGCCACCCCTACGGT
>NZ_JADKRW010000008.1 GCF_015350995.1 Curtobacterium sp. VKM Ac-1393
AAGCTAAGCCTCTCAGCGCCGATGGTACTGCAAGGGGGACCTTGTGGGAGAGTAGGACGCCGCCGGACTTAACGTAGGTAACACCAGGGAACCCCTGACCAGTACTGGTCAGGGGTTTTCTGCGTTTCCGGACTGAGCCGTAGGATCAGCCAACGACGGAGGAACGATGACCGAAGCCTGGCCGGCACTGCCCGAGGGCTCCCGCCTGGCGCTGCGGGAGATCCTCATCCACGGCACACTTTCCCGTGCCGAGATCGCTCGGTCACTCGGGCTGTCACGGGCGAGCCTGACCCGGGCGATGCGGATCCTGGTGTCACACCGGTTGGTCGTCGAGGTCGGGACCGGGGTCCGTGGCGCCACCGGCCGTCCGTCGGAGCTCCTGCAGTCGAGTTCGGGGCAGTGGGAGTTCCTCGGCGTGAAGCTGACCCGGGAGCGCCTGTACGCCGCGGTGACCGACCTCGGCGGGCGCGTCCTTGCTCTGCACGAGGAGACGGTCGCCTCGACCGCGCCTGAGGCCCTGGCCGACCAGATCAGCACCGTGCACGAGCGCCTTCGGGCTGTGCACCCGGCGATCTGCGCGGTGGGGGTGTCCCTGCCCGGTGACGTGCTCACCCGGGGCGGCGAGGCCGTCGTGGCGTCGTCGCCGTTCCTCGCGTGGACCGACGTCCCCTTCGCACGGATGGTGCGAGGGCGAACGGGACTGCCGACCTTCACGGCGAACGACGTCCACGCCCTGACCGTCAAGGAGCACTGGTTCGGTGCCGGTGCAGGCCGGGGCTCGATGGCCCTGGTCACCGTCGGCGAGGGGCTCGGTCTCGGACTCATCGTGAACGGGCAGGTCTCCACCGGCGAGCACGGGCGGCTGGGTCGGATCGGGCACCTGCCGGTCCTCGGCGGAGGACCCGACTGCGGCATCGGCCATGCTGGGTGTGCCTCGAGCTACCTACCGAGTCCGGTGATCGTCCGGAACGCCGGCCGCGAGGGGTCGTCGTACGAGCAGGTCGTCGAACTCGCCCGAGACGGCGACGAGCGGGCTGTGGCCGCCTTCGAGGACGCCGGGCGAGCACTCGGTGTGGTCCTGGCGACCGCGGTGCACATCGCCGACCCCGCAGCGATCGTCCTGACCGGTGACGGCCTGCCGGTGTACGACCTGGCACGGACCACTGTGGACGAGTCGCTCCGTGCGGCCCTGGCGCCGTACCGGCAGCCGGTGACCGTCGAGGTGCAGCCGTTCGAGTTCTCGGAGTGGGCACGAGCGGGGGCGGTCCTCGCGATCCGCCAGCTGCTCGAGACCTGATGTGGCAGCACTGACGGCGCGTTAGTTACACACGTTGACAAACGCCGCTGGAGACGGGAGGCTGGTGCGGTCCACCCATCGAAGGAGATGCCGTGACCGCTGCCCCCACCGTCCCGTGGCCGACCGACGGCCTGTCGTTCGGCGGCGACTACAGCCCTGAACAGTGGCCGCGCGAGGTCTGGCTCGAGGACGTCCGCCTGATGCGCGAGGCCGGGGTGAACCTGGTCACGATCGGGGTCTTCTCGTGGGCGCTGCTCGAGCGGTCGCCGGGGGAGTACACCTTCGAATGGCTCGACGACGTCATCGCCCTGCTGCACGACAACGGCATCGCCGTGGACCTCGCGACGCCGACCGCAGCGCCGCCGAACTGGCTGCTGACCGCCCACCCCGAGGTGCTGCCGGTGGATGCCACGGAGCGACGGGAGCGCCCGGGCGGACGTCTCGGGTGGTGTGCGGCGTCCACCGTCTTCCGCGAGCACGCCCTGCGGATCGTCGGTGCCCTGGCCGAACGCTACGGTCACCACCCGGCAGTCCGGCTCTGGCACGTGAGCAACGAGCTCGGTGGCGGGAACGGCCGCTGCTACTGCGAGGACTCGGCAGCGGACTTCCGGCGCTGGCTCGCCCACCGGTACGGGGACGTCGACACCGCGAACGCCGCGTGGGGAACGGCCTTCTGGGGGCACACCTACACGTCCTTCGACGAGGTCTCACCCCCGCGCGGCGTCGGCGGTGCGCCGAACCCCGGCCTCTTCCTGGACTTCGAGCGGTACTCGTCCGACGCCCTGCTCCGGCACTTCGATGCCGAGAAGGCCGTCATCGAGCAGCACTCGGACGTCCCCGTCACGACGAACTTCATGGTCGGTGCGGGATCACAGGTCGTCGACTACGCCGAGTGGGCGAAGCACGTCGCGATCCCGGCGAACGACCACTACACGCTGGTCGACGACCCGCACCGCGAGCAGGACCTCGCCCTCGCTGCCGACCGGATGCGCGGCATCACCGCCGGCCGCACGCCCTGGCTGCTGATGGAGCACTCGACGGGCGGCCCGAGCTGGCAGCAGCGCAACCGGGCGAAGGAACCGGGGGAGATCCTGCGGAACTCGCTCGTGCACGTGGCCCGCGGGTCCGACGGCGCACTGTTCTTCCAGTGGCGGGCCTCCACCGCGGGGGCCGAGCAGTTCCACTCCGCGATGGTCCCGCACGCCGGCACCCGCACCCGGATCTGGCGTGAGGTCGTCGCGCTCGGCCGGGCACTCCGCGACCTCGCCCCCGTGCAGGGCAGCCGCGTCGAACCGGCCCGGGTCGCGATCGTCGTCGACGAGCCGTCCGGCTGGGCGGTGCAGTCCGGGCTGAAACCGCACCGAGCACTGCGGTACTCGCGGGAGCTCCGCGCCTGGTACGCCGCGTTCCACGACCGGCAGGTGCTCACCGACGTCGTGCCCTCGGACGCCGACCTCGACGGCTACGACGTGGTGGTCGTCCCCACGATGCTCATCGCCGACGACGCCACCGCCGCACGGATCGCCGCGGTGGTCAACCGCGGCGCGACCCTCATCGTCACCTACCTGTCCGGCGTCGCCGACGAGACCGCCCGCATCCGCCCCGGCGGCTACCCGGGCGCGTTCCGGCAGGTGCTCGGCGCCTGGAGCGAGGAGTTCACCCCGCTGCAGCGCGACGAGACCCGCACGCTCGACGACGGCGGCACCGTCACCGACTGGGCCGAGGCCGTCGTGGTCGAGGACGCCGACGTCGTCCTCCGGTACACGGACGGCCCGCTCGCGGACCGCGCAGCGGTCACCCGCCGCGCCGTCGGCGGCGGCGCCTGGTACGTGTCCGCGATGCTGCCTGCCCAGAGCACCCAGCGGCTCGTGGACCGGGTCATCGAGGAGCGCGCGCTCCCGCGGACGGTCACCGCGCCTCCCGGCCTGGAGGCGGTGCGCCGCGTCCACGACGACGGATCCGTGTTCCTGTTCCTCGTCAACCACCGCGCGGACGACGTCACGGTCGTCGCGTCCGGCACGGACCTGCTCGACGGCTCCGGCCATGGGCCGGAGACCGTCGTGCGCGCCGGTCGCGTCCGCGTCCTGCGCGAGGAGCGTGCGTCGTGACCGTCGTGGAACGCGAGCCAGCGCCGGCGCGTGCGGTGGACGGCCGGCGGGTGCACGTCCTGCGCGCCGGCGGGGTGTCGCTCGTGCTGGCGACCACCGACGAGGGGCTGCCGGAGGTGCTGCACTGGGGCCGCGACGTCGGACCCGTCGCGGACGACGACGGCCCCGACCTGCGGCTCGCGCTCGGCCGGCCGCTCGGGCCGAGCGCCCTCGACGCGGCCTGGCCGCTGACCGTGCTGCCGACCGAACGCGACGGATGGGAGGGGCGGCCGGGCATCGCCGGGCACGTCGACGGGCTGCCGCTCGTGCCGCGGTGGCGCGACGTCCAGGTGACCGCGGAGCCGGGCGTGCTGGTCGTGACCGCGGAGTCCGACGAACTGCTGCTGCGGAGTGCCTTCCGGCTCGATGCCGCCGGCGTGCTGCGCGTCGGGCACACCGTGACGAACGGGGCCGCCGTGCCCGTGCACCTGCAGGCGCTCGAGGCGACGCTGCCCGTCGACGAACGGGTCGGCGAGGTACTCGACCTGGCCGGACGGTGGACCCGGGAGCGCACCCCGCAGCGGCGGACCCTGACCGCCGGCAGCCATGCGCGGGAGAGCCGCCGCGGTCGCACCGGTCACGACGCCCCGACGCTGCTCGTGCTCGGGACGCCCGGGTTCTCGGACGCTTCCGGTGCGGTCTGGGGCGTGCACCTGGCCTGGAGCGCCGACTCGGTGCACCGGTACGACCTGCTCGCCGAGGCGCGACCGCTGCTCGGGGCCGGGGAACTCCTGCGCGCCGGCGAGGTGGTCCTCGAGCAGGGGGAGTCCTTCGCCGCGCCGGACGCCGTCTTCGTCTGGAGCGACGCCGGGCTCGACGGCCTGTCCGATCGGCTGCACGACTCGCTCCGCAGCCGCCCCGGCCACCCGAAACGCCCGAGGCCCGTGGTCCTCAACACCTGGGAGGCCGTCTACTTCCGGCAGGAACTCGCGCCCCTGGTGGCCCTGGCCGAGACCGCGGCGGACATCGGCGTCGAGCGGTTCGTGCTCGACGACGGCTGGTTCCTCGGGCGCCGCTCGGACGCGACCTCGCTGGGGGACTGGCGCGTCGACCCGACGGTGTGGCCGGACGGCCTCGGGCCGCTCGTCGACCGGGTCCGCGGACTCGGCATGGAGTTCGGGCTGTGGTTCGAGCCCGAGATGGCGAGTCCGGTGTCCGAGCTCGCAGCCGCGCACCCCGAGTGGCTGCTGCAGCGCCCCGAGGACGACGTCCGCACCTGGCGGAACCAGTACGTGCTCGACCTGGCGAACCCCCTCGCGCGGGCGCACGTGCTCGAGGCGATGTCCGCGGTCATCGGGGCGCACCACGTCGACTTCGTGAAGTGGGACCAGAACCGCGACATCGTGCACGCGGTCCACGCCGGACATGCCGGCATCGACGCACACACCCGCGGGGTCTGGACGCTGATGGACGCCCTGCGCGCCCGGCACCCGTGGCTCGAGATCGAGGCGTGCGCGAGCGGTGGCGCCCGGGTCGACCTCGGCGTGTTGGAACGCACCGACCGGGTGTGGCCGTCCGACTCGAACGACGCGTTCGAACGCCTGCCGATCCAGCGGTGGACCGAGGCGCTGCTGCCGCTCGAGCTGATCGGCTCGCACGTCGGCCCCGAGGTCTCGCACACCACCGGACGGCACCTCGACCTGGACTTCCGGATGGCGGTGTCGCTGTTCGGGTCCGCCGGCATCGAGACCGACGTCACCCGGCTGTCCCCGTCGGAGCTCGACCGGCTGCGGGCGTGGACGGCGTTGTACAAGCGGGAGCGCGGGCTGCTGCACACCGGGCGCCTGCGACACCTGGAGCTCGGTGACCCCGGGCTCGTGGCGACCTCGGTCGTGGCCGTCGACCGGTCGCGAGCGCTGGTGCGGGTCGCACGGACGGAGACCGGGCCGCAGTCGTTGCCGGTGCCGTTGCGGATGCGGGGGCTCGACCGGGCGCGGCGGTACCGGCTCGCCCCCGTCTCGGGGCTGCGGGTGCCGCACGGGCTCGACATGGTGCCGCCGGCGTGGCTCGTGCGCGGGCACCTGGAGCTGTCGGGTGCGGTGCTCGAAGACGTCGGGGCGCGGCTGCCGCTGCTGGCCCCCGCGACGGCGATCGTGCTCGAGCTGCACGCCCTCGACTGACCCGCCCCGGCCGAGCGGGCGAAATGCCCGGGTGCGGGTCCGGAGGACCCGGGCATTTCGCCCGCTCGCGGTCCGTGCATGCCGAGCGGGCGAACCATCCGGGTGCTCGGCGTGGGGACCGGGGTGTTTCGCCCGCTCGCGGTCCGTGCATGCCGAGCGGGCGAACCATCCGGGTGCTCGGCGTGGGGACCCGGGTGTTTCGCCCGCTCGTGGATGGCCCGCGCCGACCGCGACGGGCCGCCCCGTCAGGGGAGGAGCGAGCCCGCGTGGCGGAGGACGAGCGGGCCGACGAGCGCCTCGGGGCCGATGCCCGGCGCACCCGTCACCGTGAAGGTCACCGACTCGCCGGCGAGCAGGGACACCAGCCCGTCGTCGACCCGAGCGGCGGGGTCCACGCGGTCCGGGAACAGCGAGACGTCCCGCGCGTAGGACGTCGCCGTCACCGTCACGACCGCCCCGTCGTCGGTCGCCGTGACCGAGGTGGACAGCGGCGATCGGGCGAGCGCCTGGTCGACGACCTCGGCGAAGTCGAACACCGTGCGGGTCCCCGCTCCGGTGACGACGAGGACCTCGGACCCGGCGTCCCCGGGCACGGCGAGCGAGGAAGGCAGTGTGACCCGGTCGGCGTCGGCGGGTGCGGCGGCGAGCGGGAACGACGACGACGCGAGCATCGTGCCGTCGAACGCGACACGGGAGACCGTGACCCCGTCGGCGACCGGCACCCCGGACGCGTTCACGAGCACGACGTCGAGCCCACCAGCAGCGCCAGCAGCCCCGACAGCAGACGGCTGCACCGTGAGCAGCACCGGCTCGTACGCCTGCCGCACCGCGTACCAGACCGGCTTCCGGATGCCCGCGTGGTCGACGAGCGCCCAGGACACCACGGGCCAGTCGTCGTTGAGCTGCCAGACGATCATCCCGGTGTTGTCGGGCGTGCGGGACCGGAACCACTCCATGCCGAAGCGGATCGCGTGCGCCTGGTTGAGCTGCGACGCGAAGTGCCAGTCCTCGATGGATGCCGGCATCGGCAGGTGCCCGCGCATGCCGTCGGCGAGCTTCCGGTTGCCCTGGTCGGCCTTCTGGTGCACGAGCATCTCGTGGCCGTCGGGGTCGAGCGGCTCGTCGTGCACCACCCCGGTCAGGGTCGACCAGGCGGGCGGCCCCTGGAACCCGAACTCCGCCACGAACCGTGGGTTCCAGTCGGCGTAGGCGCGGTAGTCGAGCCGGTTCCAGACATCCCAGATGTGCACGCTGCCGTTCCGCTCGTCGTTCGGCGTCAGGTACTCGTCGAACGAGAACGGGCTGCCCGGCGTGTACGGGCGGGTCGGGTCGAGCTCGGCGACGATCGACGGCAGCAGCGAGCGGTAGTACCCGTTGCCCCAGGTCCGGCCGACGAGCGACGGCCGCCACCCCCACTCGGCGTACGCGACGAGGTTCTCGTTGTTGCCGTTCCACACCACGAGCGACGGGTGCGGGCTGAGGCGGGTGACGGCTTCGCGGACCTCGGGCTCGACCTCGTCGGCGAGCCAGGGCTCCTCGGCGTAGGCGGCGCAGGCGAACAGGAAGTCCTGCCAGACGAGCACGCCGAGCTCGTCGCAGCGGTCGTACAGGTCGTCGGACTCGTAGATCCCGCCGCCCCAGATGCGGAGCAGGTTGACGTTCGCCTCGATCGCGTCGTCGATCCGGTCGGCGTAGCGCTCGGGGGTCATCTCGGTCAGGTACGCGTGGTCGGGGATCCAGTTCGCGCCCCGGACGATCACCGGCCGGTCGTTCACCCGCAGCAGGAACGGCGCGCCACCGGCGTCGGCGGCGGTGTCGAGCGTCACGGTGCGGAATCCGACGCGGCCGGTCCAGACGTCGTCGCCGACCTCGACCCGGACGTCGTACAACGGCTGGTCGCCCTCGCCGCGCGGCCACCAGACGGCGACGTCGGGGACCTCGAGCCGCACGACGGCGGTGCCGTCGACGACGGCGCGCACGCCGGTGACGGACGTCGCGCCCGGCACGGACGGGCGGCCGGGAGGCACGGTGCCGGACCCGACGGGCGTCGCCGCCGCCTCGGTGCCGCTCGCGCCGGGGGCGGACGTGCTCTGCTCGGCCAGGGCGGCGCCGTGGCCGTCGGCCCCGCCGGCGGTGACGTGCGGGGTCAGGGTGACCCGCGCCTCCAGGCCGATCCGACCGGACACCCCTGCGACCGGAGCCGACCCGATGTGCTGGGAGAAGGCGCCGGAGGAACCTGCGGACTCGACGTCCACGTGCGCGGTGAGCACGCCGGTCGTGCCGTCGACGTCGACGAGCGGGCGGACGGCCGCGATGCGGGCGCCGCTCCACGACTCGATGCCGATCGACTTCCAGATGCCGCTCGTGGCGACGTCGATGCCCCAGTCCCAGCCGAAGTTCGACGCGTTCTTGCGGAGCGCGTTGTACGGGTGGTGGTTGACGTGGGGGAGTTCGCCGCCGTGCAGGGCGGACAGCCGCTCGGCCGCGGGGACCGGGGCGTCGAAGGTGATCACGAGCTCGTTCGCGCCGGGGCGCAGCAGGTGCCCGACGGGGAACCGGTACGTGCGGTGCTGGTTCGCGGTTGTGGCGACGACGATGCCGTTCAGCTCGATCGTCGCGAGGGTGTCGAGCCCCTTGGCGACGAGGTCGTGGCGGGCGTGCCTGGTCGGGCCCGTGCCGGTCTCGCCCGACCACGCGAAGGTGCGGCGGTACCGCCACACCGTGTCGCCGATCCACTGGGTCGCGGCCTCGTTGTCGCCGTCGAACGGGTCGGGGATCCGGCCCGCCCGCAGCAGGTCGGTGTGCACGCAGCCGGGGACGATCGCGGCGACCGGTTCCCGGTGCGCATCGGCCTGCGCCGGGCCGTGCACCGCCTCGACCGTCCACGTGCCGTCCAGGGTGGTCCGCTCCATTGCGTCTCCTCAATCGTGACGGGGCCGTGACCCGACCCCTTGACCGCCTTAGTTTACGCGTGTAACAATCACGCTCACAACGTGGATCCTGCGACGACGCAGACCGAGAGGACAACGATGTTCAACCCAACCCGTTCACGGCTCGCCATCGGCGCCGCCGTCCTCCTCGCCGCCGGCCTCGCGCTGAGCGGCTGCAGCGCGAGCGGCAGCGCCAGCACGAAGGACGACGCCGCCTCGACCCTGGTCGCCTACACCGGACAGTCCGGCGACTACCAGATCAACTTCAACCCGTGGTCGCCGTCGAACATCGGTGGCGTCGGCACGATCTACGAGTCGCTGTTCTTCATCACCAACGTCAACACGAACGACCCGAAGCCGCTGCTCGGCAAGTCGTACGAGTGGAACACCGACGGCACGCAGCTCACCATCACGCTGCGCGACGGGGCGACCTGGAGCGACGGCGAGCCGTTCACGTCGAAGGACGTCGTGTTCACGCTCGACATGCTCACGAAGCAGAAGGCCCTGAACTCGATCGGCTACGACGGCACCGCGAAGGCCGACGGTGACGACAAGGTCGTCGTGACGTTCGACAAGCCGTCGTTCGTGCTCGGCCCGAACCTGCTCGGCAAGACCTGGATCGTCCCCGAGCACCTGTGGAAGGGCATCGACCCGACCACCGACGTCGTGCGCGAGCCCGTCGGCACCGGCCCGTACACGCTCGGCACCTTCAAGGCGCAGGCCTTCACCCTCGAGGCGAACAAGAAGTACTGGGGCGGCGCCCCGGCCGTGAAGACCATCCGCTACCTGTCGCTCTCCGGCAACACCGCCGGCGCCGACGCCCTCAAGCAGGGGTCGATCGACTGGCAGACCGGCCCGGTGCCGAACATGGACGACATCCCCGCCAACTACAACGGCTACGACGGCATCACCGTCGGCCAGAACCAGATGGCACTGCTCACCTGCGCGAACACCGACCTCGGCTGCACCGGCCCGCAGACCGACCCGGCCGTCCGGCACGCCATCGCCGACGCGATCAACCGCAAGCAGCTCAACTCGCTGGCGTTCGAGAACACCGCGAGCGAGATCTCGCCGACCTTCGCGCTCACCACGACGCAGAAGGACACCATCTCGAAGGACATCGAGCCGGCCGTGATGCCGGAGACCGCCGACAAGGCCGCCGCCGCGTCGTCGCTCGAGGGCGCCGGGTGGAAGAAGGGTTCTGACGGCATCTACGCCAAGGACGGCAAGAAGCTGTCCCTGACCGTCGAGGTCGTCACCGGCTGGACCGACTACATCACCGCGATCGACACGATGACGCAGCAGCTCAAGGCCGCGGGCATCGAGCTCAAGGCGCAGCAGTCGTCGTGGAACGAGTGGACCGACAAGAAGACCAAGGGCAACTTCGAGCTCGCGATCGACTCGCTCGGCCAGGGCCCGACGGCGAACCCGTACTACCTGTACAACAACTACTTCACGACGGCGAACACGGCGAAGGTCGGTGCAGCGGCCCCGATGAACATCTCGCGGTACAGCAACCCCGACGTCGACAAGGCCATCGCGAAGCTCGCCACGATCGACCCGTCCGACACCGCCGCGACGCAGCCCGAGCTCGACACGATCCAGCAGCACATCGTCGAGGACCTGCCGTACATCCCCGTGATGACCGGCGGCACGACGAGTGAGTTCCACGCGGCGAAGTTCACCGGCTGGCCCACGAAGGACGACCTCTACGCCTTCCCGGCGGTCTGGGCGAGCCCGGACAACGCCGAGATCTTCAAGGCACTGAAGCCGGCGAAGGGCTGACCACGATGGGATCGCGACCGAGGAGCACTCGACGATGACCTACTTCCTGCGCAAGATCGGCTTCTACATCGTTGCCCTGTGGGCAGCGTTGACGCTGAACTTCATCATCCCGCGGCTGCTGCCCGGGAACCCGGTGGACATCCTGCTCGCCAAGCTCCAGCAGCGCGGCGGGCAGGTGACCCCGGCGACACGGCAGGCGTACGAGCTGCTCCTCGGTGGCGATTCCTCGGAGCCGCTGATCTCCCAGTACGGCCACTACCTGGTCAACGTGTTCCGCGGTGACCTCGGGGTGTCCGTCAGCTACTTCCCGGCGCCCGTCACCGAGGTCATCGCGAGCTCGCTGCCGTGGACCATCGCCCTGGTCGGCATCGCGACGATCCTGGCCGCCATCATCGGCGTCGGCCTCGGTGCATTCGTCGGCTGGCGTCCGGGCACCTGGCTCGACTCGTTCGTGCCGGCCACCACCCTGCTCGCCGCGGTGCCGTACTTCTGGCTCGCGCTGATCCTGGTGTACTTCTTCGCCACCGGCATCCACCTGTTCCCGGCGCAGGGCGGCTACGACGTGATCCTCACACCGGGGTTCAACTGGGACTTCATCGCCTCGGCGATCCAGTACGGCGTGCTGCCGGCCGTGAC
Source organism: Curtobacterium sp. VKM Ac-1393 (assembly GCF_015350995.1). Taxonomy (GTDB): domain Bacteria; phylum Actinomycetota; class Actinomycetes; order Actinomycetales; family Microbacteriaceae; genus Curtobacterium. The sequence goes on from NZ_JADKRW010000008.1 coordinate 10,916, forward strand.
GATCGTGCTCGCGTCGCTCGGTGGGTGGCTGCTCGGCATGCGCAACATGATGGTGTCGACGCTGTCCGAGGACTACATCACCACCGCCCAGGCGAAGGGGCTGTCCGACGGCAAGATCCTGCGGAACTACGCCGCCCGGAACGCCGTCCTGCCGTCGGTCGCCGGGTTCGCGATCTCCCTCGGGTTCATCGTGTCCGGCTCCGTCGTCACCGAGCAAGTGTTCTCGTACCCGGGCATCGGGTCGAAGCTGCTGTCCGCCGTGACGAACAACGACTACGCGCTCATGCAGGGGATCTTCCTGTTCATCACCCTGGCGGTCCTCGGCGCGAACCTCGTCGTCGACCTGCTGTACGGGCTCATCGACCCGCGGACGCGGGCGCGGAGCTAGGGAGGACACGCCATGACCAACATCCAGCAGGACACCGAACCCACGATCGGCGCACTCGCCGAGGAAGCCGACGCCGGGTCGACGCGGAGCATCGCCACGGCCCGCGCGACACGACCGAAGGGTGGTGTCCGCCGCTTCCTGCCGACCCTGACCCCGTGGCTCGTCACCGGCATCGCCCTCGTCGCCGGCGTCACGCTGTTCGGGGTCATCGGTCCGCTGCTCGTCGGCGACCCGACCACCATCCGCGACTCCGGGCTGCAGGGACCGAGCGGGTCGAACGTCCTCGGCACCACCCAGACCGGGCAGGACGTCCTCGCGCAGCTCGCGTACGCCACCCGGGGCAGTCTGCAGATCGGCCTGATCGTCGGCGTGCTCGCCACGGTGCTGTCCGCGTTCTTCGGGATCCTCGGCGCCTACCTGGGCGGGATCATGGACGAGGCGTTCTCGCTGTTCTCGAACGTGTTCCTCGTCATCCCCGGCCTGCCGCTCGTCATCGTCATCTCGGGCCTGGTCCCACGTGAGGCGCGCGGGCTCTGGACCATCGCCATCGTCCTCGCGATCACCTCGTGGGCCGGGTCCGCCCGGGTCCTGCGCGCGCAGACGATGTCGATCCGCAACCGCGACTACGTCTCCGCCGCCCGCGTCGCCGGGGAACGACCCTGGCGGGTCATCGCGGTCGAGATCCTGCCGAACCTGCTGCCCGTCCTGGCGTCGCAGTTCGTGTTCGCGGTGATCGCCGCGATCCTCGGGGAAGCGGGACTGTCGTTCCTCGGGCTCGGGGCGTCGAACTCGTCGACGCTCGGCACCATGCTCTTCTACGCCCAGAACGGCTTCGCACTGGCGAACGGCGCCTGGTGGTGGTTCGTGCCGCCCGGCCTGCTCATCGCCCTGCTCGGCATGGGCCTGTCCCTGGTGAACTTCTCGATCGACGAGGTCATCAACCCACGACTCGCGAACGTGCGTGCCCAGCGGCGGCGCGAACGTCGCGCCAAGCGTGCCGCCCGCGCCTCGCGTCCCGCACGCACCACGAAGGAGTCCGTCCGATGAGCGCCGAAGCCGTGCTGACGATCGACCACCTCGACGTCGTCTACGAGACCGAACACCCCGTGCACGCCGTCAAGGACGTGTCGCTCACCCTGGCGCCCGGCGAGATCCTCGGGCTCGCGGGGGAGTCCGGCTGCGGCAAGACGACCCTTGCCTACGCCATCACCCGGCTGCACCGACCGCCGGCGAAGGTCACCTCGGGCAGCATCACGTTCCACGACCGCGACGGCACCGACATCGACCTGCTCGGCCTGCCGCACGAACAGCTGCGGGCCGTGCGCTGGTCGAAGCTGTCGATGGTGTTCCAGGGCGCGATGAACGCCCTCAACCCGGTCACCACCATCCGGGCGCAGCTCGACGACGCGCTGAAGGAACATCGGCGCGACCTGTCCCGCAAGGAACGGCGGGCGATCGCCGAGGACGCCCTGAGCCGCGTCGGCGTCGACCCGTCCCGCATCACCGCGTACCCGCACGAGCTGTCCGGCGGCATGCGGCAGCGCGTGATGATCGCGATGGCGATGCTGCTCGAACCGCAGATCATGATCATGGACGAGCCCACCACCGCGCTCGACGTCGTGGTGCAGCGCGAGATCCTGCGCGAGATCGTCCGCCTGCGCGACGAGCTCGGGTTCGCCGTCGTGTTCATCACGCACGACCTGCCGCTGCTGCTCGAGATCAGCGACCGCATCGCGATCATGCTGCGCGGCGAGGTCGTCGAGTGCGACCGCGCCTCGGTCATCCAGCACGACCCGAAGCACCCGTACACGCAGAAGCTGCTGCAGTCGTTCCCGAGCCTGTCCGGGGAGCGCGGCGCGTTCATCCGCTCCGGCGTCGACGACCACGCTGCCGCCGTCCACGAGGAGATCCGATGACCAGCGTGACCGTCAGCCACCTCGGCAAGGACTTCCACACCCGCAAGGGCCTGAAGCGCACCACCCTGCACGCCGTCGACGACGTGTCGTTCGAGCTGCTGCCCGGGAAGACCGTGGCGTTGGTGGGGGAGTCCGGCTCGGGCAAGTCCACCATCGCCCGGATGCTCGCCAAGCTCGAGAGCACCACCCGCGGCTCGATCGACGTGCGGCTCGAGGACGGCACACCCGTCGTCGGCAGCATGTACCGCCGGCACGTGCAGATGGTGTTCCAGGATCCGTTCGCGTCGCTCAACCCGTTCCACTCGATCGAGCACCACATCGCCCGGCCGCTCCAGCTGCACCACCGAGCCCGGGGCGCCGACGAGACCGCCGAGAAGGTGCGGGAACTGCTCGGCCGCGTCAACCTCGACGAGGACTTCGCGAGCCGCCGCCCCCACGAGCTCTCCGGTGGACAGCGGCAGCGCGTCGCGATCGCCCGGGCACTCGCTCCCGGGGCCCAGGTGCTCATCGCCGACGAACCGGTGTCGATGCTCGACGTGTCGATCCGGCTCAGCGTGCTCAACCTGATGGGACGCCTGCAGCGCGAGGACCACCTCGCCGTGCTCTACATCACGCACGACCTGGCGACCGCACGGCACTTCTCCGACGAGATCCTGGTGCTCTACCGCGGCCGGGTCGTCGAACGCGGCCCCTCCGACGCCGTGATCCTCGACCCGCAGCACGACTACACCCGGCTGCTCGCCGAGGCCGCCCCCGACCCCGAGCGCGTCGACCGCAAGGTGACCTCGGGCAGCGCGCTCGACCGCTCGAAGATCGACAACACCACCTGCTACGACCACGGGGTCGGGGCATGGGTGACCAGTGAGCCCGCACCGGTCGGCGCACGGTGAGCGGAGTCTTCGCCGACTGGGTCACCCCAGGGTTCTCGGCACGGTTCCGGATCGGCGACGACCAGCCCGCAGCGCTCGTGTCGTTCGTGGCGGCCGGCGGAGCACGCGCCGACGGGGTGCTCCTCGATGGGCCTGACGATCCGCAGCCGCTGGTGGAGCTGACGACGATCGGACACGGGCGGTTCCCGGGTGGGTTCCGGCACGTGGACTCCACGATCGGGGCGCGACTGCGACCCGTGTCGTGGCGTGCGTCCGACGACGCGACCGATCCGTGGTTGCGGATCGTGCAGGCGGACGCTGCCACGGGCCTCCAGGTCGAGTCGGTGTTCCGGGCGCGCGCCGACGTCGCGGCGTTCCAGACGTGGACCGAGGTGTCCGCCGAGCACGGTGAGCACGTCGTGGACTTCGTGTCGTCGTTCGCGACCGGGGCGTTCCTGACCGACTCCGGGGTCGGCGTCGACGGCCTGGCCCTCGTGCACGCGGACAACGACTGGGCGGCCGAGAGCCGGTGGCGGACCGATCCGCTGCGATCGATCGGACTCGCGGCGATCGACCGCGAGGCGCAGCACCACCCACCCCGCAGCCGCGCCGTCGTGCAGAACCGGGGGTCGTGGTCGACGGGCGAGGCGCTGCCGATCGGCGTGCTGACGCCTGCTCCGTCCGCTGGTGCTGCGCCCTACGCGCTCGTCTGGCAGGTCGAGCACAACGGGCCGTGGTTGTACGAGCTCGGCGAGACCCGGCGGCACGCCTACGTGCTGCTGAGCGGGCCGACCGACCAGGAGCACCAGTGGACGACGGTCGTGGCTCCGGGACAGCCGTTCGTCTCGGTGCCGGTGTCGGTGGGGATCGCCGGCTCGGTCGGTGGGGCGTTCGAGGTGCTCACGGCGCAGCGTCGGGCGTTCCGGCACGTGCGCGAGGCCGATCGAGCCCTGCCGCTCGTGTTCAACGACTACATGAACACGCTCATGGGGGACCCGACCACCGAGAAGCTGCTGCCGCTGATCGACGCCGCCGCCGAGGCCGGAGCGGACCTGTTCTGCATCGACGCCGGCTGGTACGCCGAGGGGCACTGGTGGGACACCGTCGGAGCCTGGGAGGAGGCTGCGTCGCGGTTCCCGACCGGGCTCGGGTTCGTCATCGACCACATCCGGTCGCGGGGGATGCAAGCCGGGCTCTGGCTCGAACCCGAGGTCATCGGCATCCACTCGCCGTTGGCGATCTCGCTGCCGGAGGATGCCTTCGTGCACCACCGCGGTGTGCGGGTCGCGGAGCACGGACGGCACCTGCTCGACCTCCGGTCACCGGCCGCGCGGGCGCACCTCGACGCGGTCGTCGATCGACTGGTCGGGTCGCTCGGCGTGACGTTCTTCAAGATGGACAACAACACGATGACCGGGCCGTTCGCCGGGATGCTCGACCACCAGCGTGCGCTGCTCGACTGGCTCGACGACGTGCAGGCCCGGTACCCGTCGCTGCTCATCGAGAACTGCGCCTCGGGAGCGATGCGCGCCGACTCCGCGATGCTGTCCCGGTTGCACATGCAGTCGACCTCCGACCAGCAGGACCCGGTGCTGTCCGCGTCGATCGCCGCCGCCGCCCCCGCCGCGATGCTGCCCGAGCAGGCGGGGAACTGGGCGTACCCGGCACCGTCGATGTCGCCCGACCTGTTCGACCTGTCGCTCGTGAACGGGGTGCTCGGGCGGATGTACCTGTCGGGCTACCTCAACGAGATGTCGTCGTCGCAGCGTGCGGTGGTGCGTTCTGCGATCGAGGCCCACCGGACAGTGCTCGAGGTCATCGAGTCGTCGGTGCCGGTGTGGCCGCTCGGGCTGCCGGCCTGGGAGGACCCCTGGCTCGCGCTCGGCCTGCGGGCGGCGTCGGGCGACCTGTACCTGTCGGTGTGGGCGCTGCCCGGTGCGTCGGGATCGGTGTCGTTGCCGCTGCCGGCATTCGCCGGGCTGGCGGTCGTCGTCGAGCCGCTGTTCCCGACGGCGCTCGGGTCGTGGACCGTGGCATGGGACGCCGCCTCGGGCTCGCTCGAGGTCGCGAACGGCGGCGCGACCCCCACAGCGCGGGTGCTCCGCGTGCGACCGGAGGGGACGGACACGGAGCACTGAGCGGGGCGCGCGTCGGAGCGGACGGGAGGCGCGGTGCAGGCAGGCGCCGTGCCTCTCGTCCTGTCGGTGGTCGCGTCCACGGCGCGGGGGACGCGGGTCCGCGTCCGACCGGTGACGGTTCTGGTTCACGATCCTCGGGGATCGTGAACCAGAACCGTCAGGAGTGGGGCAGGAAGAGGCGCCCCGTCACGCCTGGTCGTCGTCGGGGCGGCGCGGGGCGCGGAGCCGCAGGGTCGCGCCGAGGCCGATGACCAGGAAGCCGGCGGCCGAGAACGCGGCGGCGCGGGTGCCGTCGGAGAATGCCTCGGCGGCGTCGGCGCGGTTCTGCCCCTCGAGGCTGGCGATCGCTCCGCCCGAGGACTGCACGACGGTGTCGGCGATCTTCTCGGCCTGGGAGGTCGAGACGCCGGTGTCCTGCAAGCGGTGCTCGAGGATGCTGCCGGTCGAGGTGAACAGCACCGTGCCGAGCACCGCGATGCCGAGTGCCGAACCGATCTGGCGCGCGGTGCTCTGGGCGCCGGAAGCCTCGCCGCTGCGCTCCACGGGGACGTCCTGCAGCACGACGCCGGTGAGCTGAGCCGTCGCGAGTCCGACGCCGAAGCCGTAGACGAACAGGCACGGCACGATCGCCCACCACGGGGTCGACGAGGTCACGGCGAACCCGATCGCGGCGACCCCGACGATCTCGGCGCCGATGCCCATCCGCACGATCGGCAGCGCCCCGATCCGCTGTCCGACCGTGGCCGCGAACCCGCTCGCGACGAACGACCCGATCGCCAGGGCCAGCAGCACGAAGCCGGTCTGCAGCGCCGAGTAGCCGAGGACGTTCTGCAGCCAGAGGGGCAGCGACAGGATGATGCCGAACTCGCCGAGCGACACGATGAGCGCCGCGATCGAGCCGTTCCGGAACGAGCCGATGCCGAAGAGGTCGAGGGCGATGAGCGTCGACCGGCCCGCGCGCTGCCGTCGCCGGGAGCGGACGACGAAGGCCACCCCGGCAGCGATCGCGATCACGAACGCGACGGGGATCGGCGAGACCGGGCCGTCCCACGACCACGAGCCGATCGTGAGCGGTGTCGACGACGGAGTCCACCAACCGTAGGTGCGACCCTCGATCAGCCCGAAGACCAGCGCAGCGCTCGCGATCACGGACAACAGGGCGCCGACGAGGTCGATGCGGCCGGTGTGCTCGGCGTCGTGCGACTCCCGCACGGCGACCGCGAGGCCGACCAGGATGACCGCCACGATCGGGACGTTGATGCCGAAGGCCCACCGCCACGAGAAGTCCGTCGTCAGCCAGCCGCCGAGCAGCGGACCGACCGCCACCATCCCGCCGATCGTGGAGCCCCACACCGCGAAGGCGATGCCGCGCTCCCTGCCGGTGAACGTCGCGTTGAGGATCGACAGGGTGGTGGGCAGGACCATCGCGCCACCGACACCCTGCAGCACGCGGGACGCCACGAGCAGTTCGCCCGTCGGGGACAGCGCCGCCAGGACCGACGCCACCGCGAAGAGGATCACGCCGATGGTCAGCAGGCGTCGGCGACCGAAGCGATCGGCGACGGCACCGAAGACGAGCAGCAGCGCGGCGAAGACCAGCGTGTAGCTCTCCTGCACCCACTGCACGAGGGTCGAGCCGATGTCGAGGTCGGCGACGATGCTCGGGATCGCGACGTTCACGATCGTGGAGTCGACGATGATGAGCGCGACCGCCAGGCTGATCACGACCAGACCGATCCACCGGCGGCGATCCGGGGTGGTGGTGGGAGCTGCGGCTGGGGCGCTCATGTGCGTGTCCTCTCAGATGATCAGCATGCTGACTACCTGAAGGTACACCCGCTCCCGATGTCCGTCGCACCGGGGGATCACGGGAGCAAGCGGAGCTCCATGGCGCGGGTCACTGCACGGGTGCGGTCGTTCACGCCGAGCTTCTCGAACACGTGCCCGAGGTGCGTCTTCACCGTCGTCTCGCTGAGGAACAGGGCGCGGCCGATCGCCGGGTTCGAGTTGCCCTGGGCGACGAGCTGCAGGACCTCGAGCTCGCGCGGGGTCAGGGACGGGCCAGCAGCCACGGCCGACGAACCCGTTGCTCGTCGGACCAGCGCAGCGGCGGCCGAGGGGGCCAGTGCCGTCTCGCCCCGAGCCGTCGCCCGCACCCCGGCGAGGATCTCGGACTCCGGGGCCGCCTTGAGCAGGTAGCCGGTGGCCCCGGCCTCGATGGCCGCGAGGATCTGGTCGTCGGACTCGTACGTCGTCAGGATCAGGACGCGGGCGTCCGGCTCCGCAGCGAGGATCTGCGCCGTCGCCGCATCACCGTCGAGCTCGGGCATCCGGAGGTCCATCAGCACGACGTCGGGGCGCTCCGCCAGCACGACGGACACCGCCGCGCGACCGTCGCTGGCCTGCCCCACCACGTCGATGTCGTCGGCGTCCTGCAGCAGCGCGACGATGCCCGAGCGGACGATCGGGTGGTCGTCGGCGACCACGACGCGGATCACCGGGTCACCTCCGCCACGGGGTGACGATCGGCGGACGGGAGGCCCGGTGCGGCCCCGGTGGGCAGGGTCGCCTCGACGACGGTGCCCCGGCCCGGGGCGCTCGTGATCGTGCAGGTGCCGCCGGCGAGGGCGAGGCGCTCCCGCAGCCCGCGCAGACCGTGCCCGGCCGTGGGCTGCTCGGGGTCGAACCCGGCGCCGTCGTCCGTGATCCGCAGCACGGTCTGCCCGTCCTCGGGGAGCAGGTGGACCTGCGCCGAAGCGGAGCCGGCGTGCGCGCGGACGTTGGACAGGGCCTCCTGAGCGACGCGGAGCAGGACGACCTGTGCGTCGCGATCCAGTGCGCAGTCGGACGCGGCGTCGACCGTGACCAGCGTCCCCGTTTCGCGGGTGTGCCGTTCGGCGAGGCGGTGGAGGGCGCCGGCGAGGCTGTCGCGGGTCATGCCGGCGGCACCGGCTGCGACGAGGGCGCGGGATTCCTCGAGGGCGGCGCGGGCGGACTCCTCGAGGACGGTGAGCCGTTCCTCGAGCGCATCGAAGCGGTCGTTCGCCAGGTCCCCGCGAGCCCGTTCGGTGAGCATGACGATGCCGGCGAGGTTCTGCGCGACGGTGTCGTGGATCTCGCGGGCCAGGCGCTCCCGTTCGCTCGCGATGCCCGCGGTGCGGTTCGCGTCGGCGAGGGAATGCTGGGTGGCGCGGAGTTCCTCGACGAGCTGGCGGCGTTCCTCGGACAGACCGGCGACGCTCGAGATCCACACGCCCATCGCGCAGGCACCGATCACGCTGATGCCCTCGATGAGCAGGGTGCTGACCAGGGCGTCCGGGCCGCTCGACAGCTGCAGGCCAATACCGCTCGCGAGCCCGACCGTGACGGACAACACGACCGCGGTGCGGACGCGCTCCGTCTGCACCCAGACCAGCGGGAACACGATGCACTGCACGAACGCGGTGCTCGGCACGACGGCCGGCAGCACCAGGGCGGCGACGACGACGAGCGGCAGGAACGCGGCGGCGGCTCGAGGGCTGTCGTAGCCACGGTGCCCGAACGCGAGGTACGCCACGACGAGGACCACCACAGCGAGGTAGGCCGGCCAGCGGGTCGACCACGGGGACCAGCCGAGCGCGGTGATCACAGCGGTGAGGAGCATCGTGCCCGCGAAGAAGACGTGCAACCACCGGTTGCGCATCCACGTCTCGCCGCTCATGACGACAGCATCCCATCGATGCAGGACCGCGGAGCGGTTCTCCACAGGCCCCATCAGGAGTCCTTGCGGTTCCAGCGGAAGGTGAGTGCGCAGGCCACCGTGCCCCCGACCAGCCACGCGACCAACACGAGCGTTCCGAGGGCCAGGTGCCACGCGCCTCCCGGCTCGGCGGACGCGAACGCGTCGGGCAGGAACACCGACCGCATGCCGGACGCCATCCAGCGCAGGGGGAAGACGGAGGCGACGTTCTGCAGCCAGTCGGGCAACTGGGTGAAGGGCAGGTAGACGCCCGAGATGAACTGCAGGACCAGGACGATGGGAACGATCGTGGCGGTGGCGCGGCGGCCCTCGCGGGGGAGCGCCGAGATCGCGATGCCGAGGACGCAGCTGGTGGCGATGCCGAGGACCATCACGCCGGCGAAGACGCCCCAGTTGCTCGCGGCGGTCGGCAGGTCGACGCCGAACACCAGGCTCGCGATCCCGAGCAGCAGTGCCGTCTGCACGACGGTGGTGACGAGCACCATGCCGATCTTGCCGACGAAGTAGCTCAGGACCGGCAGGGGGGTGCCGCCGAGGCGCTTCAGCGTGCCGTCGCTGCGTTCGGTCGCGATGTCGACGCCGAGGGACTGGGTGCCGGAGAGCAGGACGCCCGTCGCGACCAGGCCCGGCAGGTAGTACGTGGCGTAGTCGACGCTGACGCCCTGGCCTGCCTGGATGTCGGGGGCGCTGCTGAACGCCACCGAGAACAGCGCCAGCATGATGATCGGGAAGAGGAACGTGAAGAAGACCGCGTCGGGGGCACGGAAGTAGGAGCGGATCTCGTACGAGATGCGGCTGGTCGCGGTGTTCACTTCTGGCCCACCATTCCGAGGTAGACGTCCTCGAGGGACGGGCGGATGACTTCGAGGTCGTGCATGGCTTGGTCCTGGCTCCGGATCAATGCGACGGGGTCGGTCGTGCGTTCGTCGTGGTGTTCGCCGGCGTCGTCGCGCCAGCGGACCCGTGGTGTGCGGGCTGCGGCGCCGCCGATCTCGTCGATCGGGGCGATGTCGAGCAGCTTGCCGTCGGCGATCACCGCGGCCCGGTCGGCGAGCTGGGCGGCTTCGTCGAGGTAGTGCGTGGTGAGCAGGATCGTCGTGCCCTCGGACTGCACCTGGCGCAGGAGGTCCCAGAACTGGCGACGGGCCTCGGGGTCGAAGCCCGTGGTCGGTTCGTCGAGGAACAGGACCTCGGGGCGGCCGATGATGCCGAGGGCGACGTCCACGCGGCGGCGCTGGCCACCGGAGAGTCGGGCGATGCGGGTGTTGCGCTGGTCCGTGAGCCCGACTGCCCCGAGGAGTTCCTCGGTGGTGCGGTGCTTCGGGTACAGCGTCGCGAAGTGGTTCAGCTGCTCGGCGACCGTGACGTTCGGGGACTCGGCGCTGGTCTGCAGGACGATGCCGATGCGTGCGTTGTGGCTGCGGCTGGTCCGGGCGGGGTCGTGGCCGAGGACGCGGACCTCGCCGGCGGTGCGGGAGCGGTACCCCTCGAGGATCTCGACCGTCGTGGACTTGCCGGCGCCGTTCGGGCCGAGGAGGGCGAAGGTCTCGCCGGGCTGGATGACGAAGCTGACGTCATTCACGGCGACCTTGCCGGTGGCGTACTGCTTGCTGAGGTGCTGGACCTCGATGGCGGGGGACTCGGGCATGGGTCCAGCCTGGCCGGTGGGGCGCCGCGGGGGATCGGTGGGGGCGGTGGTGCTGCATCCTCCGATCGGGGGATGGCATGACGGTGCCCGCCGATCGTGGTGATCGGCGGGCACCGTCGCGCGCTGCGATCAGCCGATGCTCGGGCTCGCGGTCATACCGACACCGCCCGTGTGGGCGAAGCCATCGGTGCCCGCGGTTCCGACCCACGTCCAGAGCGAGCCGGTGTTGGCCTGCACTGCGACGGCGACGTCGCCGCCCACGGTGTCGATGGCCGGGCTGGTGCCGACCTTCATGCCGACGCCCGCGGAGTGTGCGGAGCCGGCATCACCGGGCGCACCGCGCCAGGTCCACAGATCACCGGTGTTCGCCTGCGCTGCGACGGCGAGCTGGGAGCCGACGAGGGTGATGGACGGGTTCGTGCCCGCCTTCATGCCGAGTGCGGTCTCCTTCGCGAGACCCGCCGTGCGCGGCGTCCCGCTCCACACCCAGAGCTTGCCGGTGTTCGCCTGCGCGGCGACCGCGATGGTCGAGCCGTTCACGCGCGTGACCGACGGGCTCGTGCCGTCCTTCATGCCGAGACCGGTGTCGGCTGCGGTGCCCTTCTGGGCTGCGGTGCCGTACCAGGTCAGCAGCTTGCCGCTGTTCGCCTGGAACGCCACGGAGACGCCGCTGCCGACGGCCGTGATCGACGGGTTCGTGCCGGCCTTCATGTCGTAGCCGGTGGACAGTGCGGTCCCGGCAGACCCGGGCGTACCCGTCCAGGTCCAGAGCTCGCCGGTGTTCGCCTGGAACGCGACCGCGTACTGGCCGCCACCGAGCGACACGATCGCCGGGCTCGTGCCGAGCTTCATGCCGACGTTCGCCGAGGCTGCGGTCCCCACCTGCCCGGCCTTCCCACGCCACGTCACCAGCGAGCCGCCCGGCGACGCGAACGCGGCCGCGGAGTCGGAGCCGGTCGAGGCGATGGCCGGCGACGTACCGTCCTGCACGTCTCGCCCGGAGTTCGCGGCGAAGCCCTCACTGCCGGCCTCGCCCACCCAGGTCCACAACGTGCCGGTGTTCGCTCGGACGGCGACGTGCGACTGGACGATCGTCCCCGGGAAGTTCGGGAACGACCACGGGATCGGTGTGCCCTGGCTGACGGTGCGACCGCAGGTGAAGTAGTCGTTCAGTCCGGTCTGGCTCGTTCCGTCACGCTTCACCTCGAAGTGCAGGTGGTTGCCGGTCGACTTGCCGGTGGTCCCCACCGAGCCGATCCGCTCGCCCTTCGTGACGCTCTCCCCGACCGAGACGACCGGACTGCCGTCGATCATGTGCCCGTAGAGCGTTTGGTAGCCCGCGCCGTGGTCGATCACGACGTAGGTCCCGTAACCCGACTTCGCCGAGCTGTTGATGACCGTCCGGACCGTTCCGGCAGCCCCCGCGACGATCGACGAACCACCCGAAGCAGCGATGTCGATGCCCGAGTGCGGCGTGCCGTCGCAGTGGGCCCCCACGTACCCTGTCACCGTTCCGGACGCCGGCACGATGACGTCCCCCGTTGCCGCCTGCGCTGGAGTCACAGCGATCAGGCTCAATCCGGCTGCCAGAGCAACCGTCGCCGACAAGGCGAGAATCTTCTGCATGTCGTTCCCCTCAACGACCGCCGACGGTGGCGGTCGAGGGAACTCTCGCAGGGAGTAGAACTGCATTTCCACCCCCCGAACGGGTCCATGTGGGCCAAGGGGGCCGCATTCCGACGCAGGCGGACCGCGATGCGCACAGTGGTCCGGCCCGAAGGTGCGCGCCCGGGCAGTCGGCGGCCACCGGGACTGCTCGGTCGTGCACGGACTCGTGTTCTCGGCGAGCGGTGGTGTTCTCGTTCCGGGGCGATGACGGTCCTGGTTCGCGATCGTCGGGGATAGTGACCCAGAACCGTCACCGTCTCAGTACTCCGGCCGTGTCCAGTCCGTCGGTTGCACGAAGCGGGCGCGGGGCAGGACCTCGTCCGGCTGGGCGGTCCGGACGCTCGTGATGATCGTGGCCTCGCCGTGCTCGTAGGAACGGCGGGCGATACCGTCGCGCTCGTCGACCACCAGAGTCGTGCGGAACGCCGGGTCCTCGTGGTGCTCGAACGTCAGCAGGATCGAGTGCTCGCCGACGTGCTGGACCAGGATCGGGTGGAAGCTCTCGGGGCTGCGACCCCATCGGAGCATCAGGTCGGGCACGGCCATCCGGACTACGGGAGACGGGACCATGCTCCGGGCGAACGGCACCTCGATCGGGCCGTCGTCGGGCTCGTGCAGCACACCGTCGCGGTAGGAGACCGGCTTGTCGCGCTGGCGGACCAGGGACCAGGTCTGCGCGGCTTCGTCGACGTCGACGCGGAACTGCGAGTACTTCTGCCGGGACTCCTGGTGGATGCCCTCGAGGACGTACCGGGCGGGTCGGCGGAGGGCGGCGAGCTGCTCGGCGATCGCGGGGCCGTCGGACCGGGTGAGGAGTTCGTCGAAACGCACGGTGCCAGCATGGCGCACCACATGCCGTGGACCCTATCCCCTGACGGGCGGGAGGCGCGGGGCGGCTGGTGCAGGGCCTCCAGGCCGTGGGGTGGTCGCGTCAGGTTGCGTCAAGCAACGCGCGCGTAGACCGGGAGGATGCAGGTCGTCGGAGTCGAAACGTTCGGAGGGCCGGAGGCCCTCGCCGTCCACGAGGTGCCGGAGCCGCGCGCCGGTGCGGGGTCCGTGCGGATCCGGGTGCAGGCGTTCGCCGTGAACCCGACCGACACGGGGGTGCGTGCCGGGGAGCGGGACAGCTCGCAGGCCTCGCCGCCGTACGTGCCGGGGATGGACGCCGCCGGTGTGATCGACGAGGTCGGGCCCGACGTCACCGGGTGGGCGGTCGGTGACGAGGTCATGGCGATGGCGCTGCCGCTCAGCACGCACGGTGGGGCGTACGTGCAGGAGCTCGTCGCGCCGGTGGGGTCGTTCACGCGGATCCCTCGTGGGACGTCGATTTCGCTTGCTTCCACGGTCCCCATGAACGGGCTGACGGCGTTGCAGATCCTGTCGCTCGCCGGGCTGTCCCGCGGGGACACGCTCGCCGTGACCGGGGCTGCCGGATTGCTCGGGAACTACGTGGTGCAGCTCGCGGTCGCCGCCGGGCTGACCGTCATCGCTGATGCTGCTCCGGCGGACGAAGCGTTGGTTCGGTCGCTCGGGCCGGCGCACATCGTGCCGCGTGGTGATGGGTTCGCAGCCGCTGTCCGTGAGCTCGTGCCGGACGGGGTCGATGCGCTCGCCGATGCTGCGGTGCAGCGGTCCTCGGTCGTGGATGCGGTTCGCGACGGCGGAGTGTTCTTCGATGTGCGCGGGTGGCAGGGCGACGGGGCTCGGGGGATTGAGTTCGTGCAGATCATGGTGTTCTCGGAGTACCGGTCGTTCGACAAGCTCGAGCAGCTGCGGCATGCGGTGGAGAGTGGGACGTTGACGCCGCGGGTCGCTGAGGTGCTGCCGGCTGCTCGGGCTGTGGAGGCGCATGAGCGGTTGGAGGCCGGGGGGACGCGGGGGCGGTTCGTGCTGACCTGGTGAGCTGATGACGTGGTGATGGACGGGAGGCGCGGTGCCGGTTGGTGCCGTGCCTTCCGTCTGTCTTGACTCGACCTGTCAGATCGGCTGCGCGCCGCGTCCTGCTTCGTGCTCCCACGGCTCGTTCGATCGGCTCTTCGAGCAGGTTGCGGTGTTCTCGACCCATCGAAAGCGCGATCTCGCCATCGGCGACTACCTCTGGTCGTTGCCCTGCTCGATGCCTAACTTGCCGCCCGCCACCGCTACGACGACGGTCCCGATCAAGGCCAGTGAACCCACTGCGACGGTACCGAGGACCGCCGCCTTCGCTCGGTGGTTCTGCCCTTGCAACGCAGCCTGTTCCCGGACGGTCGTACCAATCGCCTCGGTGACCCGAAGCTTCTCTTCGAGCGTGAGCGCGGGGTCCTCAAGTACCGTCGCAAGAGCTGTTCTCCACTCCTCAAACGCCTCGTGCAGCTGGTCCTCGTTGTGGCTCATCGACCGCAATGTCTCACGGTGCGCATCTGTCAGCTTCTCCAGCGCTCCGGAAGCAAGCTTCTGGAACTCCGGTAGCTGAGCGATTAGCTTCATCTGCACCTCTGTGCTGAGATGCTCGACCTGCAACGCGAACTTTGAGAAGTTGCTGGCAGCGAGCTTCCTGAGCTTCTCGACCTTGCGTGCGCTCATTTCTTCCGTGGCGTCCTTCATTAGTTTCCCTGTTTCCGTCTTATGATGATTGTCGCGCAAACGACGTACGTCTTATCGTGCATACGGTTGCATAGGTCGGCTTGCTTCAGAACCTTGCTGAACTCTCGAAGCTTATGGGGCCTCGCACTGATCTGCAGTCGCTTGATCCAAGTTATGCGCGATCGCGCCGACGCCCGGGCAGAGTAGGAGGAGCCTGCTGCGAGACGTTGTCCAGGAGTGGGGCAGGCCGCCTTCAGCCGGCGCCACTCCAAGTTGTGCTGAGCATGGCGCCTTGCCGTTCGGGTGACCGTGCAGAGGTCTGACTGTTCAGGTACTTGCGCTCGCTGGACTTCCCGACAGACTGGGCAGGTGTCGCGCCCGCAGAACCGAATGATCCGCCTCCGTGAAGCACTGCGGTACCTCGCCGAAAATCAGCGCGTCGGACGGCGGCTGGAGGTCTGGGAGAACGTCCTTGACCGGATCCCGCTCGAGGATGAAGAGCTCTCGTTGAACTCGAAGCACCGCCCGCACGGCGAGTCCGACTTCCTCTGGGGAACGACTGCGCTCGTGCACGCGGGATTTATGACGAAGCAAAACCGGGGCGAGTGGCGCCTGACTGCCGACGGCGCGAGAGCCGCGGGATTCGAACTCGACTCGTTCGCGGCGCTCCTGAACGAACGGGAGCGTGCTTTCCAGCGCGAGCAGGGCCGGGACCGCTCCCTCCGCCTCGCCACTGAGATCATGCCGCCCGACGCACGAGCCGAGACGATCCGAGCGGTGAGCGGTTTATTCGTCGAGCGGGGACTCCGGCAGCTCGACTCTGTCTTCGCACCCGGACGGGAAGTTTGGCGTCCGGAGGTCCTCAGCGAGGTCGAGCGGCTGTTCCTCAGACAGCCGGAAGTCGAGGGCGACGACTTCCTCGCCAAGCTTGGTACCCAGTTCAGGTGGGCGAGCGACGACGCAAAGCTCTTCATGGCCGAACTCATTTGCTGGCAGTTGCTCCCGCTCCAGACGCCAGGAGAGCGAAAGAAGCGGGAGCGCGTGCGCTTCCTCCTGGACATGATGGACCATCCCGTGACCATTCCTCGGGAGATCAACGAGGCGTTCCGTTCGTGGTCGTTCAACCCAGGTCAGGCGATGACCGGCCGGCACACGTTCACTACCCTGTCGATCGTCGTCCGTCTGGTCGCTCTCTGGGTGACCCTGCGTGAGGAGGACCGGGAGCAGATGCTTGAGGTCCCCTGGGCGTGGCGAGATTTCGTGGCGCACGTGCAGGGAACGGCGCTCCCGATTCAGCGGAACGAGCTGCTGTTTCTCGTGCACCCCGGAGTGTTCGGCGAGGTCGTCGCGCCGGACCACCGGGAGGCTATCCGCGAAGCATTTGCAGGTGAGGTCGAAGGGCAGATGGAAGACGACCCTGACTCCCTCCTCCAGCAGATCACGATAGCGTTGCAGCAGAAGCTAGACGGGCCGGCTCTTTACTACGTCGAGCCGCTGGTCTCGCGGTGGCAGCGGCCGAAGCCAGCCGTCACGCTGGATCCTCCGGAGCAACAAGCCGCGGACCCCGTTGAACCAGCACTTGTCGGTCGAGATCACTTCCCATCGGCAACGGACGACCTCGCGATGGACCTGCATATACCCGAGCGCTGGCTGCAGGACACCCTCGACCTCATCGAGCGCCGCCAGCAGGTCATCCTCTACGGCCCTCCCGGCACCGGGAAGACCTTCCTTGCGCAGGCGCTGTCGAAGCACGTGACCGACGGCACCGACGGCGAGACCACCATCGTGCAGTTCCACCCGACGTACTCGTACGAGGACTTCTTCGAGGGCTTTCGCCCCGTCGCCAACGACGACAGCGGCAACCTTGCCTTCACGCTCCGGAAGGGCCCGCTCCGGCGCCTCGCCGACGCGGCCGCCGCCAACCCGGAGGCAAACTACTTCCTCGTCATCGACGAAATCAACCGCGGCAACATCGCAAAGGTGTTCGGCGAGCTGTACTTCCTGCTCGAGTACCGCGACAGCGAGATCTCCCTGCTCTACAGCGACGAGCCGTTCACCCTGCCGAGCAACATCTTCGTCATCGGCACGATGAACACCGCCGATCGCTCGATCGCGATGCTGGACGCCGCGATGCGGCGACGATTCGCATTCATCGAGCTGCACCCTGAACGCGAGCCAGTGGGGAACGTGTTGTTGCGCTGGGCGGCGACCAAGGGCCTCCAGGACGATCGTGCCGACCTGCTGACGCGACTCAACGCGCAGATCCAGGACCACGACGCCAAGGTGGGGCCGTCGTTCCTGATGCGCGATCTCGGCGGGACCGGTCTGCAGGACGTGTGGCGGTACGAGATCCTGCCGCTCCTAGCGGAGCACCACTACGGCGAAGGCGTCGACCTGGAGGCTCGGTACGGCCTGGCCGCGCTGCGTCGCCAGGCGCAGCCTGCGTCGGCGGACGGGGCCGAAGGTGCTTCCGTCGACGATTGAGCTGCGGGAAGCAGACCAGCCTGTGGTGCACCGGCTGCCGCGGGCGGTAGCCGTCGGACTCGCATCGGCGAACATCGCGACGATCGCGCCGACGCTCGGCGCCGACGAGTACCGCGTGAGCGGCGTCCGGAAGGTCGGCGTTGTGCGGATCGCCGGGCACACGGTGTGGCTGAGGCCGAAGACGCCGGTTCGGCGGCTGTTTGCGATGCTCGGGTACGCGCGTGCTGGGAGTGCGATCTGGACCGAGGACGACTTCGGGTTCGAGGAGGACGATGACCTCGTGCCGGCGTTGGCGCACGCGTTCGTGCGGCAGGCCTCGCGGGCGTTGGCCGGAGGCCCGCTTCGCGGGTACGTCACGCGCGAGGATGCGCTGCCGCTCGTGCGTGGTCGGTGGCGGATCGGAGACCAGCTGACACGGCGGGGCGGGCAGCCGCTGCCGGTGGAGGTGTCGTTCGATGACTACGTCGAAGACATCGCCGAGAACCAGGTGCTGCTGACCGCAGCAACGCGGTTGTTGCGATTGCCGGGTGTGCCGGCCGATGTGCTCGGGGCGCTGCGGAGGATCGTGCGGGTGCTCGACGGAGCGTCAGTGATCCCCGTTGGGGCTCCCGTACCCGTGGTCCGGCCGGATCGACGGAACGCGCGGTACTCGTCGGCGCTGGCATTGGCGTCGCTCGTATTGACAGGGTCGTCGGTCGAGCAGCGCGCCGGGTCAGTCGTCGCGTCGGGGTTCCTTGTCGACATGTGGTCGGTGTTCGAGGACTTCGTGTCGGCTGCGCTCCGAGAGGCGTTCAAGCCGTACGGGGGAGTGCTGGTGTCGCAGTACAAGTCGACGCTCGACGTCGAGGGGACGGTGAAGATCGCGCCTGACCTCGTGTGGCTCGTCGACGGCGAGGTGCGGGCGTGCATCGACGTGAAGTACAAGGTCGAGAAGCACGGGCAGTACCCGAACGCTGATCTGTACCAGATGGCGGCGTACTGCCGGCGGTTCGGGTTGGACGAGGGATGGCTGGTGTACGCGGCAGGGGAGTCGGAAGGGCGCTTGATTGATGTGATCGCTGGGCCCTTGATCCGACTACATGCGTTCGAACTGAACCGATCGCCACTCGTACTTGCTGAGTACCTGGCTTCCTTGGTTCTCGAGAGAAGAGTGGGTTGACTGCGTCTCATGTCCCGGAGTCGCCTGGTAGATCGTCGCGGTCGCTCGCGGTTCATCACGCCGCTGCTCTGCGGCTAGGAGAGCCGCAGGATGTCCTGAGCTGATTCGGCCCGTCGGCGACCCTCGACACCGTAAGATCCGGGTTCGAATCCATAATGCGGGTTATCGGCTCGAACGAGGGAACGGCCGCCGCAGTAGAGTTTCGGCTAGACCGAGCGCGAACACGGAAGACGCCGCGGCCGCAAGCGGGGAGGCGCAGTCCATACTCCGCCGTGCCTCATCCGGCTGGCTCGGTCTGGGCATAGAATTGATGGAATAGAAACGACTACCCTGGGACAGGGAAGGGGGCTCCATGAAGGTCTTCATCGCTGCAGAACTCGGCGTCGGATTCGAGACGCTACGAGAGGTCACGCGGGACGCTGGATGGACGATCTCAAGCGCGTCGAGCGATCTACGGAACTCCTTCGCATCGCCGCGAGACGAGATTCAGGGTGCTGACGCCGTTATTGCCGTTCTGGATAGAGCTGCGAAGAACTCTAAGGCGAGCATACTTTTCGAGGCTGGTATAGCAGTCGGCCAGAAAAAGCCGCTGATGCTAATCATAGAAAATTCGTCTGATCTGCCGGATTCCTTTCCACGGGAAGTTCAAACGCTACGCACGGAACTCACCAATGCACCAGCGCTGAGATTGCATGTCGGACTCTTCCTGCGCGCGGCCGCGAATACCGATAGACGGTCTGTAACTCGGCCTGATTGGACTGAGGCGGCAGAGACCCGGCGGGGTGGCTTTGCGGCCTTCGAAGATTCCTCGTTGTGGAGTGCCGCAACCTTTGAAGACCTGGTGATTCACCTTTTGGAAGCCAGCGGCTTAGCCGTCGTGCAGACAGCGGCCAATTTGGACCAAGGGTACGATCTGGTCGCCAGTAACCCTGGGGCATCGGATTTCAGCGGCCCGGTCCTAGTGCAGTTAAAAATCGGTTACCCAGATCTCTCACGTGCTGCTGATCGGCTCCGCGATGCAATGTTGCGCGAAAGCGCCTCCCGCGGCCTGTTGATCTATTTGGACATCAATCGGCAGGGGCTTCACTCCCGCATCGATAAGGTACAAATTCCGGGCGTTAGTATACTCAGTACCGAATCGTTCGTTCAAGCCCTTGAGCGATTTGGAAGCCTAGCCCCCGTTCTTGAAACGGGCTCGATATCGAGAGAGATCGCGCGGTGAGCGCCACCTTCAAGTCGGAGGTGCGCAAGCGGCTCAAAGCGGCAGAAGCGACGGGACTGACGGCTGCGGCGAAAGGCAGCTTGTTTGAGCAATTACTCGTTTATATCTTCGACGAACTGCCTGCCACCATAGTCGAACCGGGCATAACAAGCAGTTTCGGCACCGAGCAGGTCGATATCGCGGTCTCCAATCGCGGCGCTTTCCCCTCCCTCCCGAATGTCTTCCTTGTGGAGTGCAAAAACTACAGGCACAAGCTAGACAGTAAGGCGGTGGGGTACTTTCTCTTTATCTGCCTTTCTCGGAAGGTCGAGCTGGCCGTCATAGTCGCAAGCGATGGATTGACCGGGGTCTCTGCTGAGCAAACGTATGCAAAGTCGCTCGCAAAGGCTGCCTCCCCGCTCGGCTGTAAGCTGATTGTTCTTGATCGAGACGATCTACTTTCGTTCACAACGCCCGATGATGTGGTTCGCCTTCTGGAGAGGCGGTATCTGCAGGCGTTCGCGAGTGGTGGGATAGGTGTCCGTTAGTTCCGGTCTCAAGTGCAACCGCCGTCCGATCCACACCGCCTTGAGTACATCCGCCACGGCCACGGGATCGGCCGCGAATGCCAATCTTCCGATTGGTGCTCCTGCCAGTAGCTAGCTACAGGTGGGAGAGTCTCTTCGGTTCATCGGAGCACCTCCACTGCGCGCCGATCATCCGTGGCAAGCGTCCCGCTCCATCGAGATCAGCAGCTCCAGACGTCCAGCTGCCTGTTCCGCCCGTCCACTCGACCAAGAGAGGAACAGGCCGATGACACCAACAACAACCCCGACGATGCCAATGACGATTGACAACGGATCACTCATGTCCGCGGCGGCGTTCTCGGGTGCAGCTACGTTCGTCGCGAGGGCGTGACCAAGCCGCTTGTCAACGCACCAACTGCGCGTCCGCTTCGAGGCGATTCCGTAGGGCGCTCATGCCTGTGTGTTCCGGAACGCCAGGCACAGCCAAGTCCGCAAGTGGTGGAAGGTGACCCTTGTTCTTCAAGCGGTCCGGCTTGTACATCAGCCACGGGTACTTCTTACTGCTGACAGCGTGCGCGACCCGCCCTGCGCCGCTGCCCGCTTGAAGCGCCGCGACATGCGCTTCACCATCCTCCACGACCGCTTCGTGCTGGTGAATGACCAGGTCTCGAAGGACGACGTCGACACCGAGTAGCTCCCGAGTGAACTGAGGCAGCCTCCTGAAAAGTCTCATCCCGTCAGCGCGGAGCCCGGCAAGCAGTGCGTCGTCGTACCCGCCGTCGAGAGTCATGTTGTAGCCGTCAACGTTCGGC
Source organism: Curtobacterium sp. VKM Ac-1393 (assembly GCF_015350995.1). Taxonomy (GTDB): domain Bacteria; phylum Actinomycetota; class Actinomycetes; order Actinomycetales; family Microbacteriaceae; genus Curtobacterium. Next base: position 32,030 of record NZ_JADKRW010000008.1, read on the forward strand.
ATCGGCGCGAGGCTGCCCTTAAGAACCTCTCGAAGCGCAGCAGCCCAACGCCTGTCAGCGGTTGACACACCTTCCCGCGGAAACAAGAACTGGACGTCGAGCTCATCCTCGATGAACACCAAGTCGTCAACGAACGCGAGGAGAGCCGGGTCAGGTTCGTGACGATCACCGCCTCCAAGGGTGAACGCTGCGAAGTCGTGCCCCTTGACCCTGATGGCCACGCGATGAGCGGAGTCAAACTGGCCCATGAATCGGGTCAGCCTTCGGACCTCGCGGACTGGCACGCCGCCGTTGCTGGTCGTGAACGTGACGTCCTGCGGTGGCGCGTCGGTGTCTGTGGGGACGATCCAGTGAGCGACGAGACCGCCGATGAAATCGACGATGAGTTGCCCACCCTCGGCTCCTCGCGCGAACCGCTTCACGGTCCCAGCGATGGAACCGATCTGGACGCCTTCGCTGTCCTGGGCAACGAGGCTGACGGGCGTGCCAGCACCAGCGTCCAGCGGGACAAGGTGCAGCTCCTCAACTGGCTTCTCCCCAGCAAACCAGTCCGCGCCCGACCGCGAGATCGACGGTACGACGTCGTGCGGAAGCACGATGGTTTCTGCGACGCCGAAGCGCATCGCCCGGTCGAACTGTTCCCTCAGGTCCTCGGTGTCCTTCGTGAAGGTGGCGGTCATCTCCATCGCCAACGGTTCGGCGATGTGGGCGTCAGGGTGCCTGGGGACGAGTTGATGCATCTGATTGCCGTGCGCGTCAACACTGAAAGCCCATCCCCAGTGCGGACTCTGGGCCCGAAGCCGGCCGTGAACTCGGTCGAGGACGACGCCGAGGTCGTCGCTGTGGGCAAGCGCTTCTTCAGGTTTCCCGAGCGCCTGGGCGAACCGAAGAACGCGGTCCGATGCGAACACCTCCAGTAGGTGCGAATGCTTGCCGAGGAGGTTGTCAAGCTCCGCTCGTCCGATGATGTCTGTCTGCATGTCCCGGTCCCCGCGCAGCCCGAGCACGAACTCCCGCTCCTCCCGAGACGGGTTCCCCGGAATCACCAACGTCCAGTGCTTCGAGTGGTGATTCTTCATCGCCGAGTCGAAGGACACCTGGACCTGCTTGCGTCGGGGGCGCCACATGCCGGAGAACCCCTCGGGGAAGCACTTCAGCTGGAAGATCCGCACGACGTGCTTGCTCATGTCCCAGACGCCCACATCGATGCCGCCGTCACCACCGCGGCCGTCCAACGGTTGCGCGCGGAAGCCGTTGCCGGTGAACTCCTCGATGAGCACTGCCTCGACGACACGGTCGAATTGAGGCTGGTCCAGCTTGTCGAACCGGATCTCGAACTCAGCCACAGTGGCTCCTCCCCGTCTCCTAGAGGTTACCGAGCACGACCGACGCGCGCCGCGCCTCCTGCCTCACCAGGGTGCGGGCGGTCCCGTCTCCTGTTCGTGGACGAGGCGGCCGACGATGCGCACGGCGGTGCTGCAGGTGGCGATGCAGCGCGGTCGTTTGCATCGGCACGAATCTAGCGCATGTGTGCGTCCAGAGAGCGGCCGGAGCTAGCCGTCGTATCGAAACCGTGGAATGGGATCCCGAAAGGCGTGGAACGCCCGCAGTTACTGGGATCCGCGATCCGTGCCATTACTGCCATCCGCAAATAGACCGAACACCTCTCATCAGCACGTCGCGACTGCACATCGCAAGCGGTAGGGGAAATGACCTCTAAAACGCGGGGTGCCGGCTGGATCAGTCAGCGTCTTCACCGCCGGGACCTGACGCGGTGGGACCGGCCGCGACTTCCCGGAGGCGCTTCACGCTGTGCGAGGAATCAGCGCACTCCAGAGGGAGCGCTACGTTTGCCGAAGTTCGGCCCGCATGAGAGCGGCTTTGATCTCCGCCGAGATGAGCGCCGGGAATCCCAAAGCGTCGAAATCGTGCTCGCGTAGCCATACCAGGCACGCCTCGATGTCGAGATCATCGGGCACTACATGTTCTGCCAGCGACACCACCGTGGTCCGCGATAGCCCAAGGCCCATCATCGAGACTTCGGTAGTCCTCGATACCCCAAGTTCCATGAGCATTGCGATATTGGGTGGCGCGGGTGCGTCTTGGGCTACTGGGAATGCTGCATTCAAAACGTCGGCGTAGCAGGCTAGATAGAGCGGTCCCTCAAATCGCGCGTATTGCTCCACATCGGTCAGCACTTGTCGAATCTCTTGCGGAAGGCGTATTTCGCGGTTGTTGCGACGAAGCCAGCCGAGCCTCCTAGACACCAGAAGTGATAGTGGACGGCCGCGCATCCAATCGATGAAAAGTAGCGCAAGTGAGAAGTGCCGACCAGGAATGTTTGTGAAGTCGGCGCCGAGGTATTGGGCGCAAAGAGAAATGGCGCGTATATAACTCTCGAGCGCGGCATCAGATTCAGGCGGAGGCAATTCGAACGTCTCGCGCTCGCCTGACTGGACGAAGTAGTCATAGAGACGCTGAAGGGCGAAAGGACTGATGCCCGCATGCATCTGCTGAAGATCCGAAGGTAGATGCACTTTCGCGAGTGCGTCGTCAACGATCTGACCGACAGCCTCGGCCTCCTGCTCAGTCAAAGACAGCCAGGAGAGTGAACTTATCGATTGCGATCGCCGTCGCGTGGAGGCCAAAATGCCGAAAAGTGACTGTAGCAAGGGGTTGGCGGTAGTGTCCGAAACCGCCGTTTCCGTTCGTATGTATTCGAGAAGTGGCACGAAGTCCCGCTCAACAGCATCTGTTGCACGAGTGATGTGTTGGCGTTCGCGCCGGATAGGTGTCTGCGTCCAACCCGTACGATCGGTGTCGACGCATATGACGTTCCCCTGAAACTCCACGCCCCAGCGACCCGCGCGACCGGCTAGGTTCCAAAAGTCGGACGGTGACATTGGCGTGTTGTTGCCCTTGCGCGGTTCTCGGACGAAGAGGTTCTGGCAGGGAAGGTTCACGCCCTCGAGCAGGGTAGAGGTGCACACGAGGTAGCGGATCGCCCCGTCACGGAACAGGCGTTCGACAGCTTCGCGTATAAGGAGAGGGAGATTGCCGTAGTGAAAAGCCACACCCCTCAGTAAGTACGTGGCTAGAAGGAATTGGGGATGAATCGTTTTCTGGATGAGATCAATGACGTCCAGGACTGATTGGTCAGGTGCCCAGTCGTCGGTGAGTGCGTCCGCGATTTGACCCGCAGTTTTTTCGGCATCCGAAGGTCGATTGGCATACACCACATTGCCGGAGTGTGAGCGTCCAAGTGCGACCGCAACAAGCGCAAGGCGTTTGCTCTCGGGCACAGGTCTGGCCGGGAGATCGAACTCACCGACAGGCACGGCCTGGCCATCGATGAAAGCACGCATGTCCCAGAGGGTCGGCTGCCTCGGTCGCTGGTTAACATGCAACAGCGTCTGATTGACCGTGACAGTCTCACTCAGGAGCGCGGTTCCAGACCCGTCGGTGCCGTCGACTAGGAGTTCCGGGTTCGATGTCAGCGGACTCGCAAAGACCACCTGCGGATCCCCTCGAAGTGTGGCTTCATCGAGGGCGCGTTGAAGCAGGACACCGCGCATCCCGTCAGCTAACTTCTGCGCCTCGTCCACGAAGATGAGGTTGAAGTTCAAATCCTGCTTCTGCCGAAGTAGGAGATGGAGGCGCTCTTGGGTGAGAACAAAGATTTCGTGGGGCCGAGTCCCAATGCGCGAGTCCCAAGGTAGTGTTGTAATAGTCGCGCGAGTACCCAAGGTGCTCTCGAGTTCACGACTCACTTCTTCAATCAACGCTCGGGTCGGCACTATGTAGGCTGCGTGGAAGTCATCACGGCTCTCAATGAGTGCCTCAAGCCACACGCGGACAATGTGAGACTTTCCGGCTGAGGTTGGAGCGGAAACGCTCATCCATTTGCTCGAGTTTGCGCTGTCCCAAAACTGTCGTTGAAACTCGTTCACGCGGACTCGCTTGTCGCCCACGGCCACTGACAGTTGGAGATTCCTCTTGAAAAGGTCGAGTGCTAAAGGGCCAAGCGGGAGCTCTCGCTCGGGAGATAGTCCACGAGAGCGGGCAAGACTGCTAGCGCGCTCATTGCCCAACCTCTCGAGCAAGTACGAGGCGGCATCCTTGCTGTCCGAATCCGCGTCGGGGTCCTGCAGGCAGCCTTGTGCAATTCTGAGGGCGCCATCTTGTAATGTTTCCGGAGCCCCTAGTGTGACGAGGCTTGCGGCCATCAGGTGTGGGCTCCAGTCCAGGGCATCAGGCTTCTTTACTGGACGTATAGAACCGAAGAATCTCAGTGCCGACCGTATCGTCGATTCGCCAATCCCGATATGGAAGGCTCTTAGGGCTTGTACCGCGGTCCAATACTCTGTGTCTTCCACTACATGCCAATCAGTGTCTTGAATTCGTCGCGGAGCTTTTTTACAGAGGGCAGCGGCAAGCAGAAGAACTCGATTTCGACCGTGTCGATCTTCCGGTTTGTTACACGGGTGCCAATGCTGCTCGACCAGCCTTCGATCCGTGCTCCGACCGTATCAACCAGTTCTGATGGTGAGTTGAAGAAGGGGTGCTCGTGCGGATCGTTGTCGAAACCGACGAGGCAAGCGCCGCGTATCTCTAGGAGGTTTCGTTCAGGGGCGTCGTCGGTGAAGTATCGAACGAGCTTGAGTGCTAGATCGCGGTTTTTCACGTCCAGATTGTCGCGGACCAGTGTGAGGTCGCGATGCGCAATCCCAGTACCATCATCGAGAAGGAATGGTTCGATGCTGTCGAAGCACGACGTCATTGCGCTTTGTACGTCTTTGTAAAGTTTGGATTCGCCCCAGTATACTGCAAGTTTACCGTCTTCAAGCAACGATGCATGTACCCCATCCACGCCGTGGATGGGCATCTGCGAGTTGGTCTTGAGAGGCATCTTGCAAAGAATCTGCGGAATGCGAAGTTCCGCCTCGAGGAGGAAGAACAGGAGCAGCTCGCCCCCTTCGCCCGAGGCGTCTGCATCAAGGAAAAGACGGCGGGCTTCGTCCTGCAGTTGCGAGAAGTGCATGTTGCCACCCTCGAGTGCGTCGAGGCGGTGAGCTTCGTCAATCCGCGATCGTGGCGTGCAGTAATCCGTGATGCGGTAGTAGATGTGACGTGCGAGCGCGTTCGTTCGGTCATTGCCGTTGGCGTCGGTCATCAGCCAGTACACGCGGTAGCTCGTTGAGGTGCCGGGGATCAGTCGTTCGCCAAGGACGTGGAAGAACGAGCGCACCTGGCTTTGTGCACCGCGCGACAAGCCGTCGAGGTCATCCTGGCCAGTGGTGACCTGATCAACGCTCATGGTGAGTAATGTACAGCTAACGAGGGCGGCCACTGCGTTGGTCTGACGTGATCGTGCCGCTGCGCGGTCTGCCGCCCCATCAGCTACGACGGAGAGGCGGACGGTGCATGGCTCATGCGGTCGAAACGGCTAGTCATAGGTGGCCAAGCAAGACTGCGGCTAAGGCGGACTTCAAGCGAATCAAGGACACGCTCGCTGTCGGTGACCGCGTGGTCGATCCAATCGACGACAGCAAGCTGCGCGAGATCTTGGAGCGTCACCCCGACTACGCCGAGAAGGTTGGCGACGGCATCGCCTACTTCTTCGTTGACCTCACAAGCCGAGGTGACAAGTGGAACGTTCGACCTGGGGCGAAAGGGATCTGGATCCATCGGACCGATGGCTCGGATGTGGACTTCAGCTATGTGACCTGTGTGGATGGTCACTCGCCTCGGTCCGATGCGAAGGAAGCGCTCCGCGAGGCTGTCGAAGATCGGCGACTGGCCTACCGAGCCTCGAGGTTCAGCGGCGCAGGCCCGGCCTACTCGGACCTCAGCGGAGCGCCGATCTCCGAACCTCATGACGTCAGCGTCGTGTACCTCGACCCGACGTGGGAGCAGCTGACGTTTCGATTCGCGGAGTCTGAAGGGGGCTGGGCTTCGGTGCTTGTGCACGGCGGGGGTGCCGGGGTGCAGATCGGTAGCAGTTTGCTAGACCCTCGTGTCGCCAAGCGCTGGGTCGAGTTCTATGCGACGTACGCAAAGCCTGCGCTCGCGCTGCCCGGCGAAGCTGCACGCCGCAAGCGCAGCGACGAGACTGCTTGGATGCCGTAGAGCTCAGGGTTGCTCTAGGCCTGGACGAGCGGGCGAGCCCAGCTTCGTTCCGCACCCTCGAAAGTGTCTGGACCGGCAGTGCTACCCCGGATGGAGGGTTCTTCGGCCCGTGGAACAGAATCCCAAAATCCACGGAACGCCCGTCAGCACTGGGATCCGCGATCCCCGCCCCCACTGGCATCCGCGAATAAGCCGAACACCTCTTATTGGCGCACCTCTAGCCCAGCTAAACCCTGGCCGGAACACAAGCACCAGAGGTGGTGCTGTCAGGCTCGTTGTGCGCCCGATCGCTTCCTCTGACCTGAGGTGACTGTCGGGTAGGCGATGGTCCCGCCGGGGAGAGGGCGTTCGTGGTGCGATGTTCGGAGAGCGCTCTGGGCAAGGGGCCATCGAAGTTTCTCCGCGTGTCGCGCTCGCCCGACCTCAGCAGGAGGCAAGCTTCTGTCATGTCTCGGGGTGCCTATGCCAAGTAATGACGGTTTTTTCCAGGACCCGAAGAAGGCCGCCGCGGTCCTCAAGCACGGCATTCTTCGTCGCTACCTTGCGAAGTTCGCTGGAGCAACGGCGACTACCGCGCCCGGTCGTCGAGTTGCGTTCATCGACGGGTTCGCTGGAGAGGGTGAGTACCGACACCCGGTGACAGGAGTCACGGAGGTTGGCTCCCCAAGAATCGCCCTCACCATCGCACAGGACCTTCGAGCACGCGGCATCAACCTCGAGTGCACGTTCGTGGAGAAACGGCCCGACGCATTTGGGCAGCTGAAGGCGCTCGTAGACTCCTGCGGTGACCGCTCGGCTTTGGCTTTACAGGGAGACATCAGCGATCACTACGAGGACGCGATTCGGCGATCCGCGAACATCCCTACGCTGGTGTTCCTCGACCCGTTCGGCCGGTCCTTGGATCACGATCAGACCGTGGCTGCGCTTGCGGCGCGCGGTGACACAGTGCCGACGGAGTTGCTGCTGAACTTTTCGTTGCAGGCGGTTCGCCGTATGGGTGCCCGCCTGTACGAAGATGACGGCGCTCAAGGCAGAACAGCGACGCTCGCGAATCTCGACAGCTGGCTGGGCGGGGACTGGTGGCGTGGCGAGTTCCTCAAAGAGGAACTACTCGCGTTGCCTCGTGAGGAGCGTGCGCATCCTGCGGCGCTCGCGGTCTGGGAGCAGTACGCCGCGCGCGTGCGCGACGCGTTGGGCTATCACTCCTACGACGTGGAGATCAGACGCAAGCCGACGGACAAGCCACTGTTCATGCTCGCTCTCTTTTTCCCCCGCATCAATGCGCTCTACAGCTACAACGACCACGTGAGCTTGGCTGCACAGGACTGGCGGAAGTTCTTGGCCGAGACGGAGTTCGCCGAAGCGGAGGCCCTCGACGAGACAGATCCTCTGCTAGGCGAGAGTCGCCTCGCGGAAGCGAGGCGACGTTTCGCTGACGACGAGGAGGCCACGAAGCGTCAGGCAATCGATGATGTGAAGGACTCGGTGACCCGTCACCTGGGCGTGCTCGGTCACCTACACGTGAGTAAGAATCTCGACAAGGTCCTGGGCGCAGCAGTAGGCATCGCCCGCGAGACACACATTCGGGCAGCTTGGAAGGAGCTCGCGGCAGAGGGGGCCACGAGCGACTGTCCGAAAGGCAGCCTCGAGAAACAGACGATCTGGCGAGCCTAGAGTTCTCATCGAGGTGATGTCGTGAAGAAGAGCACGATCGAGTGGACCGAGGCGACCTGGAACCCGGTTACCGGCTGTGACCGTGTCACCGCCGGCTGCGACAACTGCTACGCGCTGGCACTCGCCAAGCGGTTGAAGGCGATGGGAGCTGAGAAGTACCAGAACGACGGCAACCCCACCACCTCGGGCCCCGGCTTTGGAGTGACGACTCATCCTGAGGTGCTCGCTCAGCCTGCGAAGTGGAAGCGTCCGACAACGGTCTTCGTCAACTCGATGAGTGACCTCTTCCACGCAAGAGTCCCGAAGCCCTTCATACACGATGTGTTCGAGGTGATGTCGGCCACACCGCAGCACACCTACCAGATCCTCACCAAACGCCCGACGCGACTTCGACGGATGGCGGGCGAGCTTCCTTGGCCGGAGAACGTGTGGATTGGCACTTCCGTCGAGGAACCGAAGGTTCTCGACCGTGTAGCGGAGCTCGCCCAAGTCCCGGCGGCCGTCCGATTCCTTTCTTGCGAGCCGCTGATCGCGGCTCTCCCGGACCTTCCCCTCGACCATATTGACTGGGTCATCGCTGGCGGTGAGTCAGGGCCCCGCCACCGCGAGATGCAGACGGAATGGGTGCGCGACATCAGAGACCAGTGCCTGACCGCCGACGTCCCGTTTTTCTTCAAGCAGTGGGGCGGACGCACGCCCAAACAGAACGGGCGTGAGCTCGACGGGCGCCTGTGGGATGGGTACCCTCGTGCCGACAACCGCGGCACACGGGGCGCAGCGCGGCACTAGCTGCCGCTGAGCGTCTGGTCGGATCGCGCCGGATCTCGGCCGTCTGGAAAAGTATCCCGGTACCCATGGAACGCCGGTCAGCACTGGCATCGGGGATCCGGGCCACCATTGGCCGCCGCGAATAGACCGAACACCTCTTACCGGCGTGCGCCATGCCCGTACCCGACAACTCGTAGAGCGGCGCAGAAGATCCGGCGCGCGGTCGACAGGAGGGCCTTTCGCGTGCGCAGCCGCGGAGCAAGACGCGAGATTCATTCGCCGTTCAGGTACGGTCGTTTCAGGCAGCGAGGCTGTTTCGTCGCCACGGACGGTGACCGAGACGCCCGCACGGGTGAGGGGTAGTGCTGGTGGCGACCAGGTCGTTGAACGAGATCCGCAAGCAGGGCGCGAAGTTCGTCTCCGAGTGGAAGGACACCCCAGGGGAGGAACGGCAGTGGGCGCAGTCGTTCGTCCGTGACCTCCTCGCCGTGTACGGCATCACGGAGACGAAAGCGGCGTCCTACGAGCTGCGAGCGAAGCGTTCCACGACCGGCGGCGGCGGGTACATCGACGCGCTCGTGCCCGGGCTGGCGCTCATCGAGATGAAGTCCGAGGGCAAGGACCTCGTCAAGGCGGAGCAGCAGGCGTTGGACTACATCGACGCGCTCACCGACGCGGAGGCACCCCGTTGGGTCATCACCTCCGACTTCAAACGGTTCCGGGTCCTTGACCTCCACAACCGCACCGAGGGCGCCATCGAGGAGTTCACCCTCCTCGACCTGCCGGTGAAGGCCGACAAGCTCGCGTTCCTCGCTGGCTACCAGACCCGGTCGTTCGGCTCAGCGGAACAGGAGACCGCTTCGGTACGTGCGGCGAGGATCATGGCGTCGCTGTACGAGACGCTGGAAAAGTCTGGGTACCCCGACCATGAGGCGTCGGTGTTCCTCGTCCGCGTGCTGTTCTGCCTCTACGCCGACGATTCCGGCCTCTGGGACCGCGATCTCTTCCAGGAGTTCGTCGAAGACCGCACCCGCGAAGACGGCTCCGACCTCGGCCCGCAGCTTTCAATGTTCTTCCAGGTGCTGAACCAGAAGACCAAGCCAGGGCACCTCGACGAAGCGCTGCAGAAGCTGCCGTACGCGAACGGCGGGGTGTTCGCTGAGCCCATCAGCATCCCCGCGTTCGACTCTGAGATGCGGACGAAGCTGCTCGACGCGTGCGGGTTCAACTGGTCCGGCATCAGCCCCGCCATTTTCGGGTCGCTGTTCCAGGCGGTGAAGGATAAGAGGTCCCGCCGGCAGCTCGGGGAGCATTACACGACCGAGACGAACATTCTCAAGACGCTCGGGCCGCTGTTCCTCGACGACCTCCGCGACCGGTTCGCGCACCAGCAGCACTCCATCCAGGAGCTCAAGAAGCTGCGCCGTCACCTCGGCGACCTGCGCGTCCTCGACCCGGCATCCGGCTGCGGGAACTTCCTCCTCCTGGCATACCGGGAACTCCGAGCCCTCGACCTCAGTATCCTCACCCGGCTCCGGGAACTCGGCGACACCACCGAAGTGCCGACGATGTTCTTCACCCGCGACGACCTGGTCGTGAAGCCGGAGCACTTTTTCGGCATCGAAATCGAGGAGTGGCCGGCCCGCATCGCAGCGACCGCGCTGCACCTCGCCGACCACCAGGCGAATCAGGCCATGTCCCTCGAGCTCGGCATGGCACCCGATTCCCTGCCGCTCGGCACCATCGGAACCGTCCACGTTGGCAACGCCCTCCGCACCGACTGGTCGCACATCCTCACCCCGACCGCGGACACCATCATCGTCGGGAACCCGCCGTTCAAGGGGCACCGAGGACGAAGCGACGAGCAAGCCGCGGACCTCCGCTCCGTTTGGGGTCGTGACGATATCGGCCGGCTCGACTACGTCACAGCCTGGTACAAGAAGGCGGTCGAGTACTTCGACGGAACCGTCGGCGGACGGTTCGCATTTGTGTCGACAAACTCCATCGCTCAAGGAGAGCCGGTGGCGACACTGTTCGCACCGGTGTTCGCCGCGGGCTGGCGGATCCGGTTCGCGCACCGCACGTTCCTGTGGACGTCGGAAGCGCCCGGCGCCGCCGCGGTCCACTGCGTCATCGTCGGCTTCGACCGGGGCGGCCGGTCAGCGCCGGCACCGCGGCTGTTCTTCTACGACACACTCCGCGCCGACCCGCGAGCTGAGGCGGTCAAATCCGTGAACGCGTACCTCGTCGACGGACCGAACCTCCTCGTCGGACAGCGCCGCACCGTCCTCGCGCCCGACCTTCCCGCCGTGACGATGGGGAGCATGCCGCGAGACGGGAAAAACCTCCTCATCGAACAGGACCAGTACGCAGAGGTTGCCGCTGATCCCGTCGCGATGAAGTACGTCCGCCCGTTCGTCATGGGAGAGGAGTTCATCAACGGGGAGCAGCGCTGGTGCCTGTGGATGACCGACCTAGACCCGAAGGACGTGCAACGGTCCCCGGTCCTCAAGAAGCGCCTCGACGGGGTCCGTGAGATGCGGAAGAACTCAAAAGCGGAGTCCACCCGGAAGATGGCGCTCACACCGCACCTGTTCGGGCAGCGCTCACAGCCGACAACGCCGTACCTCGGCATCCCGAAGGTGTTCACTGAACGGCGCCTTTGGGTGACCGCTGCACGACTCGACGCGGACGTCATCGCGGGCGACAAGGTCTACAAGGTCGATGACCCGGACGGGTTCGCGTTTGCCATCATGTCGTCGTCCATGTTCATCACGTGGCAGAAGACTGTCGGCGGCCGCCTCAAATCGGACCCGTCGTTTTCTAACACCCTTGTGTGGAACACGCTGCCGCTGCCAAAGGTCACCGATTCGGTGCGGCAATCTGTCATCGCCGCCGGGAAGAGGGTGCTCGAAGCGCGGGAACTGCGCCCCGGCCGGTCCCTCGAGGACGCATACAACCCGGACGCGATGGACCCGAAACTCATCTCAGCGCACCACGCGCTTGACCGAGTCGTCGACAGAGCGTTCGGTGCGCGGAAAGCTCTCGACTCGGAAGCTGATCGGCAGCGGGTTTTGTTCCAACGGTTTGAAGAGCTGACTGATGCGGGGCAACTGCCGGTGAAGTAGCCAGCGAAGGACACGTCCCCCCCCGGTCGGGACGCGTGCGGTCAGCGTGCGTCTCGACCAGAATGGGAGGATCGCTCGAAGCCGCTGACTGGACCGCGCCTACCCTCGGGCGCGAGTCGGTGAGCGGCGTCAGGCGCCCCGCTCGGGGGTAAACGAAAAACGGACGGACGATTGTTCGAGAGGCAGGAGCATTGGCGTTGGACTCGGAAACAGGCAAAGCGGACCGAGCGATCACGCAATGGCGCGACTCTCTCCTAAAACCTTTCAGGCCGGAATCGACTGTTGAACTACCGGCCAACTCGATCGTCGACGATCGAGTACTCGAGGCACTCCGCGGCCGAGGTTTTCGAGTTGATAGCAGCGGAGATCCTCACGTTCACGCTGGGCACACGTGCGGACGAGCGCAACGCCGCGTCGGTTGCCGACGACGAAGAACTGGCGACGTCCGACGTCGAGGGCGCCGTACTCGAGCAGCTCCGCGAGTTCGACTTTGAGCAGCACCCCGGACACCTGTTTACCGACAAGACGCAGCGGGACGTCGACCGAGCCCTCCGTAACCTAGCAGCAGCGTCCAAGCGGGAGTTCATCGACAAGGGTCTGCGCATCCTGTACGTGGCGCTCGGCGAACTGCGATGGGTCGACGGCGCCGGCGATACCCGCCGCAGTCCGCTTCTGCTCGTGCCAGCCGAGCTCGCCGCGCATGGGCCCAGGGAACGAACGAACGTCCGATTCCCTCCGAGGAGAGCGACACGATCGTCTGCCGGCAGATCCCGCAGAATGATCGCAACCTCTCCGCAGTGCCTCCCCGCTGACGCCAACTGCACGGTGACCGAGCCCGCCGGCCTCGGCTGCCCACCAACCTTGGGCAGCGGCAGCCTGGCGAACCGCTCCCGCGAGTGCTCCAGCCGGCTCATGGCCTCGGCAGCGTGGGGTCGGTTCCGGTCGGGGATCGTCAATGCCTCGATGACCGCCGGGTGCACGCCCGGGGCTGCGGTGCCGTCGAGCACAACGAGGTCATCCCGGACGAATGACCCGAGGCGGGACCACGCGTTATAGGTGAGTGCCGGATCCCCGACGTACACGTCGTCCACACCGGCGTCGACGAGCGACAGCGCCTGGAACAGTGGCGGCGAGTTCCGATGCTGATCAACGGTCGGCACCCCCCGCCGAGTGGCCCTCGGCGGACGAAGTCCCCAGCGACGAACGCCCCGACCCGCCAACCGAACCGCCAGGCAACGGACACCGACGCCGCGACCGAGGACAACGCCAGCCCGGTCCACTCCCGCGGATAGAAGTTGTGGATCAGCTCGACGTCCAGGTCGGCGAACAGCGCGAGGTCAGCGGCCCGCAGCGTGCTGGCGTTGAGCGCGATCGGCAGTACGGAAGCGATCGAACGGATCTCCGCGACCGGGAATCCGAAGTCGATCCGCACACGCGCGACCCCGATCGACCGCAGGAACTCCCACGGCGAATCCCCGAGCAGCCGAGCGGTGTTGGGGGAGACGTCGGCCACGACCGACAGGCCCGACGAAGTGGCGGCCGACACGATTGCGGCCGCCGCGGCACGAGCCCCATCGGCGGAGTCCTCCGGGATGTGCAACGAGGCGAACGCGAGCTTCGCACCCGCGGCCGCCGCGGCCTCGAAGGTCGGACCCGCCAGCGGAGCATGCGCCAGGTACGCGCTCGCGCCCAACCGCATCAGCGCGAAGCCCCCGCCCGAGCGGAACCGGCAGCGGCACCGGCAGCAGGAGTCCCCGCGGCACCGGCAGCAGGAGGCGCATCGGTCGCGTCAGCCGGCACGGCCGACGACACCAGGTCGAGCGGCGCCCCAGGAGCGGACTGCTCCTCGAGGTCGGCCTTCACGGACGCGGACACCCCGAACAGCAGCGTCGCCACGAACCCGACGACGTACGCCACGATGAGCCCCGATCCGTACCCGAGCAGCGCCCACCCGTACCCGGACGAGCCGTTCAGCAGCGGGATGAGCGACAGGTCCGAGGCCCCGATGGCGATCGCTCCGACGGAGTGCCCGAGCTGGTCGAACAGCCCGACGACACCGCCACCGAACGCCCCACCGATGCACGCGGTGATGAACGGCCGCCCGAGGGGCAGCGTGACGCCGTAGATGAGGGGCTCGCCGACGCCGAGGAACCCGGCGGGCAGCGCTCCGCGGATGGTCCGCACCAGCGATGCGTTCGACCGGAACCGCACCCACAGTGCGATGCACGCACCGATCTGCCCGGCGCCACCCATCGCCAGCACGGGCAGCAGCACGGTCCACCCGGTCTGGTCGATCAGCGTGGTGTGGATCGGGATGAGCCCCTGGTGCATGCCGGTCATGACGAGCGGCAGGAAGAGCCCTCCGAGCACGAAGCCGGCGAAGGCCCCGCCATTCGCGAGCAGCCAGGTTGCAGCGGTCCCGATCGCGACGGAGACGACACCGGCGACGGACATCAGGATTCCGAGCGTGACCGACCCGGCAACGAGCACGGTCACGGTCGGCACCACGATGAGCGCGATGACGTCGGGCGTGACCCGGCGCATGAAGCGTTCGACGTAGGCGGCGAGGATGCCGCCGGCCAACGCCCCGAGCACACCGCCCTGCCCGGGAGCCAGGGTCTCGCCGAACACGGTCACGTTCGCGACCCCGGCCGCGACGATGATGCCGCCGACCGCACCGCCGAGGATGGGCGTGCCGCCGAACTCCTTCGCGGCGTTCATCCCGACGAACACGGCGAGCAGCGACAGGAACCCGGAGGACAGCACGCCGAGGAACGGCGTCACCCCGGGCACCCACCCCAGGTTCGTCAGGATGCCGTTGATCCCGGCGATCAGACCACAGGCGATCAGCGCCGGGATGAGCGGGATGAAGATCGCGGAGATCTTCCGGATCGCGCGCATGGTGCGGCCGTCGGAGCGGGACCGCGCGGAGGCCTTGATCGACGCGCCGCGAGCGGCGAGCTCTTCGGGCGACGCACCAGACGCACCGGATGCACCCGACGCGGCAGCGGCACTGGACGCGCCAGCCCCACCAACCGCATCCGCCGGGGCGGCCGCGCGCAGGGCCTCCAGGCCGTCGGCCACGCGGTCGACGAGACCCGGGCCGAGCACGATCTGCAGGTTCGAGCCGGCCGCGATCGCGGCCATGACACCGTCGGTGGCCTGCAGCGCAGGCAGGTCGACAGAAGCAGGAGAAGCCACCTCGACTCGCAGGCGGGTCATGCAGTTCTCGACGTCGGCGATGTTCGCGGAGCCACCGACGGAGTCGAGGATCTGCTGGGCGAGTTGCTGTGCATCGGGCATTGCTGTGCTCCTCGGGGGAAGGAATCGAGCGGAAGGAAAGCGGAGGAAGGGAAGCGTGTCTAGAGCACGGCGCGCAACGAGCCGGAAGCAGCGACGAGGCGCTCACGGGCCGAAGCAGCCGAGGCGCCGGTGAGGATCACGGCGATGGCGGTCTTCACCTCGCCGTCCGAGGCATCGAGCGCCGCCTGGACCTCGGCGGAGGCAGCGCCGGTGACGTCCTGCACGAGCGAGAACGCCCGCGCGACGAGCTTCGCGTTCGTCGCCCGCACGTCGACCATGCGGTTGCCGTAGGTCTTGTGGCTGCGCACCATCGCGAGCGTGGTGAGCATGTTCAGCACGAGCTTCTGCGCGGTGCCTGCCTTCAGGCGGGTCGAGCCGGCGATGAACTCGGGGCCGACGACGACGTCGATGGCGATGTCCGCCTCCCGCCCCGCGGCCGAGTCGGGGTTGCACGCGACGGAGACCGACAGGGCGGACCTGCGCCGGGCCTCCAGGATGGCTGCGATGACGTAGGGCGTCCTGCCGGACGCGCTGATCCCGACGACCACGTCGTCGGCCGTCAGGCCGAGCGCGTCGAGGTCGCGGACGGCCGCTGCTTCGTCGTCCTCTGCGCCCTCGACGGCGGTGGTCAGGGCGACGTCGCCGCCGGCGATCAGGCCGACGACCTGCGAGGGGTCGGTGCCGAAGGTGGGTGGGCACTCGCTGGCGTCGAGGACGCCGAGCCGGCCCGGCGTGCCGGCGCCGACGTAGACGAGTCTGCCGCCGCGCGCGAACGCTGCGGCGATCGAGTCTGCCGCCAGGGCGATGGCCGGAAGGCACGGCTCCAGTGCCGCAGGCACGCTGCGGTCGCCGGCGTTCATGCGCTGGGCGGCTTCCAGCGTGGAGATCGTGTCGATGTCGTCGAGTGAGTGGTCGGTCGCCTCGGTCGTGAGGGCGGCGAGTTCGTCGCGGAGGGCGTCGTGCGTTTCGTGCGTCTGGTTCATGGTGGTGCTCAGTTCCGGTGGTGGGTGCGGACGGCGTCGCGGCTGCGGGCGAGGAGCGGCTGCGACCGCTCGTCGGTGCGCTGCGCGACGACGATGAACAGGGCGTCGACGATGGCGAGTTGGCTCATCCGGCTGCCCATGGCGGCGGGGCGGAGGGCGCTCTCGGCACCGGCGACGCCGAGCAGGACGTGGTGGGCCGTGGTGGCGAGCGGGGCGTTGGCGTGGCCGGTGATCGCGACGATCGTCGACCGCTGGGCTGCGGCGGCGTGAGCGACCTCGAGGGTCTCGGTGGTGGAGCCCGAGTGGCTGACGAGCACCAGGACGTCGTGCTCGCCGATGACGCTCGCGAGGGTCAGGGCGTTGTGCGGGTCGTCGGCGATCGAGCTCACGATGCCGATGCGCTCGAGCTTCAGGTGCAGGTCACGCGCGACGATGCCGCTCGCGCCGACGCCGTACAGGACGACGCGGCGGGCTTCGCTCACTGCTGCGGCTGCTGCTTCGAGGGCGTGCGGGTCGAGCGCTGCGCGGGTGTCGGCCATCACGGCGCGGACGTCCTCGGTGACCTTCGCGATGACGGTGGCGACGTCGTCGTCGACGGCGACCCCGGCGTGGATCTCGGTGTGTTCGCGCTCGTGGATGCCGCGCTCGACGGCCCGGGTCATGCTGCGCTGCAGGCCGGCGAAGTTCGCGAAGCCCAGGTGCTGCGCGAAGCGGGAGACGGTGGCGGGGGAGACGCCCGCGCGGCCGGCGAGGTCGGCGGCGTTCGTGGTGGCTGCGGCTGCCGGGTCCTCGAGGACGGCGTCGGCGATGGCGCGCATGCTCGAGGGCATCGTGGCCGACTGGGTGCGGACGAGGGCGAAGGCGTCGGCGCGCTCGACCCGGTCGGCTCGCTCGGTGATCGTCATCCCGCTATGAAAGCGTCTTTCGTGCGCGAGCGCCAGGGGTGAAAGTAAATTGCGTGTTAAGGGTGGTGGAGTGTCTCGCGGCGGCTGCTCGCGCGTTCAGTGAGCAGAAAACGTCGAGTTGCCGCGGCGGACTCGACGTCTTCTGCTCTCTCGATGAGCGGCGGAAGCGAACTCGGGCGGTCGTGCTCGTCAGGCCTGCGGGGACGGGGGCGCCTCGACGGTCGCCGCCCGCAGGTACCGCCGCGACCGACGTGCTGCGCGCAGCAGGATCGGCGTCATGATCAGAGCGGTGAAGAGGAGTGCTGCGCAAAGGAACCGGGTGAACGCCGAGCCGAAGACGTCGTCGTCCGCGAGCCTCGGGAACTGGGCGCCGGCGATGCCGAGGTAGAGCAGGAGGAACTGCGCGAGGGCGAGCGGCTGGTAGGTGGAGAGCAGTCGTGCGTGCTCGCGAGCTCGGAGGGCGAGGTCGGACTCGGGCGGCTGGATCGGGCTGCCGGTCTTGATCGCTTGCGTCACCACGCGCTTGCCGGCAGGGGAGAGCCCCGCCGTGGTGGCCTGCATCGCGGTCGACATCCCGATCGTCGTGGCGAGGATCGAGAATGTACCGGTCAGGCCACTCGTGGACGCGCCGAAGCCGACGACGGTGAGGACTGCGACGGCGCCCGACTCGGTCATGGCCAGCAGCCCGCCGATGACGGCGCCGACGACGGCTCCGATCAGTGCGAGCAGGGTCGTCCGTCGCCAGGCGCGCCGTGCTGTCAGTTCGAGTTCCCCCATGTGCCCACCCTACGAGCGGATCGCCGGACCGTGACGACGGCCGCGGCGATGACGATCGGTGCGACGAACAGCCAGTAGGTGAGTTCGGCGTTCGTGGTGACGACGCCGGCCCAGACGGCAGGGCGATCCGGCGTTCCGCGTCCGAACAGCCCTGCGACGAGCAGGTACAGGACGCCCGGCACGGACTGGTAGCGATCACCGAGCACCGCACGGCTGGCCATCGCGAGCGCGCAGAACGCGATCGTGTTCCGGATGGTGGCGAGCGAGACAGCGGGGTCCGCGCCGAGGGTGAGGCCTACGGTGCCGATCGCGCAGACGAGTCCGATCACCACCAGGACGGTGCCCGCCTCGCGCAGGTCGGTGCGTCGAGCCGGAGCGGGGAACGGCGCGCGGCTGATCGATGCACCCGCCGCGATCGCGAGCACCAACGGACCGACCGCTGCGACGGGGATCATCGCGAAGGGTGCGCCACCGCCGAACGACGGGAACAGCATGCCGATCGGTCCGAGGCCGATCGAGAGCACCGTGACGGCGGTCGTGAGCCCGAGGAGCGCCGCCGTGCGGTGCACACGCAACCACCAGATCATGCGGCCGGCACTGCGATGTGGCCGATCGAGCAGTCGGTCAGGCGGTGGATCGTCGCGGTGACCCACGCTGCCTGCGCCGACGCCGGGGCATTCCGCAGTTCCCGCAGCAAAGAGTGGTCGTCCATCTCGAGCGCGGGTTCCACGCGATCCGCATCGACGATCCCTCGCGCAGCCACGTCGATGAGCCAACGATTCGCAACGGCGGCGTCGTTGAGCCGCGCGGTGTCCTCTGGTTCGGACTCGCAGTACGCGACCTCTGCGTCGCCGAGGACCGACGTGGTGAGGCTGTGCACGAGGTCGGCGTCCGTCATCCGCACCTGGACGATCATCTTCAGGTCGTCCGGAGACGAGGGGGCGTTGCTCGCCCGGATCGTCGGCTGGATCGTGATGCCTGAGCGGCTGAGGTTCTCGGCGGCCTTCCGGATCACGGCCCCTGAGTTGCCGTCGGTGCGCTGCTCCGGGAACAAGCAGATCGTCGGGCGGTGTCCGTTGCAGACCGACTGCGACTGCGGACGCTCGGTGATGGGCGCGGCTCCGAGGCCCGAACCGGACACGAGCGCGATCACCGTGACGACCGCGAACGAGGCGACGCCGATCGGCACTCCGAACCGATGGAGTCGATCGGTACTCGTGCGCCGCGCTGCCGCGATGAGCAGCAGGCCGACTCCCGCGAGTGCGCTGAACGCGGTCGCGATGATCGGCGCTCGCGGGTCGAGTGACGTCTCGACCGAGCAGCAGTCGGCCATGACGAGGCCGGCGAGGTAGCGGAGCGGGAAGTAGTCGACGGCCCACGAGAAGCCGAGCCAGCTGTACGACGCGAGCAGGCCGAGCGGCAGCGACGCGACCGGCGGGAGCCAGCGTCCGATCGCGAACCCGATGCACGTGTGGAAGAACAGGATGCTCGCGAAGGCCAGGCCGACGAGCGGCGACGGGGCACCCGGAGCCCCCCAGGTGTCGCTGCTCATGAGCACGACGGCGACGGCCTGGAGCAGGATGCCGGCGGCGAGTGGCGTCCACAGGTGATCGGCGAGGACTGCTGCACTCGATCTGCTGCTGCTCTGGATGGCGGATGCGTTGGACCGGTACCGCCGTCCCTCCCAGGCGCCAGCGGTGGCAGCGACGCCGCAGGAGAAGACCAGGTAGATCGCGGAGCCGGTGATCGCAGCAGGCCAGTACCCGGCAACGGATGTCTCGGACGAGAACTGCACGCTGTACGCGACCACGCCGAGCAGCCCGGGCAGGAGGAGCCACACCGCGGCGCGACTGCGCCACGGGATGATCGGGCGCATCAGTCGTCCTCGTTCGTGAAGCGCGCGTACGACGCGGTGATCGCGTCCGCGGGGGCGAGCGTCTCGAACGGTTCCGTGAAGGCGTCGACGGAACCGGAGAACGGGACGTGTCCGTCCACGAGCACGGTCACGTGGTCGTACGTCGCAGCGACGTCCTCGGTCTGGTGGGTCGAGACGATCACGGAGACCTCGGTCGGCAGGTTCTGCATCACCTGCGCGAACCGCGACCGTTGTGCCGGGTCCAGTCCCGCCGTGGGTTCGTCGAGCAGGATCCACTGCGCTCCTGACACCAGGGCGCCGGCGACGCCGAGGCGCCGGATCTGCCCGCCCGAGAGCGTCGTGGCCCGCACATCGGCTCGGGCGGCGAGATCAACGGCGGTGAGCGCCGCCGTGGCACGGTCCCATGCATCGCTGCGCGACAGACCCTTCAACCAGCCGCAGTAGGCGACGTGCTCCCGAGTGGTGAGCCCGGGGAAGGCGCCACTCAGCTGCGGAAGCCACGCCACTCCGCGGCGGTACCGCCGCCGGTTCCCACGGTCGCTCGGACTGCCCAGTCCTTCGACGCGGATCATGCCCGCCGGCGGTCGGAGCGTGTCGGCGATGAGTCCGAGAAGCGTCGACTTGCCAGCGCCGTTCGGTCCGAGCAGGACGCTGGCCCCGCTCGGGAACACCGTCGACAGCCCGGAGATCACCTGATGGTCTCGTCGGTACCCGAACGCGAGCTCGTCGATCTCTACGGCCAAGACAACCCCCTGAAACCTTGCACTGATGTGTCACCGTACATGAGCGTGCTCACGGCTCGGACATCCCGGGCCATCACCTCGAGGGGGAATCACGATGATCAAGTTCAGTCGTCGAGCGGCGGCAGCAGTCTCCGGGGGAGTCATCGTCGCCACGGTGTTCGCGGCATCACCGGCGTTCGCTGAGGGCTCGTGGTCGTCGAAGCTGACCGGGGCTGCCATCGGCAAGCAGTCACGCAGCTGGCAGGACTCGCACAAGGACAGGGTCCGGACTGCCACGACCTTCGCCGGCTGCCGCATCTCGGGCAACCTCAACGGGTTCAAGTCAGCATCTGTCCGGCTCATCGATGAGCGCGGATGGCTGCCGGACAAGAGCATGGGCACGAAGGTCAACAAGTGTGGCCGGAGTGACTGGGGTGTGATGACCAGGCCGGATCGGTACCACTGGAGGATCTGGGCCCTCAACGGTGCGCCGGACGAGTCGACGCTGCGTCTTTCGGTGTCGACGGTGCGCCAGGCCTACTGAGCAGGCGTCGCCGGTTGGTCGCCCCGGCGGCCAGCCGGCCCCGTCACCCCCGCCGGTACCGCGTCGCCGGCTTCCCTGGCCCGTCCGCCCGCTTTGTGTCCGTCGCGACCAGCTTCGGCAGCATCGCTCGACGGAACGAGTCCGGCAGCAGGCGCTCGCCGAGGACCGACTCGTGCAGCTGCCGCAACGCCGACATCGTGAACGGCTCCGGCAACAACCCGTGCGGATCCGGGGCGTCGCTGTAGACGGACCGGAGCCGAGCGACCGCGAACCCGAGGATGTCGTCGTGCCCGTGCACCATCCCGCGCGCCTCGATCACCGGCGTGAGTCGCACCTGGGGCTCGTCCAACTCCAGGGCATGAGCCGGCACCACGTCGAGGTGCGCCACCGACAACACCCACCCTCGGTCATCCCGCGAGGGGTCGTCGAACACGTGCAACTGCTCCGGCGCGAGCCCCGTCACGCCCGCCTTCGTGGAGAGCGACCGCAGGACGGCCGAAGCCAGCCGCTCGCCCTCGTGCACGAACGTCCCGGGGAGCCGCCAGTCGCCCAGGGAGGCATCGCGGACCTGCACGACGGACAGCGGTCCGCCCGCGGGGACGGTCAGCACGGCGGTGTCCACGGCGACCGAGGGTCGCGGGTAGTCCGTCAGTCGTCGGCCGCTCGGGTCGCGGTACTCGTCGGTCATGACCGCGAGTTTACGCACACTTGCGCAAACGCGGCAGGTGGTGCAGGATCGGTTTTACGCAATCCCGCGTAAACCCGATCCGGAGGTCCACATGACCACCCCGCAGATCCACGACCGAGCAGTCGGTGCCGTCCTCGGCTCCGCCGCTGGCGACGCCCTCGGCGCCGGGTACGAGTTCCGTCCGGCAGTACCCGAGCCGACCCCGATCACGATGACCGGCGGCGGCTCCTTCGGCTGGGCGCCGGGGGAGTGGACCGACGACACGAGCATGGCCGTCCCGATCCTCCGCACGGTCGCCCGTGGCGGCGACCCGGCGTCGGAGCCCGCCCTCGACGGCCTGGTGGCCGCCTGGGCAGCGTGGTCGGTCGACGCGCCCGACGTCGGCATCCAGACGCGCAACGTCCTGACCGGTTTGGAGGCGCGGATCGCCTCCGTCGCGCGGGCTGCGGCCCGCCAGGAGCACGAGTTCACGGGCCGCTCCGCCGGCAACGGATCGCTCATGCGGACCGCCCCGCTGGTGCTCGCCTACCTGTGCGGGGACGTCGGCGAAGAGGAGCGGCTCGCAGCGGCGGCTCGCGCGATCAGTGACCTGACGCACTACGAGTCCGACGCGGGGGACGCGTGCGTGCTCTGGTGCGTGGCGATCCGGCACGCGGTGCTGACCGGCGAGCTCGATCTCCTGCGTGGGATTGACCTGCTCGACCTCGATCGTCGCCGGCTGTGGGTGGACCGGATCGTCACGGCCGAGCACTCGCAGCCGGTGGACTTCACCGAATCGAACGGATGGGTGGTGTCCGCGCTGCAAGCCGCCTACGCCGCGGTGCGCCAGAGTTCCTCGCTCGAGGACGCCCTGGTCCGCGCAGTCCGCACCGGCAACGACACCGACACGGTCGCTGCGATCGCCGGTGGGCTCGCGGGGGCGCTGTACGGGGCGTCGTCGTTGCCGGCCCAGTGGCGGGAGCTGCTGCACGGCTGGCCGAACCTGCGCGCCGATGACCTCGTCGCGCTCAGCGAGCAGGCGCTCGCCGTCTGACCGGGCTGGCGTCGGAGGCTGCCGTGGGGGGAGCCTCCGCCGTCGGGCTGGTCGTTCTCGTGGGGCCGGCCCACCGCTCTGGAGGCGACCACATCGGCAGCGCGGGTGGTGGGGCGGGGGTGAGCCGGGCCTCCCGGTCGACCGCCGTCAGGCGATGCCGCTTCGCGGACGGAAGACGCCCGCACGGACCAGCCACACGTAGAGCAGGCAGCCGATGCAGACGTCGAAGACGGCGTTGAGGAACGCGGCGATCAGAGCGACGGCGGCGCCGACGGGGGCCGCGTACGGCACGCCGAGCAGGGCGAGGAGCAGCGCGGCCGCGGTGACGAACAAGCCGACCTGCTGGGCGAAGGTCGGAGGTTCGGGCGCCTCGAGCTCGGCGGGCGGGGCGAGCCTCGGCCGGACGAAGCGACGGAAGAGCGCGCCGTAGGGGTGGCGGCGGATGCCGGCGATGCCGCCGATCGCGAAGAGCACCACGATGACCGCGAGCAGGACGACGCCGACGACCCACGTGGCAGGGATCAGCGTCAGGACGATGGTCAGGGCGAGCAGGACCGTGGTGATGGCGGCGCCGAAGCGTGGGGAGCGGGGGTCGATACCTGCTTTGGCAGGGGCGGTGGTCATCGGGACTCCTGTGGCTCGGTGAGGACGGTGTTGAGGGCTGCGGTGAGTTCGGGTGGGCGGGGTGGGCCTCCGAAGCGGGTGCGGACGGCGTGGGAGCCGTCGACGAGCAGGACCGTGGGGGTCTGCAGGACGTTGAAACGGGTGGCGAGGTGCGGGTGCTCGGCGAGGTCGATCTCGAGCCGGGTCACGCCGGAGTGCTGCGCTGCGAGAGCCTCGAGCTGGCGGGCCGTCGCGGGGCAGCGGGCGCAGGTCGGCGTGGAGAACTGGATCAGGGTGGCGCGGGAGCCGAAGGCCGTAGCCGGAGCGATGTCGGCGACGGTGCGGTCGGGCCTGGTGTCCGTGGTGCGGGCGCGGCCGGTCTGAGGGACTGCTCGGCCCGTCCTCGTGCGCAGGAGCAGCCCGAGGGCGGTGGCGAGGGCGAGGATCCCCGCCAGTACGGCGACGGCCACGATGACGGTCATGCCGTGACGGTACGTCGTTCTGGTGTGTCCGCGGGCGAACGTGACCGAACGTGACGGTCTCGGAGAGGCGGACGGCGTTGGAGGGGGCGGGTGGTCGTGGAGGTGCTCACGTTCGGTGCTCCGGGCGGCCGGTTTCCTGTCCCTTGAATAGGCATATCATTCAAGGGACCGGGGTCGATACCCAGGGCGGCGCGCGGCGGTCGCCGGACGACGTTGAACGGGTGCGCCCGGAACCAGAGGATCGCGGGGGTCAGGGTGAGTCGGCCTCAGCGTCCCCCGGGCCCATGCGCTGACCGTACC
This sequence comes from Curtobacterium sp. VKM Ac-1393, assembly GCF_015350995.1. GTDB lineage: Bacteria > Actinomycetota > Actinomycetes > Actinomycetales > Microbacteriaceae > Curtobacterium. The sequence continues at coordinate 55,945 of NZ_JADKRW010000008.1, forward strand.
GCGATCAGACGCGGCGGAGCAGTCGGGCGACCGTGCCCTGCAGCACGAGCAGCAGGGCCCAGAGCAGGCCGATGCTCGGGAACACCACCGACAGGATCAGCGCGAGCGTGAGCAGGCCAGCGGCGATGAGCCCGCGGGCTGAGTCGCCCAACGGTGTGGCGAGCAACTCCGGGTTCCGGCGCAGCACGAGTTCGATGCCGGTCAGGGCCAGGCTCGTCACGACCATGCTGCCGAGGTAGAGCGCGTGCGCCACCCGGTCGTCGTTCTCGCCGCTGTTGAGCAGGTTCGCTGCGAAGGGCAGGAACACGATGCTGATGAGCCACACGAAGTTCAGCTGCATGAGCCGTGCGTTGTACGAGCGGACGTGCTCGAACACCTGGTGGTGCAGGATCCAGAACCGCGAGATCAACCAGAACGTGATGAGGAACTCGAGCAGGGCGGGCCAGTGCTCCCGGAGCAGGTCACCGGCGCTCTCGCCCGAGGACATCTCGCTCGCGATGTCGACCAGCGGCAGGATCAGGAGCGTGATCGCGATGGCGACTGTGGCGTCCGAGAAGTTGACGAGTCGGTCGAGGCCTCGGTCCGTTCGAGCGTGCTCGGTCATGGCCCGAGTGTAGGAGCGCTTAGTGTCGGGGCGTGAGCGACGACGTGACCCCCGGCCTGTACCGCCACTTCAAGGGCAACGACTACGAGGTGCTGCTCGTCGCCCGTGACGTCGAGACCGAGGAGCCGGTGGTCGTCTACCGGGCGCTGTACGGCGAGCGGGGGCACTGGGTTCGCTCGCTCGCCGACTTCACGGCGCACGTGACCCGCGACGGGTACGACGGGCCGCGGTTCGTGTCCGCGTGAGCATGAACTAGCTGGATTTGTCATATCAATTTTAACATTGATATACCTTGCAGTGGCAACCAGAGCGGTTGTCTGACTGAAAGGGGGTGTGCAGTGCAGCACACCATGAAGCAAATGCTGGTCGTCGCCGCGGTCGCCGCGGTGGTCTCACCGTTGCTGGCAGCTGGCCCGGCGGTCGCGGCCGAACCTGACCCATGGTCGGCCGTTCCCGACAACGTGGTCGTCGATCCGACCTTCGACCCCGCGAACGCGACCCGGGTCGACGAGGACGGGAACACGATCAGCCGGAAGAATCCCTGCCATGACCGCGCGTTCACGGCGATCCCGAAGATGCTCACGTCCGTGTCGGGGTGCAGCATCATCGGGTCGAGCACGAAGACGAAGGTCACGTACAGCTGGTACCGCGACCAAGGCCGGGTCGGGGTCTGCGTGTGGAGCAAGGGCTTCAACACTCGTGCGCAGACGACGTGGACCGCGTCGGGATGCGGGACCGGTCGCCGTGGCGTGGTCATCAACTGGGGCAACGTTGCGGCATCGAAGCAGATCCGGGGAATGACTGCTTCGGGCGTCGCGGGCGTGCAGTGGGGCTGATCGCGACACGTCGGCGCAGGCGCTCGCTCATCTGGGTGGGCGCTTGCGCCGTCGCGGTCGCCGCGACCGGGTGCGGTGCTCCCGACCCGACGACGACCCGAACGCCCCGGACCACCACAACCGTTCGCCCGGCGACGGAAAGCGCCCGGATCATCGAGACCGTTTCGCAGCAGCGTCTTGCCGATGTGCTCATTGCGGGGCTCCCCTGTGCGGACCGGGACGACTACCAGGACGACTTGACGTTCTGGGACTCGATGCGTGGCTACGACTGCGTGGACGCGGCCGACACGGTCTCTGTTCGTGTGTACGGCAGCAGCCGGTCCGTCGACCAGATCCTCCCGTCATGGGCTGACGCTCTCGTGGATGGACGCGGAGCCCGGCGCGGCGTGAACTGGTTCGTCGTCGGACCGCGCGATCTGATCTCCCAGGTCGATCCGCCTCGCGAGGATCCCGAGGTGCGGTCGTCGTCGACATCCGCCCCTGCCCCCGACGGCGCAGCAGGAATTCCTGACCAACTGCTCCCAGTACACGTTCGACGAGGCCGTCCGTGCGATCCGCGGTGAGCGGGTGACGGAGACGGACGGTGCGTACTATGATCGGGCGTTCTCTGGCGTCGGCGAAGCCGTGCGAGCGTCGTTGGACCAGCGTGATCTCGCGCTCCTCCGTGCGGAGGACGACGAGGCGCGATGGCCATCGATGCTGTCCGAGCGCGGCCCCGCTTGGAAACAGGTTTGTCGAACAGCCATGTCACGGCACGACGACCTGCTCCGGTCTGGAGCGGAGGACTGATGCGCGTCGTGTCGATCGGACGAAGTGCCGGGGCGCTCGGGGCTCTCGGAGTGACGATCCAGGCAGCCGATGACTTCACGCGCATCTTCTTCGAGAGTCCGATGGCCGGCTCGTCCGCCGTGTTGGCGGGTACGAGCATCGTGCTGCTGCTGATCGGGGGCGTGCTCAGCTGGCATGGAGACCGGATCGTGTGCTGGACGCTCGGTGCCCTTGCTGTTCAGGTGGTTGGTCGCATGGCTGTCGATGTGGAACCAATGGCCGTGTACTGGTCGGTGTCGGTTGCGCACATGCTCGGGCCGGTCCTCGCGCTCGCCATCGGCGTGGTGATCGCCCGTCGGGCCGGTTTCACGGCACTGCGGCGTCTCGGGTGCATCATCGGGATCGCCGCGGGCTGCTGGATGCTCGCGAGTTGGACGCAGGTGCCGTTGCTGCTCGTTCCGCTGACGCGCGCCGTCACGGACGGCTGTCTGCTCGCCGTGGTCGCTTGGCCTGCCGTCCTCGAGGCCGGTCGGCTGGCGCGCCGCCTTTGGGACTCCGCGGAGGTGCGCTGACGCAGGCCGATGCCGTCTGACCGCGCGCGGCGCCGGTGTCGGCGGGCGGCCCTAGGCTCGCAGGGCACCAGAGAGACGGGGGAACACATGCAGATCGGCGTCGACGGGCACGTGCTGCTCAGCCCGAGTGACCTCAGCACGTGGTCGGCCTGCGAGTGGGCGTTCCTGCGCCGGCTCGACGTCAAACTCGGCCGCGGGGATGCCCTGGCCGAGCAGCACGACGACATGCTCGAGCGCACCGCCCGGCTGGGGGACCAGCACGAGCTCGACTACCTCGCGATCCTGAAGGACACGCGGAACGTCGTCGAGTTCGACCGGCCAGCCCCGCCAGACTACGCACGCGCCGCAGCCGAGGCGCGGGAGGCCTTCGCTGACGGTGCCGACGTCCTGTACCAGCCGACGTTCCACGCGGCTCCCTCTGCGGACAGCCCCGGCTTCATCGGCTTCGCGGACTTCATCATCCGCAACGACCGGGGCGAGTACGAGGTCTACGACACCAAGCTCGCCCGGCACGCCAAGATCAGCGCCCTGCTGCAGCTCGCCGCCTACGCCGAGCAGATGCAGGAACACGGCATCCCCACTGGGGCGCAGGTGCACCTGGTGCTCGGCGACCGGACGACGACCACGCACGACCTCGCCGACATCGCACCGGTGTACCGCACGCAGCGCGCCGAACTGCAGCGCGTGATCGCCGAGCGCATCGCCGCCGACGAACCACTGCGCTGGGGCGACCCGCGGTACTCCAGCTGCGGGCGCTGTGCGATCTGCTCGACCCAGGTGGCCGAGCACCGCGACCTCGTCCTCGTCGCGGGCATGCGCCTGGACCAGCGGGCGAAGCTCATCAAGCACGAGGTGCGGACGATCGACGACCTGGCGGTCCGCACCCGGGCAGTGCCGGGCTTGTCCCGCGCGACGCAGGATCGGCTGGTGCGTCAGGCGAGCCTCCAGATCGAGACGGAGACCGCCCGACGGACGGGCGCCGACGGGCCGCACCAGCCCGTGCAGCCGCGCTTCGAGGTCCTCGACGCCCGCGCACTCGACGCGATCCCGGCACCGGATCCGGGCGACGTCTTCTTCGACTTCGAAGGCGACCCGCTGCACACCGAGGACGGCGTGCACTGGGGCCTCGACTACCTGTTCGGCCTGGTCGACGACCGCGCGGAGTTCACCGCGTTCTGGGCGCACACGATCCGCGACGAGCGAATCGCGCTGGAGCAGTTCCTCGCGTTCATCGAGACCCGGCGGCAGCAGTACCCGGGCATGCACATCTACCACTACGCCGCCTACGAGCGGACGCACCTGCTGTCGCTCGCGGCCCGGCACGGGGTCGGCGAAGAGGCAGTCGACGACCTGCTGCGCGCCGGGGTCCTGGTCGACCTGTACCCGATCGTCCGCAAGGCCCTGGTCGTCGGCAGCCACAGCTACTCGATCAAGAAGCTCGAGCCGCTGTACATGGGCGACGACCTGCGCGAGAGCGACGTCACGAACGCCGCCGACAGCATCACCGCCTACGTCGACGCGATCGAGGAGCTCCGCAACGGGGATGCTGTTGCCGGCCAGCACATGCTCGACGAGGTCGCCGACTACAACGCCTACGACTGCCGCTCGACCCTGCGCTTGCGCGACTGGCTCCGCTCCCTGCGCACCGGCGACTCGGACGCAACCGACCCGGCACTCGAACTCGAGGTCCCGCCGATCCCCGTCGAGCGCGAACCCAACCCGGTGTCCGTCGCACTCGCGTCGCACCTGGAGGACGTCGACGCCCTCGACCGCACGCCCGACGAGACCGCGTTGGCGCTCGCCGCAGCCGCGATCGACTACCACCGGCGCGAGGCGAAGACCTTCTGGCAGGACCACTTCGACCGCCTGCGCAACCCGGTCGACGACTGGGCCGACACCCGCGACGTCTTCGTCGTGGAGCGTGCGTCCGTCGAGCGGGACTGGGACACGCTGCCGCGTGCCCGCTCGCAGTCGCGGGAACTCCGGTTGTCGGGGACGCTCGCGCCCGGTTCGCGGCTCCGGCCGGGAGGCACGCCCCACCTCGTCTACGACGACCCGCTTCCACCGTCGGTCATGTCTCCGGGCCCCGGGTCGAAGGGCGCGTCGTCGCGCGCCGTGATCGTGGACGTGTGGGACAACGGCGATGCCGTCGAGGTGCTCGTGAAAGAGGGACTGCCCGTCGGGGCGGAACCGCACCACGAGTTCCCGGTCGCGCTCTCGCCCTCGGCACCGCCCCGGGCGAAGCCGCAGCCCGAGGCGATCGCCGAGTGGGGCCAGGCGGTGCTCGACGCGCTGCCCTCGATGCTGCCGGACCCGGCACTCGATCTGCTCCGCCGTGTCCCGCCGCGGGGGCCGATCGTCCCGGTGCAGGGCGACGACACGGTGTCCGCCGTGGTGGCGACGCTGCTCGGCCTCGACCACTCGTACCTGGCGATCCAGGGGCCTCCCGGCACGGGCAAGACCTACGTCGGGTCGAACGTCGTCGCCCGGCTCGTCCGCGAGTACGGCTGGCGCGTCGGCGTCGTTGGGCAGTCGCACGCGACGTCGGAGAACTTCCTGTCGTCGGTCGTGAACGCCGGCGTGCCCGCGGATCGGGTCGTGAAGGTGCCGAAGTCCGGTGCGACGGAGGACGAACTCGACGCCGCCGCGTGGACTCCGGTGAAGAACGGCGCTGCCGTCGCCGCGTTCCTGTCCTCGTGCGAGGCGTCCGGCACCGGCGGCGTGGTCGGCGGGACCGCGTGGACGTTCGCGAACGCGTCGACGATCGAGCGCCGTTCCCTCGACCTGCTCGTCGTCGACGAAGCCGGACAGTTCTCGCTCGCCCCGACGATCGCTTCGTCGATCGCCGCGACCCGACTCCTGCTGCTCGGGGACCCGCAGCAGCTTCCGCAGGTGTCGCAGGGCTCGCACCCGGAGCCCGTCGACGAGTCGGCGCTGGGCTGGCTGGCGGACGGCGAGCACGTCCTGCCGCCGGAGTTCGGCTACTTCCTGGCCCGCACTCGGCGCATGGAGCCGGCGCTGACCGAGTCCGTCTCGGCGTTGTCCTACGACGGGCAGCTCGCCTCGATGGTGTCCGGTCGGCACCTCGACGGCATCGACGCGGGCGTGCACCCCGTGCCGGTCGTGCACGCGGGCAACACGACCTCGTCACCAGAGGAAGCCGCCCGCGTGGTGGCGCTCGTCGGCGACGTCGTCGGGCGGACCTGGACCGACGGCGACGGCACCAGGTCGCTGACCGACGAGGACGTCATCGTCGTCGCCCCGTACAACGCGCAGGGCACGCTGATCCGTCAGGAGCTCGACCGCGCTGGGTTCGCCGGCACCCAGGTCGGCACCGTCGACCTGTTCCAGGGCCGCGAGGCCGTGGTGTCGATCGTGTCCCTCGCAGCGTCGAGCGCGGCCGACATCCCGCGCGGTCTCGACTTCCTGCTGATGCCGAACCGGCTGAACGTGGCGATCTCGCGGGCGAAGTGGGCGGCGTACCTCGTGCACTCGCCGGCGCTCACCACGGGCTTGCCGCCGTCGATCGCCGGGTTGTCGCTGCTCTCTCGCTTCATCGAGCTCGTCGAGCCCGCTCGCTGACGACCGCGCCGGCCGCGCCGGCCGCTCCGCCGCCGCTCGGTGGCGGAGCCCGGCGTGCTGCCAGGCGAGTGACGGTCCTGGTTCAGGAAGTCCGGCGATCGTGAACCAGAACCGTCAGCGTGCCAGAGCGCCGAGCCGCACCGCCGCGGCCGTGACGCCAGAACGAGGGCTGGTCCCGACACGTGTCGTCCTGGGACGGTGGACACATGGGGGAGAACACCGCTGTTCTGGGGGCATGACCCGCTTCGTGACGAAGCACGCTCGTGGTTCAAGGGTGCCCTTGGAGAACGGCAGGTCGCTACCCAGCTCGATGCCCTCGGCTCGGAGTTCACGGTGCTGCACGCGGTACCGGTCGGGAAGAGCACGACGGACATCGACCACGTCGTCGTCGGACCGACCGGGGTGTTCTCGATCAACACGAAGAACCATTCCGGGCAGAAGGTAGGGGTCGGCGGCCGGATGCTGACGGTGAACGGGCAGCGGACACCGCACATGCATCGCGCTCTTGCCGAAGGCGAGCGAGCGACTCGCCTGTTGTCCGCCGCGGCCCGCGGACCGATCCTGGTGCAGCCCGTCCTGGTCGTCGCGGCGGCGTCGCTGAAGTTCGGCAAGACGGCCCCGGCTGTCGTGACGGTCGATCCGCGTCAGATCGGCGCCTGGATCAGGGATCTGCCACGAGTCCACTCCGACGAAGCCGTCCGGTTCCTGTCGATGCTGGCCGAGGAGCGTGGGACCTGGCATGTCGAGGCTGTCGTGGTGAACGACACCCTCCGTCACGTCCAGCGGTTCGAACGGCTCGGACGGGACATCGGTCAGGCCGCAGCACGGAAACGCCTGATGCGGCGCGCCGTCGTGGTCGCTGCGCTGGCACTTCCGGCGGGAGCGTTGCTGGGCTACTGGTGGGCGATCGCCGGTGCCGCCCTGAGCGCGAGTAGCTGAGCAGCGACCGACCTGCCGGCGCGCTTGATTGGTATGCCTATTCAAGCGTCCACCAGGTGGTGGCGGCGGCGGCCCGTGCCGTGCCGTGCCCGACGCTGCGCGAGTCAGCCGTCGCTGGTCGGGACGCTGCCCTGCACCTGCACCTGCGCCCGCATCTGGGCGAGCACGTCGGCGTGCAGGAAGTTCGCCGCCTCGGCACTCGTCGGGTCGACCACGATGCCGAAGTGCTCGGGCAGCGCCGTCACGAGCTCGGACATCGGAACCGGACGTCCTTCGGCGTCGGGCAGGCCGGCGGCGAGCTCGGCCGGGTCGGTGAACACCGGCACGAACGGCTTGTCACGGATCATGACGTGGGCGACGCTGCCGGCCTCCGGGGTGCCCGCCGGCTTCCAGGGGACCCAGGCCGCGCTGCGGAGGAACCCCGCCGGCGACGCTGCCATCCTCCGTCGCAGTTCGGCGGCCGCGGTCGGCGGGGTCTTGTCGACGCCTCTGCCGAAGGCGGATCCGTTCGTCTCGTCGTTGCTCACGCCAGCCATGCTGTCACGCTGGACGGACTCTGCGGGGCCGAACCGCGCCTCCAGGTCGACGCCCAGCGCACGCGGACGTGCGCCGGGTGTCGGAGGTGACGGACTCAGTATGCGGCCGACTGCCCACCGTCGATCGGGACGACCGTCGCGTTGACGTAGGACGCGTCGTCGGAGAGCAGGAAGGCGACGACCGCGGCGATCTCTGGAGCCTCGCCGTAGCGCTTGGAGGGGTTGACCTGGATGAACTCCTCGGCGGCCTTGCGGGGGTTCTCCGGGTCGAGCTGCTTCATCGAGTTCTCGACCATCGGGGTCCAGATGGCTCCGGGGGCGATGGCGTTGATGCGGATGCCGTACCGGCCGTACTCGACGGCGGAGTTGCGGGTCAGCCCGACGACACCGTGCTTGGCCGCGGCGTAGCCGGACTGGTTGCCGATGCCGCGGATGCCGCCGACGCTGGCGGTGTTCACGACCATGCCGCTGCCCTGCTCGCGCATGACCTTGAGCACCTTCTCGAGCCCGAGGAACACGCCCCGCAGGTTGATCGAGACGACCCTGTCGAACTCGGCGGCGGTGAACGACTCGGTCGGGTTCTGCTTGCCCTCGATGCCGGCGTTGTTGAAGAAGCCGTCGATGCGGCCGAAGTGCTCGGTGGTGGCTGCGACGTAGGCGTCGACCTGGGCCTCGTCGGACACGTCGGCGACGGTGGTCAGGACCTGGGCGTCGGGGGTGGCCTCGAGCACGGCGGCCTTCGATGCCTCGAGTCCCTGCTCGGAGACGTCGACGAGGGAGAGTGCGGCGCCCTCGGCGGCCAGGCGGACGGCAGTCGCGCGGCCGAGGCCGGAGCCGCCGCCGGTGATGAGGACGACGCGGTCGGTGAAGCGGGACGTGACGGAGTGGGTTTCGGGCATGTGGAGGCCTCCTGAGGTCTTCGACGGTGAAGGGCTCGGGGTCAGCGCGGCGCTCGTGGTGCGGCGCTGGGCAGCGAGTCCGAACGATGCGTTCGCATCGACACCCAATAGGCTACACCTGTTGCTTAGCGAAGCGTGCTCCGGTCAGCAGGCGCTCAGGATCCGCTCCATCGCGTCCCGTTCCGCCGGCGCGACCCACAGCCGGTACTTCGTCTTCACCGTGATCTGGTGCTCGACGTAGGTGCAGCGGAACGCCGTGTTCGCTGGCAGCCAGGTCGCGGCGTCACCCGAGCGCTTCTGCGAGTTCGACCGGCCGTCGACCGCGAACAGGTTCGACGGGTCGTTCGCCAACGCCTCGCGCTCGGACTGGCTCAGCTGCTGGGCGCCGGTGCGCCAGGCGTTCTCGAGCGCGACGACGTGGTCGATCTGCACGAGGGTCGAGGTCGTGTTGCCCCGCACGAAGTCGATCGTCGCCCCGGTGTACGGCGACACGAGCGTGCCCGTCATCACCTTGCACGACCCCTGGCGCACGATGTCGCTCAGATCCCGGGCGAGCACGTCGTTCCGGGTGTCGCAGTCGTTGTGGTCGACGTCGATCCACGCGCTGCCGAACTCGCCGGTGCGGTCGTACCCGGTGCCGGCGGCCTTGCCCTTGACGGGCAGCGTGGCCAGGAGCGCGCGGGCGTCCGCAGCGTCGGCGTCGGTCGACGTGCTGACGGTCGGACTGGAGGCCCGGCTCGGCTCCGGCGCGTCGCTCTCGGTGCCGATCGTGGTCGTGGCGACCGCCGTGGGCCCGGCGGCCGCGTCGGCGTCCGGTCCGAGGACGCCGCCGGCGTCGAGCGCGTAGCCGCCGACCGCGAGGGCCAGGACGACGAGGACAGAGGTGAGGCTGATGCGGGTGCGGCGGCGTCGGCGGGACGTCATGGGTGCGTGGGACTCCTGGTGGTGCGGCAGTGCGGTGGTGCGGCGCCCGGGTGGCCCGGACGATGGTGCCGGAGACCGATGATGCCGCAGACCTCGGACATCGGCGCAGACCGCCACGCTCTGAACGGTCGGACGCCGACGGCGTAGACAGGTCCGCATGACCGATTACGCGAATCCGTCCGTGTCCGTCACCGGTGGGCCGATGCCGCTCCTGGGCTTCGGCACCTGGCAGATCCCCGACGGCGAGGCACCCGCTGCCGTCGGCGAAGCACTGGCGGCCGGGTACCGCCACATCGACACCGCCACCGGCTACAGCAACCAGCGCGGTGTCGGCAAGGCCCTCGCCGGCTCCGGCCTGGCGCGCGACGACGTGTTCGTCACGACGAAGCTCCCGCCGGACAACGCCGACCGGGTGCGCGAGACGATCGAGGAGAGCCTGGACCAGCTCGGGCTCGACCACCTCGACCTGTGGCTCGTGCACTGGCCGCCGAACGGCGAGGCACGTCCCGACGTGTGGGAGCAGGTCGTCCAGGCGCAGGCCGACGGGCTCACCCGCGCCGTGGGCGTGAGCAACTACTCGCTCGCCCAGATCGACGAGCTCGTCACCGCGACCGACACCACTCCCGCCGTGAACCAGATCAAGTGGAGCCCGGTCGAGTACGACCAGACGATCGCGGACGGGCTGGCCGAGCGCGGCGTCGTCCTCGAGGGGTACAGCCCCTTCAAGGCGAGCAACCTGCAGGACCCGACGCTCCTCGACATCGCGACCGCACACGACGCCGACAGCGCCCAGGTCATCGTCGCCTGGCACGTCGCACACGGCTTCGTCGTGATCCCGAAGTCGTCGAACCCGGAGCGCATCCGGTCGAACGCCGCCGGTGCCCGCATCGAGCTGTCGGCGGACGAGGTTACGGCGATCGACGCGCTCGCCCGCTGACGCCCGTGATCGTGATCACGCTCGCCTGACCCGCAGCGCACGCCGTACTCCGCGTGCGCACCGCGGCGTCAGGCGAGCAACGAGCGGATGTCGTCGGCGGTCAGGTCGTCGGCGAACAGGGCGTCGTCGTCGATCATCGTGGCGAACAGCTCGGCCTTGCGGGCGGCGAGGGCCAGGACCTTCTCCTCGATGGTGTCCTCGGCGATGAACCGCTGCACGCTGACCGAACGGGTCTGCCCGATGCGGTGGGTCCGGTCGACGGCCTGCGACTCGGCGGCGGGGTTCCACCACGGGTCGAGCACGAACACGGTGTCCGCCTCGGTCAGGGTCAGCCCGAACCCGCCGGCCTTCAGCGAGATGAGGAACGCCGGCGCGGTGCCCTGCCGGAAGCGCTCGATCACCTGTGGGCGCTTGCGCGTCGACCCGTCGAGGTACTCGTAGCCGACGCCCCGCTCGTCCAGGGCATCGGAGACCATCCGCAGGAACGACGTGAACTGACTGAACACCAGGGCGCGTCGGCCCTCCGCCGCGAGCTGTTCGAGTTCGTCGAGCAGCAGGTCGAGCTTCGCCGAGGGGATCGGCGACGACGGCGAGCCGGCCGGACCCGACGAAGCAGACCCGACAGACACCAGCGCCGGTGACAGCGCGAGCATCCGCAGCAGCGTCAACGACCGGAACACGATCATGCGGTTCTTCGACAGGTTGTCGATCAGGTCGAGGACCTTGAGGCGCTCCCGGTTGAGCGTGCGCTCGTACAGCTCGCGGTGCGCGGGGTCGAGCGTGACGCGGACGACCTGCTCCTGCTTCGGGGGCAGGTCGGCGGCGACGGCCTGCTTCGTGCGTCGGAGCATGAGCGGACGGATCCGACGCCGGAGCTTCGCGGTGAGCTGCTGACGGGCCTCACCCCGCAGGTCGGGGGAGGCGAGCGGCTTCACGTAGTCGTCGCCGAACCGGGTCCAGGTGGACAGCAGTCCGGGCGCGACGATGTGGAACAGCGCCCAGAGGTCGGTCAGTCCGTTCTCGAGCGGGGTGCCGGTGATCGCGAACTTCACCGGTGCCTGCAGCTCGGACGCCACCCGGTGGGTCTGCGACTGCGGGTTCTTCACGAACTGCGCCTCGTCGAGCACGAGTGCCGACCACGGCAGGTCGGTCCACGCCTGCGAGTCGAGCCGGAGCAGCGCGTACGAGGTGACGACAACGTCGGCCTGTGAGGCCGTGCGGGCGACGAGGCCGGGGTCCTTCAAGGACGTCGAGGTGACGGCGGCCACCCGGAGCGACGGGGTGAACTTTGCCGCCTCGGCCACCCAGTTGCCGACGACCGAGGTCGGCGCGACGACGAGGAACGGCGGCGCGTCGGGGTCGGCTGCACGGCGGGCGGCCACCATCGCGAGGACCTGCAGGGTCTTGCCGAGCCCCATGTCGTCGGCGAGCACCCCGCCGATGCCGTGCGACGCCAGGAACGACAGCCACGCGTACCCGGCGTGCTGGTACGGCCGCAGCTCGGCGTGCACTGTCTCCGGCACCGGGACGTCGCCCGGGGGAGTCGCCCCCATCAGCGCCGCGGTGATCGCCTGCCAGCGTTCGTCGTGCGAGGTCTCGTCGGCGATCAGGTCGAACTCGGTCCACAGTCCGGCCTGCAGCGGCGTCACCTGGATCGGCTGGTCCGGCTCCCACTCGTCGAGCTCGCGGGCCTCGTCGATGAGCTCCTTGAGCCGGTCGAACGCGGGATCGGCGAGCGACAGGTACGAGTTGTCGATGAGCTTCAGGCGTCGCTGCCGGCCGGCCAGCGCCGTGAGCAGGGGCGTGAACGGGATCTGCTTGCCGTTCACACTCACGATGATGCCGAGGTCGAACCAGTCGTGCTTGTCCGACGGCATCGTCGTCACGCGGATGTGCGGCCGCCCGCTGAGCCGCTCGTAGTCGAGGCGCTCGCCCTGCACCACCGTGCGGACGCCGAGCGCTGGCAGCTCGGGCAGGAACTCGTTCGCGAACACCGCGACGTCGGCCCCGTCGATGGTGCCATCCTGGAACCAGTCCAGTCCGCCACCGGGCCCGGCAGGGCGGACGGGAGGCTCGCCCGACGTCGCGTCGGCGGCTCGCGCTGTCGACGTGGCGGGTTCCAGGGCCGCGGGCGCGTCGGCGGTCGCCGCCTCGGTGCCGGCTGGATCGTCCGCGGCGCGCAGCCCGGACAGGTCGGGGAGCGGGCCATGCAGCGAGACCGGGTCCTTGCGGCCGTCGACGTGCCAGCGCCAGTGCAGGTGCACCCGGTCGTCGGTGCGGGGCGCGCGGGCCGGCTCGAACGTCGCGGTGAGCACGAGCTCGGGCGGGGTGCGCTCGGGCAGTTCGACCGACCCGTCGGAGCTGACGAGCCCGAGGGCGCCGCGCAGCCGCAGTGACCAGTCGGCCAGGAACTCGTCGACCTCGGCCGTCGGCACGGTGATCCGAGTGCCCTCGAGGAGCATGCGGCGCTGGTCCTCGGGCACGGGCGCCGGGGTCGGTGCGAGCCCGACCATGAACTCCGGGCTCTCGCGGAACACGTACACGCCGTGGTCGCCGACCATCCGCGCAGCACCGGGGACGACGGGCCGGCCGTCGAGCACCACGCTCGCGCCGATCACCACGGCGTCGTCGTGCCGGGCGACGTCGAGCAGCACCTGGGCCTGTTCGCCGAGGATCGCCCCGCCCTCGCGCTTGCCGGTCACGAAGGCGATGTCGAGCCCTGCCGCCTGCCGGAGCAACGGCCAGAGCAGCGGGCTGCGGAAGTCGTCGAGGTGCAGCCAGTCGCTCTCACCGGGCAGCCCCGCGAGCTGGCCCGCACGGTGCAGGGCTGCGAGCTGCATGAACCACCCGTGCTGCTCGGCGCCGAGGCCCAGTCGGTTCTGCGAGTAGGGGAGCGTGCCCCAGGTCAGCTGCCCGCGTACCCAGTTGCCGGCGTCGCTCCGGGTCACGGGACGGACGCCGAGCCGCACGCTGCGGGACGGCGCCGGCAGGGACCGGCCGGCGGCGCGGGCACGAGCCGCGAGGGCCGCGGGGACCGCGTCACGCAACTCGAACTGCAGACCCATCCGCGTGCCCTGCGGGGCGACCGCCTGCTCGTCGTCACCGGCGAGGCGGGCGAGGTCGTGCCTCCAGTCCGAGGGCGGCGGAGCCGGCGCGTCCGGACGCGGGCCGGCGTTGGCGGCGAGGGCACGCGCGTTGATGGTGAGCAGCGCGGCGGCGACGTGCTTGCAATCGCCGCCCAGGGGACAGCTGCACGTGCTGCGGACCGGGCGGATGAAGTCGCCGCGGGCCATGGTCATGTCGATGCGGCACTCGTAGGGGTCGTCGGCGGTGCCGGAGACGGTCGCCGTGACGGTGCCGTCGTCGGCGTTCCAGACGGCGTCGTCCACCAAACCGGCGCGCACGACGTCGCGTGCGCGACCGAAGGTCTGCGGCCCGACGAAACGGATGACGTCGACGGCGTCGATCATCGGGGCTGCTGGCACGGGTCAATCGTGCCAGGTGCCACCGACGCTCGCTGCCGCTGGCCCGGACGGCTCACATCGGACAGGGCTACCGTCTGCGTGGACGGGCGACGACTGCTCGCCGCTCTCCACTCGATTGGACACGCTCATGCCGGACCGCTTGCGGTGGGTGCACGATTCTGCAGACCACTGGAACGTGTGGCTCGGCTCCGAGGTCGTCTGCGACGTCACCCGGACGGACCAGTTCACGGTGGACTCGCCGGACCACACGATCAACGGGGCGCACTCGTCGCTCGAGAGCGCTGCGGCGCAGGTGCAGGGCTGGGTGCGCTGGAGCGGACGCTAGGGCGTTGGTTCTTTTGTGATCCCGGGCTCGGACGTGGCCAGCTTGCTGTGCTTGCGTGAGTAGCCGAAGTAGACGCCCAGGCCGATCGCGAACCACACCGCGAACCGCACCCACGTCTCCCACTGCAGGAACGTCACGAGCCACAGCGACGCGATGACGCCGATGATCGGGATGACCGGCATGAACGGCAGCCGGAACTGCCGGTCGAGGTCGGGCTGGCGGTAGCGGAGCACGATCACCGCGGAGCAGACCACCACGAACGCGAGCAGGATCCCGATGTTCGTGAGCTCGGCGACGACGCCGATCGGCAGGACGCCGGCCAGGATCGCCGACGCGATGCCGAGGATCCAGGTCACGCGGGTCGGGACGTGGCGCTTCGGGTCGGTCTTCGAGAACCACTTCGGCATCAGGCCGTCGCGGCTCATCGAGAACCAGACGCGGCTGGCACCGAGCATGAACGTGACGAGCACCGTGACGATGCCGACGATGGCACCGATCGCGATGACGTTCGCGACGCCGCCCAGGCCGACCGAGGCGAACGCGGACGAGAACCCCGAGGCCGGGTCGATGTCGGTGTACTTCTGCATCCCGGTCAGCACCAGGGTCGCCAGCACGTACAGGACCATCGAGATGCCGAGGGACAGCAGGATCGCCTTCGGCATGTGCTTGCGGGCGTCGACCGATTCCTCGGCCGCGGTGGACATGGCGTCGTAGCCGAACACCGCGAAGAACACCGTCGCGGCGCCGGTCATCACGCCGCCGAAGCCGAACGGGAAGTACGGGGAGTAGTTCGCGCTGTTGATGTGGAACACCCCGAGCACGACGATCAGCACGACGAGCGCGACCTTGATGCCGACGGCGACGAACTCGAACCGGGCGGCGCTCCGGATGCCGCGGGTGAGCACGAACGCGGTGACCAGGCACAGGATGATCGCGAAGACGTCGACCACGTGGCCGTCGCCGGTGCCGGGGGCGCCGAGCATCCAGGCGGGCAGGTCGATGCCGAACTGGCCGACCAGGAACCCGACGTAGCCGGAGATGCCGATCGCGACCACCGCCACGATCGCCGTGTACTCGAGCAGCAGGTCCCAGCCGATGAACCACCCGACGATCTCGCCGAGGACCGCGTACCCGTAGGTGTACGCGCTGCCGGCCTTCGGGATCAGGCCGGCGAACTCGGCGTACGACAGCGCTGCGGCAGCACTCGCGACGCCGGCGACCAGGAAGCTGATGAGCACCGCGGGTCCGGCGACGCCGTTCGCGACGGTGCCGGCGAGGGTGAAGATCCCCGCGCCGATGATGCCGCCGATGCCGATCGCGGTGAGCTGCCAGAGGCCGAGGTGCCGTTTCAGGCCACCCTCGGCGCCGGTCTCGTCATCGATCGTCTCGATGGGCTTCCGTCGGAAGAGCGTTCGTGTCGTCGTCGTCACCCGCCCATGGTGCACCCTGCGGCGGCGCAGGGTTTTGCGCTCAGCGACAGTTCACGCGCCGCCGGGCCCGTGAAGTGTCGCCCACCCCGAAATGCGAGCACGCCCGCCCGCCCGCGCGTCCGCGCCCGCCAGGCCGGCCGCAGCCGTGCGGCGTAGAAAGGACCCATGCGCCATCCCACACGGATCGAACCCGGCCCCGGACAGGAATCCGTCTGGGACTACCCCCGTCCACCCGCGGTCGAACCAGTGACGGCCCGCGTGGTCGTCCGGCTCGGCGGCACGGTCGTGGCCGACACCACCGATGCCGTGCGGGTCCTCGAGACCTCGCACCCGCCGGTGTACTACCTGCCGATGGCCGATCTCGACCTCCGCCCAGCCCAGGGATCGAGCATGTGCGAGTTCAAGGGCCGGGCACGCTACTTCGACGTGGTCGGCGGGGACGGCACGGTCGCGAGCCGTGCCGCGTGGAACTACCCGACGCCCGAGCCCGGGTACGAGTCGCTGCGGGACCGCGTCGCGATCTACCCGTCGGCGATGGACTCGTGCGAGGTCGGCGGCGAGGTCGTGCAGTCGCAGGACGGCGACTTCTACGGCGGCTGGATCACGTCGGACCTCGTCGGGCCGTTCAAGGGCGCGCCCGGCACGCTCGGCTGGTGAGCCGGCCGGCGGCGCCGGGGAACGCGCTCTGCGTCGCGACCGCCCCGGCACGCGAGGGAGCGCGCGGGGCTGCCACGGGCCTCCCGGTCGACCGCGTCAGCGGTTCGCGTACGGCGACCAGAAGGGCGGTGGGAACGATCCACCGGTCGCGATCACGAGCAGCTGCCAGACGAGCATGACCAACCCGGCCGTCCCGATCACGATGCCGATCCACGACCACACCCGCACTGCGCGGCGACGACGGCCGGCGATCGTGATCGCGCGCCAGCCGCTCAGGACGCACACGACGCCGAACACCGCTCCGAGCAGCACGTGCCGGACCGTGCCCTGCGCCGGCACGATGAACCCGAGGTAGAACGCCACCGGGCTGAGCAGGACGGCGAAGGTCGCTGGGGCCGCTGGTGGTTCGTGGTCCCGAGAGGGTGCACCCATACGCCTGAATGTACCGAGCGGACCGGGTTCCGTACATGCCCGTCTGGCGGTGTCGTGCGGGTCCACCGCGCGGCGTCGCGAGCAGCAGCGTCCGGGAGCGGGCACGATGGACGCATGCGCTCCTTCGTCCGCGTCCTGCTCGGCCTGGCGCTCGTGTTCGCCGGCACGAGCCACCTCACCTTCGCGCGCGGGGAGTTCACGGCCCAGGTCCCCGACTTCGTGCCGCTGTCCGAGGACACGACCGTCCTGGCCTCGGGGGTCGCGGAGATCACCCTCGGGTCCGCGCTCGTGCTCGCGCCGAAGCCCGCTCGTCGGTTCGTCGGCACCGTCGCCGCGCTCTTCTTCACGGTGATCTTCCCGGGCAACCTGTCGCAGTGGGTGAACCGCCGCGATGCCTTCGGCCTGGACACCGACGAGAAGCGCGTCGCACGCCTGTTCGGTCAGCCGCTGCTCATCGCCGCGGCCCTCTGGTCCACGCGCGGGCGGCGGTCCTGATGGACACGTCCGCCCGGTCGGGTGCAGGGTCGGGTTCGGGTTCGGGTTCGGGTTCGGGTTCGGGTTCGGGTTCGGGTTCGGGTGTCGATCCGCTCGGGTCGGCTCCGGCACGTTTCGGACGGGAGGCCCGCCACCCCCTGGCAGACGGTCGTCGCGTCGCGGACATGGTCGCCTCCATCGCCCTGCTCCTGGTGCTCACGCTCGCCGCGCTGGCAGCGGGGTGGGGCATCAAGCTGAAGTCGCTCGCGTTCCTGTCGTGCGCGGCACCGGGGAACACGTGCAACGTCGGGCTCGGCGACTCGGTCGTGACGGTCGGGCCGATCCTGCTCGCGGTCGTGCTCGTCGCCTCGATCGTCGTGTGCGTCCTGCGGCTCGTGCGGCGGCGGGTGGCGTGGCCGGTGGTGCTCGTCGGGTTGGCCGCCGTGGTGGCCGTGTTCTTCGCGGCCGTTCTGCTCATCGAGAGCTCGGTGACGCGCGGCATCTGAGGGGCGCTGCCGTCCCGAGGTTCCGAAATCTCGGCATGTCGGCGCCCTGCTCGTCGAGATCTGGAACCTCGGCGATCAGCGTGCGGCATGTCGTGGAACCTCGCCGAGCCGGTCAGGTTCGGACTGGAGGCCCGTCCAGCGTCGTTCTCGCGCTGGTCGAACGCCAGCACGCGGTGCCCGGCGCGGACGGGGGCGCCGGGATCGCCGAAGTCGGACGGCTCGCGGCCTCAAGGCCGTCCTCCACAGGTGGCTGCGGTGGCGAGGTTGTCCACAGATGGACACGATGGCCGTCGGTGGGCGGGCCGGGTTCGCGACGCTGGAGGCATGCCTGACACCGAGATGCTCGACCGCCTGATCCAAACCCCCGTCCGAACCGACGACGACGTCGTCCAACTCGTCGCCGCCCTGGTCGACCGTCCCGTCCGACGGCAGTGCTGGGTCGTGTTCCTCGACGACCTCGGGATGTCCATCCCGTTCCTGATGCCCGTCGCCGACCTGCCCTACCAGCCGGACGAACACGTCAGCGACTTCGCGGCACTGATCTCCGACATCGTCGAGCAGCTCGGCGCCGTCGACGTCGTGTTGGCGTGGGAACGCCCGGGGATCGATCGGATGCACCCGGTCGACTGGGAGTGGGTCGACGCCTGCGCGTGCGCCCTCGACGAGCACTCGATCCGGCTCCGCGCCCAGGTCGTCGTCCACGACGGCGGAGCCGCGATGGTCGAGTTCGAGGAAGAGGTCGCCTCGTGACCGGTCAGCCCTGCGGGGCGGTGTCGGGCACGGTCTCGCCCGTCAGCCCCTCGACGACGGCCTTCGCGGCCGGCCAGGACTTCGCGTAGTGCTCCGGGTCCGAGTTGATCTGCACCGCGTGCGCCATCTGCGTCGGCGTCAACGTCTTCCAGCCGGGCACCTTGACGAGCTTCGCGTAGAACATCGACGCCGCCGTGTACGGGTCCATCCGCTGCTCGTACGTGCCCCACGCGCCGTTGTCGCGCTGCTGGAACAAGCCGCGGCTGTCCGGTCCCGCGGCGTCGCCGTGGTCCAGGTTGACCAGGCTCGACTCACCGATCGCGGTCATCACCCCGACGGCCTGCGTGTGCGGACCGATGCCGAGCGCCTTCGCCGCCCGGATCACCGCCGCGGCGTTGACCAGCCGGTCCTGACAGAACCCCGCGATCGGCCCGGCCGGCACGACCATGCCGTCGATGGTCTTCGAAGCGACCTTCGGGCACGTCGGGGTCGCATCGGCGGCGCTGGACTTCGCGATCCCCGCGATCGAGTTCACCGCGATGACGACGAGCACCACGACACCGATGCCGACGACCACGATGCCGGCGCCGAACACCGACGCGAGCGTGATGCCGACACGGCGCATGACGGGACCTCTCGACGGACGGGGCGGGGCAGGCGGAGCACGACGAGCGTACGGGCGCCGCCTGGGAACCGCACCCGCCCGATCGGGGGTCGCCACAGCGCCGTGACGGTTCCGGTTCACGAAACCCGGGGGTCGTGAACCAGAACCGTCAGCGCCCTCAGCGCTTGTTTCGTCGGCTCCTGCCCAATCCGCCGGCGGAGAGCGAGACCAGCGCGATGGCGGCGATGACGATCGTCCAGATGACGGCGGTGACGTCCATCAGGCGTCCCGGCTGTCCTGCGGCGGGTGCTGCACCTTCGTCGGTTCGGTGACCAGGCCGGTCGGCGCCTTCTCCGTCTGCTTGCGTCCGTGGGTGATCCAGGTGACGAACCAGAGGACCACGCCGAGCGCCAGCAGCGCACCGGCGATCTGGTACTGCTGCGGGTCACGGCCGGACGAGAACGGCAGCACGAGCCACAGACACGTGACGATGCCGATGACGGGGATGACCACACCGGCACGGAAGTGCTTGTGGTCGACCTTGTCGCGGCGCAGCACGAGCACCGTCAGGTTCACGACCGCGAACACGGTGAGCAGCAGGAGCGAGGTGGTGCCACCGAGGACGACCACGATCGGGGAGTCCGGGTCCAGGGACACCCAGCCGATGAGCAGGAGCGAGATGGCGGTGGTGAAGACGATCGCGTTCGAGGGGGTGCGACGGGTGGGGGAGATACGGGCCAGGAACCCGGGCAGCACGCCCTGCTTGCTCATGCCGTACAGCAGTCGCGACGCCATCATCATGTTGATCAGGGCGGTGTTGGCCACGGCGAACATCGAGATGAACGGCAGCAGGTCCGCGATCGGGAAGTCCGGCGCAGCGGTCTGCACGACGGTGACGAGCGGCGTCTCGTTGCCGGCGAGCTCACCGATCGGCACGACGGCCACGGCACAGATCGACACGAGCGTGTAGATCACCGCGGTGATGCCGAGGCCGGTGAGCATGACCTTCGGGAAGATGCGCGAGGGATCCTTCGTCTCCTCGGCCATGTTCACCGAGTCCTCGAAGCCGACCATCGCGAAGAACGCCAACGAGGTCGCCGTGGAGATCGACATGAGCAGGGTCTTGTCCTCGGGTGTCTCGAACATCACCACGCGCGAGAAGTCCGCGTTGCCGCCCGCGATCGCCCAGAAGCCGATCAGGATCACCATGACGAGACCGGACAGTTCGACCAGGGTGAGGACGACGTTCGTCTTCACGCTCTCGCTGACGCCCCGGAAGTTGATCGCCATGACCGCGAGCATGAAGCCCATCGCGATGAGCATCACCACCGTGTTCGGCAGCTCCAACCCGAAGCCGACCCCGAGGTTCGCCGCGAACGCCCGCGATGCCGTCGACGCCGACGTGATCCCGGAACACATCACGATGAAGGTGACGATGAAGGTGACGAAGTGGATGCCGAACGCCTTGTGGACGTAGAGCGCAGCACCCGCGGTCTGCGGGTACTTCGTGACGAGTTCGAGGTACGAGAACGCCGTCAGCAAGGCGACCGCGAACGCGATGAGGAAGGGGAGCCACGCCGCTCCTCCGACCTCGGCCGCGACCTGACCGGTGAGCGCGTAGACACCCGTGCCGAGGATGTCGCCGACGATGAACAGCAGCAGGAGCTTGGGACCGATGACCCTGCGGAGCTCAGGCTGCTCCTGCTTCGGGCGGTCCGTGTTGGTGGTGGTCATGCATCACCCTCTTCCGGGGGACACCACACTGTCCGCTTTCACAGGAAGCTCCCCGGTGATCGCAACATGCCCGTGAAGTGGCGGAGACGCCACCGATCACCGCGACAGGGCGTGCAGCTGCTCGGTGAACTGCTTCGCGCCGCCCTGCGCCGGGTGCCGCACCGCGGTCGCGTCGATGCCGGCCAGCGCGAGGGCTCCCTGCGCCTTCCGACCGACGGCGACGACCCGGACCCGGTCGACACCGCCGAGCGCCTCGAGCAGTGCGAGGGCGACGGGTGCTCCCGAGCGAACCTCGGCCGGACGTGGCGTGCGGTTCGTCAGCCGATCCGGTGCCGCGAACGGGTGGTGCGGGAAGATCGCCCACGCCACCGGCAGCGGGCCGCTCCAGTCGGACAGGGCCGCCTGCACGACACGCGACGAGGCCTCCCACGGGGCGGTCGGCTCCGGCGGCACGAGGTAGTCCGCGCCGAACCGTTCCGTCTCGAGCTCACGCATGCTCGTGAACGGGATCCCCGTGTTCGTCATGCCCCGCCACCCGGGTGCCTCGGCGACGAGCAGCGTGTCCGCCGTCGGCCCGAGCCGCTCCAGGTAGCGCTGCAGGTTCGCCCGTCGCAGTCGTCCCTCGGCCGACCTGACGTCGTACAGGGCCTCGGCGTCGGACTCGACGGGCACGGCGTCGAGCGCGGCCCAGAACGCGTCGAACGCCGTCACCTCACGATCCGACCCGCGACCCGCGGCCGAGCACCCGGCGGTACACGTCCTCGAGCCCCGACGCCGACCGCTCCCAGCTCAGACGCTCCGCGTGCTCCCGCCCGGCGGACGCCAGCCCGGCGGCGTACCCGGTGTCCGTCAGGATCCGCTCGATCTCGGCAGCCCACACCGACGGTTCGCGGGACTCGAGCACGACGCCCGTCTCACCGTCGACCACCGCCTCGCGGAGCCCCCCGGCAGCCGCGGCCACGACCGGCACCCCGGACGCGGAGCCCTCCAGCGCGACGAGCCCGTACGTCTCGGAGTGCGACGGCACGAGCACGGCTGCCGAGCCACGGAACAGGAACGCCAGGTCGGCGCGCGACTGCGGACCGATGAAGGTGACGCGGTCGGCGATGCCACGCGCGGCGGCGAGCCGACGCAGTTCGTCCACGTAGTCGCCTGCCTCGCTCGAGGCGTCCCCGGCGATGACCAACGTGGGACGGGCCTCGTGGCTGATGCCGGCGATCGCCTCGATGGCCAGGTCGAGCCCCTTCAACGGCTGCACGCGAGCCGCAGCGACGACGTAGGGGACGGACGCGCGACGCGCGCCGACGGCGGCGGGGCGGAAGACCGACCCGTCGACCCCCGGCGGCACGATCCAGATGTGGGAGTCGGGTCCGCCGAGCCGGGTGCGGACGGTCGAGGCCTCGGCTTCGGAGACCACGACGACCGCGTCGGACTCCCGTGCCAGCAGTTGCTCGCCCGCGATGCGCCCGGCGGACTCGGGGCGCTCGCCCTCGGACAACGGGGTCGTGGGGTCGGCGGCGATCGAGTGGAACGACTGCACGTGCGGGATGCCACGCTCACGGGCGACCGGCAGGGCCGCGGCACCGGAGAACCAGTGGTGCGAGTGCAGCACGTCGAACGGGCCGAGCTGCTCGAGCTCGTGGCGGAACGGCTCGATGAACGCGTCGTGTTCGCCCTTCGGCACCGGCTCGGCCGGACCCGCCGACAGGAACCGCAGGCACACGCCCGGCACCAGCGAGACCGAGTCCGGCTGCGTCGGCGCCGACCGTCGCGTGATGATGTCGACGTGGTGACCGCGGTCGGCGAGGGCCTCGGCCTGGTGGCGGACGACGACGTTCATGCCGCCGACCTCGCCCGAGCCGGGTTCGTCGCCGGGGGAGGTGTGCAGCGACACCAGCCCGATGTGCAGGGGTTCGCTCGTCGTGCTCACCGGTCAACCCTAGCCGCGCGTGCCCCGCTGCGACGGGCGCGCGGGCGCCACCACGACGGGCCGGCGGCCCGCCTCGTCCACCGGGTCGGACGGGAGGCTCGGGTCCGCTCCCAGGATCTGCACACGCTGGTCGCCGTGTCGCTCCCAGAACGCCGCCGTCCAGGCACACAAGGCGCCGTCGAGCAGGTCCTCGCGGTGCTTGTGCGTCGGACCGTGCAGCACCGACGGGTCGGCGAGCCGCTGTGTCAGGGGATGGGAGTCGAGCTGCAGCGGCGGGTCGAGCGGGGTCTCGCGCAGCCGACGGACCAGCTCGTCGAACGCCTCGGCGCGGCGAGCCCGGGCCTCGGCGGCGGGGATCCGGAGGTCGAGTCGCTTGTACCGGGGCCGCTCGACGTCGTACCCGAGCTCCTCCACGCCGACGAGTGTCGTGTACGGGTAGCACTCGAACATCGCCGGACCGGTCCTGGCGTGCATCGACGCCGTGTCGGACACGTACTCGACACCGAGCGCGGTGAGCCGGTCCAGCAGGCGGGCGCCGGCGCTCGCCGCAGAGGCCTGGTTCGTCGGGTTCGCCGCGACCTTCCACCGGCCGTAGCGCTGCCCGACCTGCCGTTCCGATTCGCGGATGCCGGTCGGGTTCGTCACGACGAGCGAGGCGTCGACGGCGATGAGCGACCGCGGCCCGAGGTGTTCCGCGATCCAGGTCGTGACGTCGTCGACCCCGCGGGCCCAGCCGGCGTCGGTGATCGTGCCGTCGGCCTCCATCGCGACCAGCCCGGTCTCGTTCGGGGCGCGGCTCGCGGTGCCGAGCCCCCACGCCAGGTCCACTCCGAGGTACGTGCTCACCCGTCCATCGTGCACCGAGTACCTTCCGGGGCATGGCGAGCGAGGCGACGACGGTGCGGGTACCAGGGCCCGACGGCGACCGCGAGGTCCGGATCAGCAGCCCGTCGCGGGTGCTCTGGCCTGACGCCGGTATCACCAAGCTCGACCTCGCCGAGTACCTCGTGACGGTGGGTGACGCCTTCGTCCGGGCCAACGGCGACCGGCCGATCTCGCTGCAGCGGTTCCCCGGCGGTGTCGACGGCGAGCAGTTCTTCTCGAAGAACCCGCCGAAGGGCGCTCCCGACTACGTGCGCTCGGTCACGGTGACCTACCCGAGCGGCCGGAAGCACCCGCAGCTCGTGGTCGACGAACCGGCCGTCGCGGTGTGGGCGGCGCAGATGAACACGGTGGTCTTCCACCCGTGGGCCTCACGGGCGGAGGACAGCGACCACCCGGACCAGCTCCGCATCGATCTCGACCCGCAGCCCGGCACGGACTTCTCGGACACGGTGCCGGTCGCGCAGGAGCTCCGCAAGGTGCTCGACGAAGCCGGTCTGACGACCTGGATCAAGACGAGCGGCAACCGCGGGCTGCACGTGTTCGCACCGATCGCTCCCGAACACGAGTTCCTCGACGTCCGGCATGCCGTGATCGCCGCCGCCCGCGAACTCGAGCGGCAGATGCCCGACCGGGTCACGACGGCGTGGTGGAAGGAGGAGCGGGGCCAGCGGGTCTTCGTCGACTTCAACCAGGCGAACCGCGACCGCACGATGGCGGGGGCCTACAGTCCGCGGGCGTTGGCGCACGCCTCGGTGTCGACGCCGATCACCTGGGACGAGCTGCCGACGGCAGACCCGACGACCTTCACGATCCGGACGGTTCCGGAACGCCTGGCGACGATCGGCGATCCATGGGAAGCCATGCACGACGAGCAGGGGAGCATCGCTCGGCTGCTGGACTGGTGGGAGCGCGACGTGGCGAACGGCGACGGTGAGCTGCCGTTCCCGCCGGACTTCCCGAAGATGCCCGGCGAGCCGCCGCGCGTCCAACCGTCACGCGCGAAGAAGCGCTGACCGAGGCCAGCCCGGTCCGAGGCTCAGACCGCGGGCAGGGCGTCCGTCGAGCGGTCCGGGTCGTCGACGCGCGAGGTCTGCATCGGCAGGCCGATCGTCGCGGTTCGCAGGCGGGTGAGACGCGACCACGTGGTGCGGTGCGCGTCGCTGATGCCGTCGACGATCACGAGCCGAGGCCGATCGTGACGAGGGCGAGCGCCGTGGCGGTGACGCCGGCGATGGCGCTGATGACCGCGCTCAGCTGCAGGGTGCGCTGGCGACGTGCCTCGCGCACCTCGGTGAAGGGGTTCCGCTGCGAGTGGCGGACAAGCGTGCTGGTGCTCATGTCGATCCGCTTTCGGTCCTGGGGCTCCCGGGATGGGTGCTCCGTGCTGCTGATCACCATGCTGGCAGCGTTTCGCTAGTTCGGCTAACTACTTTCCGTGGAATGCCGTGAAGACGTCGAAAAACGGACAATCCCGCGTCAGGAGAGGACATCACGCAGGTCGTACGCCGACGGCACCTCGAGCTGGTCGAACCCGCACGACGATGCGTCGCGATCCGGTCGCCACCGCTCGAACTGCACCGTGTGCCGGAACCGGTCGCCCTCCATCTGGTCGTACCGGACCTCGAGGACCACCTCCGGCGCCAGCCGGACGAACGACGTGTCGCGACCCGACGAGAACCGCGACCGTTCCCCGTCACCGGTGACGGGCCTCCCGTCCGCATCGCGCAGCACGACGGGCTCGAGCTCGTCGACCAGGGCGAGCCGACGCTTGTCGGAGAAGGCGGAGACGCCGCCGACCTGGCGGAGCTCGCCGTCGTCGCCGTACAGCCCGACGAGCAGCGAGCCGACGCCCGAGCCGCTCTTGTGCACGCGGTACCCGATCGCGACGACGTCGGCGGTCCGGTGGTGCTTGATCTTGAGCATCGTGCGTCTGCCCGGTTCGTACGGCTTCGCCCGCGGTTTGGCGACCACGCCGTCGAGGCCGGCGCCCTCGAAGGTCGTGAGCCACTCGCGGGCCCGGTCGACGTCGAGCGTGGTGCGGGTGACGAACAGGGGGTCGGCGAGGTCGGCGGCGAGCGACTCGAGGCGCGACCGTCGCTCGTCGAACGGCAGGCCGACCAGCTCGTCGCCGTCCAGCGCGAGCAGGTCGAAGGCGACGAACTGCGCGGGCGTCTCGGTGCTGAGCTTCGCGATCCGCGAGGCCGCCGGGTGGATGCGTTGCGACAGCGCCTCCCAGTCGAGCCGTTCGGCCCCCGGCTCGCCGGAGCGCAGGATCACCTCGCCGTCGAGGACCACGGGGTGGTCGCGGCCGCCGAACTGCGCGCGGAAGGCGTCGACGAGTTCGGGGAAGTAGCGCGTGAGTGGCTTCGCGCCGCGGCTGCCGATCTCGACGTCGTCGCCGTCGATCGTCACGATGCCGCGGAAGCCGTCCCACTTCGGCTCGTAGCGCAGCCCACCCGTCACGCTGTCGGGGTCGGGCACGTCGGCGACGGCCTTGGCGAGCATCGGTGCGATCTCCATGCGTCGTGTCTACTCGGGCGCGGATGCGCAGCGCCGCGCGCTTCGGACGGGAGGCCCGGATCGCGCTGGGCGGGTCGGCGCGCGTCAGTAGGGTGGTGCGGGTGACGACCGTGCCCCCGTCGGCAGCGCCGGCCCCGGAACCGATCAGGCCGGAACCGATCAGCCCCGTGCAGGCCGCCGCGCTCCGCGACGGCGTCCTGCCGCCCGTGGAACAGGTGCGGCCGGGCATCTGGACCTTCGCGGTGCCGTTCCGGTTCGGCGTGCCCGATGCGACCCTGGTCTACGTGGTGGAGGGGTCGGACGGCTCCCTCGCGCTGATCGACCCCGGGTGGTCGGCCGACGGCGGGCTCGACGAGGTCCGCGCCGCACTGTCGGCGATCGGACGGTCGCTCGACGACGTGTCCCTCGTCGCCGTCACGCACCTGCACGCCGACCACCTCGGTGCCGCCGCCGCGATCCGCCGATCGACCGGGGCCCGGGTCGCGATGCACGGACTCGAGGTCGACGCCCTCGACCGCGAGCGCTCCGACGCCGCGCGGAACGACGCCGACATCGCCACGTGGGGCCTGCCGCCCGAGCTGCACGACGGCGTCGTCGCGGCCTGGGGGAGCGGGCGGCGCATCGGCCTCGGGCGGAGCGAGGAGCCGTACGCTGACCTGCTGCTGGCCGACGGCGACGTGCTCCCGATCCCCGGCCGCACCATCCGGACGCTCTGGACGCCCGGGCACACCGCCGGCCACGTGTGCTTCGTCGACGAGGCGGACGGGCTGCTCTTCACCGGCGACCACGTGTTGCCACGGATCAACCCCGGCATCGGACTCGGCGGACGCACCGACACGAACCCGCTCGGCGACTACCTGGCGTCGCTCGGACTCCTCGACCCGTACGCCGGTCTCGAGGTCTGCCCCGGCCACGAGTACCGGTTCGCCGACGTCGTCACCCGCGCGCAGACGCTGGTGCGGCACCGCGAGGAGCGTTCTCGGCACGTCGCCGACGCCCTGGACGGGCTCGACCGGCCGACGCTGTTCGAGGTCGCCGCACGCGTGCCGTTCAGTGGCGGGATCGAGTCGATGACCGGGTTCCTGCTCGCGAGCGCCCTGACGCAGACGGCGTTCCACGCGGAGCTGCTCGGTCGTTCCGACGAGATCCGTCCCGCCTGACCGTTCAGCCGAGCGTGGTGGCCAAGCGCTCGATCGTGGTCTTCGCGTCGGCGAACTCGGCGGATGCGTGCTCGGCGAGCGGCGCCAGGTCGGGCAGCCGGTCGGCCAGGGTCGCACTGACCGTGATCGGGTAGAGCTTCATGCCGAGCGCGGTGCCGAGGATCAGGTGCAGCACGGGGGAGCCGTGGTCCCAGTCCTCGGTCGGGGTGCCGGCATCGTAGGTCGCACCGCGGCTGACCACGGTGACGACCGGTCGGCCGGCCAGGGGCTGCACGTCACCCGCCAGCACGCCGGGGACGTGGATGCGGTCGATCCAGGCCTTGAGCGTCGACGGCACCGTGTAGTTGTACAGCGGCGCACCGACGACCACGACGTCGGCACCGAGGAGCTCGTCGATGACCGCTTGGCGGAGCGCCTCGGCCTCGGGTGCCACGGACTCGTCGGCGGTGCGGTCCGCTGCTGCCCAGTGCAGCGCCGAGGTCTCGAGGTGCGGGAGCTGGTCGACGTGCAGGTCGCGCCGGACCACCGTGTACTCCGGGCCGCGGGCACGCCAGGCATCGGCGAACGCGGCGGTGAGCGCGCGCGAGCGGGAGTGGGCGAGGTCGGCGGACGAGTCGATGTGCAGCAGCGTGGGCATGGTGCCCACGCTACCGACGGTGGAACGGAAACGGCCCCGCCGCCCCGGTGCGGGGTCAGGCGGGGCCGAGCCGGGCCTCCCGTCCGTCACGCGGGCACGCGACGGACGAGAGACGAGGGAGGCCGTCAGCGCTGGTCGAACGTCAGCGCTGTGCGCGGCGACGACGCAGGGTGCGGGCGCCGATGAGGCCGGCGCCGGCGACGAGCAGGCCGAGGGCCCAGGGCAGGGCGCCGGTGGCGTCCGAGCCCGTGTAGGCGAGCTGCCCGCCGCGGTTGGTCGGGGTGACCGGGGCGGCTGCGACCGGGGTCGTCGGGGTGACGACGGTGGCGGCGGTCGGCTGGACCTCGACGGGGAACGACGTGCTGAACGCGCCGGCGGCGACGGTCAGGTTGTGCGTCGACGCGTGCGGGAACGTGACGTTCACGAGCCCGTACTCACCGAAGTCGGGGTCCGGAGCGATGACGTCACTGGCGATGTCCGACGTGACGGTCGGCAGCAGGACCGGAGCGTCCTCGTCGTCGTCGACGATCGGGTTGCCGTAGCGGTCGACGAGACCACCAGCGACGACGAGCGTGCCGCCCTGCTCGATGGTCGGGCGACCACCCTCGATGAACTCTTCGGGGCTCAGGGTGATGACGCTGCCGTCAGGCTCGATGATCCAGGTCGTCCGGTCGTCGCTGTCGTCGTCGTCGAACAGGCCTGCGCGGTCGGTCGTGTAGACCATGATGCCGGCCGGGGCACCGGCCTCGACGTTCAGCGCGACGTACTGCGTCACCGATGCGGTGCCGCTGGTCGCGGTGACGGCGAAGTCCCACTCGGAGACCCACGTCGTGACGCCGCTCAGCTCACCGGTCGACGCGTCGAAGGTCAGGCCGTCCGGCAGCTGATCGGAGGGGAAGTAGCCCTCTTCTTCGTTCTCCGCGGCGTTCTCGGCGTCGTACGACTCGAACCAGTCGAGCTTGTACGTCGGCTCGGGCGAACCCTGCGCACGGAACGTGTACGAGAACGTGTCGCCGGCGGCGGTGCTCAGTGCGAGCGGGTGGTCGGCGTCGGCGCCGGCCTTCGTGGGCTTGCCGTCGGTGCCGAGGAACGCGGGGTCCTGGGTGACCGGGGCGGTCGCCTCGGACGTCACCGCGGTGGTGTCGGTCGCGTCGGGCAGCATGCCGGTCACCGTGACGGTGATCGTCTTGCGCACGTCGGTGGGGTCGATGCGGTAGGTCGCTGTCTTCGACAGGACCGCGCCGTTCTGGTCAGCCCAGACGTACTTGTACGAGGAGTCCTCGTCGAAGCCGGTCACGACGGCGCTCAGGAGCGAACCGACCTTGGCCGCACCGTCGATGGTGACGGTCGCGTCGGCGGCCTTCGCCGTGACGTCCGGGGTCGGCGTCGCGGTCGGCGCCGGGGTCTCGGCGGCCGGAGCCGTCGTCTCGGGCGCGGCCGGCTCGTCGTCGGGGGTGGTCGCCTCGTCGGTCGGCGCCGGGGTCTCCTCGGCGGGGGCCGGGGCGTCGGTCGAGGCGTCCGAGGGGACCTCGGTCGGAGCGGGCGTCTCGGTCGTGTCAGCGGGGGCCGGGGTCTCGGCCGAGGTGACGGGCTGCGTGGAGTCGATCGGCTCGACGGCGCTGGCTGCGGTCGCGGACATGATGCCGAGCCCGGTGGTCAGGCCGACGAGTGCGACGGTGGTGCCGACGGCGCATGCGCGACGGACGGCGGAGGTGCTGCGGTGCACGGGTTCCCCCCAGGGTGAGGTCCGGCTGGGTGGCCGGATCGTGAGAATCTGCCGAGAATTTCGGCGCTCTCGGATCGTAGCGGTGCTGCACGCCCGTACAGGCGACGGTGACCGGAATGTGACCATGCTTGGGGGTCCGTGCGGGAACCCGCGACGGACGGGAGGCCCGTGGCGGATCCGCCACGGGCCTCCCGTCCGTCATCCGGCGCGGTGCACCGCGTCAGGCGCGTCGGCGACGCAGCCGGTGGACGAGCAGGCCGCCGCCGGCGGCCAGCAAGCCGAGCGCCCAGGCGAGCGGGCCGGACGTCTCGGCGCCCGTGTAGGCGAGGGTGCCGGTTCCCGAGCCGACTGTCGGGGTCGTGGTGCCGACGGTCGCTGCCGCCGGCTGCACGTCCACGTCGAACGAGGTCGAGACCCCGTCGAGAGCGACCGTGATCGTGTGCGGCGACGCGTGCGGGAACCGGACGCGAGCGTTCCAGGGATCGGTCGGGAACGAGACCTCGTCCGAGGAGACGCTGCTCGTCACCTTCGGCGTCGCGCCGTCGTGGTCCTCGGTCGGGTTGCCGTACGCGTCGAGTGGCGTGACCCGGACCGACATCGTCGCGCCCTGCGCTGCCGGCACAGCGTCGACCGGGTTCGCATCGGGGCTCTCGGCGAAGATCTCGCGCAGCCCGTGTTCGCCCGTCTGCCAGGCCTGGCCCGTCCCGATGACTCCGATGAGCAGCTCGAGGTGGGCCGTGGCGGCCGGACGGATGGACAAGTGGACGTACTGCGTCGCCGCTCGGGAGCCGTTCAGCGCCATGACCTGGAAGTCGTACTCACCGGCCACCGTCGGGGCGCCGCTGAGTCGGCCGGTCGCCTCGTCCACGGACAGGCCCGACGGAGCCGTCGGGTACGCATTGCCCGGCACCGGGAACGCAGTCGGACCGCTGAGCAGGATGTAGTGCAGCTCGCTCGACGACCCCGTCGCGGTGAAGGTCCGGTCGACCGTGTCACCGGCCGTGGTCTCGATGCGGATCGGGGACTCGGGCGTCGACTGCTCGCCGAACGTGATCACGTCCGGCGTCGCGGCGGGGGAGACGGTGAGCTCGACGTACTCGGTGATCTGGGTCGAGCCGCTCAGGGCGACGACCTCGAAGCGGAACGTGCCGGCCTCGGTCGGGGTGCCGCTCAGCACGCCCGTCTCGACGTTGACGCTGTAGTCGGTCGGCCCGGCTTCGGACGACGGGGCGTCCTGGATGGCGTAGCCCACGGTGCCGTTGCCGCCGGTGGTCTCGAACGTGTGCGAGAACGGAGTCCCGACGGTGGCGGTGAGGGCGAGCGGGGCGTCCTCGGTCGACGGCTCCGTGAACGCGAGGTCGCTGCCGTCCTCGGCGGCGGGTGCGTCCGACTGGGCTGCTGCTTCCGTGGGTGTGGGTGTGGGTGTGGGTGTCGGCGTGGCGTCGTCGGCGGGAGCCGCTGGCAGTGGGGTCTCCGACTCGTCGGCGGGAGCCGGCGTCGGGTCGGTGGTCGGGCCTCCCGGCTGCTCGTCGGCTGCGTCGGTCGGGACGGGCGTCTCGGGTGCGGCAGATGCGGCGGGTGCGTCGGTGGCGACGGGTGCGGCCGGTGTCGCGGTGCTCGTCGCCGCCGGTTCCTCGGCGGCGACGGCGGTCGATGCGCCGATGCCGAAGGCGGACGACGCGGCGACGATGGCGACCGCGGCGCCGATCGCGGCGACGCGACGCGTGGTGGACGTGCAGGGCTGGGACGTGCTGGGCCTGTTCATGGGATCCCCCTCGGATGCCGGACGGGGCACCGAAACGTGCCCTCATCCAGGAGATGTCGTCGATCCCACGATCCTGACAGTCGGTCAGGTCTCGGTTTGGTCACGGCACGGCGGCGTCCGGCTGCTTGCGTGTCCGTCGGTGTGCGTCCGTGTGTGTTGTTCTGCGTCGGGGGTCAGTCGCCGACGGCCGCCGCGGCGCGTTCGAGCGCAGCCCGGAGCGCACGGACCGCGGGCGATGAAGCGCCGGC
Organism: Curtobacterium sp. VKM Ac-1393; assembly: GCF_015350995.1. Lineage (GTDB taxonomy): Bacteria > Actinomycetota > Actinomycetes > Actinomycetales > Microbacteriaceae > Curtobacterium. The sequence continues at coordinate 87,810 of NZ_JADKRW010000008.1, forward strand.
CGCGCGCACGACGGTGAAGATCGTGCGGCGGGGCTGCTCGGGCAGCTCGAGCAGCCGGCAGGTGGTCGTCCGCCCGGTCCACATCAGGTCGGGCATCAGGCTGACCGCGTTGCCCGACTCGACCAGGCGGATCTGGGTCTGCAGGTCGGCGGTCTCGTAGCGGACGTCCGGCTCGAAGCCCCAGCGCCGGCAGACCTGCTCGGCGAAGTGCCGCGAGGCCGTCCCACGGGGTTCCATCACCCACGGCAGGGCCTGGGCGTCCTCGAGCGACGACACCGGCAGCAGCGCGGTGTCGAGCGGGGGCAGGGCCAACCGGACGGCATCCGTCGTCAGGTCCGAGCGGTCGAGGCCGGACAGGTGCGGTGCGGCGTGCGCGGGGTACTGCTCCGCGATGACCATGTCGAAGTCGCGCGCCCAGGTCTCGTTCAGTGCGGTCTCCGGCTCGCGCTGCACCATCTCGACCCGGACGTCGGGGTGCTCGGTGGCCATCTCGTGCAGGGCGTTGGGCATCAGCGCGAGGGCCGCGGACTGGAACACGGCGACCCGCACCCGCCCCTGCACCGACGGCAGGGTGTCCTCGACCTGTGCCTGGGCCTGCTCGAGCACGTCCTGCACGTGGCCGGCGGCGGCGACCAGCACCTCGGCCTGCGGGGTGAGCTGCAGCCGTCGTCCGGCCTTGCGCAGGAGCTGCACCCCGGCCTCGCGTTCCAGGGCACTGAGCTGCTGCGACACCGCCGACGGGGTGAAGTTCATCGCCTCGGCGACGGCCGCGATCGTGCCACGGATCGACAGCTCACGGAGGAGCACGAGACGGCGGACATCGAGCATGGTTCGACGGTAGTGGAGTCGCGGCGGATTCGGTAGCGCAACTGAACGGTACCCATCAGGAACGGTCGCTTCCGCTACCGTATCCCGGACCTCCACACTGATCCCATGACGACCCTGCACGAGCACCCCGCCACCGACCACGACGCGCTGGCGGACCAGTCCGTCGCACTCGTCCGACAGTGGCTGGCCGAAGCCGAGTCCTTCCCGGTCGACGGCTCCGCCAAGCAGCTCGCCGGGGTGCTGGCCGACCCCGCCGGCCTGGACTTCGCGGTCGGCTTCGTGGACGGCGTCGTCCGCCCCGAAGACCTCGCCGTCGCTGCCCGCAAACTCCGGCAGATCGCGCCGAACGCCCCCGGGTTCCTGCCCGCGGCGATGCGCGGACTCGTGCGTCTCGGCGGCGGCATGGCCCCGGCCCTGCCGACCGTCGTCGTCCCCATCGCCCGCCGCGTGCTCCGGAACATGGTCGGCCACCTGATCGTCGACGCCACCGACTCGAAGCTCGGCCCCGCCATCGCGAAGATCAAGCAGGACGGCGTCCGGCTCAACGTCAACCTGCTCGGCGAGGCCGTCCTGGGCGAGCGCGAGGCCGCCCGCCGGCTCGAGGGCACGCACAAGCTCCTCGCCCGCGACGACGTGGACTACGTCTCCATCAAGGTCTCTTCGACCGTGCACCCGCACTCGCCGTGGGCGTTCGACCACGCCGTCGACGACATCGTCGAACAGCTCCGCCCGCTGTTCGAGCGCGCCGCCGCAGCGACCCCGGCGAAGTTCATCAACCTCGACATGGAGGAGTACAAGGACCTCGACCTGACGATCGCGGTCTTCACGAAGCTCCTCGACGAGCCCGCGTTCCTCGGCCTCGAAGCCGGCATCGTGCTGCAGGCGTACCTGCCCGACGCGCTCGCCGCGATGGAGCAGCTGCAGGAGTGGTCCGCCGCCCGCCGTGCCCGCGGTGGTGCCGGCATCAAGGTCCGCCTGGTCAAGGGCGCGAACCTGCCGATGGAACAGGTCGAGGCCTCGGTGCACGGCTGGCCGCTCGCCACCTGGCACACCAAGCAGGACTCCGACACCAACTACAAGCGCGTGCTCGACTGGGCGCTCACCCCGTCGCGTGTCGAGAACGTCCGCGTCGGCGTCGCCGGGCACAACCTGTTCGACGTCGCGCACGCCTGGCTGCTCGCCGGAGAGCGCGGCGTGCGGGACGGCATCGAGTTCGAGATGCTGCTCGGCATGGCGCAGGGCCAGGCCGAAGCCGTCCGCCGCACCGTCGGTTCGCTCCTGCTCTACACGCCGGTCGTGCACCCCGGTGAGTTCGACGTCGCGATCGCGTACCTGATCCGCCGGCTCGAAGAGGGCGCCTCGCAGGACAACTTCATGTCCGCGGTCTTCTCGCTGGTGACGTCGCCGCCGCTGTTCGCTCGCGAAGAAGAGCGGTTCCGTGCCTCGCTCGTGCCGCTCGCCACGCCCGAGGGCCTCGCCGCTCCCGCGTCGCATCGCGTCGCCGACCGCTACGCAGCCGTCGGCCGCCCCGGACCGGGCCGGTTCGAGAACACCCCGGACAGCGACCCGTCGGTCGCCACGGTGCGCCAGTGGGGTTCGGCCATCACGGACCGGATCGCGTCGTCGACGCTCGGCGTCCGCGCCGTCCAGGAGGCCCGGGTCGACTCCGCCGCGCACCTCGACTCCGCGCTCGGTCGCGCCCAGGCCGCCGGTGCGGTCTGGGGGACCTGGTCCGGTGCCGCGCGCGGCGCGGTGCTGCACGCCGTCGGCGACGCGCTCGAGGCGAACCGTGCCGCCCTCATCGAGGTCATGGCCTCCGAGACCGGCAAGACCATCGACCAGGCCGACCCCGAGGTGTCCGAAGCAATCGACTTCGCGCACTTCTACGGCTCGCTCGCGTCCCAGCTCGACGAGGTCGACGGTGCGACGTTCACGCCGGCGACGCTGACCCTCGTCGCGCCGCCGTGGAACTTCCCCGTCGCGATCCCCGCCGGGTCGACCCTCGCCGCACTCGCTGCCGGGTCCGCCGTCGTGCTCAAGCCCGCTCCGCCCGCCGAGCGGTCCGGTGCCGTGCTCGCCTCGATCATCGAGACCGCGCTCGACGCCCACGGCGCCCCGGCCGACGTACTCGCGTTCCTGCAGGTGTCCGAGAACGAACTCGGCGAGCAGCTCATCGCCTCGCCGCTGGTCGACCAGGTCATCCTCACCGGGGCCTACGAGACCGCCGAGCTGTTCCGCTCGTTCCGCTCTGACCTGCCGCTGCTCGCCGAGACCTCGGGCAAGAACGCCGTCATCGTCACGCCGTCGTCGGACCTCGACCTCGCGGTGAAGGACGTCGTCGCCTCGGCCTTCGGACACGCCGGCCAGAAGTGCTCGGCCGCGTCGCTCGTGGTGATGGTCGGTTCGGTCGCGAAGTCGAAGCGCTTCCGCAACCAGTTGCTCGACGCCGTGTCCTCGCTCACCGTCGGCTACCCGACCGATCCGACCACCCAGATGGGACCGATCATCGAGCCGGCGTCGGGCAAGCTGCTCGCCGGTCTGACGACGCTCGGCGCGGGGGAGACCTGGGCCGTCGAGCCGAAGCAGCTCGACGAGACCGGCAAGCTCTGGAGCCCCGGTGTCCGTCAGGGCGTCCGCCGCGGCTCGGAGTTCCACCGCACGGAGTACTTCGGGCCGATCCTCGGCATGATGACCGCCGACACCCTCGACGAGGCGATCGACATCGTCAACGAGGTCGACTACGGCCTGACCTCGGGCCTGCACTCCCTCGACCCGGCCGAGATCGGGCAGTGGCTGTCGCGCATCGAGGCGGGCAACCTCTACGTCAACCGCGGCATCACGGGAGCCATCGTCCGTCGGCAGCCGTTCGGTGGGTGGAAGAAGTCGGCCGTCGGTGCGGGTACGAAGGCCGGTGGGCTGAACTACTTGCTCGGACTGGGGTCCTGGTCGACTGCTGCGTCGACTGCTGCGTCCGTTCCTTCCGCTCCGGTCAGCGCCTTCGTCCGTGCGGCAGGGGTCACCTCGCCGGTGCTCGACCGGTCGCTGGCGTCGGACGAGCAGGCCTGGTCGACGCTGTTCGGCACCGCCACCGACGTGTCGGCCCTGAGCGCCGAGCGGAACATCGCCCGGTACCTGCCGTTCCCGTCGGTGCAGGTGCGGTTGGCTGCGGTTGCCAGCGCTTCCGCCGATGACTCGGTCGTCGAGCTCGTCCGGGTCGTCGCCGCCGCACTCCGGGCCGGCACCACGATCGACGTCTCGACCGCCGGCGCCCTGCCCGCTGCCGTCGCCTCGGCTCTCCGCTCGCTGTCCATCGTCCGCTCGTTGTCCGAGTCGGTCTCCGATGAGTCCTTCGCGTCGAAGATCGCGTCCGGCTCGTCGACCCGTGTCCGGCTCATCGGCGGCGACACTTCGGCGCTGTACTCGGCGATCGGCGGGCGTCCCGACGTCGCGGTGTACGGCGGCCCCGTCACCGAGGCCGGTCGGCTCGAGATCCTGCCGTTCGTCCGGGAGCAGGCGGTCTCGATCACCGCGCACCGCTTCGGCACTGCGAATTACCTAACCGTCGGACTGATCTAGCGCGTTACGCAGCCTGCAGCCGCTTGCGCGAGGCGGGCGGTCGGCTCAATCGAATAGGTTGAGCGAGTGGATCAAGGAACACTCCCAGATGAACCCCGGGAGCAACGAGTCCAGGTCGCAGACCGGGTAGGCGCTGCCCTGCTTCTACCAGCACAGGGTGGGTGGCTTGCTCTCGCTCTGGCGTACGGCGGAGCCTGGTGGGCAACCTGGGCGATACTCCTTGCTGCACTTTTGGCCGTTGTGATCTGGACGTTCGCGATGGCGCGGCGCTCAGACCGAGCACCTCGATCGCTTCTCCTGATCACTGTCCTGGTGCTGATGCTCGGGTGGGTTGTCGCTGCTGTCGTTGTTCAGAGCGCACTATGACCGGTTCGGCACGCCCAACCACCTGACCGACGACCTGATCTGACCGGACCGCGGCGCTGGCGTTCGGGTCCAGCGCCGCTTGCACAACCAAAGTGCCCCCGAACCGCGGCTTCCCGCAGTTCGGGGGCACTTTGGTTGTTCGGCGTGCGGACCGTCGTGCTCCGGGTTGTCCGGTCGCCGCACGGCCTCGGGCGCTTCGGAGGGGCGGAGCGTTGCCTCGGGTGCGCGTCGCAACCACGGCGCGCACCCGACGGCCCTGCGTCGGATCGAACCCCGAGGAGCTCCACCATGACCGAACCGTTCGCCCGCCCGACCGCCCTGGCCCACGTCCGCGTCACCGTGACCGACATCCACCGCAGCAAGGCGTTCTACCAGCAGCTGCTCGGCACCGACCCGGCGATCGACTTCAGCGACCAGGTCGACGAGCCTGGCGTCCGCGAGGACCGTGAGCGCTTCTACGGCGGATCGGTGTTCCGGCTCGGTGACCAGGTGTTCGGGCTCCGTCCGGTCGCTCCCGCGGGGCAGACGTTCAACCCGGACACCGTCGGCCTCGACCACGTCAGCTTCGTCGTGGGCTCGGTCGACGAGCTGCACGAGGCGGCTGCCCGGCTCGACGCAGCGGGGGTCGAGCACGGCGAGGTCACCGACCTCGGCGACGCCGGCATGGTGATCCTGTCCGTGCAGGACCCCGACGACATCAACCTCGAGCTCGCTGCACTCAAGTCCTGAGCAGCCCTCGAGCAGCGGGCTAGCATGGAGCGATGAAGGGGGACGTCATGCGCATCGTGCTCGTCATCGGCCGGGGGATCGGCTTCGTGCTGACCGCAGCTGCGAAGGCCATCGGGACCATGGGTGGCGGAAAGCCTGCGGGCGACGACCTCGCTGCGCGGCTGTACCAGCCTCGCCGCGACGACTACCGCCCCTGACCCGTGCTCGGTGTCGGCGACCTGGTTCCGATCCGCGCGCGGCAGGGAGGATCCGCGCCCGAACGGCGGCGCTGAGTCGGCGCTGGGCGCGTCGCCGGGGTCAGTCGGCGACGGCGGGCTCCTGGGCGACCATCGTGCCGGTCACGAGCGCGCGCAGCGACTCCGGCAGGGGGATCGGTCGGCGGGCGCCCTCGCGGTCGATGATGACGTGCACGAACTCGCCGGTCGCGAGCAGCGCCCCGTCGGACTGCCGGAACAGCCCGAACTCCCACGACAGGCTCGTGTTGCCCAGGTGCTTCGAGCGCATCCCGACCTCGATGACGTCCGGCCACACGGCTGACTCGACGAACCGGCAGCTCGACGACACCAGCACGGCGATCCACTCCGACGAGAACGGGTCGAGGCCCGCTTGCTCGCGGAACCAGTACGTCGACGCGTTGTCCATCGCCGAGTAGTAGATCGTGTTGTTGACGTGTCCGAACATGTCGTTGTCGTTCCACCGCGTGGGGTAGTCGCGTCGGAACGGGTACTCGTCGATGGTCATCGGTCTCCGATCGGAGGTGCGGGTGTGGCGTGATCGGCGGCGGGGCGCAACACGTACTCGAACGCGGCGCGTGCCCGGACGGGGTCGGGGGCCTCACCGGAGATGAACTCAGCGTAGGTGAACGACTCTGAGATCCGGACGAGCAGCCGGGCGAGCTCCTCGGCGGACAACGGGGCCGGATCGAACTCGCCGGAGGACTGCTCCTCGACCACGAGCGCGGTGACCCGTTCGACGAACCGGCTCTGCACGTCGCTGTCCGAGGTGGTCAGCAGGCGCATCGCCCGCGCGGGCTCGCGGGTCAGGAAGGCTCGGAAGTAGGTGGCCTCGATGAGGTCGGCGGTGAACCGGTCGAGCACGTCGACGATGCGCGCCGCTCCGGAGGATCCGATCGTGTCGGCAGCGCGAGACGCCCGATCGAGCGTGGGGACTGCGAGGGACCACAGGATCTCGGACAGCAACCGGTCACGGTTGCCCACCCACCGGAACAGCGACGTGCGGTCCACGCCGAGTGCGGCAGCCAACGCGCCCATGTCGATGCGGGAGCCGTCGATGAACGTGTGGCGGGCCTCCCGGAAAGCGCGCAGCGCAGAATCCGATGTGTACACGCGAGCCTCCCTTGCAACGTTTTCGAGAATGATGCATCGTTGGTTCCATGTCAACGCTGACGCCCACGACGGGCCTCCTCGAATCGGACTTCTACGGCTTCCAACAGCAGCTGACCGAGCCGGAGCGTGCGTCGATCGGGCGACTCCGGGAGTACCTCGAGCGCGAGGTGCGGCCCATCGCCGACGAGTACTGGGCGCGGGCCGAGTTCCCGATGCAGGTGATCGCGCCCCTCGCCGAGCTCGGCATGTACGGGCCGGGCATCCCGCTCGTGCGCCAGTTCGAGAACTCGGCCGTGTTCCGCGGGTGGGCGGCACTCGAGCTCGGCCGCGTCGACGCCAGCGTCGCGACGTTCATCGGCGTGCAGTCCGGCCTCGCGATGAACTCGATCGCCGTCGCCGGCAGCGAGGAGCAGCAGCGCGAGTGGCTGCCTCGCATGGCCGCCGGCGAGATCGTCGGTGCCTTCGGGCTCACCGAGCCGTACTCGGGCAGCGACTCCGCGAAGGGGCTGCGCACCACCGCTCGACGCGAGGGCGACGAGTGGATCCTCGACGGCGAGAAGCGCTGGATCGGCAACGCCACCTTCGCCGACGTCGTCGTCATCTGGGCGAAGGACGTCGCTGACGGTCAGGTCAAGGGCTTCCTCGTCACGACGGACACCGCCGGCTTCAGCGCCACGAAGATCGAGGACAAGATCGCGCTGCGCGGTGTGCAGAACGCCGACATCGTCATGCAGGGCGTCCGGGTGCCCGAGACGCGTCGGCTGCAGAACGCGACGTCGTTCCGATCCACCGCCGAGGTGCTCCGGCTGACCCGCACCGAGGTCGCGTGGCAGGCCGTCGGCATCGCGGTCGGCGCGTACGAGGCCGCCCTGTCCTACGCGCGTGAGCGCATCCAGTTCGGCAAGCCGATCGCTGCGCACCAGCTCGTGCAGGACCTACTCGTCAAGTCGCTGTCGAACATCACCGCCTCTATCGCCCTCTGCACGCAGGCCTCGGCCATGCAGGACGCCGGCGTCGGGGGCGACGAGCACTCCGCGATGGCGAAGGCGTTCGCGACGGCGAAGATGCGCGAGACGGTGGCCTGGTGCCGCGAGGTGCAGGGCGGCAACGGCATCGTGCTCGACAAGGGTGTCGCGCGGTTCTTCGCGGATGCCGAGGCGATCTACTCGTACGAGGGCACGCGCGAGGTGAACACGCTCATCGTGGGTCGGGCGATCACGGGGCAGGCTGCGTTCGTCTAGCGCGGGTCGGACCGGGTCGGGTCGGTCGGGTGGATCCGACCCGGAACGACGTTCTCGATGTCGTGCGACGTCGATCGTGTCGTTCCGGGTCGACCGCCACGCCCGCGCTACCCGAGCAACTCCGGCCGCTCCCACTTGTCACCGAGCACGTGCTGCCCGAGGAACGCGAACACCGTCTCGTACCAGACCACGGCGTGCTGCGGCGAGAGCACCCAGTGGTTCTCGTCCGGGAAGTACAGGAACCGGTGCGGCATCGTGCCGTCGTCGGCCGCGTGGTGCTCGGCGAGCTCCGACCACAGCCGGAGCCCCTCGCCGATCGGCACCCGGTAGTCCTTATCGCCGTGGATGACGAGCATCGGTGACGCGATCTCGGCCGCGAACCGGCGCGGGTCGTTCGCCTCGATGCCGGTGGCGTCGAAGATCGACGACCAGTACTGCGACGAGTCCGTGGTGCCGTTGAACTGGTCGAGCGCCCACAGGCTGGCGTGCGTGACGATCGCCCGGAACCGGTCGGTGTGGCCGGCGATCCAGTTCGCCATGTACCCGCCGAACGACCCACCCATGGCAGCCGTGCGGGTCTCGTCGACGTCAGCCCGGGCTTCGACCACGTCGGTGATCGCCATCAGGTCGGTGTACGGCGCCTGCCCCCACGCGTTCCATCCGCGGTTCACGAAGTCGAGCCCGTAGCCGGTCGACAACGCGGGATCGGGCAGCAGCACCGCGTACCCGCGCGCCGCCATCAGCATCGGGTTCCACCGCCACGACCACTGGTTCCACGAGTTCAGCGGCCCGCCGTGGATCCAGAGCAGCAGCGGGTGCGGACCGTCGCCCTCCGGCACGACCAGCCAGCCGCGCACGCGCGCGCCGTCGGCCGCGGTCGTCTCGACCTCTTCCAGGTGCGCGGGCGCCTCCGGCAGGGGTGCCGGGGTCGCGAGCGGGGTCACCGCCCCGTCCGTCGCGATCCGCACGGGGTGCAGTGGCGCCGCCCAGGATGCCCGGAGCGCGACGACCGCGCCGGTCGCCTCCGCCACGCGCAGGCTCGAGTACGCCCAGTCGTCGTGCGTCAGCTGCTCGACGGCTGCGCCGTCGAGCGGGATGCGGAACACCGGAGCCCGGCCGTCCTGGTCGGCCACGGCGAGCAGGGCGTGGTCGCCGTGCTCGAACACGAGCTCGCTCGGCCAGTGGTCCCAGTCGGTCGCGATGCGGTGCGGGTCCGAGCCGTTGATGCCGGCGGTCCAGACCTCTTGCTGGTTCGCCCCGGCCGGGGTGGAGCGAACCGTCCGGACCCACGCGATCGTGCGGCCGTCGTGGCTCAGGGCGGGCATCTCGTGGTCGACGTCGACGTCGCTGAACAGCACCGTGCGGTGGCCGGTGGTGCAGTCGATCGTGACGATCGTCGAGCGGTGTCCACGGGCCTCCCGGACACCCACGGCTGCCAACAGGACGGATCCGTCGGGCGTGAGCGCCCCGGCGACGTGGTCCAGCGATCGGCCGGGAGCCGGCGTGCGGTCGGTGAGGCGGGGGAGCGCGGCTGCGTCCTCGGCGTGGTCTTCGGTCAGGCCTTCGGCCAGGTCGAGCGTCAGGACGTGCGTCTGGGCCGGACCGAGGTCGTGGTCCCAGTACCGGACCGGGTAGGTCTCGTGCAGGATCGCACGGACCTTCTTGTCCTTGCGGGCCTTCCGGAGCACCGCGTCGGCCTCGAGCACGGTCGCCAGATCGGAGCCGGCACTCGGCAGCAGGTCGGCGGTGAGCGCGACGACGTCCGACGACGCCGCGGTGGCCAGGACGCCGCCGACGCCCCCGGCGAGCCGGGTGAGGGGCCGGGCCTCGCCGCCGGTCGCCGGGAGCACCCAGAGCTGGGCGGTCTCGAGGTCTGCGGCGTCGGCATCGGGTCGGGCGGAGACGAAGAGCAGGTCGCCCGTGCGGGAGAAGGCGATGCCGCTCTCGCCCTTGGCGGAACGGGTGAGGCGGACAGCGGTACCGGCTGCGTCGCTGCCGGCCGCGTCGGTGTCGTCGCCTGCGGGCACCTGCCAGATCGACCGGCGGTACCCGGTACGGTCCGGGTCGAGCGCACTGACCGTCAGCGCGACGCGGGTGCCGTCCGGGCTGATCGCGATGCCGTCGACACGGGGGAGCGCGATGTACTGGTCGAGGTCGGAGAACGGTGTCGTCATGCGTGCACGCCCCCGAGGTCGTCGGCCCAGAAAACGGCGATCTGCTCGGCCACGGCGGCGCCCTGAGCACGGCCGGCCTCGGCCGACGGCGCCTGGGTGGACAAGGAGAGCGAGTTCGTCCCGAAGGCTTCCTGCGCCGTGCTGTCGGCCACGATGACCTCGACCGAGCTGCCGCCGGCACGGAGTGACTCGACCGCGATGTCGAGCCACGGCCCGACGGGCGACGGACCCTCTGGGCCGCAGGCGATCACGAGGACGCGTTCGTGTCCGGCTGCGGCGTCGGCGTTCGTGCCGGAGCGGACACCGCCGTCGACGTACGGGTGGCCCTCGATGCCCACGGGAGACCAGACGAACGGCACCGAACAGCTCGCGGCGACCGCCCGGGGGAGCGGGACGCCGTCGGCCGCCGTCAGCAGCCGGAACGCGCCGTCGGTGGCGTCGACCGCCGTGACGGCGAACGGCCGGGCCGGCCACTCGGTCGACGGCAGGGTCTCGGCGAACGTCGCCGTGCGCTCGTCGTCGGACTGGCCGTCGGTGACCTGCTGAGCCGCGAGACCGAGGCGGGCGCGGGCGTCCTGCTCACCGGTCGCTCCCTCGAGTGCGGCGCCGATGCGCTGCTGGACGGCGTCGGTGTCGATCGCGGCCGGCTCGACGTAGGTCGTGGGCGCGGGGGTGTGCTGCTGGTCGTACGCCTGCTGCACCGTGCCGTTCCGGACGAACGCCCCGACGACGCTGCCGGCGCTCGTGCCGACGACGAGGTCCGCGGCGTCGAGGTCGACGCCGGCGTCCTGCAGTGCGGACAGCACGCCGACCTCCCACGCGATGCCGGCGACACCTCCGCCACCCAGGACGAGGGCTCTGGATCCGGGAACGGGCGTGCTGGCATCGGTCATGGGTCTTGCTTACCAGGTGCGTGCGACGGGCTGGTGGAGGACGACAGTTCCTGTGGAGAACCGGCCTGTGGACAACTCCGTCTGCGTCGGTGGCGTGACCTAACGTCGTGGTCATGGGGCATCAGCGTTCAAGACGGGTCGGCACGGTCGTGTGGCCGATCGTGGTGGCTGCTGCGCCGACCGCGGCGTTGCAGTTGCCGAACCTGTTCGTCACCCCGGCGGTCCGGCTGTCGCTCGTCGCGTTCGGGCTCGTCGTGCTCGTCGGAGCCGTGACGGTGCAGGTGGTCCGGACCCGGCGCAGTGACGCTGCACGGTCGGTGGCCGAGGACAACGCCACCGCAGCAGAGCTCGAGCAGTCGACGGCGGTCCGGTACGCGTTCGGCCAGATCGCCACCCGGCTCGTCCGGTTCACCGAACTGCCCCGGTCCGAGCGCCACGGCGAACTGTCCGTCGTCGCCGACCGCGTCGCCGTGGCCCTGGCGTTCTACCTGCTGCCGAAGGTGCCCGACGTGCGCGCCAACGTGTACCAGCTGTCCACCGATCTGCGTGCGCTCGAGCCGATCGGTCACGGGGGCGCCGGCGACACCGCCGGGGTCTTCCGCGCGGGCACGCCCTACGGCGACCGCAACCTCGAGTGGGTGCTGATCGGGGGAGCACCCCGGATCGTCGGCGACCGCTCCGCCGATGTCGACGTCGACCAGGACGTGCCGGGCTTCGAACCGCGGTACTCCTCGTACGTCTCGGTGGTGATCCGGTCCGACCAGTACTCGTTCGGCATGCTCACCGTCGACTCCCCGGTCGCCGACGCCTTCACCGAACTCGACGCCAAGAACATCGCGATGATGGCGTCGTTCATGGCCGTGGCGTTCTCGTTGACCTACTCGTTCCCCGAGCGCGACCGCAATCAAAGGAAAGGCCCGTGATGCTCACACGCTCTGTCGGACGCTCGACGTACGATGCCCTCATGACGACCGTGAACCCTGCTCCGCCGTCGTTCGGGCGTGCCCGGATCTCATCGCCGAACTGGAACGACACCACCACCGACGCCGACTACGAGGACCTCGACGTCATCGCCGCCAACATCGAGCGCGAGCGCGCAGCAGCCCGGATCCGGGTCACTGCAGCCATCGCCGCGCGCCTGGGTCGCTGACCCTTCCCGCATCGTCCACGACGAACGGCTCCCACGTGTGTGGGAGCCGTTCGTCGTCCGGACGTCGCGGCTACGGTGCCGCGGTCACGTCGATGAGCACCTTGCCGACTGCGTCCTGCTCGACGGCGTCGTGCGCGTCCGCGGTGCTGGCCAGGTCGAAGCGGACGAGCGGCAAACCCGCGTCGTCGCCGACCGGCAGCACACCGTCGTGCAGCGCCTCGGTGACGTCCTCGGCCGCTGCCGCCAGCGCTTCGTCGCCGATCGTGTAGAGCAGCAGGAACTGGTAGCGCGCGTTGACGCTCATGTTCGGGCGGATCGGCAGCGTGGCCTCGTCGCCGCCGTTGTTCGCGTAGATCGACACGACGCCGTGGTTCGCCAGCACGTCGGCGACCAGCGCGGCGTTCTGCGGGATCGACACCTCGACGACGATGTCGACGCCGTCCGCCGCGATCGACCGGATGCGCTCGGCGGCGTCCTCCTCGCGGTAGTTCACGATGTGGTGCGCGCCGGCTGACGTGGCGAGTGCGGCCTTGGCGTCCGAGCTGATCGTCGTGATCACGGTCGCACCGGCCCAGCGGGCGAGCTGGATCGCGGCGTGGCCGACGGCGCCCGCACCGCCGGCGACGAGCACGGTGACGCCGTCGAGGGCTCCGGGACCGAGCCGCGACGGGCCGTCCTCGTGGGTGGTCAGTGCTCGGTGTGCCGTCATCGCCGGCACCCCCAGTGAGGCGCCGACGTCGAAGCTGGTCTGCTCGGGCAGGCGGACCGCACGGGTCTCCGGCACGACGGTGTACTCCTGCGCGGTGCCGGTCGGGCGCGAGGCGGCGGCCATGAAGAGCCAGACCCGGTCGCCCACGGCGAGTCCCTCGACACCGGGACCGACCGCGTCGACGACGCCGGCGCCGTCCTGGTTCGGGGTGATCTCGGGGAAGGGCAGGCCGTCGCCGTAGGTCCCACCGGCCCGGGCCTTCCAGTCCGTCGGGTTCACGCCGGAGACGACGACGCGGACGCGGACCTCGCCGGCACCGGGTTCGGGGACGTCCCGCTCGACGAGTTCGAGGACGCTGCTGTCACCGGGCTTCGTGTAGACGATCGATCGCATGTCCCCAGGCAACCACTCGGCGCCGTCGGGGATTCCGAGTGTCGGCACGAAGGCCCCCGCCGCGCGCCCCGCCGCGCGCCCCGCCGCGCGCCCCGCCGCCGCTCAGCGTGCGTCGTACTCCACGCGCGAGACCGCGACGTCGTCCATGTGGGACGTCGCCCAGGCTTCGAGCGGTTCGAGCACGCCGCGCAGCGATCGCCCACGGTCGGTCAGCTCGTACTCGACGTGCGGCGGGATCTCGGGGAACACCGTGCGGGTGACGAGTCCGTCCCGTTCGAGCGCGCGGAGCGTCTGCGTGAGCATCTTCTGCGACACGCCCTGCACCCGGTTCGCGATCACCGTGTACCGCTGCGGGCCGTCGGCGAGGGTGCCGATCGTGAGCACGCTCCAGCGGTCGCCGATGCGGTCGAGAAGCTGCCGGCTGGGGCAGTCAGCGGCGTAGGGCGTGTACTCGAGTGCTGACATGGTTGCCTCCGTGGCGAACGTGCTCCGTAACGCACCATGAGGTGCCTACTTTCTCAAAGAGAGTAACTCTTGTACGGTGAGCTGACCAGCCCACGAAAGGAACAGCATGACCAGCATCGTCGTCTTCGGAGGCACCGGCTACGCCGGGTCCGCCATCACCCGCGAAGCCCTGTCCCGCGGCATCGCCGTCACCGCCGTCGCCCGCGACACGAGCAAGCTCGACGCCGCCGAGGGACTGACCCTGGCGCAGGGCGACGCCTTCGACGCCGACTTCGTGGCCGAGGTCACCAAGGGCGCGGACGTCATCGTCGTCTCGCTGCACGCGGTCCAGGCCGACGGCAGCGAGCTCGCGGACAAGTTCCAGCACTTCGTCGACGCGGCTGCCGCAGCCGGAGCGCGCCTCGGCATCGTGGGCGGTGCCGGTTCGCTGCTCGTTTCCGAGGGTGGACCCCGCGCCTTCGACGCCGTCGAGTTCCCGGACGCGTTCAAGCCCGAGGCGAAGAGCCACGCGAAGATCCTCGACGCGCTCCGGGCCTCGGACACCGACGTCGACTGGTTCTACGTCAGCCCGGCCGCAGCGTTCGGCAGCTACAACCCGGGCGAGCGTCGTGGCACCTACCGCACGACCGACGAGGTCATGATCGCCGACGCCGATGGCAACTCGGACATCTCCGGTGCGGACTTCGCCCTGGCCTTCGTCGACGAGATCGCGAACCCGGCGCACCACCAGACCCGTTTCGGCGTCGCCTACTGAGGCAAGCCCCGCCCGGGAACCAGGTTCCGGACACAACACCGCGGATTTGCGTGGTTCAGTGTCCGGAACCTGGTTCCGGCGGGCAAACTCGCCACCGTGCGCCGGTCAGTGCGCGACGATCGCCGGCAGGGGCACGTGGTGGCGCATGCGCACCGCCAGGTGCAGGCCTCCGCGGCGGGCGAGCACGAGCGCGATCACGGCGGCGGCCGCAGCCGGCACGCCACCGGCGACCATCATCCCCACGTGCGCACCGAAGTGGTCGACGACCTGCCCCATGAGCGGCCCGCCGATGGCCTGGCCGCCGAGCAGCACGAGCACGTAGAGCGACATCACCCGGCCGCGGATCGCCACGTTCGACGACAGCTGCACGAGCGAGTTCGACGCGGTCTGGAACAGCAGCTGCGACATGCCGACGGCGACGAGCGCCACGGTGAACGGTGCGATCACGGGGATCGACCCCGACACGACGAGCAGCACCCCGGTCCAGAACACCCCGCCGACGATGGTCCGCAACCGCACGACCGCCCGTCGCGTGGAGAGCAGCGCCCCGACGAGGGCGCCGACCGCGACGGCGGAGTTGAACACGCCGTAGCCGCCGGCTCCGACGTCGTACACCTGTGACGCGAAGGCCGACAGCAGCACCGGCATCGTCAGCGCGAACACCGAGAAGAACGCCACGAGGATCACCGGCACGATGATGGTCGGCTTGTTGACGGCGTAGCGGAGACCCTCCATCAGCTGACCCTTCCCGCGGGGTGCCGGGGGAGTCCGGTGCAGTTCCGAGACCTTCAGGAAGCCGAGGGTCACGACGACCGCGACGCAAGCGATCGCGTTCACGCCGAACGACCACCCGGCCCCGACCGCGACGAGCAGCGCCCCGGACAGCGCCGGTCCGATCATGCCGCCGAGCTGGAAGACCGACGAGTTCACGCTGATCGCGTTGCGGAGGTGCTGGTGCCCGACGATCTCGGTGACGAACACCTGGCGGGCGGGGTTGTCGATCACGGTGACCATGCCGACCAGGAACGCGATCACCCAGATGTGCCAGGCCTCGACCACCCCGGCCAGCGTCAGCACGGCGAGCAGCGCGGAGAGCACCGCGAAGGCGCCCTGCGTGATCATCATCAGCGCGCGCTTGGAGAACCGGTCGACGAGCACGCCGCCGAGCAGCCCGAACAGCAGCATCGGCGCGAACTGGCACGCCACGGTGATGCCGACCTGCGCGACCGAGCCGGTCAGCTGCAGGACGAGCCAGTCCTGGGCGATGCGCTGCATCCAACCGGCGGTCATCGCGACGAGGTTGGTGGCCGTGAACAGCCGGAAGTTCGGCACGGACAGGGCGATCAGCGTGTGCCGCCATGGCGGGCGGGTGGCCTGGATCGGAAGTGGTTCGGTGGGCGGGGGGAGGGTCGTCGGTGACGCGCTCACGGTGGTGGGAACTCCGGACGTCGTTGCGGATCTGGTACCCCATCGAAACTACGTGGCGGCCGCCCATTCGATACCCCTATGGTGACTATCAATCCATTGCGATGTCGAATGAACGGGGTGCGCCGTGCTCGATCCGGTCCTGCTGCAGACCTTCCTGGCCGTCGCCGAGACCGGCAGCTTCACGCAGGCCGGTGCCCGCCTCGGCATCAGTCAGCCGACGGTGTCCCAGCACGTCCGGCGCCTCGAGACCGCGGTGTCGCGGACCCTCGTCGCCCGTGACACCCGGGGCGTCGCGCTCACCGACAACGGCGACGCCATGGCCGGCTTCGCGCGCACGATCCTGGCCGCGCACGCCACCGCGGACGCGTACTTCTCCGGGTCGGCGACGCGTGGGCGGCTCCGGTTCGGGGCGGCCGACGACCTCGCGATCACCCAGTTGCCGCGCATCCTCCGCGACTTCCGGCGGCTGCACCCACAGGTGAACCTCGAGCTGACGGTGAACCAGTCGTCGCCGCTGCTCCGGCGCGTGCACGCCGGCCAGCTCGACCTGGTGTTCATCAAGCAGACCGCCGGCGAGTCCGCCGAGGGCACCCGGGTCGCGACGGACCAGATGGTGTGGATGGCGCAGGACGGCATCACGGTCGAACGCGACGAGCCCGTGCCGCTCATCGCGTACCAGGCGCCGAGCATCAGCCGGCAGATGGCGATCGATGCCCTCGAGGCCGCCGGCCGCACCTGGCGGATCACCTGCAACACCCGCGACGTGAACGGCGTGCTGGCCGCGGTGCGTGCGGGGATCGGCGTCGCGGTGTTCCCGCACTCGCTCATCCCGGCGGACCTGGTGAAGGTGTCGCAGCGGCTCGGACTGCCGGACCTGCCGGCGGTCGACTACGTGCTCATCGCCAACCCGACGGTGCAGCGCGAGCCGATCGACGCCCTGACGAACGCGATCTTGTCCCGCGGGGTCGTCCGCGCCGTCTGACTCTCGTGGAGCCGCTAGCGGTCGGTGGTGCGAGACGCCGTCGTGTTGTTCGGGGTGGTGGTGCGAGACGCCGTCGTGTTGTTCGGGGTGGTGGTGCGAGACGCCGGCGTGTTGCCGAGACGCCTCGGAGTTCGTGAGACACCGCCGGATTCGGGGGCGTCTCGCTGGCCTGGGGGCGTCTTGCGGACACGACGGCGTGTTTCAGAGACGACGGCGTGTTTTCCGGACGACGGCGGGTTGTCACGACGCCGCAGACGACGGCGTCGCACGGACTACGGCGCGAGCATCGGCAGCGTCCCGGTCCCGGTCACGTCGGGCAGCGTCACCCCGGCTGCCGGCAGCAGCGCCGACGCGACGGCCCACAGCAGCACGAGCGTCCCGACCGCGCCGAGCACGCCGCCGAGCAGCCCGACGGGCCGCTGCCACGTCGCCGCCCGGTCACGCAGGGTCACGATCGACAGCAGCAGCGCGAGCAGTCCGAGCACGACACCGACGCCGTGCACGGTCGCCGGCGCGGTGAACCACCACGCCGCGAGCCCGAGCGTGGCGATGCCCGCCACGGCGCTCAGGACGGCACCGGGCGTCGCGCCGAGTGCGCGGCGCGGCTCCGGCCCGGCGGCTGCGGTCACGGGCTGGTCCAGCAGTTCGGTCGGGAGGCCCGGTGCGGCCTCGGCAGACACGCCGGCTTCCGCCAGGGGTGCGGTCGACGGCACGGCGGGGTCGGGTGCAGCGGTCGCGGCGGGGTGCAGGACGGCCTCGAAGGACCGTCCGCGGTCGGTCACCGGCGACGGAGTGGGAGCTGCGGATGCCGCCGCGGACTGCTGGTGGGCGAAGCGGCGGGGCGTGCGGAAGCCGATCGGGCCGACGGGCTCCGGTTCGGTGCCCTCGACGACGACGTGCTCCAGGCCGGGCACGGAGAACCGCGGCTGCCCGGCAACGGGCACGGGCGACGGCGCGGGAGCCGGAGCGGTGCGGGGAGCGGCATCGATCGGCGAGACCGGGGTCGCGGCGGCGGTCGGGGACACGGAAGCGGTGTCGAAGGGCACCGTGTGCACACTCGGCGACGTCGGAGCCGGCGGCAGGAGGTCCTGCTGCGGCGGGTAGTCGGGCGCGGTGACGTCGTCCTCGACGAGGGTCTGGATGGACGCGGGCTCCAGCGTCGGCTGCGGGGCGGACCCGGGCACGGTGGTGGGAGCCGGCGCACCGTGGGCGGCGCGCGACGGGGCGGCGGTGGGGCGGGCCTCCCGGACGGTGGTCGCTGCGGCGACGGGGGCGACCCGCGGGCCGGACGCGGCCGGTTCGACGACCGGTGCGGTCACCCAGGACGGGACGGGACGGCGCGGCCGGTCCGAATCCTGCATGCGATGCGACGCCACTGCGGTGCTCCCTTCGTCGACTGATCCATCGTCAGTTCTAGCGGCAACGGTCGCGGATGTCGCAGCCCCAGTTCCGGGGTCGCCGGTACGTTCGGGGCATGACCGGAATCGAACACCGCCCACTGGGTCCTTCGGGGCTCGTCGTCTCCACCGTCGGCCTCGGCTGCAACAACTTCGGGCGGCCGGGGACCGCCTCCGAGTCGCAGGAGGGCACCGACGCCGTCGTGCGGGCTGCGCTCGACGCCGGCGTCACGCTCTTCGACACCGCCGACATCTACGGCGGCACGCCCGGCATGTCCGAGGAGATGCTCGGCAGGTCGATCGCGGGTCGGCGTGACGAGATCGTCCTCGCGACGAAGTTCGGCATGGACATGCAGGGCGCGAACGGGCCGGACTGGGGCGTTCGCGGGTCGCGGCGGTACGTGCGGCTGGCCGTCGAGTCGTCGCTCCGTCGTCTCGGCACGGACTGGATCGACCTGTACCAGATGCACCGCCCGGACGACGTGACCCCGATCGAGGAGACGCTGTCGGTCCTCGACGACCTGGTCCGCGAGGGCAAGATCCGCTACGTCGGGCACTCGAACTTCGCGGGGTGGCAGATCGCCGAGGCCGAGCTGACCGCGTCGATCGCGGGCACCACGGCGTTCGTGTCCGCGCAGAACGAGTACAGCCCGCTCGCCCGGGCCGCCGAGGTCGAGGTGCTGCCGGCCGTCCGGGCCTACGCGCTCGGGTTCCTGCCGTTCTTCCCGCTGTACAACGGGCTGTTGACCGGCAAGTACACGAAGGCCGGCGGCCCGGCCGACGGACGCCTGTCGACCTCGAAGCCGCAGCTGCTCGAGGACGCCCCGTGGGAGGTGCTCGACGAGTACCAGCGGTTCTGCGACGACCGCGGCGTGACGATGCTGCAGGCGACGTTCGCGTGGCTGCTGGCACAGCCGGGGCTCTCGAGCGTCATCGCGGGGGCGACGAAGCCGGAGCAGATCACCCAGAACGTCGAGGCCGGCACCACGTGGGAGCCGTCCGAGGACGACCTGGCCGACATGACGGTGATCTTCGACCGGGTGTAGCGGGCGCCTGGTCACGCGCTGGGCGACAGTTCACGGGCTCCGCAGTCCGTGACGCGTCGCTCAGCGCGAAACGGCACCGGCGGTCAGCGGGTGGCGGCCTGCAGGGCTTCGCGCAGCTGGTCGGCGGTCAGGCGTGGGCCGTAGCCGGGGGTGTCGCGCTGGATGCGCCATCCCTCGGCGAGGGGACCGGCATCGACGACGTCGAAGCCGAACTGGTCGATGAGGTCCGCCGTCACCCGCTTCGCCTCGGCGTCGTCGCCCGCGACCACCAGGGCACGGCGGTCGGGCGTGCCGGCCGGTGTGGCGTGGCCGGTCAGGTCCGCGGCACCGATGTGGTTGAACGCCTTGACGACCCGGGCACCGGGCAGGTGGTCCTGCAGCAGCTCGGCGGTCGTCGTCGACTGGTCGTCGAGCGCAGCGATGTGTCCGTCGCGCTCCCAGTAGTAGTTGTTCGTGTCGATGACGACCTTGCCGACGAGCGGCTCGGCCGGGATCGTCTCGATGGCGGCGAGCGGCACCGTCACGACGACGAGCTCGCCGGCTGCAGCGACCTCGTCACGGGTCGCCGCGCGGGCCTGGTCGCCGAGTTCCGCGACCAGATCGCTCAGGGTCTCGGGGCCGCGCGAGTTCGCGATCACCACCTGGTGACCGTGCTGCACCGCGAGCCGTGCGAGCTGGGATCCGATGTTGCCTGCGCCGATGATGCCGATCGTTGTCATGGTGTCCATCCAACGCTCGGCGGCCGCAGGCATTCCCGGTGGGGCACGTGCGCCCCGTGCGGAGCATGATGGCGGCATGGACCACGAGTTCCGCGACGAGACCGACCAGGACCGCTACGCCATGTACGTCGGCGGCGAGCTCGTGAGCGTGCTCGACTACCGCGAGAACGGCGACGCGATCGCGTTCCCGCACACGTACACGGTGCCGAAGCACCGTGGGCACGGCTACGCGGCCGAACTCGTGGCGTACGCGGTCACCGACGTCGAGACGCACTCGACGAAGCGGGTCGTGCCGATGTGCTGGTTCGTCGGCAAGTGGTTCGACGAACACCCCGAGAAGTCCGAGTTGCTCAGCCGCAGTGCCGCGGACTGAGCCCACCCGAGAAGAGCGTCCCATGCCCACCATCACCCCCTTCCTCTGGTACGACGACCAAGCCGAGCAGGCCGCCCGGTACTACGTCGACCTGTTCCCCGGCAGTTCGATCGACAGCGTGGCCAAGGCACCGGACGGCACGACCCTGGTCGTCGAGTTCACGTTGCTCGGCCAGCCCTACCGGGCGATGAACGGCGGCCCCGGGCACCCGCACACCGACGCCGTGTCGTTCCAGGTCGACGTCGACACCCAGGACGAGCTCGACCGGATCTGGGACGCCCTGCTGGCGGACGGCGGCTCGCCGAGCATGTGCGGGTGGCTGTTCGACCGCTGGGGTCTCGCGTGGCAGGTGACCCCGTCGATGATGGGCGAACTGATGACCGGCTCCGGCGACCCCGAGGCGAACGCGCGGGTCTTCCAGGCGATGATGACGATGCAGAAGCTGGACATCCCCGCGCTCCAGGCCGCCGCTGCGGGTCACTGAGCCCGATTCCCGCGTACCGGCCGGTATGGTGTCGGCACAGAAGACCGCCGGCCGGCGCCGGCAACGACAGGCTGGAGCCACGATGGACCACCCGAGCTCCGAGGTCCGGAACAGTGAGGTCGGCCGGGCGTACACCGAGCTCGCCCGGATCACCCGACGTGCGAGCATCCGTGCCCGGGGTTCCGACCAGGCGCTGAGCGTCGTCGACCAGTCCCTCGTCGACTTCGTCGTGCAGCACCCCGGCTGCATGGCCATCGACATCGCCCGGTACCTGCGGCTGAACCGATCGACCATCTCCCGCCAGCTCTCCGGTCTCCTCGCCACGAAGCTGATCGCGACCACCGACGGCGGGACCGGCAACGCGAAGCCCCTGGTGGCGACGGACGCCGGCCGAGCCGCACTCGAACGCTCCGTACAACTGCACCGCGATGCGCTCGAAGAACGGCTCGCCAGCTGGTCCGACGACGACATCGCCCTGCTCGCCGGCCTGCTCGAACGGCTCGGCGCGTCGGACGAGGCCGGCCTGCCGATGCCCGGACGCTCCACGACGTGACGACCTCGTTCGTCCTGCTCTCCGACACGCACCTGCCGAAACGGGCGAAGGACCTGCCCGCGGCGCTCTGGACCGACATCGACGCCGCGGACCTCGTGGTGCACGCGGGGGACTGGGTCGACCTCGCCACCCTGAACGCCGTGCAGCAGCGCTCACAGCGGTTCGCGGGGGTGCGCGGCAACAACGACGGCCCCGAGTTCGACGACCGGCTGCCGCTCGTCACGCGGTTCGCGGTCGAGGACCTGCGGTTCGCCCTGGTGCACGAGACCGGAGCCGCGACCGGTCGCGAACGCCGGATGGCCGCCGACTACCCGGACGTCGACGTGCTCGTCTTCGGCCACTCGCACATCCCGTGGGACACCGTCGCGCCGTCCGGCCTGCGGCTGCTCAACCCCGGATCACCGACCGACCGCCGTCGCCAGCCCGACTTCACGTGGATGCGCGGCACGGTGGACGGCGCCGACCTGTCCGTCGAGCTCGTGCGCCTGCCGCCGCCCGCCCGCTGAGGCCGCCGTCCTGGCTCGTCCGCGAAAGCGACAGATCCCCGCGGAACATCGGCGGAAATCTGTCGCTTTCGCGGTGTGGTCAGCGGTCGTCAGCGCAGGAGTGTCGCTTCCGCGGCAGTGACCCCGGTACTGGTACCAGCGCCAGCGCCGGTACCAGCGCCGGCAGTCCCCGCCAGCGGCATGCGGAAGAACGCGAGCTCCCACTCGGTCGAGCGGCGGAACGCCCGCGCCATCCGGCCTCGCTCGGACGGGGTCGCGGCGGCCGCCATCGCCTCGACCAGACGCGTCGCCTCGGCACTCGACGCCGCGAAACCCGGGTCCCCGTAGGCCGTGATCCAGTCCGCGAACGCGTGCCCGTCCGGCGCCGCGCCGAGCTGTGACCCCACCCAGGCGTAGACCCGGAAGCAGGGGAGCACCGCCGCGGCGAGGACGGCCGCCGACCCGGAGTCGGCCGCCCGCTGCAGGTGTGCGAGGTACCCGGCGCACGTCGGGTGGACGGGGTCGTCGGCGTGGGTGCCGGCGAGGCGTCGGTGGTGCAGGTCGCGGGCCTCGGTGGCGCACCCCTCGGCCGCCGCAGCCCAGAAGGCGGCCGCCGCAGCACCAGCACCGCCAGCACCGTCAGCACCAGCACCAGCAGCAGCAGCGCTCGCCGCCAACGCCGCCAAGTGCCGCTCGTACGCCCGCAGGTAGTGCACGTCCTGCGCGAGGTACCCGGCGAACACGTCCGCGTCGAGCGTCCCGTTCCGCAGCCCGACCAGGAACCCGCACTCGATCGTGGCCCGCAGCACGGCGGAGACGTCGGACCACCACACCTCGGTGAACCGGACCGGCGGCAGTGCGTCGCGGATCACGGCACCGTGGTCGATCGGCCCGTTCCCGGACCCGACCCGCAGCGCATCCGCCCCCTGCAACGCCGTCGTCAGCCAGGGCTTCGCCACCCCGACCGCGAGCTCCCAGTCACCGTGCCGGGCCGCGAGCGTCGCGATCGCACTCGACAGCGAGCATCCGGTGCCGTGCGTGTTGTCCGTCGCGACTCGCGGAGCCGTGAAGACCCGTGCGGACCCCGAGGGCGACACGAGCACGTCGTCGGCGGTCGGCCCCTCGTCGTGCCCGCCCTTCGCCAGCACGAGGACGTCCCAGGTCGACGCCACGAGCCGCGCAGCGTCCAGCGACGACAGCGACGACAGCGACGAAGCGGAAGCACCAGCACCAGCACCAGCACCACCAGCGCCACCAGCACCTGCCAGCGCCGCCAACACCTGCAGCTCGGCCCGGTTCGGCGTGACGAGGTCGGCCAGCCCGAACAACGCGACCATCGCCGAGGCGGCGTCCTCGTCGAGCAACCGGTCACCACTCGTCGCCACCATCACCGGGTCCACCACGACCACGGGCGGCCGGTGCTCCCGCAGCCAGTCCGTCACGACGCGGACGACCGGTGCGGTGCCGAGCATCCCGATCTTCACGGCGTCGATCGTGACGTCGTCCGACACCGCGTCGAGCTGCTCCCGCAGGAACGCGACGTCCGGCACGTGCACCGACCGCACCCCGTGCGTGTTCTGCGCCACGAGTGCGGTCACGACGCCCATGCCGTACCCGTCGTGTGCCGCGATCGCCTTGAGGTCGGCCTGCAGCCCGGCACCGCCCGTCGGATCGGTGCCGGCGATGGCCAGGACGCGCGGGACGCTCACGACCGGACCCCGACCGGGAGGAACGGATCACCCTGCGCGAACCGCCCCGGCTCCGCCCCGCGGCCGGGTCCAGGGCCCCACGCGGCCACGTACGCGGCCGCTGCGGACCCAGGATCGGCCGCGGCGCAGATGCCCGACACGATCGCGACCCCGGCTGCGCCCGCTGCCCGGAGCGGCCCGACGTCGTCGAGCGTCACACCGCCGATCGCCACGCACGGCAGGTCCGTCGCCGCCGCGAGCCGGGCGAACCCGTCGTACCCGAGCGCCGGCGGGTGGTCGGCCTTCGTCGTCGTGGGGTGCACGACCCCGACGCCGAGCAGGTCGACGGTGCCGCGGGACAGCCGTGCGACGACCGCCAGGTGCTCCGCTGTGTTCGCGGTCAACCCGACGTGCGCGTCCGGCCCGAGCAGTGCGCGGGCAGCGGTCACGGGGACGTCCGACTGCCCGAGGTGCACCCCGGCGACCCGGTGCCCGGCGTGCCGTGCCGCGAGGGCGACGTCGAGCCGGTCGTCGACCACCACGGCGGCACGGTCGGCCACGGCGTCGGCCACGGCAGCGGTCAGGGCCAGGAGGTCCCGTGCCGAAGCGTCCTTGTCGCGCACCTGCACGATCCGGACGCCGGCGTGCACCGCGGCACGCACGACCCCGAGCACACCGACACCGTGCCGGTCGGCCAGGGCACCGTCGGTGACCAGGTAGACGCCGAAGTCCTGCCGGAGCCCGCTCATGCCGGCACCACCAGGGACGCAGCATCGGCCTCGACCGTGATCCGGGCCTCGCGGACGACGTCCTCGGGAGTGAGCGACGCCAGCCGGTCGAGGAACAGCGGCTGGAAGGTGCCGGGCCCGCCGGCCTCGCGGGCGGCGAGCTCCGCCGCGATCGTGTGCACCGCGGTCGCGGCGACGGCGGCCGCCCCGGCGTCGCCGGGCGCGACCGACGTGAACGCGGCGACGACCGCACCGAGGGCGCACCCGCCCCCGGTGATCCGCGTCAACAGCTCGGTGCCGTTCGCGACCCGGACCACACCGGTGCCCGGCGCGACCAGCAGGTCGACGGGACCCGACACGGCCACCGCAGCCACGAGCCTCCCGGCCGCCTGACCGGACACGGCGTCGACCGCAGCGTCACGGGCGTCCTCGGTGCCCACCGTGCTGTCGACGCCGCGGCCACCGGCCGACGTGCCGAGCAGGGCGAGGACCTCGGACGCGTTGCCGCGCAGCACCGTCGGGTGCAGCGCCAGCAGGTCGCGGGCCAGAGCGGTGCGCACCGGCAGCGACCCGACGGCGACGGGGTCGAGCACCCACGGGGTGCCGGTGTCGACCGCGGCGGTGGCGGCCTCGAGCGAAGCGATCCGGGGCTCGGCGTGCGGGGTGCCGGTGTTCACCAGCAGGGCGTCGGCGACCCGGGCGAACGGCCCCGCCTCGGTCGGCACGTCGACCATCGCGGGCGACGCCCCGAGCGCGAGCAGCACGTTCGCGGTGACGTTCTGCACCACGGTGTTCGTGATGCACTGCACCAGCGGGCCCCGGGCACGGACGGCCTCGAGCAGTTCGGCGGTTCGGTGGGCCCAATCAGGGGTGGGCGCAGCGGTATCCATGGACGATCCCTTCGCGAGTACGAGCTCGAGCAGGTTCGACGGGTGTGATCTCAGCCGCTGGTTGCGGCACCCCGTGTCTCGAGCGACACCGTACACGAGCAGCTGCGTCGCGCTCCGGCCCGTCCTCTCCGGTCACATGTCCGGCCCCGTGTGACAGGGTTGACGCGTGCCAGACACCACGCCTCCCGGACCGCCACCAGGCCCCCGCGACCCCGGCGACGCCTGGGCGGTCGGCCCCGACGGCACCAAGGCCTGGGGGCTCTTCGGCGCCGCCGGCCTGCTCGTCGACGACGGCGCCGGACGCGTCCTGCTGCAGCACCGCGTCGAGTGGAGCCACCACGGCGGCACCTGGGGCATCCCGGGCGGCGCACGCCACCAGGGCGAGGACGCCGTGACCGGAGCCCTCCGCGAGTCCGCCGAAGAAGCCGGCGTGCCGCACGACGGCGTCGACCTGCGGCACACCGCACTGCTCGACCTGGGGTTCTGGACCTACACGACGGTGGTGGGCAGGGCCTCGCGACCGTTCGAACCGGTCATCGCGGACCGCGAGAGCCTCGCGCTGTCCTGGATCCCCGTCGCCGAGGTCGACGACCTACCGCTGCACCCCGGTTTCGGCCGGTCGTGGCCGGCGCTCCGTGCATCGATCACCACCACGCCGCACATCGTCGTCGACGCGGCGAACGTCGTCGGCAGCGTGCCCGACGGGTGGTGGAAGGACCGGGCCGGGGCCGCATCCAGGTTGCTGTCGTCGGTGTCGGCGCTCGCCGGATCCGGGGTGCACGCCGAGCTGCTCGCGTTGCCGTTCGCGCGGTGGTGGCCGCGGTGGACCGTCGTGCTCGAAGGCGAGGCCCGTGGGGCCGCGGCTGCCGGTGCCGCGGCTGCCGGTGCTGCGTCCGCCGGTGCCGAAGCGGCCCGCGGACTCGACGTCGTGCAGGCACCCGGGTCCGGGGACGACGCGATCGTGGCGTCGGCGCAGTCTGCGGTCGACGCCGGCGACGGGCCCGTCGTGGTCGTCACGGCGGACCGTGGACTCCGCACCCGCGTCGAGGCGGTCGGCGCCGTCGTGCACGGCCCGTCCTGGCTCCGCGACCAGTTCTCGGAAGACCCGGCCGTGCCGCAGGTCGGTCACGAGGGCTCGCCGATGTGACGTGTTGTTCACACGACTGTGTCACGGGCGGACACAGTCGTCGGTAGTGTGGCCGGACGTCAACGGAGACGCACACACAGGAGGTTCCCCATGGAGCGGATCACCAGGGCCGACGACCGAGTCCACCGCCCGGCCGGGCCGTGGACACCGACCGTCCACCGGCTGCTCGCACACCTGCACGAACAGGGGTTCGTCGCGGCACCGGAACCGATCGAGCACGGCGACACCCTCGAGACGGTGTCGTTCGTCCCCGGGGTCGCGGGGGAGTACCCGTGGACCGAGGACGTCGCGAGCGAAGCCGCCCTCGTCACGAGCGCCCGCCTGCTCCGGCAGTTCCACGACGCCGCGGCCACGTACCCGCGTGACGCATCACGCGACCTCTGGTCCCAGGCGGTCCGCGCACCCGTCGAGACGATCGTGCACGGCGACTTCGCACCGTACAACTGCGTCTACGACGGCATCCAGGCCGTGGGGCTCATCGACTTCGACACCGCACACCCCGGTCCCCGCGTCTGGGACGTCGCGAGTGCCGTGTACCGGTTCGCCCCGTTCACCACCGGCGAGGTCGAGGGCGCGACGGCTCCGGACCTCGACGACCGGCTCGCCCGCGCCGCCGAGTTCTGCCGCGCCTACGACCTCGACGACCGCTCCCGCAGCGTCCTGGTCGAGACGATGACCGGGTCCCTCGTCGCGATGGTCACCACCATGGAGACCGAGGCAGCCGCCGGCAACCCGAAGTTCGTCAGCGACCTGGCACACGGGCACGCCGACCTGTACCGGGCCGACGTCGCCTACATCGAGCAGCACGCCGCCGACATCGCCGCCGCCGTCGCGTGACCCCGACCCCTGCGCAGCTCCGCGCGATGCGGCTCGCCGCGCAGGGGATCGCGGTCCCCGGCCTCGGACCCACCGCCGCCGTCGAACGGATGACCGCCGTGCAGGGGCAGGACCTCGGCCATGCCCTCTGGGCCATCGGGGTCCGCGCACCGGGGGCCACCCGCACCGAGGTCCGTGATGCCTTCGACCGCGGTGACCTCGTCCGCTCGTGGCCGATGCGGGGGACCCTGCACGCCGTGCGGCCGGACGACCTGCGGCTCCTGCTCTCCCTGACCGCCGAACGGACCCTGCGGAGCATCGCCCGCCGCGCCACCGAACTCGGCATCGACGACGTGCTGCTCGGCCGTGCCCGTGACACCACCGTCGCCGCACTGTCCGGCGGCCGGTCCCTCGTCCGCGACGACCTCTTCGAGGAGTACCGCGCCGCCGGCATCGACCCCGCGGGCGGCCGCGGATACCATCTGCTGCTGCAGCTCTCGCAGGCGGGGCTCGTCGCCTGGGGGCCCACCGCCCGCGTCGGCCAGGGGCTCGTGCTGCTCGACGAGTGGGCGCCCGCGATCGCCGAGGTCCCCGAGCGCGACGAAGCACTCCGCCGAGTGCTCGTCGGGTACCTGCGCGGCCGGGGCCCCGCCACCGAGGCCGACGCCGCCAGCTGGACGAAGCTCCCGCTCGGCGACCTCCGACGAGCCCGAGCCGCAGCCGGCGACGCCGTCGAGGACCTCGGCGACGGACTCCTCGCGCTCGCCGACCGACCCACCACCGGCGGCACACCCACCGGACACCTGCTGCCCGGGTTCGACGAGTACCTGCTCGGGTACGCCGACCGCTCCGCCCAGCTCGACCCCGCACACGCCGACCGGGTCGTCCCCGGAGCGAACGGGATGTTCCTGCCCATGGCCGTCGTCCGCGGCAGGGTCGTCGGCACCTGGGGGCGGACCGAGCGTGCCAGCGGGGTCGCCGTCACCGTGACACCGTTCGCGGTGCTCGACACGGGATCGGTGCGCGCGCTCGAGGCAGCCGCCGACCGGTACGCGCGGTTCCTCGACGCGCCCGTCGCGTTCGGGGTCGTGGAGGCGACCACGCGCTGACCGCGGCCGGTGGGGTCGAGTCCATCCCAGCCTCTCCCCACCGGCACGGCCGACCCGCCGCTGGCGCGTCGATCCGGAACCGGCGGCGTGGGCCCAGGGCGTCCCCAGCAACCACGCGGCGGACTCGTACCCTGCCTCGGGTAATGTCGCAGGGCCATGACCGACAGCCCGGCCGACGCCACCCCGTACGAAGTCCTCGGCGTCCCCGCGACCGCCGACGACGACGCGCTCCGCCGCGCCTACCGGCGTGCGGCCCGCGAATCCCACCCCGACCTCGGTGGCGACGCCCAGCACTTCCGCCGCGTCCAGCTCGCCTGGGAACGCATCGGCACGCCCGCTGCACGTCGTGCCTACGACGCGGGTTCCCGCGGCGCGTTCAGCAGCAGCGGCTCCGGCCGGTCCGGTTCCTCCGGGACGTCCGGTTCGTCCGGTTCGTCGACCGGGAGGCCCGACACCGGTCGCGACGACTACGCACCCCCGTCAGCCCGTCGCGACACCCGCCCCCGCGCCCGGTCCCACGGACACCCCGGCGGACGCTCCCGCGAGGTCTTCCTGCAGGCAGAACGCGAATGGGTCGGACTCGGCGATCCCATCGAGGACCCCTACGACCCCACCCTCATCCGCTCGGCGCCCCGACACATCCGACGGCTGCTCGGCGAGGCGCTCGCCGAAGAAGCGACCGCCTCGATCGTCTCGGACATGGGCATCGGTGTCACCGTCTGGCACGACCTCGATGCCGGGTCCGAAGGCAAGCTCGACCACGCCGTCCTAACCCCGAGCGGGCTGTGGGCCGTCGAGTCGATCGACTGGGGAGCCCCCGTGCGCGTGGAGCACGGTGACATCGTCGGGGAGACCCTGGCGCCCGGCGAGCGTCCGGTGAAGGAACTCGTCCGCGCCGCCCGCGCCGTGCAGAAGCAGACCCGCGTGCGGTTCACCGGCCGGCTGCTCGTCGTGCCGGACTCCGCGGTCGAGGTCGACGTGCAGCTCGTCGGCTCGCCGAAGAAGCCCACCGCCCTCGTGGTGCGCCGGAGTGCGCTCGGGCAGGTGCTCAACGGGGTGTGGTCCCCGCCCGGCTCGGTCGACGTGTTCGAGATCCGCGACCGCCTGCAGCAGACCGTCCGTTTCGTCTGATGCCGGATCCCGTGGTCGTGCTCGTCGGTGGCTGGGAGCACCAGTGTTGCGGACCAGCCGTCGAGATCGGTGACGTCGTCGAGTACGGCGTCGTGCCCGCTGACGGAGCGCGTCGTTTCGACGAGGTCCGGCACGACACGGTGCGGACGCAGACCATCCGCGGTCGGGTGGTGGAGCTGTACGCCGTCGGGGTCGGCGGTCGTGTCGCGATCGAGCGGGTACCGAGCGGATCGGCGCTCTGCGGATCCGACGAGGACGACGACGGGCACCTCGAAGCTCGCTGGACCGGTCAGCCGATCGCCGTCGAGTGGGACGCCGACGAGGAGTTCGAGGTCGTCGTCGATCCGTACGGCAAGCCTCGGCGTCAGTAGCCGCGGAGCTTCTCGAGGTCGCGGCGCTCCCGCTTGCTCGGGCGTCCGGCGCCGCGGTCGCGCATCGGCACGAACCCCGCCTCTTCCTTGGACAGCCGTGGCGGAGTCCTGTCCTCGAAGTGCTTCGCGGCCTCGGGTGCACTCGTCCGCTTCAGGATGATGCCCGTGACGACGACGATCCGGTCGAAGCCGTTCTGGCGGACCCGCACCTCGTCGCCGGGGCCGATCGGCTGCGCGGGCTTCGCGCGCTCCCCGTTCACCCGGACGTGCCCGGCCTTGCACGCGGCGGTCGCAGCGGAGCGGGTCTTGGTGATCCGCACCGCCCAGATCCAGCTGTCCACGCGAGCCTTGGCCATCCCCTCACTCTAGGCGGCCCCTACGCTGGGCGGGTGAGCACCGGGGAGCAGGCGGCGATCGCGCGGGCCCGAGCGCTCGGCGTGCTGCACGACGCCGCGATCGGGGACCGGCTCGTCGTCCGGGCGCACCACGGCGACGGTGCACAGGACGCCCTCGGGGACCTCGTCGCCCGCACGCCCGACACCGTCACGATCGCCACCCGCCGCGGCACGGTCGAGGTCCGGCTCGACGACGTCGTCGCCGCGAAGCCCGTCCCACCGCCCCCGGCCCCGCGCGCGCCCCGCCGCTGACCTCGCACCGTGCGAGGTTCGTCTCGTCCCGTGCGAGGTTCCGTCCTCCGTGCGACCCGTCGTGGGTCGCACCACCACCGGAACCGCGCACCACTCGCTCCCACGCTCCCACGCACCGCCCAGCGCCTCGCACGGTGCGAGCGCCCGCCACCGCGCACGCACGCACCCGCCCCCGCGCCACCGGCGAGCCGCACCCCTCCGCACCCGCAGCCCGACGTAGCCTCGACCCATGGCAGTCCCCGTCCCACTCGGCACCGAGGACCGCACCGCCCGCCTCACCCTCCGCCGCCCCGACCAGTGGCGCCGCGAGGACTCCTCCCAGGCGGACCTGCGCGTCACCGGCGACGACATCGTCCTCACCGTCCGATCCCGCCCCAGCGACCGCGCGATCGGCGACGAGAACACGGGCCTCCTCGCGAGACTGCCCGGCTCGGTCGAGGGCCTGCTGCTCGTCGGCTGCGACCCCTGGACCGCCGCCGGCGCCCCCGCGCGCCTGGTCGAGTACGTCCGACCCGACGAACACGGCGACGTCGCCGGCGCGCACCTGCTGTTCGTGACCGGCCGGCACCGCGTCGACCTGACGATCGAACGCCCCCTGGCGCGACTGCTCGAGACCGACGAGCTCGTGTTCGCGGTCCTCGAGAGCGTCCGCGCCACCGAGCCGTCCCCGGTCCGCCCCGAGCGCGACCTCGAACCGCTGCCCGCCCCGGCACCGGGGCCGGAACTCGACGGCCCCCGCCTGAGCGCCGACGCGGTCGGCACGCTCAAGAGCCTCGCCGGACGCCGGTGGAACCCGACGCTCCTCCGCACCGCGGCGGGCCGCGAACTCATCGAAGCGGGCCTCGTCGGCCGACTGGGCACGCTGCCGGAGTCGACCCAGACCCTGCTCGAGCCGTGGCAGGGCGATGCCCAGCCGGTCACGCTGGAACAGCACATGCCCGACGGTGGCGAGTCGCGCCTCCAGGCCTGGTCGCAGACCGTCGTGGACGGGACCGCCGAGGCGGGCGCGGTGGTCGCGTCCGTCACGCCGGACCGCGCGGTCGCGCTGACGGCCGGGAGGCTCGGCATCGGCCCGACGTGGACCTTCCCGTTCCGCACGGGGTCACTGCCAGAGCACCTGCTCGGCCGCCGCCTGGCCGGCGGTGCCGACGCACCGGACCTGCCGGAGGCGCTCGTCGAGGCGGACCCGCGGCTCGCGCGGTTCTGGGCCGCACCGTGGACGGTGTCGTACCTGCGCCGACCCGGCAAGCCGAAGCCCGTGACGATCGTGCGTGCCGAGGGGATCGGCTTCGCCCGTGTGGGCAAGACGGAAGCCGGGGAGACCGTCTTCCAGACGGACTCCCCGGCGAACGTGTACCGGTCGGTGGTGCGGGCGCTGCTCGCTCCTGCTTAGGCGGCCGGGCCGGCGGTCAGGGTGACGGTGACGGTCTTCGCGGCGCCGGAGCTGTCGGTGTAGCCGACCACGACCTTGTCGCCGACGGAGTGCGACTGCACGGCCGCAGTGAGCTCGTCCGACGTCGTGACCGTCTTGCCGCCGAGGCTCGTGATCGTGTCGCCCTCGGTCAGGCCGGCGCTCGCGGCACCGGAGCCCTCGACCGTGCCGGCGACGGCGACGCCACCCGTGGTGCTCGCGGTGTTGCTCACCTGGACCCCGAGGAAGGCGGGCAGGCCGATGGTGATCGTGCTCGAGGACTCCCCGGCCAGGATCTTCTCGGCGATCGCCTTCGCGGTCGTGATCGGGATGGCGTAGCCGGTGACGTCCGCGCTGCCCGAGGACGCTGCGGTCGCCATGCCGACGACCTCGCCCTCGCTGTCGACGACCGGGCCGCCGGAGTCGCCGGAGACGATGTTCGCGGCGATCTCGATCAGGCCGGTCAGCGACTCGGTGCCGGTGCCGGACTCGCTCTGCACCTGGATGTCCTGGTCGGTGGCCGTGACGGTGCCCTCGGCGGCGACGAGGTTGCCGGTTCCCTCGGCGTTGCCGACGTCGGTGACGGTGTCGCCGGTGCTCGGCTCGCCATCGTCGTCGAGGGTGACGGTGGACAGGCCGGAGGCGTCCTCGAGCTTCAGGACGGCGACGTCGTTCGTGGCGTCGGTGCCGACCACGTCCGCCTTGTACTCCTTGCCGGTGGTCTCGTCGGTGACGGTGATGCTCGTGGCGC
The DNA here is from genome assembly GCF_015350995.1 of Curtobacterium sp. VKM Ac-1393. Taxonomy (GTDB): domain Bacteria; phylum Actinomycetota; class Actinomycetes; order Actinomycetales; family Microbacteriaceae; genus Curtobacterium. Next base: position 120,590 of record NZ_JADKRW010000008.1, read on the forward strand.
CCTGGATGACGTGGTTGTTCGTCAGGACGGTGCCGTTCGAGCTGAGGATCATGCCGGTGCCGGCCGCCTGCGAGGACTCGTCGTAGTTCAGGACGGTGTTGATCGTGACGACGCCCTTCTTCTGGGCGGCGGTCGCCGCGGTGGCGGCGGACTCGGTGCTCGTGCCGGCGCTGCCGTCGGTCCCGTTGCCGGTGCTGCCGTCGGTCCCGTTGCCGGTGCTGCCGTCGGTGCCGCTGCCGTCTCCGGGGACCGTGAAGCCGTTCGTGCCGTCGCTGCTGCCCGTTCCGCTGTCCGGCAGCGTCGTGGTGCCCTGCGACTGGCTCGACGTGGTGGTCGTGCTCTGCGAGGACAGGCCGAGCGCCGTGCCACCCGCAGCGCCGACGATGGCGAGGGCCGCGATGCCGGAGCCGATCATCAGGCCCAGGCGACGCGGGCGCTTCGTGGTCGCGCCCGGGTGGTTCGCCGTCGCGGCGGTGTGTGCCCAGGCGTGGTGGGTGCCCGTGAGTGCCGGGCTGCCGATCAGGTACGGGCCGCGGCCGTCGGGGGAGTAGGCGTAGGGGCCGGAGCCGTCGGGACCGTACAGGTACGGGCCGGAACCGTCGAAGGCGTAGGCCGGACGGAGGGTGGCGGGGTCGGCGTGCGGAGCCTCCCAGCGCATCCCGTACGCCTGCTGCTGCGTGCCGTCGGTCCGGGCAGTGCCCTGCTCGTCGTGCTCGCGGTCGGCGTCGGCGGGGTTCGGGGTCTCGTTCATCGGTGCTCTCCGGTCGTCCCTCGACGACCCGGGCGGGTGTCGATGGAGACCAGTACAGGCGGCGATCCAATGACGAGCCTATGAACGAACCCAGCGACTGCTCCGGGCTTGCTCGGGGGACGCCGAGCGGGGTGCCGGTTCGGTCGCCCGGGTGTCCGTTCGGGTCGCCCGGGTGTCCATTAGGGTTGCCTTACTTCCCATGCGCTCCTCCACGACCGCGCCCCCGGCGCCCGCCTCCGTCTCCCGTCTGGTCGGGGCGACGGTGCTGGCCGTCGTCGTCCTCGCCGTGGCGTGCGCGCTGTCGATCGCGTACGGATCCCGGCCGATCCCGCTCGGCACCGTGGTCGACACCGTCCTGCACCCGGGGCGGAACGACGAGATCGGGTTGATCGTGCTCGGCAACCGCGTGCCGCGCACCGTCGTCGGACTGCTCGCGGGTGCCGCGCTCGGCGTCGCCGGGGCGGTGATGCAGGGGGTGACCCGCAACCCGCTCGCCGACCCGAGCGTGCTCGGCGTCAACTCCGGGGCGGCCCTCGCCGTGGTCGCCGGCATCGCGCTCTTCGGCGTGAGCGGCACGGCGGCCTACCTGCCGTTCGCCTTCGTCGGCGCTGCCCTGGCCGCGTTGCTCGTCTACGGGATCGCCGCCGTCGCCCGCCGTGGACTCTCGCCGGTCGGCCTCGCGCTGTCCGGGGCCGTCGTCGCCGCAGCGCTGTCCTCGATCACCACGGCGGTGCTCGTGACGAACGCGAGCCTGCTCGACCAGCTGCGGTTCTGGCAGGTGGGCGCCCTCGCCGGCAAGGACCTCGGCACCGCCGGTGTGATCACCGCGCCGGTGCTGATCGGGCTCGTGATCGCGTTCGGACTCGGGCGGTCGCTCAACACGCTCGCACTCGGTGACGAACTCGCGGCGTCGCTCGGACAGCGCGTCGTGCTGGTTCGTGCCGTGGGCGGACTCGTCACCGTACTGCTCGCCGGATCCGCCGTGGCAGCGGCCGGACCGATCGCCTTCGTCGGGCTCGCCGTGCCGCACGCGGTCCGACGGCTGAGTGGTCCAGACCACCGCTGGACCATCCTGCTGTCCGCGATCGTCGCCCCGGCGCTGCTGCTGGTGGCCGACGTCATCGGGCGCGTCGTGGCGTACCCGGGGGAGCTGCAGGTCGGCATCGTCACGGCGCTCATCGGTGCGCCGGTCTTCATCGCCCTGGTGCGGTCGCGGGCGGTGCGGGGCCTGTGAGCGCGTCGTCGTCCCGCCGCGGCTCGCTCGTCGGCATCCGGCGCGAGATCGCCGTGCTCGCCGCCGTCGTCGTCGTGCTCGTCGTGCTGGTGCTCGTCGGCCTCGGCGTGGGGTCCATCCCGCTCAGCCCCGCGCAGGTGCTCAGCGCGTTCGTCGGTCAGGGCGACCGGATCTCGGACTTCGTCATCGGGCAGTTGCGCGGACCGCGGGTGTTCGGTGCCGTGTTCGTCGGGGCGAGCCTCGGCGTCGCCGGTGCCATCGTGCAGAGCGTGGTGCGCAACCCGATCGCGAGCCCCGACGTCATCGGCATCACCTCGGGTGCCAGTGCGGCCGGCCTCACCGCGATCGTGCTCTTCGGGGCCTCCGGCGGCACGCTGTTCTCGGTCGTGCTCGTCGGGGCCGTCGTCGTCTCGATCGTGATCGCCGGACTCGCCTGGCGCCGGGGAATCACCGGCAACCGGGTCGTCCTCGTCGGCATCGGCGTCTCGGCGATCTGCCTGAGCATCACCGGGTGGATGCTCACGAGCGGCACCGTCACGCAGGCCGGCACCGCGCTGCTCTGGCTCTCCGGCAGCCTGAACGCCGTGGACCGCAACCTGGTCGGCGTGCTCGGCGTCGCGTTCGTCGTGCTCATGGCGCTCGCGCTCCTGCAGTCGTCGCGCCTGACCGTGCTGTCGCTCGGCGACGAGGTCGCGGCGGCCCTCGGACTCCGGCCGGACCGCGCGAAGGTGCTGCTGCTCCTCACCGCGGTGTGCCTGACGGCTGCTGCGGTCGCCACGGCGGGGCCGGTGTCGTTCGTCGCGCTGATGGCCGCTCCGATCGCCCGTCGCCTCGTCGGGGGTGGCCGGGTGGCGCTCGGCGTGGCGGCTGCCGTCGGTGCGGCGATCACCCTGGGCAGTGACCTCATCGCCCAGTTCGCGATCCCCGGCAACGCCCTGCCCGTCGGTGTGGTGACCGGGGTCGTCGGCGCGCCGTACCTGCTCTGGCTGCTCGCGCGCGGTCGATGAAGTCGACGTCCGCGTTCGCGGATCGCGGACGATCCTCCACAGGGCCGATTCGGGGCTGCCGTTCGGGCACTCGTTTCCGATACGCTGGTGGGCCAAGAGGAGGAGGTCCACCGATGCCAGATCCAGTGGTCCCGCAGCCGGGCGGTCAGAAGACCCCGGAGCAGCGGCTGGTCGACACCACGTTGACCTTCAGTATGGACATGGGCGCGGCGCTCACCGCCGAGTCCGGAGTCTCAGCAGAAGAGCGCGAGGCGGTCAACGCCCTGCCGTCCGGATCGGCGTTGCTCGTCGTGCGCCGCGGTCCGAACGTGGGTGCGCGGTTCCTCCTCGACTCCGACGTCACGACGGCCGGCCGACACCCCGACGCCGACATCTTCCTCGACGACGTCACGGTGTCGCGCAAGCACGCGCAGTTCCTGCGGCACGGTACGGCGTTCACCGTCAAGGACAACGGTTCGCTCAACGGGACGTACTTCGACGGTGACCGCATCGACGAAGCACCGCTCACCGACGGGGCAGAGGTCCAGGTCGGCAAGTTCCGCCTGACCTTCTACGCCTCCCGGGTCGACCTGGCGCGCCTGGCGAACGCGTAGTGGCCGCACGGTCCGCTGCGGCCCGGGCGGGGTCAGCGGCACCGGACCTGCTCACGATCGGGCAGGTCCTCGCTCGCCTCAAACCCGAGTTCGCGGACCTGTCGAGTTCCAAGTTGCGCTTCCTCGAAGAGCGCGAGCTCGTCACGCCGATCCGCACGGCCAGTGGGTACCGCAAGTTCTCCGCGGCCGACGTCGACCGACTCCGGGTGATCCTCGGTCTGCAGCGCGACCACTACCTGCCACTCAAGGTCATCAAGGACTACCTCGCCGACCTCGACGCGGGGCGCGAGCCGGTGTTGCCCGGGGGCGGGGACGCTCCTCGTCCGTCGATCCTCGGGCGCGAACGCCGGTACACCCGCGACGAGACCGCCCGTGCTGCCGGTGCGTCCCCGATGCTGCTGGCCGACGCGGTGTCCGCGTCGCTGCTGCCCGCCACCGAGACCTACGGCGAGGACAGCGTCTCCGTCCTCAAAGCGCTCGTCGAACTCCAGCGCACCGGGATCGAACCGCGGCACCTCCGCACGCTCCGCAGCACCGCCGAGCGCGAGGTCGGGCTCATCGAATCGGCCCTGATGCCGGTGTCCCGCCGGGGCGATGCGACGTCACGGGCGAAGGCCACGGAACTCGCACGCGAGATCGCCGTCCAGCTCGAGGTCATCCGCTCGAGCCTCATCCGAGCGGCGATCGGTCGTCTCGACGCATGATCCGTTCCGGTGCTCCCCGGGGGCTTGTGCGTCAGTGGGTGGGGCGTATCCTCGACACGCCGGACGCGCCGAGTCGGATGTCCCGCGCGGGAGCGGTCGGAGTCGCTACCGTTGACCTCGGAACAACTCTCAACCCGTCGTTGAACCTTCGGGCGGGAGCTCGATCGTCGTGGAAGGCAAGCGCATGAGTGGGAACGACACCCCAGGCACCGAGTCGGACACGACCCGGTACGACCTCGGGCTGCTCTTCACCGACGGCCTCCCCGAGCACGACGAGCAGAACGGGTACCGCGGCACCGTCGCCGCCCGGGCCGCCGGCATCTCGTACCGTCAGCTCGACTACTGGGCACGCACCGAGCTCGTGCAGCCCACCATCCGTGGCGCTGCCGGCTCCGGCTCGCAGCGGCTCTACGGGTTCCGCGACATCCTCGTGCTCAAGCTCGTGAAGCGTCTGCTCGACACCGGCATCTCGCTGCAGCAGATCCGCACCGCGGTGAACCAGTTGCGCGAGTCGGGCGTGTCCGACCTCGCGCAGACCACCCTGATGTCCGACGGCGCCTCGGTCTACCTGTGCACCTCGGACGACGAGGTCATCGACCTGGTGTCCCGCGGACAGGGTGTCTTCGGCATCGCGGTCGGCAAGGTCCTGCGCGAGGTCGAGACCTCGCTGGTGGAGCTCGACGCCACCGCTGCGGCCGACCCGTCCGACGAGCTCGCCGCGCGTCGCGCTTCCCGCGCCTCCTGACGCCGGGCGCAGCCGGTTCGCACCCGCTCCCCGCACCCGCGCCCGCGCCCGCGCCCGCTCGTGCTCGTGCGCCCCGAGGTTCCGAAATCTCGGCACCTCGCCGATCGCTGAGCCCGTACGTGGAACCTCGGCGAACCTGAGCGGCGAGTCCCGGAACCTCGGCGAGGTCAATCGGTCCGACGTGTGATCTCCGCGGACGTGCGACGCAGACGCGACCCGCACACGTGCGCGCCGTGGAGGTTCCAATATTTCGGAACCTGGGCGCGTATTGCGGTCGGGGGTGGAACCTCGGCGAACCTGAGCGGCGAGTCCTGGAACCTCGGCGTAGTCGATCGGCGAGTCGTGCGGCAGGCGCGAGCAAACCCCGAACCCGACCCCCGAACCCCGAACCCCGACCCGAGAAACCGTTACCGACCCGAAGACCCGGACCGCCCCCGACCCGACCCGAACCGACTACCGCCTACGCGCCAGCGGCACCCGAGCCATCGGCGTACGGCCCGATCTTGCCCGTCCGCATGATGCGCTCGAGCAGCTGGTCGAAGTTCTTCGCCATCTCCTGCGCGGACTCGCCGGGCCACACGTGCAGGGGCTTCGCGGCACCCTGCGCCTGCTGCAACGAGGTGCGCTCGGGTAGCTGCGGCGACAACACGAGCGGGCCGAACATGTCGCGGAGTTCCTTGATGCGGAACTGGTGCTCGAGCGACTGGACCCGGGCGCGGTTCACGATGATGCCGAGCGGCTGCAGGCGGGGGGAGAGGCCTCGGCGGATCTCCTCGATGGCCCGGAGTGCACGGTCGGCTGCGGCGACGGAGAACAGGCCGGGCTCGGTGACCACGGTGACGCGGTCGGATGCGGCCCACGCGGTGCGGGTCAGCGCGTTGAGCGACGGTGCGCAGTCGATGAGCACGAGCTCGTAGTCCTGCTCGACGTTGGCCAGGGCCTCTTCGAGCTTCCAGATGTCGCGGATGGAGGGGTGCGGCCCGTCGAAGTTGATCGCGGAGGGCGACCCGACCATGACGTCGATCTTGCCCTGCGAGCCCTTCGTCCACCCGGACGGGGCGATCGCCTGACGGACGATCTTCTCCTTCGGGTTCTCGAGGACATCGGCCACGTTGAGGTGTCCGGCGATGTTGATGTCGAGGCCGGTGGAGACGTCGGACTGCGGGTCGAGATCCACCACCAGCGTGCGCAGTCCCTTGGCGAAGGCGGCCGAAGTCAGGCCGAGCGTCACCGTCGTCTTGCCGACACCGCCCTTGAGGGAGCTCACGCTGAGTACATGCACGATCAGCAACGTTACCGCCACTAGGGTTGTCTCACCTCAACCCGGGCTGAAAGGGACGTCGTGTTCAGCAAGATCCTCGTGGCGAACCGTGGTGAGATCGCCATCCGCGCATTCCGTGCAGCGTACGAACTGGGGGCGCGCACCGTCGCCGTCTACCCGTACGAAGACCGGAACTCCCTGCACCGCCTGAAGGCCGACGAGGCCTACCTGATCGGTGAGCGGGGCCATCCGGTCCGGGCGTACCTGGACGTCTCCGAGATCGTCCGCGTGGCGCGCGAGTCGGGCGCCGACGCGATCTACCCGGGGTACGGCTTCCTGTCCGAGAACCCCGAGCTCGCCGCCGCGGCCGCCGCAGCCGGCATCACCTTCATCGGCCCGGGTGAGCACGTGCTCGAGATGGCCGGCAACAAGGTCACGGCGAAGGAGCACGCGATCGCGGCCGGTGTCCCGGTCCTCGTGAGCACCCCGGCGAGTCGCGACATCGAGGAGCTCCTCGCCGGTGCCGACGCCATCGGGTTCCCCGTCTTCGCCAAGGCCGTCGCCGGTGGTGGCGGCCGTGGCATGCGGCGGGTCGAGACGAAGCCCGAACTCCGCGCCGCGCTCGAAGCGGCGATGCGCGAGGCCGACAGTGCCTTCGGTGACCCGACGATGTTCCTCGAGCAGGCGGTGATCCGGCCGCGGCACATCGAGGTGCAGATCCTCGCCGACGCGACGGGCACCGAAGCCGGCACGATCCACCTGTTCGAGCGGGACTGCTCCGTGCAGCGCCGCAACCAGAAGGTCGTCGAGATCGCCCCGGCGCCGAACCTCGACCCCGCGATCGCGCAGGCGCTGCACCGCGACGCGGTCGCCTTCGCCCGGTCGATCGGCTACGTGAACGCCGGCACGGTCGAGTTCCTGCTCGACACCGAGGGTGAGCGAGAAGGCCAGCACGTCTTCATCGAGATGAACCCGCGTATCCAGGTCGAGCACACCGTGACTGAAGAGGTCACCGACGTCGACCTCGTGCAGTCGCAGATGCGGATCGCCTCGGGCGAGTCGTTGGCCGACCTCGGGCTGTCGCAGGACACCGTCGCCGTGCACGGGGCCGCCCTGCAGACCCGGATCACGACCGAGGACCCGACCCAGGGCTTCCGTCCGGACACCGGCCGCATCACCACGTACCGCAGCCCCGGCGGGGCGGGCGTGCGCATGGACGGTGGCACGGTCGCCACCGGCGCGCAGATCAGCCCGCACTTCGACTCGATGCTCGCGAAGATGACGTGCCGCGGCCGCGACTTCCCGGCAGCGGTCGCCCGGGCGAAGCGCGCCCTCGCCGAGTTCCGCATCCGCGGCGTCAGCACGAACATCCCGTTCCTGCAGGCCGTGCTCGAGGACCCAGACTTCGCCCGCGGTGACGTCTCGACCAAGTTCATCGAGGAGCGCCCGCAGCTGTTCAGCGGGCACGTGTCGAAGGACCGCGGCACCAAGGTCCTCAACTGGCTGGCCGACGTCACCGTCAACAAGCCGAACGGCGATCGGTCGCCGCTGGTGATCGACCCGAGCGTCAAGCTCCCCGCACTCGACCTCAGTACGCCGGTGCCCGAGGGCCAGCGCGACCTGCTGCTGGCGAAGGGCCCGGCCGAGTGGGCGAAGGCCCTCCGCGCGCAGACCCGGCTCGCCGTGACCGAGACGACGATGCGCGACGCGCACCAGTCGCTGCTGGCAACCCGTGTCCGCACGAAGGACCTCGTCGCGGTCGCCCCGTACGTCGCGCGGCTCACGCCGCAGCTGCTCAGCGTCGAGGCGTGGGGCGGCGCGACGTACGACGTCGCGCTCCGGTTCCTCGGCGAGGACCCGTGGGAGCGCCTGACCGCGCTGCGCGAGGCGATGCCGAACATCCCGATCCAGATGCTGCTGCGCGGCCGCAACACGGTCGGCTACACCCCGTACCCGACCGAGGTGACGGACGCGTTCGTCGCCGAGGCCGCCGCCACGGGCGTCGACGTCTTCCGCGTGTTCGACGCGCTCAACGACGTCAGCCAGATGCGACCCGCCCTGGAGGCAGTGCTCGCGACCGGCACGGCCGTCGCCGAAGCGGCGCTCTGCTACACCGCCGACCTCCTCGATCCTGCCGAGGACCTGTACACGCTGGACTACTACCTCCGTCTCGCGGAGCAGATGGTGGAGGCCGGCGCGCACGTCATCGGGATCAAGGACATGGCCGGCCTGCTCCGCGCCGGCGCCGCCGAGAAGCTCGTCGCCGCGCTGCGCGAGCGCTTCGACCAGCCCGTGCACGTGCACACGCACGACACCGCCGGCGGGCAGCTCGCCACGCTCCTCGCCGCGTCCCGCGCCGGTGCGGACGCCGTCGACGTCGCGTCCGCACCGATGGCCGGCACGACGAGCCAGCCGAGCATGTCCGCCCTCGTCGCCGCCCTGGCGCACACGGAGCGCGACACCGGGCTGTCCCTCGACGCCGTCGGCGACCTCGAGCCCTACTGGGAGGCGGTCCGCCGCGCCTACGCCCCGTTCGAGTCCGGGCTGCCCGGGCCGACGGGCCGCGTCTACAAGCACGAGATCCCCGGTGGGCAGCTGTCGAACCTGCGACAGCAGGCGATCGCACTCGGGCTGGGCGACCGGTTCGAGCAGGTCGAGGACTGGTACGCCGAGGCGAACCGGATCCTCGGCCGCCCGACCAAGGTCACGCCGTCGTCGAAGGTCGTCGGCGACCTCGCCCTGCAGCTCGCGGCGGTCGACGCCGACCCGGTCGACTTCGAGCAGAACCCGGACAAGTACGACATCCCGGACTCCGTCGTGGGCTTCATGGCCGGGGAACTCGGTGACCTGCCCGGTGGGTGGCCCGAACCCTTCCGCTCGAAGGTGCTGGCGGGCCGCGACGTCCGGCTCGAGATCACCCCGGTGCCCGACGGCGAACGTGCGCACCTGGAGTCCGCCGGCCCGGAGCGGCGACAGGCACTCAACCGGCTGCTCTTCCCGCAGCCCACGGCGCAGTTCGAGCGGGTGCGCGAGCAGTACGGCGACCTGTCCGTCGTGCCGACCGTCGACTACCTGTACGGACTCCGCCCGGGCCAGGAGCACGTCGTGCCGCTCGGCAAGGGCGTCAACCTGTTCGTCGGGCTCGAGGCGATCGGCGAGGTCGACGACAAGGGCATCCGCACGGTCATGGCGACGATGAACGGGCAGCTCCGCCCGGTCTCGGTCCGCGACCGGTCGATCGAGGTCGAGACGAAGGTGGCCGAGCAGGCCGACAAGTCCGACCCGAAGCACGTCGCCGCACCGTTCTCCGGTGTGGTGACGCTCAAGGTCGCCGTCGGTGACGTCGTCGAGGCCGGAGCGGCCGTGGCGAGCATCGAGGCGATGAAGATGGAAGCGGCCATCACGGCACCCGTTGCGGGGACCGTCGGCCGTCTCGCGATCCCGGTGACCCAGCAGGTGGACGCCGGCGACCTCCTGGTGGTGCTGCAGTAAATTGACCGTCCGTCCCATCCGCCTGTTCGGCGACCCCGTCCTCCGCTCGCCGGCAGACCCGATCCGACCCGAACTGCTCGGGAGCCCCGGCATCCGCGACCTCGTGCAGGACCTCATCGACACCGTCGAGGAGCCCGGCCGAGCCGGTGTGGCCGCGCCGCAGATCGGTGTCGGCCTCCGAGCCTTTTCGTACAACGTCGACGGCGAGGTCGGCTACGTCTTGAACCCGGAGATCGTCGAGGTCTCGGGGGAGCCCGAGCTCATGGACGAAGGGTGCCTGTCCGTCCCGGGGCTCGGCTACCCGACCCGGCGACACCCGTACGCCAAGGTCCGCGGGGTCGACGTGGACGGCGCCGAGGTCGTGCTCGAGGGCACCGGGCTGATGGCCGAGGCGCTCCAGCACGAGGTCGACCACCTGGACGGCACCGTGTACGTGATGACGCTCGACCCCGAGGTCCGGCGCCAGGCGCTGCGGGACATCCGGGCCCAGGACTGGTTCCACTGATGACACCCCCACGGGGGATTGTCGCTTTGTCCTGACGAAGAGGTACCGTATCCGCGTCGGCCTCCCACCGGCAGCCCATCCCATCCCCCCAGGACTCCCGCATGACCACCCAGAACGACGAGCTCAGCTCCCACCGCACCCGCACCAACCGTCGTCCGGCCGACACCACCGTCGCCACCGGTTCGACCGCCGTCCTCGACGCCCCCGCGACGGAGCAGTCGCCGGAGGCCTGAGACCCTGCGTGCGCCCCCGGCGCCCGCTGAACGGCCTGGAGGCCCGGATCACGTCCCTGGGACGTGATCCGGGCCTCCAGGCCGCTTGCCTCTACTGCCGCTCGCCGCGGTCCCGGCGTCGGCCCTCGACGACGGGGGTCGCGGTCGTCTGCACCTTCGACCCCGAGTAGATGTGGTCGATGTCCGCCGCGAAGTCGCGCAGGATGACCGATCGCTTGATCGTCAGCTTCGGCGTCAGGTGCCCTGAGCCCTCCGTCAGCTCGGTGTCCAGGATCGTGAACGACCGGACCGACTCAGCCCGTGAGACCCGGCCGTTGGCGGCGTCGATGGCCTCTTGCACGGCGGTGAGCACGCGCTCGTCGTACGCGGCCTCGTGCGCGGAGAGCGCCGGGGTGATCCCGCGGCTCTCGCACCAGCCCGGCAGCATCTCACGGTCGAGGGTTACGAGTGCGGCGACGAAGGGCTTGCCCTCGCCGACGACCACGACCTGCCCGATGAGCGGGTGCTCGCGGATGCCGTCCTCGAGCGGGGCGGGCGCGACGTTCTTGCCGCTCGCGGTCACGATGAGTTCCTTGGCACGTCCGGTCACCGTGAGGACGCCGTCGCCGTCGAGTCGCCCGAGGTCGCCCGTGCGGAACCAGCCGTCGTCGGTGAACGCCTGCTCGGTGGCTTCGTCGTTCCGCCAGTAGCGGTCGAACACGTCGACGCCGCGGATCAGGATCTCCTGGTCGTCGGCGATCCGGATCTCGACCCCGGGGAGCGCCGGGCCGACCGATCCGATGCGCAGGTCCGCCGCACGGTTCACGGTGGCAGGGGCGGTCGTCTCGGTGAGGCCGTAGCCCTCGAGGATCAGCACGCCGATCGACCGGAAGAAGTGCGACAGCCGGGGCGAGAGCGGTGCCGAGCCGCTGACCGCGTACTCGGTGCGGCCTCCGAGGGCGTTCCGGAGCTTCGCGTAGACCAGCTTGTCGAACAGTCGGAACTTCAGGCCGAGCACGAGCGGCACCCGGCCGGCGGCCAATGCCTCGGAGTGCGCGACCGCCGTGTCCGCCGCGGCCCGGAAGATCTTCCCCTTGCCGCCGAGGTCGGCCTTCTGCTCCGACGCGTTGTAGATCTTCTCGAACACCCGGGGGACCGCGAGCAGGAACGACGGCCGGAAGGACGACACGGCCTTCATGAGGTCCTTCGTGTCCGGCTCGTGGCCGACCAGGACCCCGGCGGACACCGACATCGCCGCGATGAACCGGGCGAACACGTGGGCCATCGGGATGAAGAGCAGGGTCGAGGCCCCGTCGGCGACGACCTCGGGCATCGCGACGCTGGCGTTCTCGACCGTGGCGGTGAAGTTGTCGTGCCGCAGCACGCACCCCTTCGGACGGCCGGTGGACCCGGAGGTGTAGATGATCGTCGCGTCGTCGTGGCCGTGCACGGTCGCGGTCCGGGCGTCGAGTTCGTCGTCGGTGACGTCCTCGCCGAGCCGGGTCAGGTCGTCCAGGCCGCCGCCGTCGATCGTCCAGTGCTGCCCGAGGTGCGGCAGGTCCGGGGCGATCGAGGCGACCCGACGCGCGTGCTCCTCTTGCTCGACGACTATCGCCACGGCTTCGGAGTCGGAGAGGATCCAGTGCACCTGGTCGGGGGAGCTCGTCTCGTAGACGGGGACCGACACCAGGCCGGCGGTCCAGACGGCGAAGTCGACGAGCGTCCACTCCAGCCGCGTGCGGGACAGGATCGCGACGTGGGCGCCCGGCTCGAGGCCAGCGGCCACGAAGCCCTTCGCGATGCCGCGGACCCGTGCCAGCACCTCGCCCGCGGTGATCGTCGTCCAGGTGTCGCCGTGGCGCTGGGCCAGGATCGGACGCGACGGCGTCAGCCGGGCCCGGTCGCCGAGGAGCCGCGCTGCGGAGCCGTGGTCGGGGGCGACGGGGCCGCTGGTCGGACGCGAGGCGTGCCGGCTGGTCGGCTCCTCGGTGCTGGGTACGGGCCGCTGATCGTTCACGGTGACTCCCTTGTCTGCCGGTTCGATTCGAGGTCGCCTCATCCTGCGAGGCGACACAGCCAGCATAGGGCGGGTCGCCGGGCGTTCCGTGGGTTCGCGGCGAACCGGTAGGCTCTTGGACCGTGCACGCCATCGGAATCGACATCGGGGGCACCAAGATCGCGGGAGCGGTCGTGACGGAACTCGGCGAGATCATCGCCGAGGACCGCGTGGCCACCAACGCTGCGGACCCGAACGCCATGCTCGACGACGTCGTCTCGATGGTCGAGCGACTCAGCTCAGGACACGAGGTCGGCGCCGTGGGCGTCGCAGCCCCCGGGTTCATCGACGCCTCGCAGTCGATCGTCTACTACACGCCGAACATCCGGTGGCGGAACGAGCCCCTGCGTCAGAAGCTGCAGCAGCGCCTCGGCGACCTGCACATCACGGTCGACAACGACGCCAACGCCGCAGGGTGGGCCGAGTTCCGCTTCGGCGCCGGCCGGCTCGTCTCCGACATGACGATGCTCACCATCGGCACCGGTGTCGGCGGCGCCATCGTGACCGAGGACCGCCTGTTCCGCGGTGGGTTCGGCACCGGCGGCGAGATCGGCCACCTGCGCATCGTGCCGAACGGCCTGCCGTGCGGCTGCGGCGCCCGTGGCTGCATCGAGCAGTACGGCTCCGGCCGTGCCCTGCAGCGCATGGCGAACGACGTCGCCGACGCGGGTGGCATCGGTTCGGCGCTGGCCGACGCACGCGAAGCCAACGGCGGCCAGCTCGACGGGCACATCGTGGGCGACCTGATCCTGGCCGACGACCCGGGTGCCCTCGCGGCCCTCCGTCGCCTCGGTCGGCACCTCGGCGAGGCCTGCGCGTCGCTGTCCGCCGTGCTCGACCCCCAGCTCTTCGTGTTCGGTGGCGGTGTCGCCAGCGCGGGGGACCGGCTGCTCGACCCGATCAAGCAGGCGTACCTCAACAACCTGCCGGCGCGCGGCTACCACCCCGAACCGGACTTCGTGATCGCCGAGCTGGTGAACGACGCCGGTGTCGTCGGTGCCGCCGACCTGGCCCGCATCCACGCCCGCACGGCGTAGGCGCATCCACGCCCGCACCGCGTAAGGTCGCTCTGGCCCACCCCACCACCTGGAGTCGTCGATGACCTACTGGCTGCTGAAGAACTTCCTGCTCGGCCCGCTCATCCTCACCCTGTTCCGCCCCTGGGTCGTCGGCCGCGAGCACGTGCCGGCCAAGGGTCCGGTCATCTTCGCGTCCAACCACATCTCGTTCATCGACTCGGTGATCCTGCCCGCCGTGCTCGACCGGCGGCTGTCCTTCCTGGCGAAGAGCGACTACTTCACCGGGCGGGGCCTCAAGGGCTGGGCGACGAAGACGTTCTTCAACGCCATCGGCCAGCTGCCGATCGACCGGTCCGGCGGCAAGGCCTCCGAGGCGTCGCTCCGCACCGGTCTGCAGGTCCTGGCCCGCGGCGAGCAGCTCGGCATCTACCCGGAGGGCACCCGCAGCCCCGACGGCAAGCTGTACCGCGGCCGGACCGGCATCGCCCGGATGATCCTCGAGGGCCGGGTCGTCGTCGTGCCCGTCGCGATGGTCGGCACGCGCGAGGTGCAGCAGATCGGCCAGCGGTTCCCGAAGATCAAGCGCGTCGGGGTGGTGTTCGGCAAGCCGCTCGACTTCTCACGGTTCCAGGGGTTCGAGACCGACCGGTTCATCCTGCGCAGCGTCACGGACGAGGTCATGCACGAGCTCGCCGGGCTGAGCCGGCAGGAGTACGTCGACGTCTATGCGACGAGCGTCAAGGAACGGGCCAGCTCCGCGCGCGAGGCCGTCATGCGGGAACGGAAGTCGTCACCCGCACGTTAGGCTCTGAGGGTCCCGGCACTCCGCCAGGACGCCCATCGACGACCCGCCGTCCGCGTGCCGGCGCGTCGTCGGGCCGCCCGCACAGAACACCGAGGTAACGCCCTTGCCCGAGTCGACCGACTTCGTCGCCCTGCAGGATCCGGACGTCATCGAGGGTCTCGACTATTGGCGGACGCTCCCCATCAAGCAGCAGCCCACGTGGCCGGACGCGGGCGCGGCCGAGGCCGCCTCGGCCGAGATCGCCACGCTGCCGCCGCTCGTCTTCGCGGGCGAGGTCGACAAGCTCCGCGAGCGGCTCGCCGCCGCCGCGCAGGGCAAGGCCTTCCTGCTGCAGGGTGGTGACTGCGCGGAGACCTTCGCGGGTGCCACGGCCGACTCCATCCGCGACCGCGTCAAGACGATCCTGCAGATGGCCGTCGTGCTGACCTACGGCGCCTCGATGCCGGTCATCAAGATGGGCCGCATGGCGGGGCAGTTCGCCAAGCCGCGCTCGAGCGACTTCGAGACCCGCGGCGACGTCACGCTGCCTGCCTACCGCGGCGACATCGTGAACGGCTACGACTTCACGCTGGAGAGCCGCACGGCTGACCCGCGCCGCCTGGTGCAGGGCTACCACACGGCCGCCTCGACCCTGAACCTCGTCCGTGCCTTCACGCAGGGGGGCTTCGCCGACCTGCGTCAGGTGCACTCGTGGAACAAGGGCTTCGCGTCGAACCCGGCGAACGCCCGCTACGAGCACCTCGCCAAGGAGATCGACCGCGCGATCCGCTTCATGGACGCCTGCGGTGCCGACTTCGAGGCACTGAAGCACGTCGAGTTCTACGCGTCGCACGAGGGGCTGCTCATGGACTACGAGCGCCCGATGACCCGCATCGACTCGCGCTCCGGCCAGGCGTACGACACCTCCGGCCACTTCATCTGGATCGGAGAGCGAACGCGTGACCTCGACGGTGCTCACGTGGACTTCCTGTCGCGGGTGCGGAACCCGATCGGCGTGAAGCTCGGCCCGACGACGACCGTCGACGACATGAAGGCCCTGGTCGACAAGCTCGACCCGAACCGCGAGCCCGGCCGCCTGACGTTCATCACGCGCATGGGTGCCGGCAAGATCCGCGACGAGCTGCCCAAGCTGCTCGAGGCGATCAAGGGCATGGACGCCAACCCGCTGTGGGTCACTGACCCGATGCACGGCAACGGCCTGACGACGCCCACCGGCTACAAGACCCGTCGGTTCGACGACGTCGTGGACGAGGTCCTCGGCTTCTTCGAGGCGCACCGGCAGGTCGGTACCTACCCGGGCGGCATGCACGTCGAGCTCACCGGTGACGACGTCACCGAGTGCCTCGGCGGGTCGGAGCACATCGACGAGGCCACCCTCGCGACCCGCTACGAGTCGCTGTGCGACCCGCGGCTGAACCACATGCAGTCGCTCGAGCTCGCGTTCCTCGTGGCCGAGGAGCTCGGCGCGCACCCGCACGTGCGCGCCTAGCGCGAAGCGGGTCGGGTCAGTCCCGCCAG
Organism: Curtobacterium sp. VKM Ac-1393; assembly: GCF_015350995.1. Classification (GTDB taxonomy): domain Bacteria; phylum Actinomycetota; class Actinomycetes; order Actinomycetales; family Microbacteriaceae; genus Curtobacterium. Next base: position 136,492 of record NZ_JADKRW010000008.1, read on the forward strand.
AGCGACAGAACCCCGCGAACTGTTCGCGGGGTTCTGTCGCTTCCGCGTACCGGACGGGAGGCCCGTGGCGGCCCCGTGCCGCGCCTCCCGTCCGCCGCCCGGTCGCGTCGACTTCCCGCCCCGCGAAGCGTCGGCCGCGCCGGTTCGCGAAAGCGACAGTGTGCCGCCGATGTTCGGCGGCACGCTGTCGCTTTCGCGGTGCCTTCGGCGAGGCCGTGCGGACAGGTGTCGCTTCGACGGACCGGACCGGACCGGACCGGACTGCTCGACCGCTACTGGTCGTAGGACAGGGTGACCGTGTCGCCGCGGTACACCGTGGCTCCGAAGCCCGGGTCGGTACCGGTCACGGGGAGCGTCGACTTCCAGTCGTAGAACCCGCACAGGATGTTCGTGCAGTCCGGCACGGAGACCTTGAGCCCGAGGCCTTCGAGGGTCGCCGAGGCCTGGTTGATCGTGAGTTTCTCGGCGGCGACGTCCGGCAGGGTGATCGGCGTCGGGCCCTTCGACACGACGACGTCGATCGCGGTGCCCCGGACGGCGGGAGAGTCCTGCACCGCGGCGGAGACGATCTGACCGGTGGGGACGGACTCGTCGTACTCTTCGGTCCGCGCGCCGAGGATCAGGCCGGCGGCGTCGAGTTCGGCGGTGGCCTGGTCGACCGTCTTGCCGACGACGTCGGGCACGGCACCGAGGGACACGGTGAGGGTGACCGGACCGGTCTCGCCGTAGGCCTTGACCGAGGTCAGGTCGAGCGCCTTGCCGCCGGAGGCCCGTCCCGTCGCTGCGATCACGGTGTCCTTCGGGACGTCGGCGGAGAACTCGTACCGGTTGTCCTGCAGCTCGAAGTCGTCGTCGAGCGCGGCGGTCACGGTGGAGATCGGCTGCCCGACGATGGTCGGCAGCGCGATCATCTTCGGTCCGTTCGACACGACGAGCTGCACCGCCGTGCCCTTCTGCACCTCGCGCTTCGCGGCCGGCTTGGTGATGGACACCTGTCCCTTCGCGACGACGGCGTCGAACCGGGTTCCGGTCTTCGACGCCGCGTGCAGGCCCTGGGCTTCGAGCAGCTGCCGGGCCTGCGAGACCGACTTGCCCGTCACTTCGGGGATGCGCACGTTCCCGCCCGGTCCCGGGCCGAAGTACCAGCCGAAGCCCGCGCCGATCAGCAGGAGCACCACGAAGACCGACAGCGCGATCCAGCCGCGCTTGCGACGCTTCGCGGAGAGGTCCGCCAGGCGCTGCCCCGCGGGCGAGAGCACCCCGGGCTGCGCGCCCGTGCGGCGGGGCCCCGGACCGGTGTTGCGGCCTCGGGCGGCGGGACGGCTCCGTTCCGGGGAGTCGATGATGGCCGTGGCGTCGGTGGCCGCCGGTGCTTCGGCGGCAGCAGCACGGGCACCTGCGGCGGCAGCGCCGACACCGGCCGTGGTCCCGCCGCCGGAGGGCAGGATCGCGGTCGCGTTCTCGGGCCGCAGCACGGCGGTCCGGTACTGCCCGGTGGCGCGCTGCTGGTTGCCCGCCATGTGGTCGAGCATCTCGCGGGCGTCGCGCGGCCGGTCCTCGGGGTCGCGGGCGGTCGACCAGGCGACGAGCTCGTCGAGCTCCGGTGGGACGCCGGACACCGCGGCGCTCGGGACGGGCACCGTGTCGTTCGCGTGCTGGTAGGCGATCTGCATCGGCTGTTCGCCCTTGTAGGGCTGCTCGCCGGTGAGCATCTCGTAGAGCATGATGCCGAGCGCGTAGATGTCGCTGCGTGAGTCGGCGGCGCCGCGGGTGACGAGCTCGGGGGACAGGTACGCGATGGTGCCGAGCAGCGCGGCCCCGGTCGCGGTGTTCGCCGTCGTCGCCCGCGCCAGGCCGAAGTCGCCGAGCTTGATGCGGCCGTCGTCGGCGAGCAGGACGTTCTCGGGCTTCAGGTCACGGTGCACGATGCCGGCGCGGTGGGCCGATGCCAGCCCGGCCAGCACGGCGCGCAGGATGTCGGTCGCCTGCTCCGGTGTCAGCGCGTGGTGCTCCTGCAGCAGGTCCCGCAGCGTGATGCCGGGGATGTACTCCATGACGATGTACGCGGTGTCGTCCTCGGCGCCCTGGTCGTAGACGCCGACCAGGTTCGGGTGCGACAGCCGTGCGGCCGAACGGGCTTCTTGGATGAAGCGCTCACGGAAGGCCTGGTCGTCGGCCAGGTGCCCGTGCATGATCTTGATCGCGACGCGTCGCTCGAGGCGCACGTCGGTCGCCAGGTACACGGTTGCCATGCCCCCGCGCGCGATGCGGGAGCGGACGCGGTACCGCTGATCGATCATGCGACCGATCATCGGATCCGTGGCGGCGTTGGTGGTCATCGGCGGCATTCTACGAATCGAGACTGCACGACACCGCACCGGCGCACCGGTCGTGACCCAATCTCGATCTTCCGGATGAGGCTCAGAGGGTGGCCAGCCAGCCCTGGGCGGCGCTCGCCCAGTCGGCGTAGGCCTTCGGGTAGGCGGAGAGCTGCACGGCCTGGGCCGCGTCGGTGATGCTCATCGACGACCAGCCGGGCACGTCGAGCAGCCCGCGGGTCTTGCCGGCGTTCGGGTTGCTCCGCCCGCCGAAGAACAGCTTCGTGGCGTACGCCGGGTCCTGCAGCTTCGCCGCACTGCCCCAACCCTGGCTCGGCCGCTGCTGGAACAGGCCGACGGAATCGCGGTCGCCGCGCGACAGGTTGCGCAAGCTCGACTCCTGCATCGCGGCGGCGAGTGCCACGACGATGCCGCGGTCGGGCACGCCGAGGGACCGACCGACGGCGACGATGGTCGCGGCGTTCTGGCGCTGCTCGGCGCTCAGGCCCACGGCAGCGCTCACGGCGGCACCCGACGGGGCGGCGGTCGTCGCGGCGGCGGTGCGCGTCGACGGGATCACGAGGGTCTTGCCCGCGTAGATCGTGCTCGTGTAGGTCAGGCCGTTCGCCGACAGCAGGGCGGCGACAGAGACGTGGTGGGACGCAGCGATGGAGCCGATGGTGTCACCGGAGGAGATCTTCACGCTCGACTTCGACGAACCCGACGACACCGCGGCAGTGGACACCGAGCCGCCTCCGGACGAGCCGTGCGGCACGCGGAGGGTCTGCCCGGGGTAGATGACGCTGCGCTGCGAGAGCTTGTTCGCGCTGAGGAGCGCCGTTGTCGACACGCCGACCCGTGACGCGATGCCGGAAACGGTGTCGCCGGACTTCACGTGGTAGCTCGAGGTGCTCGACCCCGAACCGGACGTCGATCCGGCGCTCGTGGTCGTCCGCGCCGTGGTCACCGCGGGCGTCGACGCCAGGTGCAGCGTCTGCCCGGGGTGGATGATCGTGTTCCAGCCGAGGCCGTTGCGGACCAGGACCTCCTGCGCGGACAGGCCGAACCGGGCGGCGATGCCCGAGACCGTGTCGCCCTGACGGACGGAGTAGGTCGTGGGCGCCGCACTGGTGGACGCCTTCGTCGTCGCGGCGACCGTCGTGACGACGGTCTGTGACGGACGGGCGACCGCGGTGCCGAAGACCGGACGGCTCCCGACGTTCCGATCCTGGTCGACGTGGCGCTTGTTGGTGTCGGGGTCGTCGTGCCGCGGTTCGGCGTGGGCGACCGGGCCGGTCAGACCGGCGGTCACCGCGATCGTGCCCGCGAGGACGATGGGCATGGTCGCGAACCGGGCGGATCGTGCGCGCCGGGCGGCTTCGTCTGCAGCGTTGTCCACGGTTTCTCCTGGTGTCGACTGAGCCGTGCGCGTGCATGCGCGCACTCACAGGTGGCACAACGCTGGCATGGTGTGATTCCCAAGTCAACCAGAGAGTCGGATGTGGTGGATGTGACGAATGTGACGAACGCCGCGTCATCACTCCACGTCATGCTCTGGCACCATGGGCGTGTGAGTGCTGCACCCGTCGACGACCTGACCCTCTCCGAGCGCTGGCTGACCGTCCCCGAGCTGGTGGACCTCTTCAGCACCAGCCCCGGCCGGATCCACCGCCTGTTCGAGGAGAAGACCCTGCTGGCGGCCCGGGTCGGCGGTGTCCTGCGCGTGCCGAGTGAGTTCCTCGAGGACCGCGAGCCCCTGCCCGAGCTGCGCGGCACCCTCACCGTGCTCAGTGACAACGGCTTCACCGACGACGAGGCCGTGCGCTGGATGCTCACGGTCGACGAGTCGATGGGCGTCTCGCCCATCGCGGCGCTGCGCGCCGGTCGCAAGGCCGAGGTGCGTCGCGTGGCCCAGTCGCTGCTCTAGACGCGTTCCGAGCAGACGGGAGGCCCGGTGCCAGCTGGCACCGGGCCTCCCGTCTGTCCTGGGGTCGCGTCTAGGACGACCGGCGGCTGACCGTGTCGGCCAACGACGCGAGCTGTTCGCGTGCCGACGGCGTCAGCGGCGACGCGTCGAGCGCCGCCTTCGCACGCTGGACGTGCCGGTCGATGGAACGCTCGACCGCGGCGACCGCACCGGACTCGGTGAGGGTGGCGCGGAGCATCTGCACCTGGCCCTCGTCGAGGTCTGGATCGCCGAGCAGTTCGTCGAGCAGCTGCCGCGGCCCGCTCGCCAGGGCCTTGCGCGCCGAGGCGATGAGCACGGTCCGCTTGCCCTCGCGCAGGTCGTCGCCGGCGGGCTTGCCGGTGACCTCCGGGTCGCCGAACACGCCGAGCATGTCGTCGCGCAGCTGGTAGGCCACGCCGAGGGGGAGACCGAAGGCACGGAGGCCCTCGAGCTGCGACTCGCTCGCACCGGCCACCAGGGCGCCGATGACGAGCGGTGCCTCGATCGAGTACTTGGCGGACTTGAAGACGATGACGCGCTGGGCGCGGAGCAGGTGCTCGGACTCGTCGATGACGGGCCACGCCGTTTCTTCGTGCACGTCGAGATACTGACCGGCGGTGACGTCCAGGCGCATCGCGTGGAACTCCTGGCGCACGATGCGGCCGCGGACCGGGTCGAGCAGGGCGAGGCCCTCGTCGAACACCGAGTCGCTGAGGGAGAGCAGCAGGTCGCCGAGCAGCAGCGCCGAGTTCGTGCCGTACTGCCCGCGGTCGCCGACGAAGCCGGACTCCTCGTGCAGGGACTCGAACCGGCGGTGCGCGGCAGGGCGCCCGCGGCGGGTGTCCGAGCGGTCCATGATGTCGTCGTGCACGAGGGCTGCCGCGTGGAAGACCTCGAGCGCAGCCGCCACGGTGACGATCGCCTCGGCCGTGGTCTGCCGTGACCCCTCCGCCAGCGGGTCGAACGAGCCGGAACGGCCCGCCACCGACTGCCATCCCCAGTAGCAGAACAGCGCACGGAAGCGCTTGCCGCCGGACAGCAGGTCTCGGGCGTACAGGTCGAACGGGGCGAGATCCGGGCTGATCGCGAGGAGCCGTTCACGCTGCTCGTCGAGTGCCCGGTCGATACGCGCCGATACGAGGTCCACTAATCGCGTACTCTCAGCCACAGTCCCTACCCTAGTGGAGCGGTTGGGACATAGAATCGGTCCACTCAACCGAGTGTTTTCCAGCCCGGTTGTTCAACCCCGCGTCGATCCCAGGAACAGAGGGAACCAAGATGCCGCTCTCGGAACAGGAGCAGCGCCTTCTCGAAGAGATGGAGCGCAGCCTCTACCAGAACGATTCCGATTTCGTGGCGCGTGTCACACGTCGACAGGGTCGTCCGACGTACACCGCCATCACGCTCGGGGTCCTCGGCGCACTCGCCGGTGTCGCCGTCGTCATCGTCGGCCTCGTGATCAAGGCACCGCTGCTCGGCATCCTCGGCTTCGTCGTGATGCTCGCCGGTGTGCTGTTCGCGTTGCGCCCGGGCATGCGTGCGCCGAAGGCCAAGCCAGCTCGGCCGGGCAAGCCGGCAGCCGGTGGCTCCGCGGGTCCGTCCGGTGGCGGCAACAGCAATGGTGGCGGGTCCTTCATGGACCGCATGAACGACCGCTGGGACAAGCGGAACGACCAGAGCCAGTAGCGCTCCTCCACACTCCTCCCTTCTGACGGGGTCGGCCTTCGGGCCGGCCCCGTCTTCGCGTTCCCAGGGGTGGCGTGCGCGGGTGGGGGTGGGGTCCCGAGGTTCCGAAATCTCGGAACCTCGCGCGCCCTGACGCCCGTTCGTGGAACCCCGGCGGTGCGTGCGCGGCATGTCGTGGAACCTCGGCGCGACGACCTCGGGTGTGGCGTGGCCGCAGCGCACCCCTTCGTCCGGACCCCGCCGCGCCCAGGCTCGCCCCGTGGCGCTCCACCGGCTGCGAAAGTCCTCCACTTTCCTCCACGGTGACCATCACGCCCTGGTTCCGCGCCAGTACGGGCATCCGCGGCGCCAGTCCGACGCCGAACACCGCCGAACCGGCCCCAAAAGGGGTGTCAGCGGCGGAAAAGGGAGCAGATTCCTGGGCGCGGGGAGTGGAGTGGAGTAAAGTGGGGCTCGCAACGGTCCGGTGGAGCGGAGGGGAGGCCCGACGTGCTGCTCGGTACTCATGCCCCGAAGCTCGACGAGAAGGGTCGCGTGATCCTGCCCGCCAAGTTCCGGGACGAACTGTCCGGGGGACTCGTGATGACCCGCGGCCAGGAACGCTGCGTCGTGGTCTTCAGCGCCCGGACGTTCGAGGAACTCCACGAGCGCATCCGGACCGCTCCGATGACGTCGAAGCGCACCAGGGACTACATGCGCCTGTTCCTCTCGGGGGCCAGCGCCGAACAGCCCGACAAGCAGAACCGCGTGACGATCCCGCAGAACCTCCGTGAGTACGCGGGGCTCGAGCGGGACCTCACGGTCATCGGCAGTGGTGACCGTGCCGAGATCTGGTCGACCACCGCGTGGGAGGCCTACTACGCCGAAGCCGAAGAGGCGTTCGCCGACAACGACGAGGAGGTGATCCCGGGGATCTTCTGATCCGTGGATCGGGACTCCCAGCCGTGAAGCCCTGACATCACTTCCCCGATGTCAGGTCGCATGGATGGGGATCCGGACCCGCGGCCCGGAAGACGAGGGGCTGCACATGGCCGAGAACGACAACGGGACACCACGCTTCCCGCACACGCCGGTGATGCTCGAGCGCATCGTCGACCTCTTCACGCCGACGCTCGAGGGGCCGGGCAAGGTCGTCGTCGATGCCACACTCGGCATGGGCGGACACTCCGAGGGCCTGCTCGAGCGCTTCCCGGAGCTGACCCTGATCGGTCTCGACCGCGACACCGACGCGCTCGGCATCGCGGGGGAGCGGCTCGCCCGGTTCGGTGACCGTGTCCGACTGGTGCACACCGTGTACGACGGCATCGTCGACGCGATCGAGGGCGAGGGGTTCCGCCAGGTCGACGGCGTGCTGTTCGACCTCGGCGTGAGTTCGCTGCAGCTCGACCGGGCCGAGCGCGGCTTCGCGTACAGCCAGGACGCCCCCCTCGACATGCGCATGGACCGGACCGAGGGGCAGACCGCCGCCGACGTCCTGGCCACCTACGACGAGGGCGAACTGCGCCGCATCTTCCAGCGCTACGGCGAGGAGAAGCTCGCGGGCCGCTACGCCCGGGCCATCGTCGAGCGCCGTGCCAGCGCACCGTTCACGATGTCCGGCGACCTGGTCCAGGTGCTGCACGACGCCACCCCGGTCGCGATCCAGCGGCAGGGGCACCCGGCGAAGCGCGTGTTCCAGGCGCTCCGCATCGAGGTCAACGCCGAACTCAGCGTCCTCGAGCGCGCGATCCCGGCAGCGCTCGACGCCATCGCGGTCGGTGGCCGGATCGTCGTCGAGTCGTACCAGTCGCTCGAGGACCGCATCGTCAAGCGGGCCCTGGTGGAGCGCACGAAGTCCAGCGCTCCCGCGGGGCTGCCGGTCGAGCTCCCCGAGCACGCACCGACCTTCTCCCTGGTCGTCAAGGGTGCCGAGCTGGCCGACGAGGCCGAACGCGCCGCCAACCCCCGAGCAACACCCGTGCGCCTGCGCGCGGCCGAGCGGATCCGGAAGTGACATGAGCACGAACCTCGCACTCGTCGACCCCGCCGTCGTCCCGTCCCGTGCCCCGCGCCCGGATCGCCGGAGCCGACCGGAGCTCGTCGAGGTCACGCCGACCGCGGCACAGCGCCGCGCACGTCCCCGCATCGGGTACGCCGTCACCGCCGTCGTCGCGCTGGGCATCCTGCTGCTCGCCCAGCTCGGCATCAGCATGGTGCTCAGCCAGGGGGCCTACACGCTGAGCGCGCTCGGCACCGAGCAGACGAACCTGTCCCGCACGCAGCAGTCGCTGTCCGAGGAACTCCGGGTGCTCGACTCGCCGCAGAACCTGGCCCGCAACGCGCAGTCGCTCGGGATGATCGCGAACTCCACGCCGGTGTACCTCGACCCGAAGACGGGCCGGGTGTACGGCACGCCGACCCCGGCGGTCGCCGACCAGGCCACGGCGAGCACGGAGAACCAGGTGCCGAACTCGCTGCTCAACGACGTCCCGCTCGCTGCGAAGCAGGGCGACACGTCGACGAGCAAGGAGACGGGCTCGACCACCGGCACGGCCACGGCCGGCACGGCCGCCACCGGCACGGCCACGACCGGCACGGCCGCGTCTGAGAAGACGAGCGGCGCCAGCGCGTCGGACGGGGGTTCCTCGAAGTCCTCCGTAGAGTCCGACGCGAACCAGCTCCAGGCGCCCACCACCCGGTGACCTCTGGGTCTGCACCACCCTCAGCACCACCCGGGAAGGACCGCACCGCGTGACGAAGACGATCCGCAACCGACGACTGCGCTACAGCATCGTGATGATCGCCGTGATCGCCCTGGTGGGCGTCTTCGTGGTCCGACTCGTCGACATCCAGGTCGTGCAGGCCTCGGAGTTGAGCAAGCAGTCCGCGCTGAAGCGCAGCATCCCCGTGACGATCTACGGGACCCGCGGCTCCATCGTCGACCGCAACGGCACCGAACTCGCGGACAGCGTCACCCGGTACAACATCACCACCGCCCCGCGCCTGGTCAAGGCCTTCAAGGGCAAGCTCGGCGGGACCCGGGTCAAGGACATCAGCGTGGCGACGGCGCTCACCGCCCTGGCGAAGGCCTCCGGTGGTGACGTCGCGACCATGCGGAAGAACATCGCGGCGAACCCGGAGTCGGACTTCGCGTACCTGGTCAAGGGCCTCGACGTGAAGCACTACGAGGCCGTGACCGACCTCGGCATCCCCTGGATCTACAAGGAGCAGCAGGCGTCGCGGGTGTACCCGACGGGTGCGACCACGGGCAACATCACCGGCTTCATGGGGACGGACGGCGCGCAGGCGGGTCTCGAGTACGCGTACAACAAGTGCCTCGCCGGCACGAACGGCTCGGAGACCTACGAGCGCGGCGAGGACGGCGTCCAGCTGCCGGGCAGCACCGTGACGAAGAAGCAGGCCAAGGACGGCGGCACGCTCGTCACGACGATCGACAGCGACCTGCAGTACATGGCCCAGCAGACGATCGCGTCCGCTGCGAAGACCCTGCAGGCCGAGTCCGCCACGGCGACGGTCACGAGCGTCAAGACGGGCGAGCTGCTCGCGGTCGCCGACTACCCGACCGTGGACCCGAACGACGTCGACGCCACGACCGACAAGGGCGCGTTCGGTTCCCGCGCACTCACCGACTCGTACGAACCGGGTTCGACGATCAAGGCCGCCATCGCCGCCGCCCTGATCGACCAGGGCAAGTCGAGTCCCACCGACCAGGCCGTCGTGCCGTACTCCCGCACGTTCCCCTGGGGCGGCACGATCCACGACTCCGAGTTCCACCCGACCGAGAACCTGACGCTGACCGGCATCCTGCGGGACTCGTCGAACGTCGGCATCACCGAGCTCGGGTCGCGGCTGACGGCGCAGCAGCGCTACGACTACATGCAGAAGTTCGGGCTGTTCGAACCCGAGTCGGCGATCGACTACCCGGGCCAGCCGTCGATGGACTACGGCTCGAGCCCGAACTGGGACCAGCAGACGAACATCAACTCGATGTTCGGTCAGGGCATCTCGACGACCGCCGTGCAGGTCGCCAGCGTCTTCCAGACGATCGCGAACGACGGCGTCCGGATCCCGCTGCACTTCGTCAAGGGCTGCACCACCTCGGACGGCACCACGATCGACGCGCCCGACGTGCAGAAGCAGCGCGTCGTGTCCTCGAACGCGGCGACGCAGGTCACCGACATGCTCCAGAGCGTGGTCACCGGCGGCACGCTCGTGGGCATGAAGCCGATCTCGGGCTACAACATCGCCGCGAAGACCGGCACCGCCGAGGTGGCCGAGGGCTCGAAGGGCTACGGCTCGCAGCGCATCACGTCGGTGGCCGGAATGGCACCCGCCGAAGACCCCCAGTATGTTGTCACGGTGACGTTCACGAAGCCGCAGACCAACAAGTGGTCGAGCGGAGCGGCTCCGGCGTTCCGCACACTCATGTCCCAGGTGCTCGAGAAGTACCGTGTCGCCCCCTCCACGACGCAGGCGAAGACCTACCCGTCCACGTGGTGAGGAAGAAGGAGCACTTGTCCGCACGGATCCCCCCGGTCCTCCGGCCCGAACACCCGACCCCGAGGGCGGTCGCCGAACTCGCGAACGCGTTCGGTCTCCGCGTCGTCGGCTCGGTCGACGCCGTCGAGACGACCGGTGTCACGCTGAGCGCCGCCGAGGTGCAGCCCGGTGACGTCTTCGTCGGCGTGCACGGTGCGAACCGGCACGGCGCGCAGTTCTCCGCCGAGGCCGCCGAGCGCGGTGCCGTCGCGGTGCTCACCGACGACGACGGTGTGGAGCACGCGCGGGCCGCCGGCCTGCCGGTGCTCGTCGTGGACGATCCCCGTGCCGCCCTGGGCGACGTCTCGGCGTGGGTGTACCGCACCCACCCGGACGAGGCCACCGACCTGCCGCAGCTGTTCGCCGTCACCGGCACGAACGGCAAGACGAGCACGTCCTACATCCTCGAGGGGATCCTCAAGCAGCTCGGCCTGGTCACCGGCCTGAGCTCGACCGCCGAGCGGCACATCGGGTCACTCAGCGTGACGAGCCGCCTCACCACGCCCGAGGCCAGCGAGATGCACGCCCTCCTCGCCCGGATGCGCGAGAGCGAGGTGCGTGCGGTCGCCGTCGAGGTGAGCGCGCAGGCTCTCAGCCGCCACCGGGTCGACGGCATCGTCTTCGACGTCGCGGCGTTCACGAACCTGTCGCACGACCACCTCGACGACTACGCCGACATGGAGGAGTACTACCAGGCGAAGCTCCCGCTGTTCCAGCCCGAGCACGCCCGTCGCGGCGTCGTCTCGCTGGACACCGACTGGGGCCACCGCGTGGTGCAGGACTCCCGCATCCCGGTCACGACGATCACGGTGCACCCGGACGTCGAGGCCGAGTGGCACGTCGACATCGTCGAGTCGCACGCTGCCTACACGGAGTTCCGCCTGAGCGGTCCCGAGGGCCGCGAACTCACCACCCGTGTGCCCCTGATCGGCTGGCACATGGCCGCGAACGCCGCACTGGCGATCGTGATGCTGGTCGAGGGTGGCTTCGAGCTCGGTGCCATCGCGCACGCGCTCGAGAGCAACCACCGCCGCTACCCGGACGAAGACGACCGCGACGAGCACGACGCCCGCAGCGACCGCGACGCGCGCACCGTCTCCGCCATCGAGTGCTACCTGCCCGGCCGCACCGAGCGCGTCTCGGGCGACCGCGGCCCGAGCGTCTACGTCGACTTCGGCCACAGTGCCGACGCGTTCGAGAACACCCTCGCCGCCGTCCGCCAGTTCACCTCCGGCAGGGTCCTCATGCTGTTCGGCGCTGACGGTGACCGCGACACCACGAAGCGTGGCGACATGGCCCGCGTCGCGGCGGCCGGCAGCGACATCCTCGTCGTCACCGACCACCACCCCCGCTTCGAGGACGCCGCATCGATCCGGAAGACCCTGGTCGACGCTGCGCGCGAGGCGTTCCCGGACCACGAGCTGCACGAGGTGAGCCCGCCGGAGGCCGCCATCCGCACGGCCGTGAGCCTGCTCGGTGAGGGGGACTCGATCCTCTGGGCCGGCCCAGGTCACCAGGACTACCGCGACATCGCCGGCGTCCGCACCCCGTACTCGGCACGCGACGAGGCCCGAAAGGCCCTCCGCGAAGCCGGTTGGGAGCCGAACTCCGGTCCGGCCGAGGACCTCCGATGATCGCGCTCACCCTCGCCGAGATCGCCACCGCGGTCGACGGCGAGCTGATCGGCGGCGCCCAGGCGACCGACGTCGCCGAGCCCGGCGACCTGGTGGTCGAGGGCTCGGTCGAGACCGACTCGCGTCTGGTCCGCCCCGGCAGCGTCTTCTTCGCCCTGCCCGGTGAGGTCACCGACGGCCGTCGCTTCGTGCCGGCCGCGACCGAGGCCGGCGCCGCGCTCGTCATCACGCCCGAGCGCGTCGACACCACCGCGCCGCAGATCGTCGTGGCGGACGGCTACGCCGCCCTCGCAGCGCTCGCGCACGAGGTCGTCACCCGGGTCCGGATGGCGTCCGCCGACCGTGTCGACGCCCAGGGGCGTCCGGCACCGCTGCGGGTCGTCGGCATCACCGGCTCGAACGGCAAGACGAGCACGAAGAACATGCTCCGGACCATCCTCGAGCAGCACGGCGAGACCGTCGCGCCGCAGGGGTCCTTCAACAACCACGTCGGTGCGCCGATCTCGATGCTCAAGGTCACGGACGACACCCGGTTCCTGGTCGTCGAGATGGGGGCGAGCGGCGTCGGTCACATCGCCGCGCTCGTCCGCATCGCCGAGCCGGATGTCGGCGTCGTCCTCAAGGTGGGTCTCGCGCACGCCGGTGAGTTCGGCGGCATCGAGGCGACGCAGCGCGCGAAGTCCGAGATGGTCACCGACCTGCCGGCCTCCGCGACCGCGCTCCTCAACGTCGACGACGACCGTGTCGCGTCGATGCGCGACCTGACCGCTGCACAGGTGGTCGGCTTCGGCACGTCGGCGGATGCCGACTACCGCATCACCGGTATCGAGACGGACCGCAGCGGCACCCGCTTCACCCTCACCGCGCCTCCCGTACCAGCGGACGACCCGTCTGCAGACGGAGGCCGACCGGGAGGCCCGGATCACGTCGACGTGCGCCTCGCGATCCTGGGTGAGCACCACGCGATGAACGCGGCCGCCGCCCTGACGGTCGCCCACCGCTGGGGCGTCCCGCTCGCCGACGGCGCCGCGGCGCTCGCGTCGATGACGCGCGCCGAGCGCTGGCGCATGGAGCTGCTGCAGGGCGGCCCCGACGGTGTCACCGTGATCAACGACGCCTACAACGCCTCACCGGACTCGACCGCAGCGGCGCTGCGGACCCTGGCGCAGATCGTGCGACCGGGGGAGCGGACCGTCGCCGTGCTCGGTGAGATGGCCGAACTCGGGGAGTACGCGACCGAGGAGCACGACCGCATCGGGCGGCTCGTGGTCCGTCTCGGCATCGGGCAGCTCGTGGTCGTCGGCCGCGCCGCGCTGCCCATCCACCAGGCCGCCACCCTCGAGGGATCGTGGGACGGCGAGTCGGTGTTCATCGAGGACGTCGACGACGCCGTCCACGCACTGCAGGAGATGCTCCGCCCCGGCGACGTCGTCCTCGTCAAGTCCTCGAAGTCTGCCGAGCTGCGATTCCTCGGCGACCGCCTCGGAGGTGTCACCGAATGATCGCCCTGCTCATCGCCGGCGCGACGTCGCTGGTGTTCACGTTGCTGCTCACCCCGTCCTTCATCAAGCTGTTCCACCGTCTCGGGTGGGGGCAGTTCATCCGTGACGACGGTCCGCAGTCGCACCACACCAAGCGCGGCACCGCGACCATGGGCGGCATCGTCCTGATCATCGGTGCGGTCATCGGGTACTTCGTCGGCCACCTGGTCGGACGTGACTCGATCACGCTGTCCGGCCTGCTCGTGCTGTTCCTGATGGTGGGCCTCGGCTTCGTCGGGTTCATCGACGACTTCCTCAAGGTCCGGCGCCAGCGGAGCCTCGGGCTCGGCGGGTGGGCGAAGATCCTCGGCCAGGTCATCGTCGGCGTCATCTTCGCCACGGTCGCGCTCGTGGTGCCGACGTCGAACGGCAAGCCCCCGGCGTCGACCATGATCTCGGCGATCCGCGACATCCCGTGGCTCGACTTCATGGCGCTCGGCACCGTCATCGGCACCGTCCTGTTCCTGGCCTGGATCGTGCTGCTCACGGTGTCGACGTCGAACGGCGTCAACGTGGCGGACGGCCTCGACGGCTTGGCCACCGGGTCGAGCATCCTGGCGATCGGTTCGTACGTCATCATCGGCTTCTGGCAGTCCAACCAGATCTGCGGTGGCGTCCGCCTCGACGCGAGCACCGAGCACGCCTGCTACACGGTGTCGAACCCGCTCGACCTGGCGGTCGTCGCCGCCGCGGTCTGCGGTGGGCTCATCGGGTTCCTCTGGTACAACACCTCGCCGGCGCAGATCTTCCTCGGCGACACCGGTTCGCTCGGCCTCGGCGGCGCGCTGGCGGGTCTCGCGATCCTCAGCCGCACCGAGCTGCTGCTCATCCTGATCGGCGGCCTGTTCTTCATCGTCACCGGCTCGGTCATCCTGCAGCGGGCGTACTTCAAGATCACCCACGGCAAGCGGATCTTCCGGATGAGTCCGCTGCACCACCACTTCGAGCTCAAGGGGTGGGCCGAGGTGACGGTCGTCGTCCGGTTCTGGATCATCGCGGGGCTCTTCGTCGCTGCGGGGGTCGGCCTCTTCTACCTCGAATGGATCGCACGCGTTGGTTGACCCGGTGTCCTCGTCCTCCCGCCTCCAGTCCCTCGACAGCTGGTACTCCGAGGGGTGGAAGGGCCTGAACGTCGCCGTCCTCGGGCTCGGTGCCACCGGGTTCTCGGTCGCCGACACCCTGGTCGAGCTCGGCAGTGACGTCACGGTGTACTCGACCGACGCGCCGTCGGACAGCGTCGAGCTGCTCGACGTCATAGGCGCGCGCTTCGTGCAGACGCCGCTCGACACCGTGCCGGCCGCGTTGCAGGAGCAGGCGCCGGACGTCGTCGTCGTGTCGCCGGGCCTGCCGCCGCACAACGCCACCGTGCAGTGGTCGGTCGCCAACAGCACCGTCTGGGGCGACATCGAACTGGCCTGGCGCGTGCGCGACAAGGTCGTGCGCGGTCCGGTCGCGGCACCGTGGATCACGATCACGGGCACCAACGGCAAGACCACCACGACGCAGCTCACGACCGCGATGTACGAGGCGGCGGGCCTGCGGGCCGTGGCGTGCGGGAACATCGGCGTGCCGGTGCTCGACGTCGTTCGCGACCCGGACGGCTTCGACGTGCTCGTCGTCGAGCTGTCGAGCCACCAGCTGCACTACATGGCGACCGCCGGCGACGGTGCCGTGGTGCCGCTCGCGAGTGCCTGCCTGAACATCGCCGACGACCACCTCGAGTGGCACGGTTCCGCCGCGGCGTACCGGGCCGCGAAGGCCAAGGTCTACGAGCGCACCGTGATGGCCTGCGTGTACAACACCGCCGACGATGCCACCCGCGACATGGTGCAGGACGCCGACGTGGTCGAGGGCTGCCGTGCCGTCGGCTTCACCCCCGGCGTCCCCGCGCCCGGTGACGTGGGCATCGTCGAGGACGTCCTGTGCGACCGTGCCTTCGGCGAGGACCGCCGGAACAGCGCGCTCGAACTCTCGACCCTCGCCGATCTCGAGGCCGCCGGGCTCGCGAGCCCCCACATGACCATGAACGTGCTGGCCGCCGCCGCCCTCGCACGGGCCGGCACCGTCCAGCCGAGCGCGATCCAGGCCGCCGTCCGTGCTTTCCGGGCCGACCACCACCGCACCGAGCTGGTGGCCCAGTCCGACGGCATCACCTGGGTGGACGACTCCAAGGCCACGAACCCGCACGCCGCGACCGCGTCCCTCGCCTCGTTCGACACCGTGGTGTGGATCGTCGGCGGACTCTTCAAGGGCGTCGACGTCGACGGACTCGTCGCACGGTTCGGCCCCGAGGTCCGTGCCGTCGTCGTGATCGGCGCCGACCGGACCCCCGTCCTGGAGGCATTCGCGCGACACGCGTCCGGGGTGCCGGTGCTGCAGGTGGACACGACGGACACTGATCAGGTCATGCCCGAGGCGGTCCGGCATGCCGCATCGGTCGCGAGGCCGGGCGACACGGTCCTCCTCGCCCCGGCGGCTGCGTCGTTCGACCAGTTCGGCTCCTACGCCGACCGGGGGCGTCGTTTCGCGGCGGCGGTCCACGAGCACCTGGGAGGCAGCGCCGATGGCGACGACGGATCTTCCGAACGGCCGTGAGCGTCGGTCGCCGGTGAACGGCACCGGCACCACCGGCAGCGGCACCGGCTCCCGACGTCGCACGAACGGTGCGTTCGTCGCCGTCAAGAACGTCTTCGTCGCCGAGTCGAGCACCTTCTACACGATCCTCGGCGTCACGCTCTTCCTGGTCGTCTTCGGCGTCGTGATGGTGCTGTCGTCGTCGAGCGTCGAGCAGTACGCCGCGACGCACGACTTCTTCGGTGCGGCATCCCGCCAGGGGCTCTACGCTGTGCTCGGCGTGCCGCTCATGCTCATCGCGAGCCGGGTCCCGACCCGTCTCTGGCGGAAGTGGGCGATGCGGCTGCTCGGTGCGGCGCTTGCCCTGCAGCTGCTCGTCTACACACCGCTCGGCATCGACATCCAGGGCAACCGGAACTGGATCGGCATCGGCTCGTTCACCGCGCAGCCGTCCGAGGTCGTCAAGCTCGGCCTGGTGCTCGGCATCGGCGCGATCATGTACGTCAAGCGCGACAAGCTCGACGACTGGAAAGAGGTGTTCATCCCGATCGGGATCGCCTCGCTCCTGTCGCTCGGTCTCGTCATCCTCGGTGGCGACCAGGGCACCGCGATGATCATGCTCATCCTGGCCCTCGGTGCGCTCTACGTCGGCGGTGCCCGCGCGCGGCACCTGCTCGTCGGCTTGGCGGCGATGGCGGTCATGCTGCCGATCGTCACGATGGCGTCGGCATCGCGCAAGGTGCGCATCAGCGCCTGGCTGTCCGGCTGCACCGACTCGAACCAGTACGCCGACCTCTGCTGGCAGCCCGTGCACGGCATGTGGGCACTGGCGTCCGGCGGCGTGTTCGGCGTCGGCCTCGGCAACTCCAAGGCGAAGTGGTCGTGGCTGCCCGAGGCGGACAACGACTACATCTTCGCGATCATCGGCGAGGAGCTCGGCCTGATCGGCGCCGTCGTGGTGCTCGCGCTGTTCGTGGTGCTCGCCGTCGGCATGATCAAGATCATCCGACAGTCCCGCGACCCGTTCGTGAAGACGGTGACGGGCGGGGTGCTCGCGTGGATCATCGGTCAGGCGCTCGTCAACATCGCCGTGGTTCTCGGCCTGCTGCCGGTGCTCGGCGTCCCACTGCCACTCATCTCCGCAGGTGGTTCCGCCCTCATCATGACCCTGGTGGCGATCGGCGTCGTGCTGTCGTTCGCCCGTGACCTGCCCGGCAAGAACGACCCGCGCACCACGAACCCGCCCCTCGACAGCACCACCACGAACGGACGACTCCGGTGAGCAAGTACCTCTTCGCCGGCGGCGGCACCGCCGGGCACGTCAACCCGCTGCTCGCCGTCGCCGACCGCCTGACCGACCGCGTGCCGGACGCCGAAGTGCTCGTGCTCGGCACGGCCGAGGGTCTGGAATCGCGCCTGGTCCCGATGCGCGGCTACGAACTGCTGACCATCCCGCGCCTGCCGTTCCCCCGGAAGCTGAACGCGAACGCACTGCGCTTCCCGCAGCGCTTCGCCGCCGCGGTGAAGCAGACCGAGCAGATCATCCGCGAGCGCGAGGTCGAGGTCGTCCTCGGCGTCGGGGGCTACGCGGCAGCACCGGCCTACATCGCCGCCCGACGCACGGGCACCCCGATCGTCGTGCACGAGCAGAACGCGAAGCCGGGGCTGGCGAACCGTCTCGCCGCGTTCCTGACCCACCACGTCGGCCTGACGTTCTCGAACACCCGGTTGCGGGGCGGTCGCGTCGTCGGCATGCCGCTCCGGCGCGAGATCGAGTCGCTCGACCGCCGTGCCAGCCGGGCCGAGGCCCTCGCCGAGTTCGGACTCGACCCGGACCGCCCGGTGCTGCTCGTGACCGGCGGCTCGTCGGGGGCCCGGAGCATCAACCGCACGATCAACGCCTCGGCAGCCTCGATCGTGGGCGCCGGTTGGCAGATCCTGCACGTCGTCGGAGCAGCGTCGGACATCGGTCCGAGCGACCTCGACGGCTACCACGTGCTGGCCTACTGCGACCGGATGGACCTGGCGTACGCAGCGAGTGACTTCGTCGTCTCCCGCTCCGGCGCCGGCATGGTCTGCGAGCTCACCGCGGTCGGACTGCCCAGCGTGCTCGTGCCCTACCCCGTCGGCAACGGCGAGCAGCGGCACAACGCCAAGGACGTCGTCGACGCCGGGGGAGCCGTGCTCGTGGCGGACGGGGAATTCGACCAGGACTGGGTGACGTTCCAGCTCCTGACGATCCTGCAGGACCGGTCCCGGATCGCGGACATGACCGTGCGGGCGGGCAGCGTCGGACACCGCGACGGCGCGGACCGGATGACCGACCTGGTCCTCGACGCCGCCGACCACGCCGTCAAGCACGCCGCCAGCACCACGGAGGAACCATGACCATCAAGCCGGACCTCACGAAGCCGATCCCGGACGACCTCGGCACCGTGCACTTCGTCGGCATCGGCGGCGCCGGCATGAGCGGCATCGCCCGGATGTTCCTCGCCTCCGGTCACCGGGTCACCGGCAGCGACTCCCGCGAGACCGAGACGACCGGAACCATGCGGGGCCTCGGCGCCGACGTGCACATCGGCCACGACGCCGCCAACGTCGGCGACGCGGACACGATCGTCGTCACGAGCGCCCTGTGGCCGGACAACCCCGAACTGCTCGAGGCGCAGCGCCGCGGTCTGCCGGTGCTGCACCGCTCGCAGGCCCTCGCAGCGCTCATCGCCGAGCACCGCCTCGTGGCGGTCGCCGGCGCGCACGGCAAGACCACCTCGACCGGCATGATCGTCACCGCGATGGTCGAGCTCGGGCTCGACCCGAGCTACGTCAACGGCGGTGTGATCCAGTCCCTCGGCACGAGCTCCGCACCGGGGTCGAGCGACCTGTTCGTGGTCGAGGCCGACGAGTCCGACGGCTCGTTCCTGCTCTACGACGTCGCCGTGGCCCTGATCACGAACGTCGACGCCGACCACCTGGACCACTACGGCAGCGAGGAAGCCTTCACCGAGGCGTTCGTCGAGTTCGCCGCGAAGGCGAGCGAGCGCGTCGTCATCTCGAGCGACGACGCCGGTGCCAAGACCGTCACGGCCGGCATCCGACAGCGCGCCGACGCCGCCGAGATCGTCACCTTCGGCGAGGCCGTCGACGCCGACGTCCGCATCGAGGGCATCACCGAGTCCGCCGGTGTCGAGGTCGACTTCCGTGCGGCGGGCGAAGCACACCACCTGACGCTGCGCGTGCCCGGTCGGCACAACGCGATCAACGCCGTCGGCGCCTTCGCGGTCCTGACCGGTCTGGGCGTCAGCGCTGCCGACGCGATCCGCGGGCTCGAGGCCTTCGGCGGCACGCAGCGCCGCTTCGAACTGCACGGTGTCGAGCGCGGCGTCTCGGTCTACGACGACTACGCGCACCACCCGACCGAGGTCGCCGCGGCGCTCAAGGCGGCCCGCAACGTCGTCGGCGACGGGCGGATCATCGCGATCCACCAGCCGCACCTGTACTCGCGCACGCGTCTGATGGCCGGCGACTTCGCGCGGGTCTACGAGGAGCTCGCCGACCACACCGTCGTCCTCGACGTCTACGGCGCGCGTGAGGACCCGGAACCCGGCGTGACCGGCGCCCTGGTGCAGGAACGCTTCGCCGACCAGTCCCGCGTGGAGTTCCTGCCGGACTGGGCCGAGGCCTCCGCCCGCGCTGCCGCGGTCGCCCGCGACGGCGACATCATCATGACGCTCAGCTGCGGTGACGTGTACCGGATCATCCCGCAGGTGCTGGGTGCCCTGGCGGACGACGGAGCGTCGTCCCGGTGAGGCGCCCGGAGGGGTTCGACGAGGGGGACGCCCGCAGGGACGTCCCGGCCGAGGGCGCCGACGCGCCCCGGCAGCGTCGTGCCCCCTCGATGCCGCGGCTGCCGTTCCGCGGACGATCCTCCGCTGACGACCGGGAGGCCCGTCCCGCGTCCGACGATTTCGCTGCGGGCGACGACGCCCCAGCCGTCACTCCGGCACCCGCTTCCTCCGGATCGCGCCCCCCAGCGGTCGGTGCGCCCCCGAGCACCGGGGCGCGACGGCCGTCCGCGGGCGCGGATCCGACCACCGATGCCGCCGACTCGACGCGCGACCGCGTCGGCGCCCTCGCGGGCGCGGCCGGCCGCCGCGTCGGCGCCGGCTTCGGGGCCGTCGCCGACCGCCTGCGCGAGTACACACCGGACGAGGACCACCGCGATTCGCGCCCCGACGCGGGCAACGCGCCCCGAGGAGACGGGGCGCGACGACCGTCCGGGGGCGCGGCGGGCAGTGACCGCGACCAGGACGCCACCGTGACCGACGTGCTCGACGCCGGCAGTGCCTCCCGGCCTGGCCACCACGACGGCGCACCGATCGGTGCCGGCGTCCGTGCAGCCGAGACCGCGCGTGAGGCCCGCGTCGCGAAGCGGCGCCGTCGCCTGCTCGAGCGGGCCGAGGTCCGCCGATTCACCCGACGCAGCCGCCACCGTCGCGCCTCCTGGATCACCGCGGCCGGCATCGTCGTCGTGCTCGGCGTCTCGATCCTGGTGGCCGTGTTCTCGCCGCTGATGGCGCTGCAGACGATCGAGGTGAAGGGGACGAACCGCGTCGACGAGACGGCGCTGCGTGAGGCCCTCTCAGACCAGATCGGCACGCCGCTCGCGCGCCTCGACTTCGACGAGATCAAGCAGGACATCGCCGGCTTCCCGCTCATCGAGAGCTACGTGACCGAAGAGGCACCGCCGCACACCCTCGTCGTGACGGTGACCGAGCGGACACCCGTGGTCGCGGTGAAGTCGGGCGCCTCGTTCGACCTCGTCGACCCGGCCGGCATCGTCGTGCAGTCCTCGCCGCAGCGCCCGGCGACGATGCCGCTTGCCGACATCGGTCGTGCGCGCCTCGGGTCGTCGAGCTTCCGCACGATGACCGAGGTCGTGCTGGCGCTGCCCTCGACCGTGCGGACGCAGGTCACCCGGGTCGCGGGGTCCACCGCCGACGACGTGACCCTGACGCTGCGTGACAAGTCGACGGTCGTGTGGGGGAGCCCGGACGACTCCGAGGCGAAAGCGGCGCTGCTCGCGGCGCTGATGAAGGACCACGCTGCGCGCAACCCCGGCGTCGTGGTCGAGTACGACGTCTCGGCGCCCGACAACGGCGTGATCCGCGCGAAGGACTGAATTGCCGACCTGATCGGCGACACGCGGCGTGGCGGGGCGACACTGCGCGGAACCCACCCGTAGCGTCGAAGCCAGCACCACATCTACCAGCATTGCCCCTGAACTTCAAGTAGAGGTTGAGGGTTCAACCGGAGGCCTGACTGACGTGACCACGAACCACAACTACCTCGCCGTCATCAAGGTCGTCGGTGTCGGCGGCGGCGGCGTCAACGCCGTCAACCGGATGATCGAACTCGGCCTCCGTGGGGTCGAGTTCATCGCGATCAACACCGACGCGCAGGCGCTGCTGCTCAGCGATGCCGACGTCAAGCTCGACGTCGGCCGCGAGATCACCCGCGGCCTCGGCGCCGGCGCGGACCCCGAGGTCGGCCGACGTGCCGCCGAGGACCACGCCGAAGAGATCGAAGAGGCACTCGCCGGTGCCGACATGGTCTTCGTCACCGCCGGTGAAGGCGGTGGGACCGGCACGGGTGGTGCGCCCGTCGTCGCCCGCATCGCCAAGTCGATCGGTGCGCTCACGATCGGCGTCGTCACGAAGCCGTTCAGCTTCGAGGGCAAGCGTCGTCAGTCGCAGGCCGAGAACGGCGTCGCCGGGCTCAAGGACGAGGTCGACACGCTCATCGTCGTGCCGAACGACCGCCTGCTCGAGATCAGTGACCGCGGCATCTCCATGGTCGAGGCCTTCGCCACGGCCGACCAGGTGCTCCTCGCCGGCGTGCAGGGCATCACCGACCTGATCACCACCCCGGGTCTCATCAACCTCGACTTCGCCGACGTCAAGTCGGTCATGCAGGGTGCGGGTTCCGCGCTGATGGGCATCGGCTCCTCGCGCGGTGCCGACCGCGCCATCAAGGCAGCCGAGCTCGCTGTGGCGTCGCCGCTGCTCGAGGCCTCGATCGACGGGGCGCACGGCGTGCTGCTGTCGATCCAGGGAGGCTCGAACCTCGGCATCTTCGAGATCAACGACGCCGCGCGTCTGGTGCAGGAAGCCGTGCACCCCGAAGCGAACATCATCTTCGGAGCCGTCATCGACGACACCCTCGGTGACGAGGTCCGCGTGACCGTCATCGCCGCGGGCTTCGACGGCGGCGAGCCGGCGCAGCAGCAGAAGGAGCGTCGCTCGAGCTACGTCGACCCCGACGCGGGCGTGACCGCTCCCGTCGCCGCGTCGACCGGTGCGATCGAGGACTCCAGCACCTCGAGCCCGTCGTGGGCCTCGCAGGAGCACCAGCCGCCGGTGCAGCGCGCCGCCGACCCGGCGTTCGACGACGACGACGAACTCGACGTCCCCGACTTCCTGAAGTAACCGTTCCATGGCAGGTGATCCGCGCCTCCCGTCCTCGCCTCGTGACGACGGACTGGAGGCGCGTCTCGCGTCCGTCAGGAGCGGCATCGCCGACGCGGCGCGCGCCGCAGGGCGCTCGGTCGACGACCTGACGCTCATCGTGGTCACGAAGTACCACCCGGCGTCCCTGGTGCGTGCCCTGGCGGCACTCGGCGTCACCGACGTGGGGGAGAACCGCCACCAAGAGGCGCAGTCCAAGGCCGCGGAACTCGCCGACCTCGGCCTGACCTGGCACTTCGTCGGGCAGCTGCAGTCGAAGAAGGCCCGGCAGGTCCGCCGGTACGCCCACGTCGTGCAGTCGCTCGACCGCACGTCCGTCGTGGACGCCTTCGCGCCGACCGAAGCCGAGCCGGACCCGCCGGTCATCGACGGGTTCGTGCAGGTCAACCTGACCGACGACCCCGGACGCGGCGGCGTGCAGCCGGACGAGGTCGAGACGATGGCGACCCGGGTGCTCGAGACCGGCACGATCCGCCTGCGAGGCGTGATGGCCGTCGCGCCGCTCGACGAAGAGCCTCGTGCGGCCTTCGCCCGTCTGCGGCAGATCTCAGACCGGGTCGTGGCCCTCGAGCCCGGCGCCACCGACATCTCGGCCGGGATGAGCGGCGACTACGCCGACGCGGTCTTCGAAGGCGCGACACACCTGCGGATCGGCACCGCAATCACGGGAAATCGGCCGGCGGCACCCTAGCCTCGTTGCAGGGCATCCACGTGCACCAACCTCCGGAGGAACCATGGCCAACCCGCTGAAGAAGACGATGGTCTACCTCGGCCTCGCCGACGAGGAACTCGACTACGAGGACGAGCCGCAGCAGGCTGCGCCCCTGCGCCAGCAGGCACCTGCCGCTCCCGCTCCTCCGGAGAATCCCGCCCCTGCGGCTGCCCCCGAGGCCACGGCCGCTCCGGCCGCGGCCTCCGCCGCCGCTCCGGCTGCGACGAAGACGCACACCCACCAGCGCGGCGCCCAGGTCACTCCGCTCCGCCGCTCGCACACGACCGCACAGAAGGCGACCCCGGTCCAGGAAATGAACGAGATCCTCACCGTCCACCCGCGCGAGTACAAGGACGCCCAGTCCATCGCGGAGAGCTTCCGTGACGGCATCCCCGTCATCATCAACCTGTCGCAGATGACCGAAAACGACGCGCGTCGCATGATCGACTTCGCCTCGGGCCTGTCGCTCGGCCTGTACGGCAAGATCGAGCGCGTCACGAACAAGGTCTTCCTGCTGTCGCCCGCGCACGTCGCAGTGAGCGGTGAGCCGGCTGAGGTAGAGTCCGACATCGAGGCGAACTTCTTCGCCCAGTCCTGAGCCGCCCCCGGCCACCCGCCCGTGAGCGTCGTCGCATGACGACACTCGCCCGAGACGAGCGAGCCCCATCGTGTCCGTGATCCTAGGGATCATCTCCCTCGCCCTGCTGCTGTACTTCTTCGTCATGTGGGGGCGGTTCGCGCTCGACCTCGTGCAGAACTTCAACCGGTCCTGGCGGCCGCGCGGGGGACTGCTCGTGGTGTCCGAGTTCGTCTACACGATCACCGACCCGCCCATCCGTGCGGTTCGTCGGGTCCTGCCGCCGCTCCGCATGGGGCCGGTGGCGCTCGACTTCGGCTGGACGATCGTCATGCTCGTCGTGATCATCGCCCGGGTCGTCGTCAACGGCATCGCCGTCGCGGTCTGACCCGATCCAGGGCCGATCCAGGTCCGCAACACGCGCCGCGCCGATGCAGCGGTCGTCGTTCCGCCCCATCGTCGGTGTACGGTGGTCGGGATCGATGCTCGCCTCCGGCGCGGCATCCGCACCACACGTCGTGACTGGTAGGTTCGGTCACGACGCAAGTGGTTCCACACGTTCAGCAGTTCTATTGAGGTGACGGCAATGGCTTTGACGCCGGAAGACGTAGTCAACAAGCGGTTCCAGCCGACGAAGTTCCGCGAGGGCTACGACCAGGACGAGGTCGACGACTTCCTCGACGAGGTCGTGGTCGAGCTCCGTCGCCTGACCGCGGAGAACGACGAGCTCCGCCAGCGCCTGCAGGCGGCTGAGTCGGCCGAGTCGGCTCCGACGCTCACGAAGAGCGACGAGCCCGCTCCCGTTGCAGAGCCGGAGCCCGTCCCAGCCCCGGTCGAGGCGGCTCCCGAGCCCGCTCCGGTCGCAGCGGCCGCCCCGGCGACCACGGTCCCGGCGGACGAGGACACCGAGGGCACCACGAACCTCCTGACGCTCGCGCGTCGTCTGCACGAGGAGCACGTGCGCGAAGGCGTCGAGAAGCGCGACGCGCTCATCGCCGAGGGCACCGCCCAGGCAGCGCGCCTCGTCTCCGAGGCCGAGGCCAAGCAGCGCCAGATCATCGCCGACACCGAGAACACGAACCGTCAGCGTGTCGCAGTGCTCGAGCAGGAGCAGCGCCAGCTCGAGGGCAAGATCGACGAGCTCCGCACCTTCGAGCGCGACTACCGCGCACAGCTCAAGAGCTACATCCAGGGGCAGCTCTCCGAGCTCGACTCCTCGAACGAGCAGTCCGGTCTCACCCCGGCGCCGGCATCGGCGCAGGGCTTCGGCAACTGACGTTGTCGCGACCAGCATCACGAGCGAAGGTCAGTGTCCGCGCAATCGCGGCACTGGCCTTCGCCGCTGTCGTGGTGGTGGCGTTCGACCAGGTCGCGAAGGCGCTGGTCGTCGCCAACCTGCCGTACGGCACCCCGGTCGAGGTCGTCGGCGGCGCACTCCAGTTCCTGTACGTCCGGAACCCCGGGGCAGCGTTCTCGTTCGCAGTGAACATGACCTGGGTCTTCTCGGTCATCTCCGCCGCGGTCGTCGTCGCGATCATCGTCTACTCGCGACGCATCCGGTCGATGTGGTGGGCCATCGTGCTCGGCATGCTGCTGGGTGGTGCGCTCGGCAACCTGATCGACCGGCTCTTCCGTGAGCCCGGCTTCGGTCGCGGCCACGTGGTCGACTTCATCTCGACGCCGTG
Organism: Curtobacterium sp. VKM Ac-1393; assembly: GCF_015350995.1. GTDB lineage: Bacteria > Actinomycetota > Actinomycetes > Actinomycetales > Microbacteriaceae > Curtobacterium. The sequence continues at coordinate 162,230 of NZ_JADKRW010000008.1, forward strand.
GATGATGCCGGCGATCTACAACGTCGCTGACTCGTTCATCTGCATCAGCATGGTGGTCTTCGTGGTGCTGGTGATCCTCGGGGTGAACCTCGACGGGTCCCGGACCGTCTCGGCCAAGCGTGCCGCGCAGGCCGACACGACCGAGCCGCTCGACGGTGGGGTCGCGTTCTCGGCGCCCGCAGCCGACGCGGTATCGCCCGCAGCCGACGTGGCGGAGCCGGAGCGGGCCTCCCGTCCGGATCAGCGCGACCGGCGCGACGCGCTGGGGCACGACGCCACGTGAGCGAAACGCGTTCTCTTCCCGTCCCCGACGGGCTCGCCGGCGAGCGTGTCGACGCCGCCATCGCGAAGCTCCTCGGGTTCAGTCGGTCGTTCGCGGCCGACGTGGTCGCCGCCGGTGGGGTCCGGGTCGACGGCGTCCCGGTCGACAAGTCCGACCGGCTGCACGCCGACTCGTGGCTCGAGGTCGAGTGGTCCCCGAAGGAGCCGCCGCGCATCGTACCGGCCGTCGTCCCGGGGATGACGATCGTGCACGACGACGAGGACATCGTCGTCGTCGACAAGCCGGTCGGCGTCGCCGCGCACCCCTCGCCCGGCTGGGACGGCCCGACCGTGCCCGGAGGCCTCGCCGCCGCCGGGTTCACCATCGCGACGTCGGGCGCCGCCGAGCGCGCGGGCATCGTGCACCGCCTCGACGTCGGGACCTCGGGACTGATGGTCGTCGCGAAGACCGAGCTCGCCTACACGCACCTCAAGCGTGCCTTCAAGGAGCGCACGGTCGAGAAGGTCTACCACGCGCTCGCGCAGGGGCACCCCGACCCGACCTCCGGCACCGTCGACGCGCCGATCGGCCGCCACCCGTCGAGTGACTGGAAGTTCGCGGTCACCGCCGACGGCAAGCCGAGCGTCACCCACTACGAGACGCTCGAGGCGTTCCGCTCCGCGACCCTGCTCGAGGTCCACCTCGAGACCGGTCGCACCCACCAGATCCGCGTCCACATGGCTGCGACACGGCACCCGCTCGTCGGCGACACGATGTACGGCGCGGACCCGGTGCTGTCGCAGGAGCTCGGGCTGACCCGTCAGTGGCTCGACGCCGTGCGGCTCGGGTTCGACCACCCGCGCACGGGCGAGTGGGTGTCGTTCCGGGCTGAGTACCCCGAGGACCTGCGGCTCGCGCTCGAGCGCATCCGCGCCGCTTCGTCCTGACGCGGGCGCGCGCTGGTCGCGCGCGTCGCGTTGGTCGCACGGGTCCCGTCGTCGTCGTCGTGTCGGTCGCCCGAGGTGCCGAAATCTCGGCATCTGGGCGCGCCGTGCGTCGGTCCGTGGAACCTCGGCGGAGCGCACACGGCGTGTTGCGGAACCCCGACGAACGAGCGGTGGGCGTGTCGCGTGCGCTCCGCCAAACCCCGGCCGGGAGGCCCGTGGCGTCCCCGTCCCGCTCCGCACGCCCGCCACGCCCCGGCTCCACCGCCGAGAGGGCAGGATCTGCGGACCTCGCCTCCGCCAATCGTCGCTTCCTGCACCCTCGCCGGACTGCGCGCGGCGTGTCGTGCGACCTCGGCGGCGGACCGCTCGGACACGCGCGGGTTTGTCCGCGGTCGCGGTTAGGCTGTTCGCGTCCCGCAAGCAGCTCGTTCGACCGGAGGTTCCGTGGCGGATTCCGACTCCTTCGTCCACCTGCACGTGCACAGCGAGTACTCGATGCTCGACGGCGCGGCCAGGCTCGGCGACCTCGTGCAGGAGACCGCTGCGCAGGGCATGCCGGCCGTGGCGGTGACCGACCACGGCAACATGTTCGGCGCTTTCGAGTTCTGGAAGGCCGCCAAAGCCGGCGGCGTCAAGCCGATCATCGGAACAGAGGCGTACATCACGCCCCGGACGCACCGCACGGACAAGACCCGTGTGCGGTGGGGCGACGGCGGTGGGGACGACGTCTCCGGTGCCGGGTCGTACACGCACATGACGATGTTCGCCGAGAACACCACGGGCATGCACAACCTGTTCCGGCTGTCGTCGAAGGCATCGCTCGAGGGCTACTACTTCAAGCCGCGCATGGACATCGAGCTGCTGCAGGAGTACCACGAGGGCATCATCGCCACGACGGGGTGCCCGTCGGGCGAGGTCCAGACGCGCCTGCGCCTCGGTCAGTACGACGAAGCCGTCAAGGCCGCCGCCGACTACCGCGACATCTTCGGCAAGGAGAACTACTTCGCCGAGGTCATGGACCACGGACTCGAGATCGAGCGTCGCATCATGAGCGACCTGATCCGGCTGGCCAAGGACCTCGACATCCCGTTGGTCGGCACGAACGACCTGCACTACACGCACTCGCACGACGCGAAGTCGCACGCGGCCCTGCTCTGCGTGCAGTCCGGTTCGACGCTCAACGACCCGAACCGCTTCAAGTTCGATGCCGACGAGTTCTACCTGAAGTCGCCGCAGCAGATGCGGCACGTCTTCCGCGACAACCCCGAGGCCTGCGACAACACGTTGCTGATCGCCGAGCGGTGCAACGTCGAGTTCGACACCTCGGCGAACTACATGCCGAAGTTCCCGGTGCCGGCGGGGGAGACCGAGCACTCCTGGTTCGAGAAAGAGGTCGCAAAGGGGCTGGACTACCGGTACCCCGACGGCATCCCGGCCGAGGTGCAGGAGCGCGCCGACTACGAGGTCGGGATCATCAACCAGATGGGGTTCCCGGGGTACTTCCTCGTGGTCTCCGACTTCATCCTCTGGTCGAAGAACAACGGCATCCGAGTCGGCCCCGGTCGTGGTTCCGGCGCCGGGTCGATGGTGGCCTACGCGATGCGCATCACCGACCTCGACCCGATCCGCCACGGACTGATCTTCGAGCGCTTCCTCAACCCGGACCGCGTCTCGATGCCCGACTTCGACGTCGACTTCGACGACCGGCGCCGCGGTGAGGCGATCAAGTACGTCACCGAGAAGTACGGCTCCGAACGTGTCGCGCAGATCGTCACGTACGGCACGATCAAGGCGAAGCAGGCGCTGAAGGACTCCTCGCGCGTCCTCGGCTTCCCGTTCGGCATGGGCGAGAAGCTCACCAAGGCGATGCCGCCGCCCGTGATGGGCAAGGACATCCCGCTCACCGGGATCTTCGACAAGGACCACCCGCGCTACAAGGAAGCCGTCGACGTCCGCACCGTGGTCGAGAACGACCCCGAGGCGCGGACGGTCTTCGACACCGCGCTCGGGCTCGAGGGGCTGAAGCGTCAGTGGGGCGTGCACGCGGCCGGCGTCATCATGTCGAGCGACCCGCTCATCGACATCATCCCGATCATGAAGCGGGAGCAGGACGGCCAGGTCGTCACGCAGTTCGACTACCCGGCAGCGGAGTCGCTCGGCCTGATCAAGATGGACTTCCTGGGGCTCCGCAACCTCACGATCATCAGTGACGCCCTCGACAACATCAAGAACAACCGCGGCATCGAGCTCGACCTCGAGACCATGGGGCTCGAAGACCCCGAGGCGTACGCGCTCCTGCAACGCGGTGACACGCTCGGTGTCTTCCAGCTCGACGGCGGGCCGATGCGTGGGCTGCTGCGGCTGATGAAGCCCGACAACTTCGAGGACATCTCCGCGCTCATCGCCCTGTACCGTCCGGGGCCCATGGGTGCGAACTCGCACACGAACTACGCGCTCCGCAAGAACGGCGAGCAGGCGATCACGCCGATCCACCCGGAGCTCGAGGAACCCCTGGCGGAGATCCTCGGCGGCACCTACGGCCTGATCATCTACCAGGAGCAGGTCATGGCCATCGCGCAGAAGGTCGCGGGGTTCTCCCTCGGCCAGGCGGACATCCTCCGCCGCGCGATGGGCAAGAAGAAGAAGTCCGAGCTCGACAAGCAGTACGCGGGCTTCGAGAAGGGCATGCTGGACAACGGCTACTCGGCTGCTGCCATCAAGATGCTCTGGGACATCCTGCTGCCGTTCTCCGACTACGCGTTCAACAAGGCGCACTCCGCAGCGTACGGCGTCGTCTCGTTCTGGACCGCGTACCTCAAGGCGCACTACCCGGCCGAGTACATGGCGGCGCTGCTCACCTCGGTGGGCGACGCGCGCGACAAGCTGGCGCTCTACCTCAACGAGTGCCGCCGCATGGGCATCAAGGTCATGCCGCCGGACGTCAACGAGTCGATCGGCTTCTTCGCCGCCGTGGGTGAGGACATCCGCTTCGGCATGGGCGCCATCCGCAACGTCGGCTTCAACGTCGTCGACGACATCGTGAAGGCCCGCAACGAGAAGGGTGCGTTCGAGTCGTTCCACGACTTCCTGCGCAAGATCCCGATCTCGTCGGCGAACAAGCGGACCGTCGAGTCCCTCATCAAGGCGGGTGCCTTCGACGAGTTCGGCGACTCCCGCCGCGCGCTCGTCGAGATCCACGAGGGCGCGGTCGAAGGCGCGGTGAAGGTCAAGCGTGACGAGGCCCACGGCAACGTCGGCTTCGACTTCGACTCGCTGTTCGCCGAGGTCGCCGAGGAATCGCCGGCCGCCGGTCCGGTGTCACAGGTACCGGACCGCCCGGAGTGGTCGAAGCGCGACAAACTCGCCTTCGAGCGCGACATGCTCGGGCTCTACGTCTCGGACCACCCGCTCGCCGGGCTCGAGATCGAGCTCGCGAAGCACCAGTCGATCACCATCGCCGACCTCATCGGTGCGGACGACTCGATCGAGGGCGAGACCGTCACGGTCGCGGGGCTGCTGACGAGCGTGCAGCACCGGGTGGCGAAGACGAGCGGCAACCCGTACGGCATCGTCGACATCGAGGACTTCGGCGGCCAGATCGGCGTGATGTTCCTCGGCAAGACCTACCAGGAGTTCGGTCCGTCGCTGGTGGCCGACTCGATCGTGGTCCTGCGCGGCCGCGTGAACGTCCGTGACGACGGCAAGGCCCTGCACGCGGTGAGCATGTTCCAGCCGGCGATCGGCGACGCGATGGGCTCCGGCCCGCTCACGTTGTCGCTGCCAGAGCGCCAGGCCACCACGTCGACCGTGACGGAGCTCGCGGCCGTGCTCGGACGGCACCAGGGTGAGACCGAGGTCCGGCTGAAGCTGCTCAAGGACGACGTCGCGCGCACGTTCGAGCTGCCGTTCCCCGTGAACCTGACGCCCGACCTGTTCGGCGAGCTGAAGAGCCTGCTCGGGCCGCGCTGCCTGGTCTGACGCAGTGACCGACGACCCACCCGGCCCGGACGTGCTCCACGCGTTCGGGGTCGGTGGGTGCGCACCGGTGCTGCTCGCCGGTGGACGCGGCCTGACGTGGCATGTCGGCGACCTCGTGCTCCGTCCGCACGACGGTCCGTCGGTCACCGACTGGCGGGCCGGCGTGCTCGCCGCGCTCGAGCCCTCCTCGGCGTTCCGGACGCCCCGTCCGGTGACGACGACCGACGGCGCGTGGCGGTCCGGGGCGTGGGAAGCGTGGGAGTACGTCGCCGGCCGTGCGGACGAGTCCCGCGTCCTGGACGTGATCCGAACCGGCCGCGCATTCCACCAGGCGATCGCGGAGCTCGACCGCCCGGCGTTCCTCGACCATGCCGCCGACCCGTGGAGCCGTGCCGACCGCATGGCCTGGGGTGAGGACCCCCTGCCGGCGGATCCGACCCTCGACCGACTCGCCGGTGTGTTCCAGCCCGTCCACGAGCCGTCGCAGCTCGTCCACGGCGACCTGCTCGGCAACGTGCTCTTCGCCGAGGGGCAGCCGCCGGCCGTCATCGACTGGCCGCCGTACTGGCGTCCTGCCGGGTTCGGCGCCGCCGTCGCCGTCGCGGACGCCGCGTGCTGGCACGGCTTCCCGCTCGATCGGGTGCAGGTCGTCGGTCCCGATCAGCCCGCGTGGGCGCAGCTGCTCGTGCGTGCACTGACGTTCCGGATCGCGACGGCCGTCCTGCTCGGCGCCTGGGACGGCACAGCGATCGCCCGTCACCAGCCGGTCGTGAACGCGGTCGTCTCCGCCGCTTCGTGCGGTACCGTGCAGGCGTGAGTCGGGGGATCAGGGGCGTGGGGCGTTCGGTCGCGGCTGTCGTGGCCGCCGCGGTGGTGATCGCGGTGTCGGGGTGCACCAACCACCTCGACGCCGGAACGGACGGAGCCGACGAGTTCGCGGCACACTTCCGTTCGGTCGACGGAGTGCAGCGCGTCCGGGGTGGTGGGACCAACGACCTGCCGTTCTCCGGCTCGGCGATGGTCCGCGTGGTGCTCGACGACGGGCTGTCCGACGACGACCTGACCGCACTGGTCGACGACATGGGCGAGTACATGGCGACCCACAGCAACGGGTCGTTGTCCTGGAGCGGCACCGCCACCGTCGACGGGTGGACGCTGCCGCTCGTCGCGAAGCGGACGCCGAACCACCGGGTGCTGGGTGCCCTCGAGCAGGTCCGCCACGACGACCGGTTCGCCGGCGGCGAGATCGATCGGTCGTCAGGGGTGGCGATCCACGCCGCAGGACCGACGGACCTCGTCGCCGCGTGGGACGCCGCTCGGACGGTCGCTCGGACGGCGGGACTGTCAGCTGACCGAGCTGTCTCGTACGCCGACCCGGAAACCGATCCGGACGCGGACGGCGCGGCCTCGGCGACGCCCGAGGCCACTGCTCGGTGGGTCCTCTCGTCATCCGACGCGGACGCACGCGACTTCCCCGAGATCGCCCGACCCGAGGCCCGGGCACGCCAGACGCCACGGCCGACCGCTGAGCCCGACGCTGGTCCGGCCGACGCCGACGAACTCCGGACCCGCGTCGCGCGTGTGATGGCGGATCCCGACGTGGACGGTGCCGTCGTCACCCCCACGACGGTGTCGGTCCGCGCGACGACCGCGGCGGCCCAGCGCGACGTCCGGGACCGCGTGGCGCCGAAGGTCCCCGACGGTGTCGCGCTCCTGGTGTCCGGCGGTGACGTTCACCGGACCGGTGCGGGGGACTACTCCCAGACGGACCGGATCGCCGATGCCGTCGCACGCACCGGCACGTCGGTCTCGCGGGTGGAGGCGACGCCCACCGGTGTCGGGTTCGTGGTGTCCGACCTCGCGGCGGCGGAGACGGTCGCCCGTGCCGTGCGGGCCACCGGTGACGTCAAGGGTGTCGAGCGGATAGTCATCGCCTCCGACGTCGACGGACTCGACGCGTTCCGGCAGCCGCGCGCCGGGTTCGCCGTGGTCGCAGCACCGGGGGCGATCGAACGGGCCGTCGCGGTGTCGACCGCGCTGTCGTCGTCCGCGCCCACGCTGGTGGAGTTCCCGACCGGTCGTGCCGTCGACACGGAACTCTGGCTGTCGGCGCAGTCCACCGCGGACTTCCCGGCACTCGCGCGGGCACTCCGACCGTTGGGACTCGACGGGGCGCGTACCCAGATCCGGATCGACGACGACGGCAGCGTCCTCAACTGCACCATCGGGGACACCCTCGAGGTCTCCCGGGCGGGGGAGGACGACCAGGACCGGCGGAACCGTGCCGCACTGCAGGACGCCTGGCGTGCAGCCGGCTGAGTGCGGTCAGTGGTCCTCGGTAGGCTTGTGCCCTGATGATGCAGCGAATCGACCTCCGCGGCGGCCTGCCCGCCCGTGCCGAACTCCTCCGACTCATGCCGCGCGCCTTGGGTGACGTGTCGCACGCGGTCGACGCCGCCCGCGAGCTCGTCGAGGACGTCCGACACCGCGGAGCGGACGCGCTGCACGACCAGGCCGAACGGTTCGACGGCGGCGCTCCGGCGAACGTCCGAGTGCCGGCCGCCGAGATCGCCGCCGCCGTGGCCGGGCTCACCCCCGAGGTCCGCGCCGCCCTCGACGAAGCGATCCGACGGGTCCGTGCTGCCAGTGCCGCCCAGGTGCCGGCCGGCTCGGTGACCACGCTCGCCGACGGCGCCGAGGTGCACCAGCGCTGGCAGCCGATGCGCCGTGTCGGGCTCTACGTGCCCGGCGGCAAGGCGGTCTACCCGTCCAGCGTCGTGATGAACGTCGTCGCGGCCCAGGTCGCGGGCGTCCCGTCGATCGCCCTCGTGTCGCCGCCGCAGCGCGACCACGGCGGCGCGGTGCACCCGACGATCCTCGCCGCGGCCGGGCTCCTCGGCGTCGACGAGGTCTACGCGATGGGCGGTGCCGGCGCGATCGGCGCGCTGGCGTACGGCGTGCCGTCGATCGACCTCGAACCCGTCGACCTGGTCACCGGTCCCGGCAACAACTACGTCGCCGCGGCGAAGCGCCTGGTGCGCGGGGTCGTCGGCATCGACGCCGAGGCCGGCGCGACCGAGATCCTGGTGATCGCGGACGACACCGCCGACGCCGGGTTCGTCGCGGCCGACCTGATCAGCCAGGCCGAGCACGACGAGCAGGCCGGCAGTGTACTGGTGACGACGTCGGCGACGTTCGCCGACGCCGTGGAAGCGGCCATCCCGGAGCGCACGGCGGTGCTCGGGACGGCTGCGCGCCTCCAGACCGCACTGGACGGACCGCAGTCCGCGATCGTGCTGGTGGACTCCCTCGCCGACGCCGCGACCGTGAGCAACGCCTACGGGCCGGAACACCTCGAGATCCAGACGGTCGACGACGACGCCGTGCTGGCGGACATCGACGCCGCAGGCGCGGTGTTCGTCGGACCGAGCACACCCGTCAGCCTGGGGGACTACCTGGCCGGGTCGAACCACGTGCTGCCGACCGGTGGTCAGGCGCGCTTCGGGTCCGGGCTGTCCGCGTCGACGTTCCTGCGGCCGCAGCAGGTGGTCCGGTACACGCCGGCGGCCCTGGCCGAGGTTGCGCCGCACATCGTCGCGCTGTCGACCGAGGAGCAGCTCCCCGCGCACGGTGCCGCCGTGACGGAGCGCACGAACCGATAGCCTGGGCGACGACATGTTCTGCCCCTTCTGCCGCCACCCGGACTCCCGCGTCGTCGACTCACGGACGAGCGACGACGGAACCTCCATCCGCCGCCGTCGACAGTGCCCCAACTGCGGGCGACGCTTCTCGACCACCGAGACCGCGTCGCTCAACGTCGTGAAGCGCAACGGCGTCACCGAACCCTTCAGCCGCGACAAGATCGTCTCCGGGGTGCGCAAGGCGTGCCAGGGACGCCCTGTCACCGACGGCGACCTGGCCGTCCTCGCGCAGCGGGTCGAGGAGACCGTGCGCTCGTCCGGCTCGAGCCAGATCGACGCGAACGACATCGGCCTCGCGATCCTCGCGCCCCTCCGTGAACTCGACGAGGTCGCCTACCTGCGGTTCGCGAGCGTCTACCAGGCGTTCGACTCGCTCGAGGACTTCGAGGACGCCATCGGGCAGCTCCGACGCGACCACCGCGGTGCCGCTGCGTCGGCCGTATCCGCCGCCGGTGCCGGTGCTACGGGTGCAGGTGCCGCGTCGCCGGCGGGTGCCGGCGCGTGAGCGGCGTCGCGGAGCGACTCGTCCGGAACGGGTACGCCGTCGTCTTCCGGTCGGTGTTCGCGAACATGGACCCCGAGCGCGCCCACCACCTGGCGTTCGCCGTGATCAAGGCCCTGCCGCACGTGCCGTTCGTCGGGGGACTGGTCGAGCGGTACTCCCGCCCCTCGGCAGCGGACGGCATCACGACGATGGGCATCCACTTCCCGTCACGCTTCGGCCTGGCCGCCGGGTTCGACAAGGACGCCCGTGGCATCCGGGGACTGGGCCTGCTCGGGTTCGGGCACGTCGAGGTCGGCACGATCACCGCGAAGCCGCAGCCCGGCAACGAGCGTCCGCGCCTGTTCCGGCTCATCGCGGACCGCGCGCTGATCAACCGCATGGGCTTCAACAACCACGGCGCCGGTGCGGCAGCCCGACGCCTCGAGCACGCCCGCCGCAACCCGGGTCGACCCGTCATCGGCGTGAACATCGGCAAGAGCCGGGTCGTCGCGGTCGAGGACGCCATCGAAGACTACCTCGAGTCAACCCGCCGCCTCGCGCCGTTCGCCGACTACCTGGCCGTCAACGTCAGCTCGCCGAACACGCCCGGGCTGCGTGGACTGCAGGAACTCGACCAGCTCCGGCCGCTGCTGTCCGCCGTCCACGACGCCGCTGGTCGCACGCCGGTCCTGGTCAAGATCGCACCGGACCTGACCGACGAGCAGATCGATGCGATCGCCGGTCTCGCGGTCTCGCTGGGGCTGTCGGGCATCATCGCCAACAACACGACGATCTCCCGCGACGGGCTGACCGCGGATGCGTCCGAGGTCGAGGCCATGGGCGCCGGGGGACTCTCCGGTGCACCCGTCGCGGCGCGGTCACTCGAGGTGCTGCGACGCGTCCGCGCGACGGTGCCGTCCGACTTCTGCGTCATCGCGGTCGGCGGCGTGACGACCGAGCAGGACGTCCAGGACCGCATCGACGCCGGCGCGACACTCGTGCAGGGGTACACGGCCTTCCTCTACGAGGGGCCGACCTGGGCGACGCGCATCAACCGCTTGCGGCGCAAGCGGCTGCGACGCGCCGCGCGCTGAGCGCGGGTCGCGCGGGGGCCCGTGCGCGGGCCCGTGCGTCCGCCCAGGTTCCGAAATCTCGGCATGTCGCGGCCCTCGGCCGCCGTTCCTGGAACCGCGGTGACACGCGCGCGGCGAGTCGCGGAACCTCGCCGGCCACCCCTGGGACGGGAGGCCCGGTGCGGCCCCGCCCCGCGCCTCCCGTCCGCTGGTACGCAGCCACGCTCGGACGCCGCTGGCGAGGGTCCGAAATTTTGGAACCTCGGCGCGCACGCGCGCCGTCTGTGGAACCTCGGCGGCGTGCATACGGCGAGTCGTGGAACCTCGGGGCCCGCGAGCCGCGCGGGGCGCCGCAACGACGAAGCGCCGCCCGGCGAGGCCGGACGGCGCTTCGGTACTGCGGCGCAGCCTCAGAGGGCGGGGTACTGCCCGCGCTTCACCTGGGGCTTCGGCAGACGCAGGAACCGCAGCTGCCATGCCCGCGTGAGGATGTAGAGGAACGTGCCGCGCTGCATGTCGCCGAACTTGGTGGTCAGTTTGCGACGCATCGACAGCCAGAGCACGACGCAGTCGAGCACGAACAGGGCGACGAACGCCCACACCAGCAGGAGCGAGTACGACGCGATCGCGGTCTGCGAGGCGGCGAACCCGACGATCAGGAACAGCACGAGCACGGGCATCATGACCTCGCCGACGTTCCAACGCGCGTCGATCCAGTTGCGGACGAAGCGACGCTGCTCACCGCGGTCCTTCGCCGGCAGGTAGCGCTCCTCGCCGTTGGCCATGCCGACCCGGGCACGCTCGCGATCGGAGTTGAGACGCGCGCGGGCGGCCTTCTTGTCGACCGGCGTGTTGCCGACGAGGGGGCGGCGGTTCGCTGCCTCGCGCTCACGGCGGGACGGGGTGGGGCGGCCCTTGCCCTGCTCGAGGAGTTCTTCCTCGGTGGGGTTCACGGTCGTGTTGGTCTTGGGGGCTGCCTTCGCCACGGTGCGTTCCTAACGGCGTTGTGCGTGCGGGATCGTCCTCTAGATTACCGGGCATGACCGACACCGCACAGCCCAGCTCCGCGACCGACCCCGCTCTCCTCGACGCCCTCCGCGAACAGGTGCAGGGTGCACTGCCCACGACGATCGCTGATCTGTCCGCGCTGGTGCGGATCCCGTCGGTGTCGTGGTCTTCCTTCGACCCGGCGAACGTGCGTGCCAGCGCCGAGGCCGTGGCGGACCTGGCCCGGTCCACCGGCGTGTTCGGTGCCGACGACGTGCGGATCGTGCGGTCGGCAGTCGAAGGCGACACGGCCGATGCCGCGACGTCCGACGCGGAGCTCGGCCAGCCCGCCGTGCTCGCCGTCCGGCCGGCCCGGAACGGCAAGCCGACCGTGATGCTCTACGCCCACCACGACGTGCAGCCGCAGGGTGACGACGCGCTGTGGGAGACGCCGCCGTTCGAGCCGACGCTCCGCGGGGACCGGTTGTACGGCCGCGGCGCCTCGGACGACAAGGCCGGCGTGATGACGCACATCGCCTCGCTGCGGGCGATCCACGCGCAGTTCGGTGACGACCTCGACCTCGGTGTCGTCCTGTTCGTCGAGGGTGAGGAGGAGTTCGGATCGCGCTCGTTCCGCACCTTCCTGCGCGAGCAGAAGGAGCACCTCGCCGCCGACGTCATCGTGGTGGCCGACAGCGACAACTGGTCGGTCGACGTCCCGTCCATCACGGTCTCGCTCCGCGGCAACGTCACCTTCAAGCTCACCCTGACCACGCTCGAGCACGCCAGCCACAGCGGGATGTTCGGGGGAGCGGCCCCGGACGCCATGATCCCCATGGTCCGGCTGCTGGCCTCGCTGCACGACGACGAGGGTTCGGTCGCCGTCGACGGGCTGACCTCGTACGAGGCCGACGTGCCGGAGCGCACCGAGGCCGAACTCGCGGTCGACGCCGCGCTGCTGCCGGGTGTGCAGCCCGTCGGCCGCGGTGACGTGCTGTCCCGCATGTGGTTCCAGCCGTCGATCACCGTGACCGGCATGGACGTGCCGAGCGTCGCGAACGCGTCGAACACGCTGCTGCCGACCGTCTCGGCCCGGGTCTCGGTCCGGGTCGCACCCGGACAGGCCGCCACCGACGCGTACAGGGCGGTAGAACGCCACCTGCGCGAACACGTGCCGTTCGGGGCGCGACTCGACATCAGCGAGCCGGACGCCGGCGACGGGTTCCTGGTGGACACCAGTGGCTGGGCAGTCCAGGAAGCGCGGACCGCGATGGCCGAGGGCTGGGGTGCACAAGCCGTCGAGCAGGGCATCGGCGGCTCGATCCCCTTCGTCTCGGACCTGGCGGCGGAGTTCCCGGAGGCGCAGATCCTGGTCACCGGGGTGGAAGACCCCGACACCCGCGCCCACAGCCCGAACGAGTCGCAGCACCTCGGTGTCCTGCACCGGGCGATCGCGTCCGAGACGATCCTGCTCGCCAGGCTCGCGACGCGCAGCTGACGGTGCTTAGAATCGACGCCAGGCGCGGTGAACCGCACCGCCCGGAGGGAGACGCGCGATGAGCGACACCATCACCACCGACGCACCAGCGACCGAGGCAGCGTCGCACGGCGTCCTCCTGAGCGACGCCGCGGCCGGCAAGGTGGCGAGTCTCCTCGAGCAGGAGGGTCGCGACGACCTGCGCCTGCGCCTCGCCGTCCAGCCCGGCGGTTGCTCGGGCCTGATCTACCAGCTGTACTTCGACGAGCGACTGCTCGACGGTGACGTCACCGCCGAGTTCGACGGTGTCGAGGTCGTGGTCGACAAGATGAGCGTCCCGTACCTCGACGGCGCGACGATCGACTTCGAGGACACGATCCAGAAGCAGGGCTTCACGATCGACAACCCGAACGCGCAGGGCAGCTGCGCGTGCGGTGACAGCTTCCACTGATCACCAGCCGATCCGACACGCGAGCGGGGAGCGACCGACACGGTCGCTCCCCGCTCGCGTTCGTCGTGCCGTGCGGTGGCAGTGTGACCGGGGAAAACGGCCGGTCAAGAGTGCGGATCGCGGCGATGAGCGTGTCGGGTGTGCGCGAGCGGTACCGAGCTGCGAGTAAGCTAGGAGTGTTCCAATCAGTCTGGGAGCCAGCCATGTGTCGCCTTCGCGCGGCTCGGCGGGTTCGGTTCCGGGCTCACGTCTTTTGCGAGAGGTAACAGTGCGTTCGAATCGCCGTATACGTTGGGCGGCCGTCCCGGTGGCCGTCGGTCTGGTCATCGCACTGGCTGGCTGCTCGCAGCAGCAGTTGAACGGATGGCTCCCCGGCACGGAGGAGACGAAGGACGTCACCAACCACACGAGCCGCATCGTCGGCCTGTGGACCACCAGCTGGGTGGTGCTCCTCGCCGTCGGTCTCATCGTCTGGGGCCTGATCATCTGGGCAGCGATCGTGTACCGCCGCCGGAAGGGCCAGACCGGCCTGCCCGTGCAGATGCGCTACAACATGCCGCTCGAGATCTTCTACACGATCGTGCCGCTGATCCTGGTGCTCGGCTTCTTCGCCTTCACCGCGAAGGACCAGGCCGCCATCGAGAAGCCGTTCACCGACCCCGACGCCACCGTGCACGTGTACGGCAAGCGCTGGGCGTGGGACTTCAACTACATCAACAAGGACAACCCCGAGGACAGCGTCTACTACCAGGGCATCCAGGCCCAGGAAGAAGAGAACGCCAAGGGCGCCATCGACGAGTCGCAGCTGCCGACCCTCTACCTGCCCCAGGGCAAGAAGGTCGCGATCGAGCTCTCCTCGCGCGACGTCGACCACTCCTTCTGGATCATCGACTTCCTGTACAAGAAGGACATGCTCCCCGGTAAGACGAACTGGGAGTACTTCATCCCGGAGAAGCTCGGGACGTACCAGGGCAAGTGCGCGGAGCTCTGCGGTGAGTACCACTCGCTGATGCTCTTCCAGGTGAAGGTCGTCACGCCGGCGCAGTACCAGGACTACCTCGACACCCTGAAGGACCAGGGCAAGGTCGGGCTCCTCGGCGACGAGTACAACACCAACACGAACGAACCGAACAACAAGGCGCCGGTCGAGGCGTCCAGCGAGAACAAGTAGGGGCTCGTCAGATGACAACGTCTTTCGTCGGCCAACCGACCCAGACTGCTTCGCCGGACTTCCAGGCGTCGAAGGTGGGCCGGAAGGGCAACATCATCGTTCGGTGGATCACCTCCACCGACCACAAGACCATCGGGTACATGTACCTGATCGCGTCCTTCGTGTTCTTCCTGCTCGCGGGTGTGATGGCGCTGGTCATCCGTGCCCAGCTGTTCGAGCCCGGCCTGCACGTGGTCGCGACGAAGGAGCAGTACAACCAGCTCTTCACGATGCACGGCACGATCATGCTGCTGATGTTCGCGACGCCGCTCTTCTCGGGCTTCGCGAACGCGATCATGCCGCTCCAGATCGGTGCCCCGGACGTCGCCTTCCCGCGCCTCAACGGCTTCGCGTTCTGGCTGTACCTG
>NZ_JADKRW010000009.1 GCF_015350995.1 Curtobacterium sp. VKM Ac-1393
CTCGCCTCGCGCTCCTGCTCGAGCTCCGGGCGGACGAGGAACTCCGCGCGCCGCTCACCGGGGCCGATCCGGTGCGCGGCCGGCTGAACGAAACAGCCCGATCACTCCTAAACGCGCTCCGAGTGGACGACCCTGACCGCGCGGCGGTCGATCTCGTCGGCCTCATCGACGCGATGTTGCTCTACCGGACGGCTGCGGTTGCACCGCTCGACCCCGTCTCCGTCCTGACCGCCTACATTGCAGGACTTCCGCGACAATGATCACCGGTACGGCGCGCCCCATAGACGCACCGCGCACCGCGCACCGCGACGGGACACTCCACCGCCTGAAGGACGAGTAGAACGACGGCCCGCTATGGGTACGAACTCCACGCGACGCAGATGCGGCATTCGCCGGTCAGAGCGACCGAGACTGCGCTCGGGTGTACCAACACCGATGGCGGACGAGAGCGACGGCGGACTCATTCTCGGTGTCCAGGGATGTCGTGTTGTTCGATCCTGCACGTTCGGCCGGGTTCAGTTGCAGCCTTGCGCCTCCGTGTCGGCGTCAGATGGGTCAGTGCTGAGCTGCTCCGCGGGTTAGCATCGCCCTGGGGCGGATGGTCTGCCACCAAGGGGGACACAGTGTCGGACATCATCGCGGTCGGGGAACACAAGAAACGGGTGCAGTTCAAGCTCCGCATCCAGATGGTCGCGTTCATCGCAGCGGTCGTCGGCGGCGGAGCGTTCGGCATCAACGGCGCCGCTCACCTGAACAGTGCCGCGCTCGGGGCCATCGGCCTCGTGGGACTGGGCGTGGCGATCATCGCGTACGTGTGGTCACGCATCTATGGACTCGTCATCATCGCGAAGCACCAGGGACCGCCGAACCTGCGCTGACCGCGGTTCGGGTGCCGCACTGCAACGCGCTCAGTGACAAGCCGTGTCGAGGGCGACGATCCGGCTGGTCGAGCCGATGCCGTCCCCCCACGTGAAGCTTCCATGCAAGTCCGGAGAGCCGGACACGTCGTCCGTGAACTCCAACCGGCTCGAGCTGGCATCGACCTTCTGCTGCTGCAGATCAGCACCCGGCACGGTCGCCTCGACCGCTGCCCGGACCGCCGCGGCAGCGCGGACCGGGTCGACGGAATCATCGAGGAAGAGGTCCCACCGGTAGAACATGCCCGCCTTCGGACCGTATCCCGCATCGCAGTGCCCCGTGGACGGGGTGACGCGGACAGACCGCGCCGCAGCCGAACCCGTCGGCAATGACTGCCCAGCGGGGACGATGTCGTCCGGTGTGATCGCCAGCGCATCCATTACGGCTTGGCTCACAGCGTCGAGTCGCTGCTTCGTCGCGGCCCGGCGCGCGGGAGCGTTGCGTTCCGCAGCCCGACCCGCCGGCGAGGCCGCGCTCTCCGATGCTCGGGCCTCGGCTCTCGCCGTCGCCAGCACCTCTGACCGCGGATTCTCCCGCTCGTACGCCGCCTGCAGCCGCACCGAGGTCCGGATGATCGTCACCGACCCGGGGACGATCGTGCAGAGAGCGATACCCAGCGCCACAGCTCCGACCAGGAGCGCTGCACCCGGTGTCCCACGAGTCCGCCGCACGTCGACGATGCCCCAAACCAGCGCCCACCCGGGGATCCCGACACCGAGCACGATCGCGACGACTCCGTAGCCAGCGAACCCACCGGGACCGCCGCCGTCACCACCGTCGCCGCCGTCCTGCCCGTAACCGGCCAAGAGACCGCCGAAGAAGTACGGCACAAACGCCACCAACAACGCCACCAGAGCCGCGATCGCGAGACCAACGGACACCCCACTCACCCGTCGTCTTGCTCCCGGCCCACCACCCGACACTTCGGTCACACCACTCCCCCGTCACTCTCTCCCGTCGCCAATCATGATGGGTGGTTCCGAGCACGTACAGCGCCACCCGGCCACCCGGCCACCCGGCCACCCGGCCACCCGGCCACCGATCGCCGATCGCCGATCGACGATCTGGACAGCATGGACGAAGGCGTTCGTAATCATCGGATACGCCGTCCTCGCGGTAGGCATGGCCGTGCGGCTCGCAGTCGTCATCGGCGAATTGATTCACATTCAGAGCTATGCATCCGCACGCTCCGATATCACTGACAGTGAATCCCCGATATAGCATTTCCGAAACTGACGCGAAAAACGCATCTGGTACATCAAACCTTACCCTGCCACGCCACCTGCGGCCCACGCTTCGAAAAGCTCCTCCGAGCAACCCGAGGGCGTCCCGTTTCGCTGCTTTATCGTTGAGCGAGTAACGGCCGGACTGCCAATGTTGCGACAGCCCAATCGGAACCTCAATGACTGAGCTCACTTCGGCGTCCGGTGGCCAGTGGCTCTTCGCCACAGCAAACAATTGC
Source organism: Curtobacterium sp. VKM Ac-1393 (assembly GCF_015350995.1). GTDB lineage: Bacteria > Actinomycetota > Actinomycetes > Actinomycetales > Microbacteriaceae > Curtobacterium. The sequence continues at coordinate 2,381 of NZ_JADKRW010000009.1, forward strand.
CGTAATCACGCAAAGCACCCAACCCGTGGAGCGGGGTGGGTGCTTCTGTCTGGCGTGACGGGTTAGCCGAGCTTGACGTGGTGGAAATACCACCCGGTCTCGGGGATGTTGTAGGTCGCGGCAGTACCCGACGCGACCTTCTTGCAGGCCTTGTTCTCGACGTACTTCTGGACCGAGCCCTTGTGCTTGATCGCACCGATCTGCAGCTGACCGCGTTTCCACGCGGACGGCACCTTCCACGCACCGCTGGTGCTGCTCGTCCCGGACTTGGTCGCCGCCACGGAAACACCGACGTCCTCCTTGACCGTCGTGATCACATCAGATGCCGACACGCTCGTGGTGGATGAGATCGTCCCGGTCACGCCGAACGTCGTGGACCGACTGATCGTCAAAGTGACGCCGCTGTCACCGCTGACGGTGCTGTCCCGGCCGGTCGCGATCGTGAAGTTCGTCAGGGTCTCAGTCGCCTTGCGGCTCACGACTCCCCCTTCACACAGACCGTTGGGTGAGTCGATCGTCCCGGGATGGTTGCTGATCGGCACGTCACCGACGGTCACGACAGTTCCGTTGTCGGACACGATCCCGCCATCGGTGGCGTCCGTGGACACCGACGTGTCGCCGGATTCTGCCGGGTCCGTGGTCGGAGCCGTGTCAGCGTGTGCCGCGGTCCCTCCGAAGCCGATGAGCGCAGCAGCGAGCACCGACGTCGCGATGATTTTCTTCAATTGTCCCCCCAAGGGTGTCAGTTAATTACTATCGGGAATACCGACGATGTAGAACGATGTCTTCGCCGGAAGCTTGATCTTGACCTTCACTTCACCCGTGGAAGCCAAGGGAATTCCGCCACTGTTCTGCACCACGTTCGCGCACGGCCCGTCGAAATTCTTGCCCATTGTCACCTGATAATGACTCGACGGACTGCACGACACGTAGTACGTGATCTGCGTTGTGCCAGCCGGGACGGATTTGAGCGTAAAAGTCTTCGTGCCGGTTCCGCGTCGATGCAGCACTGGTGTCGCATCGGTGTAGAAATCGTGCGACTTGTCGCGCAATTGCACGATCGGGTCCACCGGCCAATGCGAAGTAGCCGCCGCTGTCTTGGCATGAACTCCTTGCGTTGAACACCCCGCAGTGGCGATGAGCGCCACAGTGCTCAACGCGACAGCAACAATCCGACCGCTGTTCTGCAACATTGCGACCCCCTATCTGTTCCACAACCTAGGGCACCGACCGCAGCCAGACAATGTAAAGGCGTTCAGGTTCGTGCCCCCTGTTCGAGGACGCAGTGATTCCGCGCTCCGAACACCGCTGCCAGCACACGCCGCACAGCTCCGTAGCCGATTTCCGACCAACATCGGAAGGAGCACGCCGACATCGCCGGAGGGGAGCCCTCTTTCTGCACCCACGCCGCTGGAGAGGCGACTGGCGGGCAGCCGACGAGAACCGTGTCTGACTGCTGTCACTGCAACACTCCGGCTAGCAGCCAGCGCGTCGGTCCCGATCCACCCGGGCAAGGATCCGGCGCGCACGCTCAAGGTCGGTCCGGTCATCCCAGTACGTCGGCACACTCCGGCTGAGCTGGCGCAGCGCGGTCACCACGGCACGCTGCTGCGCTTCGAGCTCACTGCCAGTCAGACGCTGCGCGTCTTCGTAGGTGATCAACGTCAACGTTCGAGGTGCGTCGGCACGGTCTTGCTGCGGCGTCCCGCGACCGGGTCGCTATCGCGCCGGAGAGCCCGATACACCGTTGTCCGACTCACCCCGAGGACGTCACCAATCTGCGCAACCGTCATGTCCCGCTGGTCATACAAGCGCCGGGCCGTCCGCGCCTGGTCCGCCGATAGCCGCGGCGGCCGACCACCCGTCCGCCCACGAGCGCGCGCCGCCGCGAGGCCGGCGTGGGTGCGTTCCTTGATGAGGTCCCGTTCGAACTCCGCCAACGCCGCGAACACCTGGAACACCAACCGGCCACCCGGAGAGGTCGTGTCGATCGACTCCTGCAACGACCGGAACCCCACACCCCGCTCCCCCAACGCCTGCAGCTGGTCAATGAGGTTCCGGATCGACCGGCCAAGCCGGTCACGCCGGTCAAGCCGCCACACCACGAGCGTGTCACCCGGACGGAGCTGATCAAGCAGGTTCGCGAGCTCCGGACGGTGCTCGAGCGACCCGGACATGGTGTCGGTCCAGACCCGGTAGCAGCCGGCCGCGTGCAACGCGTCGAGCTGCAACGCCGCATCCTGATCCGTCGTCGACACCCGCGCGTACCCGAGACGCTCACCCATGCGCAGAAACGTAACGGAACTCGTCACACCGGGTTGGTATTGATGCAGAGATAGTGGCACTGGTATCCGCCACACGACGCGCCGCCAATCAGGCCCTTCGAGCAGCTCCGAATCGGATGTGCCACAAACGATCGTTTGTGACAGCCTCATCGCCAATCCAGTGGAGCGCACGGCTCGGTTGTCGGTCGCGCCTGGAGGTGGCCGCTCACCGCGGGTTCGCACCGGATGCTCGAGCAGGTACCTGGTTGTCGGCGCCCATCGGTACCGTCCCCACAACGAGAGGGGCGACATGACCGACTACGACAGCGGCATGGTGTTCGGGCGAGCGTGCGAGGGCTGCGGCTTCGACCAATCCGTGATCTGGTTCGAACCAATCGACGACGATCCCGCCGGCGGCACATCGTGCTCGGAGTGCGGCACTGTGTACGGGCTCGACGGCACCCGTGACCGCGCACGTACGGAGGCCCGGCGCACGACGGGCGTTGAGCCGCCTCGCTCCTTCTCCGGCATCCGAGCTACCAGCCGGCCCGACGACTAGCCTCCCGTCGTCACACATCTGTAACACAGCCATACGGCGTGTCATATTTAGGTGTCGGCGGTCGGGGTTACCTTGTTCGTGACGAGGGAGGTGACATGAGTAGCAACAGGAACGTGGTGCCCAACCCGAACGGCGGCTGGGACGTGCGGGGCGGCGGAAGCCGAGCCTCCGCACACACCGACACCCAGGCTGAGGCGATCGACCGCGCGCGGACGATCATCAACAACCAGGGTGGCGGTGAACTCTCCATCCACAACCGGGAGGGCCAGGTGCGCGCGAAGGACACGATCGCGCCGGGCAACGACCCCAAGAACGTGAAGGGCTGACCCGAGCATCCTTTCGCGTAGAGGCCCGGTCACCGTTGGTGACCGGGCCTCTGTCGCGTCGGGCCGATGACCTAGGCTGCGCCGCATGACCCTCAACTCAGCAGTAGTGACTCGCGCCAGCCAGGCCCTGCGTGGCTATTCCGTGGGCGGTGAGACGAAGGACCGCGACGACGCGCACGCCGCACTGTCGGATCTGATCCTCGCCGCTCAATCATCCGGAGACACGGCGGTGGAGGGGCGGCTGCGTCAGGTACGGGAGATGCTCTCGCTCGGCCAGGCGGCCGCGAACGACGCCGACAACCTTCTCGACGAGATTGTGCACCCCGGGTAGCTACGCATCGTCCGATAGCCGATCGGCCTCCGGCACACCTGCCAGTGGCAAGCTGACCTGAACTGCTTGGAGGCCTACGTCATGAACTCAATCCTGCTTCTGCTCGCCGGCCCAGCCGGCGGCGCTGGTTCTCAGCACGGCATGTCCGTGCCGGTATGGCTCATCGTTGCGGCCGTTGTTGTCATCGTCATCGTCGGAGTGGTCGGCATCTTCCGGCGTCGTCGCTAACGTGTCCGATAGCCGATCCCCAAGCGGGCGCTGCTCCGCGGTTTAGGCGGTGGGTGCTGCCCCGGGGTTCGTGTGCCAGCGGAACCGGTCCGCGAGTGCGGACAAGATCGGTACACGTGTGAGCAGAACGAAGATTACGTAGCCGAGGATTCCCCCGAAGGTGTTCCAGATGAAGTCGTTGACGTCAGCGACGTGACCACCGGAGAACAGCTTCTGCGCGGCGAGTTGCAGTAGCTCGATTGTCAGGCTGACCACCGCCGAGGTCAGCAGCACCTTCCACCAGGACGGCCGGCGCATCAGGAGCGGTATGAGGATGCCGAGCGGTATGAACACCGCCAGGTTGGTGAGCGCGTCCGCGAGCTCGTAGTCCTGGAACGGGATCAGTGCCAGCGCCGGCTCCCATGGCTCAGACCTTGGCGTCGGGTTGAGAAAGATCGGGAAGACCGTGTTCGCGAAGATTCCCGCGGCGTAGACGGCGATGGCGGCCGCGACAGCCGCGCGCGGCCGGGTGAAACGTTGCCCCCTGAGCAGGAGCGCAAGCTGGATGAGGAACACGACGGCGCCGACGGGGACAGCGACCGGTAGGACGGGGACTTCGCCGAACGGGTTAGTAGACATCCGGGGAAGCCTAGTGATGCTGAGCTGCTGCAAGGATCTGATGACCGTGGACGGTCTCGGTAACCGATCCCGGGGATCGATTATTCGGGCACACGAACGTGGCTCGACCGAGCCACGTTCCGGCACTGGTGGCGGTCCGGAACGGAAAGCGCGGCCAGCTGAGACCCGTTCCGCTTGGGGATCCGCTATCGCACAGTCGGGGCGGTCCAAGCCGGTGCTGTGTTGACTGCAGCGGAGATGCGGTGACTGATCGCCTGCAGCTGCCGTACCTGAGTCTGCGAGAGCGCGTCGAAGACGAGGTGCTCCACCAGGGCGTGGTGCGCGGGTGTTGAGAGAAGCACCTTGTCATGGCCATCCTCGGTGAGAATCGCCAACGTGAATCGCCCGTCTTTTGGGTCCGGGGCGCGACGCACCCACCCCTTGCTCTCGAGCCGGGCCGCGGCACGGGACAGCCGCGAGAGAGTCGAACTCGCATAGCCCGCGAGCGTGCTCATCCGCAGGGTGCGGTCCGGTGCTGTATCGAGTGCAAATAGCACGCCGTGCTCGAAGTGGGTCAGGTCGCTGTCGCGCTGAAGTTGGGCATCGAGCGCGACCGGCAGCCGCTCGAGCAGCGTGGCGAGGGAACCCCAGACCTGGAGCTGTTCCGCGTTCAGTCCCTGAGGCGCTTCCGACGTCGACATGGAGAGAGGATATCGCAGCGTATTGACTTGCCCACGCAAGTGATACCGTACACTCCGTACTTGCGTAGGCAAGTCCTGATCAGCAGGAAGGCAACAGATGGATCTGCGACTCGAGGGTAAAACGGCGTTCGTCAGCGGCTCGACCGGCGGCATCGGCTACGCCGTCGCGTCTGCACTCACCGGCGAGGGGGCGGCCGTCGTGGTCAACGGCAGGGATACCGGCCGTGTGCAGGATGCGGTCAACCGGCTCCGGAGTGCGCACCCAGGATCAAAGCCGTCCGGGCTCGTCGCCGACTTCGGCGACGCAGAAGCCGTCGAGCGCCTTCTCGAGGACCTCGGCCAGGTCGATGTCCTCGTCAACAACGTTGGGCTCTTCGGCCTCGCTGACTTCGACGACGTCGATGACGACACCTGGCAGCGCTACTTCGACGTGAACGTGATGAGCGGCGTGCGCCTCTCCCGCCGGCTGATGGGCGGCATGCTCGAGCGAGGCTGGGGGCGTGTTGTGTTCATCAGCAGCGAGTCCGGGGTGAACGTGCCGGTCGACATGGTGCACTACGGCACCACGAAAGCTGCGATGCTCGCGGTCGCAAATGGCCTGGCCAAACGCACGCGGGGGACCGGGGTCACAGTCAACAGCGTGCTCGGCGGCCCGACCTACTCCGACGGTGTCGCAGCGGCCGTCGAGTCCATCGCAACCGCTCAGTCAGCGCCCCTCGACGCGGTGCGAGACGCGATCATCGGGCAGAACCGCACGACACTCCTCAAGCGGTTCATTGAGCCGTCGGAGTTGGCGAACCTCGTGGCATACCTGGCCAGCCCGCGTTCTTCAGCGACGAACGGGGCCGCGCTGCGCGCCGACGGGGGCGTGCTCACTACGGTGCTGTGATCATGTCAGGCCATGTGGGTACCCGCGGACGAGCTTGCCCGCGCCGGGAAAAGTGGTCGGGATGCAGCGATCGTTCAGTGGGCGAGCCCCGCGCGGAGCTGGGGTTCGAATCTCGCGAGTCATTAAGCTCCGTTAGTGGCGTCCGCTAACGGATCCCCTATCGGAACGGTCGTAAGGCAGCCGTAGCGCGAGCTCAGGCCTGTTCGGTGCTCCTAAGTGCGGCTTGCAGAGTGCGGACCGTTCTTCCGAGCGCTCCGGAAGCCAAGAGCCCGGAGCCGAGAGGGCCTGACGGGTCTTCTCCGAGGAGTGGCAGGGTCTCGAGCGCCTCCCTGACTGCGCGGCTCATGTGCTGCAGCTGCCACAGCACCTCGGCGTCGCCTTGTCCCGGCGTCGCAAGCTCGGCCGCCTTCGCCGCGTAAGCGGCTGCACCGAGAGCGTGAGCACCCATGTGCGCTACGCCGGCGGCCTGCCCCGCGGACCACGCTGCGGCCTTGCCCGCCACGGATGTTGCCGACTGCGCGGCCCGGCCCGCGACGAAACGGCGCCGAATCTCTCCTGCCGCATCGAGCTCACCCCGTGAGAACGCTCGCGCTCGAGTGATGCCGTCTCGTGGTCGGCTGTCGTCCGGAGATTCGGCCTCAAAGAGGGGCAGGACCCTCTCGGCGCAATCAGCCGCCCACGCGGCAACAAGACGACGATCATCCTCGGACAGCGATTGCGGAGAAAGCATGCCGTCACTCTTGCAGACGGTCCGATCCACGACCGGTGATCGGATACGCGGTCGAAGCTTCGGCGGAGTATCAGCTTCGCTGGTCCTGCGCGTCGCCGACCGATAGACAAGGAGCTACAGCCAACGAAGGAGTTGTCGATGCTGGTTCAGGTTTGTGGTCTTCCCGGGGCAGGGAAGTCGACGCTGTCTGCTGCGATCGCGGAGCTGATGCCCTCGCTGACGCTCCGCGTCGACGCGATCGAGGGTGCGATGTGGAAGTACCAAATCCCGCGCGAGCAGTCCGGGATCGCCGCGTACTCGATAATGCATGCCATCGCGGTACCGAACCTGCGGCGAGGACAGACGGTCATCGCGGACGCGGTGAGCGGCGTTGAACCCGCTCGGGCCGGATGGGCGTCGACAGCGGAAGCCGCCGGGGTGCCGCTGCGCGTGATCGAGGTTGTGTGTGCGGACGTCGACGAACACCGTCGCCGCGTGGAACAGCGTGCGAACGACCTGCCCGGGTTCACTTTGCCGACGTGGGACGAGGTACAGCGCACCGCCGAGGAGTACGAGCCTCGCACGGACGATCGGCTCGTCATCGACAGCACCCGCCCACTTGAAGAGACGGTCCGCCAGGCTCTCGACTACCTCAAACTCCACGCCCGGTAGGCGATCGGCTACCGCACGCTCGCCTGTAGCACCTGCACCCGCTGTATCCAAGCTTCACGGTGTCGCAAAAGACCCGCCCGGGGATCTGTGCGGTGACGGGGCGGCGGATTCTGAGGGTCGACGCAACAGATGGTTGATCTGGGGCTGGTTTCAGGGTAGCTGGAGGGCAGTGATGCGGCGCTTCTCGGCGTTGAATCGTTTGGCTGGAGTGTCGTAGTCGAGGCGCTTTCGCGGGCGGTTGTTGAGCTCGTTCATCACCGCGGTGACGTGGCTGCTGCTGTGGAGGGCAAGGTTCGTGCCCTTGGGGAAGTACTGCCGGAGGAGTCCGTTGAAGTTCTCGTTCGCGCCGCGCTGCCAGGGGCTGGAACGGTCGGCGAAGAACACGGGGACGCCGGTCGTGGCGGTCAGTTGTTCGTGGGCAGCCATCTCGACGCCCTGATCCCAGGTCAGCGACCGTTTCAGGTGCTTGGGGATCGCAGCGAACGCTTCCGTGATCGCGGCGTTGACGCTGCGCGCAGTGTGATCGTTCGGGAGGTTCACGACGATGCCGTAGTGGGTGGTGCGTTCACGGAGGGTGGCCATCGCGGACACGGAACCGACACCGACGATGAGGTCACCTTCCCAGTGGCCGGCGGTCAGCTTGTCGGCGGCCTCGACTGGACGCATGGTGATGCTGGCCATGTTCCGGATCCGGGACCCTCGACCGATGGGGTTGTTCCACCTGCTGCGTCGGACCCGCCGCCCGGTGCGGAGTCTGCCCGTGTAGCGCTTGTGCAGGCCGGCATCGTCTCGGAGGAGCAGGGCTCGGTAGATGGTCTCGTGGCAGATCCGCATTGCCGGGTCGGTGGGGTAGGTCTTTCGTAGCCAGCCGCTGATCTCTTCCGGTGACCAGAACCGGTTCAGCTTCCGCTGCACCAGCCGCCGAAGCGCGGCATCGGCGACGAGGCGGTGCGGTTTCGGACGGGCGCGTTGGCGCCTGGCGTCATCGTCAGCAAGATGCGGCAAGTAGTCCCCGCTTCCCGTCCGGTGTCGTCGGAGTTCGCGGCTGATCGTCGAGGGGTGCCGGCCCAGACGGACGCTGATCTGGCGAATCGAGAGTCCCAGGCGGCGCAGGTCGGCGATCTGGAGTCGTTCCCGCAGCGCCAGGTAACGTCCCGACGACGCCGGCTCGACAGGGCTCGCTGGCGGGATGCGGTAGCCGGCTCGGTGGCGAATCAGGGTGCCGGAACGTCGAGACATGCCCAGCAGTCTGCAGGCGTCGGTGTTACTCATGCCCTGCCGTATCAGCTGCCAGTACTCGTCCTCAACGCCACGGGGTTTTCGGCCTCGCCGCGTCGTCGTCAGTGACAGCTCAGCAACTCGCGCCGAAGCAGCCAACGCCTTGCGCAGCGCCGCCGTGGCGGCGCTCTGGTCGCTGCGGAGTCTGCTCCGCCGCTCCCGTTCGAGCAAGTCAGCGCGCTTCCCGCTCAGCCGAAGCGTGCCGGCGGCAGATGCGACGGAGCTTCCCTCCCGGAGTTCATCGAATCGACGTCGTAGAAGCCGGTAGCCGGTCGCGCGGCCCAGCCCGGATTCCACCGCGGCAGCTTCGACGGATGCGCCCGCGTGGAACGCCGACCAGAACCGGTCCTCGACACTCAGCTCGACGCGCAGATGGTGCCGTCCGTCGAGGTTCAGGCGCGCTTCCCAGGACGCTGCACGGCTGCTCGTCACCCCGACGATGGTCAACGCTGCTGCGGGATCATGGCCGGAACGGCGCAGCTGCAGATACCGCTCACGCAGGAACCGGTACCCGGTCTCCTTACCGATGCCAGCGATTCGGGCGGAAGGTTTGAGACCGCGCCCCTCCGCAATCAGCGCGAGGAACCGAACAGCTTGCGGTGACGACAGAGACAGGTACACGCGGAACACCTCCGAGGAAGGTGTTGCGTCGACCAAGTGAATCCGGGGGGCCTTCACTGAGACTCAGCAGGGCGACCGTCATGTCCCGACGGTGACAATGCCGGAGGGGAACGGTCTACGGGATCAGGCGTTCGAAGTGGATGCAGAGGCCGGCGGCGTCGGCAGCGGCCTGGAACCCGGAGGCGCCCTTCACGATCTGGTAGGTGCTACTTGCCTTCGTGATCGTTACGGCCACCGGGAGCATCTCATGTGGGTCGAACGTGAAGTTCTGACCCGGGTGTTGCGATGACTGGTAGGAGAGTTCCTTCAGCAGCGGAGCGTTGAGGAACACGATGGTGGACTTGTTGGTCGGGTAGAGCTCACCCCATCGCGCTTCGGCGACGGTCCATGCGGTCCGCACGAAGTCGATGTCTTGGTGGGGGTCGGTGCTGGAGAGTTTCGCGGTTGCCCGCCAGCCGGTGAAGAGGGCGGTCACTTCCGTGTCCGTCATGCCGTAGGCCCGTAGTCCGGCTCGTACTTCTGGGCCGCAGAGGAGCTCGGTTCCGTCGTCGATGGGACGAACGTGCTTGATGAGGAAGTCGATTGCGATTCCCATGGTGTGTCCTTCCGTCAGAGGGGGCGGTGCGTGGTTTGTCGAAGCGGTTGGTTCAGGCGGTCACAGTGATGACTGCTTGCCGAACGGCGGCGACGAGCGGGTCGAGTTTCCCCGTCAGCTGGAGGAGCTGGTCGAGGTTCATCTGCACGGTGACGGTGTCGATGGTGAGGCTGCTGCCGGCGGCAGTGGCTGGACGGCTGGGGTAGGCCGCGAGGCGGGCGGGGTGGGCGCTGGACGGGTAGGTCAGGGACGCGGCGACGAGGCTCATCTGGCAGGTCGCGCCGTTGATCTCGGCGATTGCGATGACCGCGATCCCGGCGGTGCCGGCAAGACTGTGCGTGTTCCAGTGCTGCAGGCCAGGCCCACTCAATGTGGCCAGCTTGGTGACCAGTCCCCCGAGGGCTGAGATCACGGAGGGGCTCGAGGTCGGCTTGAGCTGGTCGCGGATGCTCAGCCAGGGCACTCCCATGCCCTTCGCCGATGCCTGTCCAGCACTCACAAGGGGCGCTGTGACGGTGGTGGTCGCGGTTGTGACCCACCCGAGTTGGTTCATCACGTTCACGTAGTTGGGGAACCACGTGGGAAGGGCCGCGGGGGTGGGGACGGGGTTGCCGGCGTACAGGAGGCAGTCGATGATCGCGTCGGTGACTTCGGAGACGGTCACCAGCGCCAGCGCTGGTTGGTTCGGGGTCAGGTAGAAAACGGTGTTGTCGATGAGGTAGCCGGTCGCCACCGGGACCCCCTCGAGGGGGATTCCCGACGGGGTCCCGGTGGCCCCGCTCATGCCGGCTTCAGAGGCGGCAGGCCGGCGATGTACCCGGCGGAGAGGGCCTGCATCTGGCTGGTGACGGTGTCGCCCACGCCCGGGCTGTTCCAGAGGTTGTCGTTCAGGGTGAGCGTGGTGTCGGCGTACTGGATGCTGAGGCTGGTGGAGGAGTAGCTCGCCCACAGGAACTTGTCGGTCTCTTCCGCCCCTGTCATCTGGAAGGCGGAGAGCTGGAGCGTGACCTGGCCGTTTGTTTCGTTCGCGGTCCCGAGCGAGAAGGTGCCCTGGTTGGTGCTCTGCGAGTGGCTGGAGAAGATGGTCCACGGCGCTCCCCCGCTGTCCGCGGAGTCTTCGAGCGCCTTGACCGCGGACTCCGCGATCGCCAGGGCGTCCGCGGTGAGAAGCCCCCCGAGGACCTGAAGAACAACCTGATCCAGCTCCACGGTCTGGGTCGCCAGGGAGAAATCGGAGAAGGCGTACCCCTGGCCGACGAAACCGATGTTGGTCAGCATGTTCTGGACGTACTTGAAGTAGTCCAGCGGGTCTTTGAGCGGGTCGAAACCGCCCGTCTGCACGGCATGCAACTGCGCGAAGCCGACCGCGTACTGCAGCTCCGTGGCATGCGTCGGGGAGACGTCGGAGGTGAAGGACACCAGCGAGTTGCCGACCGTCGCGGCGCTACCGCTGGGCTGCGGAGCCGGCGCAAGCGCAGGAGCGGCGGGGTCGTCCACCGCGGCGAGGCCACCAGGCCGGACGGGGTGCTGGAGGCGGGGAAGGGCTGCGACAGCTGCGACAGCCTGCTCGATTGAGACGGACATCAATATTCCCATCGTTGGGTGAGCGCCTCCGGTTGGAGACGGCATCAGGAAACCCCAACACCCGCACCAAACCCATCGCTTCAGTCACGGCCCGACGTCGACAAAACGCAGCGCAGCATGACGAAAGGCACACGGTGATGACGCATGCATGGAGGTGGTGTGCGACGACACCGTGACGGTGATGTCTTCCGCGCGTGACCGCATCGTGACGAGCAGTCCGACCAAACCTCACGAACCTCGATAGCCTCAGCAACATGGGGCAGCCGCGGCGCCAAGGGGACAGCGCAAAAGAGCAGCGACAGCCTGCCTCTAAGGAGCTCCCCGCGAGACCGGTGGAACGACAAATACGGGTGATTGGCCCGTTCCAGGCGCGGCGTGACGGCCACTTGCAGCCGCTGCCGCACAGTGCCGAACGCGTCCTCGCCGCCGCCGCGCTCATCGGCCCACTCTCCCGCTCACACGCGGGAGCGTTGTTATGGCCAGATGCCGACACCACCCGGTCATCAGCCAACCTGCGGGCAGCCCTCTCCCGAATGGCGACGGCTGACGACCGGTTCCTCCATCTCAGCGGAGAAGTCCTCTCTCTCCCCGACACGGTCACCCTGGATGTCGACGACACCCTGGCCTGGATCAACGAGACCATCTACGGAACCGCCAATTCCGCAGTCACACCCCCGCCGGCCTCCATCGGGAAGCAACTGCTCCCCGGGTGGGACGAGGAATGGCTCACCGATGTTCGAGAACGGTTGGAGCTCCTCCAAACGCAAGCCCTCGAGGTCGCAGCGGAACGTCTGATCGCCGCCGGACGCACCGCAGAAGCGCTTCCGTATGCTCTGTCCGCTGTCCAGGCTCAGCCTTGGTCAGAAAGCGCGAACCGTCTCATCATCGAGATCCACGCCCGCCGCGGTGACCCGTCCAATGCGCTCCGCCGATACCACCGCTTCCGCCGCGCACTCGAGGAAGAACTCGGAGTCCAACCCGGCCCCGACATGCTCGCCGCCATCCGCCAGCTCTACCCCTTCGGCAACATCCCGCCAGAACGCACAACACAACCCATCCCGCCTTCCAAAGCCGGATAAACCGCCAGGCTTCCTGCTGCACTTTCGCCGCAGCGGATATGCCAAGGTAGGTGTGACCCCCGAGCGAAAGGCAACCTCACCATGGCGCAGAAAGTCACCACGCACCTCATCGACGACCTCACCGGCGACACCATCGAAGACGGCCACGGCCGCACCGTCACCTTCGGCTTCGACGGCGCACACTACGAAATCGACCTCACCAACGACAACGCCGACGCGCTCCGCGAAGCGTTCTCCGACTACATCGCCGCCGCCCGCAAAGTCACAGACCGCACCGGCCGCGCCAACGCTGGAGCCGCTCCGAAGCGGGGCAACTCGGAAGAGCTCGCGAAGATCCGCGAGTGGGCCGCCGCGAACGGCCACGAAGTCTCCTCCCGCGGCCGCATCAGCCAGGCCGTCCGCGACGCATACGACGCCGCACACTAACGCCACTCCCCGCAAAACAGCCGACCACCCGTCAAGGTGGCCGGCTGTTCTCATGCGTGCCGATACGACGCTCTTATGTCAGGTCCGCATGACGCAGGCGACCGAACTTAACGGACGGAAACGGGTCGACGAAATTGAGACCATCCTGTCAACCGGAGGCCGAATGTCCGTCTCTTAGAGTGACCACACGCCACTCGTGACTCGCCCGCCGACACGTGCGTCCGCCGTGGTGTTCTCAGTCGGCTGCAACCGGGTCCGAGGTGAATCCCTCTCGCACCTGCGTGGGCAAAAGACCATGACCGGACATAGTTTCGCGGACCAGGTCCGAAAGCTGCGAGGGCGTACGGCCGTCCTTCGATGCCAGAATCTCACTCCAGGCCTGCACCACGTCCTTGCCAAGTGTCATGAGATCCGACAAATCAATGTGATAGACATGCGATTGAGCCGCCTTGATGCCGTCAATGTCGACGCCAGACTTCGGGGAAATGATGATCGTTGCACTACCAGGCGGCGGAGGAGTGTGGCCACGATCGGATGCAAGAAGTTGCAATTGATCGTTCGCTTGACGAATTTCTTTATGGGTAATCACCCCCGTGAGATCATGGTCGGATTTTGCTTCCATCGCTAACCACAGATGGTTTTCCCAACACCAGGTAGAATCACACCGACCCTTCTCAGGGGGCTTCCCTGCCTCGGCACCGAGTAGCTTTCCAAGCGCTGTCAACGCCGGCTCGTACTTCCCAGGTTCTCGTTCACCGAGCCCGGCCACCATCTCGCCAACTTGCCGGTTGTGCTTGCCGATGTTCACACCGGCGCTCAGAATACTCACGATCTTCGTCACCGCCGACGCGTCTTCTGGCGCGAGGGCACGCGAGGCGACAGTCGTGAGAGTTGGCATCTCGCGCGTCCAAGTGCCCTCGGCTGTTTTCTCGGACTGACTGATCAACTGTACGGCGTTCGCATGTGCTCCTGGATCGGATGCAGCATTCAATTCGGTCCAAATGCCTGCGAGGTACAGCCACACTGAACGATAACCGCGTGTGGCGTTTCCACCTTCACCGATGACTCGCGCAGCGTCCAGCGCCTTCGCGGCAGCCTTGTCCCATTGGCTTGCGGCCGCAAACACGCAGGCTTCCACTTCGTGTGGAACAGACTTCCCGAGGGCTTCGCTTCCCGCAGGTAGAATCTGCACAGCTTCCCGGCGAGCTTTGGCGATGTGGGGTTCAGCTCCGGAGCGCCATGCGTCACCCTGTTCGAGGAACGCATCGACGTTGCTCAGCACTTCCTCGACGGATACGTCAGTGCTATTCGTTCTCCCAAACTGAATTTCCGCCTGCAAATCAGCCTCGAGTGCGTTGATCGTTTCCGGCTGTTGCAAATACTTTGTCAACCCTCGGTCAAGGATCACAACAATCGCAGCATCGTTCGGCTGACGGGTAGCGCGGCCGGCCCCCTGCACCACGCGTGTACGGACTCGCTCTGCGATCGCGGCCCCCGCCTTCGCACGGCCATACAAGAAGCGTTCCTGCAGGCTGTCTTGATCCGGCTTCCCATCAAGGACAACGACTCGGCATGCATCATCGGGCAGGTCTATCCCGTCGTACCGGCTAGCGAGGGCGCATACACCGTTGGGCAAGTCCGCAAACGGTTTCATTCCGTCGGCGACGTCGTCGATACCGAGGACAGGCCAATCGTTGCTGACGAGCTTTTTACCGAGAGCGACGGCGCGCGCCGTCTCAGGTCCGAGGACGAGGGCTTTTCCGGCACGGGCAACGATTTGCTTCGTAACGTCCACTGGGTCGACTCTTGCCATCAGCTCTGGGAAAACAAAGAAGCGGCGTCCTGAACGAGGCGTCGGTGCGGTTTCTGGGAGGCGCAGTCGTTGAATTGTCTCACGCCCGAACGCTCGCTCAATCTCCCCTCCAACGCCGAGCGTTGCAGACAGGTACATGCGCTGGCGTGCGCGGGGAAATACCTTGTTATCGCCTGTTGGTGGGATTATGGGGCGGATGAGAATCCCACCATAACTCACATACGCGAGGCACGCAGTGAGCCCAGAGCGAATGACAGCAAAGTCAAACTTAAAATCGGATAGTGACGCCAGAGCCGTGTCCAGTTCGGCTAGCATGCCGTTGGTCATCGATGGAAGCACCAAGCGAACAGATTCGCTGATACTCGCGTCCGGGAACTCCTCGGAGAGTCGATTAGCGAATACACCATCGAGACCTGGTTTCAGTGTCTTTAGGACCGCCGCGTACGCGGCAGGATGCTTATGGCGTTTGATGTCGACCGCATAAGATTCACCGACATACTGCTCACCTGCGTGCGCATCGTCGAAAATGATCAGATCGGGAACTTCAACGTGCGGGTTGCTATTAAAGATAGTGTTATAGGTAACTATTGCGACCTTCTCGGCCGCCTCAAACGCCGTTTGGTCTGGCATCGGCCAGTCCTGATGCCGCCCAATCAGCGTCACCGCTTTAATGCCTTCGCGGTCGGCTGTGGCTTGCACTTGTTTTACCAATTGCTTGGTCGGGCACGCGTAAAGAACGCGCTTGCCTGTGTGGCGTCGCACCCACTCGGCCAGGAGAAGACCGGTAAGGGTCTTGCCAGTGCCGGTTGGCAGCTCGATTGCGAGGTCCGCAGTTTCTTGGTGCTCCTCCATGTATAGACGGAGCAGGTCGACCTGATGGGACCAGAGGCCCGGGACCGCGTCTCGACGCCTCGGCAAGTCTATGTAGAGGTCCTCGGGGGTCGCCGGCGCTGGTCCTTCGGTAGTGGTGCCCTTGAACGCCATCATGCCCCTTTGCGTGGAGTGGTTTCAGCGAGCCTACTGGCACGACCGGAAACTGCGGTCCGCCAGGTCACGCTCATATCTCTCCAAGCTTTACCCCCTCGGACCTGCTCAGGACGCGTCCGGCCGACGCTCATTTGTGGCGCCATCCCCACACAGCCGTCGATGGGCCGTCGTGGCCCGCATAGGGATCGGGCACGGGTCGGCTTCGCGGCTCGGCCGAGCCCCTGCAGCTGCACCGGTCACACCGTCTCAGGTTGGTGATCCGCAATCCCAACCGTCGGCGGCGCCATGATGAGACACCCGGAGTGCGTCTCCGCTCGCTAGTTGCTGTGGGGTATGCCCCAGCGCTACAGCGCTGCTTAGGGAGATCTGCGTGGCGTTGGGGTCGAGCTCGCGGTTTTCGCCACAGATCTGAGCACGGGTCTGGACCCGTACGCATCAGCCGAGCTGCGCGTCGGCCTTCCGGTACGCCGCTTCGACGATCTGCTGCACCTCGGCGTCCTTGGGCACGTTGAACGAGTACGCGGCACCAACGACCACCATGACGCCGAACCCGTCCCCGGCGATCATGCAGGTCGTTCCCGCGACCGTTGTGGCTCCGCGCGCTTCGAATCCGCCGCAGTACGTGGCGGAGCCCCAGGAGCCGAGGTCCTTCACCGTGGTGACGATGGTTTCCTCGGCACCATCGATCGTGAAGGTGCTTCCCTCGGTTGGGCACCCTCGCACAGCATTCGTGATCGCTTGTACATGCTCGGCGGCGGCTGGGTCGGCGAACGTACCGACGTTGAGGTACGCACCGGTGGACTCTCGGGTCCAGTCGCGACCGCTCTGTGCAGTGTTCTCGAGATCCTCGCCGAGTTGATCGGAGAAGTCGGCACCGCAGGCACCGGGCCCCTCCGCATCGGTCGACGTCGCACCGTCATCGGTGGAGTCGCTGCTGGGCTTTTCCGCCCAGCCGCCAACCGGTAGTTCCGCTGTGGTGAGCACCGCCCCAGACAGCACGTCCTCCGTCAGGCCGGCATGTGCGGACGGCGTTGCAGTCGCGGTCTTCGTTCCCTCGCCCCGGTCAGTGTCGGCGTTGCCACTCGAAGCGCATCCGCTGAGTGCGCATCCCACCGTGATGGTGATAGCGGCTCCGACGGCCCACGTACGCTGCGTGATATCCCCCATGGGCCCATCCTGCCAGGCTGATGGGAACCGAGACAGGCTGCACCGTCCGAGCAATTCGCATGTGCGAAGCGGCTACCGCAGCCGGCGTCTCGGCCGATAGGCCGGTGCGGGGGGTTCAACATGCTGATCGTGTTCGCGGTGCTGGTGGCTATCGCGGTTGTGGGTGGCGCAGTTCTTCGCGCGCGCCACCGCCATACACGTCGGGAGCCGGCACACTCGTGCCTTGCTCCGAACCGGTCTCGTGGCCGGAACGTGTACTGCCAAAACCCGACACCACGTGGCGGGTACTGCAGCATCCACCATGACCAGCACAGTCGTGACAACGGCATGGTCATCTCCGCAAGCCTCTTCGCTGCGCTCGTCGTCGCCGTCGGTATCTGGCTGCAAGCCCAGCAGTAAGCACCTCCCCGCGGCGCCAGCTGTGGTGCCGCTCGCATAGTCACCCCGTCGGAAGGCGCACCCATGACACTTGAAGTGATTCCCTGGCTGTCGCTCGCTACCGCCGTAATGTCAGCCGTGGCCGCGATCGCGAGCGTGTCGATCGCTTCGGGAAGCCGCTACACCGGCAGCGTCATGACCAGCTTCAACACGCTCTCCACCGATGCCGCTCGCGCCGACCGCGCCACGATCGTGGACGCAACCGCCGCACGACGACTCAGCCGACGCAAGCGCCGGGCCATGACCGCGGCATACGCCCACCAGGTCGAACGCCTCGCGCAGCTCACCGTCGTGGTGGACGGTATCAAGGGCAACGGGTGGGTCACCGCTCACGCCCCAGTGCTGTACATCGAGGTGTCGAAAGTCGTCCGCGAGTTGAACGCCGTCCAGGACCGCCACAAGGTGAAGGCCCCGCAAGCCGACGTCCGACGCGCGAACGAGCTCCTCAAGTCGCTCCCGCCCGTGAAGAACTCCTGGAGCCGCACGGTTGCGAAAGCACCAAAGGGCCGAGTTCACGCATAACCGGACGCCGCCTGAACCGGAGGCACGGACGTCGTCAAAGCAAAGAGGCCTTACCGCTCAGCTGCTGCTGTCACAGTACGACCACTCGTCCCGGTCGAGCACCACGGTGCGGCCGTCGATGCGGAGGTAGAGGCCCTTCGGTGACCAGCCGGTCGGGATGCCGGCGATGGTTTCGGACTCCCACCCCTCGCGGCCACGCCACCACCGAACGAACTCCGCCGGCTGTCGCATCGCGAATCCCTTCGCACGCTCGTTGATCACCGCTCCTCCCCCATGACGCGCTCCGTAGCGGCCTGGTGGCGGTACAGCGTCGCGCGCGACCATCCGACGAGGTTCGCAGCGTCCGCCGCGGTATGGCCGGCAGCGCGAGCCTCGTTCACGATCGCGAGCTTCCGGCCAATCACCGCCGGATCCGACGGCGGCCGGCCAAACCGAATCCCGGACTCCCGCGCTGCAGCGATGCCGGCGGTGACGCGCTCGACGATGAGCTCGCGTTCGTACTCCGCCAACGTCGCCATCAGGTTCAACATCAGCCGCCCCGTCGACGTCGCCGGATCAATCCCGTCCGACACACTCCGGACACCGATCCCCCGCTCCCCCAACATCGCAACCGTGCTCAACACATCAACGAGCGACCGGCCGAGCCGGTCCACTCGCCACACCACCACCGTGTCCCCGCTGGTCGCGTGCTCGAGCAGCCGCCCCATCCCGGGACGAGCCGCGGCCTCCTTCCGGCCCGAAGTGACGTCGGCGAAGATGTCCCGCTCCTGCACCCCCGCCGCCACCAATGCATCAACCTGCAGTTGCGCATCCTGTGCCCTAGTACTGATACGCGTATACCCGAGAAGCCTCACCCGGCAAGTGTCTCAGAAAACCCCTCCACCGCCGTGAAACACCCCGACCACGTCGAGACGACTTTCGAGACACAGCGACCCCGCTTGGATGCTGATCTCGCCGATGTGGCGATCTGTCCCACGGCCGCGTCTCGAAAAACTATAGGTTCCGAGGCATGCGGCGGTGTTGCGATTCGCGTACCCCCACCGGGCAATTTTGCGAGGCACGCGTGCGGGCACAGTTCAGGCCAGACAGCGGCAGGCGTCACATCCCATCTGGCAGGACGGCCCTCCTATAGTTCTGGGCCACGACGAGGGGTTGGGACAGCTGGGCACGACAGGGCCGACGTGGCATCAGCGCAAGTCGCTGAGTGGTGCGCATTTGTCGCTGATGCAGGGAAGGCGCTACGGTCGGAGCAAAGTTCAGTGCCCGGACCCCGCGCTGGTTGAGACTCTCGGGGGTGGTGCTGTGCAGGTTCGGTCGCTGTTGCCTGCATCCCGGACGGGTGCGGCTGATGGATGGTGACGATCTCGCAGCAGCCGTCGCTGCCCTGCACGGCAGGGACGCCGACGATGACCTCTGCGCGCCGTTCCTGGACGTGCTGCCGGTGACGGGGGTTGCGATCTCGACGGTGGGGAACCCGTTCGGCTCCGAGACGGTCTGCGCCAGCGACGATGCGGCTGCCCGGTTGGACGAGATCCAACTGGACCTCGGTGAGGGCCCCTGTTGGGAGGCGATCCAGACGGGTTTCCCGGTCATCGTCCCGGACGTGCAGGGTACGGCCACGACGCGGTGGCCGGTCGCGTTGCAGGGGCTGCAAGCGGCTGGGCTCGGCGCGGTGTTCGCGTTCCCGATGCGGTTCGGCACACTCGACATCGGGGCTGTCGACCTCTACACGGACGGACCCGGCGCCCTGCCTGCTGAGCATCAGGCTCGTGCGGTCGCATTGACGACTGCTGTGTCACGGCGGGTGCTCCAGCAGGCACTGGAGCGCGCGGAGGCCGACGCCGAGGGCCACCCGGGGCTCGACGCGGGGCGCTACTCGCGTCGGGAAGTGCACCAGGCGTCCGGCATGCTCGCAGCCCAGACCGGCGCCGACGTCGACGATTCGCTGCTCATCCTCCGCGGCCATGCCTACGCAGCTGGCCGCTCTGTCCGTGACCTGGCCGCTGACGTAGTCGCCCGGGTCGTGGACTTCACCGATCACGACGCAGCATCGTAGGGAAGAAGGCAGACCTTGGTCCACACTCGAGAGCACCGACTCGTTGACGCGTTCGTCACCCTCACCGACACCCTCGTCACCGAGTACGACGTCGTCGAACTGCTCCAGTCCCTCGTCGACAACGCCACTGACCTGTTCGACGCGACTGCGGCCGGCATCCTGCTCGTCAACCAGTCGCAGGACCTGGAAGTGGTGGTCTCCACCAGTGAGCGCAGTGCGCTCGTCGGGTTGCTGCAGCTCGAAGCCGGTGAGGGTCCTTGTGTGGAGGCGTTCACGACGGGGTCACCGGTGTCCGTACAGGACGCCGACGAGATGCGTCGACGGTGGCCGCAGTTCGCGGCAGCGTCGCAGGAAGCCGGCTACACCTCCGTGCACTCCATCCCGCTGCGGCTGCGCGACACCATCCTCGGATCGATGAACCTGTTCCGCGAGACATCCGGCGCGCTCAACGAAGACGATGCGACCGCGGCGCGGGCGCTGACAGACGTGGCAACGATCAGCATCCTGCAGCAGCGCAGCGTCGATCACGCCACCCTCGCGCAGGAGCAGCTGCAACGTGCGCTGAACAGCCGCGTTGTCATCGAGCAAGCCAAGGGCTTCGTCTCGTACACGCACCACGTCGACACGGACACCGCGTTCCAGCTACTCCGCAGTTACGCCCGATCGCACCAGATCCGGCTTGCCGACCTCGCGCGGTCGGTCGTGCGCCGCGAGACGGTCATCCCCATCATGAACGAGCACGCGTGATGACGTGTAGTTCTCCTGATTACGACGCTGGTCTTGCGCGAGCGGGAGCCGACCACCTAGCGTCGCGTCTCAGCTGCCCCAGTCCCTGGTCGCCGGAACACCACCCCATTCCGATGACGACCAGGAGGACATCGTGAGCTCACAGCGTTCCCTCGACGACTCGTCATCGGATACCCCGAACCACCGGTCGGGTGCCGACCCGAACGAGTTCCCGACCGGTCTCACCACCTCGTGTAACACGCCAGTGTCGGCGAGCCTGGCCATCGCCGTCGCGTTTATCGACACCCACGCCGCCGAATCCCTGTCGGCTGGGACGATCGCCTCCGTCGCCAACCTGAGCATGTGGGAGTCGCAACGGCAGTTCCTCGCCCACTTCGGCGTCACACCGCTGCAGTACGTTCGGCAGCTCCGACTCGAAGGCGTCCGCGCCGAACTCGGCCCGCCCACCCCGGGTACCGATGTCCGGATCATCGCCCGCCGGTGGGGATTCGCGCACCTCGGCCGGTTCACCAACACGTACTTCGATCACTTCGGCGAAGCCCCGGTGCGCTCGAACTGAACCGACTCAGGCCGGCTGGCAGCTGAATCAACACACACCATCCATCGAGAAGAGTCCGCGCTTCACGGTGGGCCAGGACACCTGGAAGCGGGCGGCGACTTCGCTGATCGGCCACCCGTCGTCAACGACGAGTCGCGCGACTTTCAGGCGGTGACGTGGGGTGAGGGCAGCGTTCGGATGTGACATGTCTGTCCCCCTGAACAGGCCAAAGGGCCGACCAGCGGGCGTGGCCGGCCCTTCGAGGGCGAAAGACGTGGGCGGGGTTCGTGCGGTCAGTCCACCGGGGAGACCCGGATGAGATTGCCGTCCGGGTCCGTAACCACGAATGTGCGGCCGAAGATGTCGTCGTGCGGCTCCTCCACGACGTGGACGCCCTTTGAGACCCAACTCGTGAAGGTCTCGTCAACTGCGGACGCCGGGCCGGGCACCATCAGCCCGAGCTCGCTCGTGCGCGGAGTGCTCGGGACGGCGTGCTCATTGCGGCCGGTCCACAGCGCGAACAGGACTCCGAGGGCAACTTCGAAAGCCACGTAGCGGGGACTGGTGAAGGTCGGTTCGATCTCGAACAGGTTGCTGTAGAAGGCGGAGGCGGCCTCGGCGTCACTGACGTAGATCAGGAACAGGTTGGGTGCGGGCATGGAGTGCTCCTCCGATTGATGGATCTCGATACAGGATCAGCAGACCACCAAATCACGACAGGACCTGTCATCTTTTCTGCGAGGGTTGGTCGGCATGAAGGCTTCGAGGTTGCTGCATCTCCTGCTGCTCTTGCAGACGCGCCAGCGCATGACCACGACCGAGCTCGCCGAGCGTCTGGAGGTGTCCCGGCGGACGGTGCTGCGGGATGTCGAGGCGCTCTCGATGGCAGGTGTGCCGGTTTATGCCGAACGGGGGCGCAACGGCGGGATCGTCTTGCTCCCCGGTGCGCGGCTCAATGTCTCGCACCTGGAACCTGGGGAGCTGGAAGCACTGTCCGTCGCTGGTTTGGACGGCGAGCATCTCGAGCGCCTCGGACTGACTGCAGTGCATGAGACGGCCGCGCGGAAGATCGCTGCCCGTCAGGCCGCGGCGCCCGGGGCTCCGAACTTGACGCGATTGGCTGACCTGGTCGTGGTGGACAGCAGCGCGTGGCTGGCAGATCCGAGGGCGGAGGTGGACGTCGCCGAACTTGCGTGGGCGCTGCGTCACCGACGTCGGATGCAAATCCAGTACCGGCGCAGCGCCGAGGGGCGGGCCTCGCCCCGTATCGTCGACCCGTACGGGCTCGCGGCGAAGTCGGGCCGCTGGTACCTCATCGCCGACGACCTGGGCACCGGCCGGCTGTTCGCCCTGGAACGGCTCTCGGACTACAAGCCGCTCGACGCACCGGCCGCCCTTCGCTCAGGTCAAACCCTCCGCACCGTGTGGGCGGCGCTGAAAGAACGCACCGAGTCGCCAGGTCGGGTGAGCGTGACCGTCCGCCTCCGAGAAAGCCGACTCGACCTCGCACGACGCATCCTCGGCACCCGCATCCACGAGGTCTCCTGCGCGGAGAAAGGGTGGTGCACCGTCGTCGTCCGCTACCCCGACGTCGAATCAGTGCGTCAGCTCCTCCAGTTCGGCGACCACATCGAGATACTCACCCCGGAAACAGCCCGCGAACGCATCCGTCAGCTCGCCACGGACATGGCCGAGCGGCACTCGCCCCAGTCTGATGACCGGTAAGCGCCATACCCCACCGTCGATCAATGTCCCCGGTCAGTACACCTAACGATCCCTCACGCTCACTCGGACCGGTGGTGTCGGCGCGATCGGTGAAGATGGATCCATGGCCACCGTCCGCGGCACGATCCGCTCCACGAACACCATCACCGCTGACGGCCTTGCAGACGACCAGAGCACCGCCCGGGCCCGCGCCGTCGACGGGTTGGATCTCGCCGGGTACGACGTCGTGCAGACGAACACGCTGAGCTCGACCGCGGCCGGGAACATCACCGTTCGCGCTGTCGCCCGGTCGACCGAGAACCAGCCGCACGAAGCGTCCGGGCCGAACTACGAAGCTGCCCTGGCCGCGTATCTCCAGTCGATCCCCGACGGGTGGATCAGCCTCGGCATCACCATCGACGCCTGACGTCGACGAGAGACGATAGGGACATGGCAATCCACCCCGCGATTGTGCTCACCTGCGATGGTTACCAGTGCAGCGAGAAGCTTGCCCTGATCGGCCCCAACGCGGTCAGCTACCACGGCGCGCGTGGCCACGCGGAATCGTACGGGTGGGACTGCTCAGCAGACGACGTCGACTGGTGCCCGGGCTGCAGGGCAGCGCAGGCAGCACTCGGCTCCTGATCTGCTGTGTCGGGCCCCCGGTACCGTCGCGCGTTCTGCGCCAGCCCAACCGGTTCACGGCGGCACTGCAGTGCAGCCCTGATGCCTAGCGCCCGGACGCAGAATAGTCGAGGAGGTTCCCCTGCTTGATCGCACGGTGACGAGGCACGTCGACGGTCAACCACCGCAACACCTCGAGCGCTCACAGTCGACGCTGGTGTCGATCGCTGCGACGGTGCCAGTGCCCCACTGGTCCGGCACCGCCGCCGCGACCTCACCGCGAACGGACGGCGAGCCATGACCCAGGAGCAAGCTCAAACCGAGTCGACGCGAGGTTACGCCCTCGCGGGCGTCCGGGAAAGACCCATCCGCCACCAGGGTCGGACTAGGCGGGATGCGTCCTCGAGCGGGTAGATCTCCAGACCACGCACATCGGCAGTCAGTTCCTTCTCCCAGCCCTCCATGAACCGCGCGAAAACACGGTCGCCCGGGATCCTCGTGACCCAGATACTCCCGGCTATTCCCGGCGCTTGACGAGAACGAGCAAAGTCGCGAGCCTGCTGCACGTCAAGGCTCCACGAGAGCCCTTCCCGGTTCGCTTCCGTCGCACCCCGATACGCCAACGAAGAGCGCCGCGGCCGGCGCCGCACGATCGTGTCTTCCGTGTACGCCGCACACTCGAACATCGCCCGCCACACTTCGGCCGGCACCGGTGACTCGTCGCGTCGATTCAGCCACATGGACGGCAAGAAGAGCGTCACCATCCCGGACGTGAGTTCTCCGACCTGGAAACACTGGACCACCTCGGCCTCGGGCCTGAAGTTCCCTGTTCGGTTCATCAGAGCGAGCACACCGGCGACCTCGGCGTTCGTCAGAGTGAGCTGACGCCTCGCCGCCATGCGCCACACTTCTGCCTCATCGATCACGGAGGTGTCGTCACTTCGCGCTGTCGATCACGTGCTGCGGCGATCCGCAGTAGCGGATTGCGAGACCCGCCGGGGCGCCGTCAACGCGCTCACCATCAGCCTCCGGCGTCGTGGCGGTCTCGTAGACCTTCTGGATCTGCTCCGCGGAATAGCCCTGCTTCGCCAGCTCGAGGACGCCGTTCGCGTACGAAACACAGCCCACTTCCCGCACCAGCTGGAGATTCTCCTCATCACTTCCGCTCAGGGAGCTTGAAATCGCGAACGGGATTGCGACAAGGAGCCCAACCCCCGCCGCGATGCCGACTGCAAGCACCCCGACGAGGATCATCCATACCCGCGCCCACCCCGAGTGTCGAACAGTGAAACCGGTGTTGTCCTGAGTGCTCATGGTGCCGACGGTAACGCGGATTCGCCGCGCCGTGGAACGACCGTCCTACGGGCGTGTCCCCGCATGACCCACCTGCCCCGCCGTGGCCGGCGAGACACCGGCTAAGCGGTACCCCAGCACCGCCCATCGAGGAAGGTCAAGACGAGAGCCCGTAACTTTAAGGCGCACATGCCGTCTCGATAGTGGCTCCTGTGGACGTGTTGCGATTCGGTGTCGATGATCGTCCGAGCGGAGGATCCGCCCAGATCGGTGGTTGTGTGTCGCCATGACTAATTCAGGGGTGAGCCGAGTTGCTGGTTGGATCGCGGTCGCGGTCGCTGCGGTGCTCGTGGTCGTGTTCTTTGCGTTCGTCCTGCAGGGCAGCTCCTGCAACGACGCAGCATCCGGTACCGACAGCACCTGCAGCGCGACCGGGCCCGCGGTCGGCACGGCCGGGGTCTGGGTGATTTCGGTACTCGGAGCCGCCGTCATCGCAATCGCTATCTGGCGCGCAATCGTCGCCGCACGGACGACAGCGGCCGGCAACACCGAATCGGTATCACCGGCCGCCGAAGTGCGTCGCTAGCCGGCCGCTTCCTCAAAGGTGACCTGCTCCGGGAGCGTGTCGCCGCCCTCATCGCCCTCGGGAACCTTCGTGAACGTGGACACGTCGGACGTCGACGCCGATCGCTTCGCAGCGGTCTGCGTCGCCTCCTCGTACAGGCCGGCCTCGCCACCGGTGACGTAATACTGGCTGGCGAGATCGCCATCAAGCCCGGAGGCCGTGAGGTACAGCAGGTAGGTCCCGCCATCCTCGAGGAACGCCGCAGGCCCCGGGTTCGCGGTGCTGCCAAGCTGCCGGACGACGATGTCGCTACCGGCATCCACCCCGTCGGCATCCTTCGGAGCATCAGCGACATGCAGAGTCGAGAGAGTGAAGTCTCCGGATCCCTCGATGTCCTGCGCGACGTGCTGTTCCGTGACCGTGCCGGACACTACGAGGGTGCTGGCGTCCGACAGATCCGCGGTGGATGAGTAGAACTCGACCCGTGACCCGTGGCTGCTGCTCGATACGCAGCCGGCGAGAGCGGCGATCGAGGCGGCAGCGAGGACGAGACCGGCGCCGCTGCGGATGATGTGCTTGTTCATGTGCGCGGTCCCTTTCAGTAGATGGAGTTCAGGCCGGCGACTTCGTCGGCGGTGAGGTTACGAATGCCTGCGCCGTATGCGGCAGATGCACTCTTGTACATGACGTGCTTTACACCCGAGACGTGGTCGAGACCGAGACCGTGCCCGAGCTCGTGCAACCACACGACTTTCAGCTGCGCGACCGGCTTACCCGCGAGGTAGTGCGTGTTCAGGAACGAGTGGGCACTGGTCGTGCGTGAGCCGATGTGGATCTGGTCGGTGTGGCCCTCGTAGCCGGTCGCGCCTTCGTTGGTCTGCGCCGCGGTGAACGCGGGTCCACCCGTGTTGGTGAGGGTCAGGTTCACATCCGTTGCGGAGATGTTCGTGGCCGCCTGTCCGATCGCTGTCCGGTAGTTCCCCGACGTCGTGGCCACGTACACGCGGAGGTTCCCGTTGGCCCAGTTGTAGCCGAGCTTCGCGTACGCCTGCGCGGACGTGGGCAATGCGACCATCGCCCCCACCGCCAAGACAGCGGTTCCCAGCATCACGTACCGTCGTGTCCGCCCCGCCTGCACACGTGCAGCGAAACGAGCAGTGAACTTGTTCATGTCACCCCAAAGATCCGAACGAACGGGGCAACCAGGAGCCCCGCGTCAGCGCGGCCCCTCCCCCCGTGAGTGATCGTCGAGTCGATCCCCCAACGTGATCGAAGCATGATGGCGCCGGTGCACCAAGCACCGTTACCAACTCGACACAGGAAACGCATAAGTGGATACCGGCTTCCCCGTCTCCCCGCGCCAGCTGCTACAGCCCGGTAGCCGATCCCTCACCGGTACGGCACTCCGACGGGCGGTCCCGTCACGACGATGCAACACTGTCACGAGAGAAGGGGACCGGCCAACGTTAGCTGGCGGGTCCCTCCTCCATGCGATATCGACCAGTCAGCCGGACGTCTCGCCGCAAGCCCTATGTGTCACACGAACCTCAACCCGCGGCGTAGAGCTGAACGGCCGGGCTGTTGCCGACTGTTCCTGCAGCCACGTTCAGCCGCACGTTGGAAGCCGAGGTGCCCACAGCGATAGTTTCGGCATGTGATGTGATTCCTACGAGGAACGAATCACTTACCTGGTGCAGGCCAGCATTACGAAACGCATCGATGGCCGTGCCCTCAGGCAGCAGCACTCCTTGCGCGGAGAGGTCAGTGTCGTCGAGGCGAAGCGTGAGGCCTGCCTGCTTGAAGTCACTGGCGCTACGGACCGAAATAGTGACGTACTCACCATCGACCGCGACGAGCACCGCTCCCCCGTCGTGGTCGCAGCTCGCCAGAACTGCACCGATCCGTCATCGCCGACATGCTGCAGTGTTGCCGAGTCGACGCCGGCGTTGACCAGCGACTCCTCGTGGATGGCAACGGGCAACGCTACGGGTGCAGCCACGTCGCTGCTGCTTGTCGTGATGGTCGAGGGTGCTGCGACTCGCATTCCCGTCGTCAGGCCGGTGTCCCCTACAGAAACCTCTGTCTCATAAATGCCGCCACCGTAAGCCCCTTCCGCGACGTCCGCATCGGCCTGCAGGCCGACGCACAGCGAGCAATGAGCCTGCACCTCAACCAGTTCTGTTTCACGCAAGCGGATACGAGCAAATCACGAAGATCGCGCCGGCCCCACTCGGCCCGGTAGCCGATCGGCTACCGCGACGGCGCCGGAAGCTTTGGGGGCATCCTTGCCGCGCGCCGTGCTCTGCACATGGGGAGGATCTACTCCTCGATCGGGCCGCCGACTTCCGGCTCTTCGACGGGAACGAAGGCCGCGTGAAGCTGTTCGATTTCGTCGGCTTCGATGACGACGTAGTCCACCCCCTCGAGCGGTTCGACATCGTCGCTTCCGCTTGGGCGGTATTGAGGCTGGGTCAGGACGATGGCGCGGTGTGGGTGGGGATCAGGGTCGTTGCCGAACTCCCATAGGACGCCGCTGACCCATCCGGCTGATTTGAGCACCATGGCGACCTGGACAACCTCGTCCTCTGGGGCATCACCGAGGCCAGCACGTGCCGGATCGATCAGCCGAGTCGGTCAAATCACCACACCACGTTGTGTGGAGGGTGCAGGCTCTGAAGCAGATAGGGCAAAGCCCCTGCGCCCATCGAGGTGGCAGGACATCTTCGCGGAGGCCCCGAGGGAGACACCACCCGCGCTGCTGGCCGGGTGTGGTTAGGGGTGGACCAGAATCTTGACGTGGTCCTCGTTATGGTGAATTAGCTGGTCGAAGCCGTGCTCCACCAGGTCGTCGAGCGCGATGCGACCGGTTATGAACGGGGCGAGATTGAGTCGGCCAGATCGAACAAGCTCGATCGTGGCTGCGTGGTCGTTCGCGTACGCGATGGTGCCCCGCAAGTCGATCTCCTTGACGACAAGCTTCTCGAGATCGACTACGGGCTTGTGTC
Source organism: Curtobacterium sp. VKM Ac-1393 (assembly GCF_015350995.1). GTDB lineage: Bacteria > Actinomycetota > Actinomycetes > Actinomycetales > Microbacteriaceae > Curtobacterium. The sequence goes on from NZ_JADKRW010000009.1 coordinate 30,699, forward strand.
CCCAGATTGACACGTTCACGATGACGGCGCCAGGCCCGACCGCCTCAAGCAGGGTGTCGAGCACAACATCGACACCGGAGCATTCGAACGCCACGTCGGCGCCGCGCCCATCGGTGAACGTGCGGACCTCGTCAGGCACGTCGACTTCGGTCGGATCCAGCACGCGGTCGGCGACACCGGTACGGAGCGCCATCGCTTTGCGCGCGGCGCTCACCTCGCTGAGAACAACCGTGAGTCCCTCCGCCTTGCAGATCGCGGCGGTGAGGAGGCCGATCGGACCTCCGCCGCCGATCAGGACGACGTCGCCGGCCGACGCTCCGCTGCGGACGAATGCGTGGTGTCCGACCGAAAGCGGCTCGATGAGCGCGGCCTGGTCGAGGGGTAGGTCGCCGACGGAGTGGACCCAGCGGCGCTCGACGACGATCTTCTCGGACAATCCACCGCCGCGGCCGGCGAGCCCGATGAAGTTCATGTCGGGGGAAAGTTGGTATTCGACGCCAGGCACAACGCGCACGTCGTCATGGATGATGTACGGCTCCACGACGACGTGCTCTCCGATCGAGAGGTCGGTGACGCCCTCGCCAAGAGCTGCAACCGTACCGGACATCTCGTGTCCGAGTGTCACGGGCGCTGCCTCCCCCGAGATCGGGTGCGGGAATCCGGCCGGCGGTACGAAGATTGGGCCGTCCAGATACTCGTGCAGGTCAGTCCCGCAAATGCCGCACCAGGCGACGTTGATGAGAACAGTCCCGGGGCTGGCTTCCGGCGTCGGAACATCCTCGATCCGGATGTCGCCGCGGGCGTGGTAACGAGCTGCCTTCATGGTTGTTTTCTCTCGTGAGTCGAGCGCCGGCGGGAAGTCCGGCGGCGCTCTATGTAGCACTTGGGGGCGGAACTGTAGAGGCCGGTGGCGGACCCCCCCACGGCATCCGCCACCGGTCGTTCGTGTCAGGCGAGCCACTGTGCTCGGCGGACCAGCGGCAGCTGCTTCCACCAGTCGCCGATCCCCCAGGTGTCGCCGGCCGAGACCGCTGCGACCGCGATGAGGGCAAGTGCGTAGACGATGTGGTAGTCGACCAGGGGGTTCGTCGAGGCGGCGTTCGCGGTAAAGGGCCACTCCGCCAAGTACATCAGCAGCATCACCACGCTGCCGGCGACGGCGCTGAGGCGCAGGCCGACGCCCGCCATCACGGCGAGACCGATACCGAGCATGGCGGCCATGAACAGCACGTCGGTGACCGGGCTCGCGATCGATGCGAAGAATCCCTTGAGGGGTCCGCTCACGGCGTCGCTCATCAGGAAGCCCTGGCTCGGGGCTCCCCCGTGGATCCAGGCGCCAGCGGCGGGGGTCGAGAACCCGAGTCCAAAGGTCTTGTCGAGGAAGGCCCAGAGGAAAACGAACCCCGTCCCTAGCCGGAGCGCGGCGAGTGCACGCCGGCCGACGACCGTGGTGACGACGCTCCGTTCGGCGGCGGCCGCCTGCGGCTGGACAACGCCGGCGGGGTGTTCCGTGTGGTGCAGGTCGTGCGCTGTCGTTGTCATGGTGCTCATCCCTCCGGACTATCGCTCGGGCCCGTCGCCCTCGCTGTGCTGCAATCCTCCTGCGGCTGGACGGGCGACGACAGGGACCGAGGTCCCGGATCGGCGCCTGACGTCCTCGGCCGCACCAGCGCGACGGTCCGGCGCCGGGGCCCTGGTCGGCGCGGGTGCCAGACGTGACCGGCACCGGGCGGGTGCAGGTCCTCCCGGATGGTCACGGGCTCCTCCTCGCCCGCCCTGGCCCGTCGGGCGGGACCAACGGCCCTGCCCGCGCGCACGGATCGGCGAGAGTGTCGACCCGTGTCCACTGTCTTCGTCCTCAACGCCGGTTCGTCGTCCCTCAAGTACCAGCTCGTGGACCCCGAGACGGGGTCCGTCCGCGCACACGGTTCCGTCGAGCGGATCGGCGAGCCAGGAGGTCCGTCACCGGACCACGGAGCGGCTGTCCGGGACACACTCGACCGGCTCACGGCGGAGGGCGCGGACGCGCCCGTCGCGGTTGGCCACCGTGTCGTCCACGGCGGCGATCGCTTCGACCGAGCGGTGGTCGTCGACCAGGAGGTCGAGGCGGCGATTGACCACCTGTCCCGGCTCGCGCCCTTGCACAACCCGGCCGCCCTCGCCGCCATCCGGGCAGCTCGCGCCGCACTGCCCGGTGCCCCGCACGTGACCGTCTTCGACACCGCCTTCCACCAGACAATCCCCGACGCCGCCGCGACATACGCGATCGACGCCGACATTGCGAAGCGGTACGGCATCCGACGGTATGGGTTCCACGGCACGTCGCACCGTTTCGTATCGCGCGCGGCCGCGGCATTCCTGGGGCGGCCGGTGGAGGAACTCAAGATGATCGTCCTGCACATCGGCAACGGCGCCTCAGCCCGCGCGATCGACGGCGGTCGATCGATCGAGACCTCGATGGGCATGACGCCGTTCGAAGGACTCGTGATGGGCACCCGGTCCGGCGACATCGACCCAGCGGTGCTCTTCCACCTGCACCGTGAAGCCGGCCTGGACTTCGACGAGCTCGAGACGCTGCTCAACAACCGGAGCGGTCTGCTCGGGCTCACCGGCCACGGGGACATGCGCGATGTCCAGGCGGCGGCGCTCGACGGCGTCGACCACGCCGAACTCGCCCTGTCGGTCTACCGGCACCGGATCCGCCGGCACATCGGCGCGTACACCGCAGAGCTGCGCGGGCTCGACGCCGTCGTGTTCACGGCGGGTGTCGGCGAGCGTGACCCGCTGCTCCGTCGCCGGAGCCTGGCGGGGCTGGAACACCTGGGTGTCGAGGTCGACATCGACCGGAACGAACTCGCGTCCACGCGCGCCCGACGGATCTCGCCGGAAGGGTCCCCGGTGACGGTCCTCGTCGTCCCGACGAACGAGGAGCTGGAGATCGCCCGCCAGACGGTGGAACTCGTCTGACGGGCGAACGGGCGAACTGGCGAGGCGGGTGCGCACCCTGATGGGGAACGCACCCGCCTCGCCCGTGTCAGGCGGTCACCCTCACTCGTTGTCCCCGCCGGTCGCGACCGCGGCGGACGCTGGCGCCGGAGCGCCGACGCCGACGTTCGCGGAGCGGACCGCGCCGGCGTCGTGCGATGCCGGGCCCGTGTCGGTCCAGGTCCAGTCAGCCACTTCAGGCAGGTCCTCGCCGTGCGAACGCGTGTAGGCGCGGGCGGCGACCCGCTTGTCCTGCATCTGCTGGCGCACGCCGGCGTAGCGCGAGCCGAGGCCGGGCACGCGGTCGAGGACGTCGATCACCAGGTGGAACCGGTCCATGTCGTTGAGCATCACCATGTCGAACGGCGTCGTGGTCGTGCCCTCCTCCTTGTAGCCGCGCACGTGCAGGTTCGCGTGTCCGTGGCGTCGGTACGCCAGGCGGTGGATGAGCCACGGGTAGCCGTGGTACGCGAAGACGATCGGGCAGTCGGTCGTGAACACCGCGTCGAACTCCGCGTCGGACAGGCCGTGCGGGTGCTCGCCCTCCGACATCAGCCGCATCAGGTCGACGACGTTCACCACGCGGACGCGGAGTTCCGGGACTTCCTGGCGCAGGATCGACACGGCCGCGAGCGTCTCGAGCGTCGGCACGTCCCCGGCGCAGGCGAGCACGACGTCCGGTTCCTCGCCGGCGACCTCGTTGCCGGCCCACTCGAAGATCCCGAGCCCGCGGGTCATATGCGCGATCGCCTCGTCCATCGGCAGCCAGTTGAACGTGGGCTGTTTGCCCGCCACGACGACGTTCACGTAGTCGACCGATCGGAGACAGTGGTCGTACGTCGACAGCAGGGTGTTCGCGTCGAAGGGCAGGTACACGCGGACGACGTCGGGCTTCTTGTTCACCACGTGGTCGATGAATCCCGGGTCCTGGTGCGAGAGTCCGTTGTGGTCCTGCCGCCACACGTGCGACGACAGCAGGTAGTTGAGCGAGGCGATCGGGCGGCGCCACGGAATCCCCTTGCTCACCTTGAGCCACTTGGCGTGCTGGTTGAGCATCGAGTCGATAATGTGGATGAAGGCCTCGTAGCTCGTGAACAGTCCGTGGCGCCCGGTGAGCAAGTAGCCCTCGAGCCAGCCCTGGCATTGGTGTTCGCTCAGCATCTCCATCACGCGCCCCGCGCGGGCGAGGTGCTCGTCGGAGGGCAGGAACTCGCCGTCCCACTGCTTGTCGGTGACCTCGAGCACGGCGCCGAGCCGGTTCGACGCGGTCTCGTCCGGACCGAAGATCCGGAAGTTCTCCGGGTTCGACTGGACGACACCCGCGAGCCACTCGCCGAGCACTCTGGTCGACTCGCTGATCGTGCCGCCGTGGGTCGGGACGTCGACGGCGTGGTTCCGGAAGTCTGGCAGGACGAGATCGCGCTTGAGCAGCCCGCCGTTCGCGACCGGGTTGGCGCTCATGCGTCGGCCTCCCCGCGGGACGAGGGCGGTGACGAGCTCGACCGGCGCGCCGGTCTCGTCGAACAGTTCCTCCGGCCGGTAGGACTGGAGCCACCCCTCGAGCACGCGCAGGTGTTCCGCGGTGTCGCGGGCGCTGGCCAGTGGCACCTGGTGGGCACGCCAGTTGCCCTCCGCCGGCTTGCCGTCGATCTCGGCCGGGCAGGTCCACCCCTTCGGGGTGCGCAGGATGATCATCGGCCAGGCCGGTCGGCCGTCGAGCGTCCCCGCGGCGGCGTGCGCCTTGATGTCGGCGATGTGGTCGAGCACCCGGTCGAGCGTCTCCGCCATCCGCCGGTGCACGGCGCGCGGATCCTCACCGTCGAAGCCGCCGGAGACGATGTACGGGGTGTGCCCGTAGCCACGCATGAGGGCGAGAAGCTCGTCCTCGGGGATGCGTGCGAGCACGGTGGGGTTGGCGATCTTGTACCCGTTCAAGTGCAGGATCGGCAGGACGACGCCGTCATGCAGCGGGTCGATGAACTTGTTGGAGTGCCAGCTCGTGGCGAGCGGACCGGTTTCGGCCTCGCCGTCGCCCACCACCGCTGCGACGAGCAGATCGGGGTTGTCGAACGCCGCGCCATACGCGTGCGACAACGCGTACCCGAGTTCACCACCCTCGTGGATCGAGCCCGGCGTCTCCGGGGCGACGTGACTCGGTATCCCGCCGGGGAACGAGAACTGCCGGAACAGCCTGCGGACGCCGTCCGTCGTCTGCGGGATGCCCGGGTACACCTCGCTGTACGTGCCGTCCAAGTACGCGTTCGCGACCATCCCAGGGCCCCCGTGGCCGGGCCCCGTGACGTACAGCGTGTTCAAGTCGCGTTCCTGGATCGTCCTGTTCAGGTGCGCGTAGATGAAGTTCAGGCCGGGCGTCGTGCCCCAGTGGCCGAGCAGTCGTGGCTTTACGTCATCGCGTGTGAGCGGTCGACGCAGCAGCGGGTCGTCGAGCAGGTAGATCTGGCCAACCGCCAGGTAGTTCGCCGCTCGCCAAGCCGCATCGAGGCGGTCCACGGTCGCCTCGTCGAGGGACACCCCGCTACCGCGCCGGAAGGCGGTGTGCTCGCCCTCGGCTCGCTGCGGGGCGGTGGTCTGGGTCGTCGTGTCGGTCATACCGTCTCCTTCGTGAGGGGTGCTGCTGCCCGGCCCCGGCCGTCGTCGTGTCGGGCGACGAGGACCGGGGCGGTGAGGTTGATGAGGACGTCGTGCAGGACAGCGCTGACGTGCCCGGCCCGGATCCCGGACGTCTGGCGACCGCCGATGACGAGGAGCGCATGGCCGAATGCCGCGTCGAGGAGCGTCGGAGCCACGGCGCGACCGGTGGTGCGGCACGAGACGGTGAGCCGCGGGTGGGCGTCCTGCAGACGCCTGCCCGCCGCCGCCAGGTCCTCGGCACCGGTGGCGTCTGCGCTCTTTGCACGGATGAGCACGAGTTCCTCGCCACGACGCACGGCCTCGGACGCGGCCATCTCGCCGACGTCGGCCGCGTCCGCCCCAGCTCCGACACCGGCCACGACACCGCGACGGAACCGGAGGTCAACGTCCGGGACCACGACGACGGTGCACGGTGCCGCGGTGGCGAGCACGAGCCCGGTGGTGCCGAGGGAACGCCCGTGCAGGTGCCCAGTCTTGTGGGTTCCGATCACGAGGACCGTATCCGGGTCGACGACGTCGAGAAGGGCCCCCACCACGTCGCCCTCGAGCACGAGCAACGACAGGTCCGCCTCCGGGTGCCGTTCCCGTGCAGCACGGAGCGCCTGCCGGGCTGCGAGGACCCCGTCGTCCTCGTCAGCGTCGGGACCACCGCTCCAGACGTGGACCAGCACGATCGGGGCGTGTTCGTCGGCCGCCCGGCTCTTCACCCATTCCAAGGCCCGTCGGCTCGGTCCCGAGTCGTCGAACCCGACGAGGTAGCGCTTGTCCATGCACGTCCTTCCCGCCATCGATCGTCCATCCGCTCCTGGCCGGGCGGGAGAGACCAAAGTCCCGAGCGCCGACGGGCATCCCCATAGGGTTGACATCACGAGGGGAGCAGCCATGCCGCACGAACAGGACCGGATCGAGTTCCCAAACGGTCCCCAGACCGCACTCGAGCGGACGATCGGCGAACTCGTCGACCACGCCCAGGAGGTCCTCGCGACCCAGGGACGACTGCGGGGGCTCCTCCGGGCGAACCGCCTCGTCGTCGCGGAGCTCGACCTCCCGACGGTCCTCCGCCGAATCGTCGAGGCCGCACTCGAACTCGTCGACGCGCGCTACGGGGCGATGGGCGTCCTCGCACCGGACGGCACGCTCGAGCAATTCCTGCACGTGGGCATGCCGGAGGACGAGGTCCGGGCTATCGGCGACCTCCCCCGCGGCCGCGGCCTGCTCGGCACCATCCTGGCCGCAAAGCACCCCCTGCGACTCGAACACCTCGGGGACGACTCGCGCTCGGCGGGCTTCCCGGAACACCACCCGCCCATGGACGCCTTCCTCGGGGTGCCGATCCTTGTGCGGGGTGAACTCTTCGGCAACCTGTACCTGACCCGCGACGACGGGGACTCCTTCAGCGACGAGGACGAGGAACTCCTCGTCTCGCTCGCCGCGACCGCGGGCGCAGCGATCAACCACGCACGGCTCTTCGACGAGTCCCGGCGACAGCAGGCGTGGTCCTCAGCCTTGACCGAGGTGACGACGGCGCTCATGTCGACCGAGGTCGTCGACGGGCTCGGCGTTGTCGTCGACCGGGTCACACCGCTCGCCGAGGCGGACTTCGCCTGTGTCCTCGTGCCGGACGGCCCGGTCCTGCGGATCGACGGAGCACGCGGTCTCGGCGCCGAGGACCTCCCCGGAACCATCGACGCCCCGGCCGGTACGATCGCCGGCCGTTCGATGGAGAGTGGCCACGTCACGACCGCTGACCTGCGTGAGGAACCGCCGTTCTGGCCCGCGCATCTGCGTTGGGCGGTGGCTATCCCCTTCGCCGCGTCCGAGCGACCGCTCGGCACCCTGCTGCTGGCCCGCGGTTCCGAACGTCCACGGTTCACGGCTTCCGACATCGACCTGGCGGCGGAGTTCGCTGCCCAGGCCAGTGTCGCGATCGAGCTCGCGCACGGCCGCCGCGACCGGCAGGAGCTCCAGCGCGTTGAGGACCGCAGCCGGATCGCTCGTGACCTGCACGACAACGTGATTCAGCGATTGTTCGCCGCGGGACTCATCCTGCAGAGCATCGAGCCAGCCGTGCCTGCAGCGCTCCGCCAGGACGTCGGCGACCAGATCGACGCGATCGACGCTGCCATCGCTGAGATCCGTACCGCCGTCTTCGCGCTGGGCACGCGCGGGAACGACGAGCGGCAGAGCATCCGGCACCGCGTCCTCGACGTCGTGTCCGAGGTCGGTCGGCTGCTCACCGGGCCGGTCAGTGTGACCTTCGTCGGCGCGGTCGACGTCATGGTGCCGACCGAGCTCGGCGACGACATCGTCGCGGTCGTCCGGGAATCGCTCACCAACGTCGGCCGTCACGCCCGGGCGGCGAGCACCGAGTTGCAGATCGCGATCGACAACGAACACCTCACCGTGCGGGTCGACGACGACGGCAGGGGCATCCAGCGCCGCGGCCGTGCAAGCGGTACCGCCAACCTCGCGGCCCGGGCAGCAGCCCGCGGTGGCCGCTACGTCCTCGACGCTCGTCCCGGCGGCGGGACATCCATGAGCTGGAGGGTCCCGCTCCCCAAGCAGGTGACAGTGTGACGCTGCGCGTGTTCCTGGTCGACGACCACGAACTCGTCCGACAGGGCGTCGCGAGAATCATCGACGCCCAACCCGACCTCGAGGTCGTCGGCGAGGCGGAGAGCATCGCCCGCGCCATCCCGCGGATCGCGGCCACCAGCCCGGACGTCGCCGTACTCGACGTGCGCCTCCCAGACGGGAGCGGCATCGACCTGTGCCGCACCATCAGGTCCGAGCGTCCGGAACTGGTCTGTCTCATGCTGACCGCGTTCGACGACGACGACGCAACCCGGGCAGCGGTACTCGCAGGAGCGAGCGGGTACGTGCTGAAGGACATCCGAGGGAACAACCTGGTAGCGGCGATCCGCCGTGCGGCAGGCGGTGCGGTGCTGTTCCCGCCCGAGACCGCAGAACGGGTGCGCGCGGCGGTGACGCCGAACCGGTTGGACCCGGACGGACTGACACTGCGCGAGCAGCAGATTCTCGACCTCATCGTCGACGGCCTGACGAACCGGCAGATCGGCGACCGGCTCCATATCGCAGAGAAGACCGTGAAGAATAACGTCACGGTCCTGCTCGGAAAACTGCACCTCGAACGTCGCACGCAAGCCGCAGTGTACGGCGCGAGGAGGACGTGACCTAGGGCGGGACCAAGGGCCCTCCCGGCGGGAGCCGTGGCGCGGGAACGTTAGAGCATGCCCGAACACGACCAGCCCCGGCACGTCTCCGCAGCCAAGTGGCAGCAGCTGAAGCGACAAGCCCGTGAGCATGCCCGCCGTAACGCCGAACGCCGGGCCGCTGATCTCCTCCGCCCGCACGACACCGACGGATCGGCGCGATGAACTAGTTCCTCGACCCGCTCGTCTTGTCGCGGGGGCAGAGCCGCACTGTGGCAAAGCCACTTACCGCAACACTGCCCTCATACATCACAACCCGCACCTACGTAGGGCTCTGTTTGCATGCGGCTTCCTCACGCCGAGCTTTCGTTGCGCTCGCGCGCTCCTCTGCAACACTGGTGCTCCTATCACCGACCAAAAGGAGCATCCCGTGGCGCAGAAGGTCACCACCCACCTCGTCGACGACCTCACCGGCGACACCATCGCAGAAGGCACCGGCAAGACCGTGCAGTTCTCGTTCGACGGTGGTCACTACGAGATCGATCTCACCGACGGCAACGCTGACGCCCTCCGCGAAGCGTTCTCCGACTATGTCGCCGCCGCACGCAAGGTGACGGGGCGCTCCGGTCGTGCCAGCTCCGGCAGCACGCCGAAGCGCGATAACTCGGAAGAGCTCGCGAAGATCCGCGAATGGGCCGCCGCGAACGGCCACGACGTCTCCTCGCGTGGCCGGATCAGCCAGGTCATCCGCGACGCCTACAACGCCGCCCACTAACACTGACCACACCCTCTCCTCCCGAGACGGGTGCATCGTCCAACACGGAAGAAGGAACCGCTCGCATGTCTCGCTCTCGCCGTCACCAGGCACGCACCGTTCGGAACATCGGCGCTATCGGCATCCTTGCCGGCGGCATCCTCAGCACCACCGGCGCCATCGTGTGGGGCTTGATCTCCGCCGAGCTCACCGCGCAGAAGATCACCGTCGCCCCAGACAGCAAGCTCCTCCCCGAACGCCCCGTCCGCGGCCCCCTCACCGCCTACGCGCAAGCTGAAATCATCAATACGCACGCCACCGCGATCAGCGGCGGGAAGACCTTTGCCGAACTCCCCCAAGACGACCCGAACCGACCCGTCATCATGAACGCATCGTTCCTACGGGCGTCCCTGTACACGTCCGTGGTCTCATTCGGCACCGCCGCATTCGCCATCGGCCTCGGCCTCGTCACCTCCCTCTTCGGCATCGCCCTCCGCCGCCTCGGGAAGTAACCCCTCCCCGACAGAGCCCACGGCCGGACCGCCACACCCGGGACTGCTGCAGGTTTGGCTGACTCCTTGACGTGCCCGGGTGCGGTGCGTTTTGCTAGATTCTTGAGAGCTGGTACGAGATACCGGATGCGCCGGAAGGGCACCTCGAGTATCTGGTGCAGGACCCGGGTACTTGATCAGGCCGGTGCAGGTCCTGTAGCTCCCCGCGCGGGCTTGGCAAGGATGAGCGGGTGTGGCGACGACAGCCGCGCTAGGCCTTTGAGGCCCTCCGGCGGGGGTCCTCCGCCGGGCGGTATCCGGGTGGGGTTGGTGCCCGGGGTGCTGTCCCTGAAACACCACCCCCGGCCGGGCACCCAGTGTCGCTGAAAGGGGCCCGCGTGCTGGGACCTGCGGAGCTTGTCGTCAACGAGCGCGACGTAAAAGCCGAGCTGGCCGAGGTGCTCCGGCTTGAACTTCCCCGTCTTGAGCTCGATCACCACGTACCGGAGCTGCTCGACGTGGAAGAACAGCAGGTCCACGTAGAAGTCGTCACCGTCGACATCGAAGTGCACCTGCCGACCCACGAACGCGAAGCCCTCGCCGAGCTCGCGGAGAGTATCGATGATCCGGTCGACAAGCGCCTGCTCGAGGCGGCGTTCCTTCGCGTCACCATCGAGGGCGAGGAAGTCCAGTACGTAGGGATCCTTCGTGATCTGCTGCGCCAGATCCGAGTCCCCCGGCGGCAGCACCTCGGCGAAGTTCGTCGGCGCCGCCCGCAGGCGCACGTGCGCCTCCGAGCGGAGCTGGTGCTCGAGGACGTTCCGTGACCACCCCTGCGCGGCTGCTTGGCCGGCGTACCAGTCCCGGAGCTCATGGTCAGCGAGCCGATCGAGGAGCACCGTGATGTGCCCCCACGGCAGTTGTCCAACAGGCTGTTGGACGATCGCCTCCGCCGGCCACTCCCCCGCGAACCGGCGCATGTAGAACAGGTTCGCGCGGGAGAACCCCTACTAGCCAAGCGAAGCCTCGGCACCATGTGAGGGCGATTGCCCCTCGGGTGGGCGTCGCGCGTCGATTCGGGTTCAACGCGACAGTGCCCCCCACTAACCTCCCCACCGGGAGAAGGCGGAGCACGGTCTCACCAAGACGTCATCCGGGTGAGTACTGCGGTCACCGCGGCGTCTCCCGTTCCGGGGGGTTGCCGCGGCGGTCGAGGTGGAGCACGCTGTGGTCGGTCCGGTCATGTCAGAACCTGAGGGGAAACCACCATGCGATCGCTCGTCTACGCCAGCACGCAGACCCGACCGATTACGGTCTCGGAACTCGCGCAGATCCTCGCCGTCGGCCGGGAGAAGAACACCCGCCTCGGTGTCACCGGGATGCTCGCACACCGCGACGACAACTGCATCGGCATCATCGAGGGCGGCGACGACGTCGTCGCTGAACGCTTCGATCAGGTCCGAGCCGATCCCCGCCACACCAACGTCCGAGTGCTCCTCGACGAGCCGATCCGACACCGGTCCTTCCCGGACTGGTCGATGGCGTTCCAGCCGCTCGACCCGTTGCTGCACGACGTGCCCGGGTTCAGCGACCTCTTCACCGCCAACCGCCCCAACGACTACACCTTCGGTGCGTCCCGCGCGCGGGCCCTGCTCGACTGGTTCCGGAAGCACCCGCTCGCTCCTTTGACGAACCAAGACGCGGCCGACGAGGCGATCCCCCGAACCCGGATCCTGAACGCCGCGATCACCGCTGTCCACGCCGGCGGCGCGTCCCGGTTCACCCTCGAGGACGTCGCAGAACGCGCGGGGATGACCGTCCCCGCGGTCCTGGGGCTCTTCCCGTCGCAGCACGCCGTGCTCGCCGCGACCGTGATGCGGTGGACCCGAGCAGTCTCCGCTCCCCTGCTCCCCCTCGCCGCCGAGAAGGGCACGATCGCGTTCCTGCACGCGCTCCTCGCCGCCCATGCCGAGGAACCAGCCCTGATGCGCCTGATCGCGTCCACACTCGCCACGTCGACCGACCCGTCGACCGACGGAGCGGACTACTACCGGTCCGCCTACCTCCAGTTCCGCGAGACCATCCGCACCGCCCTCGCCGAAGACGTCCGTGCCGGGCGGGAACCCGCCACCATGGATCCGATCCGCGGTGCACAGCAGCTCCTCGCCCTCTACGACGGCATCCGCCTGCAGGCGCTTCTCACACCGGACACCGACGTCGTCGACGCCTTCGACCGCGCCGCGTCGCGCATGCGACGGGGCTGGACCGAACACTACGAACGACCCGCCTACTGGGACCTGCCCACGATCCCCAGCGCCTGACGACGGGAGCCGGTCCCGCCGACTCCACATAGGCCGATGGCCGAGAGGCACAGCATCGCGCGAGTGGTAGGACCTGTCCATGGTGTTCTACGACGCACGTCCGATCCGCACGGCAGGGCAGGTGGTGCTCGATGTCGTCGTGGTGGCCGGTATGGTCGCCGTGGTTCTGCTCGGGCGAGCAGTCTCCGCATCGATCAGTGCCCTTGCCGACATCGGGACTCGGGTCCACGACCAGGGCACCGCGTTCCAGGAGCAGTTGAGCAGCACCGCAACGGCACTCGAGAAGGTGCCGTTCATCGGCAAGTCGGTCAGCGCACCACTGCAGGACGCGAGCCAGAGCGCGCAGCGGATCGCGGCTGCCGGAGGAGAACAGCAGCAGGAGACGCTGCACGTGGCGCACCTCCTGGGCACCTCGTCGACCGCGGTGCTGATCATCGTCCTGGTGGTGGTCTGGATCCGGTACCGCGGCGGCTTCATCCGGCTCGCCGCGCTCACACAGCACCTCGGTCAGCAGCCGGACGGAGCCGAGTTGCTCGCTGTCCGCGCGCTGACGACCCGGAACGCCGCCGGCCGGCTCGGCATCGACGTCGTCGACCGGTGGCGGCACCGAGATCCGGAGGTCATCCGCGCGCTGGGCGATCTCGAGCGGCGCTCCACCGGGCTCCGCGCGGCGCCTTCGCGGACGCCGTGACCTCCCGGCCCACGAGGGCGGGATCGGGTCAGGCGCAACTGGTGCGGCCGAGTCCGAGGAACCGGACGGTGCTGATGCGGACGCTGCTGGCGGAGGTCGTCGTCCACGTCGAGGTGACGTCGGCGCGGACGGCGACACTGGAGGTCCGGAACGAGAAGAGGTCCCAGGAGCTGATCGTGGTGGATCGGGCGGTGCCGGCGCTGGTGTCGCTGCTCGCGACGCCGTCGATCACCGTGGTGAACCGCTCGGGTGCCACCCCGTCGTAGCTCCACCCGATGGTGACCGACCCGTTCGTGTTCGACGTGCACGTCAGCGCAGTGGCCGGGGTCGCGGCCACGGTCGCCATCTTGCTGGGTGCGGTGGCGGTGGCGGCGAAGGCCACGGCGGCCGCCGGAGCAGGTATCGCCAGCGCCGCGACGGTGCAGACAGACGCGACGAGGAGTGCCCCCACCGCCCACGGCCGGTGGTCCTGCTGACGATGCCGGGGCCCACGTCGGGACGCCCCCGTCGTCCCGCCTGGATCTGCGACGGCGGGCAGGACGGCGAGTCCAGCGACGAGGACGAGGGCCGAACCGAGGGCGACGAGCGGGCCCGTTCGATGGTCCGCAGCCCAGAGGACGGGTGTGCCGATGAGCGGGACACGGAGGTACCCGACCCCCACCACGGCGGATCGGGAGATGTGTGTGGAGTCGGCGGAGGGGTTCGCGTCGCCCTTCGTGGTGAGGGTCCCGTCGCTGTTGAGGGAGTCGAACCGGTGCAGCCGGAGGGTGCCGACGTGGTCGGGGTCGGCGAAGAGCAACACCTGTCCCTTCCGGAGCTCTCCCGCGGTGACCGTCTTGCTCACCACGACGTCACCCGGGTGCAGGGACGGCTCCATGGAGCCGGTCATCACCGTGGTGGTGTGCCAGCCGAGGACCATCGGAGCGACAGCCCAGAACACGAGACCGAGGACGGCAGCCAGGATCCCCCGGGCGCCGAGCACCACGGCGAACCGACCCCACACGGACGGACGCACGACCGACCTCCTCTCGTGTCCTCCCGGCCGCTCAGGAGTTCTGTGCTTCCCAGGTGAACCCGAGGCTCGCGGTGGCACCCATCAGGGAGGCCGGGGCATCCGACGAGACGGTGTAGGTGATCTGGTAGGTCTTGGTCTCCGACTTGTCGCCGGTGGGCTTCCACGTCCCGACGCCGGTGGCGTAGCTCGTTCGGGTGGACGCGAACGACGCGAGGGAGTCGTTGTAGAGGAGACCGTCGGACCCGGCCGCCGCGGTGAAGCCGTTGCACGTGCCGTAGCCTCCACCGCTGCCCTGCTTGACCTGCAGGGTGACGTACGAGGCCAGCGCCTTGGTCTGCTGCACGTTCGTGGCGTAGAGCTTCACTGCACTGGGGAGCGAGCCAGTCGAGGTGACGGCGATGCAGTTCGTCCCGGTGGAACCGGGCTTGAGGTTCGACGCAGCGAAGAGCGCACCGTTCGATGCGTCGTTGCTCAGCGCCACCGATCCCATCGACCAGTTGTTGGCGTCGTCCGACGAGGTGGCCGAGAACGCCGAGTACGACGCGGTGGACACCGCAACACCGGCGGCGAGCAGGGCAGCCGGGATGACGGCGAGGGTGGCGACACGGGCGATGGTGCGGTTCGGGCGACGCATGAGAGGAGATCCGTTCAGGTTGAAACTTGACTCGAATTTCGAGTTAAGTGAACCATACGCCTACAAATTCATTCAAGTCAATTTTCGTCCAAAACGGATCACGTCTAAGATGGGTCCATGAGTGCAAGCCCTCCTCCGATGAGTGACGCCGACCAGGATCGTCTGCTGGACGAGGCGGTCGCCGCGTTCTACAGCGCTCAGGTCGAGCACGCGCACCTGATGCAGCACCTCGCCGTCACGCACGACCTGAACCCGGTCGACCTCCGAGCGCTGAAGTTCCTCGGCGCAGTGGACGACGACCGCACGCCGAAGGAACTCGGCGGGTACCTGGAGATGGGGACGGGAGCCGTCACCGCGCTGCTCGACCGTCTGACCAAGCGAGGTCTGCTCGATCGTGTCCGCAACCCGGATGACCGGCGGAGCGTGCGGATCGAGCTGAGCGTGGACGGGTTCGCGGTGGTCGGCGCACTTCGCGCGGCCTACCGGCAAGCGCTCGAGAAATCGCTTCCTGTTGAGAACGTCAACGTCTTCATCCACTTCACTGAACGCATCTCACTCGCGTTCCGTGAAGACAGCGTCAACTGAACAACCCGACCGCAAGCGCCCCACCGCCTCCCGAAGTCCGGCATGGACGAAGAATGACATCGAGCTCGGCTGGACCGTCTAACTCAGGACCGTGGAAAAGCAGGCGTCCCTCCGGTAGCGCACCTCATCCCTGCCCCCCGTGACAGGACGCACGGGGAAGCCGCCCGAGCGACAGCGGTCAGATCACTTCGGCGGTGACCAGCTACGTCCGAAAGCGCGCATCAGCACTCCGCTGATCTCGGTACGTTGGCAAACTGCAATCGAGCCGACGTGCTGCGACAGCAGCGGCACGCTGATGCACTGCCAGCCCACCGGCATTCAGGCGCTGCGCCTGCTCGTGGGTGATCAGCCTCACCGTTCGAGTGCTGTCCCGCCACGGCGCCTTGCAACGGGATCGCTGTCGCGTCGGAGCGCCCGATACACGGTCGTCCGGCTGACCCCGAGCACGTCCCCGATCGGCGCGACCGTCATATCTCTGCTCATACAAACGCCGAGCCGTCCGCACCTGATCCGCCGACAGCCGCGGCGGCCTGCCGCCAGTACGCCCACGAACCCGAGCAGCAGGACTGATACGGCCGCTTCAATAACCGGTCGGTTGCTGAGCGGGTATCCGGCGCGGCTCGAATGTGGGGTTGCGGCTCGTGGGCTGGGGTCGTTGACTCGTGGTGACGTCAACGCCGGCCAGTAGGGAGACCAGGACTGATGCGTTTAATCGTGTACACCAGCACCCAGACCCGTCCGATCACGGACTCCGAGCTCGCGCAAATCCTCGCGGTCGGCCGGGAGAAGAACACCGCCCTCGGCGTGACGGGGATCCTCGCGCACAAGGGCCACAACTGTCTCGGAATCCTCGAGGGCGACGACGAGGTAGTGCAAACCCGGTTCGAGCAGGTCCGCATCGACCCCCGCCACACCAACGTCCGTGTCCTCCTCGACGAGCAGGTCGGGCAGCGGTCGTTCCCGGACTGGTCGATGGCGTTTCAACCCCTCGACCCACTCATGCAGCACGTGCCCGGCTTCAGCGACCTCTTCGCCGGCAGCCGGCCCCTCGACCCGGCTGCAGGCCTCACCCGCGCCCGGGGGTTGTTGGACTGGTTCCGGAAGCACCCGCTGGCACCGTTGACGAGTCGGACCGCGGCCGACGAGGAAGCACCGCGGACGCGGGCGATCAACGGTGCGATCACCGCCCTCCACGACGGCGGCGTGACCCGCTTCACCCTCAACATCGCCGCCGAACACGCAGGGATGAGCTCGGAATCGGTCCGGGAGTTCTTCCCCACCGACCGAGCACTGCTGGCAGCGACCGTCGAGCGATGGGCCGGGGCGATCTCGGCGCCACTCATGCCGCTGATCAGTGAGAAGGGCACCGTCGCGTTTCTGCACGCCCTGATGACGGCACATGCCGAAGAACCGGCACTGATGGAACTGCTGGCATACAGTCTCGCCGCCTCCGTAGATCCCACGTTGGACGGGGCGGACTACTACCGATCCGCCTACCGACGGTTCCGCGAAGTCATCCACGAGGGCCTCTCCGCGGACGTTCTCGCAGGGCGAGAGCCATCGACGATGGACCCGGTCCGCGGCGCGAAGCAGCTCCTCGCCCTCTACGACGGCCTCCGCCTGCAGCACCTACTCACCGCCGACATTGACGTCGTCAACGAGTTCGACCGCGCCGCCGCACGCATGCGCCGCGGTTGGTCCGAACAGTACGAACAACCCACCTACTGGGACATCCCCACCGCCCCACAGAGCTGACGGACGCAAGGCCGGGTCGGGCGGGTTCCCGGGGGCGATGGAAAGTTCGGGTCATCCCGCCACCCCCGGGATAGCGCACTCCCCTACCAACCTGACGGCAGGAAAGGCAAGCCTCTCGAACGGGAAACGAGTGTCACGCAAGCATCACTGCCGCGGAGCGCTCCGCACAGCATAGGACCGACCCATCACCGGCGGAACCCCGCTGTTCACTTCCCCGGCAAAGGTTCGGGGTGTCGGCCACGCACCACGCGCCGCCGACACCCCGCACGCGCCACACCCTGACCCGAACAGGGGGCGCACCACCAAGAATGCGCGCACACGCATGTGCTAACAAGTCGGCACTACAGAGGACACAGCATCCATTACGGACTGAACGGGGCATGTCTGGCCGCCACCCGTAGGCGGCCAGACATCCCGGAGCGAGACCACACAAACGCGGCTTCAGCTGCGGAGCAGATACCCGAACCTGCTCATGAACAGAGTCAAACAAGTCCCGCTCTGTAGGTCCATCCCCAAAACAGGGGGAACGGTCGTTCTCTCACTCGGGATCCTCGAACTGTCGATTGCGTATCTGTCCCCGGCACTGGCAGCTGCCCGGCATCACTGCGCCGCGGCACGCCGCCTGGACCCGGCGGGGAAGTAGGTTGGCCGTCGCCTGAACGGGGATATGACATGTGGAGCCTGCATCCCGTTGACTGTCAGACGTGGTCTCAAACGCAGCACCCCGGTCCGAGCGCAGCACCCGGATCGCGCCGCGGCGCGTCCTCACTCGAATCAGGGTGGCTGAGGACACCGGCCCAATCGTTCTGAGTGCCATGAGCCGATCGTGGGCACCGCTTGCGAAGCAAGCTGTCGTTGCCGGCCTCATCGTGGCTGCAGCTGTTGCCAGCAGCACTCTGCCCTGGCTGCCCGTGACAGATCCCATCAGCATGTGGTCCGGAGTTGCCTGCGCACTCGGTGGGCTTCTGTTCGCCGGAGCCGTTTTCCGAGTGCCGACGCTGTTGCTGGCAGAACTGCTCATTCCGGGAGTGGATTTCATCGCGATCGGGTTGCTGCGATTTGGCACCGGTGAGACCCGTTCAGTGTTCCTGGCGATCATCGTGTTGCCGGTCATCTGGATTGCAGCGAACCCGGGACGCCAGCACATTGTCTATCCCCTGATCGGCACCAGCATCACGCTGCTGTTGCCGTACGTACTCTCCCCGACGACCCCAGCGGCAAGTGAGCTCGTCCGACTGCTCGTGGCGCTACTTGTCTGCGCGGCCGCAGCATCGGTGACGAATGAACTTGCTCGGCACGCCAGCTCCCGTGTCGATATCGCACAACGACAACGTCGGGTCGCGGAGTCCGAGATCGTCCGCGCCGCGACTGTGCAACAAGCTCTCCTTCCGACCACCACGGCAGGCCTACCGACTGCTCTCGAGGTCTCCGGGGCCTGTGTGCCGGCGAAGATGGTTGGTGGCGACTTCTATGACTGGTTCCCTAGCGGCACCGGTGCAGCGTTCACGCTGGGCGATGTGATGGGGAAAGGTGTCGGTGCCGGCATGATCGCGACCGCGGTCCGCTCAGTCATCCGAAGCGCCATCAATGACGACGACGTCGGGCAGACCCTGCAACGTGTCGGTGCTGGACTCAGCAGCGGCGGATCCGACATTCTCAGCGCGCAGTTCACAACCTGCTTCCACGTCAGAATCGGACAGGACGGTGCCGCTGAGTGGGCGGACGCCGGGCACGGCCTCAACATCCTGCGCCGCGCGAACGGCTCCCTCGAGCATCTTCGATCAAGGGACCTCCCCATCGGAGTCGGCGCCTCCTGGGCAAGTCGCACCACAGTCCTCGCCGACGGTGACACGCTCATCAGCATCAGTGATGGTGTCCTCGATCTGTTCGGCGATGACGCGCGCACCCTCGAGCGGTTCGAGGCAACTCTCAGCCAGCAGCGCACCAGCTCCGACATCGTCAACGCGATCACCGCACGAGCCGCAGAAGCCGAACACCCGGACGACGTCACCGTTCTCGCCGTCACCTACCGACCGGAAGCAACCGCCGCATCCAGCCCCGAACACACCGGCTGGCGGCATCCCTAAGGAGGACTCTTGCCACCCGTTGCCGACCGTCCCCGCCATCCGGTGAGCAATTGATCGAGCGTTACACGTCGCTCAGGTGCAAGCTTCCGGTCCCGGTGTTGCCGTCGCTGGCGCAACAGCCACCGTCCGACCCCCACCTGATCCGTGTCGACCTCACGCGCACGCGGCATCGCCCCGTCATGAGCCCGCACCCACCGGTCGACGCGGCGCACCATGGCGACAAAGTGCGCCTCCTCACGGTTGCGACGCGCCCCGTCATCCGGCGACGACCGGAGACGCCACGCAACCCCGAGCATCTCTAACTGTTCGACCCGGTCGGCGGCGAGCACGCCGGCGCGGTACTCCACCCGTCGGCTGTCAAGCCACCGTCCAAGCTGGACCCCATTGTCAGTGACGAACCAGTGCGGGACGAGGACGTCGCCATGCTGCGCCTCGTACCGCCGCAACGCGTCGACGCCTGCGACCCAAGCAGCATCGTGGTCACGGATTCGCCACACGAACCCTCCGCGACAAAGCTCCGGCCATAACCGCTCGGCAACCTGCGGGTCACTTGCCCACTGCTGTCGACGGGATTGCACCCACGTGCCAAGCGGGAAGCCGTCTGCGGTGCGGAACGTGTGCGGGACGAGTCCGTGGCCCGTCGCTTCCTTAAACGCTGCAAACGCGACAAGGCCCGCCTCACGGTCGGCGATGGACCATCGGAGACCAGCATCCTCTAGCCGCGAACTGCGATCATCCGGCAGCGTTCCAGCGGTGTGGAGTGAGCGTTGCCGGTGCACCCACGCCCCTAAGTGCTGCCCGGCTTCGGTCACATACGACCGCGGCACATCCGCGTGATCATGCGCGGCAGAAAAGACACGCAGTGCAGTCAGCATCACCTCCCACGCCTGCGCATGCCGATCCACGGCGTCTATTGTGCACGCGTGGACAGCACGGCGCGATGAACCGCATGCTGCATACGAACCCCGGTCGCCGGTTCCCACCTTGGAGCTCCCGTCCGGGCTGGCTGATCGCCGGTCTCTTGCTCCTCGTTATCGGTGCAACTGCCGCAAGCATTGGGGTGCTGCTGCAATACGCAGCACACCAACAAGCCCAACTGTTCAGTCCGGGTAGTGGCGTCGCGGACAATCAGGCGGGGGACTCGTTCGCTGTTGCCGCATGGTGGTTCTGGACCGGCATCGTCGCAGCCGTATCTGGAACCGCCGCGCTGCACTCGCTGCTGAAGCGTCGGTAAACCTTTGACGAGTGCCCGCGCGACGGCGATGTCACGGGGTACTCGAGGTGGGCCGGTCGTCTCGACGCGAACCGTTCAAGGCCGTGATAATTGCTGGAGCAAGCGTTGCACCCCACATTCGGTGAATCAGCGCCCATGAGTACTGCTCGTCACCGGGGCGACCCTGCGCCTGCGGGAAGGCCGGTGGCGGCACGTACTGGCAATGGCTGATGCGGGCGGCGACGCGTGCGCTGGTCTGGTTCAGTCGGTCAACCTGTCTGCGGATTCGGCGGCGTCCGAAACGGGCCGTGTACCGGAACTGGTCCATCGGTGCCAACCCTGCAACCACGATTCCGCACGGATTCCCCGCAGCGGATCGGATTGCCGCGATGAGGCGGAGCAGATCACGCTCCCATCGGTCCGGATCAGTCATCAGCAGCACATCGCTGAACCCGAGCACGACCAGTACCGCATCCGCGGTCCGCAACTCCACCGGCGATCGTCGGACCGCTTGCCGCGCGGTGAGGACCGGCGCCCCCGTGTAGGCCCACGCGAACGGCCGGTCACGGTCTTTCGCCACGTGCGCGGAGATGTGCGACAGGGTCGTCAGCTCATCCCGGATCACCCCAACGCGCACCGCGTCAGTGCTGCCCAGCAACAACACACGATCAGCGCCCTCCGGTGGCAGCGCAACACCGACCGGCGGCAAGTACACCGTGTCACCGACGAGCGTGCGGAAGTACCACAGCCGCACGTGCAGCACCGGCCGCGCGAACCACCACATCAGCTGACGCAAAAACTCCGTCGTCTCGGTCCTCATCTGCTGCTCCCTCGGGTCAGAGCGTCATCCACGTTCACCGTAGAGCGCTCCGACGCAACGCCCGCTCAGATTTCCAACCACGTTCGGCTGGCTGAGAACGAGATGAGAGCACCATGCCGAGCTGTCAGGATGCTCCTTCTCGCAGCGTCGGGCACCCGGACTGGGGGAAACCCGATCCCCCAGGACCGCCTACGTTGAGCCACACAACGGGAGAAGGATCGGTATGCCCCACGCACACTCCCCGCAGCAGGCTGCTGCCGACGCGCTCACCGACGCATACCGGCAACACGCCGTTCGACTGCGCTGGTTCGTGACGAGGATCATCGTCGACCGGCACCTCGCCGAAGACATCGTGCACGAAGCGTTCCTCGAGCTGTGGATCCACCCGAACCGTCACGACCCGGAGCGAGCCGACCTTCAGTCATGGCTCCGAACCATCGCGCACCGCCGAGCAATCGACCGAATCCGCAGCATCGAATCCGCGCGACACCGAGACCTGCGCATGGGGACTCGCGAACACCGGGGTATCGACCACACCACCGATCGCTGGGACGTCTTGTTCACCAGAAGCACACTCCGCCGCGCCCTGGGAACGCTCACCGACAAACAACGCGACGCGGTCGTGCTGCGCTACCTCGGCGAGCAGAGCGTGCCGGAAGTAGCCCGACAGCTCGGCGTCACCGTCGGTACCGCGAAGACCCGGGTTCGGGACGGTCTCATCGCTCTCCGAACCCATCTCGAAGCTGCTGCGGCAGCCTGACCGCAACCAACACCACCCAACAAGATCGCACCCGTGGCACCGTCCACATGCACGAAAGGCTTCACATCATGACCAACAGCGCCGCGCAGCCCCGTGTCGGATACGGTTCCACGCTCACGCAGAAGGGCGCCCTGCTCTTCGGCGTCGTGTTCCTCATCGTCGGGATCGCCGGATTCATCCCCGGCCTGACGATGGACATGAGTTCGATGTCGGTCGCGGGAGACGGCTCCATGGCGCTGCTCCTCGGGCTGTTCCAGGTATCCGTGCTCCACAACATCGTGCACCTGCTCTTCGGGATCGTCGGCCTCCTCGCCGCTCGCAGTGCCTCAGGTGCACGCCTGTACTTGCTCGTCGGCGGCATCGTCTACTTGGTGCTGTTCATCTACGGCCTCTTCACCGCGGGGATGACCGGAGCCGCGAACTTCGTCCCGCTGAACAGTGCTGACAACGCCCTCCACGCCTTCCTCGCCGTCGCGATGATCGTCCTCGGGATCGTCCTGCCCCGCATCGGCGCTCACACCCGCGCATAACGCCGCAGGGTCGGCCCTGCATCGCGAGACGGCTGCCTTCGACGACGCACGAGGCCTCAGCGACGCCGCACCGGCGAACGTGCAATCCACGGCATGTCACCGTGGCCAGGTCGGACTGCCACACCCCGTCATCACCGACCAAGGGATCTGTTGCAAACGGCCCGGGCAACTTCGGGGGGAAAGACCGGTTTGCGCAGCACCGAGCCCGCCGCCGAGTCGAGGACGATACTCACGGTGGGGACGACGGTTGGAGCAAGTCATGGGCGGTTCGACGTACGAGAGTGCTCCTGGTGTGGAGCCGGCACGAGTGCAGACGTTGCGGGGCATCCGTCGGCGCGCGAAGCGCGGCCAGTTCAACGATCGCGATGGGTCACTGCACGACTTCTTCACGAACGTCACCCCACAAGGCCGCAGCAGCCGCTAACGGCACATCCGCGTCGGCACTGCGTGGACTATCCGCAAGATTTGGTGCTGGTTTGCTTGCCACTAGCGCGCCGCGGATGTGTGACCTAGCCTCCCTCCGAACTCGGTTTGAGCGAGCTCCTGGGTTCCGGTGGCGCCACCCGTAGCGGCGCACCGCGGCGACGGCGCCACCGCAACGATGTCACGGCGCCGCCGCCGCTCATTCCGGTAGACAAGCCGCATATCCCCTCCACGCAGCCCCAAACCCGCAGCACCGGTACCCGCTTTCCCACGAACGCGGACGGTGTAGACCAGGCGCAAATGCCACACTCCCCACTTCGGAAGGCAGCACCCGTGAGCTTCCTCGGCTTAATCTTTCTCGGCCTCATCGCCGGCGCAATCGCCAAACTGATCATCCCCGTCAATCAGCCCGGCGGCTGGTTCGCGACCCTCATCCTCGGCGTCATCGGAGCGCTCCTCGGCGGATGGCTCGGTGGCCTGATCTTCCACGTCAACTACACCGGCTTCTTTAGCCTGCAATCCTGGACCATCGCCATCGCCATCGTCGGCTCGATCGTCGTCCTCCTCATCTGGGGCTTAATCACCGGCCGCCGCAACACCCGCGCCTAGCACCAAGCCGAACCCTTCGGCCCCGGCTAACGCGCGTTCTGTGCAGACCTCACGATTTCGTTCCGGGTCAGTCGTCGGAGTCCAACGCGGTTCAGCATCCCCAATGGCCACTCAGCGACCACTGGGCAAACCGGCGTCGGGTCACGCACGGTCTTGATCCGAACCCAGCGCTGGACGTTCCATTCGTCGCCGTGCACCTCGGGGATGTTCCAGTGCGACTCGACCGGGACGATCTCGGCGTCCGGCCACTGCCCGACGACCTCCTGCCCGCGCTGCAACTCCAGCGCAGCGGGCTCGGCGTAGATCCGTCGGACGTCGAGCATCGGGCGGACGCGTTCGTGGCTCATCGACTCCTGTCTACCCGGTACCACCGACGAAATGTCTTGCTTGTCGCATCGGCCGCCGCACAATGCCGGGCAGACCGACGCAGGGTGATCCGGCGGTCCTTTGTGAGGCTCCGTTAGTGAGCAGCCTGTCTCGCCTGTGGCCCAGAAGTAGGTCAGCGGGGAGCCGTTGAGCAGGTGGTCGCCAACCACCCACTGCTGGAACACCACCGGGTTGTCGGACGACAAGGTCCGCGTTCCACCAGTGCCGGCCGAGGGATCGGTCGGTGGCGCTGGCCCCCGCCGACCTCGAAGAGCGTCGTCGCCGCGGAGCACGATCTCGACTACCATTCCCTAGAGGACGACCGTCCGGAGTTCGGCCGCATCGACCAGCGCGTCGGCTCCGTCATCACCGGACTCGATCGCGCCGTGCGCAGCCCCGATGGACACGGCGGCGTTCAGGACGAGGGCCTCGGCGGCGATGGCGTCCGATGCGATGCGGCGAGCGGCCCGCGTGTCTGGTGACCCGTGGGCGGCGTTACCAGGAGGGCGGCATCATCGCTCGGAGATCTGGCCACGCCGAAACTTCCGAGTCAGATTCAAACTCGCCCTCCCTCGTAGCGAGAAGTCGCCGCCGAAGTGCCGCGAGGGATTCGATTTGTACCGGTGGCACGCGGCCGACCCCGTGGTAGTTCGAGCGGTATCTTTCTCCTGCCAGGTCCGGCTCATGGGATGACATTTTATTCAGCTTCCGATAACTTATCGACGGTTTCGGCATCGCCCAAGGGCGGTTCAGGGGTGTTGTGAAGTGCGTTGGCGAGGTCCGCTTCGGACGGGAGAGCAGCGCGGACTGCGGGCGGAAGGAGATCATAGCTAGCGACGCCGATCGGGGTTCGCTGGCCGGCAAGTGAGTACCGGACGACGGCGTCGTTCTTGTCTGCGACCAGCAGCAGCCCGACCGTGTCTGCGTGTTGGGGTCGGCGGAGCTTGTCGTCAACGAGCGCGACGTAAAAGCCGAGCTGGCCGAGGTGCTCCGGCTTGAACTTCCCCGTCTTGAGCTCGATCACCACGTACCGGAGCTGCTCGACGTGGAAGAACAGCAGGTCCACGTAGAAGTCGTCACCGTCGACATCGAAGTGCACCTGCCGACCCACGAACGCGAAGCCCTCGCCGAGCTCGCGGAGAGTATCGATGATCCGGTCGACAAGCGCCTGCTCGAGGCGGCGTTCCTTCGCGTCACCATCGAGGGCGAGGAAGTCCAGTACGTAGGGATCCTTCGTGATCTGCTGCGCCAGATCCGAGTCCCCCGGCGGCAGCACCTCGGCGAAGTTCGTCGGCGCCGCCCGCAGGCGCACGTGCGCCTCCGAGCGGAGCTGGTGCTCGAGGACGTTCCGTGACCACCCCTGCGCGGCTGCTTGGCCGGCGTACCAGTCCCGGAGCTCATGGTCAGCGAGCCGATCGAGGAGCACCGTGATGTGCCCCCACGGCAGTTGTCCAACAGGCTGTTGGACGATCGCCTCCGCCGGCCACTCCCCCGCGAACCGGCGCATGTAGAACAGATTCGCTCGCGAGAACCCCTTCATCTCCGGGAACTCCGTCCGCAAATCCGTCGCGAACCGGCCGATGACGTTGCTCCCCCACCCCTCATCACCCTGGCGCTGCAAGATCGTCGCGCCGATCCCCCAGTAGAGACGGATGAGTTCCGTGTTCACGCGGCGCTGCGCCGTGAACCGGGCAGCGCGCACTTGCTGCTTCAGCTCCGCAAGAGCAGCGGCATACCCGGATACGGCTGGCGACGAATCAGACATCACCACTCAGTCTGCCCGACCGGTCGATCTGCGGAAGAACGAACGAAGCGTTCTCCGGGATCAGTCATGCAGGGTGGAGACGACCCCCGAGCGAAAAGCGACCTCCACCATGGCGCAGAAAGTCACCACGCACTTCGTCGACGACCTCACCGGCGACGCCATCGAAGCCGGCACCGGCCGCACCGTCACGTTCGGATTCGATGGCAACCACTACGAAATCGACCTCACCGACGACAACACCGACGCGCTCCGCGAAGCGTTCTCCGACTACATCGCCGCCACCCGCAAGGTCACGGGCCGCTCCGGCCGCACTACTGCCGGCAGCGTGCCAAAGCGTGGGAACTCGGAAGAGCTCGCTAAGATCCGCGAATGGGCGAGCGCGAACGGCCACGAAGTCTCCTCGCGCGGCCGCATCAGCCAGGCCGTCCGCGACGCGTACGACGCCGCACACTGACGCCACCTCCCGACATCGGAACAGCTGGCCACCCCTCGGGATGATCGGCTGTTCTCATGTACGCCGATACGGCGGAGTCACGCCACAATATCTGAGGCACGTTTCGCTGCGCCTGCCCCGTCCAAATCAGTCCCATTGGAGATTCCCGCCGCCGACAGCTCAAGCGCAATACTGTCCCTCCAGTCGATAGCTCGTGGGCGCACGACCGCCCTACCGCACCTCTCGCCCACGCCGCGGGCCGAGCTACCGGGACCAGGTGGCATCGGTCCGTGCAACGAAATATGACGCGGACCCGGCCGGCGGGAGCAATCTGACGTAATGCCGGGACGTGTTCCGTCATAACCGGGTGCGGCCCGCTGCTGCTGCTCGATCATCGTCGAGATTCGAATCAAGTACTTCGCTTGACGAGTCCGAGGAGGATCGATGTCCGGCACCACCGAAGCACCCACGCACCCCGGCCGGGTAGCGGAAGTTGTTGGTGCGCTCCGGCAAGCGCATCCCGGTCTCGAGGTATGCCCGACCGGCACAGCAACCCGAGCATTCCGTTTCGACACCGGCACAGCCCCCAGCAGTGAACAACCGTCCGGGACCATCGGTCCGGCAGTTGCTTTCCCTGCGAGCGCTGCGGAAGTGCAGACCATTGTTCGCGTGGCTAGCGAGCATAATGTCTCGATCGTGCCCCGAGGTGCGGGCACGGGGCTGTCCGGAGGGGCCTCCGCCAGTCTTGACCAGCTCGTCGTATCGACGGAACGCCTCAACCGCATCGTTGAAGTCTCCCCGCTCGACGGGGTGGCGGTTGTGGAGCCGGGTGTGATCAATGCTGCTCTCAACGCGCATCTGGAGCCACTCGGCTTGTTTTACGCTCCGGACCCTGCCAGCTGGGAGATCTCGACCATCGGTGGGAACATCGCGACGAACGCCGGTGGTCTGCGCTGCGCCGGGTACGGTGTGACGCGGGAGTCCGTGCTCAGACTCGACGTCGTGCTCGCGGACGGCAGCCTCGTCTCGGTCGGGCACCGGTCGGTGAAGGGCGTCAACGGCCTCGACCTGACCTCGCTGTTCGTCGGTTCCGAGGGGGTCCTCGGCATCGTAGTCCGCGCAACCGTCCGGCTACGCCCGGTCCCCGTGGCCCGCCGCACGATCTCGGCGTTCTTCCCGAGCACTCTCGACGGCCTCGACGGCCTCGACTCGATCACGCTGTCGCCGGTGCAGCCGACCGTCGTGGAGTTCTTCGACGAACCGAGCCTCACCGCCATCGACGCCTTCAGCCGCACCGCGCTGCGAGGCCGCGGCGCGTCGCTCGTGCTCGTCGAGCTCGACGGGTACGGCATCGACGAGCAGACCGCGGACCTCAGCGCGGCGCTCACCGCGGCCGGGGCGGTCGTCACTGCTGAGACGGACAAGGACGGACACGCGCTCTGGGAGCTGCGACGGCACGGCCGTGGGCAGACCGAGCCGCAGTGGTTCGTCGGCGAGGACATCGCCGTGCCGAAGTCCCGCCTGCGCGACGTGTACTCCCGCTTCGCCGAGCTCGAGGAGCGCTTCGACGTGCGGGTGTCCGCGGTGTCGCATGCCGGGGACGGCAACCTCCACCCGGCGATCACGAAGCCGATCGGCGACGCCGACCCGGACGACCGCCCGGCATCGCTCGACGAGGCCGCCACCGAACTCGTCCGGATCGCCCTCGCCGTGGGCGGCACCGTCACGGGCGAGCACGGCATCGGCACCGTGAAGCGGGAGTGGGCGGCGCTCGAGCTCTCGCCGCGGCACCTCGCCGCGCAGCGTGCGCTCAAGGACGCCCTCGACCCGGCCGGGCTGTTCAACCCCGGCAAGGCCATCTGATCCTGGCCCACCCGACCCGAGCTCCACCGAATCCGACAGGAACCCCATGACCGACTCACCCCGCTGGCGCCGGCTCCTCGCCGGTCTCTCGATCGCCGCCGCGGCGGCCCTCGTCCTCACCGCGTGCTCGTCCGGCTCGCAGGCGTCGTCGACGTCGTCCGGCGAGCCCGTCGAAGGCGGCAACCTCACCTTCCTCATCCAGGGCTACGACAGCGGCTTCGTGTCGAGCAAGAGCGCGATCTCGAGCTATGAGGGGAACCTCTGGGGCGAGATCACCGACAAGCTCGTGTACGTCGATACGAAGGGCAAGACGAGGCCCTGGATCGCCACCAGCTGGGACCAGTCTGACGACGCGAAGCACTTCACGCTGCACCTCAGGAAGGGCGTGACGTTCTCGGACGGCTCCGCGCTCGACGCCCAGGCGGTGGTCGACAACATCAATATTTGGGCAAAGGGTGACAGCTCCCGTGGCATCACCAAGGTTGGCCTGTTCCCATCGAGCAACTTCGTCTCCGCGAAGGCCACCAACGACAACACCGTCGAGGTCGACTTCTCATCGCCGACGCTTGGCTTCATCCCGACGCTGGGCTACCACGGCTCGATCCTTCTCTCGCCGAAGGCCCTCGCGCTGCCCATCGACCGGCAGGCCGACCTGTCGAAGGAGATCGGCAGCGGTCCCTTCACCGTGCAGTCGTACAAGGAGGGCGAGGAATACGTCCTCGCGAAGCGGAAGGACTATCACTGGGGTCCCGCGGCGCTCGGCCACACCGGTGCGCCGTACCTCGACACCCTGACGTACAAGGTGATCAAGGACGAGTCGGTCCGGACGCAAGCGGTCGTGGCCGGCCAGGCGGACGTGTCGTTCAACGTCGAGCCGCAGGAGATCGACTCGCTGAAGTCCCAGGGCTTCACGGTCGACACCCCGCGCTACCTCGGCTTCACCGACGGCTTCAAGGTCGACACCACCGCGTTCCCGACGAACGACGCCGCAGTCCGCAAGGCGATCCAAGTCGGCATCGACCGCAAGGCCATCCTGAAGACGGTCTACACGGAGGACTGGCAGGCCGCGACGTCGTTCATCCAGGGCAACGTTCCCGAGGTCACCGACGAGTCGAAGCTGCTGGCGTACGACCCCGACCGGGCCGAACAGCTCCTCGACGACGCCGGCTGGACGAAGGGCTCGGACGGTGTCCGGCAGAAGGACGGCAAGGACCTCGAGTTCACGCTCTCAGCAAACCCGTTCGTGCCGTCAACCCAGGCAGAGGACGAGCTGATCGCCCAGCAGCTCGCGAAGATCGGCCTCACGGTCAAGCTCAAGGTGGTCGACGTCGCCGGGTACGCCGCCGTGCTGGCCTCCAATCCGCCGCTTTACCAGACGTCCCGCAGCTTCGTAGACGTCGGCACGGTCGCCGGGGTGCTCACCAGCCAGAACGGCGGCGAGGACTGGTTCGGCCTCGGCACGAGCGACGCGAAGCTCAACGAGCTGTCCACCGCCGTGGCCACCGCGTCCGACGAGACCGCCCGGAAGAAGGTCGCCGCCGAACTGCAGCAGTACGTCCTCGAGCAGGGGTACTTCTTGCCGACGGTGCAGCTCGTCCAGCGCCTCTACCTGATCTCACCGAAGGTGCACGGGACGAAGTACAACGGCCTCGCCTACGCAAACTTCGCGACCGCCTGGATCGAGCGGTAGCCGTGTCGTACCTCCGCTACACGCTGCTGCGCGTCGCACAGGCCCTCATCGTGATCCTGCTGGCGTACGTGCTCACCTTCCTGGTGATCAGCGTCCTGCCCGGCGATGCGGTCACGAACTCGTTGCGGGACCCGCAGAGTGGACTGAGCGAGGCCGACATCGCGAAGATCGTGTCGTACTACGGACTCGACCAGCCGGTGCTGCTCCAGCTCTGGCTGTCCCTCTCGCGGTTCGTCGTCGGCCAACTCGGGTTCTCGCTGCAGTCGAACCTGCCGGTGTCCGAGGTCATCGCCGGCTCGGTGCCGTCGACGCTCGTCCTCGCGGGCACGGCGCTGCTCGTCTCGATCGTCTTCGCGGTCGGCATCGCGTACGACTCGCAATACGCGCCGGGTGCCTGGTTCCGAAACGCGCTGCGCTCGGTGCCGTCGTTCTTCCTGTCGGTGCCGAACTTCGTGATCGGCCTCGTGCTCATCTCGTGGTTCGCGTTCCAGCTGCACACCTTCGCGGTGATCGAGCCGGACAGCCCGGTGGCGACGTTCTTCGCGGCCGTCACCCTGGCGATCCCGGTGTCGGCGCCCCTCGCCGAGGTCCTCATCGCGAACCTCGACCACGAGTCCCGGCAGGAGTACGCGATCGTCGCACGCTCCCGAGGGCTCTCGCAGGCGGACCTGTTCGCCCGGCACCTGGTGAAACCGTCGCTGCTGCCCGCGGTGACGATGGTGGCACTCGTCGTCGGCGAACTGCTCGGCGGGTCGGTCATCACCGAGACGATCTTCGGCCGGGACGGCATCGGCGTACTCGTGCAGAAGGCCGTCACCATGCAGGACGTCCCCGTGCTGCAGGCCGTCGTGTCACTGGCCGCGGTGGTCTTCGTGGTCGTGAACCTGCTCGCCGACCTCGTGTCGCCGTTGCTCGACCCCCGCATCTCGCTGCGGTCGGCGTCGACGAAGGCACGCGCCGCGACGGAGCTGGTGCAGGCATGAGCGCGGACCTCACCACCGTCCGGGTGACCACGTCCCCAGCGGTGCGGACGGGGAAGCGCCGTCGGCGCCTGGCCGTCCCGCCGACCGTGCTCCTGTCGTTCGCGGTGCTCGTGGTCGTGCTGCTGTGGTCGCTCGCGCCGCGGGTGTTCACGGGACAGAGCGCCGTCACCGGCGACACCGCCGCGAAGCTGCAGGCACCGTCGACCGCGCACTGGTTTGGCACCGACTACCTCGGCCGCGACCTGTACGCCCGGGTGGTGCACGGCACGGCGTCCTCGGTGACGAGCGCCCTCGTCGCGGTGGCCATCGGCCTGGTGGTCGGCGGCCTGATCGGGCTGGCCAGCGGGTTCCTCCGCGGCTGGGTCGACGTGCTGCTCGGTCGCGTCGTGGACGTCCTGCTCGCGATCCCCGGATTCCTGCTGGCCGTCGTGATCGTCAGTTCGCTCGGTTTCCACACGATCAACGCCGCGGTCGCCACGGGCATCTCGGCCGTCGCAGCCTTCGCCCGGCTCGCCCGCGCGGAGACGCTCAAGGCGCGGGGGGCGACGTTCGTCGAGGCCTCGACCCTCGTCGGCGGCTCCGGTGCGCACGCCCTGTTCCGGCACGTGCTGCCGAACGCGTACCGGTCGGTGCTCGCGCTGGCCGTGCTCAACATCGGCACATCGATCCTGGTGATCGCGTCGCTCGCCTTCCTCGGCTACGGCGACGCCCCGCCCGCGTCCGACTGGGGGCTCCTGGTGGCCTCCGGCAAGACGTACCCGACGGCGCCGTGGCTCGTGTACGCCCCGGCCGTCGTCATCGTCCTCACCGTGCTCTCGGTGAACCGGATCAGCCGTTGGTTGCGGAAGGCAGGTCGGTCATGACGGTCCTGGAGGAACGCTTCCCCTCCGACACGCTGCTCACGGTGAGCGGGTTGACGGTCGCGTACGGCGGGACCGAGGTCGTCCACGGTGTGGACTTCGCGGTTCGCCGCGGGCGGACCGTCGCTCTGATCGGCGAGTCCGGGTCCGGTAAGTCGACGATCGCGAAGGCCGTGCTCGGCCTGCTGCCCGCTGAGTCGACCGTCAGCGGAACGGCGGAGTTCGACGGGGACGACCTGGTCGCCCTGCCCGACGAGCGCTTCCGCCGCCTGCGCGGGCGCCGGATCGGGTTCATCCCGCAGGACCCGGCGACGGCACTCAACCCGGTGCGGACCATCGGGTCGCAGGCCCTCGAGGCCGCGGCGCTCACCGACGCCACCACGACCGAGGAGCGCCGTGCCGCCGTGCTCGCCGTCTTCGAACAGGTCGGACTGACCGATCCGGAACGCGTCTGGCGGTCGTACCCGCACGAGCTGTCCGGCGGCATGCTCCAGCGCGTGCTCATCGGGCTCACCGTCCTGCCCGAGCCGGACCTCGTCGTCGCCGACGAGCCGACGAGCGCGCTCGACGTGACGATCCAGAAGCGGATCCTCGACCTGCTCCAGCAGCTCCGGGCCGAGCGGGACATCAGTCTGCTGTTCATCACGCACGACCTCGCCGTCGCCGCCGAACGGGCCGACGACCTCGTCGTGCTGCGGGACGGCGTCGTCGAGGAGCGGGGGCCCGCCGCCGAGGTGTTCCGCGCCCCGCAGTCCGAGTACGCCCGGCTGCTGCGCGCCGACGTGCCCGCGCTCAGCCCGGACCGGTACCGGTCCGGCGACGTCGACCGCACCGACGTCGGCCCCGATCACCCCGCGCACATCTCGGTGTCCGGGGTCGCCCGCCACTACGGCCAGGGCGACCGCACCGTCCGGGCCGTCGACGGGGTGTCGTTCGACGTCCGCGCCGGGACCACGCACGCGCTCGTCGGTGAGTCCGGTTCCGGCAAGACCACCACCGTCCGGATGCTGCTCGGCCTCGAACGCCCCGACGCCGGGGTCATCGCCGTCGACGGCGCCGAGCTGCACGGACGCTCGAAGGCGGAGCTGCGCCGTGTCCGCCGGCAGCTGCAGCTCGTCTACCAGAACCCGTTCACGTCGCTCGACCCGACGTGGCAGGTCCGACGGATCGTCGGCGAACCGCTCGACCGCTTCCGGATCGGCACGCGCGCTTCCCGGGCGACGGCCGTCCGCGAGGCACTCGAGTCCGTCGGCCTGGACGAACGGTACCTGCGCCGCCGCCCCACCGACCTGTCCGGTGGGCAACGGCAGCGGGTCGCGATCGCCCGTGCCCTCGTGCTCCGGCCCGAGGTGGTCGTGCTCGACGAACCGACGAGTGCGCTCGACGTCACCGTGCAGGCCGGGATCATCGGGCTGCTCACACGTCTGCAGCGGGAACTCGGGCTGACCTACCTGTTCGTCTCCCACGACCTTGCGCTCGTCCGGCAGGTCGCGGACACCGTCACGGTGCTGCGGCACGGCCGGGTCGTCGAGTCTGGGGCGGTCGAGCAGGTGTTCCACGACCCGCAGCACGAGTACACGCGCACCCTGCTCGACGCCGTCCCGGCAGCCAGCTGAAGGAGAAGCCATGACGATCATCACCGCCCACGCGAAGCCGTCCCTCATCCGGGCGTTCACCGCGCCGAAGGGGTTCGGCGACCAGACGCTGCGCGACCCGCGGCCCGACGCGATCGAGCTGCTCGGCGGCATCCCCGACCCGGGTGTGCTGCCCGCGGCCGAGCTCGCCGAGGCCACCGCGCGCGTCCTGTCCCGTCCCGGCCTGCCCGCACTGCAGTACTCACGGACCGCCGGCATCTCACCGATCCGCGAGTGGATCGCCGCGCGCGAAGGCGTCCCCGTCGACCGGATCGTGATCACGAACGGCGGGTTCCACGGCCTCGCCCTGACGATCCAGGTCGTCCTCGAGCGCGGTGACCTCGTCGCGGTCGACAACCCGGTGTTCCCGCTGTTCCTCCGTGGGCTGGAACTGTCCGACGCCACGACCCTGCCGATCCCGGTGGGTCCGGACGGACTCGACCTCGACGCCCTCGAACGCGCGCTGGCGGCGGGTGCCCGACCCCGTGCCCTCTACACGGTGCCCGACTTCCACAACCCGACGCAGGGCACGCTGCCGGCCGTCGGGCGGGAGCGCCTCGTCGCCCTCGCCGAGCGGTACGACTTCGTGGTGTTCGCCGACAACCCCTACCGCGAGCTCTGGTACGGCGACGGCCCCGAACCCGTCGACGCCTTCAACCACTCCGAGCACGTCGTGCACGTCAACACGTTTACGAAGACGCTCGGCCCCGGGCTCCGGATGGGGTGGATCGTCGTGCCGGAGCGCTTCGTCGGCGACGTCGTGGCGCTCCGGAGCCGGCAGGACTCGCACAGCTCGACCTTCGTGCAAGCGGTCATCGGCGAACTCGTAACAGCGGACGACGCGCTGTTCGACCGCACCCTCGACCGTGCTCGTGCGCTGTACCGATCCCGGGCCGAGACCCTCGCCGCGGCGCTGGCGACGGCAGCGCCGGGCGTGTTCGACGTGACCGTGCCCGGCGGGGGCCTGTTCCTCTGGCCGCGGATCATCGACGACCGAATCGACCCCGACGGCCTCGCAGCCGCGGCCAGCGCCGAGGGCGTCGAGTACCAGCGCGGCGGGTTCTTCCCGTCTGGGCCGGGCACCGACACCGGCCGGCACCTCCGGCTGGCGTACGGCGACACCGACAGAACCCAGCTGCTTGAGGCAGCAACCCGGCTCGGCCGCGCCGCGGAACGACTTCGATCTGGAGGAAACTCGATCGCGTAGCCCAAACATCGACGCCCAGCCACCCGATCCTCAGCACCACGACATGAGCGGCGCTGGTCAGCGGTACAGGACGAACGACGTGTTCGAGGACGAGTCGGGATCGTGCGCAGCGACCACAGTTCGCGCTCCAGATCCCGTCGCCCTCGCCCTCGCCCTCGCCCTCGCCCTCGCCCTCGCCCTCGCCCTCGCCCTCGCCCTCGCCCTCGCCCTCGAGCAGGTGCGCACGATAGCCGATCGGTGGTTTCAAGAAGTCGTTGCGACAAATGGTTGTGTCGAATCGTAGAGTAACCGCTCGAACGCTCCTGCAGGGGTCCGGCAGCCCAGGACCTTGCGGGGTCGTTCGTTGGGCTCGGCGGACTTCGGCAAGTACTGCCGGAGCAACCCGCTGGTGTTCTCGTTCGAGCAGCGCTGCTCGGGTTTGTGCGAGTCGCAGACGTAGATCGCGAGATCCGTGGCGAGGGTAATGTCTTTGTGCCGGGCAAGCTCCGTGCCCTTGTCCCACGTCAACGACCGGCTCAGATGCTCGGCAAGCGTCCTGATGGGGCCCGCACGGTGAACCGCCCGGCAACGGAGATCACGAGTCGCAGGTCGGGAAAGGCTTAGGTGTTGCACCGCAACCCCGCCACAGCCTGCGACCGTATCTCGTGCACGCAGAGTTCGCAGATCACTGGCCGCACGCAATCGCTGCTCCATCAGCCCGAAGAACATCGAGCCGGAGACGTCTGCAGCGACGGCCATCGAACGACAGGCTTAACGACGTGACCGAGCCGCCCGTTACTCTGTCTCCGTGTCAGAGCCGCGCCGTAGTCCGGGGAACCAAGCTTCACTGCGTGAAGCCAACCGGGGCCGGGTCGTCAGCGCGGTCAAGCGCCACGGCGGCCTGACACAGGTCGAGCTCGCCGGCGTCACGGGCCTGTCGCCCGCGACCGTCTCGAACATCGTCAAGGAACTCGTCGTGACCGGTACCCTGCACGCGACGCCGAGTACCTCGAGCGGACGCCGGGCGCTCCGCGTGACCCTGCCGCACGGCCTCGGGCTCGTCGCCGGCGTGCACGTCTCGCCGCGACACCTGCGGCTCGCACTGTCCGACCTGAACGGCACGGTCCTGGCCGAACGCCACATGCCGCTGGCCCGCGATCACCGCGCGGACGCCGAGCTCGACAAGACCGCGCTGCTCGTCATGGACATGGCGGAGTCCATCGAGTCCACGATGGACGAGGTGCTGTCCGTCGGCCTGGCCGTGGCCGCCCCGATCGACGCGCGGACCGGGATGACGGCGCGCGGCGGGATCCTGCGCGGCTGGGACGGCATCGCCCTGGGCGACTCGCTCGCCCGACGTCTGGACAAGCCCGTCCAGGTCGACAACTCGGCGAACCTCGCCGCACTGGCCGAACACCGCAGCGGAGCGGCACGCGGCCGCGCCACCGTCGTGACGCTCGACGTCGGCAACGGCATCGGCGCCGGGCTCCTGCTGGACGGTCGACTGTTCCGCGGGCACCACGGCGTCGCCGGCGAGTTCGGGCACACCCCCGTCCTGCCGAACGGCCCCCTGTGCCGGTGCGGGAACCGGGGGTGCCTCGAGGCGATCGCCGGCGCGCCCGCCGTGCTCGAGGGCGTCCGCGACGAACTGGGGACACTGAAGCTGGCAGACCTCGTCCTGCGGGCGATGGGCGGTGACCAGGTATGCATGCGCGCCGTGGCCGACGCCGGGCGCGCGATCGGTTCGGCGGCGGTGGGCCTGTGCAACGTCCTCGACCCCGAACGGGTGGTGATCACGGGAGAGTTCGCACGTGCCGGGGAACTCCTGCTCGGCCCGATGCGACACGCCCTCGAGTCATCGCTCATCATCGACGTCGACGGCACACCGGACGTGGTGCAGGGACAGCTCGGCGAGAAGGCCTCGGTGACCGGAGCGCTGGCCCTGGCGATCGAAGCCGTCGACGTGACGCGCGCACGCTAGCGGGAGCGCTCCGGATAACATTTTCGTCACAGCGCGCGACCCTTGCGTTCAACTCTTGCAGCCAAGAACGCTCGCTGTCACACTCAGGGCACCGCCGATGTGGGCGGTCCACTGTTGGAGGACGTTTCAATGAAGAAATCCACCACACGAGCGATGCTGGGCGTCAGCGCCCTGCTGCTCGCGATCACCACCCTGGCGGGCTGTTCCAACGGCTCCGATGCGGCGACCGGATCCGGCGGAGGCAGCGGTGACGCGTCGAAGGCCAAGATCGGCCTCCTCCTGCCTGACTCCGTCACCGCCCGTTACGCCAGCGCCGACCGTCCACTGTTCACCGCCGAGGTGAAGAAGCAGTGCAGCGGCTGCTCCGTCATCTACGCGAACGCCGACGGCGACGCGTCGAAGCAGCTGCAGCAGGCCCAGTCGATGCTCACGCAGGGCGTCAAGGTCCTGGTCCTCGACCCGTTCGACGGCGAGGCCGCTGCCTCCATCGTCCAGCAGGCCAAGGCCAAGAAGGTCCCGGTCATCTCCTACGACCGGCTCATCAACAGCCCCGACCTGAGCTACTACATCTCCTTCGACAACGAGAAGGTCGGCGAGCTGCAGGGGCAGGCCCTCGTCGACGCACTCAAGGCGAAGAAGGTGCCGTCGGGCTCGGGCATCATCATGGTCAACGGTTCCCCGACCGACAACAACGCGTCGCAGTTCAAGAAGGGCGCACACTCGGTCATCGACTCGAGCGGCTACAAGGTGCTCGCCGAGTACGACACCCCCGGATGGGACCCCGCCAAGGCGCAGGACTGGGCTGCCGGCCAGATCAGCAAGCTCGGCAAGGACAAGATCACCGGCGTCTACGCGGCGAACGACGACACCGGCGGCGGCGTCATCGCCGCGCTGAAGTCGGCCGGCGTCACCGAGCTCCCGCCCGTCACCGGGCAGGACGCCTCACTCGCGGGCATCCAGCGGATCCTCGCCGGTGAGCAGTACATGACCGTCTATAAGGCCTTCAAGCCCGAGGCCTCGAAGGCCGCCGACCTCGCGATCCAGTTCGCGAAGGGCGAGACCCCGAAGGGCGACACGACCGTCGACACCGCAGGGGGCGCCAGCGTCCAGTCGACGCTGCTCGAACCGGTCGCCGTGACCACCGACAACGTCGAGTCGACGGTGGTCAAGGACGGCCTGTACAAGGTGTCGCAGATCTGCACCTCGCAGTACGCGTCCGCCTGCGACAGCGCCGGCATCAAGTAGGTCAGACCCCCTGCCCGCCCGGTCCGACCAGGACCGGGCGGGCCTCACCGATCGAGGACGACACCCGTGAGCACGACACCCGTGAGCAACGCGTCACAAGCAGCACCCTCCTCCGCCGAGCCGGTGATGTCCCTGCGCGGGATCACCAAGCGGTTCGGCGCCGTCCAGGCCCTCAGCGACATCGACTTCGACGTCTACCCGGGCGAGGTCGTCGCCATCGTCGGCGACAACGGCGCCGGCAAATCGACGTTCGTGAAGATCCTCGCCGGGGTCTACACCCCGGACGGCGGCACGATCACCTTCGGCGGCGACGAGGTCACCGTCCCCGATCCCGCAGCGGCCCAGACCCTCGGCATCGCCACCGTCTTCCAGGACCTCGCCCTCGCCGACAACCTCGACGTGGTCTCGAACCTGTTCCTCGGCCGCGAGATCGCCCACCCCTTCCTCGACGAAGAGGAGATGGAGCGCCGCTCGTGGGAGCTCCTCCAGCAGCTCGCCGCACGGATCCCGTCCGTACGGATCCCCATCGCATCGCTGTCCGGTGGGCAGCGACAGACCGTCGCGATCGCCCGCTCCCTGATCGGCGACCCGCAAGTGGTCGTCCTCGACGAACCCACCGCCGCACTCGGTGTCGCGCAGACCGCCGAGGTCCTCAACCTCGTCGAACGCCTGCGCGAGCGCGGCCTCGGCGTCGTGCTCATCAGCCACAACCTCGCGGACGTGCAGGCCGTCGCCGACCGGGTCGCGGTCCTGCGGCTCGGCCGCAACAACGGCACCTTCCGCATCGACGACGTCTCCTACGAGGAGATCATCGCGGCCATCACCGGTGCCACCGACAACGCCGTCACGCGTCGCGCCGCCGCCCGGACCGAGCAGGAGACCTCCGCATGAGCAAGACCAACGAGACCCTCACCGCAGCGACTCCGACCCCCTCGGCGGCGGACCTGCAGGACGAGCGGCTCCTGCGCGACCAGGGGCTCGGCGGCGCGGCGAAGGCGTTCGTGCGGCGGGTCCGCGGCGGTGACATCGGTTCACTGCCCGTGGTCGTCGGGCTCATCGTCATCTGGGCGGTATTCCAGGCGCTCTCCCCCGACTTCCTGTCCCCGGGCAACCTGGTCAACCTCGCCCTGCAGTGCGCCGCGGTCGGCACCATCGCGATCGGCATCGTGCTGGTGCTGCTGCTCGGCGAGATCGACCTGTCCGTCGGCAGTGTCAGCGGCCTCTCCGCGGCGATCCTCGGCCAGGGGCTCACGACGCTCGGCTGGCCGCTCTGGCTCGTGCTCGTGGTCGCCCTGGCCGTCGGTGCCGCGGCCGGTCTGCTCTACGGCCTGCTGTTCACCCGGTTCGGCGTGCCGAGCTTCGTCATCACCCTCGCCGGTCTGCTCGGGTTCCTCGGCCTGCAGCTGCTGATCCTGGGACCGAACGGCTCGATCAACCTGCCGTACGACTCGCCGATCGTGCAGTTCGCCTCGGCGTCGTACCTGCCGCCGTGGCTCGCGTACCTGCTCGCGGCCCTGGCCGCCGGCGGCCTGTTCTTCACGGACGTGCGCCGATCTGCCCGCCGCCGCCGTGCCGGGCTGTCGACCGGGGCGATGTCGCTCACGATCGTGAAGTCCGTCGCGCTGTTCCTCGGCCTCGCCCTGATGGTCTGGTACCTGTCGCGCGACTTCGGCACCGGCACCTCGTTCGTGTTCTTCATCGTGCTCGTCGTGCTGATGAACTTCGTGCTGAAGCGCACCCGCTGGGGACGGTCGGTCTTCGCGGTGGGCGGCAACGTCGAGGCCGCCCGACGGTCCGGCATCCGGGTGAACCGCATCTACATCTCGGTGTTCATGCTGACGTCGCTGTTCGCCACCGTCGGCGGGATCCTCGCCGCCGCCCGCCTCAACTCGGCGAGCCTGTCGTCCGGCGCCGGCGACACGAACCTCAACGCGATCGCCGCCGCCGTCATCGGCGGGACCAGCCTGTTCGGCGGCCGCGGGAGCGCCTGGTCGGCGCTGCTCGGCATCATCGTCATCCAGTCGATCTCGAACGGGCTCACCCTGCTCAGCCTCGACTCGTCGATCCGCTACATGATCACCGGCGCGGTCCTGCTGCTCGCCGTCATCATCGACTCGCTGTCGCGGCGCAGCCGCGCCAGTCACGGCGCAGCCTGATCCAGGACAGGTGAAGCGCTTGCGTTGTTTCGAAAACGCGCACAACATCATCCTTTCCTCCGAAGTCGGCTCGGCCGAACGCTGGATCGACTAATTCTCGAGCTGGACAGGCAAGGCGCTTTTGCCGACCGGCCGGTCAGCTGGTCAGCGGACGGACGTTCTGTCGTCGGGCGCGCGATGCAGTCGTGGCGTCAAAACGGCAGGCGGTCGAGCTCGAGCATGTGCCCGGCCCGCGTCCTATGCTTGCTGAAGCACGTACTCGCTGTGGATAACGAGCACGGAACAGCGTCCGCGAGCAGTCAAGCTGCTCCGCCGATGAGTCTGCAACAACATCAGCGACCACTATCATCAGATTCGGACGCTGTCCGCCTCGCTAGAGGCCGGCGGTACGACCGAGTTCTGCGAGAACTCGCCTTGCTGCGGTAGGTCCGGTGTTGAGGTAGAACACGTCGTCGTCGATGAATGTCACCCGTTTGCGACCGACCGCTTCGAGCGTAGGCCAGAGGGCCAGACTGGTGAGTTTCTTCGTGTCGCCGCCCTGCACACCGGCATAAACGAAATCGCTATCAGCTAGAGCGAGCTGTTCGCTGCTGATGTCTTGGGACGTTCCGTTGGTGAAATCTTGCGCCACAGGACGGACGAGGCCGGCATCTTCAGCCACGGAACCCGGGAACGAGGCGACTCCGAATACGCGTAGCCGGTCGGAGTTGTATCGCAGGAACGACACCGTCGGGTTTCCCTGCACGCCCTCACCGAAAGTTCTCGCGTCTTCCTGGTACGTGGTCAGCCACGTTTCCGCCTGCTGCGTCTTCCCGAGTGCGTCCGCAAGGAGGAGGAAGTCTTGCTTCCAATACCGTCCGGTTCCTCGGGTCGCGACTGTGGGCGCGATCTTCGCAAGACTGCTGTAGAGCGTGTCCGCGTCTTTTCCTGCGGTGTTCATCAAGATCAGGTCAGGCTGCACGGCGGCGATGGTCTCGACGTCGGGTGCAAACCGGTTCCCGATGGACCGCACATCGGCCAGGGCAGATGCCCGGTCTGGAAAGGCATCCGCGAGGTACGACGGGACCAGGTCCGCGGCATCGCCTGCCGTTGAGGCGACTGGCACAACTCCGAGGGTCAAGAGGGCGTCGGCTTGTCCGGTGGAGATCACCACGACCCGTTTCGGTGCTGCTTCGAGCCTGGTGGATCCTTCGAAGTGCTTGACGGTGCGAGGGAACACGCCGTCGGATTCGTCGCTGCCCTTGCCAGATGGCATGGTGCGAGGTGTGGTGTAAGCGGTGTTTCCAGCCGGCTGGCTGTCGGTGGCGGCTCCGCCGCTGTCAACGGTGCTGCATCCGGCGAGGATCACGGACGAGAGCAGAACCGCGATCGAAGAACTAAGCAGGGAGCGGCGAGAGCGGGGTGATTGGGTGAGGAGCACGTAGTTAGCTTAGGCTCACCTTACTTGCCATGAATGTCTTCCACGTCTCCTCCACACATCGCACCGCTCGTGGTCGACCCCGGCTCCTGTTTGCCGGCGCTTGCGCGTTAGTGATGCTGCTCGTTCTCGTCGGGGTAAGTCTGTCGATCGGTGCGCAGCCGGTGTCGCCGCCAGCGGTTTTGGCAGCGGTGATGCACCCAGACGGTGGACGGGACTCGATCATCGTGTGGCGGTTGCGGATGCCTAGAACCGTCCTCGCTGTCCTGATCGGGGCGTTGCTCGCCACCGCTGGTGTTGTGATGCAGGCGCTGACGCGGAACCCACTGGCGGAGCCGGGTCTACTCGGCGTGAACGCCGGCGCGTCGCTTGCCGTCGTGATCGCCGTCGCAGCGTTCGGGATAAGCGGTACCGGTGCGCTGATGGGCCTCGCCTCTGTGGGTGCCGCGGGTGGTGCGATCGTTGTGATGTTCGTGACAGCACGATCAGGGCACCGGACGGAATCCACACGGCTGGTCCTCGCCGGTGCAGCGTTAACGGCGAGCCTATCGTCGGTGACCGGCGTGATCACATTGGCAGACGAACGCACGTTTGGTGACTACCGGTCGTGGGTCATCGGTTCTGTCGCGAACCGCGACCCTGGCAGCACAGCGTGGTTGCTGCCGGTGCTCCTCGTTGTGGTGCTCGTCACAGGTCTCTTGGCGCGGCCACTCGAGTTACTCGGAATGGGAACAGACACCGCGGCGTCGCTCGGCGTATCGGTTTCATTGACGCATGTCCTGGGATTCGCGGTCGTGACGCTTGCGTGCGGCACTGCGACTGCGGTGGTCGGCCCGATCACGTTCGTTGGCTTGGTCGTGCCACACGCCGTTCGGCTCCTCGTCGGGAATCGCCTGCCGATTGTGCTCTGCGCCTCGCTCGTCGGCGGGCCGGCCCTGATGCTGGCTGCGGACATCGTCGGCAGAGTCATCGCCCCACCAGGTGAACTCGAAGTCGGCATCGTGACCGCGTTCGTCGGCGCTCCGGTGCTCATCGCGCTCGCGGTGCGCCGGAAGTCGCGTACCGATGCCGTCAAAACGGAAGAACGTTCCCTGTGAGAGCCTCCCGCCGGAGAGGTCAGGGAACACTGACGTGGATCGTTCTGCTGGGGCTGCTCGTCTCAGCCGCGATTGCGGGCGTCACGACCGGACCACTGCAGCTGACATGGCCGCAGACTTGGGCCGCGCTGACCGGTTCCGGCTCGGACGCGTCCCAGTTCATCGTGCTCAACCAGCGCATTCCACGAGTGGCATGCGCGATCGGTGTCGGCGCAGCACTCGGCGTCAGCGGAATGGTTTTTCAACGCATCTCTCGCAACCCGCTCGGGAGTCCAGACCTCATCGGTTTCAGCACCGGCGCAGCGACCGGCGGTCTCGTCGCTATCCTCACCGTCAGTTCAGCGTCCGCCACGACTATCGCCAGCGGAACTGTCCTCGGCGGATTCGCCACCGCAACCGCCGTATACCTTCTCAGCGCCTCCAGCCGAGCAACGGGCGAGCGGCTCATCCTGGTCGGGATCGCCGTCGGAGCCATGCTCGCCGCCGTCAACGACTACCTGCTCACCCGGACCGATCTCGAACGTGCCCAGGCGGCCGCCGCTTGGAAGTTCGGGAGTTTGAACGCCATCTCCTGGCCGCAAGTACTCCCCGCCCTCGTCGTGATCGCCGCTCTCATTCCGTTCACCGCAGTCGGATCCCGGCCGCTTGCGATGCTCGAGATGGGAGACGACCTCGCCACCACCCTCGGCGTCAATCTCGCCTTTTGGCGGCCATACCTCCTCACCTGCGGCGTCGGACTGGCTGCCGTCGGCGTCGCCGCCGTCGGGCCGATCTCGTTCGTGGCCCTTGCCGCGCCGCAACTCGCCCGACGCCTCCTCCCCCAACGCAGCGACAGCATGGCACCTTCACTGCTCATCGGTGCGGTGCTCCTCACTGCAGCTGACATCGTCGCCGGTCGCCTCCTCAGCCCGTTCCAGATCCCCGTCGGCTTAGTCACTTCGGCGCTCGGTGGCATCTACTTACTTGGCCTTCTCGCCACTCGGCCACGCATCAGACGCTGACCGGCCGACGATCCGAAAGGCACAACAGTTTTCATGCTTGTCATCGCAGCACGCCGCCGCTCCCGTCCGCCCCTAAGACGGCAGCGCGCCATCGGCACCGAAAGCGTGGACACCTCTGGAGAGAAGACGGCGTGGGTCTGCTCGACACCGATTTGTCCACCACCGGCCACCGCACGCAACGGAGACGACTCTGACCAACGAGATGAGGATCGGAGCGGTTGGGACAGCTCGTCGCACAGAGGCCTCTTTGACAAAGATGTCGCTCTTGGCGACAACGACCCCGGCAGGCTTGTAGAAGACGTCGCCGGCATTCGGGATGGCCGCTTCCGGTCACCGGTTTCTTTTCCGCACTTCAACGCCGGACACAGTCAAACCGGCGCCGAGCTGCTGGTCAAACAGTGCTGATCGTGCGGGAGTGGCGGTCACTACCTCGACGACTGCCAGAAGGCCTACACCGTTCCCAATAACGGCATACTTGCCGACCATCCAGATGGCGTGAAGGCCCGGGCACTCGACCCCGCGCTTGCAGAACGACTCTGGTCCGTCTCTCACGAACTCCTCAACCACTGAACCGGCTCACGGCGACGGTGTCGTAGAGCATGACGTTACCTGCAGGCGCCAAACTTGCTGAGAATCCCGTATTTCGAGTTCTCGATTCTTAAAACTCTTGAGCCATCTTCATACAAGTTCGACGGAGAAGAAGCCGTGTGCTAGTTGTAAGGTGACGGTACATTGCGCATTCTCGCTGTAGAACACGGCGACAACGACGAGCCATCGAGTGCCGATGGAGTCGACGTCATAACTGATCGCTACCTCAACTCGTTCAACGTCTCGCTGAGGTCCGATGGGCGCATCCCAGGTCCATCGTGACGGCGGAGACCACCATCGTGGGTCCGTGGCAACTCGGATCTCGGCAACGCATCGACCTTCGTGATGCTGCTTCCAGATCAGATCGGACCGTGGCCGCTCCGCGGCGAAAGCGACGATGTCGGCATATTCAAGCGGCGGACCGTCAAACGTAAGCGCTACTGGCCGGACGGTGACCCGTGGCCCGGCTGGCGGCTGACGAACGACTTTCTCGCCTGTAGAGCGCCGTTCGATGAGACCTTCGTGGACAAGGTCCATGACGGCGGCTCCTATTGTGCTGCGGCTCACGCCGATCGCGGTTGCAAGATCGTGCGCGCGTTTCAGACGGATCCCCGGCTGGAGCTGGCCATGCTCGATAGCAGCTCGCAGCCCGTTGCGAACCGATTCGCGTGAGGTCGGCGCGGTCGCCAGAGACAGCTTGCCGGCCGGCGTGGCGTGAACGCCATCGGACTCAACGAGCGAGGCAAGGAGTAGCAGTCGTGAGGCCATGATGAGCTCTAGTGGGTGGACGGTTCCTGGT
The DNA here is from genome assembly GCF_015350995.1 of Curtobacterium sp. VKM Ac-1393. GTDB lineage: Bacteria > Actinomycetota > Actinomycetes > Actinomycetales > Microbacteriaceae > Curtobacterium. Next base: position 75,261 of record NZ_JADKRW010000009.1, read on the forward strand.
CGACCTCGCGGCGGTCGTCGTCGGACCACAGCGTGTGGAAGGTGCCGTCCTTGTCGATGCGCTGGTAGGTGTGCGCTCCGAAGAAGTCGCGCTGCCCCTGGATGAGCGAGGCGGGCAGCCGCTCGGAGGCGAGCGAGTCGAAGTACGACAACGCCGATGAGAAGCCCGGGGCGGGGATCCCCGACGCGGCAGCGATCCCGACGATGCGTCGCCAGGCTGCTTCGCCCTCGTGCACGGCGTTCGCGAAGTACGGGTCGACGAGCAGGCTCTCGAGCGAGGGGTTCTTGTCGTACGCCTCGACGATGCGGTTGAGGAACTGGGCGCGGATGATGCAGCCGCCGCGCCAGATCTTCGCCACGTTGCCGAGGTCGATGTCCCAGCCGTACTCCTTCGCCCCGGCGATGATCAGGTCGAACCCCTGCGCGTAGGCGACGACCTTGGATGCGTAGAGCGCCGCACGGACGTCGTCCTCGAAGCCGTCGGGGACCTCGGCGATGTCGGGCCGGTCCGGGAACGCCTGCTGCACGGCGGCACGCTGCGACGGCTTCGACGACACCGCACGAGCGAACACGGCCTCGCCGATGCCGGACACCGGGATGCCGAGGCCGACGGCGTTCTGCACGGTCCACACGCCGGTGCCCTTGGAACCCGCTTCGTCGCGGATGACGTCGACGAGGAACTTGCCGGAATCAGCATCGCGCTGCTTCAGGACCTCGACCGTGATCTCGATCAGGTAGGACTCGAGGTCGCCGCCGTTCCACTCCTGGAACACCCCGACCAGGTCGTCCACGGAGAGCCCGCCGACGCGGCGGAGCAGGTCGTACGACTCGGCGATGAGCTGCATGTCGGCGTACTCGATGCCGTTGTGCACCATCTTGACGAAGTGGCCGGCACCGTCGGTGCCGATGTGGGTCACACAGGGCTCGCCCTCGGCGACCGCTGCGATCGACTTCAGGATCGGACCGAGGGTCTCCCAGGCCTCCTTCGAGCCGCCGGGCATGATCGACGGGCCCTTGAGCGCACCCTCTTCGCCGCCGGAGATGCCGGTGCCGACGAAGTTGAGGCCCTTCTCGCGCAGGTCGTGCTCGCGCCGGATGGTGTCGTGGAAGTTGGCGTTGCCGCCGTCGACGATGATGTCGCCTTCCTCGAACTTGTCGGCGAGCTGCGAGATCACGGCGTCGGTGCCCTTGCCGGCCTGCACCATGATGATCGCCGTGCGCGGCTTGCTCAGCGATGCAACGAAGTCGTCGATGTCCTCGGAAGCGATGAAGCCGGCGTCGCCGTGCTCCGTGATGAGTTCTTCGGTGCGGGCGTAGGTGCGGTTGTAGACCGCGACCGTGTTGCCCTCACGCGACGCGAGGTTGCGTGCGAGGTTCGACCCCATGACGGCGAGGCCGATCACCCCGATGTTCGCCTGGGCTGCGTGCTGCTGATGCTCGGTCATCGGGCTTCCTGTCGGTCGTGGCCGCTTGCGGTCACATGGCATGGTCGGTACCGTACCTAAACTAAGACTTGATTCTCATTTTGTCGAGGGTGTGCCGAAGGAGACCGCGATGACCGGAACCGTTGCCCCGATCGTGCTCATGGGGGTGTCCGGAGCGGGGAAGTCGGCCGTCGGCGCGCTTCTCGCCGCTCGGCTGGGCGTCGCGTTCGTCGACGCAGACGATCTGCACTCCGCAGAGGCGAAGGCGAAGATGGCGTCCGGGATACCGTTGGATGATGACGACCGGGCACCCTGGTTGGCTCGGCTCGCCACCCTGCTGGCGGGCGATGAGCGGGTCGTTCTGGCGTGTTCGGCGCTCACCAGGACGTACCGGGAGACACTCGGCGGAAGTGACGTGTTCTTCGCACACCTCTCCGGGTCGCGTGCCCTCATCGCGGAGCGGCTCAATGCTCGATCGCACGAGTACATGCCGTCGTCGCTGCTGGACTCCCAGCTCGAGCTGCTCGAACCGCTCACGCACGACGAGCGCGGCGTCACCGTCGCGATCGACGCCCCCGTGGAGCAGGTCGCGGAGACGATCCGTCGACTCGTGCTGGGCACCAGTGACCACTCGGTGGGCTCGGTGTTTGATTTGACGGGGCGTATCGCGCTGGTGACGGGGTCGAGTCGTGGCATCGGGCAGGGCATCGCGGACGGCCTGGCGAGAGCTGGTGCGCATGTGGTGCTCCACGGACGTGACGAGGGCCGCCTCGCTGATACGCATACGAGGTTCGCCGCGCGGTACGGCGCGGAACGGGTGAGCGCCGTCGCATTCGACATCACCAACGAATCCGCCGTCATCGCCGGCGTCTCGCACGTCGAAGACGCGGTGGGACCGATCGACGTCCTGGTCAACAACGCTGGTGTCCAGCACCGGGTCCCGATGTTGGAACTCGCGCTCGAGGACTGGGAGCGCGTGTTACGCACCGATCTCACCGCGGCGTTCCTGGTCGGACGCGAGGTTGCCCGCCACATGGTGCCTCGAGCGCGCGGCAAGATCGTCAACATTGCCTCAGTACAGACCGACCTCGCCCGGCCGACGATCGCGGCGTACACGGCGGCGAAGGGCGGCATCCGAAACCTCACCCGCGCGATGACCGCCGAGTGGGCGGGTGCGAACATCCAGGTCAATGCTCTCGCCCCCGGGTACATCCATACCGAGATGACCCAGGCGCTTGTCGACGACGAGGCGTTCAACGGCTGGATCCTTGGACGCACCCCGGCGCATCGGTGGGGCACCACCGACGACCTTGTCGGGCCGGCCGTCTGGCTCGCCTCGGAGGCGAGCAACTTCGTCAATGGACAGGTCGTGTTCGTCGACGGCGGCATGACCGTCGTCGTCTGACCCGATCGAACAGGAGCACCTCGTGCCGTACACCACCCAGCCCAACACCGCCATCGTCGTCCACGGTGCCGGCGACCTCCGCGTCGAGGAATTGCCTGCGCCGACGCCCCGTGCCGACGAGGCCGTGGTGACCGTCGCATTCGGCGGCATCTGCGGGTCGGACCTGCACTACTGGCGGAGCGGCGCCGTCGGCGAGTCGATTCTCCGAGAACCAATGGTCCTCGGGCACGAGGTCGTCGGTAACGTCACGGTCGCGGCCGCCGACGGATCGGGTCCCGCCGTCGGCACCGCAGTGGCCGTGCACCCCGCGACCACGGGCACCGCACCCGGCCGATACCCGGCGAACCGTCCGAACCTGGCGCCAGGCACGACCTACCTCGGCAGCGCCGCACTCCTGCCCCACACGCAAGGCGGGTTCGCCCGCCACACCGCACTTCCGACGCGCATGCTCCGCCCACTCCCAGCGGGGCTGTGTCTGCGGGACGCTGCACTCGCAGAACCCGCAGCCGTGGCGCTGCACGGCGTGCACCGCGCCGGTGACGTCGCTGGCAAGCGCGCACTCGTCATCGGCGCCGGCCCCATCGGCGCCCTCGCCGCGGCAGCCCTGCGGCGGGCCGGTGCAGCCGAGATCGTCGCCGTGGACCTGCAGGAGCTGCCGTTGCGCATCGCCCTCGAGGTCGGCGCCGACCGCACCATTCATGCAGCCGATGTGGCCGCGATCGATGCTGTCGAAGCCGACGTTGTCATCGAGTCTTCCGGGAACCGTCACGGTCTGGCTTCGGCCGTCCGTGGAGCTGCGCGAGGCGGGACCGTCGTGATGGTGGGGCTGCTTCCGACCGGACCGCAGCCGGCTTTAGTGTCCCTCGCGATCACGAAAGAGCTCGACCTCCGCGGGTCGTTCCGGTTCGTCGACGAGATCACCGAGGTGCTCGCGGCGCTAGCCGACGGATCGCTTGCAGTCGGACCGGTCGCGACGCACGAGTTCGCGGTCGACGATGCCCTGGAAGCCTTTGTGACCGCGGCAGACTCCTCCGTGTCCGGCAAAGTGCTCGTGCGGTTCTGAGGATCCGCCGGGCCGGCCGGGGTCGGTCAGTCCGTCGGCGCCCAACCCCGCAGCGCGCCGAGCAGTGTGCGGACCAGTCTGGACGCGATCTGCTCCGACGGGATCCCAACGGTCTCGTGCAGGTCGAAGATTTCGCGAGGGTCGAACATCGAGTTCCAGAAGAACAGCCCGAGGTCGCCCTGGTCCGGAATCCCGACCTCGGCGGCGGCCTCGCGGATGGGCCGCTCGAGGGCGTCCGCCTGCACCGTGAGGTACGGCGCATCGGCGCGGAGTCGTTTCAGGTACCCCTGATCGGAGCGGGTATGCACCATTGCCCGGCCATGTTTCATGACCAGCTCGATCCAGCGGCGACTGACCACCTCGAGCAGCTCGACACCCCACTCGTCGCGCGCCAGGCTGAATTCACGGAGGGTCTCGCCGACACCGAATCGGAATTCGGCAAGGGCCTCGTCGACGCTGCTGAAGTGCCGGTACGCGGTCGCGGTGGAGACTTCTGCTTTCGCGGCGACGTCCTGCATGCGGATCGAGTTGCCGTGTTTCGCGGCGAGGCGCGAGGCGGCCTTGATGATGCGTGCGCGGTTGCGCTCGGTATCGCTGCGCACGGCCCTCCTCGTCGTTGTTGTCAGCGTAGTGCGCCGAACGCTGCGGCGAGTCGAGCCACGCCAGCTTCGATGGCGTCGTCGGACGCCGCATAGGAGAGCCGGAGGTGGTGTTCGCCGGCCGCTCCGAACTCGGCTCCCGGTCGGACGGCGACACCTGCGTCGCGGAGCCGCGCGACGAGGTCGACGCTCGGAATGTTGAGGTCGTAACGCGGGAACAGGTAGAACGCGCCTTCCGGTGAGCTCACATCGAGCCCCGGGATCGTCGCGAGCCCGTCCGCCATTAACGCTCGGCGCCGCGAGTACGCGTCGTGCATACGGGCGATGTCCTCACCGCACGTCTCGAGCGCCACCAGCGCGGCGTCCTGTACTGCGGTGTTCATGGAGCCGTTCGCGGTGTTGTGGACCCGCGCAGCAGCGGTGATGACCTCGCTAGGCCCCCAGAGGTACCCGACCCGCCATCCGGTCATGGCGTAGCTCTTGGAGAACGTCTGGCAGTACACGGTCCGGTCGACAAGCGAGGGCACCTCCAGCGCGGAGGTGAACGGCTGTCCAGTGAAAGTGAGGTCGGCGTACGCCTCGTCGCTGATGACGATCGTGTCCGTGCCGGTCAGCGCAGCGCCGAGCCGTTCGAGTTCGTCACGGGAGTGCACGATGCCGGTTGGGTTACCGGGATTGCAGAACACGAACAGCTTCGCCTCAACAAGTGCGGCGTCAAGAGCGTCAAGATCCCAATGTAGGTCTGCCTGCAGCGGGACCGGGACAGCGACGCCACCGGCCATGCTGATCAGGTCCGCGTACAGTGAGTAGGTTGGGTCTGGGATCACTACACGGTCCCCGGGGTTCACGATCGCGAGGATCGCAGCGGTCAAACCGCCCGTGCCACCGTGCGTGATCAACACATCGCCGGAATCGACCGGACGGCCGGCAAGGGCACCGACCCGGTCGGCAAGAGCGGCGCGGAGGGCCGGTTCACCGTAGAGAGGCGAGTAGTGCGTGCGCCCGGCACGGAGCGCGGCCGATGCAGCTTCGATCACCTGCGGCGGTGTTGCGAAGTCTGGCTCCCCCATCGCGAGGGAGACGAGATCGCCGGAGGACTGCGGCTGCTGCACGCGCCGGGACGCCGCAACGATGCGTTGTACCGACTCCGCGGGGCGGAACGTGGCGGGCGTGATGGTGGTCATTCGCTGTCCTTCCGGTCGGCGGCACCGTCCGGTGCGCCGGTGTTGCGGCTGATCTCTATGTCGACGCTCGTGTCGCGTTGCCGGGTGGGCGCGATGACGAGTTCCTGCACGACGGCTCGAGACGGAAGGGCTGCGACGAGGCGAACGGCCTCGGCGACGTCCTCGGGGCGGAGCATGTGCACGCGTTCCTCGGGTGCTGGCGGTCGGGCTCTGCCGTCGAGGATGGGGGTGTCCGCCTCACCGGGGAGCACGGTCACAGCCCGCAGACCCTCGTTGCGGAACGTGTTGTGCAGGAACGTCATGTAGTTCCGGACGCCGGCCTTCGCCGCGCCGTACGCTGCCCCGCCGAGAAGGTTCGGGTTCACGGCGGCGAGCGACGAGATCGTGATCACCGTGCCGTTGCCGTTCCGAAGCAGGTCGCCAAGAAGCGCCTGGGTAAGGAGGTGAACGGCGGTGAGGTTGACGTCAATCACGGTGCGCCACTCGTCCTCAGGCACCCACCGCGCGTTCTGAACGCTGCTGGAGGCCCCCGCGGCGTGCACAAGCAGGTCGACCGGGCCGGCTGCTGCATGCGCGGCATCGACGATCCTGCCGGCGGCACCGTTCGCGGCTACGTCCTCAGCTACGACAACCGCGGAGCCTCCCTCATCGATGATCACCCGAGCGACCTCGTCGAGCGCGGACAGGCGCCGGCCGACGAGCACGACGGTCGCGCCGTCGCGTGCGAGCAGCAGCGACGTCTCGCGGCCCATCCCAGATCCGGCGCCGGTGACGATCGCCACTTTGCCATGCAGAGAACCCATGTCACTCCTCGTCTTAATATGAGAATTGTCTCTCATTTGAGAGAAGTCCGTCAACCGTTGTCGCGGTGCCGTGGAATGCCAACGGCACTGAAGACGTCGGCGACGGCCAACTCGAGCGTCTGTATCGCGGTCTCCGCCTGCCAGAGCGACCGCTGCGCCTGCCCTCGGTCGACCCAGCGGAACCGCACGACGCGGCCCGGGGTGACCTGGCCGAGCAACGACTGCGATCCGGTCGTCGCGAACGCCACGATCGGGTAGCCGGCGGTGACGGTCCGGTAGCGTCCGAGCACGATCAGTTCGTCGCCGTGCGGGATCTCTACCGCACCAACCGGCACACCGTGGGACACGATCTCCGCGTCGCCTTCCGGGTGCAGGACGGGGCCATCGAGCCGCACGCCGACGTGGTTTGAGCGCTCGGTAACCCGGTACTCGGCGGAGCCGATGAGTTGCTCGATGCCGGGGATGCGTGCGGCCGGGCCCGGCAGCAGGTCGACGGTCCACGGCCCGGGTCCGGGACGCCGAATCGGCACCGGCAGCCGGAAGAGCGCATGGTCGAAGTGTGGCTGGCGGAACCCAGTGAACTCGGTGGTGACCGCGATCGACGCGCCGTGCGCGATCTGCTGGGCAAACCCCATCCGGGCATCCGGCGCAGCACTGCCGAGGAAGGTCTCGGCGTGCACGCGGCCAGCGACAGCCAGGTAGCTCCTGGCCCCGTCGGCGCCGGGGAGCACACGGACCTCGACACCAGCCGGGACGACGATGGGTGTCCACGCGTCGGCGGTGTGCTCACCCACGAGCACCTGTCCCACGGCACCCGTCACGGCCACCAGCACGTCCGCCGAGGGGACGAGCGAGAACTCCCCCATCACCTCGAAGAGGGTGGCGCGGCGGGCGTTGCCGACGAGGACGTTGGCGACAGTCGCGGCATGCTGGTCCGCGCTGCCACCGGTCGGCACGCCGAGCCGTTCGGTGCCGGTTCGGCCAGCGTCTTGGAACGTGGTGAGCCAGCCGGCGTCGACGACGTCGAGCCGCACCTCGCGGCTCACTGACGCGCTCCCGCCGGCTCGTCATCGGGCAGCAGGAAAGCGGTACCGGTGCGCTCGGCCTCGACACGGTCCACCGCGCGGTACCGGATGCGGTCGCCGGGCAGGATCGCGGCGGCGTCCTCCCGTGCGATGTCGACGACCACATGGGGCGTCCGACCGATCACCCGCCAGCCCGTCGGCCCCGGGAATGGCTGGATGATGGCGTTCTGCCCGGCGATCATGATCGAGCCGGCGGGCACGTTGGTGCGGGGCTGCGCTGCACGTCGAACCGGACGGTTGAACCGGCCGCCCTCCATCATCGGTGCCATGCCCGCGGCGAGCAGGACGACGTCGAACACGGTGCCGGTGACGGTCGCGACCAGGTCGTCGACCGACTGTTCAAGCTCCGCGGCGACGGACTCCAGATCTGGCCCGGCACCGGCGTCGAAGACCACCGGGATAGTGAATGTCCGCCCGGCGACCGACGACACGGTGCCGTCGGAGCCGGTCGTCTCGTCGAGCAGCCGGACGACGTCCTCGATGCTCTCCGGACTCGTGCGGAGCGGGTCGAAGCGGACCAGCAGCGAGTCGAGGCCGGCGACGAGCTCAGTGACCCCGTGCGGCGTCCGGCGCTCGAGTTCGCGGCCGATGGCACGGACGCGCTCGCGCACGCCCGGCTCGGCGACGCCGGCGATCATGACCGCGGCGTCGCCGAATGGGGCGGTGCTGATGCCGGTCACTGCGCAGCGACCGCCGCGCGCTTGTCGGCGAGAACCTCCTGGAGGCCCGTGGCCCGGATCCCCGCAGCATCCAGTGCGGCGCGCAACGCTGTCCCGTTCGCCAGTACCTGAGGGTGGTCGCCGTGCAGCAGCACGACGTCCGCGTCGTGCCCGAGTGGCACGGTTTCGCCATCCACGGTCACCACGGTGCCCTCGGTCACGACCTGCACGACGCGGCTTCCGATCTCCTGCGGATCGTGCAGGAGCCCACCCGGGTGCGAGCGGGCGACAGGCATGCCGTCGGCCCCGTACCCGCGGTCTGCCAAGAAGACGTAGCCGACCTGGAGGTCGCGCTTCCGGGACTCCTCGGCCAGTAGCCCGTTCTGGCAGATGACGATGTAGCTCGGGTTGTACGCGGCGATCGCGTCGGTGATCGCCCGGGCGTGCTTCGCGTCGGTCTGCGCGATGCTGCCCATCCGCCCGTGCGGTGCGACGTGACTGATGATTCCGCCGTGCACGCGGGCGAACGCGTCGAGGGCACCGATTTGGTACAGCACGTCCGTGCGGATCTCTTCCTCGGACGCCTCGATCAGGCGGCGCCCGAAGCCGACGAGGTCCGGGTAGCCGGGGTGTGCGCCGAGTTCGATGCCGCGACGGACGCACTCGGCGACCGTTTGGTCGATCACTCGGGGGTCGCCGGCGTGGAACCCGCAGGCGATGTTCGATGCGGTGACGAGCCCGAGCAGGGCCTCGTCGTCGCCGATGGTGTAGTTGCCGAAGCTCTCGCCGAGATCGGCGACGACGGCGACGGATGCGGTGGCCATGGGCTCTCCTTGTGGTGCTGGTGGAACGTATGGGTCAAGGTCACTCGACGCGGAGCGGCTGCCCCTTGGTTTCGCGGAGGAACAGGCAGCTGACCAGGGTGATCAGTGCCGTGATGATCGACGCGAACGCCGGGACGAGGCTGCTGCCGGTGGCGTTGATGATTGCGGTCATCACCAGTGGCGCGCTGCCGCCGAAGATGATCGTGCTGAGGCTGAACCCGATGCTGTAGGCGCTGTAGCGGACGGTGGTCGGGAACATCTCGGTGAGGACGGTGTGGATGACCGCGGCGTGCCCGGAGAACGCCAGGGCGAGGACGACGGCGCCGAGGGCCGCAAGAGCGAACTGACCAGTGGCGAGGAGCACGAACATCGGGTACGACACAACGGCCATGGCGATCGCCGAGCCGATCAAGACGGGCTTCCGGCCGACGCGGTCAGACAGGCGGGCCATCAGCGGAATGGCGATGATGATCGCCACGAGCGCGCACGCGGTGACGAGGAGGCCCTGCACGAGCGTGAAGTTGTGTTCGTCGCCGAGCTGGGTCTTGAGGTACGTCGGCATGTAGGCGAACAGCAGGTAGTAGCCGGGGCCGTTCAGCGCCGGCAAGAAAATCGTGAGGATGATCGCGGCGATGTGGCGACGGGATGTGAAGGCCGCGCGGAGCGGGTTGCGGGCGACGGCGTTCCGCTCGCGGAGGGCCTCGAAGTGCGGCGTCTCCTCCATGCGGCGGCGGATGTAGAACCCGACGTAGCCGAGCGGGGCGGCGAACAGGAACGGCATGCGCCAGGCCCATGACTCCATGGTCTCGTCACCGAGGGTGGTGATGAGGATTGCGGAGAAGGTGCTGCCGAACAGGAGGGCGAAGAACGAGCCGACCGCGATGAAGCTCATTGCGAAGTTGCGGGCTGCGTCGCGGGCGTATTCGCCAACGAACGACATTGCGCCTGCGACCTCACCGCCAGCGCTGAAGCCCTGGAGGACACGGAGGGAGATGAGGATGATGGGCGCGGCGATCCCGATGACGCTGTGTGCCGGAATGAGCCCGATGCACAGTGTCGATGCGGAGATCAGCAGCAGCAGCGTTGACAGCAGCGCCTTGCGACCGATCTTGTCGCCGAGGTACCCGCAGATGACGCTGCCGAAGGGGCGTGCGATGAAGCTGACGAGGAAGCCGATGTTGGTCAGGAGCAGCGCTCCGGTCTCGGCGCCGCCGATGAGGTTGAGTGCGATGTAGGTCGTCAGCAACCCGTAGATGCCGTAGTCGTACCACTCGACGAAGGAGCCCACGGCTCCTGCGATCGTGGCGCGCCGGACGACCTTGCCGTCGGCGGTGATGACGCCGACTTGGGTGGTGTCGAGCCGTGGTGCTGCGGTCATGTCTGTCTTCTCTCGGGAAGGCCCGTGCGGGCTAGCTAACAGTGTGCAGGCGAGGACGATCGTCTTCACGCAGCGGACGGCGGCACTGCCGTCCGTGGGTACGCCGAAGTCGCCCGGACGTGGACCGGGCAAGATCAGCCACGGACGGACGCGGGGGCGGCTGCATGGTGTCCTCCTGGGCGTCCGAACGGCGATGGCCGGATTGCTGTGAGTGCGACTTGACTCGTATATGAGAATACGGTCGCAGTTCTTACACGGTCAATCCCCGGACGGGTCGGTCCTGTAAATCCCATGTTTCCGATGCGTTTCATCGGCCCAGGACGACGCTGCCAGCCCTTGCCCCGTCGGCACTCCCGGGGCAGAATGGGTTCTTAACTGCGAATCAGTTCTTATATCTTCCGCGGAGGAATCCATGACGATCACCGCCCCGCACGCGTCCACTGGCACCGCTCCGCTCGCCAACGCGCTCGAGCAGCTGCGTGCCGCCGCCGCCACGCTCGAGATCGACGCCGGCGCGGTTCAACTGCTCGCACAGGCCCGCCGGGAGATTTCCGTCGCGGTCCCCCTTCGCCGCGACGACGGGACCATCGAGGTGTTCCGCGGGTATCGGGTGCAGCACAACTTCACCCGGGGCCCGGCGAAGGGCGGTGTGCGGTTCGCACCGTCCGTCGATTTGGACGAGGTACGTGCGCTGGCGATGTGGATGACGTGGAAGTGCGCCCTCGTCGACCTGCCCTACGGCGGCGCAAAGGGTGGGGTAGCGATCGACCCGCGGCAGTACTCGGAAGCGGAGATCGAACGGGTGACCCGCCGATACACCAGCGAGATCCTCCCGGTCATCGGCCCCGACCGAGACATCCCCGCACCTGACGTGGGAACCGACGAGCGCACCATGGCTTGGATGATGGACACCTTCTCGGTCAGTCACGGCTTCACCGTGCAGAGCGTGGTCACGGGCAAGCCGATCGCGCTCGGCGGCTCGCTCGGCCGTGCTACGTCCACCAGCCGTGGTGTTGCACTCGTCGCCCTCGCTGCATTGGAGCTGCGCGGGCTCGCGCCGACGGCGACGACGGCAGCTGTGCAGGGGTTCGGAAAGGTCGGCCGGCACGCCGCTCGGTTCCTCGCGGACGCCGGGGTCCGCGTCCAAGCGGTGAGTGACCAGTACGGTGCAGTCCTCTCTCCCGGTGGTCTCGATCTTGATGCACTTGGCCGTCATGTCGATGTCCACGGCACCGTTGTCGGGTTCGCCGGCGCCGACCTGCTCCCCGCTGAGGATCTCCTTCGACTCGACGTCACCCTCCTCGTCCCGGCTGCTGTCGAGGGTGTCATCCACGAAGGCAACGTCAACGGTGTGCGCGCCTCGATCATTGTGGAAGGCGCAAACGGACCCGTCACCACCGGCGCGGATGCTGTTCTCGCCGCCCGTGATGTGCTGGTCGTGCCGGACATCCTCGCCAACGCCGGCGGTGTGATCGTGTCCTACTTCGAATGGGTGCAGGCGAAACAGACCTACCGGTGGTCGCTCGACACCGTCGAATCGCGACTACGAGACCGCATCCTCGGCGCTTGGGAGGCTGTCGCCGCCGAGCAGGCAAGCCGTGGCGGCACGCTACGCGAGGCCGCGATGCGCATTGCCGTCGAACGGGTCCTGGAAGCCCACCGCAACCGCGGCCTTTATCCCTGATTTCAAGCTCCGCCCGTGGAGAGAAACGAGACCCACCATGACCAGCCCCATCCGGATCACCCCGGACATCACCCGAGCACCCGCTGAGCTCGTCGACCGGTTCCGGCAGTACCCGGTCGCGAACCTCGGCGACGCCATGGATCGGATCGGTATCGTCGAGGCCGGCATCACACCGATGTGGGACGGCGCAGCAGCAGTTGGCAGCGCCCTGCCGCTGCTCACTGTCGCCGGCGACAACCTCGCACTCATCGAGGTCCTCGACCTGATCCAGCCCGGCGACTTCATCGCCGTCAACGCCGCCGGCTACACGGACCGTGCCGTCATGGGCGACAACCTCGCCCAGCGGTTTCAGGCGTTCGGTGCCGTTGGCGCCGTCGTCGACGGGGCAGCCCGTGACCGCGACATCATTCGCGACTTCGCGTTCCCCGTCTGGAGCCGCGGCATTTCACCCGCCGGCCCCTTCAAGCACGGACCGGGCACGATCGGTTCGCCCATCGCGCTTGGCGGCGTCGTCGTGAACGCCGGCGACATCATCGCCGCGGACTCCGACGGTGTCATCGTTGTTCCCCGCGACCGCGCCGAGGAAGTTCTGGCCGGTGCTGCTGAGATCGCACGCATCGAAGCCGAGAAGGACGAGGAAGCTGCGCAATTCCGCGCCGCCGCGCAAGCACGAACTGCCTAACTGGCCCCGGACGCAACGGAGGCGCGGTGCCTGCTGGCACCGCGCCTCCGTTGCGTCAATCCCTGCTGCTTAGTCGGTCTCAGGTGCGCGTTTTCATCACCACGGCCGCGGCTGCACGCAGCGCGGCAACCACTTCCTGGTACCGGCGAGAGTGCTCTTGCCATACTCCGGGCAGCACTTCGATCAACGGGACACCAAAAGACACTCCCGAATACCCATCGAGCGGAATCGCGACTCCGTAGACACTGGGGTGGACGCGTCCGGGATCGATCGCGTATCCCCGCGCTCGTGCGGCCGGCACGGCCTTGCGCGCCGCGACAGCCTCTTGCTCGGGCATCTCAGCAACCACCGCCGCCGCGGCATCCGGGTCGAGTCCCGCCAGCGCGGCGATGCCAACCGCGGTGCGCCCAGCACCGCGAACATCTCCGGGACGCGCGGTGGATGCGAACGGGTTACGTCCGATGTGCTCGTCGAGGTATCGGACGTCAGTGCCCTCGAGGCGAGCGACCTGCACGATGTTCCGGCTCAAGACAGGAGAAGTTGCAACGACGCGGAGAAGCCGTTCCGTGTCGAGTGGCATCAGTAGAACTCCACGGTGTCGACAACGTTTCGGAGCGACTCGCCATCGAGGAGCCGACGAGCGTTATCAGCGAACAACCGGACGATACGCTCCTCCTCAGTCACGGTAAGCGCCGCGGTGTGAGGGCTGATGAGCACCTGTCGCATGTCCCACAAAGGGCTGCCCGCAGGGAGTGGTTCCACCGCGACGACGTCGAGTGCCGCATATCCGACCCGCTCGGTCTGGATGGCCTCGATCAGCGCGACTTCGTTCACAACGGTGCCCCTTCCGACGTTCACGAACGTTGCGCCCGGGCGCAGCCCTGAGAAGAAGTCACTGTCGAGCAGCCCCTCCGTCACCGCCGTGCCCGGCAGTGTCGACACGACGGCGTCAACTGCTGGTAGGACCGCGCCAAGCGCGTCGATGGCGACGACTTCCTCAACATGTTCTACCGGGCGACCGCTGCGGCTCGTTCCGATGACTCGCATGCCCAACGCTGCGCACAGCCGGGCTATCTCGGCACCGATCCCGCCAAGACCGAGAACGAGCACCGTCGACCCAGCGACGGGCTGCATGACCCAGCGGTCTGGCCACCGGTGTTTCCGCTGGTCAGCCGCGAGCCGCGGGAGCCGTTTTGCGCCCGCAAGGATCCCGAGAAGGGCAAACTCTGCGAGCGACGTTCCGTGCACCCCGGCGGACGTAGTGAAGCGCACGCGCCGGAGTTCATCGTTGGTTAGTCCGGCGGCGCGCACTTGTCCACCGCCGCCGGCGGCCATTGTGTGCACCCACCGGAGCCTCGGATTCGTCCGAACCATCTCGGCGAGGAGGGCCGAGTCGGCATCAGGGACGCCGTACAGAGCGTCGGCTTCCCGGAGTGCGGCTCGCCAACGGGCGTTCACGTCGACGGCCCGTGTGAAAGACGGATCGCCGGCGAAGTCGGCCGGGAACCGCATTGGCGGGAGCGCTTCGGGGTCGTACACGAGGTCGAGGCGGGGCTCGAGGTCGCGGAGGAGGTCGACGTGCTCGGTCCGAATGGGCGCCGCCATCGCAACGCGCAAATGAGAATTCATTCTCATATCATGCAGCTTCGGCATGCTCGGCACAACAAATCAGCGACTCTTCTCTGATGCGGGCTAGCTCAGCGGTGCATAGCCATGCGACTAATTGGTCATGGTCGCGACGAGTCGCCCTCGGACGATGCCTTCTGAGAGTCGATCGAGTCCTCCAGGAATGTCCTCGAACGCTATAGCGGTGACGACCGGGGTCAGTGCCCCAACGGCGATCAGATCGTAGACATCGCGGAGCGCACGTGTGGAGCCGCCGAGCACACCGGTGAGGGTGACCTGATGGAGCACGAGAGCTCCAGTGCTGATGGAGGATTGCACCTGCCCGATGCCGACCTGCACGACTCGGCCGCCGTGACGTACGGTCTCGACAGCCGTGGCGGTGGTGTCGCCGTAGCCAGCGAAGTCCACTATGACGTCCAAGCGTTCGTCGGCGAACTCGCCGATGTCTGCGGCGCACCGTGTCGCACCGAGTCCACGAGCCATCGGCCAAACGCTCTCCTTCACGTCCGCTACGTAGACCTCTGCACCCTCGAGAACAGCAATCCGCACCCCGATCTGACCGAGTCCGCCGAGCCCGATGATGCCGACCTTGTTCCCGGACTCGACCTGCCCGACCGCAAGAACTGCGCGATGAGCAGTACTGCCGGCGTCCGTTGCGGCCGCGGCCTGCTCGAACGAGACCCGATCCGGAATGCCTACCAGAGAATCCGGATTCGCGATGACCTTCGATGCGTATCCGCCGTCGTAGGTCAGGCCCGCGACGACCTCGCCTTGCGGGCACATCCCGACCCGGTCGCCGACACGCCACCCGGACACGCCCTCGCCGACGTCGACGACGACGCCTGCGATCTCATGCCCCAGCGTCAGCGGCAATCTCACCCAGTCCGGTAGCAGAACGGTATCGCCCTCGAGCACGCCGACGTCCGAGTGACACAAGCCGACGGCCTTGACCTCGACGAGCACAGTGCCCGGCACCACTGTCGGTTCCGGAACCTCGTTGAGAGCCAGAGGCACGTGGGCCCTGGTGAACTGCCATGCCTGCATTGCCTTCACTCCTTCTTATGCTCACGAACGTGCAGGCACCGATCAACACGGGAACGGTCAGCCCGAGCGCGTGCCGAGCGTTGCAGCGACGGAGTTCTCGACTGCACGAAGGAGCTCGACCGCCGGTGCGACGTCGAAGCCCCCATCAACGTGCGGAGCGAGAAATCGTGTCCACATGTCCCGCACTCTCCGCAGGTTCTCAGCCGCGATCGCGGTGGGGTGCACGCTGATGGAACGTCGATCGTCGGGGTTCGGGCGACGCTCGATCATGCCCTTCTCCGCCAGCGAGCGAAGGACCGCGCTCGTGTTACTCGACCGCAACCCGACCTCGGTGCAAATCCTGGTCGGGCTGACCCCGGGATGCCGCTGAACGTGGTTCATGACCAGGCTCTCGAGTTCCGTGATCTCGATGATCTCGATTGCAGGGTGCCCGTACAAGCGGATGTCTCGTCCGACGCTGAGCACAAGATGCGCCAGGTCTGCGAGCTGTTCGTCGCGCTCGGTTTCGCGGTGTCCCAACAGCGCTCCCCTCATCAGTATGCTTACCTTAGCATAGCTACGTATACGTAGCTACTTATCCAGGAGGCACAGATGACCCGGCACGCCAAACAGATGGACCCGGCATCGACCGGCACGATGACGAACGCCCGGATCGGAGTGAGGTTACTGCTCACCCTCGCGTTGCTGTCCGGGATTGCTCCGTTCGCGATCGACATGTACCTGCCGGCGTTCCCCGAGATGGTTACCGATCTCGGCACGACGGCGTCGGTCGTCCAGCTGTCGCTCACCGCGTTCTTACTCGGGGCCGGCGCCGGCCAGGTGGTGTTCGGTCCGCTCTCCGACCGGTTCGGCCGCGCCAGTCCACTCATCGTGGGCATGGTCATCTACCTCATCGCCAGCGCCGCCGCCGCTCTCGCGCCGTCCGTTGAGTTCCTGATCGTCGCTCGGCTGGTGCAGGGCCTTGCAGCGGCGGCGGGCATGGTCATATCCCGCGCCATCGTCAGCGACCTCGCCACAGGGGTGGAGGCGGCGCGGGGACTCAGCATCATCATGACAGTGAGCGGCATCGCTCCAGTGCTTGCACCCGTCGCAGGGAGCCTGTTTGCCGAGCCGCTCGGCTGGCGCGGCCTGCTCTGGATCGTGACAGCACTCGTGGCCATCGGCCTGGTGGCAGTGTTCCTCGTCGTCAGGGAAACCAACCCCAGAGCATCACGAACAACCGCGTCCGGTCGGACCGCGATGTCCGGGTCGTCCAGGCGAACGCTCACCTCCCGCGTCTACGTCGGGAACACGCTCGCGTTCGTCTTCGCGTTCACCACGATGATGGCGTACATCTCCGCGTCACCCTTCTTGTACCAAGGGATGATGCACCTGAATCAGGTGCAGTACGGGCTCGCCTTCGGCCTGAACGCCCTCGCGCTCTTAGCAGTGGGTGCGGTCTCTGCACGCCTCACCCGCCGCGTGCACGTCGCGACCCTCGCCCGGAGCGGCCTGCTGCTCAATCTCGGCGCGGTCATCGTGTTCGGGATGCTCGTCGTGACCGACGTTCCACCGATCTGGCTGGCGGTGCCGATCTTCGTGTCCGTCGGGGTATTGGGGTTGAGCTTCGGCAACACGACCGCTCTCGCTCTCGCGGCAGTCCCGACGGCCGCCGGACTCGGCTCGGCGATCCTGGGCCTGCTCCAAAACGTGTTCGCAGGGGTCGCCGCCCCGATCGTCAGCAGCGGAGGGCAGAGCACCGCTGGACCACTGGCCATCACCATGCTCGTCACCTCTGCGCTCGCGAACCTCGCATTCGCGTTCGCCGGCACACACCGTTCATCACGGGGTACGCACCCACCGACGGCCTCCGGCGCCGGCGGCGTCCCAGCCAGCTGAGGCCACCACCGTGCTCGGAACACCCTCGTCACCGTCCCGGAAGGGCAGCGACGGGGACTCCGACCCGGGTGCGGTGTTCGTCAAAGCTCCTGACACGGGTCACGGTCGTGAGCGATGTCGATCACCCGGTCCAGCTGCCGCAAGGCGGATTGCATGTCGGCGATCGCGCCGACGATCCGTTCGCGCTCTCCGGTCAGCATCCGCAGCACCTCCGGCGTTGCACGACCGGTGTCAACGCACGGAAGCATCACCAGCAGCGTCCTGCTGGGAAGCCCCGCGGCGAAAAGCTGCTGGATGAGGCGCACCCGCCCGATGGCCGCCTCGTCGTAGCTCCGCTGACCACCGCTGGAGCGCCGCGCCACAAGGAGCCCCTGCTCTTCGTAGTACCGCAGCGCCCTGGTACTGACGCCCGCTCCGCGGGCAACCTCACCGATTCGCACGCTCACACCTCACGCTCTTGCACTTCACGTCAACGTCAGGTTCTAGCCTAACAGAACGACCCCACACCCCCGCGGGTCACGAAAGGACGCATCATCATGGACATCAGCAACCAGGTCGCGCTCGTCACCGGCGCAAACCGGGGAATAGGAGAGCACTTCGTCAACGAGCTCCTGTTGCGCGGGGTGCAGAAGGTCTACGCGACGTCCCGCAGGCCGGAACTGATTGACATCCCCGGCGTCCGAGTCCTCCCGTTGGATATCACCGATCCGGAATCGATCCGCGCCGCAGCCGAAGAAGCCTCGGACGTCACGCTCCTGATCAACAACGCAGGCCTCACTACTCACACCCCGCTCGTCACCGGTGACCTCGAGAACATCCGTCTCGAGATGGACACGCACTTCTACGGCACCCTGGACGTCGTCCGGACCTTCGCTCCCGTCCTGGCTTCCAATAACGGCGGTGCGATCGTCAACATCCTGTCCGCACTGTCGTGGTTCTCCGTTCCCAATGCCGGTGCCTACAGTGCTGCGAAAGCAGCCGAGTGGAACCTGACAAACGCAATTCGTCTCGAACTCGCTCCGCAGCGGATTCTGGTACAGGCTGTCCATCTCGGCGCCGCCGACACTGATATGAACGCCGGCTACGACGGTCCCATGATCGATGCGCGCGAAGTCCCTCGGGCTTCACTGGACGGACTCAGCAAGGACGCGATCGAGGTCATAGTCGACGATGCCAGCGGGCATGTCAAGGCCTCGCTCGCCGGGGACCCGGCAGAGTTCTACGCCGCCATGCTCGGGCATTAGCCGCAGATGCAACCCCGCTCTCGTCCTGGTGGATCCAGCCGGGAAGCGGGCGAGCACGCGAGCAGAGCGGAACCCTTGTTCCGACCCGTCGGAGAGCGCAAGTCCCCGGCCGCAGCGGATCAGCCGGTGTGATCGTGTCAGTCCACGGTCACACCGGCTTCTCGGTCGTTCAGGACTCCCGGTGGAACCAGGTGCTGAAACTGTCTTCGAGAGTCATGGTGGGGTGACCGATGACGTCAGCGAGGACCTCGGTGGGCCCGTCGAGCAAGCCATGGGCGATGTCGTCGTCGAGGGCGAGAACGAAGTCCACAACCTGGTCGTCCAGTCCGGCACCCGAGAGGACCTCGCGGTACTTCTCCGCTGGAACGGACGCGTATCGCACCTCACGGCCGGTGACTCGCGACGCGGCTGCGGCGAACTCCTCGCCATCCCACGCGACGCCTCCGGCGAGTTCAAGGGTTTCGCCACGGTGTCGACCAGTGGAAGCGATGACGGCTGCGGCCTCGGCGTAGTCCGAACGGGCCGCTGAAGCGACCTTCCCGGCTCCTGTACTGGCGAGGTAGGTGCCGGTAGCAGTGGCCTGGCCGAACGCCTGCTCGTAGTTCTCGTTGTACCAGTTGTTCCGCAAGACCGTGGTCTCGATCGGAGACGCCACGAGCAGCGCTTCGGTCGCCTTGTGTTCAGGGGCGAGCACGAGAGGAGAGGTGTCGGCGTGGGGAGCGCTCGTGTACACAACGTGCTGCACGCCGGCCCGCTCCGCGGCACGGAGTGCGTTGGCGTGCTGCTCGACACGCCGACCAATGGCGCTACTAGAGACGAGCACGAGTGTGTCGGCGCCGTCGAATGCTGCGTCCAGGGTCGCGGCATCGTCGTAGTCCGATCCGATGACGCGGACGCCGCGCTCGGCGAGCACGCTCAGCTTTGCGGTGTCGCGACCCGTGGCGGTGACATCGGATGCGTCGACACCGCGGGCAAGAAGGTGCTCGACGACGAGCGAGCCGAGCGAGCCGGTGGCTCCGGTGACGGTGATTTTCATGGTGCCTCCTCCGACCACCGAAGCGGTCACTTGAACATTCAACCAGTGCAAGCGTATCGAGACTTGCTTGAACATTCAACCTTTTGATGGGAGAATCCCCCCATGGGCTCACCTCGCTGGCTGAACGCCGCTGAACACGATGCTTGGCTCGCGCTGATGACCACGCTGGAGATGGTCCCGGCGGCCGTCGATGCCCAGCTTCGTCGCGACCACGGCGTCACTCGGTTCGAGTACTACATCCTCGCGATGCTCAGTGACCACGACACCGGTGTCCGACCGATGACGGATCTGTCGGTGATGACCAACGGGTCGCTGTCACGGCTCTCCCACGCGGTCGAGAAGCTCGAGAAGCGCGGTTGGGTGCGTCGAGAGCGGCTCCCGGAGGACCGGCGGACAACGCTGGTCATCCTCGAGGACGCCGGGCGGGCACTCTTGGAGCACGCTGCCCCGTCGCATGTCGCAGAAGTCCGGCGGCTCTTATTCGACGTGATCCCGGCCGACAAAGTGCCGCTGTTGACGGACATCCTTTCGCCCGTCGTCGCACGCAGTCTGGGTGAAGACGGCGCCTGTGTCGGCGAGGTACCGAAGATCGCTGCCGTCGAGCCCTCGGGGGCGTGAACGTCGATCCGTTCCAGGCCGGGGACGTCAGGAGCGCACCGTCGGATCGCGGCGTCCGGCCACGATGTCGGTGAACAGACCGGCCAGAGCGGACGGGAATGCGCGCGGGGTCATGGTGTACCGGACATCTGCCTGCTCGCCCGACTCCGGGGTGAGTACGGTGATGTCGGTGACATCCGCGCGGACGGCATCGCGGATGGTGGTGATCCCGAGCGCCCCGACCGCCGGCGTCCCCGATCCGAGCAGAACCGGTGCGATTACGCGACGATCTCGTCGACGAGGCCTGCGCGGAGGAACGCTGCTGCGAGTGTCGGACCACCCTCGAGGAGCACATGCCGCTGCCCCAGCTCAAAGAGCCGATCGAGCGCAGTCTGAGGATCACGAGTCGTCAACTGCACGGTTCGGGCCAAGCTGTCGAGGACGCGGCGCTCGGTGTCGAGGTCGCGTACTCCCATCACTGCTCGCAACGGCTGGTGGACGGAGGGACGCCCGTCAGGTCGCCGAACGGTGAGCGCGGGATCGTCGATGGCGATGGTTCCCGTGCCGACGAGGACCGTGTCGGCGATTGCGCGGAGGCGATGCACGTCCGCCCGGGACGACCGTCCGGTGATCCACTGGCTGGTGCCGTCCACAGCAGCGCTGTATCCGTCGAGGGTCGCAGCGGACTTCCACGTCACGAAGGGTCGCCCCGCAGTGACGCCGAACGACCATGCCCTGTTCACGGCGGTGGCCTCGGCCAGGAGTAGCCCGCTCTCGACCTCGACGCCGGCCGACCGGAGCCTGTCGGATCCCCCAGTTGCGATCGGATTGGGATCAGGCTGTGCGAACACGACGCGGCGCACTCCTGCGTCGATGAGCGCATTGGCGCACGGACCGGTCCGACCGGTGTGGTTGCACGGCTCGAGGGTGACGACGGCGGTTGCGCCCCGGGCGGCGCTGCCTGCCCTCGCGAGTGCGTCAGCCTCAGCGTGCGCGCTCCCAGCACCGCGGTGGTAGCCCGTGGCGATGACGACCCCGTCATCGGCCAGCAGGACACACCCCACTCGTGGGTTCGGCCCGAGCGGTACGCCTGGCGTCGCCGCCAGCGCCAGTGCCCGGAGCATGGCGTCATGTTCGGTGAGCACCGCTGTCATCGCGTCGTCCTCACGAGGCGACTCGGGCGTCGGCGAGGTCCAGGGTGTGCGCCGTGTGGTCACGCTTTGCCCTGAGGTACTGCATGTTCGCTGCGGACACGTGAACACCGGTCGGGACTTGCTCGGACACGGTGACGCCGAGCGTCCCGATCTGGCGGGCCTTGTCGGGGTTGTTGCTGAACAGGCGAACGCGATCGACCCCGAGCGCGAGCAGCATCTGTGCCGCTGCGCGGTAGTCCCGCTCGTCCTCGCCGCGGCCGAGGGCGACGTTCGCCTGGTACGTGTCGAGTCCGTCGTCTTGGAGGGCGTAGGCGTCCAGCTTGGCGTAGAGCCCGATTCCGCGGCCTTCCTGGCGCAGGTACAGCAAGAAACCACCCGCCGCCGCGATCCGCTCCACCGCTTCACGCAGCTGCGGGCCGCAGTCACACCGTTCAGAGCCGAACACGTCTCCAGTGAGGCACTCGCTGTGCAGACGCACCAGCGGCGCTTCCCCTCCGTCGGCGGCGTGCTCGCGTGCGCCTTGCCAGTCTCCCAGACCGAGCGCGAGATGCTCCTCACCGTCGACCAGCCCGCGGAACGTGAAGACCTCGGCGACAGTCGCGAACCCATCAGAGAAGCGCAGCGGCACCCGAACGCGCGTGCGGACGACCGAGCCGGCCAGCGGCTCCGACATCGCCTCTGCGAGCACGTTGGCGGGCGGTACGACCACCATAGACGACGTAAACGGAGATGCCGCTTCGGCGGCAGGAGAGGTGCGATCAACGGCCATCGAGACTCCAATGATTGAACATTGAAGCAATCCTACGACGAAAAAGGTTGAATGATCAAGTATTGGGGCGAGCAGCGAAGCGTAGTTGCACGCGCGCAACAGCGGTGGTGACGGTTATTGTCTACTTAGACAATAACTGAGGTACGATGGCCCCATGCCCACGAGCAGTCCGTGGGCACAGAGGAGAGGGCATTGTGATCCCACACATCAAGCACACACCAACCAGCAAGGTCATTAGCGCCTACTACACAGTCCACCCTGACGATCGACAGGCGTTCATTGACGCCGTCATCCCCCATCTAGGCACTACAGCCCAGCAAGACGGATGCACGTACTACGTCTTCGCCGAGGATCTGATCGATCGGAACACGATCCACCTCACGGAAGGGTGGCGCGACCAAGCCGCCATCGACGCCCATATGGCCGATGAGTACTTCCTCGAGGCCGTCACGACGGTCCTCGGAGGTATCCGCGTCCTCGACTACCAGGCCGAGTACTACGACGTCGACACCCAAACCGCTGGCACCCTCCCGGTCGCAAGCTGAATCCGTCACCCCGGGGCCGGGGGCCTGGGGCCTGGTGGACGCATGGACCTGCCTTCGGCCTCGCATAGGATCACGTCATGCCCCGACCTCGGAAATTCGACGAGGAAGCCGTAGTGGAATCAGCCGCCGGCGTCTTCGCTACCGCCGGCTACGGCGGCACGACGATGGAGGAGCTCAGCCGCGCCACCGGGCTAGGCAAGCAAAGCATCTACAACACCTTCGGCGGCAAGCGGGAACTTTTCCTACGCGCGCTCGAGCGGAGCACCTCCACGCAGGTTGATCGCCTGACCGTCGAGCTCTCATCCGGAACATCCTCTCCGCTCGAACGGATCCGAGCGCACCTGGATGCACTCGCCATCACCTTCACCTCAGAGGGACCGCTCGATTCGTTGTTCACCAAAGCCACGGTCGAGCTGGCCGACCGCGATCCGGACGTCGCCGAGGCCGCTCGGCGCGCTTACGGACGCCTCGAGGCCGAGTACGCCGGATGCATCGAGCAGGCGCAGACAGCCGGGGAAGTCGACGGCGCCCGTGATACCCGCGCCCTTGCGACGTACTTTGTCGCGGTCACCCGTGGCATGGAGGTCCTCGGCACCGCCGGCGCCGACCGATCAGCGCTCCTCCGCGTCGGACGAGCAGCCCTGACCTTACTCACTTGAGGCACCCGACAACCCGCACCCGTCAAGTGCTCGGAGAATGCACCTCAATAGGGGATGGCGGTTCCAAGGGGTCGCTGCAACAAGTGGTCGTTTCGGGTCTGACAGTGGCTGGGAACTGCTGCAGGTTTGGTTGACTTGACGTGCTCCACGGTTCGGTTACCCGCAATCCTCTGAGGATCGGGCCCGTTCTAAGAAGCTCCAACCATGCCACGATCGCTTCCGCCGGAGTTCCGTCGACGGGCCCTCGCGGTCGTCCGCGCTGGCAAACCCATCTCGACTGCAGCCCTTGAGGTCGGCATCAGTGCGGTGTCGATCCATGACTGGGTCAGACAGGACCGGATCAACTGCGGCGAGCGACCCGGGGTCACGACGCCGGAGACGCGGGCGCCACGTCGACGAGGTGATGGCCGCGCAGCAACGCGACCTGACGGCGAGCTGGAGGCACGGTGCGGGCTTGGCGCCGCACCTCCAGTCCACGGCCTCTTGCCGCAGCACACACGCGCGGACGCGCAGACGCGCAGACTTAGGCCGAGCGAAGGCGGGTGATGCGCCCTCGGATGCGAGTGTCAAGGTCCTCGAACTCGTCCAGCACGTCCATGGCAGCGTACGTGCGGTCTCGCTTCCGGTCAGTGACAGCCTCGACTACGCGGGCCTCCTCGAGAACCTGCACGCCGCGGTACACGCTTCGCTCCGGAATGTCCTGCACCTCGTCGACGAGCTGCTCGACGGTGAAGACCGGCATGGTGAGCAGGACCGGCAGGATGCGGTCGGCAGCGCTACCCGCGCGCGGGCTGGCTTGCTCTCGCCAGGCATCGTCGTACTGTGCGAATGCGCGCGCGGTACCGCGGGCCTCGCGGGCCGCCGTCTCGACGCAGAGCGCCAGGTCGGTGACGATCGGCTCCACGTTCCCGGCGCGGTAGGCGGTGAGGAGCGAGAAGTAGTGCGTCGTGTCGGCGGCGAGGGCGCTGGCGACCGGGAGCACGGTGTGCGGCGTCACACCCCGCCGACGCAGGATGGCGCCGATGAGCGCCCGGCCGATGCGGCCGTTGCCGTCGGTGAACGGGTGGATGCTCTCGAAGTGGGCATGCGCGATCGCGGCCTGGGTGACGGGTTCGACGTCGTCGCGGTTGGCGAACACGATCAGATCCTCGAGCAGCGCCGGCACCTCTTCCGGCGGCGGCGGGACGTAGAGCGCGCCGCGGGGCGAGTACTGGGAGCCGCCGATCCAGTTCTGCAAGTCGCGGACGCGGCCAGCGTAGGGACGCTCGGCCACGTCCGGGTCATCCTGCATGAGCGCCTGGTGCGCAGCGAGGATCTCGTCGAGCGTGATCACCAGGCTCGATGCGTCGATGAGCTTCGTGATCGCGGCTCCTGCGGCGACCATCGACATCGCGGACGTGTTCTCCTTCAGCCCGCCAATGGCGCGAGCGAACGCTATCGGGGACGCCTCGACGTGCTCGATGCGGCTGGACGCGACGGACTCCATGCGGATGAGGAACCCTGCGAGGGGACTGAGCACGCCGTCTGCCACCCGCTCGAGGTCCGCGGCCTCGTAGCGAGCCCGGGCGAGGTCGCGCTCAGCGATGGCCGGAACGTCGGCGTCTGCGATCATCGGCGGGATGGACACCGTGACCGCTGCGAGGGTCCGGTCCTCCCGAGTGCCGCGATGGCTCGTGCTCGTCCATGGGACGACGCGCGTGCTGTGCGCCGGCCAGTTCGTCATCGCGGCTCCTTTCTGGCGATAGCTACGTCGATAATGTCAGTTATTCAGAATAAGTGACAGCGACGCCAGAGATGCTGCCACGGAGATTCCGCGGGCTTGGCGCGCTGGTTAGGCAGATGAGAAGCGCCGCGCGACCGCCGCCGCGACGCCCACCACGTCCACCGGCCCATCGACAGCGGCGGGCTGCTTCGCGAGCTTCTTCGGCCAGCAGACGTCGATCCCGCGGGTGGTGAACGAGCCACCGAAGAGCGGCCAGGCCGCGCCAACGAAGCAGAACGCACCGCGCACGGGTACCGGGCCCACGACCTCCTGGACGAGCGCCGCCTGACGGAGTGCACCGTCGACGAGCTTCATTCGGTCGCCGCCCACGATGAGCCTCTCCCTGCGGGCTCGGAACAGGCCGCCCTCGACCTGGAGCCGCGGCCGCTTATCGCGGTATCGCTTGGCTTCGACGGCCCAGACGCCGACGCGGGTGATCACGATGTGGTCGATGTTCGCTCGGGAGCCGAGCGATACGGCGGTCGTGGAGCACGGCGAGGTGCTCGGCGGCAACGGCGTGGAGAACCCGGCGGACGACAGCTTCACCAGCGGCTCCGGACTTCCACGCGACAGTGCTCTGTCGCTCGCTCGAGAGCGCCACGGCGATCGTGCCGATGCGCCCCTCACTCCACGTCTGTCGGATCTTTACCGCGTCGCGGGCCCGCCTGGGTCCAGTAGGCCTGACAACCGAAGCGCCCCGTGATGCTGGTTCGAGCTAGCGTTCGCTATCGGGTGCTATCCCATGCTTGCTGGAGCTGGCAAGGGGTTCGAGTGCAGCATCGAGGGCCCGGGCGTCTTGCCAGAGGGCCGTGATGCGAGCGAGTACGTCATCGGCAGCGGCATCCGTTGCGCCGAGCTCGGCGTAGGTCTCCTGCAGCGTGAGGTCAGCGAAGCGAGAGGCTGCACGCGCTACCGGTCCGACGGCTTCCTGGTCCGTCCCGTGCGCAGCGGCGACGCGTCTGGTGGGGACAATGCTCGTCATCGACCGCCCGGACAAGGTCGCTCCGGTCCGGGCCCACCCGTGAACGTCTAACGGCAACAGCAGCTGCTCCGCTCGCCGCCACTGCCCCGATAGCGGCTGCTCGCAGTCATGCATGTCGAGGTTACCTGTCGTGGGGTCAAGCAAGCGGACGACGTCGCCACGGAACCCGGTCCAGACCGGGTCCACGACCCGCAACCACCGGGTCACCGCACACGCAGCACACGCAGCCGGATCATCCGCGGAAGGGACCACCTTTCCACGGATCCGCACGATGCTCGTCACCGCGACCTCGCCCGCGGTGACGGTTTGCGCCTCTCGGCGGGTGAGGTGCAGCACGCCAAGGAGGACAATGAGGAAGGCGTCGCGGCGGCCGCGGAGACCAAGCGGATAGCGGTACTTCGGAATCGCCGCGAGCACCTCGCGGACATCCACACTGTGCGGGGCCGACTGGTACGGCCACACGCGCCCCCGCAACGCCGGAAGCGGATCCGGATAGCCGGCGGCGAGGTGGTGCGCGCGAATGCTGGAGCGCCGGAGTCGCTGCGTCGACGCCGCGCCGGGGAACGCGGCGAGGAACTGCTCGATCGTTGCCGGCGCCGCCGGCAACGACGCCTGGCTGGTCGCAGCGCACCATGCCACGAACCGATTCCAGTGTGCCCCAAACGACCCCTGCTCGCTGCGAAGTTTAGGGTCGAACTGGGGGGAAGTTGGGGGGTCATAGCCGCATCCGGGTGACGGCGTTGCGGACCAGGGGCGTGTACTCGCGGTCGTAGATCTGCAGGGTGGCGGCGTTGGTGTGGTGGGTCTGGTTCATGATCTCCACATCCGTCGCGCCCGCGTTCCGCGCCTCGGTAACGAACCCGGCACGGAGCGAGTGCCCGGACCACCCCTCCTCCCCCAACCCCGCCGCTCGCGCACGGCGCGCGACAGCTTTCCCGACCGTTGTCGGGCTGATGCCGGTGTCCCGGAACAGCCCCCACTTCGACACTGCGCGGAAGAACGGCATCGACGGCGGCAACCGATCGGGTCCGAGCCCATCTGCACAGACATGGACGGACAAGCCCGCACCAGCGAGTGCCGCGAACAGGCCGGCTTCTCCTCGGGTGTCCTGTGCGGCCATCAGCCGATAGAGCCGGACGAAGGCGCACGGCGCGCAGGTGACCGGGTTCGCGCCCTGCTTGAGCGCCTTCACCCGCCCAGCCCCGTCCTGATCGGTCTTCGACCGCCGCACGCGCGCGTAGACACCCTCGCCATCGACGATGCGGAGATCGGCGACGGTGAGTGCGGTGAGCTCGAACTCGCGGAACGCACCGACGAACCCGAACAGCAGCAACGCCTGATCCCGTGTTCCCAGCGCGCCGGTCTGCAGGTCGGCGACGTCAATCTTCAGCAGCGTCGTCTGCAGCGCCTTGAGCGTCATGGGCTTTGCGCGCCGCGCCGGGACCGACCGGGTGCGGCGGATGCCCTTCAGCACGTCGCGAACGATCGGGGTGGAGCCGGGTGGGGTGTGACCGCGGCGGCCATGCTCCCAGTCGATCGCTGCGACATACCGGCTGATCGTCGCTGGCGCGTATCGCTGCCCACCATTGGGAAGGAGGGCATTGGCCTTCTCCGCGAGAAACGCGGCCACCTCTGCCGGATCGACCGGGGCCGTCCTAATCTGCTCGAGCTCGTGCGGCTCGGAGACCTCGTGGTCGAGGAACCCGGCCCGCCACCGGGCGAACTGCCGCAAGTCTGACTGGTAGGCGCGGATGGTGTTCGCCGAGAGTGACGCTTCGGCGAACGCTCGTGGCGACGCATCCGCCGGCACCGTCACCGTCCCACCGTCGAGGGGTGCCCCCTCCCCCGCAGCAGCTCGGAGCCGCGCGAACGCCGTCCGAGACCGCTCGGCCGCAGCGCGCTCCTGAGCCAGCGCTTCCGGTCCACCCACCGGGCGCGGCACGGACACCGACTGCACATCAGCACCGTATGCGCCGGGCTGCAACTCGGTGTTCACGTAACTCTCCTCGCGCCTGGGCAGCACTGTGCAACCGTGCCGGGTCAGTTCCGATAATAGTTATTCTCAGAACGTGTTGGCGGGGGTGGAAGCGGCTGCGATAGTTCCGGCAGGCTGTTACCGGCAATCTTCGACATCAGTACGCGTGACGACCGACACGAGCACCACGCGCTGAGGGACTAGAGGCCACCGCTACGCCGCTACGCCTCATCACCGACGGACGACGGCAGCTGGTGAGTGTCCCTGGCGGCTTTCAGCAGCGCGGGTCGAGATGCAGTCGCTGCCTATCCTGCAGCCCGAAACACTGCACGGATCAGGCGGAGTTCCTCGAGCAACGCCCGCTCGGACACTCCGAGCACCAGGGCAGCCTCACGTGCACGCGGGATCGACACGTACGCGGCGATGACAAGCTTCTGACGGGTCGATGGGTCACGGTGCCGTGCAGCCGGCCGCTACCTTCGGCGATGGTCAGGCCGTCGACATGGACCTCGCCGTCGAGGACGCCCTCGGCAGCAAGGAAGGTGCGATCTGCACCCGCCTCGAAGCGCGCGACTTCATTGACGTCGACGCGATCCGACAGTCGGGACGCTTCACCGATGAGCAGCTGCTGCAGATGGCGGAGACCTGCGACGACGGCTTCGACCGCGCCACATACGCCACGCAACTGCGGCAGGTGTCCCGGGTCCGGGACGGCCGGTTTGCGGATCACGGCACGAGCGGGCCGGAGCTCGCTGCCCTACGAAAGCGGATCCTCGACTGGGCGAACACCATCGCCCCGACGCCAGCCGATCAGCGGTCCCGGCAGATGACGGTCTCGCCGACACGGCGCACCGCAGCGAAGCGGCCCTGGCCGACAGATCAGCCGCCCGGTTCAGTGCCGCCGCCTCGTCGCGAGAGCCGCGGGCCGAACCTCAGCTAGCAGCCGCTGCAAGGCCGAGCAGGTCGGCGGCAGCGTCGCGGGCAGCACGCAATGGCTCGCCGAAGGTTCGCATGGCGATGGACACAAGAGCTCCATCGAACAAGATCATGAGGCGCGCAGCCTGCTGGTTCGGCACCGGGAGGCCTGCTTCGACACAGAGCGAGGTGAAGCGATCGAGCAGCCACGCCTTCTCGCCGAGCACCTCGGGGAGCACCGGATCGTCATCGCCGTCGGGGCGCGTTTCGGCGCGTGCGTTCACTGCGCTGCAACCCTTTGCTGCGCTCCTGCTGTGCCACGCCATCGCAGCGTCGAACACGGCGAGAATCCGAGGAATGCCTGGCTCTGGGGTCTCGGCGAGGTGGCTGGCGAGGGTGTCTCGCCAGCCGGCTTCCCGGCGCCGCAGGTAGGCGAGCACCAGTCGCTCTTTGGAACCGAACCGGTCGTAGAGGGTCTTCTTCGTGACGCCGGCGGTCTCAGCGATGCGCTCCACGCCGACCGCGTGGATGCCCTCGGCATAGAACAACTCGGATGCTGCATCGAGAAGTCGCTGCGCTCCCGGCGTCAGGAAAACCTCGGCGTCCACTGCCGTCATACCCCAAGTCTACCGAGTAACCCGATCGGTATAGTCAACGCATGCAGTCCACCCAAATCCACCGCCTCGTGACCATTCTCGCCAGCGCCTTCTTCGTCGCTGCCTGGTCATCAGGCTTCGTGGTGGCAAAGTTCGCCACATCGGATGCATCGCCCCTCACGTTGCTGTTCTGGCGGTTCCTGCCCCTCGCGCTCGGGCTCGGCATCTGGGTCGGCGTTCGCGGCGGCTTCCGCGGGATCACCGGTCGCGACCTGTGCCGCCAGGCCACCATCGGCCTCCTCGCACAACTCGGCTACTGCGTGTTCGTCTACGCCAGCGTCTTCCACGGCGTCGCCAGCGGCACGACAGCGCTCACCGACGCCGTCCAGCCGATCGTGATCGCCACGTTCGTCGGCCCCTTGCTGGGCGTGACGGTCAAGGCACCGCAGTGGTTCGGGCTCGTGATCGGCGGTGCCGGCGCCACATTGGTGGTGTGGTCGCAGTCGGGAGCAATCAAAGCCAACCCGCTCGCGCTGCTGTTCCCACTCGCAGCGATGGGCTGCCTCATCGCCGCGACATTGCTGGATCGTCGATTCCCGACGAACGTGCCCATGGCCACCACGCTCGCGGTGCACGCCATCGCGACGACGGTCGCGCTCGTCGTGCTCTGCGCGATCACCCGATCCTTCACTCCGCCCGACGACGTCAGCTTCTGGCTGGCTACCGCGATCGCGGCGATCGGGCCGACGCTCGCGGGATACGCCGCCTACTGGTTCCTCCTCCGCCGCACCGGGGTCACGGCGCTGAACGGATTGCTGTTCTTGGTCGCGCCCACCACCGCCGTCGCCGGCACACTGCTGTTCGCCGAGACACTGACCACCGCCACCTGGATGGGGTTCCTGCTGTGCGCCGCGGGTGTGATCCTCGTCCTCCTCTGGGAGTCACAGAGGTCAACCGAAGTCGACGAAGCAGGTGCAACCACGAACACATCGGACGCACAATGCGTCTAGGACGTGTCGTGTCATTGACGGAGCGAGGCGATGACGGCGTTGCGGACGACCGCGGCTCGGTAGACAATTGCGAGCTTGTCGTACCAGGTCGCGAGCCCACGCCATTGCTTGAGTCGGCAGGAGCCCCGCTCGGTGACGTTCCGGTTCTTATGGTCGACCGGATTGCCAGTGACGAGTGGGCCGCCTCGGGATCCACGTCGTTTACCGTGCCCCTGCTGGTCACGGGGTTCCGGGAACAGTCGTGCGCGCAGATGCTGTCGGATCGCTCGGGAGGAGTACGCCTTGTCGCCACGTACCCGACTGGCCGGCTGTGATCGCGGTCGCCAGTGGCAGCCCGTTGCCGTCGACGAGCTGATGCACCTTCGTGGAGAGGCTGCCGCGGGAGCGGCCGAAGCCGAACATTGACCCGTTGCAACGGCCCCTTGGAACCGCCGATCGGTAACCGAAACAGTGCAGGCGTCAGCCACAGCCCTAACGTTGCTGTCGTGCTCATCGTGATCCGCGGCACCTCTGGCTCCGGCAAGTCCACCCTGGCCGCACAGCTCCAGCAGAAACTGGGATGGCCCACCGCGGGGCTGGGCCAAGAACACCTCCGGCGGACGGTCTACAGGAAGCGTCAGGACGCCGGCCATGCCGACGGCATGGAACACGCGGCTCTCCTCGAGGTCGCGGCAACACATTGCTTTGCGGTCGGCCATGACGTCGCGCTGGAAGGGATCTTCCAGGCCGACCGCTACTCCACAATGCGCGAACGCCTCGCGAGCCCGGCCGATGATGCTCGGTTCTACGCCTTTGACCTTTCGTTCGGGGAGACTGCGCGGCGGCACGAGCGACGTCCTAAGGCGTCCGAGGTCAGCTCGGTTCAAATGCGCCAGTGGTACCTCGGCTGGGATCCACTTCCGTTTGTGGCGGAACGACGGATCCTGCCGGGAGAAGAGTCATCCGTGGTCGTCCAACGCCTCCTCGGCAGCCGCTGAAGACTCGTCTACCGGTCGGTTGAGACTGGAGCGCCGCTGCCCTGGCACGTGTAGTTCTGTCGAACTCTTTGGCTGTGGGCGGCGGCAAGATGCCGGTACACGTGCTGGTCAGCGCAGGCCGTTCGAGAACACCCCAAGTGCCTACCTGCCTTCGACGTAGCTATCTAGATAGATCACACATCTCGAGGCAACAAGTGGCCGTACTTCTCTTCAACCGCCAACTCGATTGACGTACGAATGTCCTGCTTCTCGGTCGCCTTGACGTAGTCGAGGAGGTCCTTCGTCCGTTCCCCGACTCGCGTCCCGAGCTGCACAGTCACTTCTCGCTTCGGCGCCGCCGCTGCGGTGAACGCCGGCCTGGTGTTTGCGTGGGCGGCCTGCGTCATCTCAGTCGTCGCGGGTGGTGGCACGTCGATCGGGTCGCGGCCCAGATCAGGCGCAGGACGCGGTACGCGTCGCGCCGGAAAGGTGGGGCGATCGCGCTTCTCGTCGGTCATGACACCACCTTGCCCAGGATCTCGGAGTACGCGTCGACGACCGGCTGCCCCTTCCGGAAGTCGCCGTACCACTCGTGCGTAGCTCGGACGTCCTGAACGACCGCTCGATCCGGTACCAGCGGGTACAGCACGGTTCCGAGCTCGCCCAGCTGCTCGAGGGCGTACTGCTCAATGCGTCGCATCACGGTCATGCCGCGGAACGCTCCCACAACGATGCCGGCTTCCCGGAGCTTGTCCGTGGCCCCCAGAAGTCGACGAGAGTCGCGGAAGCGCTGGACGCTCGTCATAGCTCCTTCGACGCCGCTGATGCCGTCCTCGTCCGGCTTCGCTGCGTATACGACAGCGTCTGACGCGTTCAAGGCAGACAACGTCAGTGGGCCACCCTGTCGGTTCGGGCAATCGAAGACAACCAGGTCGGCAGCCGTCCCCTCGAGGGAGGCTTTCAGGCGCAGCTCGGCGTGGTCGGCCTGCTCGCCCTCTCGGATGGATACGCTTCGGCTCGACGGCAGGACACTGAGGTTCGGGTGCCAGGGCGACGGAACCGCCATCTCGTCCATCCACCCCGTGGGCTCCGGATCGGCGAGGATCGCCCCGACGTCGAGACCTGGCTCCTTGGGCTCGACCCCGATCCACCTGCTAGCGGCAGCTCGTGGGTCGAGATCCACCAGGGTGACCTTGCGGCCTCCGATGGCGGCAAGGGTTGCGAGAGAAACCGCGGTGGTGGTCTTCGAGACCCCACCCGACTCGCTGTAGACCATGATCGCTTCCATGCGAACAGCCTATCTAGATAGATGGATAGATAGCAACTATCTAGCTATATTTCGGACTAGCTGTCTAGATAGACGCTAGCAAGCTATCTGGATAGCAATGCCGTCAACTCAAGATCCCGCAGCTGCTGCAGAAGTCCGCGTCGCACGAACCGCATGGATTCTTGATAGTCGGCTCGGCCGTCGCTCTAACACGGGTACGCCGGGTACGCCTCGGGGCCGCCGTGGTCGTCGACGGATCGGAACATGACAACTTGGGTGGTGGGGGTTCGGTCGCGGCCGCGTCGGCCGGCCTTGCGAATCAGGTGGTTCTGCCACCAGCCCCAGAGGTCGCGCTCGTCGGCGTACTGCTGTTCTCGGCGTTGAAGGGTCCCGTCGACGCCGAGCTGCTTGGCCACGTGAGTTCGGATGTCCTGGAGTCGCCGGCGCCAGCCTGTGGGTGTGGCGATCGCGAGGGTCCAGCGGCGCATGCGTGCGAGTGCTGCTCGTGCGCGGCCACGGGGGAGTCCGGCACGGTCTGCGACCACCTCGGGAGCGTCCTCATCGGTCGTCAGGCTCTCGTACACACGACGAGCTGTGGGGCCGAGTCCTGCGCGAGTGAAGACGTCGTGGCGTCCGGCGTCGAGCCGGTCTTCCAGAGCCCGCGCCCCGGCCGAGCTCTTCGACGTGAGAGTCACCCTGTGGCACGCCCCTCTCGGTAGCCGATCGACTAACGAGAAGACACTGAGTGCGGTCGTCGATAGCGTGGAGTGGTGACTTACGACCGGTACGAGCCCTATCGGACGAGCGCCGTCGACGTGGACGGGGATGCCTCGATCTACTGTGAAGAGTCGGGCAATCCAGACGGCGTGGCTGCCCTCTGGCTTCATGGCGGGCCCGGAGGATCACTCGGCAGCGGCTGGTACCGCACTCACTTCGACCCGGCACGCTACCGACTGATTGGTATCGACCAACGCGGCACCGGCAAAAGCCGCTCAGCAGGCGAAGCGAACGGTGGGATGGATCGACAGAACACTCAGCAACTCATCGACGACATCGAAACCGTCCGCCGACGCCTCGGCGTCGGCACCTGGGTGGTCTCCGGGATCTCCTGGGGCACCACGCTCGCGTTGGCCTACGCACAACAGCACCCAAAACGGGTACGCGCACTCGCACTCATGGCTGTCACAACCACCAGCCGCAGCGAGGTCGATTGGATCACGGAGGGCGTCGGTCGGTTGTTCCCGGCGGAATGGGACGAGTTCGACCGCGCGAGCCAGCGACGCTCCGGCGAACGGATCGTCGACGCGTATGCCCATCTCCTGACGTCCTCGGACGCATCAACCCGCGAAGCCGCAGCCGCGGCCTGGGACCGGTGGGAAAACGTCCACGTCTCCCTAGATCACCCGGAGCTCCGGAACGAAGGCCACATCGGTCCCGATCGCCGCGAGGAGTTCGCCCGGCTCGTGACGCACTACTGGAGCAACGACGCCTTCATGCCTGGCGACGACGCGATCTTGGCTCGGCTCGACCGCAACGTGAGCCGCGGCAACATCACGGACGTCCGATCGGAAAGAGCAAGTCCAAGTAGCCGGGACTAGATCAGGCGCCGTGTGGGCCAACGTGCGAGGTCAGCTTCGAGCAATGCCGGGTCCCGGACGGGTGGGACTTCGTCTCGGATTTCCAATCGGGTGATCCGGTCGACGCGAAATCCTCGGATTCCATCACGAAGCCGGCACCATCCGATGAGAAGCCACGCATCGGCCGCCCGGAGAAGCCCTAGTGTCTCAACGTCGCGGTCGGTGTCCAGGGTGGTGTTCCGGCTGCCGTCATCGTTTTCGCCCAGGTAGGTCAATCGCACGAGGCGCCCGGCGGCGATCGCGTCGGACAGTATCCCGAGCGGGACGGTGTCGTCTGTGGGCGCGCCCGCATCGATGACGTACGTCGTCTCGAGCATCTTCTGCACAGATCCGCGGTGTTCGTGGTTCACGACGGCGGCGATCTTGGCGCGGGCACGGCGGGCGGCCGTTTGGTACGGCGATGATTCGAGCAGTGCCAGTCCGGCGAGCGTCGCGAGCGATTCGGCAGCCGAGAGGTTGAGTGGGGGCAGCGAATAGTCCTGGAGGATCGAGTACCCACCCGCCGCCCCGTAGTCGGCATAGATCGGAACTCCAGCGAGTTGGAGTGAGCCGACATCGCGCTCGATGGTGCGGGCCGACACTCCGAATTCGGTGGCGAGCCGAGCGGCCGACCATGGTTGTCGAGCCCCTCGGAGGAGGTCGACGAGAGCATACTGCCGCTCGGCTCGCTTCATGGCCTCATTTTGTCAGACGCCGTCCCACGAGACGCGCCGGTCAGCTCTGCATGCTGCGCTGACCGCCGACGGACCAGACCCGGCTGATTCGGCCGTCATCGGAGAAGTCGAAGATGTCGACGCCGCCGGCGTGAACGTCTCCGGCCTGGATGTCCCACAGCAACCGGCCATGGTCGCCGTCAATGGCGTCAGCGATGCTGGTGAAGACAACGCCGGGGTGCTGCTGGTGCCACCAGTCGAGATACTCGGCGAAGTCCTGCGCGGTGCGAATGTCATCCGCAGGCGTTGATCCGTCGGACTCCGTCACGGCGAAGTGGATTCGGAAGTCGTCGGCGCAGATCTCTCGCGCGATCTCGCCATCGGTATTCCACATTGTGAGCCACAAGTCGAGCGATTCCTGGGCGGTGGTGGTGGCTGTTGAGGTGTCGTGTTGGTTCATGCATCCACCCTTTCGGGTTGGGGCGACAACTGTATGTCGGTGTTCTTCAGAGAGTTGCGCTGCGAGGAGCACCGAAGAAACCAGTGCCGGTCCTGAACCGCTCCGGGAGCGCCTTCGCCGGCCCCTGCTTTGCGGATACCGCCACGAGCGCTCCCAAAGTACGTCCGATTGGCGGTGGCTCAATGAACACCATCCGGCGCGCGTGGCTCTACCCAGTAGAGGATCCCCTGCCGTGCGTCATCAACCATGCGGTCGTTGCAACACTGAGGGTCTACTGCAACCGAGGGTCCTGCAGGACGAAGGGTTCGATCTTGCGGCGCAGGAGGACACTCACCTTCCGACGCGTCCAGTTGGGGTGTACTCCGGATGCGCACAGAAGGGGCTGCGTTCCCGGCGCAGCCCCACCCGGTTCATTCGAAGCGGTTGGGACGCTTCCACTCGCTTCCGACACGAACGACGGCAATCGCTGTCGACCGATCGATGGTCGCCTCGCGCAGCCACACACTTTCGTCAGGTCCCCATCCTGCGAGCATCGTCGCTCCCTCCCGCACCGGAAGGATCAGGCCCGCCGTTTCGAGATAGCCCGTGGACGTGAGGTGGACAACATCGAACTCGGACGCAACGAGGTTCCAATTTGGGAGCAACCAGCGCTGATCCTCGCCCCAGGTATTCCTGCGCGAAGCGGTGACGTCGAGTGGAAAAGCGTCAACAAGGGCACACCAGGAGCTAGGCGAAGAAATCTCGTAGACACGATCAGTCTCAAGTGACTCGTG
Organism: Curtobacterium sp. VKM Ac-1393; assembly: GCF_015350995.1. GTDB lineage: Bacteria > Actinomycetota > Actinomycetes > Actinomycetales > Microbacteriaceae > Curtobacterium. The sequence continues at coordinate 111,588 of NZ_JADKRW010000009.1, forward strand.
TTGATACAGCTGAGCTTCCAAGCGCCCCAGATCATCCTCTGGGGCAAAAAGCGACAAGCTTCCTTCACCGACAGCCCGGCTTGTCGTTAACACTTGCGGCATAAGCGGGAGCGACCACCACTCAGGGCGACTCTCCAGACCGGCTGCTCGCGCACACCAGTGCCGTATATCTTCATTCGGCGCTGAGACGGGCAGGGGCTCGGCGAACTCTCCAAGCCAGGCAATTGCAACCTGCGACTTCTTTTCCAACGGCCCTGAAAGCAGGGTACTTACAGTTGCCGGTGCGACGTCAGTCGTTGAGATAACCTCAAGCGCGCCACCTTGCCACGAATAAAGACATTCAGTTGCAGCTCGCAGGGCCGCAAGCTCTTCGTAACCCGCTTTTCGCGCACGGTCGAAGACGGTTTCCCGATCGGTCATCGTAGGCATTACGCTCCGCAGTCCAGGTGCCTGTGCACAGAACTAGCCACAGCATAGTATGCTCGACCGTATGTGATTTGCGAAGTTGTTTGGCCGAGCCACCACGTCTTTTTCTTACCATTGCACGGCACAACAACATTAGTCTGAATATGCTGGCTAATCCTAGCACCATGCGAACTATCGTTCGTTGTATCTGCCGCAAGCGTCCAAAGATAAGCGTACGTGTAGTACATGGTGGTGTGGTCGTAATTCAAGACGGCCCGTGGCGAGCAGGTTGTAATCGGCTTGACCCCCACGGTGCCCCAATTCCCCGACTTACGGGTGTGCGGGTAAGGGACCTTCAACGTACATGGTCCATAAACGACTTGGCGGGAAACCATCGCTCCAGACGTAACACCAGACGGCGTGTACGTAACGCCCTGGTCCGTTGAGGCATCGGAATCCTCCCCTGCGGTCGGATCCTGCTCCTGAAGCGCCTTATCAGTGGTGAAAGACCAAATAGGGGTGTTGACGCTCGCGGTCGCACCCGAGTAACTAGTAGGGGCCGTAATCTGCGCCGCCCAATAGTAGGTCTGGCCAGACTCCAGCAGCCCCTCTGGGACCGTGAAGGAATCACGCAGCGGCTCACTCACGACAATTGGATTACCAAGATCAGGTTGCGTGCTTAGCGTGTAAACGCGCGCTGCATCCTCCGGAAGCACGCTTGCAGCATCACCCTCGGTGGCAACAGCAAGGACCGGTGTCAACGCGACTGCTGTAGAGGGATCGGGAAGGCCAACCATCGACGACTTGGCCCAGTCTCCTACAACAAAGCGGTACGAGGAGCTGGCAACCGGCTCACCGGTGGAATCAAGAACGTCCGCATTGATCACATGCTCTCCGCCGACGGCGTCGACAGTGAACTTGATTGCGGTTCGGGTAGTCTCCGAGAGCAGAGTTGGGTCGTCTGCAACTGGTTCATCGTCGACGCTTACGGACGCCGTTTGCCCCGTTTCGCTCGCTGCTGGAAAGCTGGCACTGCAGTTGATTGGGTTTGCAGACGCGGCAACACCCCACGCACCATCAGAATACGGCTGGTCACAGCTGATGGTTGGCGTCGCTGGGTCTGCGTACCAGCCCTGTACGTCGACGACGTAGTTCGTTGCCTTCGCGGCGTTACGGAGGGAGATCTTCCCGTTCTTGCCGATGGGTACGGTGATGGTGTTGGTCTGGATCTCGTCTGTTTGGAAGTTGATGGCAGTCGTGTTCGGCTTTGTTGCACCATCTGCCCACGCATCCGCGTAGCCGTTGCTGCCGCCGTGGGCGACGATCAACGTCAACACGACCGCCGAGATGCCGGAACCCATGACGGGAACGCCGGCGGTGCCAGCGATCTGAATCGATCGGGTCTCGTTTTCCGCCAGCGCCGTGTTCCCGGACGCTCGCGAGTCGTACGCACGCCCGTAGGAGGGTGTGAAGACTGCACCGCCCTGCCCTGCGGCGGTGAAGTAGCCCTGGAGGTCTACGATCAGGTTCGTCGTTGTCGACGAGTTCGCGATCGTGAACTGTCCCGATGCTGACAGTGGCACCTGCGCCTGGATCGAGGTCGACTCGGACGGGGCGTAGTGCAGCGAGTTGGCAGGCTTAGTCGCGCCGGTTGCGTACGGAGTGAGGTATCCGTCAGCGTCGGTGGAGTTGATCGCGACCAGGTTCACGACCGCGCCGGACGCGCCGGTCGGCACCCCGTTCGCTCCGGTGACCTGTACGTCGATGCTCTTGCCCGGAGCAATCACAGCCTTCGAAGCACCCGTGCCGGAGCGCGTATCGACGATGCGCTTCGCGACCGGGACGAAACCGCCAGCAGCGGTACCGTCCGTGTTCGCCGTGTAATAGCCCTGCACGTCCAGGATCAGCCGTGCCGAGGTCTCGGTCATGACCTGGATCGAGCCGTCCGAACCGACTGCCACCGTGGCGCTGTTGGAGGTGTACTCCCCCGAGACGCCGTTGTAGATCAGCATCGTCGTGCGGCCGGAGTCCGCATCGGGGCGTCCGAAAAGGGTACCGGCACCGGTCGATGATCCGACTGTTGCGTTCAGCGACACCGCACCAACAGAGCCGTCATCAGGCAGTCCAGCGAGACCGGCGACCTTGATCGTGCGGTACTTCCCCGCCTCCATCGGCGTGCTGAACCCGCCGGTGCCCTTCGCCGTGTCGAGGACCCGACCGGTCGAGGGAACGAACACACCGCCGGTGCCAGTGTCGTTCAGTGCGTGAGCTGGCGTGGTCACCAGCAGGGAACCAATCAGTGCGAGCGCGCCGAGCGTTGCAACAGCGAAGCTGCGCTTCCTCGTACGCGGAGTGTGCAACAACGAGCGCACAAGACCCCCTAGATCACCGAACAGCACGAGCTACTGTCCGTTCGCGAAGCATAAGACTGAGCTGAGAGCGAACGAGTGCCACCCGTCTGGGGGTTGTCCAAAAACCCCAGGTCAGAGGGGCTAGCGCCGAGATGACATTAACGCTCTCTCAGGAAATCGGTCTGCTCGCGCCTGCTGGCCCTTCGCTAACGCGATGAAAACCGAGCAGACGAGCTTCCACGCGAAGCACGGATTCGAGCGCATCGGCAGACCGCAGCTCGCCCCAGGAACCGGACTCACGAAGAACGATGGATCCGGCAGTTCCCCGATCCTGACAGCCCGTCTCATCAGCCAATCGGCTAACGGACGCCGGTGGCGGACTCCTGATCGGCTATCCGGTTCGGCTTGTCGTCATCGACGAGGCGCTGCGTGGTCCTGGTTCCAGCCGGGCGGGTTGCGAGAATGAAGTGTGATCGAGCTGGTGAGACCGAGCGCGGAGTTGTTCGGGGCATGGACTGAGGCGCACCGAGAGTGGGGTCCGGGCTTACACGAGGACGGCTTCGGCATCGGCGCGGGCGACGAGGTGGACACCTTTGAGGGCTTCCGGACTTGGATCGCACGGACTCAGCAGGATTCGGGTGAACTGTGGTGGATCGTCGAGGACGGGGAAGTACTCGGCGGGATCGCGCTGCGCTCCGCCGCCGACGAGCGCGTGCACCGCTTCGGACACATTGGGTACGCGATTCGTCCCTCCGCCCGCGGACGCGGCGTGGCTACCTGGGCCCTTGGCGAGGTCCTGCGTCACGCCCAATCGTCGGGCATCAACCCTGTGCTGGCGTTCTGCGTTGAGAACAACGCAAGGTCGGTCGCGACCCTCGAGCACCACGGCGCGGTGCTCGAAGCGGTTGAACAGCACAGAGACGTCCAGGTACGGCGCTATGCGATCCGCCACTGAGTGCGCCGTCTCACTAGCCGATCGGCGGTTTCAAGGGGTCGTTGCAACGGGTGGGTGTTTCGGGTCCGAGAGTAGCTGCTCGAAGGCTTCTGCT